>CAVPZH010000037.1:0-438691 GCA_963710125.1 uncultured Actinomycetes bacterium | reverse complement strand
CACCTCGGCCGTAGCACGCAGGCCCGGGCGAATTCGCGACGGCACTATCCCGGCCCGATGCGCAGGGCGCCACCCGCGTCGATGTTCGCGACGCTGCCCCCACCCGCGCCAATGCAGCGAATGTCCGACGTCGGGATGCGCACCGGGTAATGGTCGACCTCCGTGCCGTCGGTGATCGGGACCTCATAGTCGAGCACGAGTGCCGTATCGCAGCTCGTTCCGCCGATGTCACACGAGATCACACGCGGCCGCTCCAGCCTGCGCGCCAGGAACGACGCCGCGACGGCACCGCCGACGGGACCACCGCGGAGCGTGAGCACGGGGAGGTCGCGGAGCGCGTCAGGGCCGCTCACCCCTCCGTGGGACTGCATCAGCGAGAGCCGGCCGCGAAAGCCGTGGTCACGCAGCCGCTCGTCCACGCTTTGCAGGTATCCGCCGAGCACGGGCAGGAGCGACGCATTCACGGCCGTCGTGACCATGCGCTCGTACTCGCGGATCACCGGGGCGACCTCGGTCGAGATCGAGACGAACCCGCTGGGTACGAGATTCGCCAGCCGCGCTTTCGCCTGCCGTTCGTGGGAGTCGTTGACGGGTGACCACAGGAAACAGATCGCGATCGCCTCGGCCCCGTGTGCGATCAGCGTACGCGCGGCCTCGTCGAGCTGGCCGCCGTCGAGCGGCTCGACGATCTCGCCGGAGAAGAGCATCCGCTCGTCGACCTCGCGGCGAAGCCGGCAGGGACGAATGGCGCAGGCTTGACCTGATGGAGGTCATAGATCGCCGCCCTGGGCGTCTTCGCCCACCGTCGCGCCATGCGCTGGATGTCGAACTCGTCGCTGAACCCGCGTGTCCCGATGAAGCCGGTGGGGGCCTGCGTGCCTTCGATCAGCGCGTTCGTGCACGTCGTGCTGCCGTGGACGATGCGCGAAACCGCGCCGAGCTCGAGACCGAGCTCCTCCACCCCCGCGACGATTCCGTCGACGAGGCTCCCCGGCACGGTCGGCACCTTCGCCACCGACAGCCCGCCGTTCTCCACATCGACTGCCAGCACGTCCGTGAAAGTCCCTCCGATGTCGATCCCGAGGATGTGCCGCGCCTCGCTCACGTCGCGGCAGGCGGTATCAGCTCGTAGCCTCGCCGGTCGACCAGGCTGCGACTTGGTGCCGTAGCGTCGAACGCCCGACTCAGCTCGGCGCGGAGCTCATGCGTCGCCTCCTCATCGAGCGCGCCGGTTCCGGGGTCGATGACGACTCCGTACTGGGTTCGTGCCCGCTCGTACGAGAGGATGCCGTCGAGCACGTCGTCGAGGACGCCTTGCGCGTCCCGCTCCAGCGGGTTGCCGTAGCCGGCCCCGCTGGTGGCATCGATGACGAGGACGTCGCCTTCGTGCACGGCAACGCGCTCGGCCTTCATCGTCCGCGGCGCGATCTGCTCCTCCGTGCCGTCACTCCGTCGTATGTGGCAGCGCGCGGTGGCTCCGGGCTTGCCGCCGAAGAGGCCGAACGGCGGTGTGCTGGCCCGATCGCCGTTCAGCGAGAAGACGGCATCGTGGCCCACGGGCGCGAGCTCGATGTGATTGCCTTCACCGCCGCGCCAGCGACCCGCGCCGGCGGAATCCACTCGCAGCCGGTAAGCGAGCACCCGCCATGGGTATCGGTATTCGATCGTCTCCACAGGGATGTCCCAGCCGTTCGCCTCGATGAAGCAGACGTTGTGCCAGCCGTTGGCGCCGGCGCGTCCTCCCCATCCGCCCTGGGAGTTGATCGAGTACCAGACGTAGGGGTCGCCCGTGATCGGGTGCCGACCGCCGAGGAAGGCATTGCACGTCGTTCCGCTCGTCGCGGCGATGACGCGTTCGGGAATGACCGGGGCGAGCGCGGCGATGACGACGTCGACGATGCGGTTGCAGACATCGGGAAAACCAACGGCTGGCGCCGGAAACCGCGGGTTCACGAGCGAGCCGGCGGGTGCTGTGACGTGGATCGGCCGGTAGAAGCCGTGGTTGGGCATGATCGTCGGGTCTGTGAGTGAGAGCAGCGTCGAGACGACCATGGAGACGGTCACGGGGAAGACGCTGTTGACGGGGCCGCGCGACTGCGCATGCGTGCCCGCGAAGTCGACGAACACGTCTCCGTCGCGGATCGTCAGCGAGACGGCGACCTCGAGCGGCCGGTCATCGTGTCCGTTCCCGTCGATCCAGTCTGACGCCGAGTACGTGCCGTTGGGAAGAAGCAGGCTCCGTCGGAGCGCCCGCTCCGAGTGGTCGAGGTATTCGTCCACCGCTCCGAGCACGACGTCGCGCCCATACCTTTCGAGGAGCCGTGCGACCCCGCGGACGCCGGCCTCGTTGGCGGCGATCTGTGCGTCGAGGTCGCCTTCAACCTCCCTCGGCGTTCGCACGTTGGCAAGGAGTATTTCCGACACGACGTCGATTCGCGTACCGCCATCGACGAGTCGAGCTGGTGGGATCCTGATCCCTTCCTCGTAGATCTCGTTCGACAGCGGGAAGCTGCCCGGCACACTGCCGCCGACGTCGCTGTGATGAGCCCGGTTTCCCGCGAACATCACGATCTCGTCACCGAGGAAGATCGGTGTGATCAGCGTGATGTCCGGCAGATGTGTTCCGCCCCGGTACGGATCGTTGAGGATGAAGACGTCGCCCGGGCGCATCTCGTCCCGCGCGAACCGGTCGATGCACGCCATCACGGCGAAGTGCATCGACCCGACGTGCCCCGGGCAGTTACATGCCTGGGCGACGAGCTGTGCGTCGGCGGTGAAGAGGGCGCAAGAGAAGTCCTTGCCGATGTTGATGATCGGGGACAGCGAGGTGTTCCGGAGCGTCAAGTCCATCTCTTCGCAGATCGCGAACAGGGCGCCGCCGATCACGGCGTAGGTGATCGGATCGACCTCCACCCGCGCCGGGGCGGCGGCAGCCCGTAGGGCCGCTGGAACGGCGCCCACGCAGACGTACTGCTCGGCGGCATCTCGAGCCCACGCCAAAGGCGACAGCGGCGGGGTCCAGGAGTCGGGGTTGAACGAGCTCAGCGGCTCATGCTCGCTTCGTCGCCGATGCGAACAGGGATGACAAGCTTGCAGCGACTGACGCTCGTCGGGGCCGGGGCCAGAGCCTCGAGAAGAGCCTATGAATGCGCCGGGGCAACGGTCTTGGTGGGCACCCTTCTGACTCTACGAGATCGAGCGCGCGAGCGGCAGCAGCGATTCTGCGCACTCGATGCTCAGCGGCATGGCCCCAATCGTTATGACCGTTGTGAGGGGGAGGGTGCCTCAGACACTGGGGCGCCGCAAACCGACATTCCCACTCGGAGGTGGCAAGTCGCAGCGAAGAGGTCGCGCGAGGCAGTCTCGATGTCGGTCACTGTGGCGAGAGATGTGGCACGTCCGCGAGCCCAGAAGCCAATGCCAGCGTGCGCCCGTGATCGCGTGCCCTAATAGCGCAAGACTTCAAAACCTGTGCGGTCGTGTAGCCCACGGCTCGGTCGGTTCGACTCCGGCGCCGCTCCGTCAAGCCGTTCGCGGCGTTCCGACGGGCCTCGCGACGCGTGCACCCGTTGGACGTCGGCGCGCCGCACGACAGCCTATTGACACGACCACCACTCCGCTGCGACGGGCGGAGTCGTTGGAGATGCTCTCGGCGACTCAGCGGTGGTCGAGAAGTTCGGCGTCGACGCCGACCGGGTGCGCGGGATGGTGAGCGACGATCTCGCCTGGCTGCGTGCGGGCGAAGGCGTAGGACACTTCCGCCCTGCCGGGCCATGGCCGTTCGGGATTACCGCCTATGCGGGCCGTGAGGACAACGATCTCGTCCTCTGGCTGCAGTCGATCAACGCGATCGTGACGGGCGATTCGCTGTCCGACTTCGGCGGCGGACTGGACATCCAGCTTGGCGGTCGCAAGCACGTCACGCGCGAGGATGTCGTCGAGCGGCTCCGTCCGCTGCTCGATCTGCCGGTCGAGCTCGTCCTGCCGGCGCACGGCGAGCCGACGGACCGCGCCGCGCTCGAGCGCGTGCTGTCGTGAGCGGCTACGCCCAGGGCAGACGAGGCCAGCTCGGCGGCCGTTCCCGCCGGAACGGCTCGACGGTCGCGTATGCCTGCCGCCAGTCGGAGGTCTCTTCCGCCACGCTCGCGCCGTAGCGCGCCGCGAGCTCAGACACCGGGTAGCGCACGCCCGGCCCCGAGCGCGCACCCACCATCAGGATCACGCACGGCCGCTCGCCCGCACCCACGAAGGCGTGCTCGGTCCACGCAGGAGCGTGGAAGAAGTCCCAGGGCCGGAGGCGTCGCTCCTCGTTCTCGACGAGCAGGGCGCAGTCTCCTGCAAGGACCAGGAACGCCTCCTGGTTCGTCTCGCCGTGGTAGAGGCTGGTCTGCCCGGGCTCGAGGACGGTGATGTTGATCCCGAGCTGAGGGAACTCGACCGGGGAGTCGCCGTACTCGTTCTCGAAGGCGCACCTCGCGCCCCTCCCCTCCTCGAACCACCACTCGGCCTCGCGCACGTTGACGACGAACCAGCCCTCGGTGACGGGGGCGAGCCCCGATCCGAGATCCTCGAGCTGCGCCTCGGGCACGGCGCGATTCTCGCACCCCGGGACGGTCTCCGATCTCGGCGAAGTGTTGGCGAACGCACCCTGAGGGGCTGTGGCACGATCCGACCCTTCCAGCCGAGATCGCGGAGGAGACCAAGTGGTGTGGGTCTGGCGGTAACGCTTCGGACGTTTGCAGATCGCGATCTCGACGCGCTGTTCGAGTGGGAGAGCGATCCTCGTGCCGTCCAGATGGCGGCGTTCACGCGCGCGGATCCGTCCGACCGCGGCGCGTTCGACGCCCACCACGAGCGCATCCGCAACGATCTCTCGGCAACCCTGCGCGCCCGATTCTGTCCGCGCGACTCGTTCATAGAGGTCGGTGAGACCTCCGTCGTCCTACCCGCCTTCGTGGTCGAGGCGCGCGAGGTGGCGTCGTTCCTCAGCTTGCATCCGGACGGGACGCGTGGAACAGCGCTCCTCCGGACGGACGCGTCGAGCTGCGCTTCTTCAGGCGGTCGAGGTGGGCGTTCACGGCTCGGAGTGCGCGTCGGCTGCGGAGGACGTCGACTTCGTCAGCGCGCAGCTCACCGAGTTGCCGAGCGACGCGGAGCGGCCGTGGAGCAGATTCCCGATTGGGTCGACCGAGGGCTCGTGGCAAAACGGCGTCGAGGAAGCCTGTTCTGGCTCCGGTTCACTTTCTCGACCGACGTGCGTTCAGCCTCCGAGCGACTGCGCGAGGTGCACGGCGCCGCCGTCTCGTCGGCGTATACTGGCCTTCCACGACGAGAGACGGCTTGTTCGCGGCCGAGGGGATCCTTCTACGGCGCCCTCAGCTAGAGCGCTGACCCCCGACCAAGGAGAGATCATGGCAGTTGGCCCCGTCGACGTATACATCATCGGCTTTCCGGGCAACAAGTTCAGCGGGCGTATCGCCCCGGCGATCATGGAGCTCGCGGAGAACGGCACGATTCGAGTACTCGACCTGCTGTTCGTGATGAAGGATGCAGACGGCGTCGTGACGACCCTCGAGGCGGCGGACATCGGCGAGGAGGGCGCGGCCTTCTTCTCGATCGACGTCACGCAGCCGGGTGCGTTGGGACCCGAAGACGCCGAGGAGGTCAGCGACGATCTCCCGTCCGACAGCGCCGCTCTCCTGATCGCGTACGAGAACCTTTGGGTCGGGAAAGTGGTCGACGCTCTCCGGGCCGCGGACGCTGTGTTGATCGACTCGATCCGGATCCCGGTCGACGTCGTGGAAGCGTTCGAGGCAAGCTAAGAGCCCTTCGAGATCGAGAGGAAACGAGATGGGACTTGTACGCATGGCAGCCCGCACCGCCGTCGTCGCGGGAACCGCCACCGCCGTGTCCGGGCGCGTGCAGCGCCGTCAGGCCGCGAAGTACGACGAGCAGGACGCGCAACAGAACGCCCAGCAGCAGGCGCAGTATCAGCAGGCGCCGCCGACGGCCGCCCCGGAGGATGACGCCACCGCGCAGCTCCAGAATCTGGCGCAGCTTCACGCCCAGGGCGTGCTCACCGATGAGGAGTTCGCGGCCGCCAAGGCCAAGATCCTCGGAATCTGACGGGACTGCACCCGCGCCCTGTGGGGCATGTCGAGGCGTACTCGCGGCTGGCAGGGGTCTACGACGAGATCGTCATCGACCCCTGCCACGGCCGCTGGGCCTCGTTCCTCCATGAGTTGTGGAGTGCCGATGCGGAGCGCGTGCGGTCTGTGCTCGATCTCTGCTGCGGCACTGGCCTCCTCGCGGCCGAGCTGACTGCACGGGACTACCGGGTCGTCGGCGTCGACGCCTCCGACGCGATGCTCGCCGTGGCTCGCAAGCGGCTCGGCCGCGAGGCGGAGTTGAGTCGAATGACGTTGCCCGACCTGACGGTCGAGGGTGTCTTCGACGCGGCGGTCTGCACGTTCGACGGCCTCAACTACCTCACTCCGGAGGAGTTGGGCTTGACGATGGCTGCGGTGGCCGACCGACTTCGGCCCGGCGGGTGGCTCGTGTTCGACCTCCACACCGAAGCGATGATGGCGTTCACGATCTCCCACGGCGTCGTCGCGGGTCGAGCCGCGGAGAACGACTTCGTGATCAGCAGCGTCGTCGACCCGAGCGCCCGCACGTGCGACACCAAGATCGTGCTCACGCGGCCCCGTGACGGTGACCCCTTCTGCGAGCGGCACCGCCAGTACTTCCACACGGATGCCGATGTCCGTGCCTGCCTCCAAGGCGCCGGTTTCGCGGTGACGGCAGTCAGCGAGGATTACACACACGAGCCGGCAGACGCCGCGACGCTGCGCGCGACCTGGACAGCACGGCGTCTTCCGACGACGGCTGGGACAACGCCTCCACCAGCACCATTCGCACGTTCGCCCTCGCGTTCTCACCAACCCTGAGGCAAGGTGCAGGGCCGAGGGGTTGGCCTGGTCACGCCATGGACAAGGGTGTCGCGAGCGTTGTGGCACGGTGTCGGAGCCAGGTCGTGCCGCGAATGAAGAGGTGGCATTCGGTGCGATTGGGGTAGAACAGCTGTGTGGACGTCGAGCCGTACCGCCAGTCCATCCACGACGAGGTCATGACGTCCGCGCTGGTCCGCGCCGCAGGCAACCTGCTCGACGACCTGGTCGACCGGCTGCTCCTCAGCGACGAGCGCGTCGCCACGGCCGCCCAGGGCAAGCTCCTCATCGCCGCGGACGACGGGATGGAAGACGTCGCGGACCGCGTCCAACGCTTCGTCGCGATCGCGACGCCGGCCGTGCGGATCCTCGCCCGCGGCGCCCGCTTCACCCGCGTCCCGTGGGTGCTCGTCGCCTCGACGGCTGTCTCGCTCACAACGACGGTGCGCGCCGGCGTGCGCGAGGTGCGCGTTCTCGGCTCGCTGCTCGCGCATCGGCTCGAGCAGGCGACCGGCGCGCCGGCCGATCCGGCACTCGTGAAGAAGCTCGCAGCCGAGCTCTACCTCTCGCCGAAGCGACAGCCCGACGTCGCAAGGCTCGACCTGCCACTCGCACAGCTCGCGCGGAAGTGGCTACTCCGCGGCGTCTTCGGCCGCGACACCCGCAGGGCGGCGGAGAAGGCGCTGGACGCAGCGGAGCAGCTCGACCTGGATCGCGTGCTCGAGACGCGGCGCACCGCGGGGGGGGGGGGGGGGGCGCCCGGCGGGGGGGGGCCGCCCGGGGGTCACGGGGGCCCTGGGGGGGGGGGGGGGGAGGGCCGCCGCGGGGGGGGGCGAAGGGGGAGGGGGGAGGAGGGAGGGTCAGAGGCGGAAGGCGAGTATTGGGGGGGGGAGACAGATGTAGGGGGTTTGGTGGGCGTGGGGGGAACGCGGCGGATTGCGTATTAGTGGGGGGGGGGGTTTTTTTGGGCGGGGGGGAGGGGACGAGTTCGGCTCTTCTTCGAGCGCCGCGTCCGTCACCCGCCCCTGACGAAAGACAGCGCCGTGCCGGCGCGGTGCGCTCAGTCATGTCGCGCACCGCGCCGATCCCCGGCTCCGTCCTCGTTCAGGCGAGTGCCTGGGCGCTCTCCTTGCTCACGCGCGTCGCGATCTTCTCGACGAGCTTCAGCGCCTCCTTCTCCTCCTCGAGATTCCGGTCAAGGAGCTCGACCGCACGCTCCTCGCCCATCGCTTTCGCCATGCGGCGGAGTCCTTCGTAGGCAGCGATCTCGTAGCACTCGGTGCGGGCCGCGGCACCGAGATCGATGGAGTCGACGAGCTCTGACGATGCCTCGCCCATCAGCTTGTCGTGCTCGGACTTCAGTCCCTCGAAACCGAGGCACTGCTCGGCGTGCGGCGTCTCGCCGAGCTCCTCGAAAACCTTCTCGACGTTCGCCAGATGCCTCGTGGTCTGCGCGAGGTGCTGGTCGAGCGCCTCCTTGAACTCCTCGTCTCGCACCTCGGAGATGAGCTTCGGAAGCACCTCGGTGGACAGCGCACGCTCGACGTACATGATGTCGCCGAGCTCGTGCAGGAACAGGTCGCGCGGTGTGGTGATCTCGGCCACGCCGCCTCCTTTCGTCGTCGGTTCGAGACCGACGAGATACCCGCCTGGCCGGTGTGAAAACTCCTGCGTGGAACTCGCCAGGATCGGCAAGAGACATCAACGTGGCGAGTGTTGTGGGAACGCGTACTACCGTCGCCGAGGCTGCGGGCACCGGGCCGCAGAGCAGCACGCGGAGTCGCGGCTCGGCTCGGCTCGGCTCGTTCCGTCGTCGACGCCTCGATGTCGACCGGATCGGGGCGGCTGCGCGGCTCTGGCCGCTCGCGTCCGTCGCGTTTTGGTGCCGCCGCACGGGGAATTAGCAGACGGACAAAGGAGGTCGAGAATGCCGGACAAGCGACCGAGCATCAAGGACGAAAAGCAGTACGAGGCCCTGAAAGAGAAGGGCATGTCGAAGAAGCGTGCGGCCCGTATCGCCAACTCGCCCGACGCTTCGAGCCGTGGCGGCAAGAAGTCCGGCTCCGGCGGCAGCGCGAAGCAGGGCGGTACGACCGCGCAGAAGAAGGCAGCCGGCCGCAAGGGCGGGCGCGCAACGGCGCGGAAGCGATCGTGACTGCTGCCCGGCTGACCGAGCGGTAGCTGAGACTCGCTCGATCCCAGGATAGAACGACGGCCGAGAGCAGCGCGAACGCGGCTCGCGTCCCTAGACGCTCGAGACGAACCGTGCCATGAACGGGATCACGCTCTCACCCGGGAAGGTCGTGATGAACGCCGGCTCGCCGACCGTCGTCGACGCGCTGGAGCGCCACGGGGTCGAGGTGATCCAGGTCGACTTCTCGGAAAGCCACAGGTTCGCGATCGCAGGCCTGCACTGCGCGACCCTCGAGCTCGTCCGCGACCAGGACGACGGCCGGGAGCAGCGCGAACGAGGCTCGCGCCCCTAGACGCTCGACACGAACCGCGTCATCGCGTCGACCGCCTGGGTCGGCGACAGGCCGTGCCGGCGGACGAGCGAGCGCCACGTCTCGAACTCGAGCGCGTGCCCGATGGCCGCTCGGACGCTCTTGCGCCGCGGCCAGCGTTCTGCGACGGCGTCGGCGAGCCGCGCGATCTCGGCCACGGTCTCGTCGAGGGCGTCGGCGGTCGCCGGCACGATCGAGGCATCCCGGAGGATCAGCGCCAGATCGGCCTCGACGGGCTCGTACCACGCGTACATCTCCCCGAGAGCCCGGCGGAGCCGGCGCACCGGGTCATCGATCTTCACCAGCGTCCCGACGTCCGGCAGCGGATGTCTCGCCGTCCAGTGTGCGGAACATGCGCCGAACAGCGCGCGGTCGTCGGGGAAGTGGGCGTAGACCGTGTGCCGCTCGACACCTGCCCGCTCCGCGATCGCGCTGATCGTCGTCCGCGCGGGGCCGAGGCTCGTGTGCAGGTCGACAGCGGCCTCGACGATCCGCTCCCGCGTCTGCGCCTGGCGACGCGCTCGCTCCTTCAGCTCGTACTTCCGATTCATTGCACACGATTGTATCTCGAAACTTGACAGGCGCAAGTGGCTTCCCTATATTCGTTACACAATAATGTGCAACGAAAGGAGAGCATCATGATCGCCTTCGACCTCGACGACTTCGAGCTCGCCCCGACGGCCCCCGGCCTGCGGGTCGCGTTCCCCATCCACAGCGCCGCGGGGACCGCCAGCACCGCGACGGTCCTCTTCGAGCTCGATCCCGGCGCCGAGCTCGGAATGCACACGGACAGCGCGGAGGAGCTCCTGATCATCGTGCAGGGCACGGCGGAGGCGCGTGTCGGCGACGAGGTCGGTCGGCTCGAGACGCACCAGGTGGGGCTCGTCCCGCCGATGGCGCCGCACGGGCTGCGCAACGTCGGCGACGACGTGCTCCGCGTGCTCGGAACCTTCTCCGCCTCGACCGTGGTCTCGACGTTCGAGCGTCCGTTCGCCGAGGACGGGCCGGACGTGCTCGTGATCGGCTCGCCGGTCGCGCTGGCGGGACGTGTCGAGGAGGCGGTTCCCGCCTGACCCGCGCCCGGGTGACACGCGGCATGTGGGCGCCGGCGGTTCGGCTCGCCTGCCGACGTGACCGGTGTGTGCCGACCTCTCCGCGGAGCGCCGACGCGTGCTCCGCGGAGACGTCGGCCCAGACCGAAGGGAGGGTTGCCTTTCGTGCCGCTCGCGCCGACCATCCTCGGTGTCGCCCTGCTCGCCGGGAGGAGGCCGGGAAGCGGCGACCGAGAAGCATCGTCCCGGCCGAGTTCGTGCTCCTCGCGGCAGCGGCGGTGGTCATGATCTCGTGGGCTGGCGGTGTCGTCTGCGCTAACGGGGCGTCAGGATCCCGCCGCCGGGCGTAGGAGTGCCGTTAGGACGGTCTCGCGCCCAGCGCGGGCGCGCTACGACTCGCCGGTGCGCGATCTCGTCTTCCTGCTCGGCGTTGCCGGGTTCTTCGCGGCGGCCAGCCTCTTCGTGCGTGCGTGTGAGCTCGTCGTGGGACGCGGCTCGGTGCTCGAGGAACGGAGCGAGAGGTGAGCGTCGAGAACGCGATCGGGCTGGTGCTCGCGGTTGCGTTGCTGGCGTACCTCGTGTACGCGCTGCTGGCGCCCGAGCGGCTCGGCTGAGTCGATGGCATGAGCGGCGCGAACGGGTTGCAGCTCCTCGCACTGGTCGGTGCGCTGTTCGTGACGGCGCCGGTGCTCGGCGCGTACCTCGCGCGCGTGCTCGACGGCCGTCGCCTCCCCGGCGACCGGCTGATGCTGCCGCTCGAGCGGGGCCTCTACCGCGTGGCGGGGATCGACCCGGAGCGGGAGCAGCAGTGGAACGTCTACGCGTGGTCGCTGCTCTCGTTCAGCGCCGTGTCGGTCGTGGGCCTGTATCTCCTCGAGCGCGCGCAGGGGACGCTGCCGCTCAACCCCACGGGCGTCGGCGGGGTGCCGCCGGCACTGGCGTTCAACACGGCGGCGAGCTTCGTCACGAACACGAACTGGCAGAACTACGCGGGCGAGTCGACCATGAGCCATCTGACGCAGATGGCGGGGTTGACCGTGCAGAACTTCGTCTCCGCCGCCGTCGGCATCGCGGTGGCCGTCGCGCTCGTGCGGGGGCTCACCCGCAGGCGCGCGACGACCATCGGCAACTTCTGGGTCGACCTCACGCGCGTCACGACTCGCGTCCTGCTTCCGATCGCGGCGGCGATGGCGCTCGCGCTTGCGAGCCAGGGCGTCGTCCAGAGCCTTCGTGGCCCGGCCGAGGCGCGGACGGTCGAAGGGGCGGCGCAGGCCATCTACCGCGCGCCGATCGCGAGCCAGGAGGCGATCAAGGAGCTCGGCACGAACGGAGGCGGCGTCGCCAACGCCAACTCGGCGCACCCGTTCGAGAACCCGACCGCCTTCACGAACCTCGTCGAGAACTGGGCGCTGTTGGTCGTCCCGTTCGCGCTCGCGTTCGCGTTCGGGCGGCTCGTCGGCGATCGCCGGCAGGGGCTGGCGCTGTTCGCCGCCATGTTCACGCTGTGGCTCGCCTCCGCCGGGCTGGCGATGCACTTCGAGCTCGACGGCAACCCTCGGATCGAGGCGACCGCGCCGAACCTGGAGGGCAAGGAAGTGCGCTTCGGCGCGGCAGCGTCCGGTCTCTTCGCCGCCTCCACGACCGGAACGTCCGCGGGCGCGGTGATCTCCGCGCACGATAGCTTCACGCCGCTCGGCGGCGCTGTTCCGCTGGCGAACATGATGCTGGGCGAGGTCTCCCCGGGCGGCGTCGGCGCGGGGCTGTACGGCATCCTGATCTTCGCGCTGCTCGCGGTGTTCATCGCCGGCCTGATGGTGGGTCGCACACCGGAGTACCTCGGCAAGAAGATCCAGGCGGCGGAGATGAAGCTCGTCGTGCTGTACCTGCTCGTGGTCCCCGCCCTGACCCTGGGCTTTGCGTCGGTCTCGGTGCTCCTCGACAGCGCGAAGGCGTCGATCCTGAATCCGGGCGCGCACGGACTCTCGGAGGTGGTGTACGCGTTCACCTCGGCGGCGAACAACAATGGCTCCGCATTCGGCGGTCTCGGCGGCGACACGGACTGGTTCAACACGACGCTCGGGCTGGCGATGCTCGCGGGCCGGTTCCTGCCGATCGTGCTCGTGCTCGCGATCGCCGGCTCGCTGGCGCGGAAGCAGCAGACGCCGGTCACCGCGGGGACGTTCCCGACCGGGACACCGTTGTTCGCCGCGCTGCTCGTCTGCGTGATCCTGATCATGGTCGGGCTCACGTACTTCCCCGTGGTCGCGCTCGGCCCCCTCCTGGAGCACCTGAGCCTGTGACGCTCCGCAACGAGCCACGCTCGCTGCTCGACCGGGAGATCCTCGCCCGGGCCGCTCGCGACAGCGCGCTCAAGCTCGACCCGCGGCGGATGGCCCGCAACCCGGTCATGTTCGTCGTCGAGGTCGGCAGCCTGCTCGTCACGGCACTCGCGGTCGCGGACCCAAACGTGTTCGCGTGGCTGATCGCCGTGTGGCTCTGGTTCACGGTGCTGTTCGCCAACTTCGCCGAGGCGCTCGCCGAGGGCCGCGGGAAGGCCCAGGCCGAGGAGTTGCGCCGGACACGCGCGGAGACGATCGCCCGCCGGCTGCGAGCCGACGGCTCGGACGAGGCCGTCCCGAGCTCGGAGCTGCGGCCGGGCGACGAGGTGGTCGTCGTGTCCGGGGAGGTGATCCCCGCGGACGGCGAGGTGATCGACGGGATCGCGAGCGTCGACGAGTCGGCGATCACCGGCGAGTCGGCGCCCGTGATCCGCGAGTCGGGCGGCGATCGCTCGGCCGTCACCGGAGGCACCCGCGTCCTCTCGGATCGGATCACCGTCCGAGTGACGGCGCAGCCGGGCGAGAGCTTCCTCGACCGCATGATCGCGCTCGTCGAGGGGGCGGAACGGCAGAAGACGCCGAACGAGATCGCGCTCGACATCCTGCTCTCCGGACTGACGATCGTCTTCGTGCTCGCCGTCGTCACGCTGCAGCCCTTCGCCGTCTACTCCGGCGCGGAACAGCAGGTGATCGTCCTCGTCGCGCTGCTCGTCACGCTGATCCCGACGACGATCGGCGCGCTGTTGTCGGCGATCGGGATCGCCGGCATGGATCGGCTCGTTCGCCGCAACGTGCTCGCCCTCTCGGGGAGGGCCGTCGAAGCGGCAGGTGACTGCTCGACGCTGCTGCTCGACAAGACGGGCACGATCACGCTCGGCAACAGGCAAGCGGCGGAGTTCCTGCCCCTGACGGGCGTCGACGAGGCCGACCTCGCCGACGCCGCCCAGCTCTCGAGCCTCGCCGACGAGACGCCGGAGGGCCGCTCGATCGTCGTGCTGGCGAAGGAGCGTTTCGGCCTGCGCGGGCGGAATATCGGGGAGGGAACGCTGATTCCGTTCACGGCCGAGACGCGGATGAGCGGCGTCGACCTCGACGGCCGTGCGGTGCGCAAGGGCGCAGCCGACGCGATCAGGCGCTGGATCGAGGCCGCCGGGCGGCACCGTTCCCGCCGAGCTCGATGCGATCGTCGAGC
Source organism: uncultured Actinomycetes bacterium (assembly GCA_963710125.1). Classification (GTDB taxonomy): domain Bacteria; phylum Actinomycetota; class Thermoleophilia; order Gaiellales; family Gaiellaceae; genus Gaiella. The sequence continues at coordinate 424,654 of CAVPZH010000037.1, read as the reverse complement.
GGGTCGCAGTGTCCGGCGGGACGCCTCTCGTGGTCGCGAGCAACGCGACGCCGCTCGGCGTGATCCACCTCAAGGACGTGGTCAAGGAGGGAATGCGGGAGCGCTTCGCGCAGCTCAGGGCGATGGGCATCCGCACCGTGATGATCACGGGGGACAACCCGCTGACCGCGCGGGCGATCGCAGAGGAGGCGGGCGTCGACGATTTCCTCGCCGAGGCCAAGCCGGAGGACAAGCTGGCGCTGATCCGGCGCGAGCAGGCCGCAGGTCAGCTCGTGGCGATGACGGGAGACGGCACGAACGACGCTCCCGCCCTCGCCGCCGCCGACGTCGGGGTCGCAATGAACACGGGCACCCAGGCGGCGCGCGAGGCCGGCAACATGGTCGACCTGGACTCGAACCCGACCAAGCTGATCGAGATCGTCGAGGTCGGGAAGCAGCTCCTCGTCACGCGCGGCGCGCTGACGACGTTCTCGATCGCGAACGACGTCGCCAAGTACTTCGCGATCATCCCGGCGATGTTCGCCGGCACGTTGCCGGTGCTCGACCAGCTCAACGTCATGCGGCTGGACACGCCCGAGTCGGCGATCACCTCGGCAGTGGTGTTCAACGCCCTGATCATCGTCGCGCTGATCCCCCTTTCCCTCCGGGGCGTGCGCTTCCGCGCGGGGTCGGCCGCGGCAATCCTGCGGCGCAACCTGCTCGTCTACGGGCTCGGCGGGCTGGTGGCGCCGTTCGTCGGCATCAAGCTGATCGACCTCGTCGTCGGCGGGCTGGGAGTCGTCTGATGCGACGTCAGCTCGCGCCGGCGCTCGTCGTGTTCCTCGCGCTGACCGTCCTCACGGGGCTCGTCTACCCGCTCGCGGTCACGGGTGTGGCGCAGGTCGCGTTCCCGGGCCGGGCGGACGGGTCGCTGATCGAGCGTGACGGCCGGGTCGTCGGCTCGCGGCTCATCGGGCAGCCGTTCTCGAGCCCGCGCTACTTCCACCCCCGGCCCTCGGCCGCCGGACACGGGTACGACGCGATGGCGAGCGCGCCTTCGAACCTCGGGCCGACGAACCCGACGCTGCTCCGGCAGGTCCGCGAGCGGCGCGCCCGCTACCGGCTCGAGAACGACCTCGGCCCGGGACGCCAGCGTCCCGATCGACGCCCTGACCGCTTCCGGGTCGGGGCTCGATCCGGACATCTCGCAGACGAACGCCCGCCTGCAGGCGCCTCGTGTCGCGCGCGCCCGCGGGCTGGCGCTCGATCACGTGCTCGCACTCGTCCGCGGACGCCACTCACGGCCGCTCGCTCGGATTCCTCGGCGAGCCGGGCGTGAACGTGCTCGAGCTCAACCTCGCGCTCGACGGCAAGCGCGGCTGAGAGGCACCCTATCCCCATGGCGCGAGGGATGCTCCGGATCTACCTCGGCGCCGCGGCGGGCGTCGGCAAGACGTTCGCCATGCTGAACGAGGGCCGCCGGCGGGCCGAGTACGGCGAGGATGTCGTCGTCGGCTTCGTCGAGGCGCACGGCCGCCGCAAGACCGTCGAGCAGATCGGCGATCTCGAGGTGGTGCCCCGCAGACGGGCCCGCTACCGGGACGGCGAGTTCGAGGAGCTCGACGTCGACGCCGTGCTCGCGAGGAGGCCGCACGTCGCGCTGGTCGACGAGCTCGCTCACACGAACGTCCCGGGCTCGCGCAACGAGAAGCGCTGGGAGGACGTCGAGGAGCTGCTGCGGGCCGGGATCAACGTCATCTCGACGCTGAACGTCCAGCACCTCGAATCGCTCAACGACGTCGTCGAGCAGATCACGTCGGTCAAGCAGCGGGAGACGATCCCGGATCAGGTCGTCCGTCGGGCGGACGAGCTGCAGCTCGTCGACCTCACGCCGGATGCTCTGCGCAACCGGCTCGCCCGCGGCGACGTGTATCCGCCGGAGCGAATCGACGCTGCGCTCGCCAACTACTTCCGACCGGGGAACCTGTCCGCTCTCCGTGAGCTCGCGCTCGCCTGGCTCGCCGACAGGGTCGACGAGGGGCTCGCCGAGTATCGCCGTCGACACGGAATCGAGCAGCCGTGGGAGACCCGCGAGCGGGTGCTCGTCGCGCTGACGGGATCGAGTGACGGCGACCGGCTCGTCCGTCGCGCCGCTCGGATCGCCCAGCGCTCGAAGGGCGACCTCGTCGCAGTCCACGTCGTACCCCAGGACGGCCTCGCCGCCCCGTCGGCGGAGTTGCTCGCCGGCCAGCGCGCGCTCGTCGCCGAGCTCGGCGGCACCTACCACGAGGTCGCCGGCCCCGAGGTCGGCGAGGCGCTGCTCGACGCCGCCCGCTCGCTGAACGCGACGCAGATCGTCATGGGGGCGACGCGCCGGTCGCGCTGGCAGCGCCTCACGCGCGGCTCCGTGATCGGCAAGGTGATTCGCCAGTCGGGCGTCGCGATCGACATTCACGTCATCAGCCATCCCGAGGCGCGCTCGGAGGCGGCGTTCGTCGTCCCCCGCACGCGGCGCCCGGCCGCGCTGCCGCGCCGGCGGCAGGCGCTCGGGTTCCTCCTGGCCGCCGTCGGCCTTCCCCTCCTGACGCTCGTGCTCGCGCAGCTCCGCGACCAGCTGGAGCTGCCGAGCGTGATGCTGCTCTTCCTGCTCCTCGTCGTCGCGGTCGCCGCGGCGGGGGGACTGTGGCCCGGCCTCGCCGCAGCGGTCGGCGGCTTCGTGCTCGTGAACTTCTTCTTCATCGAGCCGCGTCACACGCTCACGATCGCCGACGCCGAGGACGTGCTCGCGCTGGTGGTGTTCCTCGCGGTCGGGGCGATCGTCTCCGGCTTCGTCGCAGTCGCCGCCCGCCGGGCCGCGGAAGGCGCCCGCGCCCGCGCCGAGGCGGAGGCTCTCTCCCGGCTGGCCGGCACCTCGACCGTCTCCGCGCTGCTCGAAGGTCTCTGCCGCGTGCTCGGCCTCGACGGCGCAGCGGTGCTCCACCGCCTCGACGGCGGCTGGCGGATCGAGGCGGCGAGCGGGGAGCGCGTTCCCGAGAGCCCCGAGGCGAGCACCGCGACGAGCGAGCTCGACGCCGAGCACGTGCTCGCGCTCGTCGGCGGACCCATCCGCAGCGAGGACCAGCGCGTGCTCGACGCCTTCGCGAAGGAGCTCACAGCCTCGGTGCACCTCGGCGAGCTCGAGGCGGAGGCCCGGGCCGCGGGTGGGCTGTCCGAGGCGAACGAGCTGCGAGCGGCACTGCTCGCCGCCGTGTCCCACGACCTGCGCACGCCGATCTCTGCGATCAAGGCCTCGGTCACCAGCCTGCTGCAGCGGGACGTCGACTGGACACCCGAGGCGCGGCAGGAGTTTCTCGACACGATCGACGAGGAGACCGACCGGCTGAACGCCCTCGTCGGCAACCTGCTCGACATGAGCCGGCTCCAGGTTGGCGCTCTCGAGATCAGCGCGGTTCCCGTGGGGCTGGACGAAGTGCTCCCTGCCGCGCTCCACAGCATCGGGGTCCCGGACGGCTCGGTGCAGCTCGACGTCCCGGAGACGCTTCCGCGCGTGCTCGCCGACCGCGGTCTCCTCGAGCGGGCGCTGGCCAACGTCATCTCGAACGCCGTGCGGTACTCGCCGGCCGGCGTGCCGCCGCGCGTCACCGCCGGTGTCGTCGACGGCGTCGTCGACGTGCGCATCGTCGATCGTGGGCCGGGGGTTCCACGCGCCGAGTGGGAGCGGCTCTTCAAGCCGTTCCAGCGGCTCGGTGATGCCGGTCAGAGCGAGGGTGTCGGGCTCGGCCTCGCGGTCGCGAAGGGATTCCTCGAGGCGATGGGCGGCGAGATCGAGGCCGACGACACCCCGGGCGGCGGACTCACGGTCGTCGCGCGGCTCAAGGCCGCCGGATGACGCGCATCCTCGCCGTCGACGACGAGCCGCAGATCCTGCGCGCGCTCGCAACGAACCTGCGGGCCCGTGGGTACGACGTCGAGCTCGCCCGCACGGGCGAGTCGGCGCTCGCGCTCGCCGCGCGGAAGCACCCGGATCTCGTGATCCTCGACCTCGGGCTGCCGGGCATCGACGGCGTCGAGGTCATACGCGGGCTCCGGGGCTGGACCTCGGTGCCGATCATCGTCCTCTCCGTCCGCGAGGCCGAGCGGGACAAGGTGGCCGCGCTCGACGCCGGGGCCGACGACTACGTCACCAAGCCCTTCGGCATGGACGAGCTCCTCGCGCGACTCCGAGCCGCTCTGCGGCGCAGCGTGCCGGCCGAGGAGCACGCGGTCGTCGAGACCCCCGATTTCCGCGTCGACCTCGCGGCGAAGCGGGTGACGACGCCCGCCGGAGAGGTGCGCCTGACTCCGACCGAATGGCACATCGTCGAGGTGCTCGTCCGCAACGCCGGCAGGCTGGTCACGCAGCGCCAGCTGTTGCAGGAGGTCTGGGGCCCGCAGTACGAGAAGGAGACGAACTACCTCCGCGTCTATCTCGCGCAGATCCGGCGGAAGCTCGAGCCCGACCCCGCGCGGCCTCGGTACTTCATCACCGAGGCGCGCATGGGGTACCGATTCGAGGCGAGGGTGGATGGTCAGACGAGCGGAGCGGGCGCGCCGAGCCCGTCTACAGGTCGTTGACGAGGATGAAGGGCAGGTGCAGGCTGCCCTTCACGCCACGGAGGTCGAACGCCTCCACCTCGAGACGGTACGGACCATCCTCGAGCAGCGTGGTGCTCCACGTGTGGGCGAGATGGAACCGGTAGAGGCCGGGCCTGCCCGGGCGGTTCTGCCTGGTGCCGGGCGCGTACACCCGTCTGAACGCCTCCCTCGGCAGGAGCTCGCGACCGAGGTCGATCGGCGTGTGCCACGGCCGGACGGTGCGGCCCCCGCGGCGCACGCGCCAGCGCACCCGCGCGGGCGTCACCGGCAGCCCGTTCCAGGGAGCGGGCACGGGCACCGGCGGCAGCTGGTGCGCCTCGGCGATCACGTCCACCGCTCCGGAGATCGCCGCCGGCGGGAGCGCCCGGCCGTTGCGTGAGAGGACGATGTTCGTCACCAGGGGCCGTGTCTCGTCGCGCCACGGGCTCAGCGCCCCCGGTCGCAGCGGATCGCGATACGAGCCGCCGCGGCGCTCGGCGAAGTGGAGATGGAGCCAGGGCGCCTGGACGTGGCCCAGCAGCTGGTGCCTCTCGACCCGCTGGCGATGGTCGACCGCCGGGATCACGTGCCAGTAGCCGAAGTCGACGTCGTCGTCCGCGACCGACAGCGAGCGGCCCCCCTCGCGATGCACCACGCCCCCGCGTACCGCGTACACCGGTGTCCCGTTCGGCGCCGAGATGTCGATCCCGAAGTGGAACGCCCTCGAGCTGCCCGAGATCCGCGGATCGTTGAAGTAGCCACGCACCGGATGCGGCCGGTCGAAGGGCTGCAACGGCCACGGATACACGCAGCCAGTATGACCGGGCCTCCGCTCCCCGATACGGGCGGTGCCCATGGCGGAAGCCCGGTCGCAGGGCCACCGGCCGGGAGCCGGGTCGCGTGACGCGCGGACGCGGCCGCGGGAGTCATGTCGACGGGCGCTAGGCCCGCAGCTCGGTCGCCACCTCGCCGAGCAGCGAGACCATCTCGACGTCCTCGTGGAGCAGGTGCTGGAGCATTGCCCGTTCGACACCGGCTGCCTCGTATTCCCGGAGCCGCGAGACCACCACGTCGACTGTCCCGGAGATCGGCGGCGGCTCCGCATGGCGGGGGGTCACCTCGCCGATCCGTGCGACCCGGTCTGCGACCTCGCCGGCGTCCCGGCCGACGACGCAGCCGATCATCATCGAGAAGGGCAGCGGCTCCCGTCCCGCCTCGCGGGCTGCGTCCGCGACGACCAGGGCCCGCTCGCGCGCCTCCTCGACCGACGGCGAGACGGTGTTGTACTCGTCCGCGAAACGGACGGCGAGCGCGACCGTCCGCGGCTTCGCGCGCCCGCCGACGATGATCGGGGGCCGCGGCTGCTGCAGCGGCCGCGGCCACACGTCGTCCGCCTCCGTCCACTGACGCGTGATCTCCACGAGCTGGCGCTCGAGCTCGTCGACGCGGTCGCGCGCCGTCCCGAACGGGAATCCGTAGGTCACGTGCTCCTGCTCGAACCACCCGGCGCCGATGCCGAGCTCGACGCGGCCGCCCGAGACGTGGTCGACGGTGACGACGTTCTTCGCGAGCACCGACGCAGCCCGGAAGGTGACGGGCGAGACCATCGTCCCGAGGCGGATGTGCTCGGTCCGCGCCGCGAGCGCGGCGAGCGTCGCCCAGGCGTCGAGCGCGCCTGCGGGCTCGCCGCGGACGATGGAGCGGTAGTGATCGGAGCGGAACAGGCCGTCGAGCCCCGCGGACTCCGCCGCCTGGGCGAGCGCGAGCCACTGCTCCCAGCTCACCCCCTCCTGACCCTCGACCATCAGGCAGACGTCCACCGGGCCAATCTACGTACCGACGACCCCGGGCAGCGCGGGAACGTCCGAGGCGGCTCGCGGAGAGGCGTGGCGTCGAGGCGCGCTATGGCGACCGGCGGACGAGCACGGCGCGCTCGTTCCCACCGCTGACCGTCTGCTCGCTGACGAGGCCGATGCCCTTGACGTAGAGCTTGTGGTCGACCACATCGGGCTCCAGCGGTGTCCACTCCCGCGTGAGCAGGCCCCGACGCGACGGGACGGCAGGCAGCCTGACCGGCGCGCGCAGGTCGAGGATGCGGAACCGGTCCTCCGCGTGACCCTTCAGGTGCTCCTGCTGGAACTCCTGACCGACGCGAGGCCGGGCGGGCATGAAGATCCCCGCACGAGCGCCGTCCACGCCCGAGAGCCACGACCCTTCGCGGCTGGCCACCTTGCCCGCGTCGTCGAGCTCGGCGGTGGCCTCGCCGAAGTACCAGACAGTTCCGTCGCGAGCCTGCGCGTACCAGTCGGTCGTGCGCTCGGAAAGCCGGCCGGCCGCGTACAGGCGGTCGCTCACCGCCGTGCAGCGGACGCTCTGGATCACCCTGGTCCGGCCCGTCACGTGGACCACGTCACGGGTGAACTCCCCGTCCTTCACGCCGCGGTACACGAACGTCGTTCCGGCGACGAGAGGGAACCACGGGTTGTCCACCGCGCGAACGAAGCGCCCTGGCCCCGGCTGCGCGTCGACGGACGCGGCCCCGGAGCCCGTGACCAGGACGAGGCTCGCGATCAGCGCCAACCCGAGCGGAGCTTTCATCGGGCCTCCTTTCGCCCCGAGGATTGCACACGCGGGACGGGCGCGGCTAGCGCGACTTCTTGCGCCAGCTCGTGAGGTCGAACTCGCGATTCAGCACCTTCAGCACCTCGCGCGCGATCATGTCGCCCCCTTCGCGCTCGAAGTGCACGCCGTCACCCGCGCGCACCTGGACGAGCTTGCCCGAGAGGTCCTTCATGTACTGGGTGTAGCCGCCGTCGTCCCCGGCGAACAGCCGGTACGTGTCGAGGTACGCGGCGCGGCCCGGACGCTTGCGCGCCTGCTTCTCCACGACGGCGTTCACGACGTCGAACCGGGCGGTCTGGTCGGCGGAGCGCGTCTGCGGCAGTCCGACCCAGACGACGAAGGCTCCTGCCCGGTTGATCACGTCCATCACCCCGCCGACGCGACGTGCGTACTCCCTGCGCCACACGGAACCCCCGAAGTCGTCGATCGTGACGCCGTCGGGCAGCCCCGTCATGTACGCCTTGTCGTCGTTGCCGCCGAAGTCGAGGACGACGACGGTCGGATGCAGCTCCTTGACCCTCGCGCGGATCTCCTCGAACCAGTTGAAGACGTCGGGGCGGGTGAGGCCGGTGGCGACCCGTCCGTCGACTCCCCCGACCGACTCGATCACCGGCGTCGCCCCCGCGGCCCGGACGATCGCGTAGCCGGGGGTGATCACGAGCGAGTCCCCGGCGATCCAGATCCGGAGCTTGTGCTTCGGCGTGAACGCGGTCTTGCGCGGCTGTGCGGGCGTGTCCGGCTTGGTCGAGGTGGCCGGTTTGGCGGGCGACGGCGTGGTCCCGGACGACCTGACCGGCGCAGTCGGCTGGACCGGCGTCGATGGAAGCGCGATCTTCGTGTCGATCTCGTCTTCCCCCGAGCGGCCGATCGCCGCCTGGACGCCCTTCCGGGGCCTGTCGAGCAGCAGCGCGTGGCTCACGCCCGCGAGCGGGCCGGTCAGCGCGAGCGCGACGTCGCGCTTCCAGCCCGCGGTCCTGTTGTACGCGGACTTGTGGGCCCCCGGTGCGTTGAGCAGGAGACCGATCGCGAGCGCCAGCACGCAGACGACGAGCGCGTGCCCGGCGCTCCATTGCCGCCGTGACGGTCCGTCGTCGACGGACCGTCGACGGCGCTCGCGGCGCTGCACCGGCTCCGGCCGGGGAGCGGCCCGCTCGAGTGTTCTCGTCTCGTCCTCCGGGAGAGGCGGGAGCGGGGGGAGTGGTGGCCTGGCGCGCTCGGTCATCAGAACTGGAAGTAGATGAAGGGTGCCACGCCCTCCGGGCCCATCACGCTCGTCAGCATCAGCGCGAGCGCGAGCACGGTCGCCTGGCCGAGCACGGGCAGCCGCGAGAAGCGGGCCATCACGAGCCGGGGGATCCGCGGCGGGAGATACTGGGAGCCGATCCCGACCGCGATCGCGAGCAGCACGCCGCCGGTGACGAGCGGCGACGGCTGGCCCCAGCCGGTGAAGAGGCCCTCGATCATGTCCCGCGCGGCCGCGAACGAGTCCGCCCGGAAGAAGATCCAGGCGAGGCACACGAACTGGAACGTCAGGAACCGCGCGCGCCAGCGCGTCCACGCCGTCTCGCGGGGCTCGGCCCCGCCGCGCCGCTCCTGCTTCCACCGCTCGTAGACGAGAGCGGAGCCGTGGAGGCCGCCCCACACGACGAAGGTCCAGGCGGCACCGTGCCAGAGCCCTCCGATCAGCATCGTCAGCATCAGGTTGCGGTACGTGTTGAGCCTGCCGCGCCGGTTCCCGCCGAACGGGATGTAGACGTAGTCGCGGAGCCAGCGCGACAGGGTCATGTGCCAGCGTCGCCAGAAGTCCTGCACGGAGACGGCCGCGTAGGGGGAGTCGAAGTTCTGCGGGAACTGGAAGCCGAGCAGGAGCGCGATCCCGATCGCGATGTCGGTGTAGCCCGAGAAGTCGGCGTAGATCTGCACGGCGTACGCGTAGACGGCGACGAGGATCTCCAGCGAGGAGTGCTGGCCGGGAGCGGCGAACACCTGGTCGACGATCGAGGAGGCGAGGTAGTTCGCGATCACGACCTTCTTGAACAGCCCCGTCGCGATCAGGTAGAAGGCGCGGCTCGTGTCGACCCGGCGCGGGTCGCGAGGCGTCTCGATCTGTGGGATCAGCTCCCCCGGGCGCACGATGGGGCCGGCCACGAGATGCGGGAAGAACGAGAGGTAGACGGCGAACTTCTCGAGCGTCGTCGGCTGGAAGTCGCCGCGGTACGCGTCGACGACGTAGCTGATCGCCATGAACGTGAAGAACGAGATGCCGACCGGGAGCACGATCGTCTTCAGCGAGAGCGGCAGGTCGAGCCCCGCGTACGAGGCGAGGTTGTCGCCCGACGAGACGAAGAAGTCGTAGTACTTGAAGTACCCGAGCACGCCGAGGTCGCCCGCGAGCGCGAGGATCAGGAGGGCCCGGCGCTGCGCCTGCACGGTGCTCCGCCAGATGCGCACGGCGAGCACCTGGTTCCAGAGGGTGCAGCCGGCGAGGAGGAACACGAAGCGCCAGTCCCACCAGCTGTAGAAGACGTAGCTCGCCGCGATGATGAACGGGCGCCACCGGTGCGGCCACGGCATCGTCAGCCACGACAGCGGTAGGACGACGAGGAAGAAGATCGCGAAGGTGGCGGTGGGGAAGAGCACCGGCGACGTAGCCTACGGTCCGGCTCTGCCGGTCGAACCGCGTGGTCTGCGGCGTGGACCGGCGGCGGCGGGTTTCAGACGGCGGGGCGTTGCTCGACGGTCGCCTCGGGGTCGTCTTCGGCGGACGTCGAGGCACTGTCGTCCTGCGCAGACCTCGTGGCGAGGTCGTCCTCCGTCGGCACGGGCGGCAGGCGGGTCACCGCCGTGACCGGGTCGCCGGTCGAGGCGTCGAGCAGCGTGTGCTCGACGGGTGGCGCGAACCACGCGGGATCGGCGGGCCGCGCCTCCGGCGGCGCGGCGGCGTAGACGGGGAGCTCGGGCTCGCGCTCCGCCCGCGAGGCGGCCCACTCGATGAGCGCCACGAGGACCCACGCGCCGACCATCACGCCGCCGATCGCGACCGCGTCGAGGTCGGCGAGCGCGGCGGCGGCCGCGGCGGCGGCGAGGAAGAGCCCTTCGAGCAAGAGGCGCGGCAGCTGGGGCCGGCGCCGGACGGGGGTCTCGAGCGCGCCGAGCCACGCGTGGGCGCCCGGCGGGACCGGCGGGACGGGCTCCGTCGGCTCGGGCCGGGGAAGCGAGGTCGGCCGGTCGAGCGCGCGCACCTGCGACTGGAGCTGCGACACCTGCTCCGAGAGATGCTCGAGCGCGGCCCCGACGTCCTCGCTCACTCGAGCGGCTCCTGCATCGCCGCGATCGCCTCCTGGGCCTTCGCGTGCACGCGCGCGCGCCGCTCGTCGATCGTCTCGGTCGGCTCGCCCGGCGCCGCCTGCTCGTCGGGCGCCGCCGCCTCCGTCCCCGGGGACGAGGTGTCGGGCGCATCGTCCGCCGCCCGCGTCTGGGACAGCTTGCGGCGCAGCGCCTCCGCACGCTCGTCGACCGCCGGCCCGGCCGGCGCGGACGGTCGCCGCTGCCGGACGCTGCGTCGGGCGAGCTCACGGCCGAGCGCCGCGATGCCGACGACCCCTGCTGTCCAGGCGAGCAGCCTGCGCACCCGGCCATCTTAGATGGTCGGTTCGCGACGGCCGCACCTCGCCATCCCAGCCGCGGCGCCGAGGCGGATCGGCGGGGCGCTGCTACCCTTCCGCGGCTTCCTGCCATGCCGCGCGACGCCGCTCCCGGGCGCCGTATCACCGGCAGGGCCGACTCAGACCGGAGGAAGGAGACCAGGGAACGCGTGACCGAGTACGAGATACTTCTGTTGCTCGACCCCGAGCTCTCGGACGAGAAGCAAACCGAGATCGTCGGCAGGGTCCGGACGCTCGTCGAGCAGGGCGGCGGCACGTTCGAGCGCCACGACCCGTGGGGCAGGCGCAAGCTCGCCTACCCGATCGACAAGAAGGACGACGGCGTGTACCACCTGATCAGCTTCAGCGCGCCCGCCGAGACGCTCGAGGAGCTGAGCCGGGTGTTGAAGATCGACGACGACGTGATGCGTCACATGACGACACGTCGCCTCGAGGCGGGGCCGGGCCAGCCAGTAGCGGTGGCGGCCGCGATCGGCGACGATGCCCGGGCAGAGCCCGTGGACGCCCCGGAAGAGGAGGAGTAATGGCCGGCGACATCAACCGCGTGACGCTCGTGGGGCGTCTCACCCGCGACCCCGAGCTCCGGCACATCCCGTCGGGCACCGCGGTCCTCGAGCTGGGCCTCGCCGTCAACGGGCGGCAGCAGGACGACTCGGGGAACTGGGTGGACAAGCCGAACTTCTTCGACGTGAAGGTGTACGGCCGGCAGGCGGAGGGGCTCGCGCCGCATCTCCAGAAGGGACGCAGGATCGGGGTCGACGGACGCCTCGACTGGCGCTCGTGGGAGGCGCAGGACGGCTCGAAGCGCTCCAAGGTCGACGTCGTCGCCCAGAACGTCCAGTTCCTCGACAGCCGCGGCGACGGCGAGGGAGGCGGCGGCTACATCCCGGCCGACGCGCCGGCGGCCGCCTCGGGCGACTTCCCGACGTCCCCCACCGACGACGACATCCCGTTCTAGGAGGCCCCGATGGCTGCGAAGACCCAGACACGCAAGCGGCCGGGCACCGGGGCACCCGGTGGTCGGCGCAAGAGCTGCCACTTCTGCAAGGACAAGGTGGCGGAGGTCGACTACAAGAACGTCAACCAGCTGCGGCGCTACATCTCCGAGAAGGGCAAGATCCGCAACCGTCGCATCACGGGCGCGTGCCGGCGCCACCAGCGGCAGGTCGCGGTCGCGGTGAAGCGGGCCCGCGAGATGGCGCTTCTCCCCTACGTCCAGGGGCAGTGATGGAGGTCATCCTCACTCATGACGTCGACAAGCTCGGCCTGAAGGGCGACGTCGTCGACGTCAAGCGCGGCTACGCACGCAACTACCTCCTGCCGCGACGGCTCGCCGAGGTCGCCACCGCCGGCCGCGTGGCGGAGGTGCGCCGGATCGAGTCCGAACGGGCCCGCCACGAGGCGCGCACAGGCGAGCAGGCGGCCGAGATCGCCGCGACGCTGACGAAGACCGTGCTCCGCTTCGAGGTGAAGGCCGGGCCGACCGGGGCGCTGTTCGGCTCCGTCACCCCGACCGACATCGCGGAGGAGCTGTGGCGAACGCGCAAGATCCGGATCGACCGGCGCAAGATCGAGCTCGACGTGATCAAGCGGATCGGGCGGTACAGCGTCCCCGTGCGCGTGTTCGAGGAGGTCACCGCCGAGGTGAAGACGCTCGTCGTGCCCGAGGGCGGCGAGCTGCCGCCCGAGGAGGAGCTCGCCGCCCTGGAGGCCGCCGAGCGCGCCGAGGCCGACGAGGCCCGCGCGGCGCACGAGGAGGCCGTTCGCGAGACGGAGGCCGCTCTCGCGGCCGAGGAAGAGCTGCAGGCCGCCGAGGACGAGCTGCAGGGCGCCGAGGAGCAGGAGGCGGCCGAGCCGACCGCCGAGGTGTCGCCGCACGCCGAGAGCGACCCCGACGTCGACGGCGACGCGCCGGCTCCGTCCGACACCGAATGACGTCCCGGGAGGGGGCGGTGCGCCCCCTCCCGGACACCAGCGCCGAGCGCCGGCGGTCACAAGGCGCACCGCTGGAGCAAGAGTGCGCCGAGCGACGGTCGCTTTCCACAGCCGGACCCTCGACTGTGGACGGTTCCACGAAATCTCCGCTCCGAGCGGGAGATCCGTGAGCGCCTGACGAGCCGTTCCTGTGGACGAGTCGTCCGGCGCCGGGGATATCATGGGAACATGCGTTCCTTTTTCCCTGCAACACGGCCTTGCAAGCGGTGAGCACGGCGGTTCTGGACGCGTCCGGCCGCGGCAGGTTTGATCCCCCGCAGTGAGCACGACCCAGACGCCGCCGCCGCCGACCTCGGCGCTCGTGCCGCCGCAGAACCTCGAGGCCGAGGAGTCGGTGCTCGGTGCGATGCTCCTCTCCGAGACCGCGATCGGCTCGGTCACCGAGATCCTCGCCGCATCGGACTTCTATCGCGGCTCGCACGGGACGATCTACCTCGCGTGCCTGGAGCTGTGGAAGAAGGGCGAGCCGGTCGACGCGATCACGCTCGTGAACGAGCTCGAGGAGCGCGGCGCGCTCGAGACCGTCGGCGGGAGCGCCCGGGTCGCCGAGCTCGCGGCCCTCGTGCCGGCGACCGCAAACGTCGACCACTACGCGCGGATCGTCAAGGAGGCCGCGACGCTGCGCGCGCTCATCCAGGCGGGACAGGAGATCGCGCGCCTGGGGCGGGAGCGCATCGGCGAGACGACGGAGCTCGTCGATCGCGCCGAGCAGATCGTGTTCGACCTCTCCCAGCAGCGCGTCACCGGGGACTTCGACCACATCGGGCCGCTGCTCACCGAGAGCTTCGAGCGGATCACCAAGCTCTACGAGGCGGGCGTCGACGTCACCGGCGTCTCGTCCGGCTTCCGTGACCTCGACCGCCTCACGTCGGGCTTCCAGCCGGGCAACCTCGTGATCCTCGCCGCGCGGCCCTCGATGGGCAAGTCCGCGCTCGCGCTGTGCATCGCCGCGAACCTCGGCGTGCGGAGCACGACGCCGGTCGCGCTGTTCACGCTCGAGATGTCGAAGGCCGAGGTCACGCAGCGCCTCATGTGCAGCGAGGCCAAGGTCGAGTCCAACCGCGTCCGCTCCGGGAAGCTCTCCCAGGAGGACTGGCCGCGCCTGACCGCCGCCTGCGACAAGCTCATGAAGGCGCCGATCTACGTCGACGACACGGGCTCGATCACGATGATGGAGCTCCGCTCGAAGGCGCGGCGCCTCAAGAGCCGCGAGCCGGCTCTCGGGCTGATCGTCGTCGACTACCTCCAGCTGATGACCTCGGGCGGCACCGTCGAGAACCGCGTCCAGGAGGTGTCGCAGATCTCCCGGAACCTCAAGGTGCTCGCGCGCGACCTCGACGTGCCGATCCTCGCGCTCTCGCAGCTCTCGCGCGCCGTCGAACAGCGCCACGACAAGCGCCCGATCCTCTCGGACCTCCGCGAGAGCGGCTCGATCGAGCAGGACGCCGACCTCGTCTTCTTCGTGTACCGCGACGAGTACTACAACGGGGACGAGTCCGACTCGCAGGGGATCGCCGAGCTGATCCTCGCGAAGCACCGCAACGGCCCGACGGACTCGATCAAGCTCAGCTTCCTCAAGCGCTACGCCAAGTTCGCCGACCTCGCCGGCGCCTCGGCCTAGCCGCGCTCGTACCCACTGCGGACGCCTCCAGGAGGCTCGCATGCGATCGAGCGGGCGAGAGCGCCCGCGTCTAGCGCACCTGGGAGACGACCTCTTCGATCGCCGCGGCGACGACCTCGGGCGACCTGGAGAGGATCCGTAGGTGGTTCGCGGGAGCGGTGGTGACCGAGACCCGCGGGTTGCGCGTCGCGAGCTCGGAGGCCGTCGAGCGCAGGATGCACATCTCGTCCTCTCTCGCGCCCGAGTGGGTGCCGGTGCCGACGACGAAAACCGTGGGACACGCGAGGGCTGCGAAGTCCGGTTCGAGCGTGCCGTTGACGGCATCCATCTCGATCACGAGCTCTGCCGCTTCCGCCGAGGACAGCTTGGCGGAGCGGCCGAACGCCGCCAGGATCCGCATGATCCAGGCCACGCGGCGGAATTGCGCGCGGACCTTCGCCTTGCCGGCCTCGTCGAACATCGTGATCGGGTAGGCGCCGTCGACCAGGACGAGCCCGGCCGTGTTCGTGGGATGCCCTGCCGCGTAACGGACTGCGGTGGTGGCGCCGTACGACCACCCGACGAGGATCGGCCGCGTTGCGCCGGTCGCCTGCAGCACGGCTCCGATGTCGTCCGTCGCCGCTTGCACGGAGTAGTCCGCCGAGGTCCCGGATTTCCCACGGCCACGTGCATCGAACCGGATGGTTCGATACGTGCCTGCGAGGGCGGCGATGACGTCGTGCCAGGCCCGCATGGTGGCCATGCCACCGTTGAGGAACGCGAGCGCCGGCTCGGCGCCGGGCGCGTCGACGACGTGCAGGCGGGTGTCTGCGACCGGGACTGTCAACTGGCTGGACACGGCGTCCTTTCGCATCGGGCTCGTATCGCGCGGGGTCGGCTCCCCCGCGAGCCTTTCCCGCAGCCGACCCGGCGGTCGTGGAGGTGTTTTCACCGCGGCGTGGCCGACGCAAACACGCGCGTGTTTCCTCGAGCGACACGCGGTTCGCCGGCCCCTCGCCGGGTAGCGTCCGCCCGGTGCAGGTCACCGCGCTCTACCGCTATCCGGTCAAGTCGCTCGGGGGGACGCGCGAGACGACCCTCGACGTCGAGCCGTGGGGGCCGGCGGGCGACAGGCGCTGGGCGGTGGTCGACGATCAGGGCGCGAAGCTCACCGCGCGGACCGTGTCCCAGCTGCTGCGTGTCCGGGCCGAGACCGTGCCCGGCGAGGGCGTGCGGCTGACCGCCTCGTCAGGACGCAGCCTGCTCGTGCGGGAGCCCCACCTCGGGCCGCTCGTGCCGGTCTCCTTCCGCAACCTCGACCAGGCGACGGACGCGGGTGACGTCGCAGGCCGCTTCCTGAGCGCGGTGCTCGGCCGCCCGGTCCGCCTCGTCTGGCAGGCGTCGCCGGACGCGCGCGCGGTGCCCGAGCGGAACGGCGGGCTGCCCGGCCGAGCGGGTCAGCCTCGCGGATGCGGGACCGGTCCTGCTCACCTCCGAGCGGTCGCTCGCTCAGGTGCAGGAGTGGGCCGAGGGCGACGCGGCTCTCTCGATGCTGCGCTTCCGTCCGAACCTCGTGATCGACGGCGACGTGCCGTTCGCCGAGGAGGCATGGTCGTCCGTGACGATCGGAGCGGTCGGATTTCGGTGCCAGCAGGCCTGCGACCGGTGCGTGATGACCATGATCGACCCGGAGACGCTCGCGCAGGGCAAGGAGCCGCTGCGGACGCTCGCGCGCCACCGCAAGCGGGACGGTAAGACGTGGTTCGGCGTCAGGCTCGTTCCTCTCGGCCGGGGCGCGATCGCGGTCGGCGACCCCGTCGACCCGTCCGGCGCGTGAGCCCCTTCGTCGCGCCGAGCCGGCGGGCGTCCGTATGGCCCGCGTGCGAGAATGGGTCACGTGCCCGCAACCGTGATCGTCGGCGCGCAGTGGGGTGACGAGGGGAAGGGCAAGATCGTCGACCTGCTCGCGCAGGAGTCGGACCTCGTCTGTCGCTACCAGGGCGGCCCCAACGCGGGCCACACGATCGTCGTCGAGGGCGAGACGTTCAAGATCCGCGCGATCCCGTCGGGGATCGTGGGCGGGGTCGCCAGCGCGATCGGCGCGGGGTGCGTGATCGACCCGGACGTCCTCGTGGGGGAGCTCGACGAGCTGGAGGCGCGCGGTCTCCGAACGGACGGGCTCGTCTTCGTGTCGGGCAACGCGCACCTGATCATGCCGTGGCACGTCGCGCTCGACGGCGCGCGCGAGCGCCGCCTCGGGCGGCTCCAGATCGGCACGACCCGGCGCGGCATCGGTCCCGCGTACGCCGACAAGGCGACCCGCATCGGGATCAGGGTGCAGGACCTGCTCGACCCGAAGATCCTCCGTGAGAAGGTCGAGCTGGCGGCGGGCGAGAAGAACGTCTGGCTCGAGCGGGTGTACGCGATCGAGCCCTTCGACGCGGAGGACGTGGTGACGCGGACGCTCGCCCACGCCGAGCGGCTCGCGCCGTACGTCGCCGACACCTCGCTGCTCGTCGACCGGGCGCTGCGCGAGGGCCGCCGTGTCCTGTTCGAGGGCGCGCAGGGGACCCTGCTCGACCTCGACCACGGCACGTACCCGTTCGTGACCTCCTCGAGCCCGATCGCGGCCGGCGCCGCGGTCAGCTTCGGCATCGGCCCGCAACGGATCGACGAGGTGCTCGGCGTCTCGAAGGCGTACGTCACCCGCGTGGGCGAGGGCCCGTTCCCGAGCGAGATCGACGGAGCGGCGCAGCAGCGGGTGCGGGAGCTCGGGGCGGAGTTCGGCACCGTCACCGGGCGCGAGCGTCGCTGCGGGTGGCTCGACCTCGTCGCCCTGCGCTTCGCGGTGCGTGTGAACGGGATCACCTCGCTCGCGCTGACGAAGGTGGACGTCCTCTCGGAGTTCGACGAGATCCCCGTCTGCGTGCGCTACCGGCTGCCCGACGGCAGCGAGACCGACGACTTTCCCGCGCACCAGTCGGACTTCCATCACTGCGCGCCGGTGTTCGAGACGCTCCCCGGCTGGCGCGTGCCGCTCGTGGGGCCGTCCCTCCCGGCGGCCGCTGCCGACTACGTCTCGTTCGTCGCGGACGCGCTCGACGTGCCGGTCACCCTGATCGGCACGGGCGCCGGCCGCGAGGCGGTGCTGACGCTCTAGCGGGAGCCGGCACGCTGCCGCGCACGAACCAGGCGCGGGCCTCCAGCGTGAACGGCCCCGTGGGGGAGCCGAGCCGGCGGTAGTAGACCGTGCGCAGGGCCTCGCGGTGATCCGGCTCGAGCGAGGCGCAGTAGGCGCCTGCGGGGCCGATCCCGGCCGGGAACGGCGCCCAGAGGTCGTCGAAGTCGTCGTAGGCGGCGCCGGCGACGATCGTTCCGGTGCGAACGTCGTCGAGCTCGCTCCGCAGCCACAGCGAGCGCAGGCCGGCCGGCGTGGAGTGCGGCATCGTGCGCGCCTCGTCCGGTGCGTTTCGGTCCAGCTCGAGCGCGGCGTCCCAGAACGCGCGGAGCATCGTCATCCCCACCCGGTAGTCCCAGACGACCGAGGCGACCAGGCCGCCGGCGCGCACGGCGCGGGCCATCGCCAGCACGCCCCGGTCGGCGTCCGACATGAAGTTGAGGACGAGCTGCGAGGTGGCGACCGCGAACTCGCGCCCGAAGGCCGGCAGGTTCTCGACCGTCGCGACGCGGATGTCGGCGCCCGGTACCCGGCGACGGCACTCCTCGGCGAACGGCTCGGACGGCTCGACGGCGAAGACGTGGTCGGCCCCGACCGCCTTCGCCAGCGCCTCGGTCAGCGCGCCCGGCCCGCACCCGACCTCGAGCACGTCATCGCCCCGGCGGAGGTCGAGCAGCGGTAGGTGAGCCCGCGCGAGCCCCGGTCCGTAGCGCCCCACGTACCGGTCGTACGTCTCCGCGCTCGCCGACCGGAACGTGCGGGCTCCCCGGGCCATGCGGACATGGTCGAGGCGGGCTACCGGCAGGTCAAGCTCGTAGACTCGCTCCGTGCGTGTTCTCATCGTCGGCTCGGGCGGTCGGGAGCACGCGCTCGCGTGGCGGCTCGCCTCGTCCCCGGCGCTGACCGAGCTGCACGCTGCCCCGGGGAATCCCGGGATCGCCGCGCTCGCGACGTGCCATCCCGTGGCCGCGGACGATGCCGACGGCCTGCTCGGGCTCGCACGCTCTCTCGTCGCCGACCTCGTCGTCGTGGGGCCGGAGGCCCCTCTCGTCGCCGGCGTCGCGGATCCGTTGCGGCATGCCGGGATCCCGGTCTTCGGCCCCTCGCGCCGGGCGGCGCAGATCGAGGGCTCCAAGCAATTCGCGAAGGGCGTCATGGCCGCGGCCGGCGTGCCGACCGCCGCCCTGCTCGACAGGCCGAGCGCGCCATGCGTGCTCAAGGCGGACGGCCTCGCGGCGGGCAAGGGCGTCCTCCTCTGCCGAACCGAGGAGGAGCTCGCGCGCGGCCTCGACCTCGCCCGCACGTTCGGCGGCCAGGTGCTGGTGGAGGAGCTGCTCGAGGGCCCTGAGGTCTCGGTGCTCGCGCTGTGCGACGGCGTCGAGGCCCTGGCGCTGGCGCCGGCGCGCGACTTCAAACGGGCGTACGACGGCGACGAGGGCCCGAACACGGGGGGCATGGGATCGTTCGCGCCGGTGGCCGACGTGGACGACCTGCTGCTGGCCGAGCTGCTCGAGACCTGCGTCCGACCGACCCTGGTGGAGCTCGCCCGCCGTGGGAGCCCGTTCGTCGGCACGCTCTTCGCCGGCCTCATGCTCACCCGCGAGGGCCCGCGGGTGATCGAGTACAACTGCCGTTTCGGTGACCCGGAGACCCAGTCGGTGCTGCCGCTCGTCGACGGCGACCTGCTCGGCGCCCTCGCGGCCGCCGCGACCGGCTCGATTGCCGGCGTCTCGCTCGGCCGGTCGACCGAGAGCGCGGTGACAGTCGTCCTCGCGGCCGGTGGGTACCCCGCGGCGGGGGACGTCGGCACGCCGATCGAGGGGATCGACGCCGCCATGGCGGCGGGCGCGCTCGTCTTCCATGCCGGCATCGCGCTCCACGACGGACAGCTCGTCACGAACGGCGGCCGCCTTCTCGGCGTGACGGCGACCGGCGCGACGCTCGCCGACGCGCGCGAACGCGCGTACGCCGCAGCGGACCGGATCCGGATCGCCGGTGCACGCCGGCGGGAGGACATCGCGGCGGAGGCGATAGCCGCGGAGCGGACGCAAGGGGCGTAGGAATCCCGCAACGTGCGCTTCGCCGGTGGGGCACCCCATCCCACCACCCACTTTCTATTCTATCGTCTGTACGGGCAACAAACGTGCCGGCTACGTGCCGGATGACGCGCGGGATGGTGCCGTGCCCGATAGGGGTCGCCCGGGGGCACATCTAGAATCCGACCGTGATCGCTCGGTACTCCCGGCCCGCAATGACCCGGGCCTGGTCGGACGAGCGGAAGCTGGAGAGGATGCTCGAGGTCGAGCTCGCCGCGCTCGACGGGTGGGCGTCGGTGGGCACCGTTCCCGCGGGCGTCGTCGAGCGGATCCGCACCGCCGCCCGGCCGCCGACACCCGAGCGGGTGGCGGAGCTGGAGCGCGAGAGCGGACATGACGTGGCGGCGTTCGTCGACGCCGTTGCGGAGACGCTCGGGGACGACGGGCGCTGGCTCCACTACGGCCTGACCTCCTCGGATGTGCTCGACACGGCGCTCTCCCTCGCAGTGCAGGAGGCCGGCTCGCTCGTGCTCGACGGGATCGAGCGGGCGTTCGAGGCGGTGGTGCGGCAGGCGGAGGAGCATCGGCTGACGCTCTGCATGGGGCGTACGCACGGTGTCCATGCCGAGCCGACGACGTTCGGACTGAAGCTGGTGGGCTGGGCGTTCTCTCTCGACCGCGAGCGCGAGCGCGTCGCGACCGCGCTCGCCGGCCTGCGGGTGGGCAAGCTGTCGGGGGCCGTCGGCCAGTACGCCGCGGTCGATCCCGAGGTCGAGCGCGTCGCGTGCGAGCGCCTCGGTCTCGAGGCGGCCCCGAGCTCGACTCAGATCCTCCAACGGGATCGGCATGCGGCGCTGCTCTCCGCGCTGGCGCTGCTCGCGGCCACGGTCGAGCGGTTCGCCACCGAGATCCGCCATCTCGCGCGCACGGAGGTGCGTGAGGTCGAGGAGCCGTTCGGCGCGGGACAGAAAGGGTCGTCGGCCATGCCTCACAAGCGGAACCCGATCGTCGCGGAACGGATCTGCGGCCTGGCGCGCGTCGTGCGCGCGAACGCGACCGTCGGGCTCGAGAACGTCGCCTTGTGGCACGAGCGGGACATCTCGCACTCCTCGGCCGAGCGAGTCGTGCTGCCAGACTCGTTCCTCGCGGTCGACTACCTGCTCGACCGCTTCGCCTGGCTGATGGAGGGTCTGGTCGTCCGACCGCAGCGGATGCGCGCGAACCTGGGCGCGAGCCACGGCCTCTTCGCCAGCCAGCGGTTGCTCCTGGCCCTTGTCGGGAGTGGACTGCGGCGCACCGATGCGTACCGTCTCGTCCAGCGGCATGCGATGCGGGCCTGGGACGAGGAGCTCGATTTCGAGGAGCTCGTACGCGCCGACGAGGACATCGCCCGGCGTGTGGAGCTCGACGACGTCTTCGCGCTCGATGCGTACACGGCGCACGTCGACACGGTGTTCGACAGGCTGCGGGCGCTCCACGCGACCCACGGGACGGCGCTCCATGCCTGAGGCGGTTCACGTCGGGTCCGGGAAGGTGCGCGAGCTCTACGCGCTCGACGAGGAGAGGCTCCTGCTCGTTGCATCCGACCGTCTCTCGACGTACGACGTCGTGCTCCCCACCGAGATCCCCGACAAGGGCCGCGTCCTCACGGGCCTCTCGGCGTACTGGTTCACGCGCACGCGCGGCCTCGTGCCGAACCACTTCCTCGCGCTGAGACCCGACGGTCGCTCGCTGGAGTGCGTCCGGTTGACGATGCTGCCCGTCGAGTTCGTCGTGCGTGGCTTCCTCGCCGGTTCCGCGTGGGTCGACTACCGCACCGCGGGCTCGGTCTGCGGTCACCTCCTGCCGTCCGGCCTGCGCGAGTCGGAGCGGCTGCCCGAGCCTCTGCTCACGCCGGCCACGAAGTCCAGCGAGGGGCACGACCTCAACGTCTCGGAGGCGCAGGCCGAGAGCCTGTGCGGCCGGTCGCAGTACGCCGCTGCGCGCGAGGCTGCGCTTGCCCTCTACCGGCAGGCGGCCATGCACGCCGAGTCGTGCGGGATCCTGGTCGCGGACACGAAGTTCGAGTTCGGGCTCGCGTCGGACGGGACGGTGACGCTCGGCGACGAGGCATTGACGCCGGACTCGTCCCGCTTCTGGCCCGCCGCCGGGTACGCACCCGGGCGGTCGCAGCCGTCCTTCGACAAGCAGTACGCCCGCGACTGGTGCGCCGCGACCGGGTGGGACCGTACGGCGCCGGGCCCCGAGCTGCCGCCCGACGTCGTCGCCGGGACACGGGCGCGCTACGTCGAGGCCTTCGAGCGCCTGACGAGGGTTCCCTTCGACCGATACCTGGCCCAGCCGGAGCTCGTGTGCGCCTGACCGTCCTGATCCGACCGAAGGCGGGCATCCTCGATCCCGAGGGAGAGGCGGTGCAGGCATCCCTGGCGACGCTCGGGTTCTCGGTCACCCGTGCCCGGGTCGGACGGCTCGTCGACCTCGACGTCGACTCGGACGACCCTGCCGGCGCCCGCGCCGAGGTCGAGCGCATGTGCGCGGAGCTGCTCGCGAATCCGTTGATCGAGAGCTTCGAGGTCATCGTGGGTGAGACGTGACGGAGAGCGCGCGCATCGCCGTGGTCACGTTCCCCGGGTCGAACGACGACGGCGATGCCCGGCTCGCGCTCGAGTCGCTCGGCGCCGAGGCCGTCGCCCTGTGGCACACCGAACGCGAGCTGCCGCACGGCATCGGCGGAGTCGTCCTTCCCGGCGGCTTCTCGTACGGGGACTACCTGCGTTGCGGTGCGATCGCGCGCGTCGCTCCGGTCATGGACGCGGTCAGGGCATTCGCCGCCGACGGCGGCCCCGTGCTCGGTATCTGCAACGGCTTCCAAATCCTCTGCGAAGCCGGGCTGCTGCCGGGCGTCCTGCGCCCGAACCGCCAGCTCGAGTTCGTGTGCGCCGACGTGACGGTGACGGTCGAGTCGACCGCGACCCCGTTCACCACCCGCTGCCGGCGGGGACAGGAGCTCGTGATCCCGGTGAAGCACGGGGAGGGCTGCTGGGTCGCGGACGACGAGCTCCTCGAGCGCGTGCTCGGGCGCGGCCAGGTCGTCCTCCGATACGCGAGCGACGTCAACGGCTCACGGGACCGCATCGCCGGGGTCGCGAACGAGGCGGGCAACGTCCTCGGGCTCATGCCGCACCCCGAGCACGCCGTCGACCCGCTGCTGGGGCCGACCGGCGGCGTGCCGTTGCTCCAGGGCCTCGTCGACCGCGCCCGGGACCGGTCGGCGCTCCTCCGCGCGTAGCGCGACGGCCCGGCGCGACCCCGCGCCAGCCTGTCGATCAGCGAGCCACCGCGCCTCCTCTCAGGACGCGGCGCAGGCTCGGCGCAGCTGCGAGCCCCGCCCGCAGCCGTTCGAGGTCGCGCGCCCGGAGCGTGACCGGCCCGCGTCGAGTCGCGCCCGAGGTCGAGTACGAGAAGCGCACGAGCTGCTCGCCGTCCGCCAGCTCGAGGAGCTGCACCACCGTCGAGAAGCGTCGATCGGCCGACCGCTGCGGGATCGTGACCTCCTCGACCGCCCTCGCCGTGCCCCAGGGTGTCTGCGTCGTCGCCATCACGGCAAACATACGGCGAGAGACGTGACGTGTCCGTGCCGACTTCGTGTCGGAAGAGAGACGTCGCCTCACCGCCGCATCCGTGTCCGCTCCACGGCATCGGCGTCGGTCCCGCCCGCGTCGGCCCCGCCCGCATCGGCGCGCTGCTCGCCGCGCGGAAGGTCTGGCCGTCCGCTACATCGTCTCGACGACGCGGAACCGCGAGCAGACCACGGGTGTGTCCTCGTCGATCTCGACCGGAGGCTCGCCGAGCGCTGCCGTCATCTCCTCGCTCGTGAAGAAGCCGACGTGCGCCTCGTACCAGTCGGCCACCGAGGTGAACCCCTCCCCCTCGCCGATCGCGAACTCGAGGTCGACGTCGCCCATCCGTCTCACGTCGACCTCCACGAGCTCGATCACGGCGACGCCGCGCCCCGCGGAGTCGACCACGAGCTCGCGCTGTCCCGCCGTGCCTGGTGCGATCCCCTCGCGGCGGTACTCCTCGAGCAGGCCGGTCGTCGTGACCTTCTCGCCGGACAGGATCGCGGCGACCAGCCGGTCGCGCAGCGGGCCCGGGAACCCGAACTCGGCGACGGGCAGGTCGGGCGTTCCCATGCGTCCGATCCTATGCTCGACCCGTGCTCCCGGACCCGCCCTCCCGCACGCGAACACGCCCTCCGTGACCGCCGACGCGCCGGTGCTCTGCTGCCCGGACAAGTTCCGGGGCAGCCTCACCGCCGCGGAGGCGGCTCGCGCGCTCGCCCTCGGTGTCGAGCGCACGGGGCGGGCGACGCGCATGCTGCCGCTCGCGGACGGCGGCGAGGGGACCCTCGCCGTCCTCTGCCCGGACGCCGCCGACCTGCGGACCGCGCTCGTGACCGGACCGCTCGGAGAGCCCGTCGAGGCCCGCTTCGGCCTGCGGAACGGAACGGCGGTGGTCGAGCTGGCGCAGGCCAGCGGTCTCTCGCTCGTCGCAGGACGCAACGATCCCCTCCTCGCCACGACGCGCGGCACGGGCGAGCTCATCCGCACCGCGCTCGACGCGGGCGCCGAGCGAGTGATCGTCGCGGCCGGGGGGTCGGCCACGGTCGACGGCGGCGTCGGCGCGCTCGAGGCGCTCGACGGCGACCTGCGCGGAGCCGAGGTGGTGGTCGCGTGCGACGTGACGACGACGTTCGTCGCCGCGGCCCGGGTCTACGGGCCGCAGAAGGGCGCCGACCCTCACGACGTCGCAGAGCTGGAGCGTCGACTGGTCACGCTGGCCTCGCGCTACCGGCGGGACCACGGCGTCGACGTCCGCGACCTGCCCGGGTCGGGCGCGGCCGGCGGGCTCGCGGGGGGCCTCGCGGCGATCGGCGGTCGGCTCGTCCCGGGCGCGGTGCTCGTTGCCGAGGCGGTCGGCCTCGACGCGGAGCTCCGGTCGGCCTCGCTCGCACTCACCGGCGAGGGCCGGTACGACGCGACGTCGCTCCAGGGCAAGGTCGTCGGGCACGTCTCTCGGGAAGCGGCCGCGCTCGGCACACCGGTCGGCATCGTCGCGGGCGACGCCGACCCTGCCGCCCACCTGCCCGGGGATCGGTGCGTCACGCTGGCGAGCCTCGCCGGCTCCGTCGAGGCGGCGCGGCACGATGCGGCGCGGTTCGCAGCCGACGCCGCGCAACTCCTCGCCGGCCGTCTCTGAATCGGGCGCGTCGAAGACGCCGGTTCGCACCCCCGTCCGGTGCGGGAAACCACACCGCCGGGCCGGTGTCGTGGTGCGAGCCTCCGCGCATGCAACCACACGCCCAGGAGACAGGACCATGACCCAACTCGCACACACGCAGAACGCGCGGCGCCGCGCGGCGTCACCCGACCTGCTGGTCTTCCCCGGGCAGCCGGGCTGGGACGCAGCCCGCCGCGCGTGGAATCTCGCCGTCGACCAGAGACCCGCCGTCGTCGCGCTGCCCGAGGACGTCGACGACGTGGTCGCCGCTGTCGATCACGCCCGCACCCTCGGCCTCCGTGTCGCCGTGCAGGGCACGGGCCACGGCGCGGGGAGCACGACGCTCGAGGGCACCATGCTCCTCAACACGAGCCGCATGATCGGTGTCGAGGTCGACGCCGAGGCGCGCGTCGCGCGCGTCGCCGCCGGCACGCTCTGGATCGACGTGGTGGACGCGGCCGTCGAGCACGGGCTCACCGCCCTCCACGGCTCGGCGGGGGACGTCGGCGTGGTCGGCTACTCGCTCGGTGGCGGGATCGGCTGGCTTGCCCGGAAGCACGGCCTCTCGTCCTCGAGCATCCTCTCGGCGCAGGTCGTGACCGCCGACGGCCAGGTGGTGCGGGCCGATCCCGAGACGAACCCGGACCTCTTCTGGGCCCTCCGTGGCGGCGGCGGCAGCTTCGGCGTCGTGACCGAGCTCGAGCTGGCGCTGTACCCGCTCGCGGAGGCGTTCGCCGGCTGGTTGATCTGGCCGATCGACCGCGCGACCGAGGTGCTCGGCCGCTGGGGCGACTGGACGCGCGACGCGCCCGAGGAGGTCACGTCCGTCGGCCGGCTGCTGCAGATCCCGCCGCTCCCGGAGATGCCCGAACCGCTCCGTGGCCGTCAGCTCGTCGTCGTGGAAGCGGCCTACACCGGCGACGAGCGCTCGGGCCGGGAGCTTCTCCGCCCCCTGCTCGAGCTCGGCCCCGAGGTCGACACGTTCGCCACCGTTCCCGCACGCGCGCTGACCGAGCTCCATCAGGACCCGCCCGGGCCGGTGCCGGGCCGCGGGGAGGGGTGGATGCTCCACTCGTTCGACGGTGCGGCCGCCGCTGCGCTCGTCTCGTCGGCCGCGATGGACGGGACGTCCCCGCTGCTCTCGGTGGAGATCCGCCACCTCGACGGCGCGCTCGGCAGGCCGGACCCGAACGGCGGTGTCCTCTCGCACCTCGAGGCGCCGTACGCCGTCTACTCGATCGGCATCGCACCGAGCGCCGAGGCCGTGAGCGCGGTCGACGAGCAGGTCTCCCGCGTTCGTTCCGCGACCGAGCCGTGGCTCTCACGGCGCAGGTACCACAACTTCGCAGAGCGGGACGTCGACCCGGTCTCGTTCTACTCGCAGGGCGCATACGGCCGCCTCGCGCAGGTGCGAGAGCAGCTCGACCCGGACTCGCTCTTCCGCGCGAAGCACACGATCGTCTGAGGAGGGAGCGAGCAGGGGGCCCGGCCGCCGCACCGGGCCCCCCTCGCGGTTACTCCCCGGCCTCGCCCTCGTCCTCCGCGAGCAGCCGGTAGAGCCTCCGCCGCGCGTCCCGCAGGATCGCCTGCGCCGACTCCAGCTGGGCCGCGGTCCCGGCGTGGGCCACCTGCCTCGTCGCGGCCAGGACCTGGTGGGCGAGGTCGTGCAGGGCGACGAGGGATTCGGTCTCCTCGCCGCCCACGGCGCTCCAGGGCGCCGTGGCGCGGGCTGCGTGCTCGCGGCCCGTGTCGGTCAGCTCGTAGACGCGCTTGCCCGACTCCGAGGCGGCCTCCTCGACGAGCTCCTCGTCCTGGAGCTGTTGCAGCGTGGGGTAGACGGACCCGGGGCTCGGGCGCCAGACGCCGCCGGTGCGCTCTGCGAGCTCCTGGATGATCTGGTACCCGTGCATGGGCTCCTCGGCGAGCAGCGCGAGGATCGCGGCGCGAATGTCGCCACGGCCCGCGCGGCGACCGAATGCATGGGGCGGCCCGCCGTGGCGCAGATGACGACCCCGGCGGCGTCCAGCGCCCATGAAGTGGATGTGCGCCACCTCCGGGCGGCATCGTCGGTCGAATGCGAATGCAGTCATGCAAGACTCCTTTTTGCTGTATCGCGATATATCGTAACAGATCGACGATGACTCCACTCCATCCTGTGATGGTTGATGGGCGGCGCGCCGCCGCCGTCGTCCGAGCCGCTGGCGGCGTGCCAGGGCCAGGGTGGGCGCACGTCGTACTTCGGGCACGGGCTCGTCGACGCGCTCGCCGCCGCGTCGGGCTAGCCCGGAGTCAGCGGAGCGCGGAGTGGAGCGCCCTCGCGGCGCTCCACTCCGCTCGGGCCGTGCGCCGACGGGCCGTCCGACCCGCGCCGGTTCGCCCGCCGGGCAGAGGAGTGTCGCGACTGCCGGGCGACCTCGAGGGCAGCGCTCGGCGCACGACGGACCGGCGGGCTACTCGACGGCCGGCAGGAAGATCGTCTCGCCGCGCTCCGGCGGTGCGCCGACGATGAACAGGCGGAGCTCCCCGTCGTGGCGGTTCGACAGCTGCAGGGCCGTCCCGGGCTCCACGACGAGCACGCTGCCCCGCTCCAGCTCGTGCCGCTCCGGTGCGTCTCCCTCGCCCATGTGGATCGTGAGGGTGCCGTCGAGCACGACGAAGACCTCCTCCTGGACGGGGTCGATGTGCCGGCGGCCGACGGCGCCCGGCGGGTAGCGGTACAGGTTCGCCCGCGCGCTGGTCATCGAGCCGGACAGCTCGGCCACGAGCCGCGGGTCGCCCTCCCGCCGCGGGTGCCAGTCGAGCTCGCTCGCGCGGAAGATCGAGTAGCCCATCCGTCGATTCTCGCACGACCGATGCGCCGGCGTCACGAGCCTGCGCGGGCACTCAGCCCGTGGCGCGCCCACGCCTCCGACGCGGTGGAGCGGCCGCCCGCGCGAGGATCTTCTGGTACAGCTCGCGCACCTCGTCCGGCCCGAGCTGGAGCGTGACCTCACCGACCATCACCTCGTGGCGCTGCCAGTGGGGCGAGACTGTCGAGCTGGGCTCGGCGAACAGGAAGACCTTCCGCTCCTCCGCGACCGACAGGGCCGCCTCGACGAGCCTCTCGTGCTCGCCGCGGAGGACGAGGTGGAAGAGGGGCGTCTGCGGCGGGTCCGGCACGACCTCGATGCCGTCGAGCGTCGTGAGCGCGGCGGCGAGAGCCCGCGCGTGATCGAGGTGGACGGACATGCGCTCGAGCCGCTCGTCGAGCGCGCGCTCGGCCGCGATCACGTACGGATACATCGTCACGAGCGTCCCACCGTGGCGTCGCTGCCACACCCGTGCCTCGGAGACGAGCTCCGCGTCGCCCGCGAGCGCCGCGCCCGCCATCCCGCCGAGGCCCTTGTAGAACGACACGTAGACGCTGTCGAAGAGCCCCGCGACATCGGCATGCGGGCGGGCGTAGAACGGCTGTGCCTCCCAGAGCCGCGCGCCGTCGAGATGCAACGCGACGCCGTGCGCCCGGGCCCACTCCGCCTGCGCGACGAGGTCGTCCCAGGCAGGCAGCAGCCCGCCGATCTCCCGCTGCGGCAGCTCGAGCAGCAGCGCGGCGACCGGCTCGCGCAGGCGCTCGAGGTCGGTGAGCGTCACGAGCCGGTTCGGGTCGCCGACGAGCGTCGCGTGCAGGCCGTGCAGGCGCTCGTAGCCCTTCTCCTCGTGGAGCTCGAGGTGGCAGGTGGGATGGAACGCGACCGTGCGGAGGCCCCGCCGGTCGCACCAGATCCGTAGCGCAATCTGCTGTGCCATCGTCCCGCTCGGCATGAAGACGGCGGCCTCCTTCCCGAGCAGCTCGGCGATCCTGCGCTCGAGCCGCTCGATGCGCTCGCCCTCGCCGTAGCGGTCGCCCCGCTCGGCCTCGTCGACGCCGCCGGCGAGCGCCTCGAGGCGCTCGCGTGCCCGCGGTGTCCCGTGCCACGCGTTGAGGAACCGCTCCGCGCCCGCGACGGCGGCGCGGGCCCGCTCCTCGCCGCCGGCGTCAGCCACCGCTACGGCCGCGACCTGCTCACCGGCCGGACTCGATCAGCTCGATGCGGTAGCCGTCGGGGTCTCTGACGAAGCAGAGCAGCGACCCGCCCTCGCGCACCGAGTACGGCGGCCGCTCGGGCTCGATGCCCTTCTCGGCCAGCGCAGCGAGGGTCTCGGACATGTTCTCGATCGTCAGGGCGACGTGACCGTACGCCGTGCCGAGCTCGTACGAGTCGACGCCGAAGTTGTACGTCAGCTCGAGCTCGGGCAGCGACTTCCCCGGGATGCCGAGGAAGTAGTTGACGGCCTCGTCGCGGATCGGCAGCTCACGGCGACGCTCCAGCCCGAGGGCCTCGTAGAACGCGAGCGACCGCTCCGGGTCGGTGATCCTATAGCAGGTGTGAATGAGGTCCATCGTCCGATCCTACGGCCTTCCGGTACGAGACGCCCCGGCTCGCGGAGCCGGTGGAGTCGGGCGCCGCCGCACGGGGCGATCCCGCGCGGCGACCTCACGCGCCGGCCGCGCCCCACCGCGGCCGGCGCGCGGTCCCCCGTGGTCGCCCCGCTCAGGTCGACTGCGGTGGCACCCAGTAGGTGTAGAGCCTGCCCGGGACCCCGAACTCGTCCGGCGCGGTCGTGAACGTGACCCAATCGGCGGGCGGCGCGTTGCACGTGATGCCCTTCCCCTTGACGTACCGCGCGAGAACCGCCCCCTCGTACATCGGGTCGACCCCGGGCTGACCCAGAGCGAGGTTGACGAACTTCGCGCCCATGCAGTACCCGACTCGCGGGAGCGGCGCGTCGTCCGCTGCGACCGCGGACCCCGCGCCGACGAGAGCTACGACCCCGGTCGCGACGAGCGCGAGGAGCCTGGAGCGGAGGCTGGTGCGGCAGAAGCGCTGCTGCATCGAACCCCTCCTTTCGTCCGTTGTCATCCCCTCCCGATGCCCTTCCACGACCTCCGCCCTGGCAAACCGCCTCGAGGCCGAGCCCCGTAAGCATTTCGTGGCCGGGTCCCCGGGCCGGTGGTGTGGCTAGCCGTACCGGGCGGCAGCGCGGGGCAGGTAGCGTCATGCGCCATGAAAGAACGCGCGCACGGCGTGAATCCGTGGCTCGTCCTGTGCCTCGTCTGCCTCGCCCAGTTCATGGTGATCCTGGACGCGACGATCGTGAACGTCGCGTTGCCGTCGATCCAGAAGGACCTCGGGATCTCGGAGTCGAGCCTCCAGTGGATCGTGAACGCGTACGCGCTCCTGTTCGGCGGGTTCCTGCTGCTCGGCGGGCGCGCGGGCGACCTGATCGGCCGCAAGCGCGTGTTCGTCGCAGGTCTCGTGCTCTTCACCACCGCCTCGCTGCTCTGCGCCCTCGCCCCGAACGAGACCTGGCTGATCGTCTCCCGCGGCGCGCAGGGGCTCGGGGCCGCACTGGTGTCGCCGGCGGCGCTCTCGATCGTCACCACGACGTTCGCCGAGGGCGCCGAGCGGACGAAGGCGCTCGGCGTGTGGGCCGCGATCGCGGTCGGCGGCGGCGCCGTCGGGCTCGTGCTCGGAGGCGTGCTCGTCGAGACGCTCTCCTGGCCGTGGATCTTCTTCGTCAACGTCCCGGTCGGAATCGTCGCCGTGGTGCTCTCGCTCCGCTTCGTGCCCGAGTCGAAGGACGAGCACGCGCACAAGAGCTTCGACGTCGCCGGCGCCGTGACCGTGACGGCAGGGCTCGTCTCGCTGGTCTACGGGATCGTGCGGTCGGCGGAGTCGGGCTGGGGCTCGACCGAGGTCGTCGGCTTCCTCGCGCTCTCGGCTGTGCTGCTCGTCTCGTTCCTCGTGATCGAGAGCCGCTCCGCGGAGCCTCTCGTCCGCCTCTCGATCTTCTCCGTGAAGACCGTGCGAGCGGCGAACCTCGCGATGTTCGTCGTCGCGGCGGGGCTCTTCGCGATGTTCTTCTTCAACACGCTCTACGTCCAGCGCGTGCTCGGGTTCTCGCCGCTCGAGGCGGGCTTCGCGTTCGTGCCGTTCACGGCGGGCGTGATCGTCGGCGCCGGGCTCTCGCAGAAGCTCGTTCCGGCCCTCGGCGCCCGGGAGGTGCCGCTCATCGGCGTCACGCTCGGGGCGCTCGGGCTGCTCCTCTTCCTCCGCCTGACGCCGGACAGCTCGTATCTCGCCGATCTTCTGCCGGGAATCCTCCTCACGTCGGTGGGCATGGGGCTCGTCTTCGTGCCGATCACCCTGATCGCGACGAGCGGCATCCCGAGGGACGACGCGGGGCTCGCGTCGGGGCTCTTCAACACGTCGCAGCAGATCGGCGGCGCCGTGGGCCTTGCGGTCCTGTCCACGCTTGCGACGAATCGCACGAGCAACGAGCTCAGCTCGCTCGGACACCCTCCGACGCCGGCCGACACCGCCGACGCGCTCGTCTCCGGATTCCACGTCACGTGGGCGGCGAGCGCCGTCCTGCTCGCGTCGGCGGGCGTGCTCCTGCTCGCTCTGCTCCGGCGGCGCGACGTGGTCGCGGTGGCCGAGGGCGAGGCCGCGCCCGTCGTCGCCTGACGGCTCGTAGGCTCCGCGTGGGGATCCTCGACGTCGTCCTGATCGGCGAGCCCGTGCTCCGTGCCGTCGCGCAGCCCGTCACGGACGACGAGCTCGCGACACCCGGGTTCCAGCGCTTCCTCGACGACCTCGTCGACACGATGCGCGCCGCGCACGGTGCGGGCCTCGCCGCGCCGCAGGTCGGGATCTCGAGACGGGTGTTCTGCGTCGAGGTACACGCGAACTCGCGCTACCCGTACAAGCCGGATCTCGACCTGCGCGTGCTCGTCAACCCCGAGGTGCGGCCGTTGACGAGCGAGACCTTTCCGAGCTACGAGGGCTGCCTTTCCGTGCCCGACCTGCGCGGCCTCCTCTCGCGCCACTGCGAGATCGAGGTCTCCTACACCGACCGCGAGGGAAACGGCGTCGTCGAGCAGGTCCGCGGCCTCTCGGCGGGGACGTTCCAGCACGAGCAGGATCACCTCGACGGGATCCTGTTCGTCGACCGCGTCGAGGACACGCGCACGCTGACGACTTGGGACGGCTTCCGCCGCTGGCACGAGCAGGCCTACGCGGCCGAAGCGCGGGCGCTCGTCGAGCGCTTCGGCGCCTGACGCGCGGTCTGTCGTAGACCTCCGAGGCTCGATGCTGCACGATCCCGGGCATGTGTCACGACCCGGACTCCGAGCCGCCCGTCGCCGGGGACGAAGTCGCGGTCGCGCACGAGTCGCTGGTGCTCGGGGCGGCCGACGGAAACCGGCTGCGGGCGTTCGCCGCCTCGCCGAAGCACCCGGCCGAGGCCGGTGTCGTGGTGCTCCCGGACGTCCGCGGGCTCCACCGTTTCTACGAGACGCTCTGCCTCCGCCTCGCCGAGTGCGGGCACGCGGCCGTCGCGATCGACTACTTCGGCCGCACGGCCGGGACGGGAGAGCGCGACGATGACTTCCCCTACAAGGAGCACGTCTTGGCGCTGATGGCGGGCGACGACGAGGGGATCCCCCAGGCGGACGTCGACGCGTGGGAGCGCGCCCTCCAGGAGGCGGGGGTCGAGCACGAGGTCGTGACGTACCCCGGCGCTCCCCACAGCTTCTTCGACCGCAAGTACGAGGAGTTCGCCGGGGCGTCGCAGGATGCGTGGCGGCGGGTTCTCGCGTTCCTCGAGCGGTTGGACAGGCAGCCGGGCTAGGGCTCCAGGTCCTCCTCCACGAATCCGAACAGGATCCCGTCGACCCAGGCGCCGTCGCGCCAGTACGCCTTCCGGCGGACACCCTCGCGCACCCAGCCGGTGCGCTCTGCGTGGCGGAGCGCACGGTCGTTGAAGCCGTAGATCTCCATCTGGAGTCGGTGGAACCCGAGCTCCCGGACGAGGTGGCGTTGGAGCGCCCGGGCCGCCTCGTCGCCGATCCCCTGCCCGCGATGGCCCGGGTCGATCGCGAAGCCCGCGACCGAGGCGATGCGCGAGCGCCGGTTGACCTGCTCCCAGGTCACCGTGCCCACGCGCTCGCCGTCGACGACGAACACGAGCAACCCGAACGCGTCGGGCTCCGCGAGCGAGCGGGCGACCTCGGCCGCCACCTCGTCCTCGCTCGCGGGCCGCACCGCCGCGAGGAACGGCGCCACCTCCTCGTGGAGGAGGAGCCGGGCGAGATACGGGACGTCCTCGGGGATCGCGGGTCGCAGCGAGACGGTCACGGGGCGATCTCCGCGGCGGCCGCGCGGCGCGTCCGGATCGTGCCCGAGCCGAGCGCGACGCCGGAGAGGATCAACGCAAGGCCGGCGAGCACCGGCGCCGTGACCGGCTCGTCGAGCAGCAGCGCTCCGTAGACGAGCGCGAAGCCGGGCATGAGATACGTCACGAGGCTCATCCTGCGGGCACCGAACAGGTTGAGGAGGCGGTAGAGGACGAGCTGTGCGAGCGCCGTGCCCAGGACGGCGAGGGCGAGCAGCGAGAGCAGCGCGTCCGTGTCGGGGACGCGGGTCGGAGCCTGGACGGCCGCGAGGGGGAGCAACGACAGCGCAGCGCCGAGCATCGCGCCCGTCGCGAGCACCGGGCCGGGGGTGCCGCGGACGCTCCGCTGTCCGATCACGCCGCCGCACGCATAGGCGATCGAGGAGAGCACGACCGCGAGTGTGCCCGCGACCGCCCACCAGCCGCCGCCCGGGTGGCCGCCCGCGAGCACGGCCACCCCGAGCAGCCCCAGCACGAACCCGAGCAACCGTCCCCGCGTCAGCGGCTCGTGCGGGAGGAAGCGGAGGCCGAGCAGCACGGTGAAGAGCGGCACGGTGGACTGCGCGACCGCCGCGATCCCCGAGTCGACGTGCGTCTCGCCCCAGGCGACGAGCCAGAACGGCACCGCGTTCCCGATCAGCCCGAGCAGGAGCCACTGCCGCGACGAGCCGCGCAGCTCGCCGACGGCCCGCTTCCGGCCCATCGTCCGCACGAGGTAGCCGAACAGGATCGCGGCCGCGATCGCCGCCCGCGCGCACATCAGCGGCGCCGGCTCGAAGCCGCCCTCCACCGCCACCTTGATGAAGAGGTACGAGGCGCCCCACACCGAGGCGAGCAACAGCAGGAGGGGCCAGTACCTGCTCACGCACGCCCCTGGCCCGCGGCCGCTCCCGCCCGGCGGAGCCGGGCTCCGCGGCGCCCCAGGAACGCGCGGAGGCCCATCGGTCCCGACCAGGTCATGCGAGCCTCCGGGAGGCGCGCAACCTGGTGACGCCGGTCGCGAGCGTCGTCCCGGCGAGGACGAGGACGAGCCCGCCGAGCGCGGTCGCTGTGACCTGCTCGTCGAGGAACGCGGCGCCGTAGACGAGGGCGAACGCCGGCACGAGGTAGGTGACGAGGATCGCGCGCGACGCTCCGGCACGCGCGATCAGGGCGAAGTAGAGGACGTACGCGAGCGCCGAGCCGAGCGCGCCGAGCGCCGCGACCGCCAGCAGGGTGTCCACCCCGGGAGCCGCAGCGGGAAGCTGGAGGAGGCCGATCGGCGCGATCAGGAGCATGCCGCACGCGAGCTGGCCGGCCGCGAGGTGGAGGGTCGGCACCGAGCGCCCCCGCGTCCCTGCGAAGAGCGCCGAGACCGCGTAGCAGAGCGCCGCCCCGAGCACGGCGAGCGCGCCGACCACCTGGCCGCCGCTCTGCATGCCGACGAGCAGCGCGACGCCGACGAAGCCGACGCCGATGCCGGCGAGCCGGGCTCCGGTGGCGCGCTGGGTCGGGTCGAGCCGGATCGCCAGCACGACCGTGAAGATCGGCGCGGCGGCCTGGATGACGGCGGCCAGACCGGAGTCGATCCGGGTCTCCGCGAAGCCGAGCAGCCAGAAGGGCAGCGCGTTGTTGAGCGCGCCGAGCACGGCGACGGTGCGGAGGTGCGGCCGGAGGAGGCCGAGGCCGCCGCGGGCGGCCGCGATCGGCAGCAGGATCGCGACGCCGACGAGCAGCCGGCCGAACGCCACGACGGCCGGCTCGAGCTCGTCGACGCCGAGCTTGATGAAGAGGAACGACGAGCCCCAGATCGCCGAGAGGGCGAGCAGGAGGCCGAGATTGGCGCGGGACACGGGACGACGCTAGTCGCGCGGCCGGGGCCACGGCGGCATCAGGTCGCGGCGACAGGACCGGGGGCTAGACTGGCCTCCTGAGTTCCGTCGCGGAACACCCGCTCCACCGTCGGCTCGGCCTCACGGACGGGGAGCTCGCTCGTATCGTCACGCTGCTCGACCGCGAGCCGAACGACTTCGAGCTGCAGGTGTTCTCGCTGCTCTGGTCGGAGCACTGCGGCTACAAGCACTCCGCGCTCCTCCTCCGGCGGCTGCCGAGCGACGGGCAGCGGCGTGCTGCAGGGCCCGGGCGAGAACGCGGGCGTGCTCGACCTCGGCGATGGTCTCGCGGTCGCGTTCAAGGTCGAGAGCCACAACCACCCGTCCGCGGTGGAGCCGTTCCAGGGCGCGGCGACCGGCGTCGGGGGCATCCTGCGCGACGTCGCCGCGATGGGTGCCCGCCCGGTCGCGCTCCTCGACGGTCTGCGCTTCGGCGCCCCCGACGGGCACTTCTCGCGCGCCGTCGGCGGGATCGGCAACTACGGGAACTGCGTCGGCGTGCCGACGGTCGGCGGGGAGGTCGTGTTCGACGACGCGTACGCCTCGAACTGCCTGGTGAACGCGATGTGCGTCGGGCTGCTCCCGGTCGAGCGCCTCACCAGGGCGGCCGCGACGACGGCGGGCGCGCACGTCGTGCTCTACGGGGCGACCACCGGCCGCGACGGGATCGGCGGCGCCTCCGTGCTCGCGAGCGCGGAGCTGGGGGAGGGGGACGGCGACAAGCGGCCCTCCGTCCAGGTCGGCGACCCGTTCACGGGCAAGCGCCTGATCGAGGTCTCCGTGGAGCTCGTCGACCGGGGCCTCGTGCTCTCGCTGCAGGACTGCGGCGCGGCAGGGCTCGCCTCGTCCCTCTCGGAGATGGCGGCCGACTACGGCCTCGACGTCCACCTCGACCGCGTGCCGCAGCGGGAGGAGGGGATGGAGCCGTGGGAGGTGATGATCTCGGAGTCGCAGGAGCGGATGGTCGCGATCGTCGCGCCGGAGCGGCTGGCCGAGGTCGAGGCGGTGATCGACCGCTGGGAGCTCCACCGCGCCGTGATCGGCGAGGTGACCGAGACCGGCGCGCTGCGGGCGCTGTGGGAGGGCGAGGTCGTCGGCGCGATCCCCGCACGCTTCCTGACCGACGAGTGCCCCCGCTACCGGGTGGAGCGCACGCCGCGCATCCCTCCCGCCGAGAGGCCGACCGCGGTGCCCGCCGCAGGGGACGCGCTGCTCGAGCTCGTCGCGACGCCGGCGCTCCGCTCGCGGACGTTCGTCACGCGCCGCTACGACCAGCTCGTACAGTCGCGGACCGTGCGGCGGCCGGGTCTCGACGCGGCGGTCCTTCGCCTGCGCCCGTCATGGCGTGGGCTCGCGGTGACGCTCGACGGTCAGGGCCGCCTCGGCCGCCTCGACCCGCGCGTCGCCGGCGAGCTGGCGGTGCTGGAGGCGGCACGCAACGTCGCGTGCACGGGCGCGCGTCCGCTGGGCGTCACCGACTGCCTCAACTTCGGCAACCCGGAGAAGCCGGAGATCGGCTGGGAGCTGGCCGAGGCGATCGAGGGGATCGCGCTCGCCTGCGAGGCGCTCGACGTGCCGGTCGTCTCGGGCAACGTGTCGCTCTACAACGACACCGACGGCCGCTCGATCCCGCCGACCCCTGTCGTGGGCTGCGTCGGGCTCGTCGAGGACGTGCGACGCGTCCCACGCGGCTGGCGCGACGGGGACGCGCTCCTGCTCGCGCGCTCGCGCTCCCCCCTGACGCTCGCGGGCTCGGAGGCACAGGCCCGCTGGGGCTCGCTCGGCGGCGCGCCCTCGCTCGACCTCGGCTCGGAGGTCGCGCTCGTCCGCCACGCGTGCGCGACCGCGCCGCGGGCCTCGCTCGTCCACGACGTGTCCGAGGGCGGTCTCGCCGTCGCGCTCGCCGAGGCTGCGCTCTGGAGCGGCGTCGGCGTCTCGCTGGAGCTGGACGACGACCCGGTGACGCTCTTCGGGGAGGTCGGCGGACAGGTGCTGATCGCCCTTCCCGCGGAGGGGGTCGAGCCGGATCCGACCGGGGCCGACGTCGACGTGCGGCGGATCGGCACGGTCGGCGGGGACGAGCTCCTGGGCGTGCCGCTCGCCGACCTCGCCCGCGCCCACGAGGTGCCCGCCTGATGTGCGGCGTCTTCGGCGTCCACTCGCTCGAGCGCGAGGTCGCGCGCCTCACGTACTTCGGCCTGTTCGCGCTCCAGCACCGCGGCCAGGAGTCGGCCGGGATCGCGGTCTCCGAGGGCGGGCGCGTGACCGCGGTGCGGGACATGGGCCTCGTCCCGCAGGTGTTCGACGAGGAGAAGCTCGCCGCGCTGCCGGGGGAGGTCGCGATCGGGCACACCCGCTACTCGACCACGGGCGGCGCGCGGTGGGCGAACGCGCAGCCCCTGGTCTTCCACGGCGCCGCCCGCACCGTCGCGCTCGGCCACAACGGCAACCTCGTCGACCTCGCGCCGCTCCGCGACCAGCTGCTGGCCGAGGGCATCCGGCTCGAGACGAGCTCCGACACCGAGGTGATCGCCGCGCTTCTCGCGCGGGATCCCGCGCCGCTCCCCGACGCCGTCGCAGCGACCATGCGGCGGCTGGCGGGCGCGTACTCGGTGGTCGCCATCGCCGACGGCACCCTCGTCGCGTTCCGCGACCCGCTCGGCATCCGGCCCTTGACGCTCGGCCGGATCGGGGACGACTGGCTCGTCGCCTCCGAGACGTGCGCGCTCGACCTGGTCGGGGCCGAGCGGGTTCGCGACGTCGGGCCCGGCGAGGTCGTCTGGGTCGACGGGGACGGCTGTCACAGCGCCCAGGCGGTGCCGCGCGGGCCGAGCGCGTCGTGCATCTTCGAGCACGTCTACTTCGCCCGGCCGGACTCGCTGCTCGACGGCACGGGCGTCCACGCCGCGCGCGTCCGGATGGGGGAGCGGCTCGCCGAGGAGGCCCCGGTCGAGGCCGACCTCGTGATGCCGATCCCCGACTCCGGCACCCCGGCCGCGATCGGGTTCGCGAAGCGCTCGGGGATCCCGTACGAGGAGGGTCTGATCAAGAACCGCTACGTGGGGCGGACGTTCATCGAGCCCGACCAGGCGCTGCGGCGCCAGGGGATCAAGCTGAAGTTCAACCCGCTCGCCGAGATCGCCGGCCGGAGGCTCGCGATCGTCGACGACTCGATCGTGCGCGGGAACACGATGCGCGCGCTGGTCGAGATGCTCCTGGGCGCGGAGGCCGCCGAGGTGCACGTGCGGATCTCCTCGCCGCCCGTCGTGTCGCCGTGCTTCTACGGCATCGACATGGCGGACGAGGAGCAGCTCGCGGCCGCGCACCGGTCGGTGGAGGAGATGCGCGAGCACGTCGGCGCCACGAGCCTGCGCTACCTGTCCCTCGAGGGGATGCAGTGGGCGACCCGCCTCCCGGAGGACGCCGTGTGCCGCGCGTGCTTCACCCGGGACTACCCGACGGCCGTGCCGTCGGGGCGTTCGGTCGCCAAGCACCGCTTCGAGGCCGCCGCGCTGGCGCGCGGCGGCTAGAGACGGCCTCCACGGACGCTCCTGTCATCCCCCGTTCGGGTTCCGGTGGAGGCGATAGGCTCGACGCGTGCCGTCAGAGGGTCACACGTACGCCGCAGCCGGGGTCTCGCTCGCGACCGCGGAGGCGGTCGTCGAGCGTCTGCGCGCCGCGGTCGAGTCGACCCGCACGGACGGAGTGGCGGGCGCCTTCGGCGCCTTCGCGGGGCTCTTCGCGATCGACGACGAGCGGCTGCTCGCCGCCTCGACCGACTCGGTCGGCTCGAAGCTCGTGCTCGCGCGCCGCGCCGGGCGGCTGCGCTGGTGCGGCGCCGACCTCGCGGCGCACGGGATCAACGACGTCGTCACGACCGGGGCCGAGCCGCTCTTCTTCCTCGACTACGTCGCCGCGGACACGATCGACCCGGGACAGGTCGCGGAGCTCGTCGAGGGCGCTGCGGACGTCTGCCGGGCCGCCGGCTGCGCGATCCTCGGCGGGGAGACCGCCGAGCTGCCCGGCATCTACCGGGACGACGAGCTCGACTTCTGCGGCACGGTGGTCGGGCTCGTCCACCGGGACGAGCTCGTCGACGGGTCGCGGATCGAGCCGGGCGACGCCGTCCTCGGGTTCCGTTCGAGCGGGATCCACGCGAACGGCTTCTCGCTCGTGCGCAGGCTCGTCGGCGACGGGGACTTCGACGCCGACCTCCTCCTGCCCCCGACCCGCTGCTACCTCGACGAGGTCCGCGCCCTGCGCCGCCGGGCAGACGTCCGGGCGCTGGCGCACGTGACCGGCGGCGGGATCCCCGGCAACCTCGCCCGCGTCCTCCCGGACGGCGTCGGTGCCGTGGTCGATCCCGACGCGTGGCGCCGGCCGTCGGTGTTCGACTGGCTCGCCGCGCAGGGAGTCGCCGAGGACGAGCTGCGCCGTGTGTTCAACGTCGGCATCGGGTACTGCGCCGTCGTCCCGCCGACGGACGTCCGGCACGACGACGTCGTGATCGGACGCGTCGAGGCGGGCGTCGCGGGGGTCGAGTGGAGCGACGCGTGATCGGCGTCCTCGTGAGCGGTGAGGGGACGAACCTCCAGGCGCTGATCGACGCGGGCCTGCCGATCGTCGCGGTGGCGTCGAACCGGGCGGACGCCAGGGCGCTCGCTCGCGCAGAGGCGGCCGGGATCCCCGTCTCGACGTTCGAGCTCGCCGACTTCGCGAGCCGGGAGGAGCGCGACGTCGCGCTGGCACGTTGGCTGAGGACGAAGGGCGTCGAGCTCGCCGTGCTCGCCGGCTACATGCACGTCCTGCGGCCGGAGTTCTTCGCGGCGTTCGGCGGTCGCGTCGTCAACACGCATTGCGCGCCGCTGCCGCAGTTCCCCGGGGCCCACCCGATCGAGGACGTGCTCGCGGCAGGCGTCTCCGAGACCGCGGCCACCGTCCACTGGGTCGACGAGGGAGTCGACACGGGCCCCGTGATCCGCTCGGTGCGCGTCCCCGTCGAGGCGGACGACACGCCGGAGACGCTCCGCGCCCGGGTGCAGGCGGTCGAGCACCGGCTCCTGCCGGACGTCGTCAGGGGGCTGCTCGCGGCATGACGATCCATCGCGCCCTGCTGTCGGTCTACGACAAGACCGGCATCGTCCCGTTCGCGCGCGAGCTCCACGCGCTCGGGGTCGAGCTGCTCGCGAGCGGCGGCACCGCGCGCGTCCTCGCCGAGGAGCGGGTGCCGGTGACGCCGCTCGAGGAGCTGACGGGCGTCGGCGAGCTGCTGGGCCACCGCGTCGTGACGCTGCACCCCGCGGTGCACGCGGGCATCCTCGCGCGCCGCGACGTTCCCGCCGACCTCGCAGAGCTGGAGGCGCACGGCATCGCCCCGATCGATCTCGTGTGCGTCAACCTCTACCCGTTCGAGAAGACCGTCGGCCGCCTCGACGTCGCCTGGGAGGACGTGATCGAGCAGATCGACGTCGGCGGTCCGGCGCTCCTCCGGGCCGCGGCCAAGAACCACGCCCACGTCGTCGCGCTCTCCACGGCCGGCCGACTACGAGGCCCTGCTCGAGGAGTTCCGGGCGCGCGCGGAGGTCTCGGCCGAGACCCGGCACGCGCTCGCGCGGCGCGCGTTCCAGACCACCGCGGCGTACGACGCGGCCGTGGCCGGCTGGTTCGGCCGGGAGGACGCCTTCCCGGAGACCTACGTGCCGGTCTTCGACCGCTTCGCCGAGCTCTCCTACGGCGAGAACCCGCACCAGCGCGCCGCCTACTACGTGCAGCGCGGCGCGCGCACGCACCTGCTCGCGCGCGTCGACCAGCTCCAGGGGAAGCCGCTCTCGTTCAACAACCTCGGCGACCTGTCGGCGGCGCGCCTCCTGTTGCTCGAGCTCGACGGCACGGCCGCCGTGATCGTCAAGCACGGCAACCCGTGCGGCGTCGGGCTCGGGGCGACCGTCGACGAGGCGTTCGCGAAGGCGCTCGCGGCCGATCCGGTCTCGGCCTACGGTGGCGTCGTCGTGCTGAACCAGCCGGTCACCGCCGCGCTCGGCAAGGCCCTGGCGAAGCAGTTCCTCGAGGTGCTCTTCGCGCCCGGCTACGACGAGGCGGCGCTCGAGGAGCTCGCCACGAAGGACTCCACCCGTGTGCTCGCGGACGCGGAGCGGCGCAGCTTCGTCACGAGCGAGCGTGACCTGCGGCGCGTGCTCGGCGGCCTCCTCGTCCAGGATCGCGATACGGACGGAGACCCGCTGGACGCGATGGACATCCTCTGCGGCGACCCGGACGCGTCCACGTGGGACGATCTCCTGTTCGCATGGAGCGTCGTCAAGCACGTGGTCTCGAACGCGATCGTGATCGCCCGTGACGGCCAGACGCTCGGCATCGGCGGAGGGCAGACCAGCCGGGTCGACGCGGTCCGGATCGCGGTCGGGAAGGCGCGCGAGCTCGGTCATTCGCTCGAGGGTGCCGTGCTCGCCTCCGACGCCTTCTTCCCGTTCGCCGACGGGCCGCGGCTCGCGCTCGAGGCCGGGGTCACCGCGATCATCCAGCCCGGCGGGTCGAAGCGCGACGGCGAGGTGCTCGACGCGGTGCGCGAGGCGGGCGCGACGATGGTCGTCACCGGGCGTCGCCACTTCCGCCACTAGGAGCCTGCCGATGTCCGACGGTGTCCGGCTTCGAGTCGGACACCTCGTACCTAGCGTTGGCCGGTGTCCGACTTCAAGTCGGACACCTTGCATGCGAGCCTTGCCGGTGTCCTCCTTCGAGTGGGACACCGGCCCGTTGCCGCCCGTGACAGAGGGTGACCTGAGCCCGCGTGTCACTACCCATACGGCCGGTCCGATCTGTCCTCCCGGTCGGCAGCCCGCGAGCTACCGTTCCGCGGTCGCCGACACCGACGGCGCGCCGCGTCCAACGCGGCCATCCACTGCGACGCCGTCCCGTGCCCGCCTCGTGCCCCGATGCGTTCTCGCCTCGTCATATCCGTGTTCATGAGCCTGATCTGCATGCTCGCGGCGAGCCCGGCGCACGCCGTGACCCCGAAGCGGCTTCCCGGAACAGTCGAGAGCCCGGCGCACTTCGTGCTGCCGCACCGTCCGCCGCACCCGACGCTCTCCGAGCGCGCGGTGAGGCTCGCGCGGCGGCAACTCGGGGTTCCGTACGTCTACGGCGGCGCGTCGCCGGGCGGGTTCGACTGCTCGGGGCTCGTGATGTGGGTGTACGGCCGGCTCGGGATCGCGCTCCCTCACAATGCGGCCGCGCTCTTCGGCGTCGGCCGTCCGGTCTCGCCCGCGCACCTCCGCCCCGGCGACCTCGTGTTCTTCCACGGCCTCGGCCACGTCGGCATCTACATCGGCCACGGTCGCATGATCCATGCGCCCCAGACCGGCGAGCGCGTCGAGATCGAGGCGCTCGGGGAGCGGAGCGGCGGGCTTGCGGGCGCGCGGCGCATCTCGCCGGTCGCCTAGCGGTCCCGGTTAGGCTTGCGCGCGGCATGGCGCGCACGTACCCGACCGTCCTCGACCTCGTCGGCTCCACGCCGATCGTCCGCCTCGTCGACTTCGGCCGGGAGACCGGCGCGACGCTGCTCGCGAAGCTCGAGTTCATGAACCCCGGCGGCTCGAACAAGGACCGGATCGGGCGCGCGATGATCGAGGCCGCCGAGCGGGACGGCCGTCTCCGCCCCGGCGGGACGATCGTCGAGCCGACGTCGGGGAACACCGGCGTCGGGCTGGCGATCGCGGCCGCCCACAAGGGCTACCGCTGCATCTTCGTGATGCCGGACAAGATGAGCCAGGAGAAGATCTCGACGCTCCGCGCGTACGGCGCCGAGGTCGTGATCACCCCGACCGCGGTCGACCACGACTCGCCCGAGAGCTACTACTCGGTCTCGGACCGGCTCGCCGAGGAGATCCCCGG
Organism: uncultured Actinomycetes bacterium; assembly: GCA_963710125.1. Taxonomy (GTDB): domain Bacteria; phylum Actinomycetota; class Thermoleophilia; order Gaiellales; family Gaiellaceae; genus Gaiella. The sequence continues at coordinate 381,650 of CAVPZH010000037.1, read as the reverse complement.
CGGCTTCAAGCCGGACCAGTACTCGAACCTCGCGAACACGGAGGCGCACTACGAGACCACCGCGCCCGAGCTCTGGGAGCAGACGGGTGGGGAGATCGACGCGATCGTCGTCTCGGTCGGCACGGGCGGCTCGATCACCGGGATCGGGCGGTACTTCAAGGAGCGCAAGCCCGACGTGCTCGTCGTCGGTGCCGACCCCGAGGGATCGGTGTTCACCGAGGACGACACCCATCCGGTCCACCCGTACCTCGTGGAGGGGATCGGCAAGGACACGTGGCCGGAGACGCTCGACCCGTCGGTCGTCGACGAGTGGATCCGGGTCTCCGACCGCGACTCGTTCCTCACCGCGCGGCGGCTCGCCCGCGAGGAGGGCCTGCTCGTCGGGGGCTCGTGCGGGTCGACGGCGTGGGCGGCGCTCGAGGTGGCGCGGCGGCTCGGGCCGGGCGCGACCGTGCTGATGACGTTCCCCGACGGGGGGCGCTCGTACCTCTCGAAGTTCTACGACGACAACTGGATGATCCAGTACGGCTTCCTCGAGCGACGCGCCCCCGCCCCGACCGTCGAGGCGGTCCTCCGCTTCAAGCGCGGGGAGGAGAGCGCCGTCCCGGAGCTCGTCGTGGTCGAGGCCCACGACAAGGTCGGCGGCGCGATCGACCTCATGCAGCGTTACGGGATCTCTCAGCTCCCGGTCGTCCGCAGCGAGCACGGCGACGCGCTGACCGACATCGTCGGCTCGCTGCAGGAGCGAAGCCTGCTCGACCGGGTGTTCCGCAACCCGGACGCGCTGAACGAGGACATCGCCGTGGCGATGCAGCCGCCGCTCGCGGCCGTCGACTCGGGGGCGTCGATCGACGACGTGTTCGCGGAGCTGACGGGCACGGGCGGCGCGGTGCTCGTCGGCCATGCCGGCAGACCCGTCGCGATTCTCACCCGGTCGGATCTGCTCGAGTTTCTCGCGGCGCAGCGGACCCGGGTCGACGCGTAGGCGTGGCCACGGCGGCCTGTACGGGCTCGCCGCGCCCCTCCCGGCGGGCAGTGACCGCGACTGCGCCGACGATCAGGGCCGCTCCGGCGAGGGTCGCACCGCCCGGGCGTTCGCCCAGGACGAGGGCGCCCAGCGCGACCGCGACGAGCGGGTTGACGTACTGGTGCGTCACCACCTGGGAGATCGGGGCGTGGCCGAGCAGCCAGGCGTACGTGCTGAAGCCGACGACCGAGCCGACGACCGCGAGATACGCCCACGCCGCGAGCGGGCCGGGCTCGAGCGCCGAGCTGTCCAGCTGGCCCGCTTCTCCCGCCACGAGCGCGGCGACGACGAGGGCAGCGCCGCCTCCGAGCATCTCGTAGGCCGACGCGACGAACGGGTCGCGCGGGAGCCGCAGCCGGCGCGAGACGAACGAGCCCCCGGACCAGGCCATCGACGCCGCCACCATCACCACCAGCCCGACGGCCTCCGAGCCGCCCGCCCGGCCGCCGGGGCCGACGACGAGCGCGAGCCCCACCAGCCCCACGAGCGCCGCGACCGCGGTCGCGCGCGGAACGCGCTCGCCGGCGATCCGCCGCAGCACGACGATCTGAAGCGGGACCGAGCCCGCGATCATCGCCGCCACGCCCGAGTCGATGCGGGTCTCGGCCACGTGCACCAGGCCCACGCCCATGGCGAGCAGCACGACGCCGAGCCCGACCGCCGCGAGCGCCTCCCGCGGCTCGACCCGGAGCGATCGCCGGGCCACCAGCACGATCACCCCGAGGATCGCCGCCGCCGCCAGAAACCGCGTCCCCGCGGTCAGGAGCGGGGGCAACGTGCGGACGGCGAGCTTGATCCCCAGGTACGTCGACCCCCACACGAGGTAGACGATCCAGAGCGCGGCCCAGAGCTTCGCCTGCGACGTTCTCATCGGGCCCGCCGCGCACGTCCGACGGGGGACGCGCGGTCGACGGGTGTCCGGCCGGTCATGAGGTCGTCAACGACGTGCGCGGCCGAAACGATCCCGCGGCCCGCCGCGGCCGTTTGCTCCCCGCGCGTCGGGGACGTATGGTCGGGCGATGGGTTTCCTCGACAAGTTGTTCGGGAGGACGAAGGAGACGGCGGACGACGGTGCCGAGCAGGCCGCCGCGGCGGTCGACGAGGCGCAGGACACCGCGTCGGACAGGGCCGGTGACGCGTCCGACGAGGTGAGGGACACGCTCTCCGAGGGTGCAGAGCACGGCGCGGACGCCGTGCAGGACGCCGCCGGCGACGCGCCCCCGGCCGCCTAGGCCCCCCGCCGCCCGACGAACGAGGCCTCGTGGCCCCGCGCGTTCGCCTGCGCGATCTCGTCCTCGTCGAGCGCGCCGATCCGGTGAAGCAGCGCGAGCTCGTCGCGGAGGTGGGTGCGCATCATCTCGGGCCCGTCGGTCGCGATCGTGAAGCCGACGTCGTGCTCGACGAAGCGGCGCAGCGTCTCGCGCACCTCGTCCTCTCCCGCCAGCGCGCGCGTGAGGAGGTTCGACGTGGGGCAGATCTCGAGCGTCACGCCCGCGTCGCGCAGCAGGCGCATCAGCGCCGGGTCGCGCGCCGCCAGGATCCCGTGACCGATCCGCTCGGGGCGCAGCGACTCGACGACCTCGCCGATCTCCTCGGCGCCGGCGTCGCCCTCCTCCCCGACGTGGATCGTGACCCCGAGCCCGGCCGCGCGGGCGGTCTCGACCATCGGCGCGAGCTGCGTGTAGTCGTAGCGCAGCCCGCCCGGTCGCGGGCCCGCGATGTCCACCCCGACGACGCCTCGTCCGGCCCAGCGGATGGCCTTCTCGACGATGACCTCGTTCTGCCGGGCGTCGAAGGTGCGGTCCATCATCAGGATCAGGCCCGCGCGCACCTGCGGATACTCGAGCCGGGCGATGTCGAGGCCGCGGCTCGCGGCGAGGATGATGTGGTCGAGGTCGCGCTCGCCGCCGCGGTTGCGCTTCATCGGGTTGAACCGCAGCTCGAGGGTCGTGATGCGCTGGGAGCGGTACGCGCCCCCGATGGCGGCGTGGACGGAGCGCTCGACGGCGAACGGAGAGGACTGGATCAGCTCCGTCCAGTGGTAGATCGCGTCGAGCGCGTCGAGGTTCGGGACGCCGCGCGGGTCCGAGACCGTGACGAGCGCGTCGAACCCCCAGTAGTCCTTGACGGGCAGCGCGATGCCCTGCTCGTGCGCCAGCGTCCACATGATGTCCGAGGCGACCGAGCCGCCGAGGTGCGTGTGGAGCTCGGCGAGCCCGTCGTCGGCGAGGAGCATCAGGCGAGTCTAGGTTCCGCCGCCGGGGCGGCGTCACGGGATCGGCTGGTGGCGCGACAGGGCATCGTCTAGGTTGGGACGACGCATGGGGCTGGTCGACGCGATCCGACGTCTCTTCGGTCGGGCCGAGGATGCGCTGAACGACGCGGACTACGCGGCGCTCGACGCGGTGCACCGTGCCGAGGACCGGGTCGACGAGGCGACCGGTGGCAGGTTCTACGACGCGGTCGAGAAGGCAGACGAGGAATCGGGTGAGCTCCTCGAGCGCCTCCACCTCGACCGCGAGCCCGGCGAGCCGGAGACGGATCGCGACAAGTAGCCGGTGATCAGACGGTCGTCGCACGCGCGACGAGCGCGCGCAGGGGCTCGATCCACGCCGGGTCGACCATGTGCGGTACCGGGCTCTCGAGACGGAGGAGATCGGCGCCCGCGGCTGCCATCGTCTCCGCCGCCTCGGCCCCGAACTGGGAGGAGATGACCGGGTCGAACGTGCCGTGCGCGACCGCGACCGGGACGCCGGCCAGCCGGGAGGGGTCGAGCGGAAAGCCCTCGACGCGCGGGAGGAACCCCGACATCGCGACGACGCCCGCCGGGCGCAGCCTCTCCGGGCCGAGGCTCATGGCCCAGCTCATCACGGCCCCCTGGCTGAACCCGCCGAGCACGACGCGGTCCATCGGAATTGGGAGCGTGTCGAGGAACGCGGCGAGACGCGGTGCCGTCGCGAGGAACGTCGCCGGATCGGGCGTCGGGATCCCGCCGAGGGCGTACCAGTGGCGACCTCCCGGGGGCAGGTGGAGCGGGCCGCCCGGCGTCACGCCGAGCAGCCGGCGCTCGGGGTCGAGGAGGTCGAGCAGCGGGTAGAGGTCGTTCTCGTCCGCGCCGCGGCCGTGCAGGAGCACGAGCGCGCCGGCGGGGTCGCCCGCCGCGTCGCGCCACCGGGCGGCGAGCGGCTCGGCGCCGTTCGCTACTTCGCCCACGCGACGCGCGGGTCGGGCAGCGGCGTCAGCACCTTCTCGACCTGTGCCCGGAGGTGCTCGAAGGCGGGCGGGAGGATCAGCGACTCGCCGAGGTGCTCGGGGTCCTCGTCGATGCCGAAGCCGGGACCGAGGGTCGCCAGCTCGAACAGCACGCCGCTCGGCTCGCGGAAGTACACCGACCGGAACCAGAAGCGGTCGATCACCGGCGTCGCATGCATGCCCGCCTCGGTGACGCGCCGCTGCCACGCCTCGTGGTCCTCCATCGTCGACGACCACGCGACGTGGTGGACGGTGCCCGCCCCGGGAGCCCCCACGCCGGAGGCGGGAGGCGGGTCGAACGCGTAGAGCCCTCCGCGCTCGCGACCACGCAGCTCCCACGCTGCGTCGCCGGTCGCGCGGAAACCCATCACCTCCTCGAGCAGGTGGCGGCTCCGCTCCGGATCGGCCACGAACGCCCGCACGCCGCCGAATCCCTGGAGCGCATGCTCCTCCGGGATCTCCGGGTGACGGGCGACGAGCGGCTCGTCGGGAGCGTCCGAGACGACGAGCTCGAGACCGAGGCCCTCGGGGTCCTCGAAGCGCAGCCGGCCCGGCGACCGCGCGCCGGCGACGCCCTCGTCCGCGAGCCTCGACTCCCAGAACCCGAGCGCCTCCTCGGAGGCGACCCGGAAGCTCACGGTGTGCACCATGCCCTGACCCGCGCGGCCGCGCCGCGCGCCCGGGTACTCGAAGAACGTGATGTCCGCTCCCGCGCTCCCGCGCTCGTCCGCGTAGAAGAGGTGGTAGACGGTCGGGTCGTCCTGGTTGACGGTCTTCTTCACGAGCCTCAGGCCGAGGACGCCGGTGTAGAAGCGGACGTTGCCGGGGGCGTCGCCCGTGATGCACGTCACGTGGTGGATGCCTTCGAGTTGCATGGCTGACGTCGCTCCCGTTGCCGGTACTGTCCCGCAACCGCGGAACCTACTACCATACTTGCAGATGCAACAATCGGCGGTCAGCTCTCTCTCCGCACGCGAGCTCGCGGCCTGGCGCGGCTTCCTGCGCGTGCACTCGGGCCTCGTCCGCGAGCTGAACGCCGACCTCGAGGCGGACCACGGCCTGCCGTTGACGCACTACGAGGTCCTGCTCCACCTCGAGCGGGCACCGTGCTCCCGGCTGACGATGAGCGAGCTCGCGCAGTCGGTGCTCCTCAGCCAGAGCGGCGTCACACGGCTGGTTGACCGGCTCGAGCAGGCGGGCCTGGTCGTCCGCGAGGGGTGCCCCGAGGACCGGCGGGTCATGTACGCGCGGCTCACCGACGAGGGCAGGGGCGCGCTCGAGGAGGCACGGCCGACGCACCTCGCGAGCGTCAGGCGGCGGTTTCTCTCACATCTCGGCGACGACGAGCTCGAGGCGCTCGCAGACGCCTGGGAGCGCGTTCGCCCGGGCGCGACCGCCTAGCCCCAGCGCCGGACGCGCAGTGGGTGCTGCCCGTCGGCCGCACGCGGTTAGGCTCTCGGGGTGAAGATCGGCATCGTCGTGCCGTTCTCGTGGTCGTTCTGGGGGGCGGTCGTCGAGCACGCGGAGCTCCAGGCAGCGGCGCTCGAGGAACGCGGGCACGAGGTGCGCCTCGTGATGGGCAACGACCCGCCCGGCCAGTTCACCCGCGCCCTGCATCCGCGGGTCGGACGGCACGGCGATCCGCCGGCCAACGTGATCCCCGTGGGCCGCTCGGTGATCGTGCCGGCCAACGGCTCCCTGCCGAACATCGTGCTCAGCCCGCGCTCGTTCTTCCGCGTCCGCCGGGTGCTCGAGCGCGAGCGCTTCGACGTGCTGCACCTGCACGAGCCGATGACGCCTGCGATCTGCGTCTCGGTGCTCGCGCTCGCGAAGACGCCGATCGTCGCGACGTACCACGCCTCGGGCGACCTTCGCTGGATGCAGTACGGGTGGCCGATGTGGGGCTTCCTCTCGAGCCGGATCGACCAGCGGATCGCGGTCTCGGAGCGGGCGCGAGCGTCGGTCGAGCGCTGGCTCGGCGAGCCCTGGGAGATCGTCCCGAACGGCGTGTTGATCCCCGGCCGAGCGGAGCCCGGAGGACGCGAGCACACCGTGGTCTTCGCGGGGCGCCACGAGCCGCGCAAGGGGCTCCACGTGCTGCTCCGGGCCTGGCCCGAGATCCGCCGCAGGACCGGGGCGAGGCTCGCCGTCGCCGGCGCCGACCCGCTCGCCGTCAGGCTCCTCCTCAGCCGCCTCGGGGTCTCGGACGAGGGGATCGACGTCGTCGGGTTCCTCTCGCAGGAGGAGCTCACCGACCTTCTCTGCTCGACGAAGGCCCTCGTCGCTCCGTCGCTCGGCGCCGAGAGCTTCGGGATGGTGCTGACGCGCGCGTTCGCCTGCTCGACGCCGGTCGTCGCCTCGGACATCGAGGGCTACCGCGAGGTGGTGACCCCCGAGACCGCCGTCCCGGTACCGCCCGGCGACGTTCCCGCCCTCGTCGACGCGGTCGAGCGCCTGCTGGGTGACGAGCAGCGGCGTGCGGCGATGGGGCTCGCGGCCCGGCGCCTCGCCGAGGAGCGCTACTCCTGGACAGACATCGCCCGACGGCTCGAGGGCATCTACGAGCGCGTGACGGCGGGACGCCGGACGGAGGCACGCGCCGCGTGAAGAGGCTCGCCGCGCTCTCCGCGAACCCGTGGGCGCGCGGCCTGCTCGTGCTCGCCTCGCTCGTCGCCGCGCTGCTGGCGATCTGGTGGCGGGGCCCCGAGTGGAGCACCGTCTACCACTCGTTCGACTTCGTCAGCTGGCGCTGGGTCGTCGTCGGGGTGGTGCTGAACCTCCTCTCGGTGCTCGCCAGGGTGCTCTCGTGGAACCTCACGATCCGCCAGGCGCTCCCCGAGCCGCACCCGTCGTTCCCGCAGGTCTTCTCGGCCTTCGGGGTCGGGCTCCTCGGCAACGCGGTGCTGCCTGCCCGTGCCGGCGAGCTCGCGCGGGTCGCGGTCCTCCGGCGCCATGTCGAGCACGGCCCCGGCACGAGCGCGACGCTCCTCGGCACCGTGTTCGCGCACCGGCTGTTCGACCTGTTCCCGATCGGGCTGCTCGTCGGCTACGTGCTGCTCACCGCGAAGATCCCGCACTGGGCGGTGACGGGGATCGCGGTGGTCGGCCTCGTCGGGCTCGCGCTCTTCACCGTCGCCGTCATCTCGGCGCGCGGGGAGCGCGGCCGCGTCCACGTGGACGGGCTCGGCACGGTGCGCCGCCTGCTCACGATGGCGCGGCAGGGCCTGGCCGTGCTGCGTACGCCCGTGCCTGCGATCGGGGCCGGCTTCTTCCAGCTGCTCGGCTGGGTCCTCCAGCTCCTCGCGGTGTGGGCGGTCACCGCCGCGTTCTCGATGGGCGTCCCGCTGCCCGCCGCGGCGCTCGTGCTCCTCCTGATGAACGTCGCCACGATCTTCCCGCTCTGGCCGGGCAACATCGGGCTCCTGCAGGCGGCCGTCGCTCTGCCGCTCGTGCCCTACGGCGTCGCGTACGGCACCGGGTTCGCCTTCGGCCTGGTGCTGCAGGCCGTCGAGATGTCGGTCGGCGTCGGCGTCGGCGTCGTCATGCTCGCCCGCGAAGGGCTGTCGTTCGCCTCCCTGCGGCGCATCGAAGAGCAGGAGGAGTCGTCCGCGGAGGACGTCCTCGAGGAGCTCGAGGAGGACGACCCGGCCGACCGGGCGGACGCGTTGGTCACACCGTCGCGGAGCCTCGAGCGCTGAGCGAGCCGAGGCGCGCGGCGATCACGGAGTCCGCCTCCGCCACGCTCGGGGCGTGACCGGTGACCGCCGCGACGAACGGGGCGCCTTCGAGCGTCACGAGCGAGACGTCCGTCAGCGCGGTGGCGGTCGCGGTGCGCGGCACGTCGCGTAGGAGCGCGATCTCGCCGAACGCCTCGCCCGGGCCGAACCGGCGTCCGAGGATCTCGACGGTGCCGCTCGAGACGACGTAGAAGCGATCGCCGCGGTCCCCCTCCCTGATGATCGTCGCGCCGGCGGGAAACGACGCCGACGCCGACTCGCGGGCGAGTCGCTCGAGCACCGGCTCCGGCAGCGGCGCGAGCAGCGCGACCCCGCGGAGCAGACCCGTCGCCGCCGGCTCTGCGGCCGTCCGGTCGATCGCGCGGAGCCTCGGCCGTGTGAGCAGTGCGAGGACGGGGAGCAGCGCGCCGGTGATCACGAGCGCGGCCTTCGCGCCGACGAGCCCGACCAGCACCGGCGCGAGCACCGAGCCGAGGCCGAGCGTGCCGAGCATGAGCCCGTCGAGCGCGCCGAGCGCCCGTCCGAGCACCGCGTCCGGCACGGCGCGCTGCATGATCGTCAGCGCGTTGACGTCGACGATCGAGTTCCCGATGCCGAGAATCGCGAGCGCGATCACGGCGACCACCGCGATCGGCACGCCGCCGACGAGCGCGAGCGGCAGTCCGAACAACGCGAGGCCGATCGCGAAGTCGCGGGCGAGCCGGCCGTGCGCGGCGAGCAGGAGCGCGACGAACCCGCCCAGCAGGCCGCCGACGCCGACCGCGGCGTAGAGGAGGCCCACGCCCGCGTCGTCGAGCCCGAGCAGCTGGAACGCCACCACGACGACCAGCACGTTGACCGCGCCCGCGACGAGCGTCTGCGCTCCGTAGAGGCCCACGAGCGTCCGGAGCGCCGGCTCGCGCGCGATCGTCGTGATCCCGGCGAGAAAGGCGGACGACTCGCGGGCCGCGGTGTCGCCTGCCGCCCGCGCGGGCGGTTCCCGCGGCGGCTCGTGGCTGCGCAGACCGAGCACGAGGAACGCCGACCAGAGGAACGTGAGCCCGTTCACGGCGAACACCACCGAAGGGCTCGAGACCGCGAGCAGCAGGCCGCCGATCGCAGGCCCGAGGAACATGCCGACGCTCTCGAGCGTGCTCGAGGCGACGTTCGCCGCCGTCAGCTCCGCCGGTGAGGTCACGAGCGCCGGGAGGAGCGCGGACTTCGCCGGCCGGAACAGCGTCCCGGCGACCGCGGCGACCGTGACCAGGGCGTACACGACGGCGGCGGGCCCGTCCGTCGCGATCGTGACCGCCGCGCCGAGCATCAGCACGCAGCGGGCGACGTCGCTCGCGATCATCACGGCGACGCGCGGGAAGCGGTCGACGAGCGAGGAGGTGAACGGGGCGAGGAGCGCCGCCGGGACGAGGCGGATCAGCCCGACGAGCCCGACCGCGGCCGCGCCGCCCTGGCCGTACGCGTACACGCCGAGCGCGACGAGGTACGCCCAGCCGCCGAGGATCGAGCCGATCCAGGCGAGCTGGATCCGCCTGAGCACGGGGCTCGCGAAGACCGCGCGGAGCGCGCGGAGCGACGCGCGGGCGCGGCGTTCGGGCTCGGCTGGGGTCGTTTCCGACATCGGCGTTGCCAACCACACCAGAAATGGGGGAAGATTTCACCGCACTCGTGCGTCGGGTGGATGAACGGCCATCCGAGGCATCCACCGCAAAAGGAGGCACACAGTGTCCGACGAGCGCGAGCTGGACGAGGGGAAGGACGTCGAGGGGAAGGACGTCGAGGCGGAGGACGAGGACTTCGAGGGTCATTCGTTTGGCACGGGCGACGAGCCGTCGAACTTCGGTGGCGGCGACGAGCCCTCCAACCTCGGTGGCGGCGACGAGCCGTCGAACTTCGGTGGCGGCGACGAGCCGTCCAACTTCGGAGGCGGCGACTGAGGTCGGCCGTCGAGGCCGGCTCTCCCGCGGGGGGCCGGTACCGGATCGCGAACGGCGCTCCAGGCGCCGTTCGCGTTTCGAGGGGGCGCTCCGTCAGGTGCGGCGCGAGGCGAGGAGTCGCTCGACCGCCTCGAGGAGCTGCACCCCCTCGCCGCCGTCCTCGTCCTCGAGCAGCGAGGCGACGCGGGCGACGAGCGCCGCGCTCCCTTCCCCTGCGAGCGCCGACCGCGCGCGCCGGGCGCGGAGCAGGAGATCGAGGCCGATCGCCGCCTGGGTCGAGAACCGCGAGAGGAGCTCGAGCTCCGCGACGCCGAAAGGCCTGTCCGCGGCGCGGTCGAGGACGGAGAGGACGCCGAGTACCCGCTCGTCGTGGAGCAGGGGCGAGGCCACGATGCTGTTCGGCACGTAGCCGGTCGACTCCGCCCGCTCGCGGGAGAAGCGCGGGTCGGCCGTGAGGTCGTCGACCACGAGCGGCTGCCGCGTCACGAGCGCGAAGCCCGCGATCCCGGTGCTCGAGGGGAAGCGGGCTCCCACGAGCGTGTCGCCGCCCTGGCCGGAGACCGCCTCGAACACGAGCTCGTCCGCGTCCTCGTCGTAGAGGAAGACCGACGAGGCCTCCGCGCCGAAGATGGCCCGGGCGACGTCGACGATCGACTGGAGCAGCGCGCGGAAGGTCTCCTCGTCGCCACCGAGCACCCCGGCGGCCGCCGCCTGGCTCGACTCGTCGCTCATGCGGTTCCCTCCGTATTGGTCGCGGTGAGGTGGAGCACGCTCTTGAGCTGGAACGGCGTCAGCTCGGGATGCTTCGCGAGCACGAGCGCGGCGATGCCCGCGACGTGCGGGGCGGCGAAGCTGTTGCCGGTGCAGCGGAGGGTGGCGCCGCCGAGCCAGGCGACGTCGACGTCGACGCCGCGCGCGAACAGCTCGACGGGAGGGTCCGGGTTCGCGTACCACGCGAGCGGATCTCGCTGCTCGTGGCTCCCGACGGAGATCACGGACGAGAAGCGCCACGGGTAGCTGTCGACCGGCAGGTTGTGCGCCGAGGCGACGATCACCGTCCCGTTGAAGTACGCCTCGTCGGCGAGCTCGTGCAGCTCCTCCGCGAACCGGCGCTTCGTCGTGGAGAGGCTGAGGTTGATCACGCGGTGCCGCGCCTCGATCGCGTGACGGAGCCCGGCGAGGATCAGGTCGCCCGCGCCCGTGTTGCCCGCCCCCAGCACCCGCACCGAGTGGAGGCGGCAGTCCGGCGCCAGCGAGCGCACGATCCCGGCGCACGCGGTGCCGTGTCCGACGACGTCCCCCAGCTCGTCCTCGACCACGGCCAGCTCGCCGTTCTCGCGCCGGACGACCGCCCGCGCGCTCGCGACCGGCCCGACGAGCGGATGGCCGCCCTGAATGCCGCTGTCCACGATGCAGACGTCGACCGCGCCCCTCGAGTCGCCGATCGCCCACTCGCGCGTGACCGTCTCGCGCCACGTCGCGGGCGCCTCCACCGCCGGGGCCTTCCCCGCCGGAAGGCTCCACGCGGGCACCGCACGTCCCCGGCCGGCGTCCGCTCCCGCCGGGCGGAGCCCGGCTCCGCGGTCGCCTGACGCCGCTCGCGGCACGGTGCTCTCCGGGCCCGTATCACCCATACTGTGCCCTCCGGCCCCGCACCGCGAGCGCCGCCCCGGGAACGTGCGGAGCCGCGTGTCCGCGGCCGGCGTCCGCTCCCGCCGGGCGGAGCCCGGCTCCGCGGTCGCCTGACGCCGCTCGCGGCACGGTGCTCTCCGGGCCCGTATCACCCATACTGTGCCCTCCGGCCCCGCACCGCGAGCGCCGCCCCGGGAACGTGCGGAGCCGCGTGTCCGCGGCCGGCGCTCCCGCCGGGCGGAGCCCGGCTCCGCGGTCGCCTGACGCCGCTCGCGGCACGGTGCTCTCCGGGCCCGTATCACCCATACTGTGCCCTCCGGCCCCACACCGCGAGCGCCGCCCCGGGAACGTGCGGAGCCGCGTGTCCGCGGCCGGCGTCCGCTCCCGCCGGGCGGAGCCCGGCTCCGCGGTCGCCGGAAGGGCTGCTCACGACGTGGAGAGGGCGACCTCGCGCGCGGTGGCGGCGGCGCGCGACGCATCGTCCGCACGCGCGCAGAGCTCGTCGTCGGGACGCGTCGAGAGGTTGACGTGGACCAGCCGCGCGGCCGAGACGGCCGCCGCCTCGGCGAGCGTCGCCGCCGCCCAGGCGTCGCCGCGCACCGTCTCGCTGCCCTCGCGGGCGGCGAGTGCGGCGAGGATCGCCACGTCGGCGGCGGTCTCGGCGATCTGGAGCGGGACCTCCGCGGCGCGCCTGAGAGCGGCACCGAGGCTCGCGTCGCGTTCGGGCGCGGAGAGCTCCGCCATCGCGCGCGCGTAGGCGCGGTGGTCGTCGTCGGCGAGGGCGAGCGACCGGTCACCGAGCGCGGAGGCCTGCGCGGCGACGCCGGGTGCGTCCTCCCACTCGCCCGAGACCCGCGCCACGAGCCTGACGAGCCCTGCCGCCATCGTCGAGGCGAGAGCCGCCGCAGAGCCACCTGCCGGCCCGGCGCCGGCCTCCGCCAGCACGTCCTGCAGCCTCCCCACCGGCAGGCCGGTCAGCACGACCTCGGTGGACGTCGAGCTCACGGCTCGAGGCGTCGGCGGAGAAGGGCGACGACGGCGGGGGTCGGCTCGACCCCCTCGACCCGGAGGGTCTGCTCGAGGTCGGCCGCCACGAGCGCGCGGAAGCGCGCGTCGCGCTCGATACGCGCGACGATCGTCTCGAGCTCGCGTCGTGCGGCCGGAAGCTCCTTCGCGGCCTCCGTCAGCCCCTGCGGCGGGGCGGGGAGGGCGCGGAGCAGCGCGGCGATCCGTTCCTCGGGGGTCGTCATCGGCGTCTTCTCACCTTTTCACCCGACGCGTGGGCGGGGGACTTTCTTCCCGGCGCGCGGGCGGCGTCAGGATCGAGGACGTCGCGAAGCCGGGCGAGGCAGCGTGCGATGCGACTGGCGATCGTTCCCGGCGGGAGCTCGAGCTCGGCCCCGATCGTGCGATAGCTCTCGTCGCGCGTGAAGAACCGGTCGAGGATCTCGCGGCAGTCGGGCGACAGCCCGGTGAGCGCGGCGTGCACGGTCATCGCCTCGTCGAGCTGTGCGAGACCCTCGTCGGCGCCGTCCGGCAGCTCGTCGACCGACGTCTCGCGCCCCGCGCGTCGGAGCGTGTCGACGGCGCAGCGACGGGTCGTCTGCGCGATCCACGGTCTGAGGGCGTCGACGTCCCGCAGCGTGTCCAGGCGCTCGAACACACGCGCGAAGACCTCCTGGAAGACGTCCTCCGCATCCGCCGGCTCGAGCCGGTAGACGCGCGCCGCGATCGCGTACACGTACCGCGCGTACCGGTCGACGAGGTCGTCCCAGGCGCCTTGCTCGTCCGCCAGGCAGCGAGCGACGAGCTCGGCGTCGGACGCAGGGTCCACGCCCGCGGAGCTACCTCGACTCGGCGGCGCGGAGGCGCTCGGCGAGCAGCTCCAGCAGCTTCCAGAGCACGACCGGACGGGCCTCCGCGAAGCTGCGGAAGCTCCAGACCGGGAGGCCGTATGCCCGGAGGCGGGAGGTCGCGGTGACGGTCGCCGAGCGGGCAGACTTGTCGACGAGCGCGACCTCGCCGAACGACGCGCCCGGACCGAGGGTGCCGACCACCGCGCCGCCGACCGACACGTCCGCGGTGCCGCTCTCGACCACGAAGAAGTTGAGCCCGCCCTCGCCCTCGGTGGCGATCGGCTGGCCGGCGTCGAACTCCCGCTCCATGAAGTCGTCGGCGAGCTGCTTCACCGACGCGTCGTCGAGGTCGGAGAACATCGGGATCCCGCGGATCAGGTCAGGGCTGGGCCGTGCCATCAGGCGCGACCTTACCCTTCCGGCGCGGTGCTGTCACGCTCAGCGGTCGGGCCGTCGGAGCGGAGCTCCTCGATCGTCAGCTCGGCCCGATCGAGCCGTTCTGCGAGCGCGCGGTGGAGCGCCTCGCCTCGCTCGAACAGCGCGAGCGCCTCGTCGAGCGGGACGTCGCCGCGCTCCAGCCGTGCGACGAGGTCGTCGAGCTCCCGCTGCAGCGCCTCGAAGCTCTGCTCACCGCTCACGTGGGCTGCTCCTCCGTCATTCCTTGTCCCTCTCCCACGCTCGGTCGTCCCCGCACGTGATCCACGCTCCCTCGTCCCCGTACGTCCTCCACGCGTGCGCCGAGGGACCCGCGGGCAAGCTCGACGTCGATGCGGCTGCCCGTGGCCACCTCATCCGCGTCCCGCACCACTCCGGCGCCCGCCCGGACGATCGCGTAGCCCCGCTGCAGCGTCGCCCTCGGCGAGAGCGCCTGGAGCCGTGCGCCTGCCCGGTCGAGCGCGGCGCGGCGGCGCTCGAGATAGAGCCCGGGCGCGGCGCCGAGGCGCTCGCGGCTCCGCCGGGCGCGCACGCGGTCACGCTCGAGCACGCGGCGGGTGCCCGCCTCGAGGCGCTGTCTCGTCCGGCCGAGGCCCGCCCGCAGCTCGTCGAGGTCCGGGACGACGAGGCGCGCCGCGGCCGTCGGTGTCGGTGCGCGGACGTCCGCGGCGAGGTCGCAGAGAGGCTCGTCCTGCTCGTGGCCGACGGCCGAGACGACCGGCACGGGGCAGGCCGCCACCGCGCGGACGACGCGCTCGTCGCTGAACGGGAGGAGGTCCTCGAAGCTGCCGCCGCCGCGCGCGAGGATCACGACGTCGATCCCCTCGTGCGCGGCGAGCCGCCGAAGGGTCGAGACGATCGAGGCCGGCGCGAACGGGCCCTGCACCCGTGTCTCCGCGACCACGATCCGGACGGCCGGGTACCGGGTCGTGATCGCAGCGATCACGTCTCCTCGCGCCGCGGCCTCGGCGCCCGTCAGGAGCCCGACGGCGCGCGGGAACCGTGGCAGCCGGCGCTTGCGCTCGGAGGCGAAGAGCCCTTCGCCGGCGAGCGTCCGCCGGAGGAGCGCGAGCCGCGCCGCGTGGTCGCCCGCGCCGACGCGCTCGAGCGCCGCGACGCGGAAGCTCAGCTCGCCGCGCGCCTCGTAGAGCTGGAGACCGCCGTTCGCCTGCACCCGCTCGCCCTCCGTGAGCGCGGGCTCGATCAGGTCGAAGCGCCGCCGCTGCATCGTCGCCGGGAGGCACGCCCCCGTCCGCGCGTCCTTCAGCGTGAGGAAGACGGTCGCCCAGGCGGGGTTGCGCCGCAGCTCGGCGACCTCTCCCTCGACCCAGACGTCCCGCACCCGGCCGACGTATCCCGGCGAGCCGCCGGTTGAACGCGGAGACGCTGTAGACCGTGCGCTCGGCTGCGCCGTGTGACTCCACCGCGGGGAGCGTAGTCGCCGGACTCATGCACTACAATCGACTACATGAGTAGTCAACCGATCAGGATCGAGGCGGGGACGCTCGACGCGCTACGGGAGCGAAGCGAGCGGACAGGCGAGCCGATCACGCGCCTCGCGCAGCGCTACATCGACGAGGGGATGCGGCTCGACCGACATCCGGGGATCGTGTTCCGCGACGGGCCGGCCGGTCGCCGCGCGGTCGTCGCGGGCGGCCCGGACGTCTGGGAGATCGTTGTCGCCGCCCGGAATGCGACCGAGCGGGGGGACGCGGCGATCGCCGCGCTTGGCGAGCGGCTCGGGGTTCCTCCCGAGCGGGTCAGGGTCGGCGTGCGGTACTACGCCGAGCATCCGGACGAGGTCGACCGTTTCATCGCGATCGTCGAGGACGAGTCCGCCGAGTTGGAGCAGGCGCTCGATCGCGAGCTGCAACTGCTCGAGTGAGGCTTCTGCTCGACGAGATGTATCCGGCGGCGATCGCCGAGCAGCTTCGCGCGCGCGGCTTCGACGTCGTCTCGATCCACGAGCCGTCCTGCCGGCACCTGGAGGGCGCGGCCGACGAGGACGTCTTCGCGGCCGCGGTCGCGCTCGAGCGCGCGCTGGTGACCGAGAACGTGCCCGACTATCGCCGGCTCGAGGCCGCAGCGCTGGCGAGCGGCGCACCACACCCGCGACTCGTCTTCACGACGAACAGGCGGTTCCCACGCGGCCACCCGGGGACGACGGGGCGTCTCGTCCTCGCCCTCGCCGCACTGCTCGCAGGCGCGACCGAGATGGCACACACGACGTTTCTCCAGGAGCCCGGCGATCGCGCTTCATGAACGTACCGGCCAGATGCACGGCGACATGACGAACCGAAAAACATTGTGGCACGATTGACCAACTGATGCCTTTCGTCGGACGGTTCGCGGCGGGGCTCGCGCTCCTGGCGCTGGTTGCGGCCGCGAGCACGTCGCGCTTCGACAGCGGAGGTCGGCTCGCGTCGTCACCTGCGGGCTACGTTGTCCTCGGAGTTGCGGTGTCCGTCGTCATCGCCGTGGTCCTGTTCTGGCTGGCGCTCGGCGGATTCGCCGCGCGGGTCGACATGCAACGCAGCACGAGGCTCATGCTGGTTGGCACGGTCGGTGCCATCGTGCTCGCGGCAGGCGCGATGTTGTTCCTGCCCCCCTCTCACGGCCCTCTCTCGAGCCCCGGCCGCGATTCCTGCGGATACCCGCCCAGCTACTACGAGCGCCATCACATCGACTTCGCGAAGGTTTGTGGTTCGGGCACGACCTACGCTGGCAAGAAGCTCCCCGGGACAGGCGGCGGCAGCGGCGACTCGACCGTCGCGCTCGCTCTCGCGGCCGGGGCGTCGTTCCTCACACTCATCGTGCTCGCGACAGCGATCGTGATGGCGATGCGCCGCCGTCGTTCGGGCACCCCGCCCGACGCGGAGGACGCCGGAGTTGTCCAGGCGCTCGACGAGTCGCTCGACGATTTGCGGCGCGAGCGGGACGTGCGGCGTGCGATCGTCGCGTGCTATGCGCGGATGGAGCGAGCGCTCGCGGGCGCCGGGAGAGGGCGGCGTGCGCACGAGACTCCGCTGGAGTTCCTCCGGCGAGCGCTCGAACGTGTAGCCCAGCAGCCCGGACAGGTGTTGACGGACTTGTTCGAGCGTGCGAGGTTCAGCGTGGAGCCGATGGGCGAGAGCGAGAAGCGAAGCGCGATCGCTGCGCTCGAGCAGTTGCGCGCGGAGGTGGCGGGGTGAGCCTGTACTCGGACTCGCGCATGCGCGAGCAGGGGCGTGGCGCGGTCGGGCCCACGGCTTTGCCGAAGCAGTTGCGGGCGATCGCGGTGGTGGTCGTGGCGGGCGGGCTGCTGATGGCGTTGCTCGGGGTCGTCTCGCCGGAGGGCGGGGTGCGTTTCGCACTGGTCGTGCTCGTCGCCTACGCGGCGATCGTCGTGGTGCGTCGGGTGCTGGAGCCCTTCGGGCGCCTGGCGCGAGCGCCTCGGAGGCGTCGCGCGCAGGCGGGAGAGGTGGCGGGGCCGGCGTTCGTGGAGCGGGCGGCGAGGGAACTCGAGCTCGCGAGCGGCTCGGCCGTGCGCTTCGAGCAGCTTCGTGGCAGATTGCGCGAGATCGCGGAGCGGCGGCTCGTGGGCCGCGGTCTGCGCTTCGAGAGCGACGGCGCCCGGGCGTTGCTCGGTGACGAGGCGTGGCAGCTGCTCGAGCGGCCGCTCGAGCGCGACAAGTTCGCGCCTGGCCCGAGCGCGGCGGAGCTCGACCGGTTGCTTGCTGCGCTGGAGCGGGTCTGATGCAGCCTGCCGAGACCGGCCAGCGCGCGGAGCGGATCCTCGGCGAGGTGGAGCGGGCGGTGGTCGGCAAGCGTGAGGCTCTCGAGCTGGTGCTGTTGGGGATCCTCGCGGACGGGCACGTGCTGCTCGAGGACTTCCCCGGGCTTGCGAAGACACTGCTTGCGCGTTCGTTCGCGCAGGCGGCCGACGTCGAGTTCACGCGGGTGCAGTTCACGCCCGACCTGTTGCCGGCGGACATCACGGGCTCTGCGATCTTCAACCAGCGCGACAACGAGTTCGAGTTCCGGCCGGGGCCGATCTTCACGAACCTGCTGCTCGCCGACGAGGTGAACCGGGCGCCGCCGAAGACGCAGGCGGCGCTGCTGGAGGCGATGCAGGAGCGGCAGGTGACGAGCGGCCGGACGACGCGTCGGCTCGCACCGCCGTTCGTCGTGATCGCGACGCAGAACCCAATCGAGTACGAGGGCACCTACCCGCTGCCAGAGGCGCAGCTCGACCGCTTCATCCTGCGGTCGCGTGTCGGCTACCCGTCGCTCGAGCACGAGCGCGAGCTGCTCGTGCGCCGGCTCGAGCGGGGGCCGACGAGGTCGAGATCACGCCGGTCGTCGACGCGCAGACGCTCGTCGAGATGCAGCAGTCGCTCGAGCTCGTCCATGTCTCGGAGCCGATCGTCGACTACATCGCGCGGCTCGCTCGCGCGACGCGCGACAACCCGCGTGTGCAGGTCGGCGCCAGCCCCCGCGGCGGCCTGGCGCTGCTCAAGCTGTCGCGCGGGAAGGCGGTACTGGCAGGGCGCGCCTACGTGACGCCGGAGGATGTGAAGGCGGTCGCGGTGCCCGCGCTTGCGCACCGGCTGACGCTCGCGCCCGAGCTGTGGTTGCAGCAGCTCCGCGGCGACGAGGTCGTGGCCGAGCTGCTCGAGCAGGTGCCGACGCCAACGGCCGAGGACCTTGGGAAGCGGCGCCGGTGATCGACGGCGAGCCGGACACGGGGCCCGGCGCGGTGAACGGCGCTGGTCTCCGACTTGTCGTCGGACACCGAGAGACACACATGACCCGCTTCGCCACGCCGCGGCTGCGGGCCGCGCTCTGGGTGACCGCAGTCGGGGTCGTCGCGGCGCTGGCGCTCGGCCGACCCGAGCCGGTCGCAGTCGCGGCGCCATTCGCGCTGCTCGTGCTTGATCGGGCTCTCGCTGCCTCGCTCCGAGCCGCTCGAGGCGACGCTCCGGCTCGCCGAAGAGCGCGTACAGCAGGACGACATGGTGCGCGGCGAGCTGGAGCTCGTCTCGCCGACCGCGAGCGACCGGCTCGAAGCGCGGCTTGTCGTCCCACCGGGTCTTACGCTCGAGGTCGAGCGCCGCGCCTTCTCCCTCGCCGCCGGGAGGCCGCGCACGCTCGAGCTGACGCTCGACTGCAAGCGCTGGGGCGCCCATGCGCTCGGGCCGCTGCGCGTGCGCCGCTACGACCAGCTTCGCCTCGTCGCCGACGAGCACGAGGTCGCGCTCGACGGACGCTCCGCGTGTACCCAAGCACGGAAGCGCTCCTGGCGCTTGTCCGGCCGGTCGGGACGCAAGCGGCCGTCGGCGACCAGGTGGCTCGGACGAAGGGGGAAGGGATCGAGCTCGCCGAGCTACGGCCGTTCTCCGAGGGAGACGACCTACGGCGCGTCAACTGGCGAGCGAGCGCCCGCACGGGCGAGCTCGTCGTCAACGAGCTCCATCCCGAGCGGAACACCGCGGTCGTGATCCTGCTCGACACGTTCGCCGAGCTCGGCACAGGGCGGAACCCGCTCGACGAGTGCGTGCGCGCCGCGTCCGCGCTGGCAGAGCGCTACCTCGCGCGGCGCGATCGCGTCGGCCTGCTGCCACTCGGCGGCACCATGCGCTGGCTCCGACCCGCGAGCGGCGCCGTGCAGCGGCAACGGATCGTGGAGACGCTGCTCGAAGCAAGGCCGCTACCGCCCGCCGGCGAGGGCGCGCGGCTCGTCGTGCCGACGCGGTTCGTGCCGCCGCAGGCGCTTGTCCTCGCGCTGACGCCGCTGCTCGAGGACGCGGTAGTCCGGGCGCTGCTCGAGTTGCGCGGCCGCCGCTTCGACCTCGCGGTCGTCGAGCTGCCGCCGCTCTCCTATCTCCCGGTCGAGGACGAAGGTGTGCGGCGGCTCGTGTCGCTCGAGCGCGATCTCCTGCGCAGTCGGCTGCGGGCGCGCGGGATCGCCGTCGTCGAGTGGGCCGAGAAACAGTCGCTCGAGGTCACCGTTCGCGCGATGGAGGAGTTCCGACGAAGAGCGCACGTCGTCCGCGCGTAGCGACGGCGATCGCGGCGCTCGTCGCCGCGGTCGCCTCCGCCGCCTATCCGGTCGTCACCGGAAGCCTCGTCAACGGCCTCGTTCCGTTCGCGTGCCTGATCGGCATCGGGGCTATGCTCGCCGCGCTCTTCGCGGTCTGGGAGGACGGGCTCTGCGCTCGGCCCCGCGCGATCGCGCTCGGCTACGCGCTCTCGCTCGCCCCGGGCAACGTCACGCTCGACCACGGGGCGCCGGCCGTCGCGGTCGGCCTGCTCGCCGCGGTCGAGCTCGGCTCCTGGTCGCTCGAGCTCCGCGACGGCCCCGAAGAACGGAGCTCGGGCGCGTCGGGCTCGTCCTCGTCGTGCTCGCTGCCGCGTTCGCGGTGAGCATCGTCGTCCTCTCGGTCGGCGGCGTGCAAGCAGATGCAGGGATCGCGCTCTTCGCCGTCGGTGCCGCGGCAGCCCTCGTGCTCTTCGCGCTCTTGGCTGGCCCTCCCCTGCGCCTCAGACGCTAGAGGAGGATCTCGGCGGCCGTGACCGGCCTGCAGCCCTGCGAGACGAGCTCGACGGCGACGTGGAGGTCGGCGTCGCTCGCCGCCACCCGCTCCGCCAGGGGAAGCGGGAACCCGGCCTCGATCAGCACGTGCAGGCGCCAGCTCTCCACCTTGGACTGCTCGTCCTCGCGCCACACGGGTGTCTCGATCGTCTCGGCCATCGGTTTGCCCGGCTCTTTCGTTCTGGCTCTGACGAACCCTCCCGGCGGAAGTTGGGCCGCGCACAAACTCCTTACGAGCTCTAACGGGCGCCGAGGCGCTGGGCGAGCTCGTTGCGGACGAGCAGCTCGACCGCGCGGTCGAGCTCGCGCTGGAGCCGGGTGGCCGCCTCCTCGCGCGCCTCGCGGAGCCGCTCGTCGAGCGCGATCATCGCCATCTGCGCGTGCCGCTCGACCTCGCGCTCGGTGACGCGGGCGAGCCGCTCCGCCTGGCGGCGCTCCCACTCGACGAGCACCACGTCGAGCCGGGCGCGCACGTCGGACTCGCCCTGCTCGATCGACTCGGCGATCGCCTTCTCGCGTGCCCTCAGACGCTCCGTGGTCTCCTCGATCGCGCGCCGCCGCTCGAAGGTCTGCGCCTCGAGCTCGTCGAGCGCCTCGCCGACGGCCTGCCCGGCCGCGCGCTCCAGCTCCTCGCGCAGGCGGAGCACGGTCTTGCGCTGCTCGTCCGCGGTCGAGCCGAGCTCGCCCGCCTCCCGCTCGAGCCGCGCCTCGACCTCCGCGATCGCCTGCCGGTTCTGCTGCTCGAGCCGGCCGAGCTGCGTCTCCAGATGGCGCTGCGCCCGCTCGAGGTCCTCCGAGAAGCCGCGCAGCCGCTCCTCGAGGCGCCGCTCGCCCCGCGTCAGCTCCTCGGCGAGCCGCTCGCTCGAGCGGCGCTCGCGGGCCTCGAACTCGATCCGCCTCTCGTCCGCGAGCCGGCGCTCCTCGGCGCCGAGCAGGGCCGCCGTGTCGGCGCGCTCCCGCGCGATCACGCGGCGGATCTCGTCCGCGTGCGCCGCCGTCTCGGCCGCGACCGCCTCGCGGACGGCGACGCGGGCCTGCTCGACGAGCGCGTCGGTCGCGACGGCCGACGCGCGTGCTCTGCGGAGCGCGAGCCACAGGAGAAACCCCACGACGAGGGCGGCGGCGAGGCACCCGGCCAGGATCCAGACGACCACCGGTGCAGGGTACTCGGCGGCCGTCAGACGCGGAGCGCGACGAGCGCCGCCGCGAGCGCGACCGTCGCGGTGGCCAGCAGGCGCAGGGCGGCCTCGGGCGCCTCGAGCAGCACGGCGCGGGTGAGCGGCTCACGCGTCCCTGTCTCGAGCACGAGCTGTCCCTCGACGGAGGCCGTGTCGCGGCGCAGGCGCCGGGCCGTGTGGGAGAGGCGCCGTTGCGCGAGCGAGAGGAGCGTCGCCCAGGCGGCCGCCAGCAGGGTCTCGACCCGCACGGTGCCGGTCTGGGCCACGTAGGCGGTGACGAGCGGGAACGCGCCCCACGCGAGCCCGAACCCGAGGTCCGTGTGGATCCGGCCGCCGAGCAGCTCGAGGTTGTAGACGGGCACCAGGGCGGCGCCGAGGGCGACGAGCGGGAGGATCCAGAGGGTCCGCTCCAAGGCGACCGCGATCCCGAGCGCGGCAGCGGCGGTCACGGAGACGAGCGTGAGCGCGACGAGGACGCCCGACGGGATCGAGGTCCCGAGCGGGCGGCCGTGGAGCTCGTCGAGGGCGTGGGCGCCGATCCCCATCGCGAGCGCGAACGCGAGCACCGTGAGCGCGAGCGTCCACCAGTCGACAGCCGCCGCAAGGCAGCCGCCCACGACCGCGTACGCCAGATGCCAGGCGGTGTACGGCGGGTGCAGCAGCGTCACGTAGTCCCGGGCCCCCCCGCCGCCCAGCGCGTAGAACGCCGGCGCGGGCCTGCTCATTCGCGTCGTCCCCAGACGACGAGCCCGGCGCCGAAGCTCATCTCCCGGAGAGCCACGTCGTGGACTCCGGCGTTGCTCCAGAGGGCCAGCAGGACGTCCTCCGGGAAACGTGCGTGGAAGTCGCGGATCGAGGGCCCGAGAAAGCTCCCGACCTCGTGCCAGCCGGGGGAGACGAGCCGCCCGGCGAGCGGCAGGCCGACCGAGACCCAGAGATCCCACGGTGGTCGCCAGAGGCCGCGGGGCACGCCGAACTCGAGCATCGCGACCGTGCCGCCAGGCCGCACGACCCGTGCCAGCTCGTCGAGCGTCGCGCCCGGGTCGTCGACGTAGCGGAGGAGGTAGGTGAACGTGAGGTGGTCGAACGACGCGTCCGGAAACGGCAGCTCCTCCGCCGACCCCTCCACGAGCTCGACGCGTCCACCGAAGCGAGCTCGTGCCCGTGAGAGCATCCCGGGGCTCTGGTCGACGCCGGTGACCCGGAAGCCGCGCGCGAGGAGCGCCTCCGCCACGAGGCCCGTCCCCGTCGCGACGTCGAGCACGTGGCCGCCGTCGGGCGGGAGCCGCGAGACGAGGAACCGGCGCCAGCGCGGATCCTGTCCGAACGAGAGGAGCGCGCCCATCCGGTCGTAGCGCGGCCCGAGCGGCGCGAACAGCTCCTGTGCGTGACGGCGGCGTGCCTCGGGCCCGGCGGACATGCGGCTCTATCCTGGCACGATGGCCCTCGCGGAGGATCTGGAGCGCGTCGCGGCCGCGGCCGCACCCCTCGCGGAGGGACGGTCGCTCGCAGGGGTGCTCGCGACCGAGCCGGCCGTGGGACGGCGCGTGTACGTCTGCGCCTACGAGGCGCCGGACGGGACGCGCGGCTGGCTCGCCCTCGGGGACGACGGCGAGGTGCTGCAGGGCCGGCGCGAGGTACGCGACGCGGTCTCGATCGCGGCCCTGTGCGAGGTCGCCGAGGAGGCGGCGTTCCCGGGCGATCTCGACGAGCTCCGCGGCCAGCTCGTCGCTCTGCGGCTGACGGAGGACCCCGACGGCGTCGACGAGGCCGAGGAGGCCGCGCTCCGGCTCCAGCACGTCCTCGGCGCGCCTCCGCAGCTCTCCTCCCCGGGGAGGCTCGACGCCATCGGCCAGGCCGCGCGTCGGCTCGAGCTGGCGCTCGACCCGACGGCCCCCTCGCCGTTCACGAGCGCGATGCGGAGCGCCGCAGAGGTCGCGGACGCGCTCTGGGGCGACGTGGAGTCCGCGTACCTCGTTCCGCTCGAGTAGCCTGGGGTCGTGGAGGGCGGAGGCTTCCTGCCGTTCGGGGGCGACCCGGAGGAGATCCTGCGCGGGCTGCGAGAGTTCGCCGAGCAGCAGGCCGAGGGGGTCAAGGAGGCCCAACGCGAGCAGTTCGCGACGCTCACGCTGAACACCGCCGTCGAGCTGACCCAGGCGGCGCTCGCGCAGATCGCCGCCTCCGGGTCGGTCGACGAGCAGGCGATGCAGCTCCGCGACGCCATGCGCGTGCTCTTCCCCGAGGCGGTCGCGCTCGTGTCGGCGGCGAGACAGGGGTTCATGCGGGAGCCCTGACGTCACCGCCCGGCGGGCTCCCGCCGGGCGAAGCCCGCCTCTGCCCGCTTGGCGCTGCCCCGGAGGCGTCAGCGAGCGAGTTGCACTCTTCCTTACGGCTCGGTGTGGACGACGACGTCCGCGACGCCGGGCAGCGCGGCGCGGATCCGCTCCTCGACCTCGCTCGCCTCGTCGTGGGCGGCCGCGAGGGTGGTCTCGCCCGGGAGCCCGAGCGTGACGAGCACGACGAGCCCGTCGTCGGTGTCGAGCGCCCGCACCGCGCGCGGCGCCCGGGCAGTGACGTCGAGGACGATGCGCGCGATCTCCGCCCGCTCGTGCCCCACGACGCGGCCCGGCGTCGGCTCGGCGAGCGGCTCGAGGTGCGTCTGCACGTCGCACACCTCGGGCGCGGCCAGGCGAATCTGCTCCTCGACCTCCTCGGCCAGTGCGTGCGCGGCTGCGAGGTCGAGCTCGCCCGGGAGCTTCAGGTGCAGCGAGACCTCGATCCCGCCCGGCGTGTCGATCAGGGAGACGTTGTGGAGCTCGCGGACGTGCGAGACCGTCATCGCCGCGGCGCGCACGCGCTCGCGCAGCTCACCCTCGTGGTCGGTCGGTTCGACGTGGACGACGACGTCGCTGCCCGGCAGCGCGCGGTGCACCGCGTCCTCGACACGGTCCGCGGCCGCGTGCCCCTGACCGACGGCGGCCTCCGGCGAGACGCCGATCACGATGTCCGCGAACGTCCGGCCCGCCGCTTCGCGGAGCCGGAGCCGACGCACCGAGACGGGCGGCTCGAGCCGCGCGAGCGCGGTCTCCGCCGCCGCGACGGCGTCGGCGGGCGCGCGGTCCATCAACACGTCGACGTTGCGGCGCGCGAGCCGCACCGCGGCTGCGACGACGAGCGCGGCGACGAACAGCGCGGCGATCGAGTCGCCGTCCGGGAACCCCGCCCGCGCGGCGAGGAGCCCGCAGAGCACCGCGATCGTCGAGAGCAGGTCGGAGCCGAAGTGGACGGCGTTCGAGAGGAGCGCGGCGCTCGAGTACCGCCGCGCGACGCGGTACGAGCCGACCGTGCGCGAGAGGTCGATCGCGAGGACGATCCCGAGCGCCGCGAACGCCCACCAGGCGGGCTCGACGTCGAGGTCGATCCAGCCGGCCAGCCGCGCGACCGCGAGCCCGGCGACGCCGACCGAGACCAGGGCGAGGAACGCCGCCTCGGCGAGCGCGGCGAGATGCTCCGCCTTGCCGTGCCCGTAGCGGTGTCCCTCGTCTGCGGGCTTCGTCGCGACGCCGACCGCGAACAGCGTCAACAACGCGGCGACGAGATCGGTTCCCGAGTGGGCCGCGTCCGCGACGAGCCCCAGGCTGCCGGCGGCGAGCCCGGTGACGAGCTTGATCGCGATCAGGCAGGCGGCGGCGACGACCGACGCGAGCGCGGTGCGGCGGAGCGGGGACACGCCCGAAGGCTATGCCCCCGCCCCGCCGGCGACCGCGACCCCCCTACGTCGCGAGCTCGCGCCGCGCGGGCTCGCGTGCCCCCTCCCGTCCGGTGGCACGGGCGCGCGCGCGTGCCGCGATCCGCTTCGCGACGACCTTCGCGTCCCGGCCGGCCCCGAGCACGAGCATCGAGCTGAACGAGTGCTGGAACGGCAGGCCGACGAAGTACAGCCCCGGCGACGACCCGACCACGCCTCGCTCCTGCGCCGGATACCCGTCCGCGTCCTCCTCGAGCGGAAACCGGATCCAGCTGTGGTCGTGCCCGAAGCCGGTGCACCACACGACGTTCGCGACGTCGACGACGCGCCCGCCTGCGAGCTGCGGCCGGCCGTCGACCGTCCCGGCAGTGCGCTCGTACACGCGCTCCACGCCCGCCTCCTCGAGGTCGCCCTTCTTGACCCGGAGCAGCGGCCCGCCGTGAGCGCGGATGTGCGGCCTCGCCTTGCGGCCGAGCGGCGTCGAGACCGTGATCAGCCGCGTCGCGGCGAGCCGCAGCAGCGGGAAGAGGATCGGCGCCAGCCGGCTCTCGATGTCGAACGGAACCTGGCCCGTGTCACGGCCGGACAGCATCGTCCGGTACCCCGCGCGGGCGAGCTCGTGGGCGATGTCGCCCCCCGAGTGGGCCGCGCCGACAACGAGCACGGCCCCGTCACGCAGCTGCTCCGGCCCCCGGTAGTCGGCCGAGTGGAGCTGCGAGATCGCGGGATCGAGCGTCGCCGCGAAGTCCGGGATCACCGGGCACTCGTGCTGGAAGCCGCCGGTCGCGACCACGACGTTGTCGGTCTCGTAGCGCCGGGCGCCCGCGGTCACGACGTAGCCCCCGTCCTCGCGCTCCAGGCTCTCGACGCGGGCGCCGTTGCGAACCGGAAGGTCGAACCGCTCGGCGTACGTCTCGAGGTAGTCGGCCATGTCGGCGGTGGAGGGGTACGAGTACCTCGGGCCCGGGAAAGGCAGTCCGGGCAACCCGTCCACGGCGGCCGGGGAGTAGAGCCGCAGCGAGGGCCAGCGGTTCCGCCAGGAATCGCCCACCCGCTCTGCGGCGTCGAGGATCGCGAACGGCCGCCCGCGCCGCGCGAGGTGGTAGCCCATCGCGAGTCCCGCCTGGCCGCCGCCGACGACGACCGTCTCGACCCGCTCAGTCCCTGTCGTCTCCATGTCTCCTCCTGTCCGTTGCCTCGCCGCCACCGTAGGACGGAGGTGGCGTGGCTCGCATCGCACGGAACCACCAACCTGCGCCGAGACCTTGCGTGGTCATTTCTGACCACGTGGCGCGACGCGGGCCGCTTCGGGCATGTCCGGCCGCGGGCCGGGGGTTGCAGCGGGAACCCACTCCTGCGGACGAAGCGGTCGCCTGTGGGTTGGAGGCCGTGAAGCAGGCCGCTTCAGGGGTGTACCCGGCCGCAGGCCGGGGGTTTCGCGGCGGGGATCCGCTCCTGCAGGACGACGGTGGTCGCTCTGTGGGTTGTAGGCCGCGAAGCAGGCCGCTTCAGGGGTGTACCCGGCCGCGGGCCGGGGGTTTCGCGGCGGGGATCCGCTCCTGCGGATCCCCGCTTCGCGAAGAATTCAGACGAGGTCGTGCTCGTAGGCGAAGGCGCTCGCCGCCGTGCGGGACGACACGTTCAGCTTGCGGAAGATGTTCTGGAGGTGGCGTGCCACCGTGTGCTCGCTGATCACGAGCGTCGCGGCGATCGCGCGGTTGCTCTCGCCCGCGGCGACGAGCCGCAGCACCTCCAGCTCGCGGGCGCTCAGGCCGTGGCCGCGGTCGACGCCGGCGTCGGGGTCGCGGGCGAGGGCTCCGAGTCGTGCCAGATCGGGGGTCGCGCCGAGCGCGGCGAACGTCTCGCGTGCTGCGGACAGCTCGAGCGCGGCGGTGTCGTCGTCCCCGAGCGCGCCGCAGGCCAGGCCGACGGCGACGCGGGCGCACGCCTCCTCGTACGGGGCCTCCAGGTCCCGCCACTCCTGGCACGCCAGGCGCGCGGCGACGAGCGACTCCGCCGCCTCGCCCGCCGCGAGCTCCACGGCGGCCCGGGCCGTCGCCGCGAGGGCGCGGAGCATCGCGCCTCCGTAGCGCTCGGCGAGCTCGTCGAGCTCGCGCGAGGCGTCCCGCGCCGCCTCGAGGTCGGCGAGCGCGAGGGAGATCTCGATCCGTGCGGGGAGGAGGATGGCGCGGCGCGACCAGACGGTGGTCTCTCCCAGAGCGCGCCCGATCGCGGCGGAGGCTGCCTCGGCCCGCCCCTGGGCCAGACGGAGGAGCGCCAGGCCCGGCTGCGGCTCCCAGCCGTGGCGGCTCGCCTCCCGGTACGCCTCCTCGGCCGCGGACAGCTCGCCGGAGAGCCGCTGCACCTCGCCCTGCCGGTAGAACGCCTGTGCGGCGGCGGCGCGGTTGATGCCCTGGGCGAGCCGCTCGGCTGCGCGCCGTGCCTCGTCCAGCGCGTCGGGCCACGAGCCGTGCAGCTGCATGATCTCCGCCCGGTGCACGAGGCATCGCCCGGTGAACGCGACGAGGCCGGGTTGCTCGTCGCACCACCGCGTCAGCACCTCGGTCCACTCCCGTGCCCGCCGGACGTCGAGCACCTCGACGCACGCGAGGATCACGCCGCAGTACACGATCCCGGTGACGATCGGCGAGACGGAGCCGGACATCGCCACCACCATCGCCTCGTCCAGCAGCCTGAATCCGTCCGCGACACGGCCCTGCAGGATCAGGAACCGACCCTGCGTGTGCGCGGCGAGCGCGGTGAGGTCGGCGTCGTCGAAGCGCTCGCCGGCCTGCGTTGCCGCGCGCGTCGCCTCCGTGGCCGCCTCGAGGTCACCGGCCGCCTCGTGCCCGAAGGCCGCCGGCAACAGCAGGTATCCGCGCTCGACGCAGTCGCGGTCGTCTCCGAGCAGGCGCTCTGCGCGCGCCAGCCAGCCGCCGGCGGGGCCGAGCTCGCCCCGGGCCGCGCGGTGCATGCCGATCCACAGCGCGCACCGAACCGCGCCTCTCGGCTCTCCCGCCTCGAGATGCAGCTGGTGCGCGCGCTCGAGGTGGCTCATCCACTCGTCGTCCCGGCCGAGCATGTACGCGGACGTCGCGAGCAGCTCGAGGTCGCCGGCGCCCAGGGGCGTCGCCGCCTCCGCGCCTCGGAGCGACTGGTAGCTGTCCGCCCAGTCCCGGCGTGCGTACGACCGGCGGCCGCGATCGAGATCCCCGTCTCGCACAGCACGCCCATTGTCCCCTACCCGGCGCACCGCCGCAGCGCGGTCGCGCGTGCGCGGCGATCGTCTACGCTTGACGGCCGATGGCAGAGCCGACGATCGCCGACGTCGACGCCCTCGTCGGGCCGGCGACGCCGCAGTTCGCCTACCAGCTCCGGGCACGCGTCCGCGAGCTCGTCGCGGGGCTGCCGGAGGACGATCCGGTGCGCGTCCACGCCGAAGCCCAGGCGGACCTGCTCGACCGGCTCGGGTACGCGTCGACGAAGGCGGAGAGCTCCGAGGCCGAGTCGCGCGAACGGATCGGCTGGGACACGATCCCGTCGTCGGCGCCGGCGTGGGACCCGCTCCCGCGCGGCGACGGATGACGACGCGGGGGAACCCCTGGTTCCCCCGCGAGCCCCCTCCTCTCGCGGGTCGACGGCATGGGAGCCTGGAGTGAGCGCCGGGCGCACGGTCCTCGTCACCGGTGGCTCGCGGGGGATCGGCAGGGCGATCGCGCTGCGGCTCGCTCGCGGGGGCGCCGCGAAGGTCGCGATCGGCTACTTCCGCTCGGATGCGGCCGCTGAGGAGACGGCGGAGGAGCTGCGTGCGCTCGGCGTCGAGCCCGTCCTCGTGCGCGGCAACGTCACGTCGAGTCGCGTCGCGGAGCAGGTCGAGGCGCTCGGGCCGCTCGATGTGCTGATCCACAGCGCGGCCACGGGCGTGATCCGGCCGGCGCTCGAGACGGAGGACAAGCACTGGGACTGGACGCTGAACGCGAACGCCCGCGCGCTGCTCTCCCTGACGCGCGTCGCGGCGCCCGCGATGGCGCGGGGCTCTGCGATCGTGGCGATCTCGAGCCTCGGGTCGATCCGCGTGCTCGAGAACTACAGCCTCGTGGGCACGTCGAAGGCCGCCCTGGAAGCGCTCGTCCGGTACCTCGCGGTCGAGCTCGCTCCGCGCGGGATCCGTGTCAACGCCGTCTCCGCCGGCGTGGTCGAGACCGGGGCGCTCGAGCACTTCCCGAACCGTGAGGAGATGCTCGCCTCCGGCGCGGCGAACCCTGCCGGGAGGCTCGTGACGCCCGACGACGTGGCCGGCGCCGTGTCGTTTCTCTGCTCTCCCGACGCCGAGATGATCCGCGGGCAGATCGTCGTGGTCGACGGCGGCTGGTCGCTGCCCGCGGGCTGACAACGCTTGTGTTGAATCAACACAAGCCGCCCCTCGCGCTCGTGCTCGACTGGGACGGCACCGTCACCGAGCGGGACACGCTCCACATGACGATCGAGCGCTTCGGAGACAGCGAGGTCTTCGAGGCGATGGGTGCAGAGCTCGGCCGGCTGACGCTCGCCGAGGTGATCGCGGCGGAGATCGCGACGGTCGACGCGCCGCTCGACGAGGTGGTGGCGTTCCTCCTCGAGCACGTCCGCGTGCGCCGCGGCTTCCGCGAGCTCGTCGACGCGCACGACCCGCTGATCGTCTCGGCGGGATTCCACGAGCTGATCGACCCGATCCTCGCGAGGGAGGGGATCGAGGCTCGCGTCGTGGCGAATCACCTCCTCGCCGAGCCCGGCGGCTGGCGGGTGAGCTTCCGGGAGTCGCCGCCGTGCGACGTGTGCGGCGAGCCGTGCAAGCGCGGCGCGCTGCCCGGGACGCGCGCGTTCGCGTACGTGGGAGACGGCATGTCGGACCGCTGCGTGTCGCTCGCCGCGAGCCGCCGCTTCGCGCGGGGCGGGCTGGCGGCGTGGCTCGACGAGCAGGGCGCCGCCTACGAGCGGTTCGACGACCTCGTCGACGTCGGGCTCGCGCTCTCGGGAGGTCGCGCGGGGGAAGGTGCCGGCGACGGTCGAGGGGGATGACCGCCGCCGACTGCTCACAGCATACGGCCGACCGGAGCATCGCGCGAGCCGGCGAATCGATCATCTAGCATCGGAGCGTGACCGTCCGCCGCGCCACCAGCGCCGACCTCGCGGTGCTGGAGGCGCTCTGGGGCGCGTTCGAGGACGAGCTGCCGCGTCCGCCGTACGTGGAGCTCGACCGCGACCGTGAGGCGGAGGAGCTACGCAAGATCGTGGACACCGGGCTCGCGTTCCTCGCCGAGCGAGGCCGGCCCGTCGGGTTCGCGCTCGCGCGCCACCTGGGTCCGCGCCTCGCGCGCCTGACCGACCTTTACGTCCTCCCGGACGCCCGTCGCGACGGCGTGGCGGCGGCGCTCGTCGCCGCCGTGGCCGAGGCGCTCGAGGAGGAGGGCATCGAGCATCTCGACCTCGAGGTGCAGGCGCACAACACCGAGGCCCGAACCGTCTACCAGCACTGGGGCTTCACGGAGCAGCTCTACGTGCTCGGTGTCCCGCTCGCGACGCTGCGCGAGCGTCTCGCTCCCGACCGTCATGCGGAGTCCTTCGCCTCGATCCACGTGCAGACCGACGCGGTCGCGGACGTCGAGCGGGCGGTGCGGGAGTTCGCGCCGCGGATCGCCTCGGGGGGATCGCAGGTCGTCGGGCCGCGCAACGGCTGGATCGCGGTCTACGACGAGGTGGTCGACAAGGACCCCACCGCGCTCGTCCGGTTCGCGCGTGAGCTCTCCTCCCGGCTGGGGACGGTGGTGGTCGCGCTCTCGCTCGAGGTCGAACAGGTCGTGCGCCTGATCGCGCTCGAGCGAGGCGGGATCGTCGACGAGTACCTCTCGGTGCCCGAGTTCTACGGGACGCTGGCTCCCGGAGACGTGATCGGGCTGGCCGCGAACCCGACCGTCCTCGCGCGGCTGACGGGCGCCGACCCGAAGACGATCAAGGCGATCGCGACCACCGCCGCCTCGCCCGCGGAGCTCCCCCCGGCCCGCGAGCTGCTCGCGTCGATCGCGGGCGCGCTCGGACTGGAGGGCGGCGACCACGGGTACGCGCAGCTCCTCGCGGCAGACGACGGCGGGACATGGCGCTGACGCTCTACGACGCGCCGCGCTGTCCCTTCTGCGCCCGTACGCGCATCGTCCTCGCCGAGAAGGGCATCCCGTACGAGACCGTCACCGTCGACCTCTCCGCGCGGCCCGCCTGGCTCGTCGAGCGGAACCCGCCCGACGGCCGGGTGCCGGTGCTCGAGGACGACGGCTGGGTGCTCCCCGAGTCCGCGGTCGTCGACGAGTACCTCGACGACCGCTACCCCGATCCGCCCCTCCTCCCGGACGACCCGGGCGAGCGCGCGGCCGCGCGGCTCCTCGTCTTCCGGTTCGACGGCACGCTCGGCGACGCGTACTACGCGCTGCGCCGGCGGGAGCCGGGCGCCGACGCCTGGCTCGCCGACTGCCTCGCGGCGCTCGACGCGATGCTCGGGCTCGCGCCGTTCCTCACCGGGTCCCGCTTCGGTCTGGCGGACGTCTCGTACCTGCCGTGGCTGCTCCGGCTGCGCGGGCTGATGGGGGTCTCGCTCGACGGGTATCCGGCGACCTCGGCCTGGCTGGAGACGTGCGCCGGCCGCGGGTCGGTGGCTGCAGAGGTCGAGACGGTCGCGTCGCTCGCGGCATGAGCGGGCCGATCTCGACGACCGAGCTCGCGGAGCGGCTCGAGGAGGAGGGCCTCGTCCTGCTCGACGTGCGGCGGCTCGAGGAGTTCACGGGCGCCGTCGTCGCCCCATGCGACCCGCGTCCCGGGCGCATCCCGGGAGCGCGCCACCTCGAGCTCGAGCTGTTGCTCCTGGCCGGCGACCCCGCTGCGGTGCGGGCCCTCGTCGACCTCCCCACGGGACGCGAGGTGATCGCCTACTGCCACTCGGGCAGCCGCTCCGCGACCGCCGTCCAGGTACTCGCCGCGGCGGGGTACGCGGCGCGGAACTACGCGGGGTCGTGGCACGAGTGGTCGCGCGATCCGGCGCTCCCCGCGGAGACGGGCCCGGAAGCCCGGCCGGACGGAGTCTGAGCGCCTCGCCGGGCGGCGCCGCGCTCCGGCGACCGACGCGCGTCAGGCGGGGCCCTGGCCGTCGGCCAGACGCGCGGCCTCGGCGAGGAACGCGTCGCAGAGGGCGAGGCCCTGGGCATTCCACGTGGGCAGCAGACGGACGGTCTCGGCGCGGATCTCCTCGGCGGGCTTCGGCAGCTCGTCCCGTCCCGCGCGGAGCCAGTGGTCGAGCATGTGCCGGTCGACCTCGGCGTGGAACTGGGTGCCCCACACCCGGTCTCCGAGCCGGTACGCCTGACGCGCGGCCGGGCTCGAGGCGAGCAGCACCGCACCGGCCGGGAGCTCGAACGTGTAGTAGTGCCACTGGAAGGCGTCGAAGCGGGGCGGAAGCACCCCGAGCACGGGGTCTCGTGCTCCGGCGTCGTCGAGGGAGACCTCGTACCAGCCGACCTCCGCGCTCTCCGCCGGGCCGACGTCGACGCCCGTGGCGCGCGCGATCAGCTGGGCGCCGAGGCAGACCCCGAGCAGCGGCACGCCGGCTGCGAGCGCCTCCTCGATGAACCGCGCCTCGCCCGCGAGCCAGGGGTGCTCCGCATCCTGGTCGGGATGCATCGCGCCGCCGAAGATCATGATCGCGTCCCACCCCGCCGGGTCGCCCGGAGGCGCGTCGCCGCCCGGGGCGACCCAGCGATCGAGTCGATGACCGCGCTCCGGGACGGCTCGTTCGAAGATCCCGCCGCCTCCCGTCGACGTCGGCTCGTGAACGATCGAGAGAACGCGCATGAGAGGTGTCCGACTGTAGTCGGACACCTGTCGGACGAGCAACGCTCCCTCGGTGTCGGACCGAAGCCCGACACCGGGGGCTCAGAACAGCGTCAGCTCGGTGGGGGGCGGCTCGACGGCGCCCGCCGCCGCGACGCCCGCCTCGTCCAGCAGGCCGCGCAGGATCGCGGCGCTGCGGGGCGCGAAGTCGTCCCGGTTGTTGTTGAACATCGCGTAGACCTCGGCTGTCTCGTCGGCCAGCCGCGCGAGCGGCTCGACCCACTCGGCGAGGTCCTCCTCGGAGTAGAGCCAGTCGAACCGGTCGGCGGCCGACCCTCCCCGGATGTTCCAGGTCGCGGCGTTGCGGCCGTGGAAGCGGACGTAGGCGACGCGACCGGTGGTGGCGGCGACGCGTGGGGAGACGTTCGAGGCCCGCGTGCGGGGCGTGTCGACCGAGACGTACGCGAGCCCGTGGCGCTCGAGGAACGCGAGCGTGTCCTCCCGCTCCTCCTCGTCCATCCACGACCGGTGCCGGAACTCGACCAGCGGGACGAGCGGCTCGAGGCGGCTCGGGGCGCGGGCGAGCTCCGCCTTCGCCGACTCCGACTTCGTGAACCGCGGGTGGTACTGGAGGAGGACGCCCCGGAGCTTCCCCGACAGCTCGAGCGGCTCGAGCGACGCGCGGAACAGGCGGAACGCCTCGTCGTCCGGCTCGCCGTCGTGCCACGTCATCGCTGCGGAGGCCTTGACGTGGAAGGTGAACGCGTCGGGTGTGCGCCGGGCCCAGCGCTCGGTCACCGCCGGGTCGGGCAGGGCGTAGTACGGCGAGTCGACCTCGACGACGTCGAAGCGCTCGGCGTAGTAGCGCAGGCGGCGCTCGCCGGTCGAGACCCCGCGCGGGTACCACGCGCGGAGCAGCCCCTCGTCGGCCCAGGAGCAGATCCCGATGCGCACCGTCGCGCCCACGGTCGCAAGTCTGACCACGTGGCCGGTGACCGTCCGTATGATCGGCGCGGTGGACGGGCGGCCGATCGGCGTGTTCGACTCCGGCGTGGGCGGGCTGACCGTCCTCCACGAGCTGCTCGTCACGCTCCCGCACGAGGACGCGGTGTACCTGGGCGACAACGCCCGGCTGCCGTACGGCCCGCGCCCGCTCGCCGAGATCCGCTCGTTCGCGCTCGAGATCGGCCGCCGACTCGAGCGGGAGGGCGTGAAGCTCGTCGTGGCTGCGTGCAACTCCGCGACCGCCGCCGGCCTCCACGACCTCCAGCGCGCGCTCTCGGTGCCGGTGGTCGGCGTCCTGCAGCCGGAGGCGCACGCCGCGGCGCTCGCCACGCGCAACCGTCGCGTCGGGCTCCTCGCGACCGAGGCGACCGTCGCGAGCGGCCGGTACCAGGAGCTCGTGCGCTCGCACGACGCGGGCGTCGAGGTCGTCGCGGTGCCGTGCCCCAGGCTGGTTCCCCTCATCGAGGGCCCCGATCCCTTCGGCGAGCAGACGACCCGGGCGGTGCGCGAGGTCGCGGCGCCCCTGCAGGCGGCGGACGTCGACACCGTGATCCTCGGCTGCACGCACTACCCGATCCTGCGACCGATCTTCCAGCGGGTGTTCGGCAGGTCGGTGACGCTCGTCTTCTCCGCCGAGGAGACCGCCCGCGAGGTCGCGGAGACGCTCGCGCGGAAGGCGATCGAGAACGACGCCGGGCGCGAGGGCGCGTACCGGTTCCTGACCACCGGCGACCCGACGGCCTTCCGCGAGATGGGCAAGCGGTTCCTGCAGCTGCCGATCAGCGCGGTCGAGCGCGTGGCGCTCGAGGCGAGCGAGCCGCAGGCGGCATGATCCCGGCCGGCTCCAGCGCGCTTCGAGGAGGGACGGCGTGACACGCCACGACGGACGCCGGCCGGACGAGCTGCGCGAGCTCGACCTGCAGCCCGACTTCCTCGAGCAGCCGCACGGCTCGATCCTCTATGCGCAGGGCCGCACGGTCGTCCTCTGCACGGCGACGGTGGAGGAGGCGATCCCGCGCTGGCTGCGCGGCAAGGGTCGCGGTTGGATGACCGCGGAGTACTCGCTCCTGCCCGCCTCGACCGGGGAGCGGACGCAGCGCGGCGTCTCGCGCGGACGGCCCGACGGGCGGACGGTCGAGATCCAGCGCCTGATCGGGCGCGCACTGCGCAGCGTCTGCGACTTCAAGGCCCTGGGCGAGCGGACGCTGTGGCTGGACTGCGACGTGCTCCAGGCGGACGGCGGCACCCGCTGCGCCGCGATCACCGGCGCGTACGTGGCCGCCTACCGCGCGCTCGACAGGTTCGGGCTCGCGAAGGCCCTCGGCGGCCGTGTCGCGGCCGTGTCCGTCGGCGTCGTCGACGGAGAGCCCGTGCTCGACCTCGACTACGTGGAGGACTCGTCGGCGGAGA
This sequence comes from uncultured Actinomycetes bacterium, assembly GCA_963710125.1. Lineage (GTDB taxonomy): Bacteria > Actinomycetota > Thermoleophilia > Gaiellales > Gaiellaceae > Gaiella. The sequence goes on along the minus strand of CAVPZH010000037.1, from coordinate 346,014 downwards.
CCGACATGAACGTCGTGATGGCAGGCGATGGGCGCCTGGTCGAGGTGCAGGCGACGGCGGAGCGCGATCCGTTCTCGCGTGAGCTGCTCGACCGGCTGCTCGACCTCGCGGCGACGGGCATCGCCGAGCTGGAGGTGGCCCAGAACGAGGCCTGCGAGGCGCCGTCGCCGCTCGGTGCGTGACGCGGTGCCGCGTCCGTGCCTGATCCTCGCCTCCGGCAACCCGCACAAGCTCGAGGAGTTGCGGCGGACGCTGCCGGGGTTCGTGGTCGACGCGCTCGAGCGCGACGATCCGCCGCCCGAGGACGGGGCGACGTTCGAGGACAACGCCCGGCTCAAGGCGCGCTGGGGACGCGCGCACGCGCCCGCGAACGCGTGGGCGCTCGGCGAGGACTCCGGCATCGAGGCGCAGGCCCTCGAGGGCGGCCCGGGGGTGCGCACGGCGCGGTGGGCGGCCGGCGACCCGGTCGGCCGGATGCTCGCGGCGCTCGGCGGCGGTGACGAGCGGCGGGCGCGGTACGTGTGCGTGCTCGTCGCGATCGCCCCGGACGGGCGGGAGGTGGTCGCCCGCGGCACCCTCGAGGGGACGATCGCGCGTCACGCGGCAGGCGACGAGGGCTTCGGCTTCGACCCGGTGTTCGTCCCGCTCGGAGAAGCGTCGACGGTCGCGGAGCTGGGCGACGCGTGGAAGCGCGCGAACTCGCACCGTGCGCGCGCTGCCGCCGCGCTCGCGGACCGACTCGGCGGATGAGGCTCAGTCCGGCCGCTTGGGCACGACCACGCGCCCGGTGGCACCGTAGGCGAGGACGTAGTTGAGCGCCGCGCCGAACACGATCACGTTCGCCATCACGTAGAGCCAGACGAGCAGGAGGAACGTCGTCCCGAGCGCCTGGAGCGCGACCACCTCCGAGGTGAAGAACACGAACAGGGGCAGCGCCTGGAGGGTCGCCGAGAGCACGATCGCGCCCAGGGCCGCGCCCGGCAGCACCTCGCGCCACGTGAGCAGCGCGTTGGGCAGGCGGTGGTAGGCGGAGACGAGGAACGCGAACAGCGCGAGCCCCGAGGTGGCGATCGTCAGCGCGAGCGCGACCCACTGGTTCGAGACGACGTCCGTCGCGTACCGGCGCAGGAGGTCGTACCCGAGCGTGCCCGCGGTCAGCGCGGCGAAGAGCACCACCAGCGCCGCGATCATGTATGCGACCGCGAGCAGCTTGCCGCGCAGGAAGGGCCGGTTCGGCCGCCCGTAGACGATGTTGAACGCGGACTCGAGCGCGGAGAAGAGCGAGACGGAGCTCCAGAGCAGCGCGACCGCCCCGACGATCGAGAGCGTGGCCGCGTTGCGCTGCACGGCGTCCACCACGTTGACGATCGACTCGACCGATTGCCCGGGGAAGATGTCCTCGAGATACGAGACGAGCGCGCTCGAGGAGTCGGCCTGGTCGAGGAAGCCGAGCACCGAGAGCGCGAGGAAGATCAGCGGCACGAACGACGCGAGCGCGAAGTAGGCGACCATCGCTGCGAGGTGCGTGCCCCGCTCGGCGAAGAAGCGATCGAACGTGCCTCGGATCGCCCGCACGGAGGCAGTTTGCTAGCTTCGGGCGCCGGCATGGACGCTTCTGCCGCCATCGAGGAGCTCGTCGACGTCTCGACCCAGGTCGTCGAGGCGGTCGTGACCGACCCCGCGGGCGGCGTCGAGGGGGCTCGGAGCCCGGACGCGGAGCGCGCGCAGGCGCTCGCCCGGGCCGGCGCGGAGCTGCTCTCCGCCGTCGCGGGGATCCGGGCGGGTGAGCCCGTCGAGCGCGTGCAGGTCGACCTCGAGCGCGGGTCGCTCGTCGCCCTGACGGACGGCGAGCGCACCGTCGTCGCGACGACCGTGCCGGAGCCGACGTCGGCACTCGTGGCCCACGATCTCCGCACGGTGCTCCGCCGCCTCCGGGACGGAGGCCGATGAGGCTCGTGCTCGTCGCCCTCGCGGCGGCCGCGGCGTGGCTCCTGTGGCGCCGCCGGCGCGACAGCGCCTCGCGCGTCCACGTCGCCTGGCGGGACGGCGCGGAGCTCGCCCTCGGGCCCGGGACCCCGGAGCACGACCGGCTCGTCTCGCTCGCCGGACGGATGCTCGGATGACGGGCGTCGACGAGCTCGGGCGGCGGCTCGTGGAGACGGCGCTGCTCGAGGGAGACTTCACCCTCCGCTCCGGGAAGCGCTCGCGGTGGTACCTCGACAAGTACCGGTTCGAGACGGAGCCCGGGATGCTGCGCGAGCTCGGCGAGCGACTGGCGACCGCGGCGAGCGACGTCGAGCCGGACGCCGACCGGCTCGCGGGACCGGCCCTCGGGGCCGTCGCGTTGGCCGCCTCGGCAGCGATGGCGTCCGGGCTGCCGTTCATCATCGTCCGCGGTGAAACCAAGGGATACGGCACCGCGAACCGCCTCGAGGGCCCGTACGAGCCCGGCGAGACCGTGTGCCTCGTCGAGGACGTCGTCACGTCGGGTGGCGCCCTCTGCGAGGCGGTGGAGGCCGTTCGCGAGGCCGGGCTCGTCGTCCGGCATGCGGTGTGCGTCGTCGACCGCGAGGAGGGCGGCGCCGACGCGCTCGCCCGCCTCGGCGTGCGGCTCGCCGCGCTCTACCGTGCCGGTGAGTTGCTCGCGACGCGGGGGCAGGTTGTGAACCCGCATGGTTGAGCCGAATCCGTTCGAGCTGTAGGCTCGGCGGGCGTCCAAGACCCAGCGACCAGGAGGAAACGCACGTGACCAAGCAGGAGTTCGTGGATGCCGTGGCGGACAAGGCCGGCCTGACGAAGCGTGACGCCGGCGCGGCGGTCGACGCGGCGCTCGGCGTCATCGAGAGCACGCTCCGGAACGGCGACGCGGTCGCCTTCACCGGCTTCGGCAAGTTCCACGTCACGCGGCGCGCGGCGCGCCAGGGCGTCAACCCCAGGACGGGCGAGAGGGTGCAGATCGCGGCCGCCAACGTCCCGAAGTTCTCGGCGGGCTCGCAGCTGAAGAAAGCAGTGAATTGAGCGAAGCTCGATTCACTCGATGACGAACATGCGTGGGGCCGCAGAGCGGCCCCACGCCGTGCCTCGCCCAGCACTTGCACTACGCGAACGTATGTTCGTATAGTGCAAGTGCCGTGCAGCTCAGCTTCGACGCCGCAGATCGCCTGGTCGAGCTCGTGGAGGCTCGACGCGGGCCGGTACCGGTCGACGAGGCGGCGCGCGCGCTCTTCGCGCTCGCGACCGCACCGACGGCGCTCGCCCGGTCGCTCCTCGACGACGTCGTCGACGGCGACGCGAGGCTCGCCTGGCGCGGGCCGGACGTCGGGCTCGCCCACCCCCCGGGGGACGGCATCCAGCTCGAGCACGCGCACTTCGTCGTCGTCGACCTCGAGACGACGGGACTGTCGCCGCGCAGCGCGCGCATCTGCGAGATCGGGGCGCAGCGCATTCGCCGTCTGGCGCTGGAGGACGTGTACGAGACGCTCGTCGACCCGGGCGTGCCGCTCCCGGCGGCCGTCACGTCCCTGACCGGGATCGGCCCTCCGCAGCTCCGGGGAGCGCCCGGCACCGGACGGGCGGTGCGCGGCTTCACGGTCTTCGCGGAGGATGCGGCGCTCGTCGCGCACAACGCGCGCTTCGATCTCGCGTTCCTCGACCGCGAGGTCGAGCGCATGACGGGGCGCCGGATCGCGGCGCCGGTCGTGGACACGATGTGGCTCGCCCGCCGGCTGCTCGCGGGCCGCACCCGGCGCGTCGGGCTGGCGGCGCTCGCGCACTTCCTCGGCGTGCCCACCGAGCCCTGCCATCGGGCGCTGCCGGACGCGCGGGCGACCGCCGAGATCCTCCTCGTGCTGGTCGGGCTCGCCCAGGAGCGGGGCGCCCGCACCGTGGCCGACCTCGTCGAGCTCGCGGCGCCGCGGGCGCGTCGCCTCGTCACCAAGCGGACGCTCGTGGCCGGGGCGCCCCAACGGCCCGGCGTCTACGTCTTCCGCGGCGCCCGGGGCCTCGCCCTCTACGTCGGCCGTGCCCGTGACCTGCGGGCGCGTCTCCGCTCGTACTTCGCCGGCACGCGGCAGCGGCCCGCCGTCGAGGCTGCGCTCGCTGCGCTCGAGCGCGTCGAATGGCGTGAGACGGGCTCCGAGCTCGAGGCCGCGCTCGAGGAGCTGCGGCTGCTCCGCACGCTCCGCCCCCCGGCCAACGCCCGCTCGACACGGCCCGACCGGCACGTCTACCTGCGCCGCCGGGGTGAGCGCTGGAGCGTCACCACCGACCCGACCCCCCTCGGCCCCCTCTCCGGCCGTGCGCTCGCGCGGAGGGCGGCACGCGCGCTCGAGGGGCACACGTCGGACGAGCCCGCGGCGGCGCTCCCGGCGCTGCGTGCGCGGCTGCGCGGTCTCGCCGCCGAGCAGCGGTTCGAGGACGCGGCGCGCCTGCGCGACCGCATCACGGGCCTGGAGGAGGCGGTCGCGCGCCTCCACGAGCTCGACCGCCTGCGTGCGCTGCGCGCGTGCGTCGTGGTGCCGTCGCATGAGCGCGGATTCGCCCGCGCGTACGCAATCTGCGGCGGCCGCATCGCGTCGTCGCGCCTCGTGCCGCTCGTCTCCGGCTCGGCGCCCGAGACGGCCGCGCTCGTGGCGGACGCCGACGCCGCATTCGTCTCGCACGCGCCCGAGGACGCGGACGAGCTGCGCCTGGTCGCGTCGTTCCTCCGGCGTCCTCCGCCCGAGCTGCGCGTGGTGCCGCTCGACGCCGAGGCGATTCGCGCGCTGGTGGCCCGGCTACCCTTGGCTGCGTGACGCACGCCGCGGTCGCGCCCCCGATCCTGTTCCCCGACCGTCTCGCCGATGCCGTCCAGCGGAAGCAGACGCAGCTCGTCGTCGGGCTCGACCCCGTCGTGGACATGCTCCCCGTCGAGCTCCGGGGCGAGGCCGCGGCCGGACGCGTCCCGGCCGCGAACGCGGTCGAGCGCTTCTGCAAGGGGATCGTCGACGCGGTCGCACCGTACGTCGTCGCGGTCAAGCCCCAGGTCGCGTTCTTCGAGGCGCTCGGCGGCGACGGCTGGCGCGCGCTCGAGCGGGTGTCGGCGTACGCGCGGGAGGCGGGGCTGCTCGTGATCGTCGACGCCAAGCGCGGCGACGTGGGCTCGACGTCGCGCGCCTACGCAGCGGCGTTCCTCGAGCCGCGCGACGACGAGCCTGCGCTCGCGGACGCGCTCACGCTGAGCCCTTACCTCGGCCGGGACTCGCTCGACCCGTTCTTCGCGGCGTGCCGCCGGGAGGGCGCCGGCGTGTTTCTCCTCGTCCGCACCTCCAACCCCGGTGCGGCCGAGCTGCAGGACGCGGCGCTCTCCGACGGCCGTCCCCTCTGGCGCCAGGTGGCCGAGCTCGTCGACGGCTGGGGCGAGGACCTCGTCGGCACCGGCGGCCTCTCCAGCGTCGGCGCCGTCGTCGGCGCAACGGTGCCGCGGATCGTCGGCGAGGCACGCCGGGCGATGCCGCGCGCGATCATCCTGCTCCCCGGCGTCGGCGCCCAGGGGGCGACGCCCGCAGACGTCGCCCGCGCCTTCACGAGCGGACCGGCGAGCGCGCTCGTCAACGCGTCGCGCTCGGTGATCTACGCGTACCGCGACGCGCCCGCAGACGACTGGCGCGCCGCCGCGGCCGCCGAGGCGGCCCGTCTGCGGAGCGCCGTCTGGGCGGCGGCGGGCTGGTGACGCCGGCCCGTCGAGCCGGTCGCATGACGCGCGTCGGCATGCCGGCGGTCGCGCTCGTCGCGCTCGTCGCGCTCGCCCTCTGCGGGACCGTCCGTGCGTCGGCGCCTCCGGTGGAGGCTCGCGCCTACATCGTCGAGAGCTCCGTCGACGGACGGACGCTCGCCGCCCGCGAGGCGGACACGCCGCGGCCGATGGCGAGCATCACGAAGCTCATGACCGTCCTCGTCGCGCTCGACCGGCTCACGCTCGATCAGGTCGTGACGGTGCCCGCCGCGGCCGCGCGGGTGGGCGAGTCGACGCTCGAGCTGGAGGCGGGTGCACGGCTTCCCGTCCGCGACCTCGTGATCGGAGCGCTCGTGCCGAGCGCGAACGACGCGGCAACGGCGCTCGCGATCGCGGCCGCCGGCTCGGTGCCGCGCTTCGTCGCGGCGATGAACCGCGAGGCGCACGAGCTCGGGCTCACCGGCACGCACTACCGGAATCCCCACGGGCTCGACGAGCCCGGCCACGTGTCCACCGCGCGCGACGTCGCGACGCTGCTCCGGACGGCGCTCCGCAACCCCGTCATCCGACGCTATGCGGGGGCCGCGCGGGCGACGCTCTCCGACGGCAGGGTGGTGGAGTCGACGGACAACCTGATCGCCACGGTCCCGGGGATCGTGGCCGCGAAGACCGGGCACACGGGGCTCGCCGGCTGGTCGCAGGTCGCGTTCGCGCGCGCCGGCGGCGTCGGGATCACCGCGGCGGTGCTCGGCGAGCCGAGCGAGGCTCAGCGCGACCGGGACCTCGCCGCGTTGCTCCGGTACGGCCTCGCGAGCTACCGTCCCTCCCGCGTCGTGGACACGCAGCGCACGTACGCCGCCGTTCCGGTCGGCTGGGGGAAGGAGCCGCTCCGCCTGGTCGCGCCCCGCGCGGTCGTCCGTCCCGCCCCGCTCGACCGGCCACTCGTCGAGCGCGTCGTCGTCCCCGCGGTGGCCGCGCTGCCGGTGCGGGCCGGCCAGCGGCTCGGCTCCGTCGTCGTGATCGACGGGGACCGCGTCGTCGCCCGCTCGCCGCTCGTGGCCGCCTCGGCCCGAGCCGAGCCCGGCGCCCTCGCGAAGGCCGACTGGCTCGCCGGCCGCGCGCTCCACCATCTGGTGGGACTGGTGTCATGAGCCGGGGAGGCACACGATGATCATCACCGTCACCCTCAACGCCGCGCTGGACCGGTCCCTCACGGTGCCGATCCTGAAGCTCGGGCAGCGCCACCGCGCGAGCCACGTGGTCACGCTCGCCGGCGGCAAGGGCATCAACATCGCGCGCGCGCTCAAGCGACTCGACCACCCGGTGGTCGCGACGGGCCTCGCCGGAGGCAGCACCGGCACCCGGATCGTCGAGCAGCTCACCGAGGAGGCGATCCTCCACGACTTCGTGCGCATCCGGCAGGAGTCCCGCACCTCGACCCTCGTCGTCGACCCGACCTCGGGGACGCAGACCGAGATCAACGAGTGGGGCCCGAAGGTGACCGAGACCGAGCTCGAGATCCTGCTGGACAAGATCCGCTACCTGTCGCGCAGCGCCGAGGCGGTCGTGTTCGCGGGCTCGCTGCCGCGCGGGGTGGGGACCGGGTTCTACGGCGAGGCCGTGCGGGAGCTGACGCGGCGCGGCGTGCGCGTGGCGCTCGACACCGAGGGGGAGCCGCTGCGGCTCGGGCTCGAGGCGGAGCCGTGGCTCGTCTCGCCGAACCAGCGCGAGGCGGAGCAGCTCGTCGGTCAGGAGCTCTTCGACGAGGAGGACTTCCTCATGGCGCTGGACACGATCGCGGAGATGGGCGCGCGCAACGCGCACATCACGCTCGACAACGGCTGCTTCGCGCTGGTGCGCGAGGAGCGCCAGGTCCGCCGCTACCGCGCGGTGACGCCGCGTCTCGAGCCCGTCTCGGTCGTCGGAGCCGGCGACGCGCTGCTCGCGCAGTGGCTCAACGCGGTGCTCGACGACACGCCCCCCGAGGAGGCGCTCCGTCTGGCCGCCGCCGCGGGCGCGGCGTCGGTGCTCGAGGTCGGCGCGGGCCGCTTCGACCCCGCCGAGGCGCGCCGGCTGCTGCCCGCGGTCGAGGTGCACGAGCTCCAGCCGGCGTAGCCGGACGCGCTGTTACGATCGAAGCCACTTGGAGAGTCCGCGGGACAAGTTCGCGAAGGAGGGCCTGACCTTCGACGACGTCCTGCTCGTCCCGGCCGAGTCGGCCGTCCTCCCGAACGACGCGCTCACCGCGAGCCGCCTGACACGGACGATCGTGCTCGAGATCCCCGTCGTCTCGGCGGCCATGGACACGGTGACCGAGGCACGCATGGCGATCGCGCTCGCCCGCCTCGGCGGAATCGGCGTGCTCCACCGGAACCTCTCGATCGCCGACCAGGTCGCCGAGGTCGACAAGGTGAAGCGCTCCGAGGCGGGGATGATCGTCGAGCCCGTCACGCTCTCCCCGGACGCGCTCGTCGGCGACGCGCTCGAGCTGATGGCGCGCTACCGCGTCTCGGGCATCCCGATCACCGATGCCGACGGGCGGCTCGTCGGCATCCTCACGAACCGGGATCTCAGGTTCGGCGTCCCCTCGACGAGGCGGGTGGGGGACGCGATGACCCGGGAAGGGCTCGTGACCGCGCCGGTCGGCACGACGCTCGAGGAGGCGCAGGCCATCCTCGGGCGGCACCGGATCGAGAAGCTGCCGATCGTGGACGTCGAGGGCCGGCTCAAGGGCCTCATCACGGTGAAGGACATCTCGAAGCGCCAGGCGTACCCACTCGCGACGAAGGACGACCGCGGGCGGCTCCGCGTCGCGGCCGCGGTCGGTGTCGGCGCCGACGCGCTCGAGCGGGCCGCCGCGCTCGTCGACGCCGAGGTCGACGCGCTGGTCGTCGACACCGCGCACGGCCACTCCCGCGGCGTGGTCGAGGTCGTGCGCCGGCTCAAGGACGAGCACGACGTCCAGGTGGTCGCGGGGAACATCTCGACCGCCGAGGCGGCCGAGGCGCTGATCGACGCCGGCGCGGACGCGCTCAAGCTGGGGCAGGGACCGGGCAGCATCTGCACGACCCGCGTCGTCGCCGGCGTGGGGGTTCCGCAGGTGACGGCGATCCACGACTGCGCCGAGGTCGCGGCCGACGAGGGCGTGCCGCTGATCGCGGACGGCGGGATCACCTCGTCCGGGGATGTCGCGAAGGCGATCGCCGCCGGGGCGGACACCGTGATGCTCGGCTCGATGCTCGCCGGAACCGACGAGTCGCCGGGGGCCGTGCTCGTCGTCCAGGGCGAGCGGTTCAAGGAGTACCGCGGGATGGGGTCGCTCGGGGCGATGAAGGCGCGCTCGTTCTCGAAGGACCGCTACTTCCAGGGGGACGTCGAGGACGTCGCCGAGCTCGTGCCGGAGGGGATCGAGGGCCGCGTCGCCTACAAGGGCCCGCTCGGGCCCATCGTCCACCAGGTCGTCGGCGGGCTCCGCCAGGCGATGGGTTACTGCGGCGCCGCCACGATCGAGGATCTGAAGCAGGCCCGTTTCGTCCGGATCACCGGCGCCGGCCTGCGCGAGAGCCACCCGCACGACGTCACGATCACGAAGGACGCGCCGAACTATCGCCGAAGCTGAGCTCCTCCCGTTTCCGTCGCCGGAGCCCTCTCCCCAGGAGCGCCCGGTGCTCGTGCTCGACTTCGGCGGCCAGTACAGCCAGCTGATCGCGCGCCGGGTCCGGGAGGCGCGCGTCTACTCCGAGCTCGTCTCCCACCGCCTCGGCGCGGACGAGATCCGGGCGCGCGCGCCGATCGCGCTCGTGCTCTCCGGCGGCCCCGCGTCCGTCTACGCGGAGGGAGCGCCGCTCGCGGATCCGGCGATCTTCGAGCTCGGGGTGCCGACGCTCGGGATCTGTTACGGGATGCAGCTGATGGCCCGCGAGCTGGGCGGGGTCGTGGAGTCGAACGAGGTGTCGGAGTTCGGCAAGGCGGAGGTCGAGCTCGAGGCCTCGGGCGCGCTGTTCGGGGACCTTCAGCGGGAGCAGGCCGTCTGGATGAGCCACCGCGACTCCGTCACCGCCGCCCCGCCCGGGGCGCGGGTCACCGCGTCCTCCGAGACCACGCCCATCGCGGCCTTCGAGGATCCCGAGCGGGGGCTCTACGCGGTGCAGTTCCACCCGGAGGTCGTGCACACGCCCCACGGCCAGCGGATGCTCGAGAGCTTCCTGTACGAGGTCGCGGGGGCGCCGCCGGCGTGGACGCCGGCCGCCGTGATCGAGGAGCAGGTCGAGCGCATCCGGGCCCAGGTCGGCGCGGAGAAGGTGATCTGCGGCCTGTCCGGCGGCGTCGACTCCGCCGTCGCCGCCCTGCTCGTGCACAAGGCCGTGGGTGACCAGCTGACCTGCGTGTTCGTCGACCACGGCCTCCTGCGCGAGAACGAGGGGGCCCAGGTCGTGGAGACGTTCGGCACGCACTTCCACGTCCCCCTCGTGCACGTCGACGCGCGCGAGCGCTTCCTCGCGCGCCTGACGGGCGTCACCGACCCGGAGGAGAAGCGCGCGATCGTGGGCGAGGAGTTCATCCGCGTGTTCGAGGAGGAGGCGCGCAGGCTGGGCGACGTCCGGCACCTCGTCCAGGGGACGCTCTACTCCGACGTGATCGAGTCGGGCGGTGACGTCGGCGTCGCGGCGAAGATCAAGTCGCACCACAACGTCGGCGGCCTTCCGGCCGACATGCGGATGGAGCTCGTCGAGCCGCTGCGCGCGCTGTTCAAGGACGAGGTGCGCAGGGTCGGCGAGCAGCTCGGTCTCCCCGAGCGGATGGTCTGGCGCCACCCGTTTCCCGGGCCCGGCCTCGCGATCCGCATCATCGGGGACGTGACGGAGGAGCGGCTCGAGATCCTCCGCCACGCCGACGCGATCCTGCTGGAGGAGATCCGGCGCGCCGACCTCTACCGCGAGCTCTGGCAGTGCTTCGCGGTGCTGCCCGCCATCCGCTCGGTCGGCGTGCAGGGCGACGAGCGCACGTACGCCTACCCGATCGTGATCCGGGCCGTGACGTCCGAGGACGCGATGACGGCCGACTGGGCCCGGCTCCCGCACGAGCTGCTCGCGGCGATCAGCGCGCGCATCATCAACGAGGTCCCGGGGGTCAACCGCGTCGCGCTCGACCTCTCCTCGAAGCCGCCGGCGACGATCGAGTGGGAGTAGCGCGGCCGGTCGCACGCCGCGGTGTGCCGGAACCGCGACCCCCCGGCCGGCGTACCTGAGACGTGAAGACCCGGCTCGCCCTCGTCGCCGCCGCGCTCGTCGTGTCCGTGCCGGGGCTCGCGTCGTCGTCGGCCGGGCGGGGCACGATCTACTTCTGGAGCGACCGCGGGCGGCCCTCGCTCTACGCGATGGCCCCGGACGGCTCACGGGCCCGCTCCGTCTACCGGACGCAGCAGAACGCGAAGCGGCCCACCCCGTCTCCCGACGGCCGCTGGCTCGCCTTCGACGGCGCCGCGCCGGGCAAGCGGCCGATGAGCGACTTCGACGTCCAGGTCGTGCGAACCGACGGGACGGGGCGCCGGACGCTCGCGGGCAGCCGCGCGTTCGAGCTCGACCCCGCCTGGTCGCCCGACGGGTCGGTGCTCAGCTACACGCGCCAGACCGCCGCCGACTGGCGCCGCTCCTCGATCTGGCTCGTGCGGCTCGACGGGCGCGGGCGCAGGAGGCTCGCGCGCGGCCAGTTCGCGCGCTGGTCGCCCGACGGGAGCCGGCTCGTGCTCGACGCCCCGACCGCGGCCTCGGACGGCGACCTGTTCGTCGTCGACCGCGGCGGCCGCGTACGGGCGCGCCTGACGGACACCCCGGCCCTCGAGCAACCCGCCGGCTGGTCACCTGACGGTCGCCGCGTCGTGTTCACGCGCTTCGACCGGGACGGGGCGAGCGCGGACGTCTTCGTCGTCGACGCCGCCGGGGGGCACGAGCGCCGGCTCACGCGGGGCACGGCACAGAGCGTCGCGGCCGCGTGGTCCCCGGACGGACGAGAGATCCTCTTCACGAGCGACCGCGCCGGGCACGAGCAGGTCTACGTGATGCGCGCCGACGGCACGCAGCAGCGCAACCTCTCCCGCAGCCGCTCCGCCGACACCGCGACGAGCTGGAGCCGGCCCCGGCGCTAGAACCCGGTCGTCTCGGGCAGCGGCCCCGCGATCGGCGTCTCGAACACCGGTCCGGCTCCGTCGGGGTCGATCGTCGTCGTTCCGCCCGAGGCGAAGAACGCGGCGATCTGCGCCTGGGCCTCGAGGGCGACCGGGATCTTGAACGCCGCCAGGGGGTCGGCCGTCGAGATGCCGGTGAGGAACGTGTGCGGGTTCGCGTAGAGCTGCGAGCCGCCCGGGCCGGCGATGTCGTTGCGGAAGTACGTCGCCCGGTCGGCGAGGCCGCCCGCGCGCAGGATCGCGGTCGTGGTCGGGTTCGGCACCGTCCCGTCGCCCTTCGCGAACTGGACGATCACCGGGTGCCCGAGGTACGGCGCGAGCGCGGCCGGGTTGGCGGCCTGCTGCGCCCACTCGTTGCGGTCGATCAGCTCCTGGATGGCCGAGGCGCCGGGCACCGTGTCGACGAGGATCGGCTGGCCGCGGAGCGGGATGTTCTCGACGAAGCTCGTGAGGAACGGCGGGTTCGGGACCGCGTTGTAGAGGGAGGGCGTGCGGCTGATCAGCCCGATGCCGACCAGCGGCCGGAAGCTCGGCGAGAGCCGTGCGATCTCGATGATCGGCCCCCCGGGCACGTTCGCGACCCCTGCGACGAGCTCGGGCTCGAGGGCGAGGAAGTCGACCCCGTAGATGCCGCCGAACGACTGGCCGGCGTAGAAGATCCTCGTCGCGTCGAGGTCGGGGCTGCCGTTCCCGTCCGTGTCGAGGCCCACCTGGATCTCGCGGACGAGCTGCATGAGGTCGACCACCGTCTGGCGGAGACCGTCTCGGCTCGAGACCAGCGTGTCCGGCGGGGCGGCGTTGACGCCCTCGGTCGAGTCGATCGTTCCGTTGCCGTCCTGGTCGATCCCGCGACCGCCGTCCGGAATCACGGTCGGCCCCGACGGAGTGAGAATCGTGAGGTTGCCGCCCGCGCCACCGCCGTGGCCGACGACGTTGATCGCGATCGTTGCGATCCCCGACCTCGCGAGCGTGGAGGCAACCGCCCACGGCGCGCCCTGCTTCGAGTCGGTGAACCCGTGGCCGAAGATCGTCACGGGCCAGCCGCCGGGCGGCTCGGCGCCCGCCGGCAGGAACAGGGTGAACGAGATCGTGTTCGTCCCCTGCTGCCCCGGCGCACCGGTCAGCGTGCCCGTCGCCGGGATCACCTTCCCAGCGGTCTCGTAGTCGGGGGAGTCGTACGTGCCGAACACGACGCTGCCGACCGAGCCGGGGTACACGTCGAGAGCGGGGACCGGCAGGAAGCTCTGGCTGAGCGGGCCGCTGGTGGAGGTCTGCCGGTTCCACGCGATCGCCGTGATCTCGGCGCGCGCGAACGAGGCGGTCACTCCGGCGGGCGCCGGCTCCGAGGCGGCGATCCGGGCGTGGATCTTCTCCAGGTCGGCGGTGATGCTCTGCGTCGTGAACACGCTCGCCGCCGCGGCGTCGGTGAAGGTGCCCGTCGCGTGCAGGGCGTCCCGCAGCGCGGTGCGGTAGAGCTTGGCGTGCCGGTCACCGGTCTGGCCGAAGTTCAGATCGTGCAGGAAGGCGCTGCGGTCGAGCGCCGCGCCGTCGCTCGAGCGGATGCCCGTGGTCGCCACGAGGAGGTACGTCTCGTGCTGCGCGAGCTGGTCGGCCGACTCCGCGTGAAGCGTGTTCGCGGCCGGCTCCCACACGGCCTGGTCGATCCCCACCGGGGCGCACGCGAGGCAGCCGAGGTCGTACAGGCGCACGGTGTCGCTCGACACCGTCGACGGGTCGATCGGCCCGCTGAACGGGATCGAGACGCGTGGCTGCACGTTGAAGCCGTCGAGACGGTCGAGCACCGCGACGTCGGCGCAGTCCGACGGGTTCGTCGCGCAGTCGGGCATGGGCAGGTCGACTCGCAGGCCGGTGATCTGGGTCGGATCCGGCACCGTCAGCAGGTTCGAGGGGAAAGGCGTGCCTGCGGTGACGGCAGTGGCGTGCGCGAGACCGGGCGCCAGCACGAATGCGGCGGCGGTGGCGACGAGTAGGCGGCGGAGCAGCATCGACGACCCCCGTTTCCTCGTGTGCAGTCGGCCGCGACATTACCCCCGGTCCGGTGCGGTGTCGAGCGGCCCGCGCCAGACCGGCACGTCGACGACGCCGGCGGGATCGACCTCGACCGACACCCGGCTCCCAAGCGCGGGCGCTCCGACACCGACCGCGAGAGCGTCGAGCTCCACCCCGTCGTCGCGCCGGAGGCGGACCCGCACGACGGCGCCGTCCCGGTCGCATGCGAGCACGGTCGCGCCCTCGCCAGGTTGCACGCGAACGGCCTCGGGCCGCACGACGGTCGCGCGGTCGCCGTCGCGCCGGATGTTCCGCATCCCGAGGAACCGGGCGACCCAGTCGTCCTCCGGGTGTGCCCAGAGGTCGTCGGGGGCCGCCGTCTGGGCGACCCGTCCCGCCCGGAGGATCGCCACCCGGTCGCCGAGCGCGAACGCCTCGCCGACGTCGTGCGTCACGTGCACGACGGTCAACGCGAGTCGCTCGAAGAGAGCGCGCAGGTCCTCCTGCAGGCGGAGCCGGAGCGGGCCGTCGAGGGCGCCGAGCGGCTCGTCGAGCAGCAGGATCGAGGGTCGCGGCGCGAGCGCTCTCGCGAGCGCGATCCGCTGCGCCTCGCCTCCCGAGAGCGTCGTCACGTCGCGCTCGCCCGTGCCCGCGAGCCCGACGAGCTCGAGCGCCTCCGCCACCCGCGCCTCCCGGTCGGCGCGCGGGAGCCCCGCGACCTTCGGGCCGAAGCCGACGTTCTCGGCGACGGTGCGATGGGGGAAGAGCGCCGCCTCCTGGAACACGAGGCCGATGCCCCGCCGGTGCACGGGGACGCGGGTCACGTCGCGGCCGTCGACCAGGACCCGTCCCGCAGAGGGGCGCTCGAGGCCGGCGACGACGCGGAGGAGGGTGGACTTGCCCGCCCCGCTCGGGCCGAGCACCGCGAGCCGGTCGGCCGACGGCACCTCGAGCGACACGTCCTCGACGATCCGGCGGCCGGAGAGCTGCACGTCGATTCCCTCCAGCGCAAGCGTCACCGCGAGGCTCTCCCGATCGCCCGCTGAGACACGAGCGCGGCCGCGGTCACGAGGGCCATCAGCACGACGCAGAGCGCCATCGCGGTGCCCACGTTGTCCGCGCCCGGCCGGCCGAGGAAGCGGAAGATCGCCACGGGCAGCGTCGGCCACTCGGCGCGGACGACGAACACCGTCGCGCCGAACTCGCCCAGCGCGACCGCGAACGCGAGCCCCGCTGCGACCGCCAGCGGCCGCGCGAGCAGCGGTAGCTCGATCTCGCGCCGGACCTGCGACGGGGTCGCGCCCAGCACCGCGGCCACCTCCGGCAGTCGCGGGTCGCGGGCGCGCAGGGCGGGGGCGAGCGAGCGGACGACGAAGGGCGTGGCGACCAGCGCCTGCGCGAGGGGGACGATCCAGATCGAGGAGCGCAGGTCGAGCGGCGGGTCGGCGAACGCGAGCACGAAGCCGAACCCGAGCATCGCCGCGGACGCGCCGAGCGGCAGCATCAGCAACGCGTCGAGCCCGCGGCTTCCCCGCGCGACGGAGACCGCCGCGGGGACGCCGACCGCGAGCGCGATCGCGGCCGCCGTCGTCGCGAAGAGGAGCGAGTTCAGCACGGCGTGCCACGGGGTGACGAGCAGCGCAGGCGTCGCGTCGAAGAGCGCGGCGAAGTGGTCGAGCCCGTAGCCGCCGGAGACCTGGAGCGAGCGGACGACGAGCGCCAGCGGTGGGAGCGACAGGAGCCCGAGCGAGACTGCGACGATCGTGACGACGGCGACGCGGCGCCCGCCGGCCGGCCGCGGCGCCCGGCGCCCCGGCCGTCGTGCGCCGCCGAGCCGCCGCTCCAGCGCCCCGGACACCACGACGACCGTGGCGACGGCGGCGAGCTGGAGCAGCGCGAGCGCCGCCGCCGTGCGCAGGTCGAAGAGCCGCGCCGCCTGGTTGTAGATCTCCGTCTCGAGCGTCGCGTAGTGGATCCCGCCGAGCACGACGATCACGCCGAACGAGGTGAAGCAGAAGAGGAACACGATCGAGGCGGCCGCGGCGAGCGCCGGCGCGAGGAGCGGCACCGTCAGCCGCAGTGAGCGCGCAACGGGGCCTGCGCCGAGGGTGGCGGCGGCGTCCCAGAGCCGCTGGTCGAGTCCCGCCCAGAACGCCCCCACGACCCGCACGACGACGGCGACGTTGAAGAACACGTGCGCCAGGAGGATCGCCCACACCGACCGCTCGACTCCGTCGGGGAGCAGGGCGAGGAACGCCGTCGCGACCACGATCGTCGGGAGCACGAACGGGACGAGCACGAGCGCCTCGACGACCGACCGGCCGCGGAAGGAGAAACGCGCCAGCGCCCAGGCGAGCGGCAGCCCCGCGAGCAGCGTCAGCGCGGTCGAGACCGTCGCCTGCCAGAGCGTGAACCACGCGATCTCCCGTGTGGACGAGGCCGTCAACACGTCAACCGGCACGTCGAGCGAGCCGTCGACGACGAGGCTCCGCCGGAGGATCGCGACGAGCGGCCACGCGAAGAAGACCGCGAGGAACGCGACCGGGATCCCCGCGGTGGCCGCACGGGCCGCATGCCGGCGGCCGCCGTGAGCGCGGCTCAGCGCACGACGATGTCGGTCCATGTGGCGAGCCAGCGGTCGCGGTTCGCGTCGATCTCGTCCGCGCTCAGCGAGAGCGGGCTCCGCGGGACGAGGGCGTGCTTCACGAACGCCTGCGGCAGCGGCACGCCGGCCCGCACCGGGTACACGAACATCGAGCCCGGCACGTCGGCCTGGAAGCGTCGCGAGAGCATGAAGTCGATCAGCTTCCTCGCCCCGTCCTCGTTGCGCGCGCCCCGCAGGACGCCGGCGTACTCGACCTGTCGGTAGCAGCCGTCCTCGACGGCGGCGGTCGGCGCCGTCGCGAGAGGCTTCGACGCGAAGATCACCTCGGCGGCAGGGCTCGACGCGTACGAGACCACGATCGGCCGCTTGCCCGGGCTCCCGGAGGCGCCGGAGAACTGCTGCGTGTACGCCTCCTCCCAGCCGTCGACGACGAGGACACCGTTTGCGCGCAGGCCGCGCCAGTACGCCTCCCAGCGGTCGCCGTAGGTCGCGATCGTCGCGAGCAGGAACGCGAGCCCGGGGGAGGACGTCGCCGGGTTCTCCACCACGAGCAGGTTGCGGTACCGGGACAGGACGAGGTCGGCGAGGGTCGCGGGCGGGGCGATCCGGTGGTCGGCGAACCACGCGCGGTCGTAGTTGAGGCACACCTCGCCGTGGTCGATCGGGACGACATGCGGGTCGGGTGAGGAGAAGTCCGGCTGGAGCGCCGAGAGGTCGGGTGGGCGGTACTCCTCCAGCAGGTCGCCGTCGAGCGCGCGCGAGAGGATGCTGTCGTCGATCCCGAAGATCGCGTCCCCCTGCGGGTCGCCCGCGGTGAGCAGGGCCCGGTTGAGCATCTCGTTCGCGTCCCCGCCCTGGAGGATCCGGAGCTTCAGTCCGCTCTCGCGCTCGAATGCCGCCTTGACGTCCTTCGAGATCGCGAACGAGTCGTGCGTCACCAGGACGACCTCGGTCGGGGTCGAGCCGCCCCCGCCGCACCCGGCCGCGACGAGCGCGGCCACGACGACCACGAGCACGCCGAGGAGGACACCGGCCGGACGACGCTTGTGTTGATTCAACACAAGCTCCCTTCCGCCGCGCCCGGGCGGACCACGAGCAGCGTGCCGCCGGCGAGCGCCACGCGCGCCTCGCCGCCCGTGAAGACGTTCGAGATGCCCCGGCTCGAGCCGGGCTCGAGCGTCTCGTCCCGGAGCGGGTACTCGAGGCCCTCTGTCACGACCCCCTCCGCCGCACCCCCCACCGCGACCAGGCTCACGAGCTCCCCGGGCGAGCCTCGCAGGGTGCGGTGGGCGCGGACGACGTGGACGAGGGAGTCCCCGACGAGCGCGTCGAGCTCGAGCTCGCCGTACCGTGCGGAGCAGAGCAGGAGCAGCGAGCCGAGCAGGTGGTCGAGCCGCCCCTCCGCGCTCGCGACGAGCAACACGCGCCCGGCTCCCGTCTCCACGGCGGCGTCGAGCGCCAGTTCGAGGTCCGTGGCGTCCTTCGCCCGCGGGTGACGGACGATCCGCGCCCCGGCCGTCTCCGCGGCCGCGAGCGCGTCCGGCGTGACCGAGTCGAGGTCGCCGACGACGACGTCGACGTCCAGGCCGAGCGCCAGCGCCCGGTCGAGCCCCCCGTCGGCCGCGACGACGGTCGGCGCCGCCGGCAGGCTCAGCGGAGGCCCCTGCCCCGAGGCGACCACCACGACATCGGGATCCAACACGTCCGTTCCTCCGCTGGCATTACCCAGGTCAGGTTCTGCGGGTCGGCGGCGCTCCAGCCGCCCTCTCAGCCCGGTCGCCCGAGCTCCCCGGTTCGTCCCTGCGATCCTAGCGCGCCGTGGGGAGCACGGAGAAACCGTGCTCGGCGCGCGGCGGGAGCTCGACGACCTCGAGCCCGTCGACGCGCGCGCCGGGAGGGCCCTGCCCGAACCAGCCGACGGCGGCCGCCACGGCCTCCGGGTCGCCCTCGAGCTCGGCCTCCACCGCGCCGTCGAGTCGGTTGCGGACCCAGCCGGCGAGGCCGAGCCGACCGGCCGTCCGGCGAGCGCCGTCGCGGAACGAGACGCCCTGCACGCGCCCGTGCGCCACGACCCGTCGTCGAATCCGTTCTGTGTCCAGGACGCCGCGATCCAAGCACATCGCCGCCCGCTCGCGTGGGCAGGACGACCGGCAACGCGAATAGGCTCCCGCGATGCGATCCCGCGCGTCGAGGCACGTCCGGATCGCGCTCACGGCGGCACTCCTCGCGCTCGGTGGGCTGGCGCTCGCCCCCGCGGCGCTCGCCGACGCGGAGCAGGAGCTCGCCGCGCGCTACGCACCCGTCGTCCGGCTCGTCGAGCAGCCGGAGGAGTGCGGGCCCGGGGAGCCGTACCTGCCGATGGACGTCGATCTCCTCTTCGGCGAGCCGACGGTGGCGCTGCGCGGACCGTGGAGCCCGAACGACCTGGTCAAGATCGCGCCCACGGCGAAGGACCTCGCGGGCCTCTACGAATACCACCTCGACTTCCCCGGGAGCGCCCTCGACCCGGGCTGCGACTACGAGCTGTGGGCCCGGCGGCTCGAGCGGGGATCGCAGCCGACCGTCTACGCCCACGTCGCCTCCGATCCGGCGTTCCCCGGGAGGGTCGCGCTCCAGTACTGGTTCTTCTACGCCTTCAACGACTTCAACAACACGCACGAGGGCGACTGGGAGATGATCCAGCTCGTCTTCGACGCGGCCGACGCGGAGGGCGCGCTCCGGGCGGCAGCCCCTGTGAAGGTGGGCTACAGCTCCCACGAGGGGGCCGAGCGCGCCGACTGGGGGGACGACAAGCTCGAGGTGGTGGACGGCACGCACCCCGTCGTCTATCCCGCGGCGGGCTCCCACGCGAACAAGTTCACGGCTGCGCTCTACGTCGGCAGCTCGGCCGACGCAGGCGTCGGCTGCGACGACACCCAGGGACCGCACGTGGAGCTCCGACCGAGGGTGCGGACGATCCCGAGCGACCCCCGGGCCGCGGCCGAGGCGTACCCGTGGACGACGTTCGAGGGGCGCTGGGGCGAGCTCCAGAAGGCGTTCTTCAACGGGCCGACCGGCCCCAACCTCAAGCCCCAGTGGACCGCGCCGATCGAGTGGGCCGAGGGGTGGCGCGACCGCAGCTACGCGGTGCCGACCGGGGGCCTGTTCGGCACGGGCGCGACGGATCTCTTCTGCTCGGGGGTCGAGCGGGGCTCCGCCGCCCTCGTCCGCGTCCTGCGCAACCCGGGGACGGCGTTCGTCGGCCTCGCGGCCGTCGTCGGGCTGCTGGTCTTCACGATCGTGAAGGCGACCTGGACCCCCGTCGCGCCGGTGCGCATCGCACGTCGTCGCGCGTGGGGTCAGATCCTCTCCGCCTCGGCCCGGATGTACGTGGGGCACGTGCGCCTGTTCGTGGGCCTGGGGCTTCTCCTGATCCCGGTGGTCGTCGTGATCACGCTGCTCCAGTTGCTCCTGCTCCAGGCGACCGACCTGTTCGGCTCCGTCACGGGAGACCTCGCCGGCCTGTTCGCGTACCTCGCCCTCGTCTCGGGGCTGATCCTGACGCTGTTCGGGTTCGCCGTCGTGCAGGCCGCGACCGCGGGCGCGCTCGTCGAGCTGGACGCCGGCCGCCCCGTCGGCCCGACGGCGGCCGGCCGCCTGGCGATCCACAGGATACGGCCGTTGCTCGGCACGATCGCGATCGTCTCGGTCGCATGGGTGGCGCTCACCACGACGGGCATCCTGATCCCGGTGGCGATCTGGCTCGCCGTCCGCTGGTCGCTGCTCGCGCCGGTGGTGGAGCTCGAGGGCGTCTCGAGCCTGGCGGCGCTCCGTCGCAGCGGCGAGCTCGTCCGCGGCCGCTGGATCCGAGTCGGCTCGCTCGTCGGGCTCGGAACCGCGATCGCGCTCGCCGCGGGCCCCCTCGTCGGCGCGCTCCTCATCTTCGCGTCGAACTCCTCGCTCGCGCTGCTCAACCTGGTCGCGGGGGTCGTCTACGCGATCGCGCTGCCGTTCGTGGCGCTCGTCACCGCGTACGTCTACTTCGACTCCAGGACGCGTCACGAGCTCGAGCCGCCCGACCGGCGCGCAGAGCTGGCCGCCGAGATCGAGCTCTAGGCTGCTACACTCCGCCGCCGGCGGTCACCCCGATCGCCCTCTTTCCGAGCGATGACGACGTACTCTGCCAAGCCGGGCGAGATCCAGCGCGACTGGTACCTCGTCGACGCCGAGGGCAAGACCCTCGGCCGGCTCGCGACGGCGATCGCCGACACGCTGCGCGGCAAGGGAAAGCCCGTCTACACGCCGCACGTCGACACCGGCGACTTCGTGATCGTCGTGAACGCCGAGAAGATCCACGTCACGGGCAAGAAGCTCGACCAGAAGATGGTGCGTCGGCACTCCGGCTACCCCGGCGGGCTCCGCGAGCGGACGCTGCGCCAGCAGCTCGAGCGGCGCCCGACCGAGGTGATCCGCAAGGCCGTCAAGGGGATGCTGCCCAAGAACCGCCTCGCGGCGGCGCAGCTGACGAAGCTCAAGGTCTATGCCGGGCCCGGGCACCCGCACGCGGCCCAGGCGCCGAAGGACCTGGTGCTCTAGGTGTCGGAGCTCGCCACCTATCGCGGCACCGGCAAGCGGAAGACGTCCGTCGCACGGGTGATCCTGCGACCCGGTGACGGGAGCACGTGGATCAACGGCCGGACGATCGAGGAGTACTTCCCGACCGCGTCGCAGCGCAGCCTCGCCCTCGCCCCGCTCGACGTCGCGGAGGCTGCGGGCCGGTACGACCTGCGCGTCCGCGTCCACGGAGGCGGCGTCAGCGGGCAGGCGGGCGCCGTCCGGCACGGCATCGCGCGGGCGCTGGTCGAGGCCGACCCCGAGCTCCGCGTGCCGCTCAAGCGGCAGGGGTTCCTCACGAGGGACGCACGCAAGGTCGAGCGCAAGAAGGCCGGCCTGCACAAGGCGCGCAAGGCTCCTCAGTTCTCGAAGAGGTAGACGGCTGCGTGTCGGCACTTCCCCTTGCGGGAAGTGCCTCTGACACCCACGCTGTGTCTGGTGGAGGTGACGGTGGGCGATCGACGTGCGCTGAACTCACAGGTGATTCTCGCCGCAGGCGAGCAGCGCCAGAGGCGGTGGTTCGGCACCGACGGCGTGCGGGGCGTGGTCGGGGAGACGCTGACGCCGCAGCTCGTCGAGCGGCTCGGGCGCGCGGTCACGCTCTGGTCGGGACGCGGCCGGGTGCTCGTCGGGCTCGACACGCGCGAGTCGGGCGCCCTGCTCCAGGAGGCGCTCACACGCGGGATCGTGGACGCCGGCGGCACGGCGGTGCTTGCGGGAGTGCTGCCCACGCCCGCCGTCGCCCTGCTCGCGCAGGACCTCGGGCTCGTCGTCTCCGCCTCGCACAACCCGCCCGAGTACAACGGGCTGAAGGTCTTCGACCGCGAGGGCCACAAGCTCACGGACGAGGACGAGCTGGAGATCGAGGCGCTGATGGACGCTGCGGGGCCGGGCGGAGGGGCCGTCGAGCACGCCGAGGACGCCGCGGCCGGCTACGTGGAGCACGTCGTCGAGCACTTCGGCTCCGACCTCTCCGGGATGCGGATCGCGGTCGACTGCGCCAACGGCGCGTTCTCCGCGATCGCGCCCGGCGTGTTCGAGCGGCTCGGCGCACGGGTGACTGCGATCGCGAGCGACCCGGACGGGACGAACATCAACCAGGGCTGCGGCGCGACCGACCTCTCCCTGCTGCGCTCCACCGTCCGCGCAGGGGCGTACGACCTCGGCGTCGCGTTCGACGGCGACGGAGACCGCATGCTCGCGGTCGACGCGGCGGGCGAGACCGTCGACGGCGACCAGATCCTCGCGATCTGTGCCCTCGCGCTCGAGCCCGAGCTCGTCGTCGTGACCTCGATGACGAACCTCGGCTTCCACCGGCTGATGGATGAGCGCGGCATCCGGGTCGTGACGACCGACGTCGGCGACCGCTACGTGCTCGAGGCGCTGCGCCGCGAGGGCGGCGTGCTCGGCGGCGAGCAGTCCGGGCACCTGATCGTGCTCGACGGCCACGTGACGGGCGACGGGCTCGCCGCGGCGCTCACGCTGTGCCGCGCGCTCGACGGACGCCCCCTCGCCGAGGCGGCCTCGCTCATGCCGCGCTTCGCGCAGGCGACCGAGAACGTCCGCGTGGGCGCGAGCGACGTCCCCGAGAGCGTCGTCCGCGAGGTGGCGAGGCTGAACGAGAGCCTCGACGGCCGCGGACGGGTGCTCGTGCGTGCGTCGGGCACCGAGCCGCTCATCCGGGTGCTCGCGGAGGTCGAGGACGCCCAGGAGGCGAGAACCCTCTGTGGTAGCATCGCCGACCTCGTCCGAGCGGAGGCCGGAACCACCTAGTTCCTGCACGATGCGCTCTGCCGGACAGCGCGAGGAGAGCGCCGCGACGAGAGGAGGGCACGATGTGCGGGATCATCGGATACGTCGGGCCCCGCGAGTGCAAGCCGCTCCTGCTGCACGGCCTGCAGCGCCTCGAGTACCGCGGCTACGACTCCGCCGGCATCGCGCTCCTCGAGGAGCGCGGCCTGCGCTACACGCGCGCGGTCGGCAACCTCGCGAACCTGCGTGAGCGGGCCGACGCCTTCTCCTCGCCCGCGACCACCGGCCTCGGCCACACACGCTGGGCCACCCACGGCGGCGTCACCGAGGCGAACGCGCACCCGCTCGCGACTGAGGCGCCCGAGACGCTGGCGATCGTCCTCAACGGCATCGTCGAGAACTACCGTGAGCTGCGAGAGCGGCTTGTCGCGAGCGGCCACTCGTTCTCCTCGGAGACCGACGCGGAGACCGTCACGCACCTGATCGAGGAGCACTACGACGGCGACCTCGTGGAGGCGGTCCGCCTCGCGTACGCGGAGCTCGAGGGCCACTTCGCCTTCGCGGTGATCCATCGCGACCACCCGGGGCTGCTCGTCGGGGCCCGCCTGCAGTGCCCGATGGTGGTGGGCCTCGCACCCGGTGAGACCTATCTCGCCTCGAACGCGGCCGCGTTCCTGCGCGAGACGCGCGAGGTGCAGTTCCCCTCGGACGGCGAGATCGTCGTGGTCGCTCCCGAGGGGTCGCGCTTCCTGCGGGCGGCGGACGGCGCGCCGGTCGAGCACGACGTGGTGGAGCTCGACTGGGACGACGAGAGCGCCGTCAAGGCGGGCTACGAGACGTTCATGCTCAAGGAGATCCACGAGCAGCCCGACGCGGTCGCGGAGACGATCGGCGACCGCCTCCGCAAGGGGCGTCTCGTGCTCGAGGGGCTCGGCATGGACGACGACGAGCTCCGGCACCTGCGCCGCATCGTGATCCTGGCCGCCGGGACCGCGTACCACGCGGGGGTGGCGGCCCGCTACGCGATCGAGGAATGGGCACGCGTGCCCGTCGAGCACGACATCGCGTCCGAGTGGATCTACCGGAACCCCGTGCTCGACGCGGACACGCTGGTGATCGGCATCTCGCAGTCGGGCGAGACGCGCGACACGATCGAGGCGATGAAGCTCGCCCGCGAGATGGGCGCCCACACGGTTGCGATCACGAACATGATGGGGTCGCAGATCACCCGCGAGGTCGACTCGGTGCTGTACACCCGCTGCGGGATCGAGATGGCGGTCGCGGCGTCGAAGACGTTCACCGGACAGCTCAGCCTCCTGTTCCTCGTCGCGCTCAAGCTCGCCCAGGTGCGCGAGACGCTGCCCGCCGGCGAGCTCGAGTACATCGTCAACGCGGTCTACGCGCTCCCGGCGAAGATCCAGCAGTTCCTGGACGGCGACCATCCGATCGACGACATCGCCCGCCGCTTCCACGACCGTCCCTTCTTCCTCTACCTCGGACGCAACATCGGGCTTCCGGTCGCGCTCGAGGGCGCGCTGAAGCTCAAGGAGATCTCCTACATCCCGACCGAGGCGTACTCGGCGGGCGAGATGAAGCACGGGCCGATCGCCCTGCTCGACGAGAGCACGCCGGTGGTCGTCGTCGCGACGCGGATGGAGCAGGTCTACGACAAGCTCGTCTCCAACATCCAGGAGGTGCGGGCCCGCGGCGCGCACGTGATCGCGATCGCCTCCGACGGGAACGAGGACATCCAGCACCACGCCGACGACGTCGTCTACGTCCCGAAGGCGCCGGCGTTCCTCTCGGCGGTGCTGGCCGTGGTGCCGCTCCAGCTCCTCGCCTACCGGATCGCGCGCCTGCGCGGGCTGAACGTCGACCAGCCCCGCAACCTGGCGAAGACCGTTACGGTGGAGTAGCGCCCGGGCCCCGCCCGCACGCTCGACGGGAGCCGGCCGCCGGCCGTAGGATCCCGGGAGCCGTTCGTCGTCAGCGAAACAGGGGAGATCCATCGATGCGACGCCATCTCATCGTTGTCGTTGTCCTGCTCGTCGGCGCGCTCGGAGGCGCGTCGCTGGCCGCGCCGGAGGCGCGTGCCGCCTCGTCCGACCTCTTCTTCTCCGAGTACGTCGAAGGGTCGTCGAACAACAAGGCGCTCGAGATCTTCAACGGCACGGGCGCGCCGGTCGACCTCGCGACCGGCGCCTACAACGTGCAGATGTTCTTCAACGGCAACCCCGTCTCCACGCTCACGATCAACCTCACCGGCACGGTCGCGGACGGCGACGTGTTCGTCCTCGCCCAGTCGAGCGCCGACCCCGCGATCCTCGCGCAGGCCGACCAGACGAACGGCTCAGGCTGGTTCAACGGCGACGACGCGGTCGTGCTGCGCAAGGGGACGACGGTGCTCGACGTGATCGGCCAGATCGGCTTCGATCCGGGCTCCGAATGGGGAAGCGGCCTGACGAGCACGCAGGACAACACGCTCCGGCGCAAGCCTGCGATCCTGGGCGGCGACCCGAACGGCGCAGACGCGTTCGACCCGTCCGTCGAGTGGGACGGCTTCGCGACGGACACCTTCGCTGGCCTCGGCTCGCACACGGTCTCGGGCGGGAACGCACCCGTCGTGGTCACGTGCCCCGCGCCGCTGTCGGTGCTCCAGGGCCAGGGGGCGACCGCCGTCGTGTCGGCGACCGACGCCGACGGGACTGTGACCTCGCTGACGCTGGGCCCTGTCGCGCCGGCGCCCGCGGGAGGCTCGATCTCGCTCACGGGCGTCACGCCCGCTTCTGCGGACGGCGGGACGGCGAGCGGGATGCTGAGCGTCGACGCGGACGTGCCCGTCGGCATGTACACGGTCGAGCTCGACGCGGCCAACGACGACGCGACCCCGCAGACCGGCAGCTGCACCACCACCGTGAACGTCCAGCAGGCCCTGCGCGTCTCGGACGTCCAGGGTCAGGTGACGGACCTCGACTCGGGCCCCGACCACCGCTCGCCTCTCGCGCCGCCGAGCGGCAACGGCACCTCGAGCACGTTCTACTTCGTCCGCGGCGTGATCACGCAGAAGACGCTCGCCCGGACCTCTTCCGGCGGGTCGCAGAACGGCTTCTTCCTCCAGGACACGCTCGCCCGTTCCGACAACGACCCGACCACCTCGGACGGGATCTTCGTCTTCATGGGCGGCTTCACGACGCTGATCGGCGGCTATGAGCCGCGCGTCGGCGACGAGGTGATCCTCCGCGCGCGTGTCTCCGAGTTCTTCGACATGACCGAGCTCTCCAGCGCGTCCCTCCAGCAGCTCGTCAGCCCGATGTTGGACGTCGACGTCGTGGCGCCCGCGTTCGAGGCGAACCCGCCGGACGACCTCGCGGACGCAGGCCGCTACTGGGAGCGTCGCGAGGGGATGCGCGGCCGCGTGCCCGCCGGGGCGGTCGTCACGGGCGGGCGCGACGTGTTCGCGTCGACGGCCGACAGCGAGCTCTGGCTGATCCGCGGCGACTCGGCGGTTGCGCAACGGACAGACCCGTACGCGCGACGGGCCTTCCGCGACGCACACCCGCTCGACAACCAGCCGGGGCTCGTCGACGACGGCAACGGGTATCGCATCCTGCTCGGGCCGCTGGGCGTGAAGGCGACGGCGGACGACAACCTGACGCTGCTCCCGCCGGCACGCGTGTTCGACACGCTCGACGCCGCCGTCGTCGGAGGCGTCGACTTCTCGTTCGACAAGTACCGCATCAACCCGGCGCAGCAGCCCCAGCTCACCCCGGGGGTCGACCCCTCGCTGAACGCGCCGCCCCAGTCGTTCGCGCGTGACGGCGCGTACAGCGTCGCGAACTTCAACGTCGAGAACCTCTACGACTACCGCGACGACCCGTTCGACGGGTGCGACTTCACCGGGAACCCGGGCTGCCCCGGCGTGACGCCGCCGTTCGACTACGTCCCGGCGAGTCAGGCCGCGTACGACGAGCACCTCGGCGCGCTCGCGTCCGAGGTCGCGAACGACCTCCACGGGCCCGACATCCTGCTCGTCCAGGAGGCCGAGGACCAGGACATCTGCACGGTTGCGTCGGGCACGCTCGCCTGCGGGTCCACGAACAACGCGGACGGCAAGCCGGACACGCTCCAGGAGCTCGCGCTCCGCATCGCCGCCCTCGGCGGACCGGCCTACGACGCGGCCTACGACCGCGACGGCGCGGACGACCGGGGCATCGTCGCGGCGTTCCTCTACCGGACCGACCGCGTCCAGCTCCTGCCGGCTGCGGCGGGCGACCCGGTGCTCGGCTCGACGCCGGGCGTGTCGTACCGCGGCACGGCGCTCCAGTACAACACCGACGTCTCGGACCCCAAGGCGCTCAACGCCGACCTCCCTGCCGATGTCGACACCTCGACGGGCGTGGACGGGTCGAACGTCTTCACGCGGGCTCCGCAGGTCGGGCATTTCCGCGTGTGGCGGAACGGTGTCGGACTGGGCGCGTGGGTCGACCTCTACGCGATCTCGAACCACTTCTCGTCCGGGCCGGACGCCCGCGTCGGGCAGCGCACGGAGCAGGCGGCGTACCTCGCGGCGATCGTCGCCGCGCTCCAGGCCGCCGACCCGGGCGCGCGGGTCGACGCGGGCGGCGACCTGAACGTGTTCCCGCGGCCCGACGACCCGCTCGTCCCGGCGAGCGACCAGCTCGCGGCGCTCTACGAGCTCGGGCTCGAGAACCTCTTCGACACGCTCGTCGCGCAGGTGCCCGCCTCCGCGTACACGTACGTGTTCGAGGGACAGGCACAGACCCTCGACCACCAGTTCGTGACGCCGCGGCTCGGCGGCGAGCTCGAGCGGGCCCGGGTCGCCCACGTCAACGCCGACTGGCCGGCGGACTTCACGGGCGACGGGCCGCGCGGCGCGTCCGACCACGATCCGCTGGTCGCACGGTACGACCTGCCCGCGACGCTCGCGCAGCTCCAGGCGCTGCTCGACTACTACGAGCAGCAGGGGCTCGTGAGCGCGACGACGGCGGGCCAGCTGTCGAAGCACCTCGACCAGGCCGCCGCGAAGCTCGGCCAGGGGAACATCGCCGCGTACCGCTCGCAGCTCGAGGCGTTCGTCGAGCAGACGCGTGACAAGACCCCGAAGACCGTCGACCCCGTCGCGTCCGCGCAGCTGATCGCCGAAGCCCAGCGGCTGCTCCAGGGCTGACTCCGACGACGGCGCCCGGGGACGACCCCGGGCGCCGTCGCCCGGTTCACAGCGGATTCCCAGCCCGTTGGAAGGGTCTTGCCAGACGGCCGCGAGAGGGTACGACGATGTTCTTCCTACGCTATGCCCGCAGCGAGCTGGGGCGTCGCCGAGGTCGGACGATCGTCACGGTCTCGGGGCTCGCCGTCGGGGTTGCGCTCGTGGTCGTGATCGCGTCCTTGAGCCGTGGGCTGGACGACGCCCAGCAGACTGCGCTCGACCCGCTCTCGAGCATCGGCACCGACCTCACTGTCACCCTCGCCCCGTCGCAGGACACGGGAGGCGGTTTCGGGCCGGGCGGCGGGGGAGGCGGGCGGGAGGTCGTGCAGGCGAACAGCTCCGTGATCACGGACCTCTCGAAGCTCGGGAAGCCGGGTGAGAAGTTCGACCACACGTTCTTCTTGCCGGGGACGCAGTTGACGTTCTCGCAGTCGCAGGCGAACCAGGTGGCAAAGGTCGATGGTGTCCAGTCGGTGTCGTCCGGCCTGGTGCTGTCGGCGGTGCACCAGTCGGGCACGGTCCCGAAGATCGTCGCGCAGATCAAGACCGGGGGGCAGCAGCTTCGGATCGATCGGCAGATCGCGCGGCCGACGGCGGCGGAGTTCCAGAAGATGCAGGCGTGTCTCGAGAAGCAGGGGATCCAGGTCGGGCCTGCTGGGGGCGGCGGCGGAGCCGGAGGCGGCGGCTTCCGTGACGGCGGCAACGGCGGGAACGGTGGCCTTGGTGGGCCCTCGCAGGGTGGCGCGGGCGCGCGGGGCGGCAACCGGGCCGCGTTCAATCAATGCCTGCCGGAGCGTCTGCGGCGGTTCCGGGCGACGATCACGACGCCCGAGCAGACGCTGCGCCAGGTGCTCGACCCGCCGCAGACGAACATCTCGAGCTCGACGTACACGATCGGCGGGGTGGACGTGCAGGGGGACACGATCGGGATCGTGACGCCGTCGCTCGTCACGAAGGGCCGCTTCCTGCGGGGCAAGAACGAGGCCCTGGTGACCACGACCTACGCGAGCCGCGAGAAGCTTCGCGTGGGATCGACGCTCGATCTCAACGGGACGACGTTCAGGGTGGTCGGGCTGGTGCGGGCGCCGCTCGGCGGGCAGACCGCCGACGTGTACGTGCCGCTCGGCCAGCTGCAGAAGCTCGCCTCGCTCGGCGGTCAAGTCAACGTCGCGCTGGTCCGGGCCGAGAACGGTCAGAGCGTGGCCGACGTGCAGCAGCGGATCGAGACGGGCTTCCCGAGCGCGCAGGTCGCGAGCGCGAAGGACGTGGCCGACTCGATCTCCGGCTCGCTCGTCGACGCCGCGAACCTCTCCCACCGTCTCGGGGTCGCGCTCGCCGTGCTCGCCGCGCTGACGGCGTTCCTGATCGCGCTGCTCTTGACGCTCTCATCGGTGAGCAAGCGGGTCCGCGAGATCGGCACGCTCAAGGCGCTCGGCTGGCGCCAGTGGATCGTGGTGCGGCAGATCCTGGGCGAGTCGCTCGCGCAGGGAATCGCCGGCGGCGTGCTCGGCGTCGTGCTCGGCGTCGTCGCAGCCGCGGTGATCGGCGCGGTCGGCCCGACGCTCAGCGCGAGCTCCTCGACGGGGAGCAGCACCGGCGACTTCTTCGGGCTGGGGGCGGTCTCGGCGCGGAACGCCACCGATCAGGTCGCGCTCACCGCGCCGGTCGCGGTCGGCGTGCTCCTTCTGGGTCTCCTCGTCGCAGTCCTCGGCGGGCTCGTCGCGGGCGCCGCCGGCGGCTGGCGCGCTGCCCGGATGCGACCCGCCGACGCGCTGAGGCAGGTGGAGTAGGCATGGCGGTCGAGCTCTCTACCAGTTCCGCGGCGCCTCTCGCTTCTTCCAGCGGGGTCCGGCGACGGTGCGCGCGCTCGACGGCGTCGAGCTCGAGATCGGCGCGGGCGAGCTCGTGGCGCTCGTCGGCCCGAGCGGCTCGGGCAAGACGACCCTGCTGCAGCTCCTCGGCGCGCTCGACCGGCCGAGCGAGGGGTCGGTCAGCTTCGAGGGGCGCGATCTGGGCGGGCTGGGCGACGGCGAGCTCGCGGAGCTCCGGCTGCGGACGTTCGGCTTCGTCTTCCAGCAGTTCAACCTGATCCCGACGCTGACGGCGCTCGACAACGTCGAGGCGGCGATCGCCCCGACCGGCATCGACGACGGCGATGCGCGCGCCCGGTCGCTCGCGCTGCTCGAGGAGGTCGGGCTCGCCGACCGGGCCACGCACCTGCCGTCGCACATGTCCGGCGGCGAGCAGCAGCGGGTCGCGATCGCGAGGGCGCTCGTGAAGGAGCCGCGGGTGATCCTCGCCGACGAGCCGACCGGCAACCTGGACACGGCCACCGGCGCAGACGTGGTCTCGCTCCTCGCGGGTCTCGCATCCGCGCGGGGGGCGACGGTCGTCGTCGCGACGCACGACGAGAGCCTGGCCGGCATCGCCCCGCGGCGCATCGTGGTGCGTGACGGGCGTACGACCGAGCCGGGCGTCGGGGCCACGGCCTTCGTCGGCGACTGAGCGAGCCCCTGGCCTCCGATCCGCCGGACGCCCCGGCCGCGGCCGGCACACTACGCTCCCCCCATGAACGCGGCACCGCACGCGACGTCACGCGTGAGCGTCACCCGGCTGCCCGGCACGGCGGTCGAGGTCGATCGGCTGGCAGTCGAGGAGCCGCTCGAGATCCGAGTGGGGGGACGCGCCGTCGCGGTGACCATGAGGACACCGGGAGACGACGAGGAGCTGGCACTCGGGTTCTGCCTCACCGAGGGGCTCCATCCGGTGGCGGCCGGTCTCCCCGCCGACCTGGCGGCGAACGTCGTCGAGGTCGAGGCGCCGGGCGCCGACCTCACCCGCATCCAGCGCTCGTTCTACACCTCGTCGTCGTGCGGCGTGTGCGGCAAGGGCGCCCTCGAGGCGGTGGCCGTCGATGCCCCGCGCGTCGAGTCGGAGCTCGCGGTGCCGTTCGGCGTCCTCGCGTCCCTGCCCGACCGGCTGCGGGCCGCCCAGGCGACGTTCGCGCTCACCGGGGGCCTCCACGCGACCGGGCTGTTCGACGCGGCGGGGGAGCTCCTGTGCGTGCGCGAGGACGTGGGGCGCCACAACGCGATGGACAAGGCCGTCGGCTGGGCGCTCGGCGAGCGGCTCCTGCCGCTCGCGTCCTCGCTCCTCTGCGTCAGCGGCCGGCTCTCGTTCGAGCTCGTCCAGAAGGCCGCGGTCGCGGGCTGCCCGGTGCTCGTCGCCGTCGGCGCGCCGTCGTCCCTCGCGGTCGAGCTCGCCGACGACCGAGGGGTCACCCTCTGCGGCTTCGTGCGCGACGGGCGCGGCACCGTGTACACGCACCCGGCCCGCATCGTCCCGTGAGCCGGTCCGGGCGAGGGCGCCCAAGTTACAACTTGTAACTTGGGTCTGACCGGCATCCTGCTCGTCGGCGGCGCCTCGGAGCGGTTCGGGGCGCCGAAGGCGCTCGCGTCCTTCCGCGGCGAGACGCTCGCCGCGCGCGGCCGGCGGCTTCTCGACGAGGCCTGCGACGAGGTGCTCCTGGTCGGCAAGGTCGCGGACGGCCTGCCGTTCCCGGTGCTGGACGACGGCGTGCCCTCCCGGGCGCCGGTGTTCGGGCTGATCGCCGGCCTGCGTCACGCGCGCCACGATCTGGTGGTCGCGCTGCCCGTCGACGTGCCGCTCGTCACGCCCGGCGCCCTGCGGGCGCTCGGCGAGGCCGGCGCGGTGCCCTCCGCGCGCGTCCCGCTCCCCGGCGGCTACCCCCGCTCGGTGCTGCCCGAGCTCGAGCGGCGCGTTGCGGTCGGGCGCCTCTCGCTCCGCGGCGTCAACCCCGCGCTGCTCGCCGTGCCCGAGCGGATGCTGGCGGACGCGGACACGCCCGACGAGCTCGCGGCGCTCGAGGCGGAGGCCGCGCCGTGACGCCCGCACGCCGCGGGAGGGCCGGGGTAGATTGATCCCTGCCAGCGTCGGAAGGAGCTCGGGGATGTCCACCGTCAACGGTCGCCTCACCACGCCGCTCGTGCGGGAGGGGCGCACCCTCCGCCCGGCGTCGTGGGACGCCGCCCTCGACCTCGTCGCCGAGAGGTTCTCTCAGGCTCGCGCGCAGGACGCGACGGGCTCGTTCGGCATCTTCTCCTGCTCGAAGGCGACGAACGAGATGAACTTCCTGGCGCAGAAGTTCGCGCGCCAGGTGATGAGGACGAACAACGTCGACTCGTGTAACCGCACCTGACACGCGCCCAGCGTCGTCGGTCTGGCGACGGTGTTCGGAGCGGGCGGCGGCACCTCGTCGTACCGCGAGATCGAGGAGACGGACGTGATCCTCCTCTGGGGCTCGAACGCGCGCGAGACGCACCCGATCTTCTTCCACCACCTGCTGCGCGGCGTGCGGAACGGCGCGCGGCTGTTCGCGATCGACCCGCGCCGCACGACGTCGGCGCAGTGGGCCGACCGGTGGCTCGGGCTGGACGTCGGCTCCGACATCGCCCTCTCGAACACGATGGCGCGCGAGATCCTGCACCAGGGGCTGCACAACGAGACGTTCGTCGAGCGGGCGACCGAGGGCTTCGAGGCGTACGCCGCGTCCGTCGAGCCGTTCACGCTCGACGAGGGGGAGCGGCTCACCGGCGTCCCGGCGGAGGCCATCCGCGAGACGGCGCACGCGTTCGCGAGGGCCGACCGAGCAGTCATCTGCTGGACACTCGGGATCACCGAGCACCACAACGCGGTCGACAACGTCCTCGCGCTGATCAACCTCGGCCTGCTCTGCGGCCACGTCGGCCGGTACGGCTCCGGGCTCAACCCGCTCCGCGGCCAGAACAACGTCCAGGGCGGCGGCGACATGGGGGCGATCCCGAACAAGCTGCCCGGCTTCCAGGACATCGAGCAGGACACGGAGGCGCGCGCCCGCTTCGAGGGGGCGTGGGGGACGCCGATCGTGCCGCGGAGCGGCTGGCACCTGACCCAGATGTTCGAGGCGATGGAGCGAGGCGACCTGAAGACGCTCTACGTGATCGGCGAGAACCCCGCCCAGTCGGAGGCGGACGTGACTCGGGCGCGGAGCCTGCTGGAAGGGCTCGACTTCCTCGTCGTCCAGGACATCGTCTCGACCCGGACCGCGGAGCTGGCCGACGTCGTGCTGCCGGGCACGGCCTCCTGGTGCGAGAGCGAGGGGACGGTCACGAACAGCGAGCGCCGGGTGCAGCGCGTCCGCAAGGCCGTCGACCCGCCGGGCGACGCGCGCGACGACACGTGGATCCTGGCCGAGCTCGCGCGGAGGCTCGGCTTCGACTGGGGTCACCCGAGCGCCGAGGAGGCCTGGGACGAGTGCCGGTCGCTCTCGCCCATGCACCGGGGGATGTCGTACGCCCGGCTCGATGCCCACCGCGGCCTCCAGTGGCCGTGCTACGACGAGGACGATCCCGGCTCGCTGTTCCTCCACGGGCGCCTCTGGGCAGACCCGGTCGAGGGGCCGCTCGCCCCGTTCAGCGTCGTCGAGGCCAGGCCGCCGGCCGAGGCGCTCGACGACGACTATCCGATCCGCCTCACGACGGGTCGCCGGCTCGAGTCCTTCAACACGGGAGCGCAGTCGGGCCGCTACCGCTCGCCGCTCCACCGCGGCGAGGCGCTCGAGCTCTCGCCGGAGGACGTCGAGCGGCTCCGGCTCTCGGAGGGAGAGGTCGTGCGGGTCGCGTCGCGCCGCGGCTCCGTCGAGGCGCCCGTGCGGATCGACGCCTCGCTCCGGGCCGGGCTTGCGTTCATGTCGTTCCACTTTCCGGAGCAGGTCGACGTCAACGTCCTCACGATCGACGCGACCGACCCGAAGTCGGGCACGGCCGAGTTCAAGGCAGCTGCGATCCGAGTCGAGAAGCTCTCCTCCGCACCCCGCGAGCAGGAGGCAGCACCCGCCTGATGGACCTCACGCTCGTTCCCCGTGCCGAGCCCACAGCGGGCGAGCGCGCCGCACTCGACCGGGTCCTCGGGCCTCCCAGCTCTGGCTGGGACGGGGGCGCCCGGGAGGCGGGCGCGGCCGGCAACACCTCCGCGGGAGGCCACGCCGCCCGCGCGCGGAGGCATCTGCTGCTGCCGGCGCTCTGGGCGCTCCAGGAGCGGATCGGGTGGATCAGCCCCGGCGGCCTGAACGAGGTCTGCCGGCGGCTGACCGTGCCGCCCGCGGACGCGTACGGCGTGGCCTCGTTCTACGCGCTCATCGCGCTCGAGCGGCAGCCGCCGCGGGTCGTCCACGTCTGCGACGACATCGCATGCCGCTGTGACGGCGCCGACGAGCTCGTCACGGCGCTCGAGCAGCGTTTCGGGCCCGAGGGCACGGCCTCGGAGGACGGCGCGGCGACGTGGTACCGCAGCCCCTGCCTGGGGCGCTGCGACCGCGCACCGGCCGCGCTCGTGTCCGTGGCGGGCGACGAGCCGCTCGAGCGCGCGCAGGCGCCGGCCGACGTGGACGCAGTGCTCGCGCTCCTCGCGGGCCGCGAGCCCCAGCCGCCGCCGGCGCCCCGCGTCCCGCAGGCGGGCGACCCGTCGCTGCGGTTGCTCCGCCGCGTCGGGGCCGTCGACCCCCGGAGCCTCGACGACTACCGCGCGCACGGCGGCTATGCGGCGCTGCGACGAGCCGTCGAGCTTGGGCCGGAGGGCGTGCTGCGCGAGGTGAAGGACTCGAAGCTCCTCGGTCGCGGCGGCGCCGCGTTCCCGGCCGGGGTGAAGTGGGAGGCCGTCGCGCGCCAGCCGGCGCGCCCGCACTACCTCGTCTGCAACGCGGACGAGTCCGAGCCGGGGACGTTCAAGGACCGTGTGCTGCTGGAGGGTGACCCGTACGCGCTCGTGGAGGCGATGACGATCGCCGCGTATGCGACGGGCTGCGAGCGCGGGTACGTCTACCTGCGCGGCGAGTACCCGGAGGCGCTGCACGCTCTGGAGCACGCGCTCGCCGAAACACGCCTGCGCGGGTTCCTCGGCCAGGATGTGATGGGCGAGGGGTTCTCGTTCGAGATCGAGCTCAGGCGCGGCGCAGGCGCCTACATCTGCGGCGAGGAGACCGCGATCTTCGAGTCGATCGAGGGACGGCGCGGCGAGCCGCGCAACAAGCCGCCGTTCCCGGTCGAGGCCGGGCTCTTCGGCAAGCCGACGGTCGTGAACAACGTCGAGACCCTCGTCAACGTGCTCGAGATCGTGCTCGGCTCGGGGCCTGCGTTCGCCGGCGTCGGCACGGAGGGCTCGACGGGGACGAAGCTGCTCTGCCTCTCCGGCCACGTCGAGCGGCCGGGCACGTACGAGGTCGCCTTCGGCGCGACCGTCCGCGACGTGCTCGAGCTCGCCGGCGGGGTGCGCGGCGGGCGGGCGCTCCAGGCGGTGCTCGTGGGCGGGGCGGCGGGCAGCTTTCTCGCGCCGGACGAGCTCGACGTCCCCCTCACGTTCGAGGGGACCCGCGCGGCGGGGACGACTCTGGGCTCGGGGGTCGTGCTCGTGCTCGACGACACGGTCGACCTCGGCCGCCTGCTCCTGCGGATCGCGGCGTTCTTCCGCGACGAGTCCTGTGGGCAGTGCGTGCCCTGCCGTGTCGGCACGGTGCGTCAGGAGGAGGCTCTCGCACGGCTCCTGGCCGGGGAGCCTCGCGGCGGCGTGCAGCGCGAGCTCGCGCTGATCGAGGAGGTCGGGCAGTGCATGCGCGACGCCTCCATCTGCGGGCTCGGCCAGACGGCGTCGAGCGCGGTCGAGTCCGCGATCGGCCGCCTGCACGTGTTCGGGAACGGTGCCGCGTGACCGGGCTGCTCGCCCCGCGGCGGATGGTGGAGCTCGAGGTCGACGGGCAGGCGGTGCGCGTCTTCGAGGGCGCGACGATCCTCGACGCATGCCGGACGCTCGGCATCGAGACGCCGACGCTCTGCTACGGCGAGACCCTCCGACCCACGAACGTCTGCCGCGTGTGCGTCGTCGAGCTGGAGGGCGCCCGCGTGCTCGCGCCCGCGTGCTCGCGCAAGGCCGAGGAGGGCATGCAGGTGCGCACCGACTCGGAGCGCGTCCGGCTCTCCCGCAAGCTCGTGCTCGAGCTCCTCGCCTCCTCCGTCGACCTCTCGACCACGCCGGTCGCGAACGACTACCTCGACCGCTACACGGCCGAGCCGCAGCGCTTCGGCCCGCCCGCGCCCGCGAGCGAAGGCCGCGACCACGCCCGCGCGGGCCGTCACGTGGCGCCCGACGGGCGCACGGCGGCGACCGTGCACCAGCCGGTGAAGGTCGACAACGAGCTGTACGTGCGCGACTACTCGAAGTGCATCCTCTGTTACAAGTGCGTCGACGCCTGCGGCGACCAGCACCAGAACACGTTCGCGATCCACGTCGCCGGGCGTGGCTTCGACGCGCGGATCTCGACCGAGCTCGACACGCCGCTGCCCGAGTCGGCGTGCGTCTACTGCGGGAACTGCATCGCGGTCTGCCCGACCGGCGCGCTGATGTTCCGCTCGGAGCACGAGTTGCGCGGCGCGGGCGACTGGCGCGAGGACGAGCAGACCGTCACCGAGACCATCTGCCCCTACTGCGGCGTCGGCTGCTCGCTGGAGCTGCACGTCCAGGACAACACGATCGTCAAGGTGACGAGCCCGGCCGACCACGACGTGACCCTCGGCAACCTCTGCGTGAAGGGGCGCTTCGGCTTCGGGCACGTGCGGTCGCGCGACTCGTAGCTCGGAGTGCTCCGGCAGGGGTCCGACCTCAGTCGGACACCGTCGGGCGGCGCTCGCCTCCCACTGCGACCTCGCCGCTTCCGACGAGCACCGTCGTGCCGTCGTCCGCGCGCACGCGGAGCCGGCCGTCGGGCGCGATCCCGGAGGCGACACCCGCGGCGTCGCCGACCGTGACCGTGCGCCCGCGGAGCGCGTCTCTCCGCTCGAGCTCCGGGAGGAGCGGAGCGAGGCCGTCGCGGCACCATCCGTCGTAGCGGGCCTCGAGCAGCTCGAGCAGGAGGGCGAGCAGCGGGGCGCGGTCGTGCTCGTGTCCCGTGACGGTGCGGAGGGAGGCGGCGGGCAGCCGCGCAGCGCGCGCCAGCGAAGCGGCGTCCTGGTTGACGTTGAGCCCGATCCCGCACGCGACCGTCTGCTCCCTGCCCTCGAGCAGGATTCCTGCGAGCTTGCGATCCTCGACGAGCACGTCGTTCGGCCACTTCACGCGCGTGCCGACGCAGGTCGTGCGCTCGACCGTCTCGGCGACCGCGAGCGCGCAGACGAGCGACAGCTGCGCCGCCTCGGCCCCCGCCGGCGGCCGCAGGAGCAACGACAGGAGCAGAGCCGTGCCGGGCTCGTCCTCCCAGTGCCGGCCCGCCCGCCCGCGGCCCGCGGTCTGGTGCTCGGTCACCGCGAGCGCTCCCTCCGGCAGCCCGGTGTCGCGCAGGACGTCCTGGGTCGAGGTGTACGTCTCCGACCAGAGGTACGGCCGGCCGAACCGACCCCGGAGCAGCGGCGCGATGCGGTCGGCGGTCAGGGGCTTGTGTTGATTCAACACAAGCGGCGTCTCACCCGTCCGGCGGCGCCGTGCGGTTCCGCTTGACGGCCGCGCGCCGCCGCTTGCCCTCGAGCCGGCGCTCCACGGAGCCCTTCGTCGGGCGGGTCGGGACGCGGCGCCGCTCGACGTGGAGTGCGGCGCGGAGCTTCGCAGTCAGTCGCTCGAGCGCGAGCTCGCGGTTCCTCGCCTGACTGCGTTCGTCCTGGGCGACGGCGCGCACGACGCGGCCGGCCGCGGCCACGACCCGGCGCTTCTGCCGCTCCGTGAGCGCGGTCGAGGCGTCGACGTCGAAGACTGCCTCGACGCGGGTCTCGGCGGTGTTCGCGTGCTGGCCGCCCGGCCCGGACGAGCGCGACACGCGGAGCTGGATCTCCGACAGCGGGATGGAGACCGAGCGGGTGACCCGAATAGACTGCCCCTCCATGGCGTGCATTCTCCTGGACGTCGACGGGGTGCTGCACGTCTCCGGCGAGGCGATCCCCGGTGCCCAGGACGCGGTCGCACGCCTCCGCGCCGCCGGTCACGCGCTGCGGTTCGTGACGAACAACTCGACGCGACCGCGCGCGCAGCTCACCGAGGAGCTGTCCGGGCTCGGCTTCGAGCTCACGGAGGACGAGCTCCAGACGCCCGCCGGCGCCGCCGAGCACGAGCTCCGCGGGAAGCGGGTCTTCGCGCTCGTCATGAGCGGCGTCGTGCCCGATCTCGAGGCGCTCGAGCTCGTCGGCGAGGGGGCCGAGGCCGTGCTGGTCGGGGGCTGCGACGAGACGTTCGAGCCGAACCAGGTGTTCCGCTACATGAACCTCGCGCGCGCCTTCGCCGAGATCCAGCTCGGCGCGGAGCTCTACTGCCTGCACAAGAACCGGTGGTGGCAGACGAGCCGCGGGCCGCTCCTCGACGC
Source organism: uncultured Actinomycetes bacterium (assembly GCA_963710125.1). Taxonomy (GTDB): domain Bacteria; phylum Actinomycetota; class Thermoleophilia; order Gaiellales; family Gaiellaceae; genus Gaiella. The sequence goes on along the minus strand of CAVPZH010000037.1, from coordinate 307,537 downwards.
GGGCGCGTTCGTCGCCGGTCTGGAGTACGCGACCGGGGTCGAGGCCGTCGTGCTCGGGAAGCCGAGCCCCGCGTACTTCGCCGCCGCGCTCGACGCACTCGGGGCGGAGCCCGAGCGCACCTGGCTCGTCGGGGACGACCCCGAGGCCGACATGCGCGCCGCGCAGCTCTTCGGGATGCGGACGGCGCTCGTCCGCACCGGGAAGTTCCGGCCGGACACGCTCGAGGGGCTCGGCCTCAACCCCGACGTCGTGCTCAGCTCGATCGCAGACCTGCCGGGTCTGCTCGACAGCCGGTGAGCGTCCGGGTGGGCACCGACCTGATCGAGATCGAGCGGATCAGGCTCGCGCTCGAGCGGCCCGGCTTCCGGGACAGGTGCTTCACGCCCGCGGAGCAGGAGTACTGCGAGTCGCGCCGCAATCCGGCCGAGTCGTACGCCGCGCGCTTCTGCGGCAAGGAGGCGGTCGGGAAAGCGCTCGGCTGCGGCGTGCTGTTCACGTGGAAGGAGATCGAGATCGTCGGGCCGCCGAAGCCCGGGGTGACGCTCTCCGGCAGGACGCTCCGCTGGGCGGAGCGCGTCGGGGCGCGAGAGATCGACGTCTCGCTGACGCATTCCCACACGATGGCCGGCGCCACGTGCGTCGCGGACCTCGACCACCCGCCGTCTCCTCTGCGCGCCGCCTGATGCACGAGCCGCTCTACAGCGCGGAGGAGATGCGGGCCGCGGAGATGCGCTATCCGGGGTACCCCGAAACGGCGCCCGAGTTGATGGACCGCGCGGGCCGAGCGGTCGCCGACGAGTGCATCCGTGCGTATCCCGACGCGCGCCGCTTCGCCGTCGTCTGCGGCGGCGGCGCCAACGGAGGCGACGGGAGGATCGCGGCCGCCCTCCTCCGCCAGGCGGGTCGCGAGGCGGAGGAGACGAGCGACCCGAGCGGTGCCGACGTCGTCGTGGACGCGCTCTTCGGCACGGGATTCCACGGCGCTCCCCGCGCCGAGGCCGCGGCGCTCATCGAGCGGATCAACGCGAGCGGCGCGCCGGTGGTGTCGGTCGACCTGCCGTCGGGCGTCGACGCGTCCACCGGCGAGATAGCCGGTGCGGCGGTCGAGGCCGACGTGACCGTCACCTTCCACGGCGCGAAGGTCGGCCTGGCCGTCGCCCCCGGCCGGTTCCACGCGGGGCGCGTCGTCGTCGCGCCGATCGGCCTCGAGGACGCGCCGACCGCGGTCGTCCGCGCGACGCCGGCGGTGCTCGGCCTCGTGCCGCTCCGCGCCGTCGGCGACTCGAAGTTCACGGCAGGCACTCTGCTCGTGGTCGGGGGCGCGCCCGGGACGACGGGGGCACCGGTGCTCGCGGCCACGGCGGCGCTCCGGGCCGACGCGGGGTACGTGACGCTCGCGGTGCCGCAGGAGAGCCTCGCCGCGGTCGAGGTGCTCGCGCTCGAGCCGGTCAAGCGAGGCTTCGCGTACGAGACCGCGCTCGAGACGCTCGCCCCCGACCTCGAGCGCGCGTCGGCGCTCGCCGTCGGCCCGGGGCTCGGGCGCTCGGAGGAGGCACACACGCTCGTCCGCGAGCTGCTCGCGCACGCGGAGTGCCCCGCGGTCGTGGACGCGGACGCGCTCTTCGGGCTCGAGCCGCTCGACCGGCCGGCGCCCACGGTGCTGACCCCGCACGCGGGCGAGCTCGCCCGGCTGCTCGACACCGGCTCGGAGTGGGTGGCGTCGCACCGGCTCGAGGCAGCGGCCCGCTGTGCCGACCGCTTCGGTGCGGTGGTCCTGCTGAAGGGCGCCGACACGATCGTCCGCGCCCCCGACGGCCGAACGGTCGTCTGCGACCTGGGGCCGCCGTCTCTCGCGACCGCGGGCACCGGCGACGTGCTGACCGGCGTCGTGGGCGCGTTCCTCGCAAAGCGCCTCGACGCTACCGACGCCGCGGTCGCGGCCGCCGTCGCGCACGGGCTGGCGGCCGCCTCGGCACCGCACCAGGCGGGCCTCGTCGCGTCGGACGTCGTCGCCGCGCTCCCGCGCGCGCTGGGCTGACACCCGCGAGATCGCGAGCTCACCACGAGTTACCCCGTCCGGGGGAGGGGGAGCACCCGCGTGCGGCCGAAACCCGACCTGTCTCCAGTCAATCCCTCTGCAAGGAGCAGACATGATCGGAAGGAAGCGCAGGCGGCGCATCATCGTGCTCGCCCTGCTGGCATTCGTGCTCGGCACGACGGCGTTCGCGTATGCGGCGGGCCTCACGTTCAACGGCGGCACCGATGCCGGCCGTGCGGGAGCCGGTACCGGCACGATCAGCGGCTACGACGTGTCGAGCATCAGCTACACGCTCGACGACAGCAACCCCGCGCAGATCACGGGCGTCGAGTTCGCCCTCTCGCCCGACACCGCCACGACGGCCGAGGCGAAGATCACCGGGATGGGCACGTGGGCGTCGTGCACGGACGGCGGGGCCACGTGGTCCTGTCCCGTCACCGGCGACGCGCAGGCCGCAGTCCAGCTGACGGTCGCGGCGGCCGACTGAGCGAACGACCGGAACGCGGCCGGGGGTTCGCCCGACCCCGGCCGCACGGGTCTCCCTCGATGCGAATCTCGCCCCGCACCGGTCTCGGCCTCGCTGCCACCGCCATCCTCCTCGCGGTCGGCTGGTGGCTCCTCGGCCCCTCCCAACTCGGCGGCCCGACCTCCTACGCCGTCCTCTCCGGGAACTCCATGGAGCCCCGGCTCGAGGGAGGCGATCTCGTCGTCGCGCGCGCCAAGCCTTCCTACCACGTCGGAGAGGTCGTCCTCTACGAGGACCGCGAGACCGGCGCCCGCGTGCTCCACCGCGTCATTGGCGAGCGTGGTGGGCGGTTCGTGACGAAGGGTGACAACAACGACTTCGTCGACCCTGTCCGCCCCGCCCGGGACGAGGTCGTCGGCGAGCTGTGGTTCGCCGTCCCGGGCGCGGGCACGGTTCTCGCCTGGCTGAAGCAGCCGCTCCATCTCGGGCTCCTACTCGCCCTGCTCGTGTTGGTCGGGCTGGGCGGCCGGCGTGAGCTCCCACGGAGTCGGCCGCCGGGTGTCCGTCCGCTGGTCGCGCTGCCGGGGGCGCCCGCGGCGCCGGTGCCGGCGATCGTCGGGACCGTGGGGCGAGCGTTCGCGACGGTCGGGGCGGTCACGCTGGCGATCTTCGTCGCGCTCGGCGTCGCCGCGCACGCGGCGAGCGGGACGTCCATCCGGCCGATCGACGAGCTCTACGCCCACGAGGGCCGGTTCTCGTACTCCGCGACCACCGAGCCCGATCCCGTGTACCCCTCGGGCGCCGTCGAGACGGGGATGCCGGTCTTCACCCGGCTCGTGGACACGCTCTTGGTCGCGTTCGCGTACCGGTTCGACACCCGACAGCCCGCGGACGTGCACGGCTCGACTCGCCTGGACGCGGTGGTGCGGGACACCACGGGCTGGCAGCGAATCCTGCCGATCTCCCCCGCCCACTCCTTCGACGGCACCGTCGCGAGGGCGGAGGGGCTGTTCGACGTCTCCGCGTTCGAGGAGCTCGTCCTCCAGGCGCGGGAGCTGACGGCCGCTCCACTCGCAGGGATCACAGTCGAGCTCCGTCCGCACGTCGACGTGTCGGGGACGGCCGGCGCGACACGCGTCGACGAGTCGTTCGCGCCGAGCCTCGTGCTCTCGTACGACGGGACGACGCTGCGGCCGCTGCCGGCCGTCGGCGCTCCGCCCGGAGCGGCGGCGCCGTTCGCGGCGCGACGTGTCGAGCCCGGGACGGAGATCGTGCCCGCGGCTCTCGGCGTGGGATCCCTCTCCCTCACCGTCGACCAGGCACGGACGCTGGGGTGGCTCGGGGTCGCCGCGTCGCTCGCCGTGCTGCTCGTGGGCGGCGCGCTGCTCGTCGCGGGCACGGATGGCGCCCCCGCGTCGCGGATCGCGATGCGGCACGGATCGCGCATCGTCCAGGCGCGCGCGGTGATTCCCGACGAGCGCTGGGTCACCGAGGTCGACGACATCGACGCCCTCGCGAGAATCGCAGACGCATACGGGCGCGTCATCCTCCACGTGACCGAGAACGGCGACGACGTCTACCTCGTGGACGACGGGATCGCGGTGTACCGCTACCGGGACGGGCGGGTGCCCCGTCCGACCGACCCGCTCCCCAGCGCGTCGTGGTGACGCCCCCGCGCGTGCTGCTCGCGCCCGTGGTCGGCCTCGTCCTCCTGACGGGCGTCGCGACCACCGCGACCAACGTCGTCGAGCCGAGCTTCGTGGGGTGGGGCCAGCGCGCGATCACCGCGAACGACCTCAAGCCCCCCGAGTGCGCGGCGCTCGACCTCGGGGAGGTCCGGCCGTCGCAGGGCGGGGGCGGCGCCGGCGGGGCGGCGCTGACGCTGGGCACGCCCGGGGACGACAGGATCGTCACCGGCGGCAAGTCGGACTGCATCCTCGGCGGGGCCGGGAACGACAACATCAACGCCGGCGGCGGCTTCGACGTCTGCATCGGCGGGCCCGGAATCGACACGTTCCGCAACTGCGAAGTCGTCTTCCAGTAGCCCGCGGGCACCGCCGGGCGCGAGAATGCGGCCGATGCGACGCTCGCAAGTCACGATCGACCTCGGCGCGATCCGCCACAACGCCGGCGCGCTCGCGGGGATCGTGGGCCCGGCGGAGCTCTGGGCCGTCGTGAAGGCGGACGGCTACGGGCACGGCGCTCTCGACGTCGCCAGAGCAGCCCTCGACGGCGGTGCTCGCGCCCTCTGCGTCGCCACGGTCGGCGAGGCGATCCCGCTGAGGGCTGCGCTGCCCGAGGCCAGGATCCTCGTCCTCGGCCCGACCGGCCCGGACGAGACGCGCGGCGCGCGGGAGGCCCGGCTCGAGCTCGCGGTGGTGGACGACCGGCTTCCCGAGGGGCTGCCGCTCCACCTCAAGCTCGACACAGGCATGGGACGCTGGGGGCTCTCGGAGCTCGGGTCGCCCGGCCCGTCCGTGGTGGGGCTGATGACGCACTTCGCGACGGCGGACACCGACCCGGCGTTCGCGTACGGGCAGCTCGAGCGCTTCCTCGAGGCGACGGAGCCCTACGCCGGACGCTGCGTCCGTCACGCGGCGAACAGCGCGGCGGCGCTCCTGATGCCGCAGGCTCGCCTCGACGCGACGCGCTGCGGGATCGCCCTCTACGGCATCGATCCGGTCGGCGAGGACGCCGGCCGCTTCGGGCTCACGGCCCGCCCTCCGGTGGGAGTCGCGGCTCGAGCAGGTTCGCCTGCTGCGCGCCGGGGAGAGCACCGGGTACGGTCGTCGCTTCGTGGCGACGGAGGACACCTGGATCGGCATCGTCCCGGTCGGCTACGCGGACGGCTTCCGCCGCGACATGACGGGGACCGAGCTCGTCGTCGGCGACGCGCGCGTGCCCGTCGTCGGGACCGTCTCGATGGACGCGCTCGCCGTCCGGCTCCCGCGTCCAGCCGAGCGTGGGACGGCGGTCACGCTGGTCGGCGACGGCGTGACGCTCGAACAGCACGCCAGGGTGGCCGAGACCATCGGCTACGAGCTCGCGTGCGGCATCCGCGTCTCACCCGGACGGGCGGAGAGGGTGCTGGCCGATGGCTGACCTGGTCGAGCGGCGGCGCGCGCTCCAGGCCGCCCGGCGCGAGGCCCTCGAGGCGCACGTCGCCGCGCTGCTGGCGCCCTTCCGCGGAGACGAGCGTGCGCTCGACGTGGGCTGCGGAACGGGGGCGCTCGCGTACGCGCTCGCACCGCACGTCGGGCAGGTCGTCGGCGTCGACGCCTCCGAGGAGTACGTCGCGGCCGCGCGCGAGGATGCACCGCCCGGCTGCACGTTCGTGGTCGGCGACGCTGCCGCCGTGCCGTTCCCGTACGGCGACTTCGACCTCGTCGGGTGCCTGCGGGTCCTCCACCACGTTCCGCGGCCCGAGCTCGTCGTCGCGGAGCTCGCCCGGGTGACCCGCCCGGCCGGGCGGATCCTGCTCGCCGATCAGCTCGGGGACGTCGATCCGATGCGCAGCCTCGAGCTCGACCGCTTCGAGCGCGCCCGCGACCCGTCGCACACTCGGCTGCTCCCCGACGCGGACATCCGCGGCTACCTCGAGGCGAACGACCTCACCGTGACCGCGAACGAGGTCGTCCGCGAGCGGCGCGACATGGAGGAGTACCTCGACCTGGTCGGCCTGGAGGGCGAGGAGCGGGAGCGCGTCGCACGCATGGCGCCGGCGTCGTACGACGTCGAGCTCGGCTGGTACGTGGCGCACAAACGCACCTGAGGTCGCCCGACCGGCTGCCGTCTGGTAGTCAGACAGGCGAAAAGACGGTAGCCTGTGAGGCGCATGATCGTGGACGTCAACCCGTTCGTCTACTCGCGCCCCGTCGCACCGGAGGACGTCGTCGACCGCGAGGACGAGGTTCGTCGGCTGCTGCGCAACGCGGTCGGCGGCCACTACGTCCGCCTCTACGCCCCCCGCAAGTACGGCAAGACGAGCCTGCTGAAGCGCGCGCTGCACGACGGCGAGCGCGACGAGGGCCTGATCCCCATCCTCGTCGACCTCTACCGGGTGTCCTCCGTCGCCGACGTGACCGTACGGCTCGAGCGGGCCTACGCGAAGCAGCTCAAGGGCGAGCTCCGCTCGAGGATCGAGGGGTTCCTGCAGCGGACGGGGGTCGGCCTCTCGCTGGGGGCCCTCGGGATCAGCGCGCGGCTCCAGCTCGAGCCGACCTCGGATCCGCTGCCCGCGCTGCACGCGCTGCTCGAGCTGCCGCTGCGGCTCGAGGCCTCCGGCGGCTACCGCGCGCTGATCGCGTTCGACGAGTTCCAGGACATCGGCCGGATCGACGGTCTCGACGGCCTCGTCCGCAGCCACATCCAGCACCACGGGGAGGTCGCGTCGTACGTGTTCGCGGGCTCCGAGCCGGCGCTGATGCGGCTCCTGTTCGAGACGAAGGAGCGGCCGCTGTACGGCTCGGCGGTGCCCATGCGACTCGGGCGCCTCGCGGACGGTGACCTCGCCGCCTACGTGGCCGAGCGCTTCGAGCTGACGGGCCGCCGGGCCGGCGAAGCCCTGGGCCCCCTGCTGAGGGCGGCTCGCGGTCATCCCCAGCGGGCGATGCTGCTCGCGCACCGCCTGTGGGAGGAGGTGCGTCAGGGCGAGGAGGGGACACTCGAGAGCTGGGGCGCGGCGCACCTCGCCGCGCTGCGCGAGCTCGAGCCGGAGTTCGACGCGCAGTGGCGCGGCCTGGACGTGTCGCAGCAGAAGACCCTGAGGGCGCTGCTGCTCGGCGACGGCGCCCCGTACCGGACGGCCGCGTTGCGGCGGCTCGAGCTGACGAAGGACGTCGTCCGGCGCGCCGTCCCGCGTCTCGCGGCGACCGCGGAGATCGAGGAGCGCGAGGGTGGCGGGTACACGATCGTCGACCCGCTGTTCGCGGAGTGGATCGAGCGCCTGAACGACCGTGCGCTGACGGCCGAGGCGGACTTCCGGGCGCCCTAGACGGATCCGGGCCTGTAGTCCGACATGCCCGAGAAGCGTCCGACCACCCGGGGTGCGACCGCCTGCACGACCGAGATCATCCGGTACGGGAACCAGGGCACGGTCACCTCGGCCTTCCCCTTCTCGACCGCGCCGAGGACGGCCTCCGCGACCCGCGGCGGCTGGATCACGAACCGGCCGAGGAGCCGGCTCTTGAGCACGCCCTTCTGCGGGAACCCCTCCGTCTCGACGAACCCCGGGAGCACCGCGTGGACCGAGATCCCGCTCCCGCGGAGCGCGGCCGCGAGCGAACGGGAGAACGCGAGCTGGGCGTGCTTCGCGGCGGCGTACGCCCCCGCGGGCGCGAACGCCGCGGTGCCCGCGACCGAGACGAGGTTCACGACGTGCGCGCCGCCCGCCTCGGCCGCGGCGCGCAGGCCGGGCATGAGGGCACGCGTGCACCAGACGCCGCCGAGGTAGTTCACCTCGATAACCCGGCGGACGAGGTCGAGGTCGACCGCGAGGAACGTGCCGCGTGCGGGGATCCCGGCGTTGTTCACGAGCAGGTGCACCGCGGGGTGCCGGTCGAGGATCCGCGCCGCGAGGGCGTCCACCTGGTCGCGGTCGGCGACGTCGCAAAGCTCGACCTCGCCTCCGATCTCCGCCGCGAGCGCACGCAGCCGGTCCTCCCGGCGGGCGACGAGGACGCACCACCACCCGCGCCGCGCGAGCAGCCGCGCGGTCGCCTCTCCGATCCCCGACGAGGCGCCGGTCACGACCGCGACGCGGCGGTCGGCTGCCGTGGCTAGGCCGTGCTCGTCGGGGGGCGGGGAGGACGCCACGCGCGTGCAAGTTACAAGTTGTAACTTGCGGCCCGCGTCGGCGGACGCTTGGTCGTCGTGCGCTGCGCGGCCGGCGGCGGTGACGAGCAGTTGACAAGTTACAAGTTGTAACTTGTGGCCCGCGTCGGCGGGCGGCTGCTCGTCGTGCGCTGCGGGGCGGCGGCGATGACGAGCAGTGCAAGTTACAAGTTGCAACTTGCGGTACACGCCGGTGGCTCCTGGTGGACGTGCGCCGCAGGCCCGGCGGGGGTCACGAGCAGTGCAAGTTACAAGTTGTAACTTGCCCCGTCGCCGGGGCGGGCTCGGGCTCCGCCGGTTTAGGATCGGCGCATGGCCGGCCGGTTCGAGGGAAAGCAGGCGCTCGTGCTAGGCGTCGCGAACAAGCGCTCGATCGCGTGGGCGATCGCCGAGCGGCTCGCGGCGGAGGGCGCACAGCTCGCCTTCACATACCAGGGCGAGCGCATCGAGAACTCCGTGCGCGACCTCGCGGCGACGGTCGACACGAAGCTCGTCACGGAGTGCGACGTCCGTTCCGACGACGACCTCGACAGGGTGTTCGCCGAGGTCGCCGACGCGTTCGGCGGTGGGCTCGACGTGCTCGTGCACTCGGTCGCATTCGCGGCCGCGGAGGACCTCGAGGGACGATTCACCGACACTCCGCGGGACCGGTTCTGGATGGCGGTCGACATCAGCGCCTACTCGCTCGTCGCCTGCGCGAGGCGGGCCGAGCCGCTGATGGCCGAGCGCGGCGGCGGCTCGATCGTGACCATGACGTATCTCGGCGGCGTCCGCGCCGTGCCGCACTACAACGTGATGGGCGTCGCGAAGGCCACGCTCGACGCCTCGATGCGCTACCTCGCCTGGGACCTCGGGGCACACGGGATCCGCGTGAACGCCATCTCGGCCGGCCCCGTGCGGACGCTCGCCGCCCGCTCGATCGCCGGCTTCACGACGATGGAGGAGATGTTCGTCGAGCGCGCGCCGCTCCGCCGCCACATCGAGGCGGGCGACTGCGGCGCCGCAGCCGCGTACCTCCTCTCGGACGACGCGAAGAACGTGTCCGGCACGACGCTCTACGTCGACGCCGGCTACCACGCGATGGGCATGTAGCTCGCACGTGAGCGCCTCACGGGTGGCGCTCGACGCCGGAACCTGGCTCCCACGGTGCCCGCCCGGCCCAACGAGCTACGCGGCTGGATTCGGGGCCGAGGTGTCGTTCTGCCAGAGGCCGAATTCGTTCCCGTGCGGGTCCGTGCACGTCGCGAACCAGCCCATGCTCGGCACGGGCGCCGGGTCGTCGGCGTGCCCACCGAGCTCACGCACGCGCTTCGCGCCGGCGTTGATGTCCTCGACGTCGAAGTACGCGCGTGTCCCGCGCTTCCCGGATTCCATGTTCGTGATCGCCGCGCCCGTCTGGTCGCTGATCCGGGTCATGTGGTATTCGGACGGGCCCGGAAAGGCCTCGAACTCCCACCCGAAGAGCGAGCCCCAGAACGCGCGTCCCTGCTCCGTGTCGTCGGCGGGGATCTCGATGTGGACGATCTGACCGGGCATGGTGTGCCCTCCTTCTCGTTGACGGTCGGCGACTGGCGGCGTCGCCTCGGAACCAGAGACTGCGGCCGCGAGCGAAAGTCATCGGGCTATATCGTGCGGGACGATGTCCGACCTCGTCCGTCGCCTGGCCGTCGCCCGTGGTGACGAGCCCGCCGACGTCGTCGTTCGTGGCGGCCGGGTGCTCTCGGTCTTCACCCGCGAATGGCTCGAGGTGGACGTCGCGATCGTCGACGGCGTGATCGCGGGCCTCGGCTCGTACGAAGGCCGCGAGACCGTCGACGCGGCCGGCCGCTACGTCGTCCCCGGCTTCATCGACGCGCACATGCACCTCGAGTCGACCAAGCTGCTCGTCGACGAGTTCGCCCGCCTCGTCCTGCCGATGGGGACGACCGCGGTCGTCGCGGATCCACACGAGATCGCGAACGTGCTTGGCACGGACGGCGTGCACTGGCTCCACGACGCCTCGGCCGGTCTCCAGCTCGAGGTCTTCTTCATGGCGTCGTCGTGCGTGCCCGCGTCGTCGTTCGAGTCGCCGAGACGGCCGCTCGAGCTCGGGGATCTCGAGGCGCTCATGCGCCGCAAGCGCGTGCTCGGCCTCGCGGAGATGATGAACTTCCCCGGCGTGATCGCGGGCGACGAGGGGGAGCTCGCCAAGCTCGCGCTCGAGGGCGCCGAGCACGTCGACGGCCACGCCCCGGGCGTGCTCGGCAGGGGGTTGCAGGCGTACGCGGCGGCGGGCATCCGCTCCGACCACGAGATGCTGACCCTCGAGGAGGGGCGGGAGCGCCTGCGCGCGGGCATCTGGCTGCTGATCAGGGAGGCGTCGATGGCGCGCAACCTGCAGGCGCTGCTGCCGCTGGTGAGGGAGTACGGCCCCGGGCGGATCGCGTTCTGCACCGACGATCGCGATCCCGAGGACATCGCCGACAACGGCCACGTGAACGGCATGGTGAGAGACGCCGTCGCGGCCGGAGTCGACCCAGCCGACGCGATCCTGATGGCCTCCCTCCACCCGGCGCAGTGGCACGGGCTCCCGCAGCACGGCGCCGTCGCACCGGGCTACGTGGCAGACCTCCTGCTGCTCCCGGATCTGGAGGGGTTCGTCCCGGAGATCGTCCTCAAGCGGGGGCGTCCCGTGGAGACGGTTCCCGCGGCGGTCGTCCCGGAGTGGGTCCGTCAGACCGTGCGCGTGAGGCCCGTCACCGCCGCAGAGCTCGCGATCCCGTGGTCGGGCGGTCCCGCCCGCGTCATCGGGCTGATCCCGGACCAGGTCGTGACGGAGTCGCTCGAGCGCGAGCCGCGGGTGGTGGACGGGCGCGCGGTCTCGGATCCGGAGCGCGACCTCGTCAAGCTCGCCGTGGTCGAGCGGCACCTCGGGACGGGGCGCATCGGCTTCGGCTTCCTCGCCGGCTCGGGCCTGCGCCGGGGTGCGCTCGCCTCGACCGTCGCACACGACGCGCACAACCTGGTCGTGGTCGGGGCGGACGACGACGACATGGCTTTCGCGATCGCCCGCCTGGCCGAGTGCGGAGGCGGGATCGTCGCGGTCGAGGGAGGGCGGGTGCGCGCGGAGTGCCCACTGCCGGTCGCCGGCCTCCTCTCCGACCAGCCCCTCGACGTGGTCGTCTCCCGGAGCAGGGCGTGCAACGACGCCGCCCACGCGCTCGGCTGGAGCGGCGCGACGCCGTTCCTGACGCTTGCGTTCCTCGCGCTCTCGGTGATCCCGTCGCTGAAGCTCACCGACCGCGGCCTCGTGGACGTCGACCGTTTCGAGCTCGTGCCGCTCGGCGCATAGCGGGCGAGGCCGCGTGGGCGAGCCCGCCGAGGAGCTCTACCGCCGCGCTCTCGTCGCCGCGGATCCCGAGGGCCGCCTCCCGCTGCCGCCGCTCGACGAGTGGGAGACGTTCCCCTTCGAGGGCGAGCTTCGGACGCGAGCCCTGCTGCCGCCCGCCGACGAGTCGCCACGGCACGGTGCGGGCGGATCGGAGTGCTGGCGGTGCGCCCAGGGCGACGCAGATGCGATCTGGAGTGACGACCACTGGGTCGTGGCGCCGCTCGCGAGGCCGAGCGGGCTGCCCGTGATCGTGATCCTCTTCCCGCGCGAGCACTGCGACCTCGACGGGCTTCCGCCCGCCCGCCAGGCGGAGCTCGGGCCGTTGCTCGTCCGCGTCGAGCGCGCGGTCGATTCCGTCGGCGAGATCGGGCGGGTGCACGTCTGCCGCTGGGGCGACGGGAGCGAGCATCTCCACTTCTGGTTCATGGCGCGGCCCGCCCGGATGCCGCAGCTCCGGGGCAGCTTCGCCGCGATCTGGGACGACGTCCTGCCGCCCCTTCCCGAGGAGCGGTGGCGCGCGACCCTGGCCGCCGTGGCACGGACGCTCGGCGGCGCCGGCGGCCGCGTGCACGACCGGGGCGGCTAGCGGCCATACGAGGCGATCGGGCCGTCGCGGGCGAGCAGGCGCCACCCGTCCGCGCGGAGCATTGCCTCCGCCTGCCCGGCACAGCCGGCGCCGAAGAACCGGCTCTGGCCGTACAGCCCGCGGTGGACCACGACGAACCGGATCCCGAGCCCCGCCGGGATCTCGCCGCGTCCGCACGAGAGCCCGCGCAGGTCGCGCGCGAGGCGGTCGGCGGCGGGCGGGGCGAGGGTCGAGTAGCCCTGGGGGCGCTCCCGGGGGCTCTGGCGCGCGTAGGCGAGGTAGACGCTGCCGTAGTGGAGGTCGGGGCGGAACACGGGCAGCTCGAGCAGGCGGCCCTCGCCGCGGATCGCGGCGTACGCCGGGCTTGGCTCGTCGGCAGCGACCGCTCCGAACACCGGCACCCGGAGGTCGAGCGCGACCACGACGAGCGCGAGGGCCGTGACCACGCCGGCGATCGGCGCACGGGGCTTGTGTTGATTCAACACAAGCGTTGTCAGGCTGGCGTCGAGGCCGAGCGCGGCGAGGGCCGCGAGCGCGAGGCACGCGATCGGCATGAGGCGCTCGGGGACACGGGTCGAGTCGAGGCCGGGAACGAGCCGCCAGAGCGTCTCGTAGCCGGGGAGGTTCGCGCCGAGCGCGAGCAGGCACGGCACGAGCGCGGCAAGACCCAGGAGGACGGCGAGGCCTCGCTTCCGTCGGATCGCGATCAGCCCTGCGACAGCCAGGAGTGGCGTCAGCCACCCCAGGAAGACGAGCTCCTCGACCCCGCTTCCCACCCGCCGCGCGAGGAAGTCGGACAGCTCCGCGGAGTAGCGCCCGACCTGTGCGAACGAGCGTCCCGTGCCGATCGAGCCCGAGACCGCCCACCGCTGGACGAGCAGTCCGCCGACCACCGCCGTGCCACAGCCGGCACCGGCCTTCCACCACTGGTCGCGTGGCAGCCGTGCCCACGCGTACCCGAGCGCGAGGGGGATCGCGCCGAGCGCGAGATGGAGCTGGCCGGAGAGAGGGATGGCCGCGAGCGCGAGCGCGGCGGGCACGAAGCGCCGCCGCTCGAGCGCCAGCAGCACCGCCGGGAGGAGGAACGCGATCAGGCCCAGCAGGTGTCCGGTCGACTGCCCCACGCGGTACGGCATCAGGCAGAAGACCGCTCCGCCGACCAGGGCCGCGGGCCAGCGGACGTCCAGCGCGCACAGCCACCAGGACGCGAAGCCGCCTGCGAGCACGAACGAGAGGAGCACCACGAGGTCGTAGGCCCAGACGTCGCCGAGGGCGGTGGAGAGGAGCCAGTACGGCAGACCGAGCAGCCAGCCCTGGAGGTTGGGCGGCGCCTCGGCCTCGGGCCGGAACGAGTACGGATCGGCCAGCGGCGACGCGCCCCGTCCGAGCTGGTGGCCGACGAGCCAGAAGTCCCAGCCCAACTGCAGATGGTCACCGGCCGCGGCCTCGCCGAACCCGGCCGCGGGCCGCGCGAGGTAGTGGCCCTCCACGTGACGGCTTGCGGGCCAAGTCGCCCAGAGCGCACAGGCGGCGTAGAGGACGACCGCCACGACGGCGAACTCCGCACGGCGCCGGGTGGACCGCGCAGACTTCGTCGCGGTGGGCACCGGCCGGAATCTACAAAGCGCGCGACGGTGACCGGGCTCGTGGCGTTCCTCGCCGTCGCCGCGGTCGTGATCGTCACGCCCGGACAGGACACGGCGCTGACGATCAGGAATGCGCTCGCGGGCGGCCGCCGGGCAGGCATCGCCACGGCGCTCGGGGTGTCCGCCGGACAGGCGGTGTGGGCGTGCGCGACGAGCGCCGGGCTCGCGGCGCTCGTCGTCGCCTCGGGTCATGTCTTCCGCACGCTCCAGCTTCTCGGGGCCGCGTACCTCGCCTATCTCGGTGCCCGGGCCCTCGCTCGTGCCGTCGGTCGGGGGCGGACGGCCGACGTTCGGCGCGCCGCCCCGCTCCGTCGCGGCGCGGCCTTGCGCCAGGGGGCGCTCTCGAACCTCGCGAACCCGAAGATGGCGGTGTTCTTCACGAGCCTGCTCCCGCCGTTCGCCGGGCTCGGCGGGGAGCCGTCGTTCGCGCCGATGCTCGGCCTCGGGCTGGTGTTCTGCGCGATGACGCTCGCCTGGCTGTGCGGCTACGCGGTCGCCGTCGACCGTGCGTCCCGTGTCCTCGGCCGCCCCGCGGTGCGTCGCGTGCTCGACGCGGTCACCGGCCTCGTGCTCGTCGCCCTCGGGCTGCGACTCGCGACGGAGCGCCGCTAGGGTCGGACGCAGCACCACCCCTCGACGCGCGGGAAGCCACTTCGGGAGCGGAACTGCTCGGTCACTCCTGCGACCGCGCGGAGCGTGCCGTGCGGCCCGACGAAGACCCACTGGTCTGCTCTCGGCCAGGTCACGAGGAGCCAGGCGCCGTCGGGCGACGGTGTCACGCCCGCGAGCCCCGAGCCGCGAAACACCGTCCGCCCGGTGTCGAGGCGGAAGACGTCGCTTCCGTTCCGCAGCGCGACGACGCGCTGCGTGCCAGGCACGAACGCGGCGTCGGTGAAGCGGCCCGTCCCGTTCGGCACGTCGCGCAGGACGATGTGTCCCTTCCCGTCGTAGACGTGCAGGACGTGCGATGCGAGCACGAGCAGGCGCCGCCCGTCGTCAGACCATTCGAGCGCGCGCACGGGCTCGTTCGGTCCACGGCTCGCCCGCCAGAGCACACGGCCGGCGTCAGCGTCCTGGACGCGCACCTCGCTGGCGGAGACGTACGCGAGGAGGTGGCGAGCGCCGGGCCGCCACGCGAGCGGTCCGGTCTCTGCCGGCGCGAGGAGCCGGTCGCCCGTCCCGTCGCCCGCGACGACCCTGATCCCCGTGTGGTCCACGTACGCGATCCGCGTGTCGGCCTGCGTTCCCCCCCACCGCGCGAGCCGCACACCTGGTCGCGCGAGCGTCCAGTGCAGGGTGCCGTCCGGCTCGAGCGTCGCCAGCTCGTTTCGCCGGGTCGCGACGAGGAACCGGCCGAACGGCGACCAGCTTGCGTCCCGGTAGCCCGCGAGAAGCCGCTTCGTGCCGTCCGCCTGGACGACCCACGCGCCTGCGTCCGACGCGACGAGCAGGCGGCCCGGAGCGGGTAACGCGAAGAGGGCTGGCGCGGAGCGCTCGATGCCGACGACCTCACGGACGCGGTCGACCACCGCCATCCCGGGAGGGCTCGCCGCCGCGATCGCGAGCGCCGCGGCAGCCAACGCACCGCCGACGGCGAGGACCCGGCCTCGCCGCCCCCGAGGTATCGGCTCGCGCGTTTCGAACGCGGCCAGCACGATGGTCGCGGCCCGTTCGCGTGCTGCCTCGGCCCCCGGGACCTCGATGCTCTGCAAAGCGTCCTTCACAGCGCTCCACGCATCGCGTCGAGCCCGCGGCGCAGGCGTGAGTTGACGGTGCCGCGCGGGAGGTCGAGCAGGTGTGCGATCTCCCCCGGCGTGTAGCCGAGCAGGTGGCGCAGCACGATCACGGCCCGCTGCTCCGGCGGCAGGCCCGCGAGCGACCGGAGCACGCTCCGGTCGACCGGCTCTCGTTGCTCGGCGGCGGCTGCTTGCTCGGTCAGCTCAGACTCGTGTCGCACCCCGCGCGCCCGGGCCGCGTCGATCGCTCGGTTCACCACGATCCGATGGAGCCACGGCCCGAACGGCCGGCGGCGGTCGAAGCGGTCGAGATGACGCACAGCGGCGAGAAACGCCTCCTGCGCGACGTCCTCCGCCAGGGCGGCGTCGTGCACGACGAGGTACGCAGCGCGGTGCGCCGCCGGCCAATGGGCGTGGAAGAGCGCCTCGAGGTCCGGGGCGGATCCCCGCTGCGCGCCCCGCACCCAGGCGCGCTCGTCCCGGCCGGCGCCCGCCACTGCCGGACCATACGGTTCCAAGGCGGCGCGAGGTCCACGCTCGACCTACGTCCGACCAGCCCGACGAGGTCCCTCGGGACCTCGTCGCCTTCTCCACTCGTATCGCGTGCATGAGGAGACGCGAGTTGCTCGCCGCGGCCGTCGCCGTCGCCGTCGCTCCCGCGAGGGCGCTCGGCGCCTCGACGGGCGGCGGCACGGTCGCGCTCGTCACCGCCGACCTCGAGTCGCACGTCGTCGCGCTCGAGCTGGCTTCGGGGCGGGTCGTCAAGCGCATCCCGACCGCTGCCGGTCCGCGGAGCCTCGAGAGCTCGCCGTTCGGGCAGGTGGTCGTCGGCCACGTCCCGGTAGGCGCGGTCAGCATCCTCGATGCGACCACGCTCTCCGTGCGCGCTGTGCTCGGCGGGTTCGGCAAGCCGCGCTACACCGCGATGAACCCCGCCGAGCCGATCGCGTACGTGACCGACTCGGAGCTCGGCGAGGTCGTCACGATCGACCTCGACCGCCGCGCCGTCGTCCACCGCACCCGTGTCCCCGGGCCGGCGCGGCACGTCTCGGTCGGTTCCGGCAACGCGCTCTGGACGGCGCTCGGCTCCGCCGCGGATCGCATCGCGGTGCTCGACCTCGCGGATCCACGCCGTCCGAGGCTCGCGCGGGTGTTCACGCCGCCATTCCCGGCCCACGACGTCGTGTTCGCTCCCGACGGGACCCACGTCTGGGTCACCTCCGGCGCGCGGAACGCGTTCGCCGTCTACCGCCTCGCCGGAGGCGCCCCGCGGGTGCTCGCGGCGGGCGCGCCGCCACAGCACGTCGCGTTCGTGCTCTCGCATGCGTTCGTCGCGAGCGGGAGGGACGGGACGGTGCAGCGTCGCCGGATCGACGGCAGCCCGATTCGCGCCACGCGCGTGCCGCACGGCTCGTACAACGTCACGTGCGCGCTGCCCGAGCTCTCGTTCGGGCGCGCCGCCGTCGTCACGCCGTCGCTCGACCGGGGCACGGTCGCCGTGCTCGAGCCGGGCGGGGCGGTTCGCCTGGTCAGGCGCGTGGCCCGCTCCGCGCACGATGCCTGCGTCGTCGAGGCCGGTTGAGCCGAGGAACCCGAACCGCCTCACCGGTGTACCTGCATCGTCGAGGAACGAGGAGGTAGCCCATGAGAATGCGAGTCTTCGCGGGCGCGGCGCTCGCGAGCGCCGCAGCCGCCGGTGCAACCGCCCTTGCGGTCTCCGCCGCGGGGCCGGCCCCGAACGTGCTGCAGGGCGAGCCGGGGATCCCCGTCGCCGGAGGAATGCATGTCGTCACCGTCGCGGGCCCCGCCCCGGCGACGACGCGCGTGTGGCTCGTGCGAGACCGCGACGGCAAGACGGTGCGGGAGCGCGTGCTGCAGAGGAAGCTCGGCGTGCCGGCGATCACGTTCACGGGCCTCGCCGAGGGAACCTGGGCGCAGGGGCGCCGGCTGCTGCTGGCGTCGTCGATCTACGACGACCAGACGAGGACGACGTTCGTCGTGCTCGACACGCGCACCCTCCGGCCGCTGCGCACGATCCGGCTGTCCGGGGCCTTCGCGTTCGACGCGCTCTCGCCCAGCGGACGGAGGCTCTACCTGCTCCAGTACCCGCGCGGCGTCGACGGTGGGATCCGCTACGTCGTCCGCTCGCTGAACATGAGGACGGGACGGCTCGAGCCGGGTGCGATCGTCGACAAGACACAGCCCGACGAGCAGATGGCCGGGATCGCGTTGAACCGTGCGTGGAGCACGAACAGGACGTGGGCGTACACGCTCTACAGCAGCGGCGAGGCGCACGCGTTCGTCCACGCGCTGAACACCCGGACGCGGACCGCCCGCTGCATCGACCTGCCGTGGGCGGGCGCCAAGCAGGCGATCCTGGACACCGCGCGGATGTCGGTGACCGGGGCAGGCGCCCTCACGCTCAAGGGCCCCGGCGGTGACGTCCTCGCGAGCATCGACACGCGGTCGTTCGCAGTGAGTCTGCCGGGCGGGTCTCAGCCCGCCAGCTGAGCGCGTCGCTCTAGGCTGCGGGCGCTGATGCGCCCGCAGCCTCGGTCGCGTCGGCGATCGTGCGGACGACCTCGACGATGTCGCGGTTCGCGTTGTAGACGCGGAGCTGCGCCTCGGCCGAGTTGCCCCGCGCGAGGATCTCGGCGATGCCCTCGAGCTCGCGCTCCGACCCGAGCTCGCGTGCGTGCGGCTCGATCTCGCGCAGCGTCCGCCGCACGAGCTTCGCGAGCGGGACGCGGATCCTGCGGCCCGTGGCGAGGTCCATGACCGGCGCGTCCAGCCCGTAGCGGGCGGCGAGCCACTTGTTCTCGGTCGTGAGGATCCGATGGTGGGTCGGGATCTCCTCGCCGCGGTCGTGGCGCTCGGAGAGGAGCTTGACGAGCGCCTGGCAGTAGGCGGCGATCGCGACCGAGTCCTCGACCCGCGTGACGGCGTCGCAGATCCTGACCTCGATCGTCCCCCACTTCGGATGGGGGCGTATGTCCCACCAGATGTGCGTGTAGTCGGCGATGCAGCCCGTGCGCTCGAGCTGACCGACAACGGCGGCGTAGTCGGCGTAGTCGCGGAAGCGGGGCGGAGGGCCGGAGCGGGGGAACGCCGAGAACACGATCTGCCGACTCGAGGCGAGCCCGGTGGGCTCTCCACGCCAGAACGGCGAGCTCGCGGAGAGCGCGAGCAGCGGCGCGAGGTGGGGCAGGAGGCCGTTCACGACCTGGATCGCCTTGTCGGGGTCGTCGACGGCGACGTGGATGTGCATCCCGAAGATCAGCTCGCGGCGCGCGACGTACTGGAGCTGGTCGATCAGCGCCCGGTAGCGGTCCTTCGCCGTGATGCGCTGGCGCTCGAAGAGGCTGAACGGGTGCGTTCCCGCCGAGCCGACGCGCAGCCCGTGCGCGCCCGCGACGTCTCGCACGTACGAGCGGAGCGTGACGAGCTCGCGCATCACGTCGCCCGCGGTCGAGCAGACGGGCGTGGCGATCTCCACCACCGACTGCATGAGCTCGGAGTTGATCCGGTCGGCGAGCTCGTCCCCCTCGACCGCGTCGAGCACGGTCTCGATGTGCTGGACGAGGTCGAGGCTGGTCGGGTCGAGGAGCATGTACTCCTCCTCCACGCCGAGCGTGAACGCGTCGCCCTCGCCGAAGCGGTGGTCGCTCACGCTGGCGGCCGGGACGCCGACCAGGCCCGTGATCGAGGGAGGCACGACCTGCTTCACGGGACGATCGCCTCGGCCTCGATCTCGACCAGCCACGCGTCGTCCAGCAGGCGCGAGACGACGCAGGTCGCAGCCGGCCGGGTCTCGCCGAACGTCTCACCGTGGGCGCGCGCGACCTCGTCCCAGTGCACGGGGTCGGTGACGTAGATGTTCGTCCGCACCACGTGCTCCAGGCCCGAGCCTGCACGGGCCAGCGCCTCTGCGATGAGCTCGAGGCACAGCACGGCCTGCTCGTAGGCCCGCTCGGGCGGCCGGGAGCCGTCGGGCGGGATCGGCGCGGTCCCCGAGACGTGGACGCGGTCGCCGGCGACGACCGCGCGCGAGAACCCCGCGACGCCTTCGTAGGGCGAGTGACCACTGACGAGCCGGCGCTCCATGGGTGCTACCGCCCTGTCCGGTGACTGGTCGCGGTGATCGGGGCGTGGAGCCTGCCGGAGGGCGGGGACACAGGGAGCGTCGACGTGGAGTCACAACGACGCGACCGCGGATGAATCACGGCACGCTCCGCGCACAAGGCGCCCCGATCCCGTTCCTCGGACAGGGCCGTAGTATCGCCGTCGGTGGAGGCCCTGCACCAGATCGACGCCTGGGACGTCCCGTTCGCCGCGGCGGGCGTGACTCGCGCCGGGGAAGTCGTCGCCACGCGTGGTGACGCAGCGCGAGCCGTGCGACTCGCCTCCGTGTCGAAACCGGTCGCGGCACTGGCCGTGCTGGTGGCGGCGGAGGAAGGCGTCGTCGACCTCGACGAGCCGGCAGGCCCGCCCGGCTCGACGGTGCGCCATCTGCTCGCGCACGCGTCCGGGCTCCCGTTCGAGGGCGCGGGGCCGATCGCGCGGCCCGGGCAGCGCCGCATCTACTCGAACGAGGGCTTCCGCGTGCTCGGCGAGCATCTCTCGCAGCGAGCGGAGATGGGGTTCTCCGAGTACGTCCGCGCAGCGGTGGTCGAGCCACTCGGGCTGACGCTCGACCCGAGCGGCCACCCGGGCTCGGGCATGCACGCCTCGCTCGCCGACGTCCTCGCGCTGGGGCGCGAGCTGCTCGCGCCGCGCCTCCTCGCGGCCGAGACGCACGCGGAGATGGTCCGCGTGCAGTTCCCGGGACTCGACGGGGTGCTGCCCGACTTCGGGCGCTTCAGCCCGCTCGACTGGGGGCTGGGGGTAGAGCTCAAAGGGGAGAAGCGCGGCCACTGGTCCGGCTCGGCGACGTCGCGGCGGACGTTCGGGCACTTCGGCGGCAGCGGCACGTTCCTGTGGGTCGACCCCGAGCGTCGCGTCGCGTGCGCGGCGCTGACGACCCGCGAGTTCGGCCACTGGGCGAAGGATGCGTGGCCCCGTCTCTCGGACGCCGTGCTCGGAGAGCTGGGGTGAGCGCCGCCGAGCCGATCATCCGCCTGACGGGCGTGACGAAGCGCTTCGGCCGCACGGTCGCGGTCGACGACGTGACCATCGACGTCCCACGCGGCCGCTGCCTGGGGTGGCTCGGGCCCAACGGCTCGGGCAAGACGACCCTGATCCGCTGCATGCTCGGGCTGGCGCGCCCGACCTCCGGGACGATCCACGTGCGGGGCCGGGCGGTTCCGAGAGACGTGCGCGCGGCGCTCGCCGGGGTCGGTGCGATCGTCGAGGAGCCGCGGTTCTACCCCTACCTCTCGGGCCGGCGGAACCTCGAGGTCGCGGCCGGCTTCGTCGGCGGCGGCGCCTTCGGGCGGATCGACGGAGCGCTCGCCCGCGTCGACCTGACGCGCTCGGCGGGGCTCGCGGTCAAGAAGTACTCGCTCGGGATGCGGCAGCGGCTCGGCGTCGCCCGCTGTCTGCTGAGCGACCCGGAGCTCCTGATCCTCGACGAGCCCTCGAACGGGCTCGATCCGGCGGGCATGGCCGAGTTCCGGCGGATGATCCGCTCGTTCGTCGAGCTCGACGGTCGTACGGTGTTCGTCTCCTCGCACCTGCTCGACGAGGTCGAGAAGATCGCCGACGACATCGCGATCGTCCAGTCCGGCGCGCTCGTCGCGCACGGCACCGTCGCCGACCTCGTGGCAGGCGGGGCGGCCACCGTCCGTCTCCGGGTCGACGATCCGGGGCGCGCAGCCGGCGTGCTGGGCGGCCTCGGGTTCGTGACCGGAATCGAGGCGCGGGAGGGACGGACGCTCGACGTGAGCCTCGAGCGCGTCGACGACGAGAGCACGATCGCGCTCACGCGCGCGCTGGTCGAGGCGGGGGTTGGCCTCGCCGAGGTGGTCAGGAGGGCGGAGTCGCTCGAGGAGCGCTTCCTCGAGATCACTGGCGCACCTCTCGTCGAGCCCGAGGAGCGCGCGTGACCCGGGCGCTTCTCCGGACGATCGTCGGGCGCAAGGGCAGCTTTCTCGGCACGGCGGGTGTGACGTTCTCCGCGGTGGTGGTCGTCGCGGTCGTGCTCGTGGTCGTGCACTCGCTCCGCCCCGGACGGAACCCGTCGATCGGCGGCCAGCCGATGCTGGACGGCGTCGCGGGGGCGGTCTGGCTGCTCGGCGGCGTGGGTGCGATCGTGATCGGCGCGCTGGCCGGCTCGTACGACGTCGCGCAGGGAACGATGCGGTACCTCGTGCTCACGGGCGTGCACCGGATCGGGATGTACGCGGCCCGCACGACGGCGCTCGTGACCGCCGTGCTGCTCGCGCTCGGCCCCGCGCTGCTCCTCGGCGTGCTGCTCGTGTTCGTCCTCCCGCGCGGCCCGGAGGCGGGGGTCAAGCCGAGCGAGCTCGGGGACGTCCTCTGGACGTGCGTGCTGTGGCCGACCGTGTTCGCGGTGATCGCGATGGGGATCGGCTCACTGCTGCGCTCGAACGGCGCGGCGGTCGCGATCGCCCTGTTCTTCGCGTTCGCGGCCGCGCCGCTGCTCGGTCTCGTCAGCGCGGCGAGCAAGACGCTCGGCGACCTCATGCTCCTCCCGGCGCTCGACCGCGTGACGGGCGGCGACGACGGGGCGCCCATCCCCGCGGCGGCGGCGGCCGTCGTCGGCTGGGTCGCGCTCTTCTGGGCGGCGGGCGCCGTCAGGATCCGCCGCGACGAGTACTGAAGGCTTGTTCGCGAAGCAGGAATCCGCTTGCGCGGATTCCTGCCGCTTGATCCCCGCCTGCGGCGGGGCACATCCCTGAAGGCGTCGGCTTCGCCGCCGCAACTGCCTGCCGCGGAAGTCGGCTTCGCCGCCGCGACCGCATTCTGGGCTTGTTCGCGAAGCAGGAATCCGCTTGCGCGGATTCCTGCCGCTTGATCCCCGCCTGCGGCGGGGCACATCCCTGAAGGCGTCGGCTTCGCCGCCGCAACTGCCTGCCGCGGAAGTCGGCTTCGCCGCCGCGACCGCATTCTGGGCTTGTTCGCGAAGCAGGAATCCGCTTGCGCGGATTCCTGCCGCTTGATCCCCGCCTGCGGCGGGGCACATCCCTGAAGGCGTCGGCTTCGCCGCCGCAACTGCCTGCCGCGGAAGTCGGCTTCGCCGCCGCAACTGCCGTGGCGCGAGAGGTCGGGCCTGTCGACTGCTCAGCCGTCCTCGGCGAAGAGCGGCCGCAGGAGCTCGTCGAACGTCGCGCGGTCGCAGCTCGCCACGACCGACGGGGTCATGGTCGTGACCGTCGCGGTGCGCGGGACGTCCATCGCGAGCGCGACCTCGCCGAAGGTCTCGCCCGGGCGCAGGACCGACCGGGGCCCCCGCCCAGCCTGCGTCACGGCCGCGAGCCCCGACAGGAGCACGTAG
Organism: uncultured Actinomycetes bacterium; assembly: GCA_963710125.1. Classification (GTDB taxonomy): domain Bacteria; phylum Actinomycetota; class Thermoleophilia; order Gaiellales; family Gaiellaceae; genus Gaiella. Next base: position 284,406 of record CAVPZH010000037.1, on the reverse strand, counting down.
AAGCGGTCTCCTCCGTCCCCCTCCGCGACGATCGTCCTCCCCGCGGGCAGCTCCTCGCGCTGCATGCGCTCCGCCAGCCGGGAGAGCGTCTGTCCCGGCAGCGTCGCGAGCAGACCGACGCGCGAGAGCTCGGTCACGGATGCCGGCACGTGGCGCGGGCTCACTGGCGATACGGTAGCGAGGCATGGCGCTCCTCCACGGCTGGACGACCTGCCCGCGCTGCGCCGCGCGGCTCGAGCGCGACGGCGCGCATGCCCACTGTCCGGCGTGCGGCTCCAGCTACTACGCGAACTCGGCGCCGTGCGTCTGCGCGCTCGTCGAGGACGCGCAGGGGAGGCTGCTCCTCGCCCGGCGCGCCGTCGAGCCGTGGCTCGGGCGCTGGGACTTGCCCGGCGGGTTCCTCGAGGAGGGAGAGCACCCCCTCGACGGACTCGCGCGGGAGCTGCTCGAGGAGACGGGCCTCGTCGCAGGCGCCGCCCGGTTCGTCGGCGTCTGGATGGATCGCTACGGCGACTCGCCCGACGCCGTGGCGACGCTGAACCTCTACTGGGCCGTCGAGGTCGGCGAGGGCGAGCCCGTCGCCGCGGACGACGTCGCGGAGCTCCGCTGGTTCGCACCGGACGCGCTGCCGGGCCCGGAGGAGCTGGCGTTCGCGACGGTGAAGGACGCCCTCGCGAGCTGGCGCGCCGCGCAGCAAGGATCGCCCGCCTGACCGCACGACACGAGGCCCGGTCGGGCCGGGCCTCGTGCAGGGGAGGGAGTGTGGGGGAAGAGGGCTACGCGGCGATGAGGCCGAGGGAGCGCTCGATGGCGCCCTTCGGCTGTGCGCCGATCACGGCTGCCGACGGCTCGCCGTCCCGGAACAGGATCAGAGTCGGGATCGAGGCGACGCCGTAGCGCTGCTGGAGCTCGTGCTCCTGGTCGATGTTCACCTTGACGAGCTTGAGCTCGTCCTCCCGCTCGGCCGCGATGCGATCGAGGACCGGGGCGACTGCGTGGCACGGGCCACACCATTCCGCCCAGAAGTCGACGAGCACGGGCTTGTCGCTCTGGAGGACCTCCTGCTCGAACGTCGAGGTCGTTACTTCGAGGGCCATTGGTTCCTTCCGTTCTCGGTGGTGTCGAAGTGTCTCGGTGCTGTCGACGCGTCGTCGGACACGCCGCAGTGTCTCAGATGTCCAAACGACGGAGGCCCGAAACTCCTTCCCTAGAATCGGCGCCATGTTCGCACCTCTCCCGGACAAGCCGGATCACGATTCGCTCGAGCGCGGGATCCTCGACCTCTGGGAGCGCGAGGAGACCTTCCGGAAGCTCCGTGAGCTGAATCTCGACGGGCCTCGCTTCAGCTTCGTCGACGGGCCGGTGACCGCGAACCGGATGGTGCTCGGCGTCCACACCGCCTGGGGGCGCACGCTGAAGGACGTCTTCCAGCGCTACAAGGGGCTGCGCGGCTACCACCAGCGCTACCAGAACGGGTTCGACTGCCAGGGCCTGTGGATCGAGGTGGGGGTGGAGCGGGAGCTCGGGCTGAACTCGAAGCGCGAGATCGAGGAGTTCGGGCTCGCCGAGTTCGCGCGCCGCTGCCGGGACGTCGTCGTGAGGTCCTCCCGCGCGTTGACCGAGGGGTCGATCCGGCTCGGCCAATGGATGGACTGGGGGAACGACTACTTCACGTTCAGCGACACGAACATCGAGTACATCTGGGGCTTCCTGAAGCTCATGAACGAACGGGGCAGGCTGTACGTCGGCCATCGCTCGACGGAGTGGTGCCCGCGCTGCGGGACGTCGCTCTCCCAGCACGAGCTGTCCCAGTCGGGCGTCTACCAGGATCGAGCGGATCCGTCGCTCTTCGTCCGGTTCCCGCTCGTCGACCGCGACGACGAGTCGCTCGTGATCTGGACGACGACGCCGTGGACGCTGCCCGCGAACGTCGCCGCGGCCGTCAACCCGTTCAACGAGTACGTTCGGATCGATTCGGGATCCCATCGGTACTGGGTGGCGAAGGGGCGCGAGGACGCGGTGGGCCTCGCCGGCCCGGTATCCGACACGGCTCTGGGAGCACAGCTCGTCGGCTGGCGGTACTCCGGGCCGTTCGACACGCTCCAGCCGGGGGGAGGCGTGGAGCATCGCGTGATCGGGTGGGACGAGGTTGCGCTCGACGAGGGCACCGGGGTCGTCCACATCGCGCCCGGCTGTGGTGGCGAGGACTTCGAGCTCTCGCGCGTCCATGACCTCGCCGTGCTCACACCGGTCGACGAGTCGGGTCGCTTCTACGAGGACTACGGGTGGCTGCACGGGCTCTCGACCGGCGACGCGGCCGATCAGATCGTCGGCGACCTAGCGGAGCGCGGCCTGCTCGTCCATGCGGGTCTCTACGAGCATCGCTATCCCCACTGCTGGCGCTGCGACACGCCGCTCATCTTCCGGATCTCGGACGACTGGTTCCTGGCCGTCGACGAGCTGCGACAGCCGCTCCTCGACGCGAACGCCGGGGTCGAGTGGACGCCGGCGTACATGGGCAAGCGCATGGACGACTGGCTGCGCAACATGGGCGACTGGAACATCTCGCGCCGCCGCTACTACGGCCTTCCGCTCCCCTTCTACCCCTGTACCTGCGGGCACCTGAACGTGATCGGCTCGAAGGCCGAGCTCGCCGAGCGTGCGACCGGGCCACTCGACGGGCTCGAGGAGCTGAGGCGACCGTGGGTCGACGAGGTTCCCATCCGCTGCGAGGCCTGCGGCGAGGAGGTCGAACGGATCCCGGAGGTCGGCGACGTCTGGCTCGACGCAGGCATCGTCCCCTTCTCGACTCTCGGCTGGGAAAACCCCGTGCACGTCCCGGAGGGCTACGCGACAGGGGCGGCCAAGGGGCTGACCCACGCCGATCTCCCGGATCACGGCACGTGGGAGGAGTGGTTCCCGGCCGACTGGGTCTCGGAGATGCGCGAGCAGATCCGCCTCTGGTTCTACTCGCAGCTCTTCATGTCGGTCGCGCTGACGGGGCGGGCGCCGTTCCGCCGGGTGCTCGGGTACGAGAAGATGCTCGACGAGACCGGCCGCGAGATGCACAGCTCGTGGGGGAACACCATCGACGCCCCCGACGCCTTTGCGCGCATGGGCGCCGATGTGATGCGCTGGCAATTCTGCGCGCAGCCGCCCGACCGGAACCTCCTGTTCGGGTTCGGGCCGGCGCACGAGATCCAGCGCAGGCTCCTGACCCTCTGGAACTCGGTGACGTTCCTCGTCCAGTACGCGAACGTCGAGGGATTCGAGCCCCGATACGACGACCTCGAGCGGGGGCCCGGTGACGAGCTCCAGCCCCTCGACCGCTGGCTCGTCGAGCGGACGCGGCAGCTCGTGCTCGACGCGACCACGGGCTACGAGCGCTGGTTGACGGTCGACGTGATCCGCGCCTTCGAGGCATACCTCGACGATCTCTCGAACTGGTACATCCGCCGTTCGCGTCGCCGCTTCTGGGACGGCGACGAGATCGCCCTCCGCACCCTGTGGCATGCGCTCGTCCAGACGCTGCGGATCACCGCGCCGGTGATGCCGTTCCTGTCCGAGCACCTCTGGCAGGTGCTCGTGCGCGAGCCGTGCGACGGGGCGCCCGAGAGCGTCCACCTGGCAGGCTGGCCCGAGGGGATCGAGCCCGACGAGACGCTCCTCTCGGAGGTCGCCGACGTCCGCCGCGTCGTCGGGCTCGGCCACCAGGCCCGTCAGGCGGCGGGCATCAAGGTGCAGCAGCCGCTGCGGAGCCTCGTCGTGGAGGGTGCGACGCTCGGGGTGGCGCAGGCGGCGGAGATCCGTGACGAGCTGCGCGTGAAGGACGTCCGGTTCGGCGTCGTCGACGCGCAGCTCGTCGTGAAGCCGAACCTCCCCGTGCTCGGCCCCAGGCTCGGCCGGGAGCTCGCCGCCGTCCGCGCCGCCCTCGCGGCGGGGACGTTCGAGGAGCTGGGCGAGGGACGTCTCCGTGCGGCGGGCCACGAGCTCGAGCCGGACGAGGTGCTCGTCGAGCGCGCGGGCAAGGAGGGCTGGGCCGTGGCCGCGGAGGACGGCGTCACGGTCGCGCTCGACACGCACGTCGACGAGGAGCTCGATCGCGAGCGCCGCGTCTACGAGCTCATCCGCCGCGTGAACGCGCTGCGGAAGGAATCGGGGCTCGAGCTGTCGGATCGGATCGCGCTGACGATCCCCGCGGGCGACGCGGACCTCCTCGAGCACGCGGACTGGATCCGCGCCGAGACGCTCGCGACGTCGCTCGAGGCGGCCGCGGGCGATGCGCCGACGATCGCGAAGGCCTGAGCTACTCCGGGCGGGCGGCCGCGAGCTCGAGCTCGCGGCGCAGCTCCACCGGCAGGCGGAACGTGACGTCCTCCTCGACCATCCGGAACGGCTCGACGTCGTCCACGCCTCGCTCCCGGAACCAGTCGCACACGCGCGTGACGAGGCGCTCGGGCGCGGACGCCCCCGAGGTGATCCCGACCGTCTCGGCCCTCTCGAGCCAGCCTTCGTCGATCTCGGTCTCGTCGTCGATCAGGTAGGCCGGCACGTTCGCAGCGCGGGCGACGTCGACGAGCCGGTTCGAGTTCGACGAGTTGCGGGAGCCGATCACGAGGAGGAGGTCGATCTGGCCGAGCAGGTCCTTCACGGCCCATTGCCGGTTGGAGGTCGCGTAGCAGATGTCCTCCTTCTTCGGGCCGACGATCTGCGGGAAGCGGCGGCGGAGCGTCGCGATGATCTCCGCGGTCTCGTCCACCGAGAGCGTCGTCTGCGTGACGTAGGCGAGACGCGCGTCGGCCGGCAGCTCGAGCGCCTCCGCCTCGGAGACGTCCTGCACGAGGATCGTCGAGTCCGGCGCCTCGCCCATCGTCCCGACGACCTCCTCGTGCGCGGCATGGCCGATGAGGACGACGGTGAAGCCGTTCGCCGCATAGCGCTTCGCCTGGACGTGCACCTTGGTGACGAGCGGGCACGTTGCGTCGATCACGTCGTGCCCGAGGGCGGCCGAGTTCGCGTGGACCGACGGCGCCACGCCGTGGGCCGAGTAGACGACCGTGGCGCCGCGGGGGGCGTCGCGCTCGTCTTCGACGAAGATCGCTCCCCGCGCCTCGAGGTCGCGCACGACGTGCAGGTTGTGGACGATCTGCTTGCGGACGTAGACGGGCGCGCCGTAGTGCTCGAGCGCGCGCTCGACCGTCTCGACGGCGCGCTCGACCCCCGCGCAGTAGCCGCGCGGCGAGGCGAGGAGGACACGCCGGACGTTCATGTCGCGAAGGGTACTCGGCGCCCGTCAGCGGGAGGTCTGCGCGAGGACGATCCCCGTGAGCACGATCGCCCCGCCCGCGAGCTGCGCGGCCGAGAGCGTCTCCTCGAGCCAGACCCAGGCCACGATCGACGCGAGCACGACCTCGACCATCGCGACGATCGAGACTCGTGTCGCCGGGAGGTGGTGGAGCGCCCCCAGCGAGAGCGCGAACGGCAGGATCGTCCCGAGCACGATCATCCAGAGCGAGAGGAGCCACACCGGCGCGGTCGTGGACTCGAGCGCGCCCTGGAGGGAGACGCTCTGCCAGAGCTCGTCGAACGGAAAGCCCCACCAGGGCTGCACGATCGCCCAGAACGCCGCCGCGACCCCGAGCGAGATGCACGTCAGCGAAAGCGCGTCGCGGCGGCCGGTCGCGTGCTCGCCGACGAGGAAGTACGTCGCGAGCGCTCCCGCGGCGAGCAAGCCGGCGGTGACGCCGACGGTGTCGAGCCGCGCGTCCTCCCACACCTCCGCGACGAGCGCGAGCCCCGCGAGCGCAAGGGCGAGCGCCGCCCACACGCGGCGGCGGACGTGCTCGTGCCACATCACCCGGGCCCAGAGGGCGACGAGCACCGGCGCGGTGAACTCGAGCAGGAGGCCAATCCCGATCGGGAGACGCTCGATCGCGACGAAGTAGAGCCACGTGACGAGCGCGAAGCCGACGATCCCGTAGAAGACGAGCAGCCCGACCTCGTCCCGGCGGATCCGGAGCCGCCCGGGAGCCGTGAGCCCGATGAACACCGCGAGTCCGAGGAATGCACCGGTCGCACGTAGCTCGGTCAGCCGCAGGCTCGTGATGTCGGCGGACGTGAGGATCACCTTCGAGACCGTCCCGTTGATCGCGAAGAGCGCCGCCGCCGCGGTGACCATCGCGTAGCCGAGCCGCGGGTGGCGCCTCGCCGCGAGGGGCTCGTCGTGGAGGACGATCTCCGTCACCGCGCGAGGCTAACCGTGTCCAGCGGTTGCAGTCAGCGTGTGCGGTACATCAGCCTATCCACGATGTCCGACGCGACGTCTATGTTGACAACATGATCAAGCGGTGTGGTATGTGCGGAGCCACAAAGCCGGTAACCGGGTTCCACAGGCGTGGAGCGAATTACCAGTCGGTCTGTCGGGATTGCCGGCGTGTCTACGACTCGGCATACCATCGGCGCACTCGTCCGCGGAGGCTCGAGCAGAAGCGGCGGTATCACGCAGAGCTACTCGAGTGGTACCGGGCGCTCAAGGATGCGCCGTGCGCGGATTGCGGCGGTCGATTCCACCACGCGGCCATGGCGTGGGATCACCGAGTACCGGAGACCAAGGCCAATGACGTCAGCACGATGGTCGGCAGGACCCACAGCAAGCGACAGATATTGACCGAGATCGCGAAATGCGACCTTGTCTGCGCGAACTGTCATGCTGTCCGAACGCATGAGCGTGTGCGGGGTGTAGCTCAGCCTGGTAGAGCGCCCGTTTTGGGGACGGGAGGATCGTCGGTTCGAGTCCGACCACCCCGATCTGACCAATGAAGTTGGCTGCCCTTCTCATCGTCACGGTGATGACGGCCATGCTCGCGGAAGAGGGGAGCGCAGCGACCGGCTTCCGCGGATCGGTCACGCCGCTGCCGGCGTCGCTCAGGGAAACCATGTCAGGCCGCTCGTGGCACCGGGGCTGCCCCGTCGGGCTCTCGGAGCTGCGGCTCGTGCGCGCGCGGCACTGGGGCTTCGACGGCCGCGTCCACGCCGGGCGTCTCGTGGTCGCGCGCGACGTCGCGCAGCCGGTGCTGGACGTGCTGCGGCGCCTGTACGCGGCCCGCTTCCCGATCCGGCGGATGGTGCCCGTGGACGCGTACGGCGCGAGCGACTTCCGCTCGATCGAGGCCGACAACACGTCCGGGTTCAACTGCCGCTTCGTCGACGGCACCACGCGCTGGTCGGAGCACTCGTACGGGCGCGCGATCGATCTGAACCCGATCGAGAACCCGTACGTGACCGGCGCCGGCACGACCTCGCATCCCGCCAGCCGCCGCTACCTGCGCCGTTCGCCCTACCGGCCCGGGATGGCCGTCGAAGGAGGCGTCGTCGTCCGCGCGTTCGACGCGGTCGGTTGGGGCTGGGGCGGGCGCTGGTCCGGCGACCACGACTACCAGCACTTCTCCGCGAGCGGACGGTGATCCGCGGCAGCGGGAAGCGGGCGACCGGGCTCGAACCGGCGACATTCAGCTTGGAAGGCTGACGCTCTACCAACTGAGCTACACCCGCATGGAAGTAGCGTAGCGCCGTGACTCCGGGCGCGTGGTCGTGGAACGCCGAGGCGCTCGTCCCCGTCGCGCTCGCGGCCTGGTACCTCGTCGCCACCCGCGGCACCCGCGACCTCCCGAGGTCGGCGGCCTTCCTCGTGGGCTGCGCGTTGCTGGTCGCCGCTCTCGTCACCCCGCTCGACACGCTCGCCCGCACGTATCTCGTCTGGGCGCATCTCCTGCAGAACGTCGTGCTCGCCGAGTGGGCGCCGCTCCTGCTCGTGCTCGGAGTGCCGCCGGCCCTTGCGGCCCGGCTCTCGCGTCCGCGTCCGCTTGGTCTGCTCACGCAGCCGTTCGTCGCCCTGCCGCTGTGGGTCGCCACGTACGCGCTCTGGCACGTTCCCGCTCTATACGACGCAGCGCTCCGGCGGCCCGACACCCTGCTCGCCCTCGAGCACCTGACATATGTCATGGTGGGCGTCCTCTTCTGGTGGTGTGTCTGGCAGGACGCCCCGCACCGTCTGTCCTCGGGCGCCCGCGCCGGCTACGTCGTCGCGGCATTCGTCCTCTCCGCGCCTCTGGGCCTCGTGCTCGCGCTCGTCCCACGGGCGATCTACGGCTTCTACGGGTCAGCGCCGGAACGGGTCCTCGGCCTCTCGCGGCTCGAGGACCAGCAGCTCGGGGGGATGACCATGGCCGCCGAGCAATCGGTCGTGTTCTTCGCGGTCTTCGCGTACTGGTTCCTGCGGTTCCTCGGCGAGCAGGAACGGCTCGAGGCATGACCACGCCGGCGAGGCCGCCCGGCGGCCTCGATCGATACCGAGCCCTCCTCGGCCTGCGGCACGCGCGGGCGCTCGTCGTCTGGTCGCTGCTCGGGCGGCTCCCGCTCGGGATGACCGCGCTCGCCCTCCTGTTCCTGCTCCGCGGCGAGGGGTACGGGTACGGCGCCGCGGGGGTCGGGGTGGCCGGGTACACCCTCGCCGTCGGGGTGGGGGCGCCGATTGCGGGTCGGCGCGTCGACCGGGTCGGGCCCTCGCGCGTGCTGCGGGTGCGGGGTGTCGCCTACCCCGCGCTGATGGGCGCGGTCATCCTCCTCGCGCTCCTCGACGCCGGCATCGCGGCGATCGCCGCCGCCGCGACGATCGGTGGGCTCGCGATGCCGCCGCTCCCGGCGACCGTGCGGATCGTCTGGCCCCGCCTGGCGCCCAGGGAGCTGCGGGCCACCGCGTACGCGCTCGAGGCGGCGCTGCAGGAGGTCTTCTTCCTCGGCGGCCCCCTCCTCGCGGCCGGGCTGGCGGCGATCGAGCCCGTCGCGGGAGTCGCCGGCGCGGGGGTCGCGTGCCTCGTCGGGACGTTGGCGACCGCCGGGCTCCCGCCCGTCCGGGAGACGCCGGCGTCGCGCTCCGAGGGCGCCGGTCTGCTCGGCGCGCTCGACTCAGCGGGGATCCGAACGGTCGTCGTCTACGCGGTCGCGATCGGGGCCGGATTCGGTGCGGTCGAGCTCGCGATGCCCGCCTTCGCCGAGGCGCACGGCTCCCGGGAGCTCGGCGGGATCGCAATCGCCTGCTTCGCGGGCGGCAGCCTGGTCGGCGGCCTGGTCGCCGGGGCGCGCCCGCCGGGTCCCGGTCTCCGGCGCTTCTCGCTCGGCTCGTTCGGGATCGCGCTCGGGCTCCTCGGTCTCCAGCTGGCGTTCTCGGTGCCGAGCCTCTGTGTGCTCGCCTTCGTCGCGGGCTTGCCTATCGCCCCGACGATCGCCTTCGTGTACACGCTGATCGATCGCGCGGCGCGCCGAGGGACGGCGGCCGAGGCGTTCGCCTGGTTCGGCACCGCGATCTCGGCCGGCATCGCAGCCGGCGCTGCGCTCGCCGGCCTGCTGGTGGAGGCGCATGGCGCGGAGTGGGCGTTCGGCCTGGGTGCGGGCGCGGCGCTCGCGGGCGCGGTGGCCGCCGTCGCGCGTCGCAACACGCTCCGGGTCAGCGTCTACGCTCCGCTCGAGCGCCCGTAGCTCAGGGGACAGAGCGGCGGACTTCTAATCCGCGGGTCGGAGGTTCGAATCCTCCCGGGCGCATCGCTGTCTTTACGCCGAGTTCCTTTGAAATCTCGATCCCCGGTGATGCCTACTTCGGCATCCAGATAGCGCGGGGCAGGGACAACTTCCGGATCACGGGCATCGCAGCCGCGCACGAGCCAACCTTCGATTTGCGAGAAACCGGCTTACCGCATGGTTGAGGGTCGTGGACTGACTTCATCGTCGCGGCCAGGCGGACGTGCGCCGGGCTGGAGCGCGCGCCGCGAGCGTGCAACGAAGAACACTCCGTCACGGTCATGCCGCCGGAAGCCAAGCCGTCTATTCATCGACGATTGGCGCCCTTCTCGGCTGAGGGGGTATGACTGATGCCACAGACCATGCGAGAGGAGACGACGATGACTGCGCCCGGCCAACGACTGAAAGGAGCGGCGCTCTCCGTCGCCCACGCTTTCGATATCGAAGCCGCAAAGGCGCGTCTTGCAGCAGACGGCGGCTACGAGATCATTCACGAGTCAGCCGGCCTTGAGATCGGCGTCTACGTCCTCGTCGCCCCCGAGCCCGATCATCAGCAACCCCACGTCGACGACGAGGTCTACGTCGTCCTTGAAGGCCGAGGAACGCTTGACGTCGAAGGCGAGCAGGTTGACCTGCGTGAAGGCCATGCGGTCTTTGTTCCCGCCGGTGCCAAGCACCAGTTCGTCGGCTACGAGCAGTTGAGCGTGCTCGTGATCTTCGAGAAGGGCCGACGATGAGCCAGACAGAGACGACTCCAACCGTGACCGAACTCGCTCCCCTCGACGCCTTCTGCGCACCGCCCCGCGAGCAGGCGTAGTTCCGAATCGGCTTGGCGCACGCGCGCGAGGCCATCGCGCATGTGCGGAGGGCCGTTCGCGCCGATGGACGCGAAGGTGAACGGCGAAGCGGTGCTCCGTGCGCACGGTCTCGACGGAGAACGGCTCCTGGGTCTCGCAAGACGCTGCGCGAGCTCCGCAACCCGGTGTGCGGCCCAAGCGGGTTAGTCTGGACGCCATGGGCGTTCGACCGTGGCGACCGGCATGAACGACCCAGCGCGGGACGTGACGCCGTTGCCCGACCTGTTGCACGGGCGTTCCCACACGGGCCCTGTCCGCGAGCGCCGCCCCGTCTACGTCGACCTGCTGCCTCCGTGCAACGCCGGCTGCCCGGCCGGCGAGAACATCCAGGCCTGGCTCGCGCACGCCAAGGCGGGCCGACACGAGCAAGCGTGGCGCCAGTTGGTCGCCGACAATCCGCTGCCTGCGATCCACGGGCGGGTCTGCTACCACCCGTGCGAGAGCGTGTGCAACCGCGCCGACCTCGACAGCGCCGTCTCGATCCACTCGGTCGAGCGGTTCCTCGGCGACCTCGCGCTGCAGCAAGGGTGGCGTTTCGACGATCCACCGGTGCGCAGCGGCAAACGGGTGCTCGTGGTCGGCGCCGGGCCGTGCGGCCTATCGGCCGCCTACCACCTGAGCCGGCTCGGCCACGAGGTGGAGATCCGAGACTCGGGCGAGGAGACGGGCGGGATGATGCGGTACGGCATCCCGGCGTACCGGCTGCCCCGCGACGTGCTCACCGGCGAGCTCGGGCGGATCGAGGCGATGGGCGTGCGGGTGACCTGCGGGCACAGAGTCGAGGATCTGGTCGCCGAGCGCGACGAGGGCGCCTTCGACGCGGTCTTCGTCGCCGTCGGCGCACACCTCTCCAAGCGGGTGGACATCCCGGCACGCGATGCCGGCCGCATCGTGGACGCGGTGTCGTTCCTGCGCAGCGTCGCCTCCGGCGAGCGGCCCGTGATCGGGCGGCGCGTGGCGGTCTACGGCGGCGGCAACACGGCGATGGACGCCGCACGGGTTGCCCGCCGGATGGGGGCGGACGAGGCGCTGATCGTCTACCGGCGAACCCGCGAGCAGATGCCAGCCCATCTCGACGAGGCCGAGGACGCCGAGCGAGAAGGCGTGCGGATCCACTGGCTGCGGACGATCACGGCCTTCGACGGCCCGGAGCTGCAGGTGGAGCTGATGGAGCTCGACGACTCCGGGTACCCACAACCGACGGGCAGGTTCGAGACGCTCGCCGCCGACACGGTGATCCTGGCGCTCGGCCAGGAGTCCGACACCGCATTCCTCCGTCGAGTCTCCGGGGTGGAGCTCGAGGACGACGGGACCGTGCGGATCTCGACGTCTCTCCAGACCGGTTGCCCGTGGGTGTTTGCGGGCGGGGACATGGTGCCGAGCGACCAGACCGTGACGGTCGGCGTCGGCCACGGCAAGAAGGCCGCGCGCCACATCGACGCCTGGCTGCGCGGCGCCGCCGCCATTCACCCGCCGAAGCACGAGCTTGCGAGCTTCGACAAGCTCCACCTCTGGTACTTCGGCGACAACGCCCGCAGGCAGCAGCCGGAGCTCCCGCCGGAGAAGCGGATCGAGGGCTTCGCCGAGGTGGTCGGCGGCCTGTCCGCCGAGGAGGTGGTCTACGAGGCGGGCCGGTGCCTGTCGTGCGGAAACTGCTTCGAGTGCGACGGGTGCCTGGGCGCCTGTCCCGAGGACGCCGTGGTCAAGCTCGGGGAGGGATACCGGTACCGGTTCGACTACGACCGTTGCACCGGCTGCGGTGCCTGCTTCGAGCAGTGCCCGGTGCATGCGATCGAGATGGTCGCGGAGGGCGACTGAGGTGCGGACGACGATCGACGGCAACGAAGCGGCAGCCTCGGTCGCCTACAGGCTGAACGAGGTCTGCTGCATCTACCCGATCACGCCCTCGTCGGCGATGGCCGAGCTGGCCGACGAGTGGGCGAGCCAGGGGCGGGCGAACGTCTGGGGCACGGTGCCCGGGGTTGTCGAGATGCAGAGCGAGGGTGGTGCGGCGGGCGCGCTGCACGGGGCGCTGCAGAGCGGTGCGCTGGCGACGACGTTCACGGCCTCGCAGGGCCTGCTGCTGATGATCCCGAACCTGTACAAGATCGCGGGCGAGCTGACGTCGACGGTGCTGCACGTCGCCGCTCGCTCACTCGCGGCGCAGGGTTTGTCGATCTTCGGCGACCACTCCGACGTGATGGCGGTCCGCCAGACCGGCTTCGCGCTGCTCGCATCGGCCTCCGTTCAGGAGGCACACGACCTGGCGCTCGTGGCCCAGGCGGCGACGCTCCGGACCCGGGTGCCGTTCGTGCACTTCTTCGACGGGTTCCGGACGTCGCACGAGCTCAACACGGTCGAACTGCTCTCCGACGACGACCTGCGCGCTCTGGTGCCCGAGGACCTCGTGCAGGCGCATCGCGGGCGGGCGCTGTCGCCGGAGCGGCCGTTCATCCGCGGTACGGCGCAGAACCCGGACGTCTACTTCCAGGCGCGCGAGACGGTCAACCCCTTCTACGCCCGCGTCCCCGACGCCGTCGAAGACGCGATGGCGCTCCTCGCCGAGCGCACCGGTCGCGGCTACCACATCGTCGATTACTTCGGCGACCCGGAGGCCGAGCGCGTGCTCGCGGTGATGGGGTCGGGCGGGGAGACGGTGCAGGAGACCGTGGCGGCGCTGACCGCGCGCGGCGAGCGTGTCGGCGTGGCGCAGGTTCGGCTCTACCGGCCGTTTCCGGCGCAGGCCTTGGTCGAGGCGCTGCCTGCGACCGTGCGCCAGATCGCTGTCCTCGATCGGACGAAGGAACCTGGCTCGATGGGCGAGCCGCTCTTCCTCGACACGGTCGCGGCGCTGAGCGAGTCGTTCGCGGACGGCGAGCGGGCGGTGATGCCGCGCGTCGTCGGGGGCCGCTACGGGCTGTCCTCGAAGGAGTTCACGCCGGGCATGGTTGCGGGCGTGTTCGCCGCGTTGGCGGGAGATCGGCCGCGACGCCGGTTCACGATCGGCATCAAGGACGACGTCTCCGGCTCGAGCCTCGACTACGACGCGTCGCTGGACATCGAGCCGCCCGAGACGGTGCGCGCGATCTTCTTCGGCCTGGGCTCGGACGGGACGGTCGGCGCGAACAAGAACACGATCAAGATCCTCGGGGACGAGGGCCTGCATGCGCAGGGCTACTTCGTCTACGACTCGAAGAAGTCCGGCTCGCAGACGGTCTCGCACCTCCGCTTCGGGCCGAACCAGATCCGGGCGCCCTACCTCGTGCAGCAGGCGGGCTTCGTCGGCTGCCACCAGTTCGGGCTGCTCGAGCGGGTCGACGTGCTCCGGCCCGCGGCGGACGGCGCGACGTTGCTGCTCAACTGCCCGCTCTCGCCGGAGGAGGTCTGGGACGCGCTGTCGCGACCGGTGCAGGAGCAGATCCTCGCCAAGCACGTCGGCGTATACGCGATCGACGCCAACCGGATCGCGCGCGACGTCGGCCTCGCCGGCCGGACCAACATCGTCCTGCAGACCTGCTTCTTCGCGCTCTCCGGGGTCCTGCCGCGCGAGGAGGCGATCGAGCGGATCAAAGCGGCGGTCGCCAAGACGTACGGTCGCCGCGGCGCGGAGGTGGTCGCGCGCAACCAGGCGGCGGTCGACCGGGCGCTCGACGGTCTCCACCGGGTCGACGTGCCCGAACGGGTGACGGCGACCCGCGGGCTGCCCCCGGTGGTGCCCGCGCACGCGCCCGAGTTCGTTCGTACCGTCACGGCGGCGATGCTGGCCGGCCGGGGCGACGACCTGCCGGTCAGCGCGTTGCCGGTGGACGGCACGTATCCGAGCGGGACGGCGGCCTACGAGAAGCGCAACATCTCGGAGCTGGTCGCGGTCTGGGACTCCGAGCTCTGTATCCAGTGCGGCAACTGCAGCTTCGTCTGCCCGCACAGCGTGATTCGGTCGACGTACTACGACCAGGCCCACCTGGACGGCGCACCGGACGGGTTCCGGTCCGCTCCGCTCGAGGCCGTCGGCCTGCCCGACGCGCGGTACACGCTGCAGGTCTACGTCGAGGACTGCACCGGCTGTGGGCTGTGCGTCGAGGCATGCCCGGCCGTCGCGCCGGGCGACCCTGTGGTCAAGGCGATCAACCTGGCGGCGCGTGAGCCGCTGGTCGCCGCCGAGCGTGACAACATCGCGTTCTTCGAGACGCTGCCGGCGAGCGACCGGTCGCGGGTCGACTTCGGCACGGTGCGCGGCACCCAGTTCCTGGAGCCGCTGTTCGAGTTCTCCGGCGCCTGCGCGGGCTGTGGCGAGACGCCGTATCTGAAGCTGCTCTCGCAGCTGTTCGGCGACCGGCTGATGGTGGCGAATGCAACCGGCTGCTCGTCGATCTACGGTGGCAACCTGCCGACCACGCCGTGGACGACCGACGCCGACGGTCGCGGACCCGCCTGGTCGAACTCCCTCTTCGAGGACAACGCCGAGTTCGGGCTCGGCTTCCGGCTCGCCGCCGACGCTCACACCGAGCTGGCCCGCCGCCGCCTCGCCGAGCTGCGCGACGCGGTCGGTCCGGAGCTGGTGGACGAGATCCTGACCGCGCCGCAACTACGCGAGTCGGAGCTGCGAGCGCAGCGCGAGCGTGTCGGCGCGCTGAAGCTGCGGCTCGACGGGTTGGGCGGTGCTGCCGTCGCCGACCTGCAGAGCGTCGTCGATCACCTCGTCCGGCGCAGCGTCTGGATCGTCGGCGGCGACGGCTGGGCCTACGACATCGGCTCCGGCGGGCTCGACCACGTCCTTGCGAGCGGGCGCGACGTCAACGTGCTGGTGCTCGACACCGAGGTCTACTCCAACACCGGCGGCCAGATGTCGAAGGCGACGCCGCTCGGCGCGGTCGCCAAGTTCGCCGCTGCCGGCAAGACCGTGCCCAAGAAGGATCTGGCCCTGCAGGCGATCGCGTACGGGAACGTCTACGTCGCCCGGGTCGCGATGGGAGCCGATCCCCAGCAGACACTGAACGCCTTCCGCGAGGCGGAGGCCTACGACGGTCCTTCGTTGGTGCTCGCGTACAGCCACTGCATCGCACACGGGATCGAGATGCGGGACGGGCTCGACCAGCAATACCGCGCCGTCGCGAGCGGCTACTGGCCGCTGATTCGCTATGACCCGATGCTTCGGGCGGCCGGCGGAAACCCGTTCCTGCTCGACTCGCAGCGGCCGCGCATCCCGCTCGCGAGCTATACGAACCGCGAGTTGCGCTATCGCACGCTGACGAACACCGATCCGGCCGAGGCCGAACGGCTGCACGGGCTGGCCGAGCAGGCGGTCGACCAGCGCTGGGACGTGTACGAGGAGATGGCGACCCGCGGGGCCCAGCGGTTCGCCGCCGATTCGCGCAGGGACGGCCGATGAACCTTTCGACCCAGTACATGGGCCTCACGCTGCGCAACCCGGTCGTCGCGTCGGCGTCCCCGCTTTCGCAGACCGTGGATGGCGTGCGGCGGCTTGCGGATGCCGGCGTCGGCGCGGTCGTCCTCTACTCGCTCTTCGAGGAGCAACTGCGCCGCGAGGCGGCCGAGAACGCGCGGCTGATCGACGCCGGCACCGAGAGCTTCGCCGAGTCGCTCTCCTACTTCCCCGCCGCCGCCGAGGAGGAGGCGGGCCCACGGCGCTATCTGAGCCTGCTCGAGCGCGCGTCCTCTGCCGTCGAGATCCCCGTGATCGGCAGTCTCAACGGCGTCACGCCCAGCGGTTGGACCGACTACGCCCGGGCGATGCAGGAGGCCGGCGCGGCTGCGATCGAACTGAACATCTACTACCTGCCCGGCGACCCGCAGATTTCGGGCCGCGACGTCGAGCAGCGTCATCTCGACATCCTGACGCGGGTCAGGGAAGGGGTCAGCGTGCCGGTGGCGGTCAAGCTGAGCCCGTATTTCAGCTCGACCGGCGAGATGGCGCTGCGGCTGGACGAGGCGGGCGCGGACGCGCTCGTGCTGTTCAACCGCTTCCTGCAACCCGACATCGACCCCGACACGCTCACCGTGGTGCCGCACGTCGGTCTCTCGAGCCCGGGCGAGGCCCGGCTGCCGCGCACCTGGATCGCGCTCCTCCACGGCCGGGTCCGCGCGTCGCTCGCCGCGACCACCGGCGTCGAGACCCCGGCCGACGTGGCCAAATACCTGCTCGCCGGCGCGGACGTCGTGATGACGGCCTCGGCGCTGCTCCGGCACGGACCCGAGCACGTAACCGTGCTGATCGACGGTCTGGAGGAATGGATGGCACGCAAGGGATTCGCGGCCGTCGACGACCTGCGCGGGATGCTCGCCGTGCCGCCCGGCGAAGACGAGGCGGTCTACGAGCGAGCGGGCTACGTCGGCGCGCTGCGAGAGGCCAACAGCGACACGTACGGGCCCTGGTGAGCTGCCGCCGAATCAGCGAATTCCCTGATGCCGCGACGCACGCCCGGCGGCAGCATTGCAACTGCGCTAAGTCCGGATCGTGAGTAGGACGAAGCCCCACCGACAAGGTCGTAGGAAGAACCCACCGAACACCTTCTCGATGAGGTAGACGAAAGCGACACCGACTCAACGAAGGTCACGAGAAGGGCCCGTGCAGACGGGCCCTTCCCCGTTCCCGAATCCGAGGATGGCGCGGCTCGGAGATCGCGTTGACGACCAGTACTCCCGTGTGACCGGCTGAGCGCTGGCTGGCCGGCAGCCTCGAGTCGGCGTCTGAGCGGCGTCTTCTCGGGTAAGAAATCCCCGGAGAGTAGCGCCGCGTTTGGCTTGGACAGGCGCCTGAACCGGCGTTTCCGTAACAAAGCGGCGGACTTCTAATCCGCGGGTCGGAGGTTCGAATCCTCCCGGGCGCATCTCGCGGGATGTGCGTCAAAGGGGGCGCGGGGCTTGTTGGACGAACAGGCAACCCGCGCCTCCGCTCGAACCTTCACCGGAGCAGACGACGGCGCATCACGCGAAAGGGGTAGGCATGGCGGACCCGGATCGGTACAACCCGCTCCGTGGCACCGCGGTCGGTCCGCCTCTCGAGCCCGGAGCGTGTCCTGTTCCCCGGCGAGGGGATCACGAAGCAGGACGTGTTCGAGTACTACCGGGCAATCGCGCCGGTGCTCGTCCCGCACCTACGGAACCGCCCGTTCACGATGAAGCGGTTCCCGTACGGCGCGACCGGGGACGTCTACTTCCAGA
This sequence comes from uncultured Actinomycetes bacterium, assembly GCA_963710125.1. GTDB lineage: Bacteria > Actinomycetota > Thermoleophilia > Gaiellales > Gaiellaceae > Gaiella. The sequence continues at coordinate 266,794 of CAVPZH010000037.1, read as the reverse complement.
AGCAGGCGCCGAAGGGGATGCCCTCCTGGATCCCGACGCGCACCTTCCGCACGTACCCGCGCGAGGGCGGGTCGCGGCTCGTCGACTTCCCGCTCCTGAACTCGCCGGAAGCCGTGCTCTGGATGGTGCAGATGAACTGCATCGACATGAACGCGTGGTACTCGCGCGTCGACAAGCCGGACCGCCCGGATTTCGTGCTCTTCGACCTCGATCCGCCCGAGGGCGGCTTCGCGCTCGTGATCCGCGTCGCCCATCTGATCCGCGGGGAGCTCGAGCGGGCCGGGCTCGAGTCGTATGTGAAGACGAGCGGCGCCGACGGGATCCACGTGCTCGTCCCGATCGCACGCCGGGCGACCTACGAGCAGACCTACGTGTTCGCGGAGCGCGTGGCGCGCGGGCTCGAGGAGCGGCACCCGGGGCTCGTGACGACCGAGTGGCTGAAGCGCAAGCGGGAAGGGGTGCTCGTCGATCACCGTCAGAACGCGCGGGGCAAGACGATCGCCTCGGTCTACTCCGTGCGGCCGAAGCCGGGTGCGCCGGTCTCGACGCCGCTTCGCTGGGACGAGCTGACGGAGGAGGTGACGCCCCGGCGGTTCGGGATGCGCGAGGCGCTCGAGCGGGTCGAGCGGCACGGCGACCTGTTCGCGCCCGTGCTCGCGGGCGGGCAGCCGCTCCGCGGCGCGCTGCGGAAGCTCCGCTAGCGCTTTCCGCCCGGGTTACGCTCGTCGTGCCATGGCGCCCGCGCTGATCTTCGACCTCGACGGGACGCTCGTCGACACGGTCTATGCGCACGTCTTCGCATGGCAGCGGGCGCTCGCGCAGGAGGGGATGCCGATCGACGGCTGGCGCATCCACCGTCGGATCGGGATGAGCGGCGGGCTGTTCGCGCGCGCCGTCGCGCGCGAGGTGGGCCGCGAGCTCTCGTCGAAGGAAGTCGAGGACATCCAGGACCGGCACGGCGCGATCTTCCGCGAGCTGCTCCCCGAGCGGCAGCCGCTTCCCGGCGCGCGGGAGCTCCTCGCCGACCTCCGGGAGCGCGGCATCGTGCACGGGATCGCGACGTCCGGCCGGCGGCCGGAGATCGACTCGTCGCTCGAGGCGCTCGGGGTGGGGGCCGAGACGGTCGTGATCGACCGCGGCCATGTCCGCCGGGCGAAGCCGGAGCCGGACCTCTTTCTCGCGTGCCAGGAGGCGCTCGGGGTCGGGCCGGGAGACTCCTACGTCGTCGGCGACGCGGTCTGGGACCTGCTCGCCGCCCGTCGGGCCGGGATGCTCAGCGTCGGCCTGCTGAGCGGCGGCTACGGGACGGACGAGCTGCTCGCGGCCGGCGCGTTCCGCGTCTACGACGACGCGGCCGAGCTGCACGGGTCGCTGGACGAGCTCGGCTTCGACGCCTGAGATCCGCACCGGCGCGGCCCGACGCAGGGTTTGCGTCGACGCGTAGCGTGGAGCGCGTCGATGGCGACGCCACGTTCGGTGCAGCGCACGTACATCGTCCTCATCCTGGGGAACACGCTCGCCGCGTCCCTGATCTGGGGCATCAACACGATCTTCCTGCTCGACGCGGGCCTCTCGAACCTCGAGGCGTTCGCCGCGAACGCGTTCTTCACCGCCGGGATGATGCTCTTCGAGGTGCCGACCGGGATCGTGGCCGACACCGTCGGCCGCCGCGCCTCGTACCTCCTGGGGACGCTGACCCTCTCCGGCCTCGACGCTGCTCTACGTCCTGCTCTGGCGGCTCGAGGCGCCGTTCTGGCAGTGGGCGATCGTCTCGGTGCTGATCGGGCTCGGGTTCACGTTCTTCTCGGGCGCGGTCGAGGCGTGGCTCGTCGACGCGCTCGGGGCGACGGGCTTCACCGGCGACCTCGACGCCGTCTTCGCCCGCGGTCAGATCGCCTCGGGCACGGCGATGCTGACCGGCTCGGTCGCCGGAGGCTTCATCGCCGAGCACGCCGGGCTCGGCGTGCCGTTCGTCCTGCGCGGAGCCGTGCTGATCGTCATGTTCGGCGTCGCGTTCCGGCTCATGCACGACATCGGGTTCAGCCCCGACAGGAGCGCGGGCGCGGTCAAGGAGGTCAGGCGGATCGCCTCGAACTCGATCGAGTACGGCTGGCGGGTGCCGGCGGTCAAGTGGCTCATGGTGGAGTCGCTCCTGACGGGCGGCGTCGGGATCTATGCCTTCTACGCGCTGCAGCCGTACCTGCTCGAGCTGTGGGGCGACCCGCAGGCGTACCAGATCGCAGGGCTCGTGGCCGCGATCGCCGCCGGCGCCCAGATCCTCGGCGGCGTCGTCGCCCCGCGCATCCGCCGCCTGTTCCGCCGCCGCACGTCGGGGCTCATCGTCCTCGCCGCGCTGAACGTCGTGACGCTGGGGCTGATCGGGACGATCGACAGCTTCTGGGGCGTCCTCGGGATGATCGTCGTCTGGGGGCTGCTGTTCGCCGCGGCGACGCCCATCCGGCAGGCGTACATGAACGGGATGATCCCGTCGCGGCAGCGCGCCACGATCCTCTCCTTCGACTCGCTGATGAGCTCGACCGGCGGCGTCTGGGCCCAGCCCGCGCTCGGTCGCGCCGCGGACGTGTGGGGCTACGCGCCCTCCTACGTGGTCGGCGCAGGAATCAGCGCGCTGGCGCTGCCTCCGCTCTACCTCTCCCGACGCCAGAACGCGGCGGCCGACACCCTCGCGTCGCCGGGCGCCGAGCCGGCGGAGGCTCCCGACCCGACACGTGCCGCTCAGCCGGCGATCGAGTCCGAGCCGGGGTAGGAGGCGTCCAGCGACCCGGGCGCGGGCGCGGCCGCGCGGCGCGTGGCGAGCACCGATCCGGCGAGCACGAGCGCGAAGCCGATGCCCATCCCGAGAGTGAACCGCTCGGAGAGGACGAGGACGCCGAGCGCCGCAGCCACCGCCGGGTTCACGTACGTGATCACGGTCGCGCGGACCGGCCCGATCTCGCCGATCAGCGCGAAGAACAGGAGGAACGCCACTGCGGTGCAGACGACCGCCAGCCCGATCACCGACGCGAGCGCGGCGGCCGACGGCGTCTCGTCGGGAAGGCGGAAGGCAGCGATCGGGGCGTACACGATCGTGGTGAGCAGGAGCGACAGCGCGATCACGCCGAGCGCCGGCAGGCCGGCGAGCCACCGCTGGAGAATGGCCGGCCCCACCGCGTAGCAGACCGCGACGACGCCGATCTCGGCGAGGGGCAGGACATGCGCCCCCTCGACGTTGACCCCGACGATCGCCGCGACCCCGACCACGCCGAGCGCGAGGCCGAGACCCGTCGTCGGCCGGAGCCGCTCCGCGCCCGTCGTCGTCGCGATCAGTGTCGCGACGAGCGGCACCGCGGCGATCAGGAGGCCGGTCAGCGAGCTCGACACCTGGGTCTCGGCCGCGCCGAGCAGCACCCACGGAAGCGCGATCTCGATCGCCGCGAACGCGACGAGCGGGATCCAGAACGGGAGCACGGGCCGGAGCTCGCGCCGATAGGCCGCGATCGGCAGGAGCAGGAGCGCCGCGATCGCCGTCCGGCCGAGCACGAGCGCGGCGGGGCTCAGATCGTCCACTGCGACCTTGATCAGGAGGTACGGGATTCCCCAGATCAGGCACATCGCGGCGAAGAGCAGCGCGCCCCGCCGGGTCATCGCGCCGCTCATGGGCCGGGTGTCGTGCACCGTGCAACGCTACGGCTCGGAGCGAGGGCCGCGCGGGCGGAAACCCGTACTCCTGATCCCCTCTCGCGGCGCGTGGTACCACTTGGCCGCACGTGCGCGGAGGCCGCTGGAGCTTGCCCCTGAAGACAGCCGCGGCCGACCGGCTGGTGACCGGGGCCGCGTTCCTCGTCGTCCTGCTCGCAGCCTGCCTGGTCGCCGCGATCCCGATCTACGCCGACGCGGTGGCGGAGAGCAGCCTGAGGGAGCGTCTCGCACGCGTTCCGGTGGAGGACGCGAACGTCCAGCTCGTCGTCGACGTGTTCGCGGGCGGCGCCGAGAGCAGCCTCGACCGGCGCGTGCGCGAGCGCGTCCACGACACATTCGACGGCGTCCCCGTGACGACGTTCGCGAGCGGCGAGTCCGAGCCGTTCCGCGCGGAGCAGGGCACGATCGCATTCGGTTTCGTCGACGGCCTCCCCGCGCACGCCGAGCTCGAGGCCGGCCGGTGGCCAGCGACGCGCGCGAGCCCAGTCGAGGTCGCTCTGCAGAGCGCGGTGGCGGCCGACCTCGGGCTTCGCGTCGGCGACGTCTTCGACGCGCAGAGCCGGCTCGACCCGACGCATCACGTGGCCGTCCGCGTGGTCGGGACGTACCGTCCGGAGCGCATCGCTTCGGCGTTCTGGTGGGGCGACCCGCTGGCGACCGCGGGCGCCGGGCCGTTCGTCACCACGCGCGAGAGCTTCGACGCGCTCGGGCTCCGGGACCAGAGCCTCCGCTGGCGGCTCGAGCCGGACACCGCGCGGCTCACGCTCGACCAGGCGGGCGCCGTCAGACGACGGCTGGCGAGCCTCTCCACACGCCTCAACGAGGGCCGGCCGGCCGGACAGCAGTTCGACGTCCAGACGAACCTGCCGAGGGTCCTCGACGAAGCCGACCACTCTCTCCATCTCGCACGGGCCGGGGTGCTGGTGCCGTTCATCCAGCTCGCGCTGCTCGCGGCATACGGGCTGATCGTCACCACCGCGCTCCTGCTCGAGCGCCGCTACCGCGTGACCGAGACCCTGCGGCTGCGTGGGGGAACGGCGCTCCAGATCACGGCGCTCGCGCTCGTCGAGGCGACCCTCATCGCCGTGCCCGCGGTCGTCCTCGCGCCCTGGCTGGCGGCCGGCTCGCTCCGGGCGCTCAACCACGTCGGGCCGCTCGCGGACGTCGGCGTGCAGCTCGAGCCGCACGTCACGGCCACCGCGTACCTGCTTGCCGCAGCAGCGGGCGCAGTCTGCATCCTCGGGCTCGCGCTTCCCGCTCTGCGGGCGCGGCGGGTCTCGGTCGCACGCCAGCGGCGCCGGCCCGCCCTCGCGGGGCTCGCCCAGCGCGCGCACCTCGACCTTCTCGTCGGGGGGCTCGCATTGCTTGGCTACTGGCAGCTGCGTCGGTACCACGGGACACTCGTCTCGCACCAGGGAAGCCTCGGCATCGACCCGTTTCTGGTGGCCGCTCCGGCCTTCCTGCTACTCGCGGGAGCCCTGCTCTCGCTGAGGGCGGTCCCGCTCGCGGCTGCGCTCGTCGAGCGGTTCACGCCCGGGTCGCGCGGGGCCGTCTCGGCGCTCGGCTTCTGGCAGCTCGCGCGCCGCCCCCGTGCCTACTCGCGCTCGGTGCTCCTCCTCGTGCTCGCGGTCGCGATCGGAGTCTTCGCGACGACGTACGCGAGCACCTGGCACCGGTCCCAGATCGAGCAGGCCCAACACGCCGTCGGCGCCGACGTGCGGGTCGAGCCGTCCGGGATTCCGGAGGCGCCTCCCACGATCGACCTCGCTTCCAGCTACGCATGGCTCGGGGCGACCGAGGCGCTGCCCGCCGCCACCGACAGCTTCGCGATCGGGAGCGGCGGGGTCGAGACCGCCGCGCTGCTCGCGCTCGATGCAGACCGCGCCGAGCGGGTCGTCCACGTCCGGGACGATTTCGCAGGACGCAGCCTCGGCGACCTGCTCCGGTCGCTCGTCGAGCGGCGGGGGTCGCTCGCCGGCGCGACGCTCCCCGGCATGCCGGCGCGCCTGGCGATCACGATGCGACTCGGCCTCGAGCACAACGCCGACCGCGAACGGCCCTCGGTGTTCCTCTACCTGCGCGACGGCGACGGGCTGCTCCACGTCTACCGCTTCCCCTCGGTTCCCGGCCGCGAGGCCCGTCACGAGATCGACCTCGCGCACCGTCTTCCGGACGGGAGCCTCGCACGGCCCTCGTATCCGCTGTCGATCGTCGGGCTCGAGCTGGACGTCCAGCCCGGCTCGGTCTCCGACCGGCAGGTCACGTTCGAGGTGCGCTCGCTCGAGACCGGCTCCGGCCCCTCCGCAGGGTGGCGTCCGGTCAGGCTCGGAAACGGGTGGAACGGCTCTGCCGTGGGCTTCGACTACTCCTATCTCGCGCCGACGGTCGGTCGCGTCGCGACGCGCGACGGGACCCTCGAGGCGGTGGCGAGCTCCGGCTCGACGGCCGCCGGGCCGCCGCCGCGGTTCGGCTTCGGTCAGGAGCGTTCGACCGCTCAGATCGTCCTACGGCCGGGGCGCGACACGCTCCCGAAGGCGATGCCGGTCCTCGCGAGCGACTCGTTCCTCGACGCGGTTGACGCCTCCGTCGGCGACACGCTTCCGCTCGCGCTGTCCGCCGGGACACGAAGTGTCGAGATCGTCGGCTCGTTCCACCGCTTCCCCACCCTCGCGCCGGAGACCCCTGCGGTCGTCGCCGACCTGCCGACGTTCGTCGCGAGCTCCTTCGCCGCCGACCAGTCCGCCGTTCAGTCTGCTGCATGGTGGCTGGCCGCGCCCGACGACCGCCGAGTCGCGGAACGGCTGCGCGCGGCCCCGTTTCGCAGCATCACGGCCGTCTCCCGGAGCGCCGACGAGCAAGCCGCGCTCAACGATCCGGTCGCGGTCGGCGTGATCGGCGCCCTGGCGCTCGGCTTCGTCGTCGCCGCGCTGTTCGCCGCCGCGGGTTTCGCGGCCAACGCGGCCGCGGAGGCCAGGTCGCGGACGGTGGAGCTTGCGGTGCTGCGCTCGCTCGGCCTGCGCCGGGGCGAGCTGACGTGGCTCGTCGGTCTCGAGACCGCCCTCGTCGTCGTCGCGAGCCTCGTGGGAGGAGCGGTGCTCGGGCTGGTCGTCTCCCGGCTTGTCCTGCCCGACGTCGCGCTCGGCGCCGCGGGAGCCGCGCCGGTGCCCCCCGTCCAGCTCGTCGTCCCCTGGACGACCGTTCTGCTGCTCGAGCTCGTCCTGCTCGCCGCGCTTGCGGCGATCGGCGTCGTCCAGGTCGAGGTCGTCCGCCGCCTGCGCCTCGCGCCGGCGCTCCGCGGCGGGGAAGGGGCGTCGACCGCCCGGTGAGCGTCGCGCACGCGAGAGAGGGTGGACGGCGTGGCGGGCACACGCTGGCGATGGCTGCCGGCGGCGCCTCTCTGCTCGCGCGTCGCCTACGGCTCGACCCTGGCCCCGCGCTGACGATGCTCGTGCTCGTCGCGGCCACGAGCTTCCTGTTCGCCGCGCTGCCACGGTTGTTCAACGGGTTCGCGGACGACGGGCTGCGATACACGATCGCACACGCCCCCTTCGGGGAGCGGAACCCGAGCTTTGCCGAGGCGGGCCGGATCCCCGCCTCTCCCTCGGGCGACCCTCTCGCGAACGTCCTCGCCCGGACGGTGCAGGCCCAGCATCAGGTACTGCCCGCCGCGCTCGACGAGCTCGTCGAGCGCCATGCGGTCGTGGTGCGCTCGCCCATGTACTCCGCACCGCCGAGGGCCGGGATCGCACCGTTCGTGACGCTGCGCGTCCCGGCGGCCGGCTTCGAGAATGCCGTCCGGGTCGTCGCCGGGCGCCTGCCCAGGGCGCGCGACGAGCGGGTCGGCACCGTGATCGCGACCGTCCCCGAGCGTCCGCGGCCCGCGAGCGTCCCCGTGATCGAGATCGCGCTGTCGACGAACACGGCCCGCGAGCTCGAGGCGCACGTCGGGGAGCGCCGGATCGTCACGGCCGGGTTCTCCGAGCTCCAGGCGCGTCGTATACCGCTGCACGACCAGCGTCCGATCGCCGTCCAGATCGTCGGACTCTTCGACGTGATCGACCCGAACGCACCGTTCTGGTTCGGCGACCCGACGGTCGATCGCCCGAACCTGGAGTTCACGCCCGACCTGAGCGTGAAGAGCGTCTACGCGCAAGCCGTCGTCGCCCCAGCGGCATATCCCGTTGTGCTCGCGGCGACGAGCCCCTTCCGGCTTCTCTACGAGCACCGCTACCTCCTCGACGAACGGCGGATCGATGGCGGTCGCGTCCCGTCGTTGCGCGCGGCGGCGAACGAGATCGACGCGCGGTACGCGGGCGCGGGGCCGCTCGAGCCAAAGGTGACGCTCGGGCTCGGCCCGATCCTCGAGCGGTTCCGCTCCGCGAGCTCGCAGGCAAAGACGCTGCTCGCGGTGGCTGCGCTCGGACTGCTCGCGTGCGCGCTCGCGTGCCTGGGGCTGCTCGGAGCGCTCACGTACGAGCGGCGGCGGACGGAGACGACGCTCTCGCGCGTGCGGGGCGCCTCGCCGCTCCAGAGCCTCGGCGTGCAGGCAGCCGAGGCTGCCTTGATCGCCGTGCCGGCCGGAGCGCTCGGTTGGGCGCTGGCCGTCCTCACGATCGACGCGCGGGGGAGCTCGCTCTCGGGTTGGCTCGCGGCCGCGGTCGTGGTCGGCACGATCGTGCTGCTCGTCGCCTCGATCGCGGGAGTCGCACGGCGCCCACTGGGCTCGCTCGAACCGGCCGAGGTCTCCCCACCGCGCCGGCCGCGACGCCGGCTCGCCGTCGAGGCGGCCGTGGTGCTCGCGGCGCTCCTCGGGGTCTACCTGCTGCGTCGGCGGGGCCTCGAGTCCTCGGGCTTCGGCTCCTCGGGCCGCTTCGACCCCTTCCTGGCTGCGGTTCCCGTCCTGCTCGGGGTTGCCTCGGGGATTGCCCTGCTGCGGCTCCAGCCGTATCCCCTCCGGGCTGCCGCGCGCGCCGCCCAGAGGACAAAGGGCCTGGCGCTCCACCTGGGGCTCAGCCGTGCGGCCCGGCAGCAGGACACGAGGGCGGTACCCGCGCTCGTGCTGGTCGTCGCGCTCTCGATCGCGGCGTTCTCTGCGGCGATGGCGGCGACGATTCGCAGCGGACAGGACGCGACCGGCTGGCGGGCGGTGGGCGCCGACGTCCGCATCGACGCGCCGGAGGGCGGGAGCCTGCCCGAGAGCCTCGTGTCGCGCCTCGGGTCGAGCGGGTCCGTCGCGCCCGCGTATGTGCAGGACGCCGACATCAGCACGGGGACCGAGGCGATCCTGCTCGCGGTCGACCCGGCGGCCTATCGGTCCGTGGTGGCGGGCACGCCTGCGGCCGTCGACCTGCGGGCCGCGCTCGGGAAGCCGTCGCCGATCCCGAATCTCGTGTCCGCCGTCGTCTCGCCGCGGTGGCCGACGCCGGGCAGCTTTCAGCTCTCGCTGCCGGGACAGGCCGTGAGCTTCGTCACGGTCGGCGACCGTGCGCGCCTGTCGGGAATCCCGAGCGGGACGCCGTTCGCGGTGGTCTCGCTCGAGGCGCTGCGCGCCGCAACGAGCGAGCCTCCCGTCAATCGGCTCTACGTGAGCCACGTCGGGAAGGGGGAGGTCGCGAAGGCCGTGCGGGAGCTCGCGCCCGGCGCCAGGGTGACGACGCGTGCGGCCGTCGCGCGAAGCCTGCGTGTCTCGCCGCTCGTGAGCGGTGTGCTGCGAAGCTTCGACTGGGCGGTTGTCGTGGCCTCCATCTACGCCGCCGTGGCCATCGTGCTGTTGGTGCTGATCGCGGCGCGCTCCCGCGCCAGGGACCTCGCGCTCGTTCGGACGATGGGGGGCGGAGGCCGGGACGTGCTCCTCGTCGCCCTGGTCGAGATCGGCCCGCTCGTCGTGGTCGGGGTTGTGCTCGGCCTGCTGCTCGGGATCGCGGTCCCGTACCTGATCGAGCCCGGCCTCGACCTGGCCTTCTTCACCGGCACCCTCTCGACCTTCGTCTCAATTCCGGGCCGGATGTTGCTCGAGATTGCCATCGCCTCGCTCGTGCTTCTCTTGGCCGCCGCGCTGCTGGTCGGGCTGCGCGCGCGGCGGGCCGACCTCGGACGCGTCCTCCGGGTCGGTGAGCGATGAGCGCCGCCTATCCTGGCGCCGTGGAAGCCGCCTCGCCGCAGCACGCGATCCTCTGCGACAACCTCGTGAAGATCTACAAGACGGCCGAGCTCGAGGTCGTCGCGCTCCAGGGTCTCGACCTCGTCGTCGAGCCGGGTGAGCTGATCGCGGTCGTCGGCGCCTCGGGCAGCGGCAAGTCGACGCTCCAGAACATCCTCGGCGGCGTCGACACGCCCACCGCGGGACGCGTCGAGGTCGCCGGCACCGACCTCGGCTTCCTGACCGAGCAGCAGCGAACGGCCTACCGGCGCAAGGTCGTCGGCTTCGTCTGGCAGCAGACGGCTCGCAACCTGCTTCCGTACCTGACCGCGGCCGAGAACGTCGAGCTGCCGATGACGCTCGACGGCGTCGGGCGCCGGGAACGGGACGCGAGAGTGGGCGAGCTGCTCGAGCTCGTCGGTCTCTCGCACCGCGCCGGCCATCGCCCCGACGCGCTGTCGGGGGGAGAGCAGCAGCGCGTCGCGGTCGCGATCGCGCTCGCGAACCGGCCGAGCGTCCTGCTCGCCGACGAGCCGACGGGCGAGCTCGATACGCACAGCTCGAACGAGCTGTTCGCGACGTTGCGTGAGGTGAACCGGGAGACCGGCGTGACGATCGTCGTCCTCACGCACGATCCACTCGTCGCCGAGCAGGTGCAGCGCACGATCCTCATCCGCGACGGCCGCACCGCGACCGAGACGCTGCGGCGGCTCGAGGTCGGGTCGGAAGGGGAGGAGCTCGTCGTTGCCGAGGAGCTCGCGGTGCTCGATCGCACCGGCCGGCTCCAGCTCCCACCGGACTACATCGCCGCGCTGACGCTCGAGCGTCGCGTCCGGCTGGCGCTCGAGCACGACCACGTCTCCGTCTGGCCGCAGGGGACGCCGAGCGACGATGCCTGAACCGCTCGTCACGCTGGACACGGTGTCGAAGGAGTACCGCACGGGGGCCTCGACCGTGCACGCGCTGCGCGACGTGTCGCTCTCGCTGGGGACGGGCGCGCTCTGCGTCGTGCACGGACGCTCGGGCTCGGGCAAGACGACCCTCCTCAACATGGTCGGCGGGCTCGACCGGCCGACCTCCGGGCGCGTCGAGGTCGACGGCCGCGAGGTCTCCTCGCTCGGCGAGGAAGAGCTCGTGGCGTTCCGGCGCGACGTCGTCGGCTTCGTCTTCCAGGCGTTCGGGCTGCTGCCCATCCTCACGGCGGCGGAGAACGTCGAGGTGCCGCTCCGGCTGCGCCGGACCGACCCCGCTGTGCGCGACGCCCGGGTGCACGAGCTCCTCCACCTCGTCGACCTCTCGGACCGTGCCGACCACCGGCCCCCGGAGCTTTCCGGGGGCGAGCAGCAGCGCGTCGCGATCGCCCGCGCCCTCGGCAACGAGCCCCGCCTTCTGATCGCCGACGAGCCAACCGGCCAGCTCGACTCGCACCGCGCCCAGCTGGTCATGAGCCTGCTCGGACGGCTGGTGCGGGAGCGCGGCGTGCTCGCGATCGTCGCGACGCACGACCCGCTCCTGATCGAGATGGCCGACCACCTCGTCGAGCTTCGCGACGGCGAGGTGGTCGGCGAGGAACGCCGCGGCTCGGGGCTCGCCGGCGAAGGCACCGGCGCCGACTCGCTCGCGGCCCCGTCGGGCGGCTGATGGAGAGCGCGGTCGTCGGCGTCGTCTCGGCTGGAGCGATGGGCGGCGCGCTGGGCGCGCGGCTGCGTCAGGGAGGAGCGAGGGTCGTCGTGACGCTCGAGGGTCGCAGCGAGCGCACGCGGCGCCGCGTCGAGGCGGCCGGCCTGGAGGACGTCGGCTCGCTCGCGGCCGTGACGAGCGAGGCGTCCGTCGTCCTGAGCGTCGTCCCGCCCGAGGCGGCGGAGGAGGCCGCAGCAGCCGTCGCGCGGGCCGCCGCCGGCGGGGGCCCGGTGGTCGTCGACCTGAACGCGATCGCGCCGGCGACGATGCGCCGGATCGGCGACTCGCTCGCGGCGGCCGGGCTCGACGCTGTCGACGGCGCCATCTCCGGCCCGCCGCCCCACGGCCCGGGAACGACCCGGATCTACCTGTCGGGGCCGCGCGCGGCGGAGGTCGCCGCCCTGCCGGTCGAGGGAGTCGAGCGGATCGTCGTGAGCGACGTCGTCGGCGACGCGTCCGCCGTGAAGATGTGCACGGCCTCTGTGTACAAGGGGCAGGTCGCACTCGTCGCGCAGGCCCTGCGGACGGCGCGCGCCCACGGCGTGGTCGGTCACGTCGTGGCCGATCTCGCCGCGGCGGGCCTCGTCGACCCCGGGCGGACGCCGACGGCGCTCGGCGTGGCGTCGGCCAAGGCGTGGCGGTACGTCGCCGAGATGGAGGAGATCGCGGCCACACAGGCTGCGGCGGGGCTCACGCCCGAGTTGTTCCGCGCGCTGGCGACGGTGTTCGCCGAGCTCGCGGAGCGTCCGGTCGCGGCGTCGCCCGAGGACGTGCCGGACGGGCTCTCGTTCGAGGAGCTCCTCGACCGCCTCAGCGGGGCAGCCTGAGCCCGAGGCGCCTCGGCAGGCCGGCGAGGAGCCGGGTGAGCGGGCCGGGCCGCCGGCCGGCGTCTTCGGCTGCGTCCGCCCGCACGAGCGCGGCGCGGATCGCCGTACCTCCCGCCCAGCGGAGCGGCTCGGGTGGCATGAGCGCCCGGTCGGGGTCGACGAGCGCGAGACGGGTCAGCTCGTCGCGCCGGTCGAGGGCGAGCCGCGCGAGGATCTCGCCACCGAGGTAGGACGGCCCGACGCCGTTTCCCGTGAAGCCGAAGCCGTGGTGCAGGCGGCCGCGGCTCCCGAAGATCGGCAGGTGGGTCGGCGAGACGTCGATCGGGCCGCCCCAGGCGTGCGTGACCCGACGTCCGGCGAGCTGCGGGAAGAACCGCAGCAGGTCGGCGCGAGCCGTCGCCGCCGCGCGCGGGTCGAGCTCGAGCCGGGCGAGACGCCGTGCGCCGAAGCCCATCCGTCCGCCCCCCCAACCGAATGCGATCCGGCCGTCGCGGGTCGTGCGCAGGTAGTGGAGCAGCGTGCGGCCGTCCGCGATCGGCTCGCCGCCCGTCCAGCCGAGCTCCTCGATCACGTCGGGCACCGGCTCCGTGATCACCATGTGGCTCGACGCGACCGCGTGGGCGAGGCGCAGCCCGGGGAAGCCGCCGGTCGCGCTGTTGACGGCGAGCACCGCGTGCCCGGCTCGGACGCGACCGGAGCGCGTGGCTGCGACGGCATCCCGCGTGAGGCGGCGCACGGCAGTCCTCTCGTGGAGCCGCACCCCTGCCTCCATCACCTTCGCCCGCAGCCCAAGCGCGAGCCGCGCGGGGTGGACGGTGGCGGACGTCCGGATCAGCGCCCCGCCGAGGAAGCCCGCGTCGCATCGTTCCCGCAACTCGTCCTCGCCGAGCGCCCGTACCTCGTCGGGAGCGCCGAGCGCGGAGCAGGCCTCGATCGCGTCGCTGGATGCCCCGAGCTGCGCAGGACTGGTCGCGACGACCAGGGTCGGAGCCGGCCGGTACCAGGCGTCGACGCCCTCGCGTCCGCACCATTCGCCGATCCCGTGGACGCCCCGCTCCGACGCGCGGGCGACCTCGAGCGCCCGCTCCCCGCCGACACGGTCGCGGAGGATCGGCAGGTCGTCCCAGAGGGTCGAGACGAAGCCGCCGTTCCGGCCGCTCGGGCCGTGCCCCGCCAGCCCTGCCTCGAGCACGACCACGTCGGCCGCGGGCTCCAGCCGCTTCAGCTGCCAGGCGGCCCAGAGGCCGAGGTAGCCGGCGCCCACGACCACCACGTCCGCGGTCGTGTCGCCCTCGAGCGGCGGCGCTGGCTCCACCGAGCCTGCGTCCTCGAGCCACCAGCCGTACCGCGTGTGCCGCATGCCGGTCATGTGCGCGCAGCATTCAACCCGGGCCGCGCCGTCGCCTGCTGCGGCGGCCGACTTCTCCGGCGACAGAAGCGAGGGGGCCGACAACGCTTGTGTTGAATCAACACAAGCGTTGTCCATCGCGGGTCGTGCTGCGTCGGCCGTGCGGTCCAAGCGGAAGGTCGGGTCCCCGCTGGCGCCGTGACTGGGCCGGATCCACGCGTCGGCGGTGCGGTCGAGGCGGGAAGGTCGGTCCGATGGCGGCTCGGCCGGATCCGCGTGTCTCGGCTGGGCCGGATCCGCGTGTCGCGGCTCGGCACGATCCGTGCCGCGTCGGTCGGGGGTATCCTCTGTGGCCGCGCGGTGGCGGTAGCTCAGCTGGTAGAGCCCCGGGTTGTGGTCCCGGTGGTCGCGGGTTCGAGTCCCGTCCGCCACCTCTTCGTCCCCGCGTCTACGATCGACGGCACCCGGCCCCGTAGCTCAGCGGATAGAGCGGCAGGCTTCGAACCTGCGTGCGGAGGTTCGACTCCTCCCGGGGCCATCGTTTCCATTTTCCCTTTGTGTTTCTGGTCCGTCCTTGTCAGCGACGAGGATGGAGGCGGTTATGGCTCAGCGGACAGCGGTCGGCTCAGCGGCGAGGAGCGGGAGGTTCTGGAGCGGTGGGCGCGGCGTCCGAAGAGTTCGCAGGCGCTCGCATTTCGCTGCCGGTCGTGTTGGCGGCCGCGGAGGGCCAGTCCAGCGTCGAGATCGCCGTCTAGTCGGCTGTAACGCCTCGACACGGCAGGTGTCGGGTGCTATTGCGGAGCGCAGGCTTGACGGTTGCTCGACGAGCCGCGCCGAGCAAGCCGCGCTCGATCAGCGACGAGCATGGAGCGGGTGATCGTGTAGACACTGAGGAGCACGAAGGATGCGACGCATTGGTCGACGCGCTCGATGGCGGCAGCGACGGGTTGTCTCGTGCGGTCAGCCGCATCTGGAGAGTCTCGGGCTGAAGCCGCACCAGACGGAGACGTTCAAACTCTCGCCGGATCCGCAGTTCATCGACAAGGTGCGCTAATCGTCGAGCTCTACCTCAACCCGCCCTATCGCGGTCGAGCTCTGTGTCGACGAGAAGTCACAGATCCAATCGCTCTATCTCTCGGCGCCGTTGTTACCTCTGATTCCCTTTTTCCTGCGCGGCAGAGCCACGACTACGTCCTCAACATCACCACCAACCTCTACGCCTCTCTCGACGTCACCTCCGAGCAGGTGCTGTCAGAGATTACTTCGCGACATCTCACCGAGGAGTTCCACCACTTCCTCAACCTGATCGATGCCTCCGTGCTCTCACATCTCTAGTGCACAGTGCTCGACAACTCCTCGACTCACAAGACACGTAGGAGCGCTGGCTCCTTCGTCAAGCGCTTCACGCTGCATTTCACGCTTATCTATGCTTTTGCTCAATCTCGTCGCGCTGGTTCGTCGAGTTATGCGAAGTGGATCAAACGAAGCGTTCGTGCTCGGTCGCGACTCGTCGCCTCGATTCGCACTTGGATCACCAACTGTATCGACAATCTCAAATCGTTCTTCTGTCACTATAGCACCTTCTAGATCTTCTCCGTTTCACCTCCTATTTTTATTGGATCAACTACTCAAATACTCAGGGTGGTCGCTGGGCGCGTGGCCCGACCGTGGCCCCGCCGCGCCGTTGGCGTTCCCCGCCGGAGAGCGACAGAGATCGTCGCGGCGATCCGCGTCTCAAGCGCGCGCGGGACGTGGCCGATACGACCTTCGTGCAGCTGCAGCGGTCGTGGGCCGGCCCGGCGTTGGCATTCAGCTTTGCGGTCTTTGCCGTGTACGCGACGGTCATCCTGCTGACGACCCCGTCCGACGGCCTCAACGTCTTCGCGACCGGCTGGCTCTACCAGGGGCTGATCGCGGGCGCGGCGTTGATCGCGGCGGCGCGTGCGGCGGTCGTCGCGCGGGAGCGCCTCGCCTGGACCCTGATCGCCCTGTCGCTCGCCTGCACGAGCTTCGCCGAGCTCTACTACATCGCCGTACGGCCGGACGGATACCCGTCCCTCTCGGACGGCGCCTGGATCGCCTTCTATCCGCTCTTGTACATCGGCATGGTGCTGCTCGTGCGCCCTCGCGCGCGGCCCGTTGCCGGGGCGCTGTGGCTCGACGGGCTCACGGCCGCGGTCGCGGCCGCGGCCCTGGGCGCAGCCATCCTGCTCGAGGTCGTGCTCCGCACCGCGGAGGGCTCCCGGGCGGCGGTGGCGACCAACCTCGCGTACCCCGTCGGCGACGTCCTGCTCCTCTCGGCCGTGTTCGGCGTCTTCTCGCTCACCGGGTGGAGGATCGAGCGACGCTGGCTGATCCTCGGTCTCGGCGTCCTCGCGACCACGGTCGCGGACGGCATCTACCTGTTCCGGGTCGACTCGTACCAGGAAGGCTCGAAGCTCGACATCCTCTGGCCGGCGTCGTCGCTGCTGATCGCAGCGGCTGCGTGCGTCCGGGCACGCGACGAGCGGAGCCTGCGGATCGAGGGCCGCCCCCTGCTGGCCGTCCCGTCGGCGTGCGCGCTGGTCGCGATCGGGATCCTCGTGTTCGACCACTTCGGCGGCGTGAACCTCGTCGCGGTCGGTCTCGCGACCCTGACGCTGCTGCTCGTCGTCGTCAGGCTCGCGTTCACGTTCCGCGAGAACGCCAGGCTGTTCGCGCTCACCCGCCACGAGTCCATGACCGATGCGCTCACCGGGCTCGGGAACCGGCGCAAGCTCGTGACCGATCTCGAGCGGCGCCTCGAGGGCAGACCGACGCCCGAGACCCTGCTGATGATCTTCGACCTCGACGGCTTCAAGGGGTACAACGACAGCTTCGGCCATCCGGCCGGGGACGCGCTGCTCGTCCGCCTCGGCGAGAAGCTGGCGGCGGTGCCCGGCGAGCGGGGCAGCTCGTATCGCCTCGGCGGGGACGAGTTCTGCCTGGTGGCGCGCGTCGCCCCCGGAGAGACCGAGCTGCTGATCGACCGGGCCTGCGCGGCGCTGGCCGAGCGGGGCGAGGGCTTCGACGTCGGGAGCTCCTTCGGAGCGGTCCTGCTGCCGGACGAGGCGGGCGACGTGAGCGCCGCATTGAGTCTCGCCGACGAGCGGCTCTACGCGCAGAAACGGGACCGGCGCGGGGACGTCGACCGGGGAATGGACGCCTTCCTCGAGGCGCTCGCCGCCCGAGAGCCCTCGATGCACGCGCACCTCGAGGGTGTCGCCGGTCTCGCGGTGGAGGTCGGGCGGGCGCTCGGGCTCGCGGACGAGGAGCTGCACGAGCTGGCCCGTGCGGCACAGCTGCACGACCTGGGCAAGGTGGCCGTCCCGGACGAGATCCTCGTCAAGCCCACGGCGCTCGACGAACGCGAGTGGAGCTTCATCCGCCAGCACACGGTCGTGGGCGAGCGCATCCTGCGGGCCTCGCCCGCGTTTCGCGGTGCTGCCGCCATCGTCCGCTCGAGCCACGAGCGCTGGGATGGGACCGGCTATCCGGACGGCCTCGCCGGCGAGGAGATCCCGGTCGCGTCGAGGATCGTGTGCGCCTGCGACGCCTTCGAGGCCATGACGTCGACCCGGCCGTATCGCGAGGCACGTCCCGTCGACGCCGCGCTCGCCGAGCTCGAGCGCTGCTCCGGCACGCAGTTCGATCCCGCGATCGTCGAGATCCTCGTCTCGGTCGTGCGGGCGCGTCGCGACGGAGGCGGGCTTCGGGACGGGCGCCCGGCTCAGTCCGGCGAGCGGACGAGCCCGGCGAGGTAGGCCGCCGCGCCGGCGACGAGCAGGGCCGCCTGGGCAGAGCGCGAGCCACCCGAGCCGTGGGTGGTGAGCCCGACGATCCCGGAGGCGGAGGTGAGCGCCGCGGCCACCCAGCCGTAGACGCCCACCCGGCGGCGATACCACGGGGCACGGTCACGCATGGCCCAAGAGTGCCCGTGCGCCTCGGATGGGAGCGCCCGGTCGCGCCCCACCCGTGGACAGGCGGGTTAGCCGCTCGTGGTCGCGACCGCGGGCTCTTCGGTCAGCTGCCGCGTCAGGCCGGCGACGTTGGCCAGGCACCAGTAGCCCTGGAACATCCCGTCCTGGACGCGGCGCGTCAGCGCGCGTCCCGGTCATGTCGTCGAGTGCGAGTCGTGCCTGGACCAGGAGCGCGAGCAGCGGGACCGCGACGAGGTTCGTCCGACCGAGCTCGGCGACCCGGCGCTCGAGCAGGGTCGCGGCGGCGGCCGGCTCGCCGCGTGCGAGCCGGAGGGTCGCGGCCGCCTCGACCGCCTCGGGCGCGCCGTCGAGGCCGGCGAGCAGCTCGTCGGCCTCCTCGAATCGCCCCTGGAGCACGCGGATCGCGGCGAGCTTCGCGGCAGGGTGCGCGCAACGTGACCGCTGGCCGGCCGCGGTGAGCTCGCGGATCGCGAGCACGAGCTCCGTCTCGGCGTCGTCGACGCGGCCCGTCGCCGCGTACACGTCGGCGCAGCAGGTGCGGCAGAACGCGAGCAGCGGAACGTGCTCGTACCGGCGCAGGAACGCGTCGACGACCCTGCTCCACTGACGCGGCCGCTCGCGGTCGCCTGCGAGGTCGCACGCGAGCATGAGCGTGCAGCACACGTCGGCGTAGGTCTCGAGCGACGCCGACTCGCCCGCGCTCGCGGCCGCCATCGCCTCGTCGAGGCGCCCGAGCCCGTCGTCGACCGCTCCGGCCGACACCTCCGCGAGGCCGAGCTGGGCGAGCGCCCGGATCTCGAGATCGAGGTCGCCGGCCGCGGCCGCGCCGGCGAGCGCGGAAGCGGCGAGGCGCACCGCCTCGGAAGGATCGCGCTCCCGCTCGGAGCGGGCGAGCTCCAGCCACGCGTGCCCCGCGCCCGGGGCGGCGTCGCGCAGCAGCCGTTCGGCCCTGGAGAGCCAGCCGCGCGCGGCGGCCTCGTTCCCCCAGACGGTCGCGTACTCGCGGGAGAGCCAGAGGGCCAGGCGGGCGGCCCGCGCGAGCTCGCCTTCCCGTCTGAACGCCGAGTACGCCCGCTCGCGGCTCGCGACCGCCCCCTCCGGGTCGCGCAGCCACCAGAGCGCACGACCGAGCCCGTCGAGGGCCTCCGGGTCGGCGTCGCCTCCCGCCTCGAGCGCGGCGGCGAACGCGTCGCGAGCGCCTTGCCAGTCGCCGCTCGCCAGCGCGTGATGGCCGTCGGGGACGCCGGCGGCCGCGAGCGCGGTGTCCACGGCCGCAGCGTGGCACAGACGAGGAACCTGGACAACCCGCCCGGGCCGCGGTCCGGTCCGTCCGGGGCTGGTCCTACCCTCCGGCCATGACAGTGGGGATCGTCGTATTCGGGCTTGTGTTCCTCGGTGGACTGATGGTCGGGACGAAGACCCGGCGCCCGCTCGCGACCGCCGCGGTCGTCGTGGGTGCGTTCTGCGCGCTGCTCGTGATCCAGACCAACGAGCCGTTCGTCGCCTTCGCGTCTTTCGCGCTGATCGCGCTCGCCGGGCTCGTCGTCGACTCGGTGCGCGAGACGCTGGGTCTCCTGCTCGGCCGCTGAGGGACGCCGAACGCCACGCTACGCTCCGACCGCGCGGGCGTGGCGGAACGGCAGACGCTCCGGGTTTAGGTCCCGGTGGGCTTCGGCCCGTGGAGGTTCGACTCCTCTCGCCCGCACTGCCTCGGCACCGCGATCTCCGTTGACCGACTCCTGACCCCTCTGAATGCTTGGCTCGGTGGACGTCGAGATCACTGATCTGCGCCGTCGTGCGGTCTGCGAGAGTCCGCGCGACGCCGCCTTCTGCGCGGGTGCGGGACGTCGCTCGAGGCTCCGAGCGCGCACGAGCTGGAGGAGCGAAAGGTCGTAACCGTCCTCTTCGCGGATCTCGTCGGCTCCACCGCCAAGGCGGAGAGCCACGATCCCGAGGAGGTGCGGACGATCCTCACCGCCTACTACGCGCGTCTTCGCGCCGAGCTCGAGCGCCACGGCGGGACGGTCGAGAAGTTCATCGGCGATGCGGTGATGGCGGTGTTCGGGGCGCCGGTCGCGCACGAGGACGACCCGGAGCGCGCCGTCCGTGCGGCGCTCGCGATCCGTGAGGCGCTCGCCGAGTCGGCGGTCGACGTGCGGATCGCCGTCCACACGGGCGAGGCCCTCGTCGCCCTCGGGGCGCGCGTCGCGGCGGGGGAGGCGATGGTCGCGGGCGACGTCGTCAACACCGCGGCGCGGCTCCAGACCGCCGCGCCGGTCAACGGGATCCTCGTCGGAGAGACGACGTACAGGGCCACGGAGCACGCGATCCGCTACGGGCCGCCGACCGAGGTGCACGCCAAGGGGAAGTCGGAGCCCGTGCCGGCGTGGGAGGCGCTCGAGGCCAAGTCGCGGGTCGGCGTCGACGTGGAGCGCGGCGCGCTCGCGGAGCTCGTCGGCCGTGAGGACGAGGTCGCGCTCCTTGCGGGCGCCCTCGATCGCGTGCGGCGCGAGCGGGAGCCGCAGCTCGTGACGCTCGTAGGCGTGCCGGGGATCGGAAAGAGCCGGCTGGTTGCCCAGCTCCTGTCGCTCGTCGAGGCGCTGCCGGACCTGATCAGCTGGCGACAGGGCCGCTGCCTGCCGTACGGGGAGGGCGTCAGCTTCTGGGCGCTCGGCGAGATGGCGAAGGCGCAGGCGGGCGTGCTCGAGTCCGACTCCGCGGAGGTGGCGGACGCAAAGCTGGCGGAGTCGGTCTCCGTGGTGGTGTCGGACCCGACCGAGGCGGGATGGGTCGCTCGAGCACGTGCGACCTCTGCTCGGTCTCGGGGGCGAGGAGCGCGCGGACGATCGACGGACCGAGGCTTTTGCAGCGTGGCGGCGCTTCTTCGAGGCGCTCGCCGACCATGGTCCCATCGTCCTCGTCTTCGAGGACCTCCACTGGGCCGATGACGGCCTGCTCGACTTCGTCGACCACCTCGTCGAGTGGGTGCGCGGGGTGCCGCTGCTCGTCGTCGCGACTGCGCGGCCCGAGCTGCTCGAGCGCCGGCCCGGCTGGGGCGGGGGCAAGGCGAACGCGTCGACGGTGTCGCTCAGCCCGCTCTCCGATGTGCAGACCGCACGGCTCGTCGGGCTCCTGCTCGACCAGGCGGTCGTCGAGGCCGACCTCCAGGCGACGCTACTGGCCCGTGCCGGCGGGAACCCGCTCTACGCGGAGGAGTACGTCCGCATGCTGCGGGTCGGCCGCTCCGCGGCCGAGCTCCCCGAGACGATCCAGGGGATCATCGCGGCCCGGCTCGACGGGCTGTCGGCGGACGAGAAGCTCCTGATTCAGGACGCGGCCGTGATGGGCAAGGTCTTCTGGGCGGGCGCGCTCGCTGCGCTCGGCGAGCTCGCGCAGGAGCTCGTCGAGAACCGACTCCACCAGCTCGAGCGGAAGGAGTTCATCCGCCGCGACCGGCGCGGCTCCATCGCAGCCGACACGGAGTACGCATTCCGGCACGTCCTCGTGCGCGACGTTGCCTACGCGCAGATCCCGCGCTCGCGCCGGGCCGACCGGCATCGGCGCGCGGCCGAGTGGATCGTCTCGCTCGCCGACGACCGTTCGGCCGACCGGTCGGGGATGGTCGCGCACCACTACGAGGCGGCGCTCGAGCTCGCACACGCATCCGGTCAGGACACGACCACGCTCGAGGCGGATGCCCGCCGTGCGTTCCGCGAGGCGGGGGAGCGGGCAGCGCGCCTCAGCGCGTTCGGTTCGGCGGCGCAGTTCTTCGCTCGCGCTGTCGCGTTGACGGCGGAGGACGATCCGGAGTGGCCCGACGCGGTGCTGAGCGAGGCGAAGGCGGACCTCCTGGTGAGGCAGGGCGGCGAGTTCCCGCTCGTCCCGCGGGCGCTGGAGCGATTGCTCGCCTGACGGCGTGAACTGCTCGAAACCGGGCCGTCGTGGGAGCCGGAACGCCGACGCATCGAGGGTCGCGGGCGTTCGCCCTCGCAGGAGCTCGGCCTCCGCGACACCGCTCACCAATTGGCACCGACGACGTCGAGGGGCTCCGATCTCAGCGCGCCTACGCCCTGGACGCTGCCGGAGCTGGCACTCCTCGACTTCAGAGCCGGCAAATGGGCGGAGGCAGCGGCGATCGTCGAGCAGTACCTCGCCACGAAGAGCGGCGCACACTACCTCGAGTCGGTCGCGCGGGGGATCCTTGCCGAGGTGCTCATGGGCCGCGGCGACGAGGCCGGCGCGATCGCGGAGTCGAGCCGAGCGGTCGAGTTCGCGCGGAGCGCGAAGGACCCGCAGAACCTGTATCCGGCGCTCGCTTCCAGGGCGAGGCTGCTCGCCGGCGTCGGTCGCCCGCAGGAAGCCGGAGACCTCCTGGCCGAGCTGACCACCCTGCTCTCGGAGCGGGCGTACCTGCCGACGGCGTGGGTCCTCGACGTGGCCTTCGCGGTCGAGGACCTCGGGCGCCCCGTTGACACGGCGACCCTCATCTTCGGACAGGAGCCCCGCACCCGCTGGCTCGACGCGGCGACCGCGTACGCGCGAGGTGAGCGCCTCGCAGCCGCCGAGATCCTCGCGGAAATGGGCAACCCGACGGACGAGGCGCACGCCCGGCTGCGCGCGGCGGAGCTCGGCGGTCAGCGGGAGCAGATCCCGTCCGTGCTCGCCTTCTACCGGGGCGTCGGCGCCTCCGCGCTCGTCCGCCGGGCAGAGGCGCTGCTCGCGGCGAGCGCCTGAGCCGGTCGCCCGGGCGGCCTCTGCTTGAATGGCCGCATGAGCCAGGTCGAGGAGCTCGGCGGGAACCGCGTCCGCCTCACGGTCGACGTCTCGCCGCACGAGCTCGAGCACGCGGTCGAGCATGCCGCCTCCGACCTCGCCGGCTCGGTCCGCATCCCGGGCTTCCGCAAGGGCAAGGTGCCGCGACAGGTCCTCCTCGCGAACGTCGGCCGCGATCGCCTCTGGGTCGAGGCGGTGGAGTCCCACATCGGCGGCTGGTTCTGGAACGCCGCGGCGCGCTCCCGCCTGCGCCCGGTGGCGACGCCCGAGTACGACTTCGAGCTGCCGACGACCGAGAGCGAGCCGTGGAGCTTCAGCGCCACGGTCGAGGTGCAGCCGACGCCCGAGATCGTCGACTGGACGACGCTCGAGGTGCCGCGCGCGGAGTCGGTCGTCCCGGACGAGCTCGTGCAGCACGAGCTGGACGCCCTACGCCACTCCGTGGCTGAGCTCGTGCCGGCGGACGACCGGGCCGCGCGCGAGGGCGACACGCTCGTGGTCGACCTCACCGGCGCGAACGGCGACGGTCAGCCCGACACCGTGATCGAGCTCGGCTCGGGGCGTCTGCTCGGCGAGATCGAGAGCGCGCTCGTCGGCGCGCGCGCCGGCGAGAGCCGCACGGTGCGCTACGCGCTTCCCGACGGCGCGGAGACGTCGGTGGAGGTCGCGGTCAAGCACGTCAACGAGAAGGTGCTGCCCGAGGCCGACGACGAGCTTGCCCGCTCGGCGAGCGAGTTCGACACGCTCGCCGACCTCCGGGCGGACATCGAGGGTCGGATCCGTGCGGCGGTTGACGAGCGGATCGACGCCGACTACCGGGCCGCCGCCGTCGACGAGCTGGTGCAGGCGTCGAACGTGCGGGCGGCCGGGCCGCTCGTCGAGGCGCGCGCCCGCGAGCTCCTGAACGGGTTCGTCCGCTCGCTCGCGAGCCGCGGCATCACCCCCGAGGCGTACTTCCAGACCACGGGCCAGACGCCCGAGGCGCTCACCGCACAGGTCCGAGCGGAGGCGGCCCAGTCGGTCGCGCGCGAGCTCGCGCTCGAGGCGCTGGCGGAGAAGGCGGGGATCACGATCTCCGACGGCGACGTCGAGGAGTTGATCCGCGAGCAGGCGACGGCGTCCGGCGACGACCCGGACGAGGTGATCGCGGACGTCTGGGCGCACGGACACCAGGAGAGCCTCCGCGAGGACCTCCGTCTCCGCGCCGCGCTCGACAGGCTCGCCGCCGACGTGAAGCCGATCGCGCCGGAGGCCCACGCCGCCCGCGAGGCGATCTGGACGCCGGACAAGGAGAAGCCCGCCGGAGAGACGAAGTTGTGGACCCCCGGCGATCCTGCTCCGCAGGATCGCTAGGACGTGCGAGAACGAAAGGACGCGATGCGCACCACCGCAAGCCCAAGCTCTTCCAGCCACTTTCCGACCGAAGGGAGGGAAGTGGCATGCCGCTGATCCCGATGGTGATCGAGCAGACGTCCCGCGGCGAGCGATCGTTCGACATCTACTCGCGCCTGCTCAACGAGCGGATCATCTTCCTCGGCACGCAGGTCGACGACCAGATCGCGAACCTGATCATCGCGCAGCTCCTGCACCTGGAGTCGGAGGATCCCGACAAGGACATCTTCCTCTACGTCAACTCACCCGGCGGCTCGGTCTACTCGGGGCTCGCGATCTACGACACGATGCAGTTCATCAAGCCCGACGTGTCGACGATCTGCGTGGGGATCGCGATGAGCATGGGCGCGCTCCTGCTCGCGGGCGGCGCCGAAGGGAAGCGGATGGCGCTGCCGAACTCGAAGATCCTCATCCACCAGGTATGGGGCGGCTACCAGGGCCAGGCCTCGGACATCGAGATCCACGCACGGGAGACGATCGCCCTCAAGCGCAAGTTGGAGGAGATCATGGCCCACCACACCGGCCAGGAGACCGAAAAGGTGCGAACCGACATGGACCGCGACTACTTCATGACCTCGGAGGAGGCGACCGAGTACGGGATCATCGACCGGGTGATCACGCACCGTTAGCGGCGATTCGACCTGGATCCGGGTAGCCGAATCAGTGCTTTCTTAGTAAAAGAGGAGATCAGTGGCCCGAGCGAGCGAGGGAAACGAGCAGCTGCTCTGCAGCTTCTGCGGTAAGAGCCAGCGGCAGGTGAAGAAGCTGATCGCCGGCCCCGGCGTCTACATCTGCGACGAGTGCATCGATCTCTGCAACGAGATCATCGACGAGGAGCTCACCGCTCCCGCCGCGCTCGACCTCGACAACCTCCCGCGCCCGCGCGACATCTACTCCGTGCTGAACGACTACGTCGTCTCGCAGGAGGAGGCGAAGCGGACGCTCTCGGTGGCCGTCTACAACCACTACAAGCGCGTCCGGATGGGCCAGGCGGACGAGGCGGACGTCGAGCTGCAGAAGTCGAACATCCTGCTGCTCGGCCCGACCGGCTGCGGCAAGACGCTGCTCGCGCAGACGCTCGCACGGATCCTCAACGTCCCGTTCGCGATCGCCGACGCGACGGCGCTGACCGAGGCGGGCTACGTCGGCGAGGACGTCGAGAACATCCTCCTCAAGCTGATCCAGGCCGCCGACTTCGACATCAAGAAGGCCGAGACCGGGATCATCTACATCGACGAGGTCGACAAGATCGCCCGGAAGGCCGACAACCCGTCGATCACGCGCGACGTGTCCGGCGAAGGCGTCCAGCAGGCGCTGCTCAAGATCCTCGAGGGCACCGTCGCGTCGGTGCCGCCGCAGGGCGGTCGGAAGCATCCGCACCAGGAGTTCCTCACGATCGACACGACGAACGTCCTCTTCATCTGCGGCGGCGCGTTCGCCGGGCTCGACAACATCATCGCCCGCCGGATCGGGAAGAACGCCGTCGGCTTCGGCGCCGAGGTGCGCTCCAAGGCCTCCGAGGAGTCGGCGGAGCTGCTCTCGCAGGTGATGCCCGAGGACCTGATGAACTTCGGGCTGATCCCCGAGTTCATCGGCCGGCTGCCGGTCGTCTCCGCGGTGCACCAGCTGCGTCGCGACGATCTCGTGCGCATCCTCACCGAGCCGAAGAACGCGCTCGTCCGCCAGTACCAGCGGTTCTTCGGCTACGACACGATCGAGCTCGTGTTCACCGACGACGCACTGTGGGAGATCGCCGACAAGGCGCTCGCCCGGGAGACCGGCGCGCGCGGCCTCCGCTCGATCATCGAAGGCGCGCTGCTCGACGTGATGTTCGAGCTCCCGTCTCGCCGCGACGTCTCGAAGTGCGTGATCACCCGGGAGACGATCGCGAAGGGGCTGAACCCGACGCTCGTCACGCACCGCGTGCCCGACGAGCTCGACGCCGTCGCGGACGGCACAGGCTAGGTGTCCCGCTTCGCGGGCCACCTGGAAGTTCCCCAGGTGGCTCGCGTCGGCGAGACACCCGTGCATGTGATGACCTCCAGGACACGCACCACCACCTGGAGCGACCCGCGCGACGTGGTCGCCGGCATGGCCACGCTCGAGGGGATCGAGGCGCTGCGAGGCATGCTCGCCGGCGAGCTCCCCTACCCACCGATCGCCGACACGATCGGGATGCGCATGCTCGAGGTCGAGCCCGGCCGCGTGGTCTGGGAGGGAGCCCCCGGCGAGCACCTCTACAACCCCATCGGCACCGTCCACGCGGGCTTCGTGACGACGCTGCTCGACTCGGCGATGGGCACCGCGTTCGTCTCGGTGGCCGAGGCGGGCACACGGTGGACGACGCTCGAGCTGAAGGCGAACTTCACGCGCCCGATCACGGCGGAGACGGGCGCGGTGCGCTGCACCGGCACGGTCGTGCACCGGGGAGGTCGGGTGGTGACCACGGAGGCGCGGGCCGAGGACGGACACGAGCGGCTCCTCGCCCACGCGACCAGCACGATCCTGGTTCTGGAGGCGTCGCGCTGACCTGCGCCACGGGTGTCGCGCTGGGCGCCACGGGTGTCGCGCTGGCGCGCGCCACCTAGTAAAGCTTTGTCTAGGTGGCCCGCGAAGCGGGACACCCTCTCTCCGTAGACTGCCTCGGCGATGGAACCCCTGTACGACCCGACGGGCGTCGAGCGGCGCTGGCAGGAGACATGGGAGGCGGACGGCCTCTACGCAGCCGGCGCGGGTCGGCGACGGGACGAGGCGTTCGTGATCTGCGTCCCGCCTCCGAACGTCACGGGAGACCTGCACATGGGGCACGCCCTCAACGGCGCGATCCAGGACGCGCTCGTCCGCTGGCACCGGATGCAGGGGTTCGACACGCTCTGGCAGCCCGGCTACGACCACGCGGGCATCTCGACCCAGAATGTCGTGGAGAAGCAGCTCGTCGCCGAGGGCACATCGCGTCGGGAGATCGGCCGCGAGGCATTCGTGGCGCGCACCTGGGACTGGCTCCAGCGCACGGGAATGACGATCATGGGCCAGTACCGCCGGCTTGGCGCATCGCTCGACTACACGCGCGAGCGCTTCACGATGGACGACGACTACGTCCGGGCCGTGATGACGTTCTTCGTGCGCCTGTGGGAGCGGGGCTGGATCTACCGCGCGAACCGGATCGTGAACTGGTGCCCGTTCCACGAGACCGCGATCTCCGATCTCGAGGTCGAGCACGTCGAGATGGACGACACGCTGTACCGGATCGTCTACCCCTTCGCGGACGGCGACGGGGGGATCGCGATCGCGACCGTGCGGCCGCCGACGCTGCTCGCGGACGTCGCCGTCGCCGTGCACCCGGACGACCCGCGGTACGCGGACGCGGTCGGCCGCGACGTCGTCGTGCCGGTCGTCGAGCGCCGGGTGCCCGTGATCGCCGACGCCCGCGTCGAGCCCGACTTCGGCACGGGGGCCGTCAAGATCACCCCCGGCCACGACCCGCTGGACTTCGAGATCGGACGCGACCACGGCCTGGAGACGCTCACCGTGATCGGGCCGGACGGGCGCATGGTCGCGGCGGGCTTCGAGGGTCTCACGCAGGACGAGGCGAACGAGCGGATCCTGGCGTGGCTCCGTGACCGTGGGCAGCTCGAGCACCGGGATCCCTACCGGCACGCCGTGGGGACGTGCGAGCGCTGCCACACGCGGATCGAGCCGCTCGTCTCCCCGCAGTGGTGGTGCCGGATGGACGAGCTCGCCGGTCCCGCGATCGAGGCCCTGCGCGAGCACACGGTGCGCTTCCACCCGGAGAGCCAGCACCGCTTCGCGATCGAGTCGCTCGAGCAGGCGCCCGACTGGTGCATCTCGCGGCAGCTCTGGTGGGGTCACCGGATCCCGGTCTGGACGTGCGAGAACGGGCACCAGCTCTCCACCTGGCCGCCGCCCGAGGCGTGCAGGGAGTGCGGGTCGGAGGCGCTCGAGCGCGACCTCGACGTGCTCGACACGTGGTTCAGCTCGGCGCTGTGGCCGCTCGCGACCCTCGGCTGGCCCGACGAGACCCCCGAGCTCGCGCGGTACTACCCCGGGAGCGTGAGCTCGACCGCGCGCGAGATCATCCGGCTCTGGGAGAACCGGATGATCTTCGCCGGGTTGTTCCTGCGCGGCGCGGTGCCGTTCGACGACGTGATCATCCACTCGACCGTGCTCGCCGCAGACGGCCGGCGGATGTCGAAGAGCCTCGGCACAGGGGTCGACCCGATGGAGCCGATCGAGGCGCACGGAGCGGATGCCACGAGGTACGGCCTCTTGAAGATCTCGTCGACCCAGGACGTGCGCTACGCGATCGGGGCGATCGAGGAGGGCCGCAAGCTCGCGAACAAGCTGTGGAACGTCGCGCGACTGATCCTCCAGCAGGCGGAAGGCGTCGAGCCCGACGAGCGGCCCGCCGCCCTCGAGGAGCGCTGGATCCTCGCGCGACTCGACGCCGCCCGGGCGGCGGTCGAGGAGGCTTGGGGGCGATTCGACTTCGCGGCCGCCACCAGCGTCCTCTACCACCTCACGTTCGACGACTTCTGCGACTGGTACGCGGAGGCGGTCAAGCCGCGCCTCTACGACGGGGACGACGACGCCCGAGCGACCGCGCTCGCCGCCCTCGCCCGGCTGCTCGCGCTCCTCCATCCGCTGATGCCGCACGTGACGGAGGAGATCTGGTCGCACCTGCCGGAGCGGGAGTCCCGCCTGATCGTGTCGCCGTGGCCCCAGCCTGACGCGACCCACGCGGAGGCGCTCGCGGCACTCGACCGCGTGCAGGAGGCCGCGCGCGTGTTCAGGCGCAGCGGCGTGCGGGTCGAGCTCGGCGGCGACGAGGAGCGCCGTGTGTTCGAGGCGGTCGTGCGTCCGGAGCGTCACCGTGCCGCCGGTGACGCCGACTCCGAGCGCGAGCGGCTCGGCCGGGAGATCGCACGGGCCGAGGGCATGCTCGCGAACGAGCGCTTCGTGCGGAACGCGCCGGCCGAGGTGGTCGACGCGGAGCGGGCGAAGCTCGAGCGCTACCGCGGCGAGCTCGCGCTCCTCGACGGGTAGGGCGTGGCCGGGGACGCGGACGTCGCCTGGCTCGAGGGTCTCTCGCCGTGGCCCGTCGGCGGCTTCGGCCTCGAGCGGATGCACGCGCTGCTCACCGCGCTCGGTGACCCGCAGTCCGGCCTTCCGGCCCTGCACGTGGTCGGCACGAACGGCAAGTCCACGACGACGCGGCTGATCGAGACGCTCCTGCTCGCCCGCGGTGTGCGCGCGGGCGCGTACCTGTCGCCGCACGTGCGCGCCTGGGCGGAGCGGATCAGGGTGAACGGGGAGGAGGCCGATCTCTCCCCGGTGCTCCGAGCGGTTCGGCCTGCGGCCGAACTGCTCGAGGCGACACAGTTCGAGGTCCTGACGGCGGCAGCATTCGTGGCGTTCCGCGCGGCGGGAGTGGAGGCGGCGGTCGTGGAGGCCGGTCTCGGCGGGCGCCACGACGCGACGAACGTCCTCGACGAGACGCGGGTGGTCGTGCTCACGAACGTCTCGCTGGAGCACACCGACGTGCTCGGCTCGACCCGCGAGGCGATCGCGGCCGAGAAGCTCGCCGTCGTCCATCCGGGCTCGGTGGTCGTGGTCGGCGAGCGCGAGTGGGAGCCGGCGGCCCTGCGCGCGGGAGCAGGCTCGGTGCTCGTTGCGGAAGGGGGGACGGCGGATCTCGCCGCCGCTGCGGCTCGGGCGTTCCTCGGCGCAGACGTCGACCCGCGCGTGCTCGAGGGGGTGACGCTCCCCGGGCGCCTGGAGCGGCGCGCACACGAGGTCCGGGACGGCGCGCACAATCCCGAGGGCGTGCAGTGGCTCGTCGAGCACCTCGACCGGGAGGGCTTCACGGTGACGGCGTCGATCCTGGCCGACAAGGACGTGGAGGGAATGCTCGGCAGGCTGTCGGCCGTCGGTGAGCGGTTCGTGGCCACCCGCTCGTCCAGCCCGCGCGCGCTGCCCGCCGACGTGCTCGCGGCTCGCGCACGACCGTTCTTCGCGACGGTCGAGGCGCGCGACGACCCGGTCGACGCGCTCGCGCTCGCACACCTGCTCGGCGACCCGGTGCTCGTGACCGGCTCCCTGTACCTCCTCGCCGACCTCGAGGCGCGCGGAGCATGACCGCCCGGCGGGCGCGGGAGCGGCTGACCGTGCTCGGCTTCGCCGGGTTCGTGCTGCTGGCGATCGTGGGAACGGCGTTTGCGCTCGGGTATATCCTCGGCAAGCTCCTCCTCTAGTGCCATATGACACTCGCCGCGAACGACAGCCTCTTCGACTCGGGTACCTGGGACGTTGCGCGGAACGTGGCGATCCTGCTCGGCGTCGTGTTCTGGCTCGCGACGGTGTACTGGGTCTTCAAGGACGCGAGACGTCGGATCGAGGACCCGTGGCTCGTCGCGATGGCGACGGTCCTCGGCGCCGTGCCGCCGTTCCTCGGCCCGCTGATCTACATGCTGTTCCGGCCTCCGGAGTACCTCGAGGACGTGCGCGAGCGGGAGCTCGAGATGCTCGCGATGGAGGAGCGGCTCGCCGAGCACGACCTGCGCTGCCCGGTCTGTCGGGGGGCGGTGGAGGCGTCGTTCCTCGTCTGCCCCGTCTGCACCACACGCCTCAAGCAGGCGTGCACGGAGTGCGCGGCGCCGCTCGAGCCGATCTGGCAGGTCTGCCCGTACTGCGCGACCCCGGTGCCGCCGGGCGTCGTCACGGGTGAGGACGTGCTGCAGCCGGTTCGCCCCCGGCGCTCCCGTCGAGCCGGTTAACCTGCCCGGCGCGATGGCGGTCGAGACCACACTCGTGCTCGTCAAGCCCGACGGCGTCCGCCGCGGCCTCTGCGGCGAGGTCGTCGCGCGCCTGGAGCGCCGCGGCTACGAGCTGCGGGGCGCGCGGCTGATCCGCATCACGAAGCCGCTCGCGCGCGAGCACTACGCCGAGCACCGCGGGAAGCCGTTCTTCGGCGACCTCGTCGACTTCATCACCTCGGGGCCGGTGCTCGCGCTCGCCGTCCGCGGCGAGGACGCGATCGGCGGTGTCCGCTCGCTGATGGGCGCGACCCATCCGAAGGACGCCGCGCCCGGCACGATCCGCGGCGACCTCGCGACGCTCCTGCAGGAGAACGTCGTGCACGGCTCCGACTCACGCGCGAGCGCGAGGCGCGAGCTTCGCCTCTTCTTCCCGGACGGCGTGCTCTGAACCGGTGTCGGACTCCAGTCCGACACCAGCTCCTCGACGCCCGCCCGTAGGCGCCCGCGCGGAGGTGTCCGACTGAAGTCGGACACCACGTCCTCGGCCCCGAGGCTCCTGCTCGCGTCGACGTCGCCGCAGCGTCGCGCGATCCTCGAGCAGCTGCGCATCCCGTTCGAGACGGTCGCCCCGCGTTACGTCGAGCACGATCCACCGGACGCGGACCCGGTCGAGCTCGTCCGCGACCATGCGGCGGGCAAGGCGCGGTCGGCCCGCGCCCCCGGGCGCGTGACCCTGGGCGTCGACACGACCGTCCATCTCGACGGGCGCGTCTACGGCAAGCCCGGCGACCCCGCCGAGGCGGCCGCGATGCTGCGCGAGCTCTCGGGGAGGACGCACGCGGTGCTCTCGGGTGTCTGCCTGCTGACGGATCGGATCGAGCGGGTCGAGCACGCGGAGACCCTCGTCACGTTCCGCCCGCTCGCCGCCGACGCGATCGCCCGGTACGTGGCGAGCGCGGAGTGGGAGGGCCGCGCCGGCGGCTACGCGATCCAGGGGCTCGGCGGCCGGCTCGTCGAGCGGCTCGAGGGCGACTACCTGAACGTCGTCGGGCTCCCCGGCGCGCTGCTCGTCCGACTGCTCGAGGAGCACGCGCCGGCTCTGCTCTAGGTGGCGCCGCGAAGCGGCCGCACCCCCGGAGCTACACTCAGCCGACCGATGAGCATGTTCCGCTCGATGACCGGCTTCGGTGGCCGCGACATGGCCGTCGACCTCGGCACCGCCAACACCCTCGTGTACGTGCGCGGCCGCGGGATCGTGCTCTCGGAGCCCTCGGTCGTCGCGATCGACCAGAGGACGGGAGATGTCCACGCGGTCGGCGTCGAGGCGAAGCGGATGCTCGGCCGCACGCCGGGCTCGATCTCGGCGATCCGGCCGCTCAAGGACGGGGTGATCGCGGACTTCGACGTCACCGAGCAGATGCTGCGCCACTTCATCCAGAAGGTGCACCAGCACCGCTTCGCGCACCCGCGCGTCGTCGTCTGCGTCCCCTCCGGTGTCACCGGCGTCGAGAAGCGCGCGGTCGAGGAGGCGACGCTGTCCGCCGGCGCGCGACAGGCCTACCTGATCGAGGAGCCGATGGCCGCCGCGATCGGCGCAGGCCTCCCCGTGGCGGAGCCGACCGGGAATATGATCGTCGACATCGGCGGCGGCACGACCGAGGTGGCCGTGATCTCGCTGGGCGGCATCGTCGTCTCGCAGTCGCTCCGTGTGGGCGGCGACGAGATGGACGAGGCGATCGTCAACCACATCAAGAAGGAGTACAAGCTGCTCGTCGGCCAGCAGACGGCCGAGGAGATCAAGCTCGAGATCGGCTCGGCGTTCCGGCTCGCCGACGAGATCCAGGCCGAGGTGCGCGGCCGGGACATGCTCACCGGCCTGCCGAAGACCGTCGTGATCACGACGGAGGAGATCCGGCGCGCGCTCGACGAGCCGGTGTCCCA
The DNA here is from genome assembly GCA_963710125.1 of uncultured Actinomycetes bacterium. Lineage (GTDB taxonomy): Bacteria > Actinomycetota > Thermoleophilia > Gaiellales > Gaiellaceae > Gaiella. The sequence continues at coordinate 234,260 of CAVPZH010000037.1, read as the reverse complement.
GATCGTCGACGCGATCAAGTCCACCCTCGACAAGACGCCCCCCGAGCTCGCCGCCGACATCATGGACCGCGGCATCGTGCTCGCGGGCGGCGGGGCCCTGCTGCAGGGGCTCGACGAGCGTCTCCGGCACGAGACGCAGATGCCGGTGCACCTGGCCGAGAGCCCGCTGACGTGCGTCGCAGTCGGCTCGGGTCGCAGCCTCGAGGAGTTCGAGGTGATCCACCGCTCCAACAGGTCACGCGCTCGGAGGAACGGCAGCCGGCGCTAGGGTGTCCCGCTTCGCGGGCCACCTAGAAGTGCCTTTGATCTCCAGGTGGCGCGCGAAGCGCGACACCAGGCGCCGGTACACTCCGGCGGTGCCCCGGAACCGCACCGCACGTCAGGCGGTGCTGGGCGCGAGCGTCCGGCGCCCCGCCGTCGTCCGGCCTACCTCACGAACCTCCGCAGCGCTCAGGCGGCGGCTCGTCGTGGGGGGCCTCGTCGCGCTCGCGCTCGTGCTCGTCACCATCTCCTTCCGCGAAGACGGCAGCGGCCCCCTCGCCGACGCGCAGTCGGCGGCGGCGTCCGCCCTGCGGCCCCTCCAGGTGGCCGCCGACCGCGTCGCAGAGCCGTTCCGCGACGCGTATGCCTGGGGCGAGGGCCTCGCCCATGCGCGCACCGACGCCAAGCGGCTCCAGCGGGAGAACGAGGTCCTGCGCCAGCAGTACGTCCGCGCCCGGCTCGCCGAGCAGGAGAACGCGCGGCTCCGCTCGCTGCTCCGCTTCCGGTCGGGCCCCCGGTTCCCCGAGGGCTTCGAAGGCGTGGCGGCGGAGGTCATCTACCGGCCGCCGGGCGCGTACGCGCAGGCGATCGTCGTCGCCGCGGGCCGTGACGACGGCATCCGCGTCGACGACCCGGTCGTCACCGCGCAGGGTCTCGTCGGCACGGTCAGCCGCGTGGGCAGCCGGACCGCCCGCGTGACGCTGCTCACCGACGACCAGAGCGCCGTCTCGGCGACCGTGCTCGGCACGGAAGCCTCCGGCATCGTCCGCCTCGGCCAGGGCCCGCGCGCTCCGCTCCGGCTCGTTCGCGTGCCGAAGGAGGCGGTCGTGAAGGTCGGTGACACGGTCGTCACGGCCGGCTGGCGCTCGCGGCGCTTCTCGTCCCTCTACCCGCAGGGGATCCTGATCGGCCGGGTGACGAGCGTCGGTCGTGCCGACACCGACCTCTTCACGCAGGTGCAGCTCGAGCCGTTCGCGGACCTCTCGTCGCTCGAGGCCGTGCTCGTGCTCGTCCCCTCCGACCGGGCCGCGGGCACGCCGTGACCGTCGCGCTGCGGGTCGCGGTGCTCGTCTTCGTCGCCGCCGTCTTCCAGGTCGGAGCGGTCGCCGGGTCGCGGGTGCTCGGCGCGGAGCCCGACCTCCTGCTCGTGGTGCTCGTCGTCGTGGCACTCGTGGCGGGGTCGATCACCGGCGCGATCGCCGGCTTCGCGGGCGGGCTGCTCGTCGGCGTGATGACGCTCGACACGCTCGGCACGACCTCGATCGTGCTCACCGTGGCGGGGTACTGGGCCGGACGGTACGGCGAGACCACCGGGCGCGGCCGTCCGTACGCGGCCCCGCTCGCCGCGTTCGCGATCACGGTGCTCGCCACGCCCGCGAGCGTCGCTCTGCACTTCCTGCTCGGTCAGCCGGTCTCGGCCGGCGCGGCGTTCGCGACGCTGATCCCGACCGCGATCGTCAACTCCGCGCTCGCATTCGGCCTGTACCCGCTCTGCCGCCGCTTCCTCGCGTCACCGGACCGCCTCGGCGGCCGTGCCCGGGAGGTCGAGGTTGTCTGACGCGCCGTACGGCGAGCGGCGCGCGCCGTCCTCGCGCTTCCTCCCGCCCGACCCCGGTGTCGAGGCGCCGTACCGGCTGACCCCCGGTCTCGCGGTCCGCGTCGCGATCCTCGGCGCGATCGCGCTCGCCGTGTTCGCGGTCCTGTTCTTCCGGCTGTGGTCGCTCCAGGTCCTCTCGGGCGACACGTACCTCGCGGCGGCGCAGGGGAACCAGCTGCGGACGATCCGCATCGAGGCGCCGCGCGGCACGATCCTCGACCGCGACGGCCGCGTGATCGTCGACAACGTGCCGGGGACGGCGGTGAAGCTCTGGGTCGGCGACCTCCCCGCGAAGCGTCGCTACGAGGTGATCCGACGGCTCGCCTGGGTGCTCAACGTCCGTCCGGTGCGGCTCGCGAAGGAAGTCGACGCCCGGATCAACGATCCGCTCGACCCGATCACGGTGAAGACCGCCGTCGGCGAGGACCAGATCTCGTACCTGTACGAGCACCAGGCCGACTTCCCGGGCGTGCAGATCCAGCAGACCTATCTGCGCCATTACCCGTACCAGTCCCTCGCGGCGCAGATGCTCGGCTACGTGGGCGAGGTCTCCCAGCAGGAGCTCGACGCGCGCCCGAAGGTGTACGCGCCGGGCGACAAGGTCGGGAAGACCGGGGTGGAGTCGAAGTACGACGAGTACCTGCGCGGCGAGGCCGGCGAGGCCCAGGTCAGGGTCGACTCCCTCGGCCGCCCGCGTGGCGCGCTCCAGCCCAAGCTGGAGGCGCGTCCCGGGAGCGCGGTGCGTCTGACGATCGACATCGGCCTCCAGCGCGCGGCGGAGCGCGCTCTCCGCCTCGGGATCCAGACGGCCCAGGCGAACGGGTCGTACAACGCGGACGGCGGCGCGCTCGTCGCGCTCGACCCGCTCGACGGCGCGGTGCTCGCGATGGCGTCCACGCCGACGTACAAGCCGTCGGTGTACGTCGGGCGGGTCGACCCGAAGAAGATCAAGCCGCTCGTCGACGACACCGCCGCGAAGGAGGCGAACTACCCCGGCATCAACCGCGCCACGAGCGGCGTCTACCCGCCCGGCTCGACCTGGAAGCCGGTCACCGCCCTCGCCGCGATGCAGGAGCACCTGCTCGAGCCCTACCAGGCGCTCCAGTGCACCCCGAGCGCGACGTACGGGCTCGACAAGCAGGTGTTCAAGAACTGGGACCCGTACGTCAACCAGGCGATGACGCTCCCGGAGGCGCTCGCCCGCTCGTGCGACACCTACTTCTACCAGCTGGGCTACGACTTCTACCTCCAGGGCGACAAGGCCCGGTCGCGGATGCAGGACTGGGCGCGGAAGTTCGGGTTCGGCCGGCCCACCGGCTTCGACCTGGGCGGGGAGCAGACCGGCCTCGTCCCGACCCCTGCCTGGCGCAAGCAGCACTTCGAGACCGACTGGGACCGCGCGTGGAACCCGGGCGACTCCATCCAGCTCGCGATCGGGCAGAAGGACATCGCGGTGACGCCGCTCCAGATGGCCCGCTTCTACGCGATGATCGCGAACGGCGGCAAGCTCGTGACGCCGTACGTCGTCGCGCAGGTCGAGACGCCCGCCGCGCACGGCCAGGCACCGGTCGTCCTCCGCCGGTACACGCCCGCCCCGCCCGAGTCCGTCGGCGTCGACCCCGCCGCGCTCCAGGTCGTCCGCGACGGGCTCTACCAGGCGACCCATGCGTCCTACGGAACCTCGTCCGGCGTGTTCGCGAGCTTCCCGGTGCCGATCGCCGGCAAGACCGGGACGGCGGAGAAGGTCGTGCCGCTCCCGGGCTACCCGCCGGACCACCTCGAGGACCAGTCGTGGTGGTGCGGGTACGGCCCCGCCGAGACCGAGGTCCCGCGGATCGTCGTCTGCGCCGTGATCGAGAACGGCGGGCACGGCTCGACGGCCGCCGCCCCCGCGGCGCTGCGCGTCTTCGAGAAGTTCTTCGGCGTCCACGGCGGCTACCAGAGCCTGGTGAAGACCGATTAGCAGGCGGATGCACGCACCGGCCCCGCAGTCTCGGGCGCACGACGAGCGCCGCAGCGCGTCGTCGTCCCTCGCCCCGCCCCCGGCATGGCAGGCGCGCCGATGATCGTCGAGGCCGGCCGTCAGCGGATTCCCCTGCGGGCACGCGACGCCGTCGACCTCGGCGCGCTCGTCAGGCGGCTCGACCTCGTGCTGCTGCTCGCGGCAGCCGCCCTCGTCGGCTACGGGCTGTGGGCCGTCTCCGGCATCACGCGGTTCGACGTGGCCGGCGAGCCCGGCTACTTCGTCGTCCGGCAGGCGATCGCCGCTGCGCTCGGCGCCGTCGGCCTGGCCGCGGCAATCGCGATCCCGCCTTCCCTCTACCGCCGTCACTGGCGGGTGGTGTACGGCGGTGCGCTCGTCCTGATGGTCGTCGTCTACGTGTTCGCAGAGGCCGTTCGCGGCTCGAAGCGGTGGATCGACGTCGGCCCGTTCCAGTTCCAGCCGTCGGAGTTCGGCAAGCTGCTGTTCGTGCTCGCGATCGCGGGCTTCCTCGCCGAGCGCCACCGCCAGCTCGGGCTCCTGCGGACGGTGCTGAGCGCGATCGCCCTGGGCGTCGCGCCGATGCTCCTCGTGTTCCTCCAGCCGGACCTCGGCACGGCGCTCGTGTACATCGCCGCACTCGCAGCGGTGCTCTTCGTCGCAGGCGTCCGCTGGCTGCACCTCGCGCTGCTCGCGGTGCTCGCCGTGACGCTCGTCGCGAGCGTCGTGTGGCTGCTCCCGTCGGCGGGCATCGAGGTGCTGAAGCCGTACCAGACCGCCCGTCTGACCGGGTTCACGAACCCCAACGCGGACCCCAGCGGCCTGACCTACAACCTCAACCAGTCGATCACCGCGGTCGGCGCGGGCGGGATCGACGGACGCGGCGTCGGCGAGGCGAGCCAGACGCGGTTCGACTACCTCCCCGAGCATGCGACCGACTTCGTGTTCGCGTCGTTCGCCGAGCAGCGCGGCTTCTTCGGCGCGGCCGTCCTCCTCCTCCTCTACCTCCTCGTCGTCTGGCGAGGTCTGCGGGTCGTCACCGTCGCGGGCGACCTCTACGGCGCGATGGTGGCCGGCGGGATCGTGTTCGCGTTCATCTTCCAGGTCTTCGTCAACGTCGGCATGACGATGGGGATCGCGCCGGTCACGGGCATCCCGCTGCCGTTCGTCACGGTCGGCGGCTCGTCGATGGTCGCGAACCTCGTCGCGATCGGCGTCCTCCAGGCGATCCACGCCCGCGGCCGGCCGGATCTGTTCCGGTGAGGCTCCTGGGGATCGGGCCGCGCGAGCTCGTGGCGCTCGCGCGGTACCAGCGGCGGGCCCGGGACGTGCCCGGCCCCCTGCTCGTCAGCGGCGTGCTGGCCGAGCAGCTCGCCCGCGAGCTCCGCCGGGGCGGCGACCAGGAGCTCGTGCGCACGCGCGGGGAGCCCACCGAGGCGGCGGTGCTCGTCCGTGTCGTCGCGGGCGCCGCGACCGCCGAGGACGAGCGGCTGCTCCGCTCCGCGACGCGCGCACTCGTCCCCGTGGTCGTCGTGCAGACCGCCGACGTCTCCGTGCGGCTGCCGTACGTCCTGCCGGAGGACGTCGTGTGGTGCAGCCCGGGCAGCGGGTTCCCGATCGGGGAGATCGCCGACCGGCTCGCCGCGGGGCTCGGCGACCACGGGGCCTCTCTCGCCGCGCGCCTGCCGGTCCTCCGCGACGCCGTCGCGCACCGCAGTGCGATCGACGGGACGGTCTCGGCAGCGTTCCTCGCGACGCTGAAGGCGGCAGCGGGCCCGCGGCTCCCCGTGCTCGCGCTCGCCCAGGCGCGGATGTTGTCCGACCTCGCCGTGACCGACGGGCGCGAAGGCGACGACGAGAGCGGGAGCGAGGCCGCGGCGCAGGCGCTCGCCCTGCCGCTCGGCGCCGCGCTGGGAACGGGTCTCGCCGCGCGGGCGCTCGTCCGCCGCCTGCCGCGGCACGCGCGGCTGGCCGACGGGCTCGCCGCGGCGGGCGCGACGTTCGCGCTCGCGGCCGCGTTCCGGCGTCTCCCGCACCGCTAGGCGCGCGGGTCACTCCGTCCGGTCCGGGTCCTACGATCGCAGGCGACCACGGTCCCGATCCGATGGAGGTCGAGGTGCCCGAGACCGAGCTTGCGGAAGAGCTGCTCCAGATCGAGGAGGCGGATGCCTGGTTCGAGTACCTCGAGTCGACGCGGGGTCAGAGCGAGACCCGCTACCAGGAGCTCGAGCCCTGGGCATGGGCCCGCCTCTCCCAGCGGCTGCGCGCCGTCCGGGCCCGCCGCGCGCGGCTCCGCCCCGCTGCCGCCTGAGCGTCTTCCGAGCGCGAACCCGCGAGAGGCCCCGCTGGTAGCCTTGCCGCAGGCAATGGCCGCCGCTTTCGACACCCGAAGCTGCGCGAGGCGCGCCGCACACGCGGTCGTGCGCCCGCGCGCTCTGACACGAGGAGAAACGATTCTTGCCCTGGTTCCGGTTTCGACGACGCAAAGAGGAACACCCGGCGGAGGAGTCCGCCGGCATCGCAACGCTCGAGGCGCCGGCTCCCGCTGAGGAGCCGCCCGCCAAGCACGACGAGAGCACCCGCGCGGACGGCGACCCGCCGCGCAAGCGGCGGCGGCGCGGCAGCCGCGGCGGTCGCAACCGGCGGAAGCCGGGTGCGGCGGGCGGCTCCGCTCAGCACGACGACCAGGCGGAGCCTGCGGCGGGGAAGGACGAGCCGGAGCGGGACACGGGCCGCGAGAAGGAGACCCGGAAGCGGTCGGGCGGCCAGGCGCGGCAGGGCACGAAGGAGCGCCGGCGCCAACCGCAGCGCCGTGCGCCGCTGCCGGCCGCGAAGCGCGAGCTGCTGATCACCGTCGACGTCGGCGAGCAGCGGGTCGCGCTGCTCGAGGACGACCGGGTCGCGGAGGTGTATCTCGAGCGACCGGAGCGCCGCTCGATCGCCGGCAACATCTACCTCGGCACGGTCGACAACGTGCTCCCCGGCATGGAGGCCGCGTTCGTCGAGATCGGTCTCGAGAAGAACGGGTTCCTCTACGTCGACGAGATCGTCGTCCCCGAGCTCGAGGGCCGCCGCCACGGCAAGAAGATCACCGACCTGATCCAACGCGGTCAGCAGATCCTCGTGCAGGCCGTGAAGGACCCCATGAAGACGAAGGGGGCGCGGCTCACGACGGAGATCTCGCTGCCGGGCCGGTTCCTGGTCTACGTCCCGAACGGCGAGGGGCTCGGGGTCTCGCGCCGGCTCGACGACGGCGAGCGCCAGCGGTTGAAGGACATCCTCAAGGACATCGCGCCGTCGGAGGGCGGCGTGATCGTGCGCACCGCCGCCGACGGCGCGTCGGCCGAGGACGTCGAGCGCGACCTCGTCTTCCTCCAGCGCCTCTGGAAGACCATCCAGCAGCGTGCCAAGGCCGCGAGTGCCCCCGAGCTCGTCTACCAGGAGGCCGAGCTACCGCTGAGGATCGTCCGCGACCTCTTCGCGGGCGACTTCGTCGCCGCGCACGTCGACTCCGACCGTGCGTACAAGCGGATCATCGGTTACCTGAAGAAGACCTCGCCGCACATGATCGACCGCGTCCACCGGACGAAGGAGAAGGAGCCGCTGTTCGAGCGCTTCGGCGTCGAGCAGGAGATCGCGTCGACGCTCGATCGGCGCGTCGACCTGCCCTCGGGGGGCTACCTCGTCTTCGACTACGCGGAGGCGTTCACCGTGATCGACGTGAACACCGGCAGGTTCGTCGGCTCCCGCTCGAAGAGCTCCGCGCAACGGCTCGAGGACACGGTCGTGAAGAACAACCTCGAGGCCGTGAAGGAGGTCGTCCGTCAGCTGCGCCTGCGCGACATCGGCGGGATCATCGTCATCGACTTCATCGACATGGCGAACCCCAAGAACCGGCAGGCGGTCGAGGACGCGTTGCGCCAGGAGCTGGAACGCGACCGGACGAAGACCTACGTCGTCGAGATCTCGCCCCTCGGGCTCGTCGAGATGACGCGTCAGAACGTCACGGACGGGCCCCGCGAGGTCATGACCCGCAAGTGCCCCACCTGCGCCGGCGACGGGATCGTCGTCTCGGACCCCACGATCGCGCTCGAGATCGAGCGCAAGCTGCGCTCGCTCGCTGCGGCGGGCGCCGGCTCCCGTGTCCAGGCGTACCGCGTCGCCCTCCACCCACGGACGCTCGCACTGATCGCCGGGCCGGGCGGTTCGCGCCTCGCGGCGCTCGAGGAGGTGACCCGGCGGCGGTTCTACCTCGTTCCGGCCGAGGGGCACTCGCACGCGGACCACTTCGAGGTCCTCGCCGAGGGCCGTCGCGACGACCTCGCGCCGAAGGCCCCGGTCGAGGAGGGGGCGGAGGTCGCCGTGAAGCTCCTGGAGATCGACCGCCACGAGAGCACCGCCGCGGTCGGCAGGATCGACGAGCTCGACGTGGTCGTCGCCGGCGCGGCGAACCGCGTGGGCAAGAAGGCGACCGTGGTGATCGGCCGCGTGCTCGAGGGGCAGGCGTTCGCGACGCTCGTCGACGGCGCGGCCAGGGAGGCGCCGATCACGTTCGAGAGCGAGGCGGAGAAGCCGACGCGCGCGCCCGCGAAGCGCCGCGCCGGCGAGGCGAAGCCCGAGCCGCCCGAGCAGACGGTGGAGGACGCGACTGCCGCGGAGCCCGAGCCCGAGCTCCTCGAGGCGGACGGCGCCCCGGAGAGTGAGGACCACGAGGGCGGCGAGGAGGCACCCGCGACACCGCGCAAGCGGACGAGGCGTGGGTCGCGCGGCGGGCGCCGCCGCAAGAAGCCTGCCGCGGGCACGGGCGAGCCGGGAACGGCAGAGAGCTCGGAAGTGCCGGAGCCCGAGCCCGAGCCCGACGCGTCGGGCGGGGCCGGCACGCCTCCGGAGGGCGGCGATCGGTCACCTCGACCGCGGAAGCGCGCACCGAAGATCCACGTCCCCGTGGCGAGCGGCGGCGAGGCGCCGGCCGCGGGCGTCGACGGGAACGACGCGGGGCCGGTGCCCGATGAGGCGGTCGCCGAGAGCGTGGAGCCGGAGCCGTCTGTGGGCGATGCGCCCGTGAACGGGGCGCCGGCGGGCGACGGGGCGCCGCCGAAGAAGCGCACCCGCCGAGGCTCCCGCGGAGGTCGAAACCGCAAGCGCAAGCCGGCGACGGCCGCTCCGGAAGAGGGCGATGCCGCCGTCGCCACCGCAGAGCCCGAGGGCGGCGCAGCGGACTCCGTCTCCGGCGAGGACGGCTACGTCCCCATGTCCGAGTGGATCGACGAGCTCGAGCCCTAGCCCCGGCGAGCCTCCCGCCGGCGTTCGCTACAATCGCCGGGCTCGCGGGCGTTGCCCGCGTTTTCCACGTCCGAAGGCCTGAGCCATGAGCTACGCGATCATCTCCGTCGGTGGCAAGCAGTACCGCGTCCGGGAGGGCGAGCGGCTGCTCGTCGATCGGCTGTCGCTCGACGACGGCGCGACGTTCGCGCCCACGGTGCTGCTCTCGGGCGGCGACGGCGAGCCGCAGATCGCGCCCGCCGGCGTCGTCGTCACCGCGAAGGTCGTGGCGCAGGCGAAGGGCCCGAAGCTCACGATCGGCAAGTACCGCAAGCGCACCGGCTACAAGCGGCACACGGGCTTCCGCGCGTCGCTCACGCAGATCGAGATCGAGTCGATCGGCGCGGCCGGCCGGCGAGACGCCAAGCAGGCGGCGAAGACCGAGAGCGCTCCCGCCGCGGAGGCGCCGAGCGGCCTGCCCTCAGGCTACGCGGACCTCACGGTTGCCGAGCTCAAGCAGGCGGCCGCCGGCTGGGACTCCGCGGCGCTCACGGCCGCCCTCGAGTACGAGCGATCGCACGCGAAGCGCAAGGGCGCCGTCGCAGCGCTCGAGTCCGCGATCTCGGAGGCTGACTAGGTGCGGCGACATCACCGGAGGAAGCACTAGATGGCACACAAGAAGGGCCTCGGCTCCTCGAAGAACGGGCGCGACTCGCAGAGCAAGCGCCTCGGCGTGAAGATCTTCGCCGGCCAGGAGGTCAAGGCCGGGATGATCATCGTGCGCCAGCGCGGCACCCGGTTCCGCCCCGGGCCCGGCGTCGGGATCGGGCGCGACGACACGCTGTTCGCGCTGCGCGAGGGCGTCGTCGAGTTCTCCCGCAGCGGAGACCGGCGCTCGGTCGCGGTCAACGCGCCGGCGGGACCCGCCTAGCCTCGCGCGCCGCGCGGCGTCCCGACGCAGTGCCCCGTGTTCCACGACCGCGTTCGCATCGTCGTCCGCTCGGGCCGGGGCGGGGACGGGGCGCTCGGCTTCAGGCGCGAGAAGTACGTCCCGAAGGGGGGGCCCGACGGCGGTGACGGCGGCCGGGGCGGAGACGTCGTGCTCGTCGCCGATCCCGCGCTGAGAGACCTCTCGTCGCTCCGCGGCCGGCCCGCGTTCGCCGGAGCCCGCGGCGGCCACGGCCGCGGCGGCCGCCGGCACGGCGCCGACGGCGGCGTCGTCGAGGTCCGGGTGCCGCTCGGCACGCAGGTCCGCACGGAAGAGGGCGAGCTCGTCGCCGACCTCCTCGCGCCGGAGACCCGGGTCGTGGTCGCCGCCGGCGGAGGGGGCGGGCGCGGGAACGCGCGGTTCGCGACACCCACCCGCCAGGCACCCCGGTTCGCCGAGACCGGGCTGCCCGGGGAGACGCGGGTCCTCGAGCTCCGGCTGAAGCTCGTCGCGGACGCTGCGCTCGCCGGGCTTCCGAACGCCGGCAAGTCGTCGCTGCTGCGACGGCTCTCGAACGCGACGCCCAAGGTCGCGGACTACCCGTTCACGACCGTGCAACCCGTGCTCGGCACCGTCGAGGCGCCCGACGGCGCCCAGCTCACCGTCGTCGACGTCCCGGGGCTGATCGAGGGCGCGAGCGCCGGTGTGGGGCTGGGCCACGAGTTTCTCGCACACCTCGAGCGTGCGCGGCTCCTCGTGCACGTGATCGACGGCTCGGAGGGCGACGCCGACGCGCGCTTCGGCGCGATCGACCGCGAGCTCGCCCTCTACGGCGCCGGTCTCGCCGAGCGCCCCCAAGTCGTGGTGCTGAACAAGGCGGATCTGTCGCCGGAGCCGGCGCCGTTCGGGATCGTGGACGACCGAATCGTCGCCGTCCACCGCATCTCGTGCGTCACCGGCGCCGGCATCGAGGCGCTCCGGCAGGCCCTGCACGCGCTCTGCCCTGCCGCGCCGGAGCCCGGGGGCGACGGGGAGGAGCTGCCGGAGTTCCTCGAGTACGCCCCCGCGCCACCGGCGCGCCGTACCTTCCGGATCCTGCGCACCGACCGTGGCTTCCGCGTCGTCGGGACGCCGCCGGAGGGACACGAGCTGGAGGACGCGCTCCGCGGCGCGGGCGTGCGCAAGGGCGCGCTCGTCGAGATCGGCGACGAGGAGCTCGAATGGCGGCCGTGACCGGTCGGCACGGAGCGACGTCGTGAGCGTGGGCGTGTTCGGCGGCGCCTTCGACCCGCCGCACCTCGGTCACGTCGCGCTCGTGCGCGCCGGAGTCGAGCGGTTCGGGCTCGACCGTCTCCTCGTCAGGGTCGTCGCGGACCCCGGGCACAAGCGCGTGGCGACCCCGCCCGACGTCCGGCTCCACCTCGCCGAGCTCGCCTTCGCCCCGCTCGGAGTCGCCGAGACGGCGCTCGACCCGTTCCCCCGGACGGTCGACTCCCTCGAGGCGCTCGACCTGCCCGACCCGGTGTTCCTCGTCGGAGCCGACGAGTTCGTGTCTCTCCCCACGTGGAAGCAGCCCGCGCGGGTCCTCGAGCTGGCGCGACTGGGCGTCGCCACGCGACCCGGGATCGACGGCAAGCAGCTCGACGCCGTCCTGGCGACGCTCGAACGGCCGGACCGCGTGTCGTTCTTTCCGATCGACCCGCTCCCGGTCTCCTCGTCGGAGATCAGGGCCCGGGCGGCGAGGGGTGCTCCGATCGACGCCTTCGTGCCCGCGCCCGTGGCCGAGGAGATCGCCCGGATCGGCCTCTACCGCGGCGTTGAAACAGGAGGGGGCAGGGGTATGCTTGGTGAGGACCCGACCGAACGGACGACACCGACCTGACCCCCTCGAACACGCACGTCGCATCGCCGCCCTCTGCGAGGAGAAGCTGGCGACGGACGTGGCGATCCTCGACATGCGCTCGGTGTGCGACTACACCGACTTCTTCGTGCTCGTGACCGGCAAGAACCCCCGTCAGACGCACGCGATCCACGAGGAGGTGCTCGGGCGGCTCAAGACCGAGGGGCGCCTCCTGCCTCGCTCGACGAGCGGCCTTCCCGAGGCGACCTGGATCGTGGACGACTACCTCGACGTCGTGCTGCACGTCTTCACCCCCGAGACCCGGGAGCACTACCGCCTCGAGGACCTCTGGAACGACGTGCCGAAGCTCGAGGCCGCTGCGACGGCCTGAGCCGTCGGAGCCCGGTGTCCGACTTCGAGTCGGTCACCCGAGCTCGGCGGCTAGGATGTGGCCTTCAAGGGGCCGTAGCTCAGCTGGGAGAGCGTCGCGCTGGCAGCGCGAAGGCCACGGGTTCGAGTCCCGTCGGCTCCACTGGTGTGACCCCGCTGGAGCGAAGACCTCGCTGATGGTCGTCCGCTGGTTCGGCCAGTCGGCGTTCCTGCTCTCGGGCGCCAGGACCGTCCTGATCGACCCGTTCGGCCCGGCCGTGCGCGACCGCCTGGCCTCGCGCGGGCTCGGGTTCCGCTACCCGCCGATCGAGGGTGTGACGGCGGATCTCGTGCTCGTCACGCACGAGCACGGTGACCACAACGGAATCGAGGTCGCGGGCGGCACGCCGGCGGTGATCCGCTCGACCGCCGGCCGGCTGGACTCGCCGGTCGGCGAGGTGATCGCGATCGCCTCGGAGCACGACGCGCAGGCAGGGACGGCACGCGGGCCGAACACGATCTTCTGCTTCGCGCTCGACGGCCTGCGCATCTGTCACCTCGGCGACCTCGGGCAGAACGCGCTGCGGCCAGAGCAGCGCGAGGCGATCGGCGTGGTCGACGTCCTCTTCGTCCCCGTGGGCGGCTCCCCGACGATGGGCGCCGACGCCGCAGCCGACACCGTTCGCGCCCTCACGCCGAGGCTGGTCGTCCCGATGCACTACCGAACCGCCGCAGTCGACTTTCTCGAGCCGCCCGATGCCTTCCTCGACGCCCTCGACGCGGACGTGGTGCCGGGCGCGGGCAGCGAGGCCGACGTGGACGGCGTCCTCGGATCACCCGACGCGCCCGTCGTCCTCCTCCTCGCGGCGCCAGGGTCGGCGTGAGCGCCGGACCCGATTCACTCCCGGCCCTCCCGTTCACGCTGCGCACGCTGGGCCTGCCCGTCGTCGCGGAGCGCGACGGCGACGCGCTCTCGATCGCGGCCGGCGCGCGAACGGACTGGTTCGTGGATCCCCGCACGGGGGACGCGGTCGTGGACGCGCCGGCGCTCGTCGGCACGGTCGAGGGGGACTTCCTGTTGTCGGCCCGCGTCGAAGCGAGCTTCGGTGCCGCTTTCGACGCCGGCGCGCTCGTCGTCTGGCGGGACGGGTCGACATGGGGCAAGCTCGCGCTCGAGCTCTCGCCCGGGGGCGACCCGATGGTCGTCTCCGTCGTCACGCGCGGGGTCTCGGACGACTGCAACTCGCACGAGGTCGACGGAGCATCGACGTGGCTCCGGATCGGCCGGATCGGCTCGGCGTTCGCCTTCCACGCGTCGGCCGACGGGCGCCGCTGGTCGTTCGTGCGCCACTTCCGCCTCGGCGCGGAACCGTCGGTCGACGTGGGCCTCCAGGCTCAGTCGCCGTCGGGGAGCGGCTGCACCGCCCGGTTCGACTCGATCCGCTTCGAGGAAAGGACGCTCAACGACCTCCGGTCCGGCGCGTGACGGGCCCGAGGCCGGACCCGGCGGCGTCGCGCGCGGCGTCGTGACGAGACCCGCCCCGAGGGCCGAGCCCCTGATCCGGCAGGATGAAGAGCGCATGGCGTCGAAGGGGCACCCCGGCCTGGAACGGCTCGAGCGCCGGCTCGGGCCGCGGACACGCGGCAGGGCCGCCTCGACGGCGCTGGGCACGCTGCTGGGCCTCGCGGGAGTCGGGCTGGGCGTCCTCCTGCTCGGCATCACCTCCGGGGCGTCGTACGCGCAGCTCGTCGCCGCCGTCGCCCTCGCGATGCTGCTTGGTGGGACGCCGGCGGGAGTCGCTGCGACCGTGGTCGGCTGGGCGCTGGGCGCGGTCGTCCTCGGGGAGCCCCGCGGGCAGCCCGTCTTCGGCGACCGGGACGAGCTGTTGCGGTGGGCGACCTCCCTCGCCGCCGCGCTGGTCGTGGTACTCGTCGGGTCATCCATGCGGCGGGGGCACGAGCGCGCGGCCGTTGCGGCCGTCGAGGCGGAGCGCTCCCGGAGGCGGCTCGAGGCGATCCAGGAGCTGACCGCGAGCCTCTCGGCTGCCGTGAGCCCGGCGGACGTCGCAGACGCGCTGGCGCGGGGGGTCGCGGAGGCGCTCGGTGCCGAGGGAGGGGCGTTCGGCCTCGTCGACGGCGACGAGCTCGTGGTCGTCGAGGCCGGCGCCGACGACGCGCCGCAGCGCGCCGTGGTGCCCGGGACGCGGGTGCCGCTTTCGTTGCGGGCGCCGATCGCGGTGGCTGCCCGCGAAGGGCACACCGTGTGGGTCGACCGGCACGCGGAGCTCGTGAGGGCGTTCCCCGACGCCGCCGGGCTCGCGGGCAGCGCGCGGAGCGCGCTCGCCGTCCCGGTCCGCCGCGGCGAGACGGTGATCGGCTCGATGGCCTTCGCCTTCGCCGAGCCGGGCGCGGTCACGCTCGAGCGTCGTGCGGTCGCGACGCTCGCGGCGGAGCTCGGTGGTCAGGCCCTCGAGCGTGCCCGCCTGTACGAGCTCGAGCGGCTCGAGGCGGAGCGCACCGGCCGCCTCCAGTCCCTCACCGCCGCGCTCGCCGAGAGCCTCGTCCCCGCCGACGTCGGGGCGATCGTGCGCGAGCACGGCATCGGCACCGCCGGCGCGGACGCGGTTGCGATCCACCTCGTCTCGGAAGGCGGGGAGGCCCTCCGGCTCGACGGGGCGAGCGGCGTCGACACGGCGGCGGTCGAGTCGCTCCACCGGCTGCCGCTCGCCCGCGGAAGCGCGCTCGGGACGGCCTACACGCGCGGGCGCGCATCCTTCCATCCGTCGCTCGATGCTCTCCAGCGCGACGATCCGATCCTCCCGGCGCTCGAGGCCGAGGGCATCGTGTCGGCCGCGATCTTCCCGCTGGGCGCCGCCCGGCGGGTGCACGGCGTCCTGCTCCTGGGCTGGCGCTCCGTGCAGTCCCTGGAGCCCGACGAGCGCGCGTTCGCGGGCACCTTCGCGAGCCAGTGCGGGCAGGCGCTCGACCGGGCGATCCGCTACGAGAGCGAGCGCACGATCGCGGAGACGCTGCAGCAGAGCGTCCTGCCGGAGGCGCTCCCCGAGGTCGACGGCGTGTCGTTCGCGGCCCGATACCTCCCGGGCGCGGCGGCGGTCGACGTTGGCGGCGATTGGTACGACGCGTTCGCCCTCCCGGGCGGCCGCGTCGGGCTCGTCGTCGGCGACGTGGTGGGCAAGGGGGTGGGTGCGGCCGCCACGATGGGCCAGCTCCGCAACGCGCTCCGCGCCTTCGCCTCAGAGCACGGCGACCCCGGCGAGGTCGTCTTTCGGCTCAGCCGGATGGTCGACGGCCTGCCGGAGGCGCCGTTCGCGACGCTCGTCTACCTCGTGCTCGACGTGCGCGCGCGAACCTGCCGCTACGTCGTCGCGGGACACCCTCCGCCGCTGGTCGTGGACGCGTCCGGGCGGGCCGCGTTCCTCGACGACGGCAAGACGCTGCCCCTCGGGGTGGACGGGGACGCGCCGACCGAGGCCGCGACGGCGATTCTCGAGGCCGGGACCACCCTCGTGCTGTACACCGACGGGCTGGTCGAACGACGCGAGAAGACGCTCGACGAGGGCCTCGAGCTCGTGCGCGAGACGGCGGGCTCAGTGGACGCCGGGCCGGACACCCTGGTCGACCACGTCCTGCGCCGGGTGTTCGACGAGGCGGAGCGCGAGGACGACGTCGCGATCCTCGCGGCGCGCCTGGAGCCGCTGGAGCAGGACGTGCTCGATCTCACCTTCACCGCCGACAGGAACGGTCTCAGGCGCATGCGCGACACCCTGGAGCCGTGGCTCGTGGAGCTGGGAGCGCAGGCGGAGGTGCGCCACGACGTCCTGCTCGCGGCGTGGGAGGCCTGCGCGAACGCCGTGGAGCACGCGCAGGGACCGGCGAGGGCGACGTTCAGCGTCAACGCGGAGCACGAAGGCGACCTCGTCCGCCTGCGCGTGGCCGACACCGGCCGCTGGCGCGTCGCGGGCGGCGGCACTGCGGAGGAGCGCGGGCTCGGTCTGCCGCTGATGCGCGGGCTCATGGACCGCGTCGACGTCGTCCACGCGGCCGCCGGCACGGTGGTCGTGCTCGAGCGTCGCCTCGGGTGGGGCGCGAGGGACCGTGTTTTCGACCCGTCGGGCGCGGGTAGGAGACTGCCGTGACCGCGAACACGGGCGACCTCCCGACGACACACGAACAGCCTGCGATCGAGGCGATCCGCCAATCGGCCGACGTGGCCGTGCTCGTCGTCCACGGGCAGGCGGACCTCCACAGCGCGCCGGAGCTCCGCGAGCAGCTGCAAGGCGTGATCGACGACGGCGCGTTCCACGTGATCGTCGACCTGACGGACGTCAGCTTCGTCGACTCGATGACACTCGGCGTCCTGCTCGGCGGGGTCAAGCGGCTGCGGCCGCAGGGCGGTCAGCTGCGCGTGGTGGTCGACCGGCCCGGCCTGCGGAGGATCTTCGAGGTCACGCTCCTCGACCGCGTCTTCACGCTCTTCCCGACGCGCGCCGAGGCCCTCGATCGACTGTAGACGCTCACCGTACCCGCGACGGCGTCGATCTAGGGATAATCGCCCGGCTCGATGGTGACGATCTCGTTCAGCCCGGAGATCTCCAGCACCCGCGCCGCCTGCGGTGAGGGCCGCGCGACGGCGAAGCCGACGCCCGCCTCCTGCGCGTTCCGGCCGGCGTCCGCGATCGCCTTGAGCGCGGACGAGTCGAGGAACGTGCACTCCTCCAGGTCGAGCACGGTCGGCTCGCCCGTCGCGATCGCCTTCTCGAGCGCCGGCTTGAGGCTCCCGACCGTCGCGAGGTCGAGGTCGCCACGCACGGCGATCCGCGTCCCGGATTCGGACGTGTCCGTCACGAGCTCGAACTCCATGCTCTCCACGGCGCCGAGTCTACGCGTGTGCGCCGGGCGTCACGTCGAGGGTCGGAATCGATGAACGACGTCGTGTCGCTCACCCTGCCGACTGGGCCTGGCTGGACGGGCGTGGCGGAGCTCGTGCTCGCCGGCCTCGGGGCCCGTCTCGACCTGCCGTACGACCGGATCGACGAGCTCCAGCTCGCGACACGCGCCGCCCTGTCGGATGCGGTCGGTCCAGACGTGCGGGTCGATGCGACCGCAGGCCCCGACGCCGTCGACGTCCGCCTCGGTCCGCTCGCCGCCGACGCCGCCGCGGATCCGGGTCGGAGACGGGTCCTCGACGCGCTCGCCGACCGAGTCGAGCTCGATCCCGTCGAGGACGGGGTGACGTGGGCCGTGCTCACGTTCGCCCGCGGTGGAGCCCGGTGACGTGGCGTCCGACGACCAGCGCGCGCTTCTCGTCGCGTATCTGCAGGAGGGAGACGCCCGCGCCCGCGACCGGCTCGTCGAGGACATGATGCCGCTCGTGCGCTCGCTCGCGAACCGGTACGCGGGGCGAGGCGAGCCGACGGAGGACCTCGTGCAGGTGGGTGCGATCGGGCTCGTCAAGGCGATCGACCGGTTCGAGCTGGAGAAGGGCGTCGAGCTCTCGACGTACGCGGTGCCGACGATCGTCGGCGAGATCCGGCGCCACTTCCGCGACAGGACGTGGGCGATCCACGTGCCCCGGCGGCTGAAGGAGCTGTCGATGCGGCTCGCCCGCATGCGGGACGAGCTGTCCGCGGAGCTCGGGCGCTCGCCGACCGTGGCCGAGCTCGCCGAGGCGGTCGGCGTCGACGAGGAGGAGGCGATCGACGCGCTCGAGGCGTCGAAGGCGTACGCGCCCCGCTCGCTCGACCAGCCGTACGACGAAGACGAGCCGGGCCGGGTGCCCGGCCTGGCCGACGAGGAGCTCGGGTACGAGTCGCTCGAGCGCGGCTCCGTCGTGCGTCAGGGGCTCGACGCGCTCGACGAGCGCGAGCGCCGGATCATCGTCCTTCGCTTCCTGCGCGGCATGTCGCAGTCGGAGATCGCCGCCGAGGTCGGGATCTCCCAGATGCACGTCTCGCGCCTCCTGCGCAAGGCGCTGGAGGTCATGCGGGGTCGGCTGGAGGAGCCCGAGGTGACGGCATGAGGGGACGCGTCGTGCTCGAGGTGCCTGCGAAGGCGGAGTACCTGCTGCTCGCACGGCTCGCGGCGACGAGCGTCGGGCGCTCGGCGGGGGCGTCCGAGGAGACCATCGCAGACCTCAAGCTCGCGATCACGGAGGCGGTCGCGAACGCCGTGCGTCACGCGTATCCCGAGGGAACGCCGGGGCGCATCACCGTCGAGCTGGTCACCGCTCCGGAGCGCCTCGAGATCGTCGTGTCGGACACCGGCCGCGGCCTGACGGAGGCCGACGTCGCGCTGCCGGGCGACGACGGCCCGGCAGAGGGCGGTATGGGCCTCTCGATCATCCGGGCGATCGCCGACGAGGTGGAGCTCACGCCCGGCCCCGACGGACAGGGGACCAGGGTGCGCTTCGCCTGCGTCCTCTGAGTCGAACCCGGGTCAGAGGGCGGCGGCCGTCACCCGCGCGCGAGCGCCTCGCCGCGGTCGTCGCAGAGGTCGAACACCTCGTCGAGCCCGGTCAGCTCGAATGCGCGGGCGACGAGCGGCGGTGGCCGCACGATGCTCAGTCGACCACCGCCCTCCTGCATGCGCCGGTGCGCCCCGACCAGCGCGCCCAGCCCGGCCGAGTCGATGAAGGTGACGTCCGCCAGGTCGACCACGACATGCCGCGCCCGGCCGTCCGTCGCCTCGTGGAGACGGGCCCGCAGCTCCGGCGCCGTGTAGGCGTCGAGGTCACCCGTCTGATGCAGGACGACCGCGTCGCCGGGGGGACGCTCCCGGCCGGGGAGCTCGGAGCCGGTCATCCTCCCGTTGTACCCGGACAGCCGGGACGACGCGGCGCCCGCTCTCCTCGGACACACGGACGACGACGTCAGTCGACCTGTTCCTCGCGCACGATCGTGCCGCCCGGGCCGCTCTCCACGGACTTGCGGTGGGTGCCGAAGCCACCCCAGCTCGACCAGAAGACGAGGGACAACACCACGCCCAGGCCACCGACGATCATGAGGATCACGCCGACCGTCTGGAGGTCGATCCCGGACGTGTCCGCACTGACCGCCCACGTGAGGACGGCCCCGGCTGCGATCAAGAGCAAGCTGACACTGACGCCCATCTCCGGACTCCTTTTCTCTAGGACGAACTGGCCGGCCCGTGCCACCTGCTGCCCGCGCACGTGCCGACGCTCTCGGGGAGCAGCCTTCCCGTTGCCGGGTCGGGCGAAACCCGGCTCCGCAACGGGAAGGAGAGGGGGTGGGGCGGCGACTGCCCGCCCCACCCGGAGAGGGCTCAGGCGCCGGTGACGGTGATCGTGCGGACGATCTCCGCGGTCGTGGCGGTGTTCGCCGCGACCTGCACCCGGTAGGTCTTCTTCTTGGCGATGGTCAGCCCGTTGACGCGCAGCCGGACGGTGCAGTCGATCCCGAGCGGCGACGCGCCCTGTCCGACCGACATCAGCTTCGTGCCGAGGAATCCGCGCACGGTGTAGCCGACGGTCGCGCCCGCCGAGTTGTTCGCGCAGTACTCGCGCAGGAACACGGTGACGAGCGGGTTGCGCGTGCCGCCCTTCACGGTCATCTTGCCGTTCACCGGGTCGACCGGCCCGGCGACGACCCCGAAGCGCGGCTCGGCCCGCTTCGGGGTTCCGTCGAGGCGGTAGATGCCGCTCTGCCAGAGGCTCCCGGTCGAGTCCTGCATGACGAACCAGACGAACATGTCGACGCGCGGGTCCTTGCGGGCCATCGCCATCGCCTGGGGGAGGTACTTGGACTGCTGCGCCTCCGTGACGCCATGCGGCTCACCCGGCCGGGTCTCGTTCCCGTACTCGGTGATCCACACCGGGATCTTCTTGCGGCCGAAGGCCTTGTCGAGATCCCGCTCGAACTGCGGCATGGTGCGCAACGTGACGTTCGGGTAGCGCACCCGCTGGGTGGGCTTCTGGGCGACCGGGAACGGATACGGGTGGTGCGCCCAGGCGTCGAACTTGAGCCGGAGCTTCTTCGCCTGCGAGGCGACGCCCTTCATGAACGTCGCGGGCGCCACCGTGTCGGTGTACCCCTTCTTCGGATGGTCGCGGCCGTGCGACGACGTCTCGCCGATCGCGACCAGGGCGCTCTTGTTGCCCCGCTTGATCCCCGTGTAGCCGGCCTTCGCGAGCCGCGCGTAGTTCCGCGCGCTGACGATCCGGCCCCGCTTGTCGAACTGCGGGCGCAGGAAGGTCGCGAGGTTCGACTCGTTCCAGATCGAGAAGAAGCGCACGTACGGGTAGCTCGAGAAGCGCCCCGAGTAGCGCGAGGCGATCGCCTGCGCGAAGTTCTGGAAGTCGCGCATGTTCCGCGGCGGCACCTGCGGCGCCTGCCCCCCGTTGGCCCACTTCGGCGTCCCCCAGAGCGTGATCAGGACCTCCATGCCCCGCTGCTGCGCGTTCCGCACGAGCTCGTCGACGTCGTCGAGCTTGTAGGCGGGGTCGAACGGGTCGGCCGCGCTCGCGGGCCGGTCGGGCGCCGCCTGCGACCAGTCGACGACCGTCCGCACGATCCGCGCGTCGTTGCTGCGCGCCCGGTCGATCGCCGCCATCCGGTCGGGATCCCAGCGGAACATGGGGTCGTCCTGGAAGCCGACCCACATCCGGTCGGCGGCTGCCGCGGCAGGCGCGAGCACGGCTGCGGCCAGACAGGCGATGACGATCAGGCGGGCGGTGGATCGCACGAGAACCTCCTTGGGGGCGGGTCGGGAAGTGGGCACGGTAGCCCCACCGCGTAAGGGCCGTGTGAAGGTGCGTCCACCCGACACGTTCGCCGCGAAGCCCCGGATCACCTGTCTCATCCTGCCCGGCCCGACGGACGATCACGTAGACTCGGGGCGCATGCTCTGGGAGGCCGTCTTCCTGCTGCTCGTCTTGAAGATCCCGATCGTCTACATGTGCCTGGTGGTGTGGTGGGCGATCCGGGCCGAGCCGGGCGACGAGCAACCGGCCACGCTCTCGACGGTGAGCGACACGCCGTCCTCGCCGCCCCCGTTCGCCCCCGCGGTCGGTGCACGACGTCGGCCGCCCGGGCCGAACCGGAGGGACGGCAGGCCGCGGCGTGACCGCCTCGGGCCGCGTCCGGCCGCGGCGCGCGGCGAGGCTCGACAGTGAGCGCCGTCGAGGACCCGGGGGCCGCTCGGTCGGCCGCGCGCGACACCGTCGCCGGGCTGCTCGCGGCCGCGTCGATCGTCCTCTCGGGGATCGCGATGGGTTTCGGGCTCCTGCTCCAGCTCGACGCCCACCCGGCGCGCATCGCGCCGGTCGCGATCGTGATCGCGCTCGTCGCCGCCCGCATGAGCGCGCGCTACCAGTCGCTCGCGCTGAAGGCCGCGCTATTCGGCGGGTTCGCGTGGGTGGTCGGGATGACGGTCGCGGTCATCACCGACGGCCCGCTCCTCTAGCGCGCCGCCTCGGCGGCCGCAGCCGCTGCTACAACACGTCTGCGATGGCAGCGACCGAGTCGACGGGCTTGAACGCCGCGTACGTCGCCCAGCTCCACGAGGACTACCTCGACAGCCCGGCGAGCGTGCCGGACGAGTGGCGCAGGATCTTCGAGGGGGACGGGAACGGCTCCGCGGCCGCACCCGCGCGGGACGTCACGGTGTCGCCGGACGAGCGCACCGTGCCCGAGGCCGCTGCCCCCGTCCCTCCGACCGCGGCCCCGTCGCCGGCGCCCGCGGCAGGCACACCGCCGTCGCCCGCCGCCGAGCCGCCTCCGGGAGCGCCGTCCGACGGCACCGCCGACCAGGAGCTGCTCGCGGGGGTCGCCGCCGCGATGGCGCTCGTCAAGGCCTACCGGATGCACGGACACCTCGCCGCCCGGCTCGATCCACTCGGCTCCGAGCCGCTGGGCGACCCGGCGCTCGACGAGTCCCGGCTGCATCCCCCGCTGACGCCCGAGCTGCAGGCGCGGATCCCCGCGCGCCTGCTCCGCCTCTCGGTACCCGGCGAGACCCTGCTCGAGGCGCTGCCACGCCTCCGCGACGTCTACATGGGCTCGAGCGCGTACGAGATCGAGCACATCTCGGACCACGCCGAGCGGGTCTGGCTGCGAAAGGCGATCGAGTCGGGGCGCTTCCGCCTCGCGCCGACACCGGAGGAGCGGATCGCGCTCCTGCGCCGCCTCAGCCAGGTGGAAGGCTTCGAGCACTACCTCCGGCGGTCGTTCCTGGGGCAGAAGCAGTTCTCGCTGGAAGGCCTCGACGTGCTCGTGCCGATGCTCGACGAGACGATCGAGCTGGCCGCGGCGGGCGGCGCGCACGAGGTCGTGATCGGGATGGCCCACCGCGGCCGGTTGAACGCGCTCGTCCACACGGTCGGGCGTTCGTACGAGTCCGTGCTGCGCGAGTTCGAGGGCGAGCGCTCCTACGACGCCCTGGTGGTCGACCCCGAGGGCGGCAGCGGCGACGTGAAGTACCACCTGCCCGCGTCCGGCACCCGCATCACGGCCGGGGGCGAGATCGAGGTGACGATCGCGCCGAACCCGAGTCACCTCGAGGCGGTCGACCCGGTGGTGGAGGGGTGGGCCAGGGCGGAGCAGACCGATCGCTCGGGCGGCGCCGGCCTCCATGATCCGGCCGTCGCGCTGCCCGTCCTGATCCACGGCGACGCCGCCTTCGCCGGGCAGGGGGTGGTGGCGGAGACGCTCAACCTCCAGAGCCTCGACGGATACTCGACGGGGGGGACCCTGCACCTGATCACGAACAACCAGGTCGGGTTCACGACCGATCCCGCCGAGGGCCGCTCGACCCGCTACTCCAGCGACCTCGCGAAGGGGTTCGACATCCCGATCGTCCACGTGAACGCCGACGACCCCGAGGCGGCTCTCAGCGCGGTCCGCCTCGCGCTCGCGTACCGCGAGGAGTTCGGGCACGACTTCGTGATCGACGTGGTCGGCTACCGTCGGTTCGGCCACCAGGAGCAGGACGAGGCGTCGTACACCCAGCCGCTCCAGGCGGAGCGCATCGTGTCGCAGGCCACGGTGCGCGAGAGGTACGCGGCCAGGCTCGTCGAGGAAGGCGTCGTCGGCCGGCGGGACGTGGACGACGTGGTCGAGGAGGTCGTCGCGACGCTCCGTACCGCCCACGCGGCGCTCCGCGCGTCGATCTCGGAGCCGCCAGCCCCCGCCGCCGAGCCCCTCTCGAGCGGCGGGACGGGCGACGCGGTCGAGACGGCGGTCGACGCCGATCGCCTCCGGGCGCTCAACGACGAGCTGCTCCGCGTCCCCGACGGCTTCACGGTCAACCCGAAGCTCGCCCGACAGCTCGAGCGTCGCCGCCAGACGATCGAGGAGGGGGGCATCGACTGGGGCCAGGCCGAGGCGCTCGCGTTCGCGTCGCTGCTCGAGGACGGGATTCCGATCCGCCTCTCGGGACAGGACACCGAGCGTGGGACGTTCTCGCACCGCCATCTCGTGCTGCACGACCCGCACACGGGCGAGAAGGTGGCGCCGATCCAGCACCTCACGCGGCGCGGCGGCCTCGTTCGAGGTCTACAACTCGCCGCTGTCGGAGTACGCCGCCCTCGGGTTCGAGTACGGCTACTCCGTCTCCGCTCCCGAGGCGCTCGTCCTCTGGGAGGCGCAGTTCGGCGAC
This sequence comes from uncultured Actinomycetes bacterium, assembly GCA_963710125.1. Taxonomy (GTDB): domain Bacteria; phylum Actinomycetota; class Thermoleophilia; order Gaiellales; family Gaiellaceae; genus Gaiella. Next base: position 210,388 of record CAVPZH010000037.1, on the reverse strand, counting down.
TTCGTGAACGGCGCGCAGATCGTGGTCGACCAGTTCGTCGTCGCGGGCCGCTCGAAGTGGAAGCAGACGTCGCGTCTGACCCTCCTCCTCCCCCACGGCTACGAGGGCAACGGGCCCGAGCACTCGAGCGCGCGGCTCGAGCGCTTCCTGCAACTCGGGGCGCAGGACAACATCCGCGTCGCGAACTGCACCACGGCCGCGCAGTACTTCCACCTGCTCCGCCGGCAGGCGCTCGACGCGGTCGCGAGGCCGCTCGTGCTGATGACCCCGAAGGGCCTGCTCCGCCTGCGCCAGGCCTCGTCCGCGCTCGACGAGCTGGCCGCCGGCAGGTTCGAGGCGGTGCTCGACGACGCCGGCGCCGACCGGGCGGCGGTCGAGCGGCTCGTGCTGTGCTCGGGAAAGGTCTACTACGACATCGTCGGGCACGACCGACGGGACTCCGCCCGGGCCGTCGCGGTGGCCCGCGTCGAGCAGCTGTACCCGTTCCCCGCCGACGCTCTCGCCCGGACGCTGGGCGCGTACCCCAGCCTGCGCGAGGTCGTGTGGGCCCAGGAGGAGCCACAGAACATGGGCCCGTGGCGCTCGATCCGCCACCGGCTCGAGGAGGCCGTCCGCTCGACGTCGGCGGAACGCCTCCAGTACGTCGGGCGCACGTGGAAGGCAAGCCCGAGCGAGGGCTACCCGACCGCGCACCAGCGCGAGCAGGATCGCATCGTCCGCCTCGCGCTGGGCGAGGCGTAGACGCGTCTGCCGTCCGGCTAGCGCGTGCGGAAGCGCCGGCGGGCGTGCGTGGTCGCGGCGGCGGCGGCGCCCGCGGCGAGACGAGGGCCGTGGGCCCGGGCGAGACCGACGACCATGCGGCGCTGCGCGGGGCTCAGGCGCGTCCACACGCGGAAGAGCAGGAACGCGAGCGCGAAGGGGCTTCTCGAGATGCGCGGCATGTCCGAATCCAAGCACACGGGCGTCTGCCTGCGACCGAGGCGGCCCCCGGCCTCTGCGCGGTCGGCGATCGGGGCGCGGCTACACTGCGGCGTGGTCCACGACGGTCTTTCCAGTGCGGCGTGATACACGACGACCCTCCACCGCGGCGTGACACACGCGAGACCGATCACGAACACGGAGAACCCATGGCGACAGACACGCGGATTCCGGACAACCCGTTCACCGAAGAGCCGCGCGAGACGGACGACGCTTCCTCGCTCTCGCGGGCGATCCAGGAGCACCTCGACCTGAAGCAGCGCAACGCCCAGCTCGACGGGCCGATGCCGCTCGAGCGCTACTCGGTCGAGGATCCGTTCGAGAACCACCCGCTCTTCAAGTCGGAGGAGCAGGCGAGGCTCGAGGAGACGCTCGACGGCGTCGAGGCGCCGGAGCCGGCCTCGGTGCTCCCCTGGCCCGGTGAGGACGACGTCGCGGAGGGCGCCGCCCTCGACGAGGGCCTCTGGGGCCGCTCGCGCGACTTCGACTGGGGCGAGTAGCTCCGTTCGACCGCGGCCGCGCGCGGCTGCCTACGCGACGCGGCGGAGGTCGGCGCCCTCGAGGGTCGTCGCGAGCCGTCTGAACGGCCCGTCCGCGCCCATCAGCTCGTCGTACGTGCCACGCTGTGCGACCCTGCCGTGCTCGAGCACGACGATCTCGTCGGCCCGCTTCACGGTCGCGAGCCGGTGCGCGACGATCAGCGAGGTGCGACCGCGGAGCAAGGTGTCGAACGCCTGCTCGATCAGCACCTCCGTCGGCCGGTCGATGTTCGAGGTCGCCTCGTCGAGGATCAGGATCCGCGGGTCGGCGACGAGCGCGCGCGCGATCGAGATCAGCTGCCGCTCGCCGGCCGAGAGCCCCGCTCCCCCCTCGCGGACGACGTGCTCCAGACCGTCCTCGAAGCGCGCCGCGACCCGGTCGACGCCGATCGCCCGCGCGGCCTCGGCGAGCTCCGCGTCGGTCGCCTCCGGCCGTGCGAACCGGAGGTTGTCGGCGATCGTGCCGCTGAACAGGAACGGGTCCTGGAGCACGACGCCGAGCTGGCGGCGGTAGGAGCGCAGGCGGACCTCGCGCAGGTCGACGCCGTCGACGCGCACCGCCCCGGCGTCCGGGTCGTAGAACCGCGCGACGAGCTTCGCGGTCGTCGACTTGCCGCCGCCCGATTCGCCGACGAGCGCGACGCATCCCCCCGCCGGGACGTCGAGCTCGAGGCCGTGGACGACGGGCTCCTGTCCGTACGCGAAGACGACCCGATCGAGCTCCAACCGCCCCTCGATCCGCCCGAGGTCGCGCGCCCCCGGTCGGTCGGTCACGTCGTGGGCGGCGTCGAGCACTGTCGCGATCTTCCCCATCGCCGCGCTCGCGGCCTGGACCTGGCCGTAGAGCTCCGAGAGCTCCTGCAGCGGCTGGAAGACGAGCGAGAGGAGGCCGGCGGCGGCGATCAGCGTGCCGATCTCGAGGGAGCCGCCGTCGATCAGCCGGGCGCCGGCGTAGAGCACGGCGACCTGCGCGACGACGCCGAGCAGCTCGATCGCGGGGAAGAAGACCGAGGAGAGCTTCTGCGCGTGCACGTTCGAGACGCGGTTTGCCTCGTTGAGCGCCTCGAACTCCCGCTGGAACGCCCGCTCGCGCGTGAATGCCTGGACGACCGCCATCCCGGCGACGGACTCCGCGAGCTGCGCCGTGACGGCGGCGATCCGCGTACGGACGTCCGAGAAGGCCGTGTGCGAGGTCCGCTGGAACCACCGGGTGACGAGGATCCCGGGCGGCAGGACGAGCAGCGCGACGAGACCGAGGCGCCAGTCGAGCAGGAACAGGCCGCCGACCGCGGCGACGAGCGTCAGCGTGTTGACGACGAGCGTCGTCAGCCCCTGGTTGAGCACGTCGGAGAGCGCGTCGACGTCGCTCGTCAGGCGCGCGATGATCCAGCCCGCCCGCTGCTCCGAGAAGTAGCGCAGCGAGAGCGACGTCAGGTGCTCGAACAGGTCGCGCCGCAGGTCGAGCACCATCCGCTGACCGACCGCGGCGAGCATCAACCACGTCGCGGTGCCCAGCACCCAGGCGGCCGCGCCGATCCCGACGTAGACGGCCACGTCGCGCACGAGGCGTGCGTCGTCGCCGGCCCGGATGCCGTTGTCGATCGCGTCGCCGACGACGTGCCAGCCGGCCACGGGCGCCGCGGCGGACATCCCGGCGAGCAGGAGGACGACGGCGAGACGCCGACGGCGCCCCGCCGTGTACGGGAGGAGCCGGGACAGCCCGTTCCTGGGTACGCGGGCGCTCATGCCGCGAGCGCCTCCTCGCCGAACAGCTCGGCGAACGCGCCACCCGCTCGGAGCAGCTCCTCCGGGAGCCCCTGCTCGACGATGCGCCCGTCGCGGATCACGACGGCCCGGTCGGCGACGAGCACCGTCGAGAGCCGCTGGCCGGAGATCAGCACCGTGCGGCCACGGACGGCCGGGCGCAGATGCTCGACGAGGTGTCGTTCGGTCTCGGTGTCCACCGCCGACATCGGGTCGTCGAGCACGAGCACGCGCGCGTCCGCGACCAGCGCCCGAGCCAGCGCCACGCGCTGGCGCTGTCCGCCCGAGAGGTTGACGCCGCGCTCGCCGATCAGCGTCTCGTAGCCGTCCGGGAGCTCGTCCACGAACGCGGCCACCCCCGCCGCCTCGCACGCGTCGAGCACGTCGCCCCAGTCGGCGTCGGGCCTGCCCGCAAGCAGGTTGTCGCGCAGCCGGATCGAGAAGAGGACGGGCTTCTGCGTGACGATCGCGACCGAGCGGCGGAGCTCCGCGAGCAGAACGTCGCGCACGTCGACGCCTCCGAGGAGCACGTGGCCCTGCGTCGGGTCGTAGAAGCGCGGCACGAGGTTGAGGAGCGACGTCTTGCCCGCCCCTGTCGGCCCGCAGACGGCGACGATCTCGCCCGGTGCGGCCTCGAGGTCGATGCCCGAGAGCACCTCGCTCCCCGCCGCGTAGCGGAAGTGGATGGCCTCGAACCGCACGGGGAGAGGGCCGTCGGGCAGCGGCACGGCGTCGCCGCGCTCGACGAGCGGCTCGATCCCGTCGAGCCACGCGAAGCTGCGCGAGGCCGCGGCGGTCGCGCGCTGGCCGAGGTTGATGATCCAGCCGAGCGCCTCGAGAGGCCAGACGAGCTGCAGAAGCAGCGTCACGAACAGCGTGAACTGCCCGATCGTCAGGTTGCCGTCGATCGCCTGGCGGCCGCCGACGAGCAGCACCGCGGCGATGCCCAGGGTCGGGAGGAAGATCAGCCCGGGGAGGAACCGCGCCTCGACCGACGCCTGGCGCATCGTCTCGTGCCGGACGGCCTCGGCGCGCGCGTGGAAGCGGTCGCGGACGTCGTCCTCGCGGCCGAACGCCTGCACCATCTCGATGCCGACGACGGCCTCGTCGGACGCCTCGGTGAGGTGGCCCTTCCGTCGCTGCACCTGTCGCGAGATCGGGAAGACACGGTGCGCGAACAGGTACGTGAGGATCGCGATCGGCGGCATCGCAAGCGCCGCGGTGAGCGCGAGCACGGGATTGACGAGCGTGAGCACGATCGCCGCGCCCACCAGCATCATCATGCTCTGCATCGCCTGGACGACGCCCCACCCGACGAAGTAGCGGACGGGGTAGATGTCGTTCGTGGCGCGCGAGATCACCTCGCCCGTCGCGTGCCGGTCGTAGAAGGCTCGCGGATAGCGGAGGTACGCGTCGTAGAGCAGCGAGCGGAGCCGCGCCTCGACCGCGATCCCGACGCGGGCGGTTGCGAACCGCCGGGTGAAGTTGACGCCGAACCGGAGCGCTGCCACCGCGACGATCGCCGCGAGGTACGGCACGAGCAGCGACTGGTCGGTTCCGTCGATCGCGTCGTCGATCGTCCGCTGGACGAGCACCGGGATCGTGAGCGTCAGGCCGGTGAACGCGAGGGCGCAGGCGAGGCCGAGCGAGACCAGGCGCCACTGGGCCCGCCACAGCGGGTAGAGGTGCCTGATCGTCTGCCAGAGCGGGAGATCGGGTGGGTCGACCGGGTTCACCTGTCGGGATGCTCCTTCGCGCCACGCGCATGCCTGAGGACGGTCGTGCGACCGCCCTCGTGGAGGTGTCCGACGGGGGCCTGCGTCGGGTCGGACGCACTCACACTATCGGCGGCGGTTCCCGTGTCGCAGTGCGGCTATCCCTACCCGCTGCCGAGCGAAAGCGTCTCGCCGGGCTGCAGCACGCGGACCTCGACCTCGGGCGCGACGGCCGCCGCCGCGCGGACGAAGCGTCCCGGTGGCTCCTGCAGGTAGGCCGGGACCTCGCGCAGGCCGAGGTGGAGGGGGTGATAGGTGCCCCAGTGGATCGGCACCGCGACTCGGGGCGCGAGCAGCGTCAGGGACTCGGCCGCGCGCTCCGGATCCATGTGCTTGCCTCGGCCGAGGGACGGCCCCCAGCCCCAGATCGGGACGAGCGCCAGGTCGAGATCGCCGCCTGCGAGCTCCGCCATGCCGGGGAAGAGGTCGGTGTCGCCCGCGAAGTAGATCCGCCTCGAGCCGGAGAGGACGAACCCGAGCGCGGGCCCCGCGACGCCGAAGGGGCCGCGGCCGCCGTCGTGCTCGGCTGCGGTCGCCGTCACCGAGACGGCGCCGACCGAGATCGTCTCGCCCGGATCGACCTCGACGACGTGCGCGAAGCGCTTCCTGCGGAGCAGCGGCCCGCATCCTCGCGGCAGCACGACGGGCGTCGAACGGCCGAGGCGCTCGAGCGACGGGACGTCGAGGTGGTCGTAGTGCGCGTGCGAGACGAGCACTGCGTCGATGCCCCGCAGCGCACGCGCGTCCACCCGCGTACGGCGGCGGAGGTGCGCCACCCGTGTGCGGAGCAACGGGTCCGTGAGCAGCCGCGTGCCGTCGAGCGCCAACTGGACGGTCGCATGTCCGACGTACGTGACCTGGGCCTCGTTGATGGTCCACACAACACCACAGCGTCGGGCGCCGCGTCGCGTGACGAACCCGCCGGCGCACATTGGCGCTTGACAGACATCAAATTGATGTCATACTGACGCAGATGGAGATCCACGTCGATGCGATCCGCCGCGACCTCGCGGCGACCGCGAGCGTCCTGGGGGACGAGTCGCTCGTCGAGGCGCTCCGCCGCCTCGTCGACGCCTCCGAGCCCGCGCTGCGCCTGCATCTCATCGACGTGCTCGCGGAGGCGGCCGTCTCGCTCAACGGACAGCTCGTCTCCGGGCATGTCGAGGTGCGTCTCGCCGGGCGCGACCCCGAGCTTGTGTACGTCGACGAGCCCGACGTCCCCGACGAGCCTCCCGCTCCCGGGGACGACCTCAGCGCACGCATCACCCTCCGGCTGCCCGAGTCCCTCAAGTCGAGCCTCGAGACAGCCGCCGCCCGCGAGGGCGTCTCTGCGAACGCCTGGATCGTCCGCCTGCTCGCGCGTGCCCTGGAGCCGCGCGCCGTGCGCCGGTCCTCGAACCGGCTCCAGGGCTTTGCCCGGAGCTAGACGGAAGGGAGTCCCCATGTTCTCGTTCGTGCTGTTCGACCCCCGCGACCCTGACGACGCGGACCGGCGCCGCCCGCCCCGCCTCGCGGACGTCCGCGGGGACGTCCGCCCTGTCCTTCCACCCCGCGTCCGCCGTGGCTGAGCCGAACAGCCACTCGTTCGAGACGCCCGGCCGGGTCCGGGTGCGCGTCGAGATCCCGGCGGGCGTGGTGCGGGTCGAGCCCTGGAGCGAGCCCCGCGTCGAGATCGACGTCGCAGCCGCGCGCAACGACGCCCGTTCGACGCAGGCGGCCGCCGACAGCGAGGTCACCGCGTCGGAGCGCGGCGGCCGGCACGAGATCGTCGTCCGTGCCCCGAAGCGAAGAGGGCCGGAGCTGGCGGTCACGATTCGCTGTCCCGACGGCACCGACCTCGACCACGCGACGCACAGCGCCGATCTCGAGGCGCATGGCCGACTCGGCGCTGTCTCGGCGCGGTCGGCCTCGGGCGACGTTGCTCTGGGGGCGACGGAGGCGCTGACCGTCCAGACGGCGAGCGGCGACATCACCGCCGGCGCGGTCGCCGGGTCGCTCACCACGAAGTCCGCCTCGGGCGACCTCGACGTCCGCTCGATCGGCGAGACGGGGTCGGTCGGCACGGTCTCGGGCGACATCCGCATCGGCGAGACGCGGGGAGCTTTGGCCGTCAAGACCGTGTCGGGAGACGTCGAGCTCGAGGCGGTCGGGGCGAGCGTCCGCGTCGGCTCGGTCTCGGGCGACATCGAGATCGGGGCGATCCCGGGGCTCGTGCTCTGGATCGACGCCCAGTCCGTCAGCGGGACGATGACGTCCGAGCTCGACGTGGGCGACGACCCCGCCGCCGCGGGCGAGGAGGCCGTCGAGCTCCGCGTGCGCACCGTCTCCGGCGACGTCAGGGTCGCGCGCAGCGCCGTGCCCGCGCGCTGACGCGACGCGGCTCCGCGTCGGCTCGCGCCGACGCGGTCGCGCTCGTCCGCCCACCGCCCGCGCACCCCGATGGGGAGTCGAGAGCGCCTAGCGGCAGTCGCCGCAGGTGCCGCGCAGCACGACCTCGTGCTGCATCGCGTAGCCCAGCCGGCCGGCGGCCCGCGCCAGAGCCTGCTCGAGCGGCTCGTCGGTGAACGGCTCGACCCGGCCGCAGTCGTCGCAGACGAGGTGGTGGTGATGGTGGCCGTCGTCCGCGCCGACGGGCTCGAACCGGGCGATCCCGTCCCCGACGTCGACGCGCTGGACGAGTCGCAGCTCCACGAGCGTGTCGAGCGTCCGGTAGACGCTCGCGACGCCGACGGCGCCGCCGGTCGAGACGATCCCGTCGTGGATCTCCTGCGCCGACCGGCAGCAGTCCTGCCGGGCGAGGAAGTCCACCACCGCCCGCCGCGCGCCGCCCCGGCGCAGGCCAGCGTCGCGGAGCGATGCCAGGGCGCCGGTCGACCAGCTCATCCTGCAGATGATATCGATTCTCATCCTCTGCTAGCCTGCGACCCTTGCTTTCGAGAATCGTTCTCTTGTGCGCGGGATGTTTGTCGGCCGCCGCCCTCACGGGCTGCGGCGGCGGGGCCTCCTCCGCCGGAAGCGGCGCAATCGTCGTCTCGTTCTATCCCCTCGCCTTCGCGGCGGAGCAGGTCGCGGGCCGCGACGCCGACATCGTCGACCTCACGCGCGGGGGGCAGGAGCCGCACGATCTCGAGCTGAGCCCGCGCGACATCGCTCGCGTCCACGACGCACGGCTCGTCGTCTACGCCGGCCACGGGTTCCAGCCGGCCGTGGAGGACGCCGTGCGGGGGCGGAGCGGCCCGTCGCTCGACGTCCTCTCGGGCATGCGGCTGCTGGGGACGGGAGACGACGTCGACCCGCACTTCTGGCTCGATCCGCAGCGGTACGCCGCAGCCGCGCGCGAGATCGCGACGGCGCTCGGTCGACCGGCGCGCGCCGACGCGCTCGTGCGGCGCCTCACGGCGCTCGACGCCGAGCTGGCCCGCGGATTGCGCCACTGCGCGCGCCGGACGCTGGTCACCAGCCACGCGGCGTTCGGGTACCTCGCGGAGCGGTACGGCCTCCGCCAAGTCGCCCTGGTCGGGCTCGCGCCGGAGGTCGAGCCGGGGCCGGGCACCGTCGCACGGCTCGTGGACGAGGTGCGGGCGACCGGCGCGACGACGGTGTTCACCGAGCCGCTCGTCTCGCCGGCGCTCGCGCGGGCGGTCGCCCGTGAGGCAGGAGCGCGGACGGCGGAGCTCGATCCGCTCGAGACCTTGACCCCCGCGCAGGAGGCGTCGGGCGGCGACTACTTCACGGTCATGCGGCGCAACCTCGTCACCCTGCGTGAAGCTCTCGGATGCACGTAGCGTCGACGGTGCCGGCGGTGGAGCTCGAGCGGGTGTCGTTCGCGTACCGTGGCGGGCCGCCCGCGCTCGAGGACGTCTCGCTGACGGTCGAGCCGGGGGCGTTCGTCGCGATCGCCGGGCCGAACGGCGGGGGCAAGACGACGCTCCTGCGGCTCGTGCTGGGTCTCGAGCGCCCGCGCGCCGGGTCGGTGCGGGTATTCGGCCTGCCCCCCGGTGCACGCGCGGCGCCCCGGGTCGCGTACCTCGCACAACGCGCGCAGCTCGCGTCCGGAACACCGGTCACGGTGCGGGAGATCGTCGAGGCAGGGCGGCTCGCGGTCCGCGGTCCGCTCGGGCCTCTGCGCGCGGACGACCGACGTGCCGTCGCCCGGGCGATCGACCGAGTCGGCCTCGCACAGCGGGCGGGGTCGCCGCTGCGCAGCCTGTCGGGGGGGATGCAGCAGCGCGCGTTCATCGCGCGGGCGCTGGCGGCGGAGCCGGCGCTGCTGGCTCTCGACGAGCCGACCACCGGCGTCGACGCCACGGCGCAGGAGTCGCTCGCCCGGTTGCTCGCGGACCTCCGCCAGGAGCTCGGCGTCACGATCCTCTACGTCTCGCACGAGTTCGGCGCCGTCGAGCACGTCGTCTCGAGGCTCGTCCTCGTCCGCGGGAGCGTCGTGTTCGACGGCGAGCCGGCGTCGCTGCCGGCCGTCTGGCACGACCCGTCCCACGTCCACCGGCTGTGAGGAGCCGCTGATGCTGGAGCTCGAGTTCATGCGCCTCGCATTCGCCGTCGGCGCCGTGGTCGGGGTGCTCGCGCCGGCCGTCGGGTTCTTCCTCGTCGAGCGACGGCAGTCCCTGGTCGGCGACGGCCTGGGGCACGTCGCGTTCGCCGGGGTCGCCGCCGGCTACCTGCTGGGGGTGTCGCCCGTGCTGACCGCTCTCGTCTTCGCGGTGGCCGGAGCGCTCGCGATCGAATGGCTGCGGGCCCACGGCGGAGCGGCGGGCGACCAGGCACTCGCGCTCGTCTTCTACACGGGCATCGCGCTCGGCGTCGTCCTCGTCTCGAGCGCCGGGCGCCTCGACGTCAACCTGTTCGAGTTCCTGTTCGGATCGATTCTCAGCGTGACGTGGGGCGACTTCTGGCTCGTGCTCGCGCTCGGCCTCGGCTCGCTCGCCGCGATCGCGATCCTCTACCGAGGGCTCGTGGGCGCCGTGCTCGACGAGGAGGGAACCCGTGTCGCGGGCGTGCGCGTCGGCCTCCTCAACACGATCGTCGCGGTGCTCGCCGCGCTCACGATCGGGATCTCGATGCGGGTCGTCGGCATCCTGCTGATCGCGGCGTTGATGGCGCTGCCGGTGCTCGCCGCCCAGCGCGTCGCGTGGAGCCTTCGCTCGACCCTCGGGCTCGCGATGGGGATCGGTCTCGGCTCCGTCACCTGCGGGCTCGCGCTCTCGTACTACGGCGACCTCGCCCCGGGCGGGACGATCGTTCTGCTCGCCGCGGGAGCGTTCGTCGTCGCAGCGCTCGCCGGTGCCCTCCCCCGCGCGCGCTGACCCGGTGCGGACCCGGCCTGCGGGCGAGGTGCTCCCGCAGGCCGGCCCCGGGATCTCAGGTGAGGCGGTTCGCCTTCAGGAAGGCGGCCGCGACGGCCTCGGGGGACTTCTTGTCGATCCCCACCGCGCGGTTCATCGCAGCGATCGCCTTGACGGTCAGGAGCTTCGTGACCTTGTTGATCGTCGAGGTGAAGCGCGCGCCGTACTCGGAGACGAGCTTCTTGTCGACGACGGGCGCGACGTGCTGGAACCCGAACATGTTCTGGGGGTCGCGCAACTGCACGTACTTCTTCGACAGGAGCTGCGGGTCCGTCGTGAACACGTCCGCGGCCAGCACCTTGTGCTGGTCGAGCAACGTGTACGCGGAGATCCCTGCGAGCGGGACGAAGTCGAACCCGCTCACGCCGTAGCGGTTGCCGATCTGGTCACGCCACCGTGACTCCCACTCCGGGAAGGCGGCGATGTTCAGGTTGGGCACCTTGCGCAGGTCGCGGAGCGTCTTGAGGCCGTACTTCTTGGCCGTCGCCCTGGTCACCGCGATCACGTCGACGTCCTGGAACGGCGTCTGCCGGAGCAGTGTCTGCCCGCGTCGTCCGTAGAGGTTCTTCGCGAGCGTGTACGTCGCGGCGGCCGTCTTCGGAAGCGTCTTCCGCTTGAACGTGACCGAGAGCATGATTCCCGTGTACTCGGGGTACATCGTGACCTTGCCGCTGCGGAGCGACGTGTCGATCAGCTCGGTCGAGGCGATGTTCTCCTTGTACTTCACCTCGAAGCCCTGGGCCTCGAGCGCCTGCTTGTAGAGCTGTCCGAGGACGTACTGCTCGGGAAAGTTCTTCGTGCCGACGATGATCGGCGTCGCCTTCTTCCCCGCCTGCGTTGCGGAGGCCGTGCCCGCGGCGAACGCCGCGGTCGCCAAGCCGAGGATGAGCGCGACCCCGAGCGCGATCGAGAACGCGGCCTTCGCGGCGCGCCTGTTGTGCTTACGGATCACAACACTGCCCCCTTCCGGGTCGAGGGTGTCTGTGGAACTCGTGTGACCCTAGAGGATCGGGGCCGCCGACCTTCGACGCCCCTCAACTTTTGGCACTGAGCTGCTCGAGCGTCGCCTCGGTCGCCGTCACGACGTCGGGCTCGAAGGCCCGCGCCTCCGCGCGGAGACCCGCCGGGGTGAGGAACCGCTGCAGGAGGCCGACCGCGGCGTCGGCCAGGAGGGCGAGGGCCGACACGCAGAGCGCGGCCCCCACCACGCCCTCGAGGCCGTAGCCGGCCTGGTTCACGATGATGTCCCCGAGCCCCCCGCCGCCGGCGACGGCCGCGATGGTCGCGGTCGCGACCACGAAGACGGTCGCCGTGCGGATCCCGGCGAAGATCAGCGGCAGCGCGAGCGGCAGCTCGACCCGCGTGACGATCTGCCGCCTGGTCATCCCCATCCCGCGCGCCGCCTCGACGGCGTCGGTCTGGACGCCGTCGACCGCGACGTACGTGTTGGTGAGGATCGGCGGCACCGCGAGCACGACCAGCGCGAGCGCGACGCTCCAGAACCCGACGCCGAGGAAGACGAACCCGACCGCGATCACGGCGAGGCTCGGCAGGGCACGCCCGAGGTTCGCGACGTTGACCGCGAGGAACGAGCCGCGATGGAGGTGCCCGAGCCACACGCCCAGCGGGAGCGCGATCGCCGTGGCGATCGCCAGGGCGGCGCCCGAGAGCAGGAGGTGCTCCCACGTCTTCTCGAGGATCAGCCGCCGCTCGTCGAACACGAACTGCAGGGCGTCTCCGAAGACGTGCAGGTCGAGCCCGGCGATCACGTGACCCTCCGGGCCCTGGCCCAGGGGGTGAGCGCGCGCTCGGCGACCACGAGCAGCGCGTCGGCGACGAGCGCGAGCGCCACGGCGAGCGCGCCGGCGACGAGGATCTCGGTGTTGAAGGCCTCCCGGAGCGCGAGGAAGATCGGGTAGCCGAGACCCTTGGGAACGACGAGCGCCGCGACGGTCGCGAGCGCGATCGTGGAGACGACGGCGATCCGCAGCCCGGCCATCGTGGCCGGCACCGCGAGCGGCAGCTCGATCCGCCAGAGGGTCTGCCTGCGGGTCAGCCCCATGCCGCGGGCGGCCTCGAGCACGTCGGGCGGGACGCTGCGCAGCCCCTCGAGGATGTTCCGGTAGAGGATGAGGAGGGTGTAGCCCACGAGCGCGACCTCGACGGTCGTCACCGTCAGCCCGGTGACCGGCACGAGGAGCTGGAAGAGCGCGAGGCTCGGGACGGTGTACACGACGGCCGAGAATGACCCGAAGGTCCGCTCGAGGTGCCTGTAGCGGTGCGTGAGGAGGGCGGCCGCGAGCGAGAGGACGAAGCCGACCGCGACGGCGATCAGGGTCAGCTCGATGTGCTCGACGAGCGCGGGCTGGAGCACGCTCGACCAGTTGTCGCGCACCCAGTCGGGGCAGAAGAGGCGGTTGTCGACGACGCAGTCGCTCCCCTCCCCGAAGTCGGGGATCACGGGGCCGCCCTGCGCGACCAGCTGCTCCCCCAGCGGCACGGTCATGCCTCCGAGTCGGTGAGCGCCTCGAGCGTGACCACGCCCTGCGGCTCACCCGCGCCGTCGGTGACCACCAGCGACCGCGCGCCGGCGGTGATCATCTGCGAGAGCGCGTCCTTGAGCGTCGTCGTGCTCGCGGCCGTCGGCCCCTCGGCCCCGTCGAGCGGGCCGAGCGCGAGCTCGTCGAGTCGGCGCAGCGCGAGCAGCTTGAGGCCGCGGTCGGCGCCGAGGAACCGCGCGACGAACTCGTCGGCAGGGTGCGCGAGGAGCGCTGCCGGCGTGTCGTACTGGGCGAGTACGCCGCCCTCTCGCAGGATCGCGATGCGGTCGCCGAGGAGGATCGCCTCGTCGATGTCGTGCGTGACGAACACGATCGTCTTGTGAAGCTCGTGCTGGATGCGCAGCAGCTCGTGCTGGAGCCGCGCCCGCGTGATCGGGTCGAGTGCCCCGAACGGCTCGTCCATCAGCATCACGGGCGGGTCGGCCGCGAGCGCGCGGGCGAGCCCGACCCGCTGCCGCTCGCCGCCGGAGAGCTGGGCGGGGAAGCGGGCGCGGTAGTCCGCCGCGGGCAGCTCGACGAGGTCGAGGAGCTCGTCGACGCGCCCGGCGATCCGGGCCTTCGGCCAGCCGAGGAGGCGCGGTACGGTCGCGACGTTGTCGGCGACGGACATGTGGGGGAACAGGCCCACCTGCTGGATGACGTAGCCGATGCCGCGTCGGAGGCCCGTGACGTCGAGTGAGCGGACGCTCGTGCCTCCGATCGTGATGTCCCCCTCGGTGATGTCGATCAGCCGGTTGACCATCTTCATCGCGGTCGTTTTCCCGGCACCAGACGGCCCGACGAGGCAGCAGATCTCGCCCGCGGGAACGGTCAGCGTCAGCTCGCGCACGGCCGGCTCCGCACGGCCGGGATAGCGCTTTGTCGCACGGTCGAACGCGATCTCCGCGGCGACGCCGCTCACGCGAGACAGCCTACAAGCGGGTCTGTCGCGCCCGAGGGTGTAGACATCGGGGGTGCCGTCCGGGGCCTCCTCGACCGTCCGCGCCGCCGTGCTCCACGAGCCCGGCGACGTCCGCGTCGAGCGCGTCGAGCTCGACCCGCCGGCGCCGGGTGAGGTGCTCGTGCGGCTCGCCGCGGCGGGCGTGTGCCACTCCGACCTGCATCTGGTCGACGGCCTGCTCGGCGACGGGCGCTGGCCGATGGTGCTCGGTCACGAGGGGGCCGGCGTGGTGGAGTCGGTCGGCGCCGGCGTCGACCACGTCGTACCGGGCGACGAGGTCGTGCTCTGCTGGGTGCCCTCGTGTCGCGCGTGCGACGCGTGCCTCGCCGGGCGACCGACGCTCTGCGTGACGGCCGCGGCGCACAGCCTCACCGGGACGATGCCGGACGGGACCTCCCGGTTGCGCCTTCCCGACGGGACGACGCTCCAGCACGGGCTCATGACAGCATGCTTCGCCGAGCGGACCGTCGTCCCGGCGGCTGGGGCGATCCCGCTGCCCGGCGGGTTGCCGCTCTGGCAGGCCGCCCTCCTCGGATGCGCCGTGATGACGGGGTTCGGGGCGGTCCGCAACGTCGCCCGCGTCGCGCGGGGCGAGAGCGTCGTCGTGATCGGGCTCGGAGGGGTCGGGCTCCAGGTGCTCGCGGCCGCGAAGCTCGCCGGCGCCGAGCCGGTCGTCGCCGTCGACCGCGATCAGGCGAAGCTCGAACGGGCCCTCGAGCGCGGCGCAGACGCGGCGGTCGACACCTCCCGGGAGACGAGCCCGGTGCGCGCTCTCCGCACCCTCACGGGAGGAGGGGCCGACCACGCCTTCGAGGTGGTCGGGCTCCCGGAGACGATGCTGCTCGCGTGGAAGGCCCTTCGGCCGGGGGCGACGGCCGTCGTGATCGGCATCGCCGCGAAAGGGGCGGAGCTCTCGCTGCCCGCCCTCGAGCTCGCCGCCGGCAAGGGGATCCGCGGCTCGTTCTACGGCTCGGGCGACCCGGCGGTCGACTTGCCGCAGCTCGCGCGCCGCGCGGCCGCCGGCGAGCTCGACCTGGCGGGCGTCGTCACGCGCGTGGACGAGCTCGACGGGGTCGGCGAGGCGCTCGAGCGGCTCCGGCGCGGCGAGGGGGTCCGCACCGTGCTCGTGCTCGACCCGGCACTCGCCGGGCTCCAGGCCGGCGCCCCGCCCTAGACGTAGCCCGCCCGCGTGGCGTGGGCCGCGGCCGCCGCCCGCGACGACTGACCCAGCTTCCGCAGGACGTTGGCGACGTGCCGGTGGATCGTGTGCTCGCTGAGCACGAGCGACGAGGCGATCTCCCGGTTCGAGAGCCCTGCGGCGACGAGTCGGAGGACTTCCGTCTCGCGCGGGCTGAGCGGCGTGTCGCCGTTCGACCCGGCCGGAATGCCGTCGCCGAGGAACCCGACCAGGGCCCGGCGCAGCGCGCGCTGATCGTCCAGCCACGGCAGGTGGGAGTCGCCGGTCAGGGCGACGAAGCGCGCGCTGGGCAGGAGCGCGGCGAGCTCGCGACCGTGCGAGATCGGCACCGTCCTGTCTCCGCGCCGGTGCAGCACGAGGGCGGGGGTCTGCACGCTCGGCAGGAGGGCGCGCGCATCCGCCGTGAGGTCGAGCTCGAGGAACGCCGCCGCGGTCTCGGCGTCTGCCGAATGGCGCTGGTACCTGCTCAGCGCGTCGATCGCGGCTCCGTCCGCGTGCGGGACGATGAGCCCGGCCAGCATCTGGGCGGCGAGCGGCCAGTTCGTCCGCACGAAGTCCACGAGCGAGCGGCGCGTCGCGTTGGGGACGTCCGCCCGGGTGACGTAGCTCCCGAAGAAGACGAGCCTGTCGATCCGCTCCGGCGCCACGCTAGCGACATGCGCCGCCGCCACGCCCGCGCACGAGCAGGCGAAGAGGGCGGCGGGCCCGTCGGCGCATGCGTCGAGCACGGCGGCGAGCGTGCGCGCCTCCGACTCGACCGTCGGGGTCTCTGCCGGGCGCCGGTCCGAGAGGCCGGCGCCGAGCCGGTCGTACCGGACGACGCGGTGGGTGCGGGCGAGCTCCTCGAAGAAGCTCCGGGCGCTCGGATCCTCCCACTCTTCCTCCAGGTGGGTCACCCAGCGGCCCCCGAACACGAGCAGTGGCCCCTCGCCGACCGTCGCGTACGCGACACGCCGGCCGTCCAGCGCGCAGAAGCGGATGTCCTGCTCCACTGACCCGCCAGTCTCATGGCCCGATCGGGCCATGTCAAGAAGATGGCCCGCCGAGGCGACGCGCAGCCGGTGCCCGGGCTGCACCATCCGGTGATGCAGTCGCGGTTTGTCGAGGGAGTCACCATCCGCCCGCTGCGGGACGGGGACACGGTGACGGTGGAGGCGCTGTTCGCGCGGCTCGGCGACGGCTCGCGGGCCCGCCGCTTCTGCGGGGCGAAGCCTCGTCTCTCCGACGCCGAGCTCGCGGCCCTCGCACGCGTGGACGCGACGCACCACGTCCTCGTCGCCTACGTGGACGGCGATCCCGCGCCGGCCGGCATCGCGCGGCTCGTCCGCATCGGCCCGGGGGCGGAGATCGCGTTCGCGGTCGCCGACGACCACCAGGGCCGCGGCGTCGGCTCGGTGCTCGGGCGTGAGCTGGCGGCGGACGCCCGGGCAGCGGGACTCACGGAGCTCGTCGCGACCGTCTGCGGCGACAACGAGCCGGTCGTGTCGCTCCTCAACCGTCTCGCGCGCTCGGTCGACGTCCGCTGGCGAGGCGGCGAGCGCGAGTTCGTGCTCTCGCTGGTCGGTCAGCCGACCTCGGGGTAGCCGGCCGGGGCCGAGCTCCGGCGCGTCCTCCACGCGCGCAGCCGCCGACTGCACGACGGGCGCGGACGGCTACGTCGGCTTCACCTACACGGGCGCGAACGAGGGCCGGCGCGGGCCGCGGGAGTGCCGCTACGCCACGAGTTGCACGGCGTCGACGCCGGGCTCGTGGCAGTCCCGGCAGCGGGCCTCGTACGTGTCGAGCGCGCCCACCACGATCGTCTCGCCGGAGTACGGCGCCGGCCGCCCGTCGACCAGTCGCTGCGTCGTCGTCGCCGGGCCGCCGCAGCGGTGGCACACGGCCTGCAGCTTGTCGACGAGCTCGGCGCGGGCGAGGAGCTCGGGGAGCGGCCCGAACGGCCGGCGGCGGAAGTCCTGGTCGAGCCCGGCCACGATCACCCGCGCACCCCGCTCCGCCAGGGCAAGCGCAGAGTCCACGATCGCGGGCTCGAAGAACTGCACCTCGTCGATTCCGACGACGTCGGACGACCGCGCGCGGGCGACCAGCTCCGCGGATCCGTCCACCGGCACGGCGGACATGCGCACCCCGGCGTGGCTGACCACGTCCGCCGCGTCGTACCGGTCGTCGATGCGGGGCTTGAAGAGGATGACGTGCTGGCCCGCGATCTCGGCCCGGCGGAGGCGGCGGATCATCTCCTCGCTCTTGCCGGAGAACATCGGGCCGCAGACGACCTCGAGCCATCCTCCACGCTGCGGCGGGACCCGGATCACGACGGCGATCCTAGAGACGCGTGCGGACGAGCTGTCCGGCGCGTCCGTCATGGCCTGGAACCGGTGACGGGCCGGTGCCGGAGTGGTGGGTCAGATAGGCTCTTTCGCGCGGGAGGCGGGAAAGAGCCTTGCTACACTGCGCCTCGGCTGGGCGGCGTAGCTCAGTTGGTTAGAGCAGCGGAATCATAATCCGCGTGTCGTAGGTTCGAGTCCTACCGCCGCTACCTTTCGCCTTCCCTTTCCGCCCCGACGAGACCGAGAGAACATGGCCACCGGAGTCCGAGTCGCGATCACGCTCGCCTGTACCGAGTGCAAGCGGCGCAATTACCAGTCGCAGAAGTCCAAGCGGAACACGCCCGACCGTGTCGAGCTCCGCAAGTACTGCCGCTGGTGCGGCGGACACACGCTTCACCGCGAGACGCGGTAGCGAGGGAGGGAACCGGTCATGGCACGGGAGACGAGACGTCAGCGGCGCGACGCGCGCCGTGCAGCGGGAGAGCAGGCGCCCGTCCGGGCGACGCCGCGCCCGGTCGCTGCAGGCCCCGAGCAGAGTGTCGCCGTCGAGCATCCGCGACGCGGCGGCTTCGTCCGCGAGTCGATCGCCGAGCTGCGGAAGGTCGAGTGGCCCAACCGCGCACAGGTCATCCAGGGGACGATCGTCGTGATCGTCGCGTGCGTGATCGTGGGCGCGTACCTCTGGGGCGCCGACCAGATCCTGCGCCCGTTCGTCCGCGACGTACTGCTGGGACAGTGAGCGGGAAAGGGAGCACATGTTCCACTGGTACGTGATCAACACCTACTCCGGACACGAGAACAAGGTCAAGGCGAACCTGGAGCACCGGATCGTCTCGATGAACCAGCAGCCGCGGTTTCGGCGCGTCGTCGTCCCGACCGAGCAGGTGATCGAGACGAAGGACGGCCAGAAGGTGCAGATCGAGAAGCGCGTGCTGCCCGGGTACGTGCTCGTGAACATGGATCTGAACGACGACGCGTGGACGGTCGTCAAGGGGACGCCGGGCGTCACGGCCTTCGTCGGCGCGGGCGCGAAGCCCTCGCCGTTGTCGCAGGCCGAGGTCGACCGCATCCTGCACGTGGGCGGCGGCCCCGGCGCCGCCGCGCCGCGGGCCCAGGTCGAGTTCTCGCTCGGCGAGTCCGTCAAGGTCACGTCGGGCCCTCTGTCCGACTTCGACGGCGAGATCGTCGACGTGAACGCGGACGCCCAGAAGCTCAAGGTGCTCGTGGACATCTTCGAGCGCCAGGTTCCGGTCGAGCTCGCGTTCGACCAGGTCAAGAAGATCGACTAGCGGGTGTCTTCGCTTCGCGAAGCCACCTAGATTTAGGTGCGGCGCGAAAGCGCTGCACCCGACAACCGGAAAGCAATGGCCAAGAAGATCCTCACTCTCATCAAGCTCCAGATCCCGGGTGGGCAGGCGAACCCTGCCCCGCCGGTCGGCCCCGCGCTCGGTCAGCACGGGGTCAACATCGTCGAGTTCACGAAGGCGTTCAACGCCCAGACGGCGCACGAGAACGGCCGGATCATCCCGGTCGAGATCACGGTCTTCGAGGACCGCTCGTTCACCTTCATCACGAAGACCCCGCCCGCCGCCGTGCTGATCAAGGAGGCGCTCGGGCTCGAGTCCGGGTCGGCCGAGCCGAATCGCACCAAGGTCGGCAAGCTCAGCCAGGCGCAGCTGCGCTCGATCGCCGAAACCAAGATGCCCGACCTCAACGCGAACGACGTCGAGGGTGCGATGCTCGTCATCGCCGGTACGGCGAGGAGCATGGGCGTGGAGGTGGAATCGTGAGATTCCACCGGAGCGGCCATGGGAAGGGTGCGGGAAACATGGCGGTTTCCCGCCTCGCGGGCGCCGGGCTGTGCCCGGTGGCCGCAGAGAGGCGCGTGGAGGTGGAATCGTGAGATTCCACCGGAGCGGCCATGGGAAGGGTGCGGGAAACATGGCGGTTTCCCGCCTCGCGGGCGCCGGGCTGTGCCCGGTGGCCGCAAAGAGCTGTGTGGAGGTGGAATCGTGAGCGCGCACGGGAAGCGGTACAGCGAGGCGCGGCAGGCGATCGACCGCGAGAAGGCCTACCCGCCCGCGGAGGCGATCTCGCTCCTCAAGAGCCTGCCCACCGCGAAGTTCGACGAGACCGTCGAGGTGCACTTCCGGCTCGGCCTGAACGTGCGCCACGCCGACGAGCAGCTGCGCGGCACGATCATGCTGCCCCACGGGACCGGACGGTCGATGCGGGTCGCCGTGTTCGCCGAGGGAGACAAGGCGCGCGAGGCGGAGGAGGCGGGGGCGGACATCGTCGGCTCGGCCGACCTCGCCGCGAAGATCGAAGGCGGCTTCCTCGACTTCGACGTGGCGATCGCAACGCCCGACCAGATGGGCAACGTCGGCAAGCTGGGGCGCGTCCTCGGGCCCAGAGGGCTGATGCCGAACCCGAAGACCGGCACCGTGACCTTCGACATCCAGAAGGCGGTCTCGGACGCGAAGGCGGGCAAGCTCGAGTACCGCACCGACCGGGGCGCGAACGTGCATCTGCCGATCGGGAAGAAGAGCTTCGGCGAGCGGCAGTTGCTCGAGAACTACGCGGTCGTGGTCGAGGAGATCGCGCGTGCGAAGCCGGCCGCCGCCAAGGGCCGCTACATCAAGGGCATCACCCTGACGACGACCATGGGGCCGGGCCTGCACGTCGATCCGACCCGCACGCGCGACGTCGCGGCGGAATCCGCCGGCGCGGACTCCGCTAGGAGCGGTCAGGAAGCTGCTACCGTCTGACCGCAAATCCGACTAGAGCCGCCGAAGACCACCGGCAGCCAGCTGGCAGAAGTCCGGTCGAGGTGCGTCAGGATTCCAGGCGAGTCGAGCGCTCGCGCGTGTCCCGGCCCACCTCGACGGTGGGCCTAGTCGTTTCCAAAGGGAACGACATGGAGAGGACCGAGAAAGAGAGAGTCGTCGCCGAGCTGGCGGAGCAGCTTCGCTCGACCGAGTCGTTGATCGTCGCCGACTACCGCGGCCTGACGAACGCCGACCTCGTCGAGCTCCGTGCGAAGGTGCGCGGCAGCGGAGGGCGCTTCCAGGTCGTGAAGAACACGCTGACGCGGCGCGCGGCCGACATGGCCGGCACCGAGTCGTTGCTGGCGCTGCTCGAGGGGCCCACTGCGATCGCGTTCGTCGAGACCGACGGCGATCCCGTCGCGGTGGCGAAGGCCCTCGCCGACACCGCGAAGGACACGAAGGTCCTGACGCTCCGCGGGGGCATCCTCTCGGGCCGCACGATCACCGGCGCCGACGTGGACGAGCTCGCGAAGCTCCCCGCGCCGGAGGTGGTCAAGAGCCAGCTCGTGGGGGCCGTGGTCGCGCCGTTGACGCAGCTCGTCGCGCTGCTGGCCGCACCACTCCGCGATCTCGTCGGCCTCATCGACGCGCGGATCGAGCAGCTCGGGGAAGGCACTTCTGCCGGCGCAGAAGCGCCAGGCGGCGAGTCGACCGAGACGGTTGCGGCGGCGACCGACGCGGAGCCCGTCGGGCTGGAAGTCGCAACCGAAGCTCAAGAAGTCACAACCGAAGATCAAACGGAGTAGCTGGCACCTTCGCGCAGCGAAGTGCCACAGGAGCGAAAGGACCCCTCTACATGGCAACGGACACGTCCAAAGTGCTCGAGACCCTCGGCAAGATGACCGTGCTCGAGCTCGTCGAGCTGAAGAAGGCGATCGAGGAGGAGTGGGGCGTCACGGCCGCCGCTCCGGTCGCAGTCGCCGCGGCGCCGGCGGCCGGGGGCGACGGCGCTCCCGCGGCCGAGGAGAAGGACTCCTTCGACGTGGTGCTCACGGGCGCGGGCGACAAGAAGATCCAGGTGATCAAGGTCGTCCGCGCGGCGACGGGTCTCGGCCTGAAGGAGGCGAAGGACCTCGTCGACGGCGCGCCGGGCACCGTGAAGGAGGCGCTCGCGAAGGACGAGGCGGAGAAGCTCAAGACCGAGCTCGAAGAGGCCGGGGCAGCTGTCGAGCTGAAGTAGTGCCCGGTGTCGGACTTCCAGTCCGACACCTGCGCCGACCACACTCGAGGGCCGAGGCGTCCGACGAAGTCGGACGCCTCGGCGCCTTTCCTCCGCCCGCCCGGCGAGGCTTGCGCCGTCAGCTATAGTTCTGGGCGGACTCTCCGCCGCGCCACGAGGTTGCGGTGGAGCAAGCCTGTCCGCTATTCTTCCCTGTTCCGCCCCGAGCCTGGCTTCGACTTCTGCCCGTCTCCATCATCGACCGCCGTTACTAAGGGAGGCTGTTCTTGAGCAGCACCGCCGTCGCGCCACGCGCGCGCAAGTCGTTTTCGCGCCTGAAGCACGTCCTCGACCTCCCCAACCTGATCGACATCCAGAAGGCGTCCTTCCAGTGGTTCCTGGAGGAGGGCCTGCGCGAGACCATCGACGACATCTCGCCGATCACCGACTACACCGGCACGCTGGCCGTCGAGTTCGGCGACTACGAGTTCGGGCCACCGCAGCACTCGATCTCGGAGTGCCGTGAGAAGGACCTGACGTACCAGGCGCCGCTGTCGATGACCGTCCGCTTCGTGAACACGGAGACGGGCGAGATCCGCGAGCAGCGCGTCTTCATGGGTGACTTCCCGATGATGACCGACCACGGGACGTTCATCATCAACGGCACGGAGCGCGTGATCGTGACGCAGCTCGTGCGCTCGCCCGGCGCGTACCTGATGGAGCCGAAGGACGCGACGAAGCAGGTCTTCACCGCCAACCTGATGCCGTCTCGCGGCTCGTGGCTCGAGCTCGAGATCGACAAGAAGGGCATCGTCTACGCGCGCATCGACCGCAAGCGGAAGCTGCCGATCACGACGCTCCTGCGGGCGCTGCCCGCAGAGGACCCGACCACCGGGTTCGCGCTCGACACCACGACCAACGAGGCGATCCTCGCGTTGTTCGACGAGTCGGCCAGGCCGTACATCCAGAACACGCTCGACAAGGACCCCTCCACGCGGGAGGAGGAGGCGCTCGTCGAGGTCTTCAAGAAGCAGCGCCCCGGTGAGCCGCCGACGCTCGACAACGCCCGGAACCTGCTGCGCTCGCTGTTCTTCGACCCGAAGCGCTACGACCTGACGAAGGTCGGGCGCTACAAGCTGAACCAGCGGCTGGGCGTCGGCGTCCCCGAGGACACGCGGGTGCTCACGACCGAGGACATCCTCGCGCTCGTCCGGAAGCTCGTCGACCTCCCCGGCAAGCTCCAGCTGCCGGAGGACTCGAAGGACTTCGCGGCCGACGCCGCTGCGCTTCCGCGCGAGCCGATTCGCGGCGAGCTCGACGAGTACGAGCACTTCGGGAACAGGCGCCTGCGCACCACGGGCGAGCTGATCCAGGAGGCGTTCCGTGTCGGGCTGTACCGCATGGAGCGCGTCGTCCGCGAGCGGATGACGACGGAGGACGTCGACACGATCACGCCCCAGACGATCATCAACATCCGGCCGGTCGTGGCGGCGCTGAAGGAGTTCTTCGGCTCGTCGCAGCTCTCGCAGTTCATGGACCAGACGAACTCGCTCTCCGGTCTGACGCACCGGCGCCGCCTCTCGGCGCTCGGCGCGGGCGGTCTCACCCGCGAGCGCGCGCCGATCGAGGTGCGCGACGTCCACCCGACGCACTACGGCCGCATGTGCCCGATCGAGACGCCGGAGGGCCCGAACATCGGCCTCATCGGCGCGCTCGCGTCGTACGCGACCGTCTCGGAGTTCGGCTTCATCCAGACGCCGTACCGGGTCGTGAAGGGCGGGAAGGTGACGGACGAGATCGAGTACCTCGACGCCTCGCAGGAGGCGCTGTTCACCATCGCCCAGGCGTCCGAGGCGGTCGACGCGAAGACCGGCAAGTTCGAGAACGACCAGGTGCTCTGCCGCTCCGCGGCGGGCGAGGCCGTGATCTCGAGCGCGAGCGAGGTCGACTACATGGACGTCTCTCCGGCACAGATCGTCTCCGTCGCGACCGCCCTGATCCCGTTCCTCGAGCACAACGACGCGAACCGCGCGCTCATGGGCGCGAACATGCAGAAGCAGGCCGTGCCGTTGATGATCCCGCAGGCGCCGCTCGTCGGCACGGGCCTCGAGTACCGCGCGGCGGTCGACACCGGCGACGTCGTGCTCGCCCGGAACCCCGGCTCGGTGATCGACGTCGACGCCGAGAAGATCGTGATCGAGGGCAAGGGCACGCGCGACGAGTATCCGCTGACGAAGTTCATGCGCTCCAACCAGGGCACGCTCATCCACCAGAAGCCGGTCGTGTCCCTGGGCGACAGGGTGCAGAAGGGGGAGGTGCTCGCCGACGGCTCGGCCACCGATCGCGGCGAGCTCGCGCTCGGCGCGAACCTGCTGGTCGCCTTCATGCCCTTCGAGGGCTTCAACTTCGAGGATGCGATCGTGCTCTCGGAGCGCCTTGTCAAGGACGACGTGCTCAGCTCGATCCACATCCACGAGTACGAGATCGACGCCCGCTCGACGAAGCTCGGCGACGAGGAGATCACGCGAGACATCCCGAACCGCTCGGAGGAGTCGCTCGCGAACCTCGACGAGCGTGGGGTCGTGCGGATCGGCGCCGAGGTCGGGTCGGGCGACCTGCTCGTCGGCAAGGTGACGCCGAAGGGCGAGACCGAGCTGACCGCCGAGGAGAAGCTCATCCGCGCGATCTTCAAGGAGAAGGCGCGCGAGGTGCGCGACACCTCGCTGAAGGTGCCGCACGGCGAGGGCGGCAAGGTGATCGGGGTCAAGACGTTCTCGCGCGACGCGGGCGACGACCTGTCCCCCGGCGTGAACGAGCTCGTCCGCGTCTTCGTGGCGAAGAAGCGCAAGATCGCCGAGGGCGACAAGCTCGCCGGCCGGCACGGCAACAAGGGCGTGATCGCGAAGATCGTGCCCGAGGAGGACATGCCGTTCCTCGAGGACGGCCGCTCCGTCGACGTCGTGCTGAACCCGCTCGGCGTGCCGAGCCGCATGAACATCGGCCAGATCCTCGAGACGCATCTCGGCTGGGCCGCGGCGCACGGGGTGTTCGAGGACGGTGAGCCGGTCAACCCGCGCGCGCCGATCAACGCGCCCGACCCGAGGGCGGTCGCGACACCCGTCTTCGACGGCGCCACCGAGGCGGACGTCGACGATGCGCTCGTGTCCTGGGCCGGCGCGAGCGACACGATCGCGATGAAGGTCGACGAGCGACGGGCGGAGGGCCGGCGCTGCTCCGGGAAGGTGCAGCTCTTCGACGGGAAGTCGGGCCAGCCCTTCGAGCAGAAGGTCACGGTCGGCTACATGTACATCCTCAAGCTGCTCCACCTCGTCGACGACAAGATCCACGCGCGCTCGACGGGTCCCTACTCGCTCGTCACGCAGCAGCCACTGGGCGGGAAGGCGCAGTTCGGCGGACAGCGGTTCGGCGAGATGGAGGTATGGGCGCTCGAGGCGTACGGCGCGGCGTACACCCTCCAGGAGATGCTGACGATCAAGTCCGACGACACGATCGGCCGCGTCAAGGCATACGAGGCGATCGTCAAGGGCGAGAACATCGCCGAGCCGTCGATCCCCGAGTCCTTCAAGGTGCTGCTCAAGGAGATGCAGTCCCTCTCCCTCGACGTCCACGTGCTCTCGGACGAGGGGCGCGAGGTCGAGGTGCGCGAGGAGGACGACGAGCTGCTCCGCGCCGCGGAGGAGCTCGGGATCGACCTCTCGCCGGCGAGCGTCCGCCAGGCGGCGGCCGACGTGCGCAGCGCTCAGGAGGTCGAGGAGGGCGCGCCCGAGGAGGGGGCCGACCTGTCGGTCGCCTCCGACGAGAACCTCGACGAGGAGCCGGCGGAGGAGGCGCTCGCGCCGGTCGACGTCGAGACGGAGGAATAGGAACGAGGGCACTTCGCTGCCGCGAAGTGCCAGACGAGAAGACGTAGGCAACACGTAGGGATCACATGGACGAGTGGAGAAGCCTCTATCTAGGGGTTTCTCCGAAGGAGAAAACCCTTGGCGCAGATCGACATCAACGACTTCGACGCGATCCGGATCGGTCTCGCTTCACCGAAGCAGATCCGTGACTGGTCGATGGGCGAGGTCACGAAGCCCGAGACCATCAACTACCGCACGCTCAAGCCCGAGCGCGACGGCCTGTTCTGCGAGCGCATCTTCGGCCCCACGAAGGACTGGGAGTGCTACTGCGGCAAGTACAAGCGCGTCCGCTACAAGGGCATCATCTGCGAGCGCTGCGGCGTCGAGGTGACGCGCCAGAAGGTGCGGCGCGAGCGCATGGGTCACATCGACCTCGCAGCGCCCGTCTCGCACATCTGGTTCTTCAAGGGCGTCCCGAGCCGGATCGGCTACCTGCTCGACATTGCGCCGCGGGAGCTCGAGAAGGTCCTCTACTTCGCCGCCTCGATCGTGACCGGTGTCGACCGTGAGAAGCGCGCGGCCGACCTGGCCGACCTCGAGGACAAGGTGCGGGGCGAGTCCGAGCAGATCAACGTCGACCGCGACGAGCAGCTCGCCGCCCTCGACGACCGCCTCTCCCGGCGACGCGCGTTCCTCGCGCAGGGCAAGGACAAGGGATTCGACGAGGACGACGAGTTCTGGGCCCGCGGCCTCTCCAACTGGGCCGAGGACCAGGCGCTGCCGTCACTCGAGGAGGGACGCTCGCTGGCGAGCGGCATCCTCCCGGGGCTCGCGAAGACGATCACGAGCGAGGACCCGAAGCGGCTGCGCGAGCTCGTCAGGCAGGCGGCGACCCGCGACGACCGGCGTCTCGCTCCGCGCGAGATCGAGTCGGTCGCCACCGCCGCGGTCGAGATCCGCGCCGCGCTCGAGCCGCTCCGCTCGGAGCTCGAGCGCTCCTCCGGCTCGAAGAAGGGCGCGATCACGAAGCACCTGCACAGGCTGCTCGACCAGCTGCTCGGAGGCGAGGAGCTCGCCGAGGAGGACGCGGGGCTCGTCGCGTCCGTCGACGCGAAGAACCTGGAGCGGGCCCGCGAGATCGGGGCCGGGCTCCTGCGCGACGTGCTCGAGCACGCGGAGGGGGACGCGACCTCCGACCAGGTGCGCGAGCTCGCGTACGACCGCTGCCTCGTCGAGGGCGCCCGCAAGGAGGACCTCGAGGTCGTCCAGCAGTGGGCCGCCAAGGTCAAGGAGATGGTCGCGGACATCGAGAGCCGGCGCGCCGACGCGCGCGACGCGGCGGTCGAGGGCGTCCGGCGGCTCGAGGAGACGTGGAAGCTGTTCCGCGAGCTCGACGTGAAGCAGGTGGTCAACGACGAGCAGATCTTCCGTGAGCTCAAGGACCGGTTCGGGTCGCCGTACGGCTTCGGCGTGTACTTCCGCGGCGGCATGGGCGCGGAGGCGATCCGCGAGCTCCTGCGCGACCTCGACCTCCAGCAGGAGTCGGTCACCCTGCGCGACGTGATCAAGACGTCGAAGGGGCAGAAGCAGCAGCGCGCGATCAAGCGCCTCAAGGTCGTGCAGGCCTTCATCACGTCCGAGAACAAGCCCGAGTGGATGGTGCTCGAGGCCATTCCGGTGATCCCGCCGGAGCTCCGCCCGATGGTGCAGCTCGACGGGGGCCGGTTCGCGACCAGCGACCTCAACGACCTCTATCGCCGCGTGATCAACCGGAACAACCGGCTCAAGCGGCTGCTCGACCTCGGGGCTCCCGAGATCATCGTCAACAACGAGAAGCGGATGCTGCAGGAGGCCGTCGACGCGCTGTTCGACAACGGCCGCCGCGGCCGCGCGGTGACGGGGCCCGGCAACCGCCCGTTGAAGTCGCTCTCCGACATGCTGAAGGGCAAGCAGGGCCGGTTCCGCCAGAACCTGCTCGGCAAGCGCGTCGACTACTCGGGGCGCTCGGTGATCGTCGCGGGGCCGAACCTGAAGCTGCACCAGTGCGGCCTGCCGAAGCTGATGGCGCTCGAGCTGTTCAAGCCGTTCATCATGAGCCGGCTCGTCGAGCGGAAGTCGGTGCAGAACATCAAGGCGGCGAAGAAGTACGTCGAGTCGATGGTGCCCGAGGTCTGGGACGTGCTCGAGGAGGTCATCGCGGAGCATCCGGTGCTGCTCAACCGGGCGCCGACGCTCCACCGCCTCGGGATCCAGGCGTTCGAGCCGGTGCTCGTCGAGGGCAAGGCGATCCAGGTGCATCCGCTCGTCTGCCACGCGTTCAACGCCGACTTCGACGGCGACCAGATGGCCGTCCACCTCCCGCTCTCGGCCGAGGCCCAGGCGGAGGCGCGCATCCTGATGCTCTCGTCGAACAACATCCTCTCGCCGGCCCACGGGCGGCCGCTCGCGACGCCGACGCAGGACATGGTGCTCGGGGCGTACTACCTGACGTACTGCGAGCACGACCTGACGGCGTCGACGTCGGAGGAGCTCGCCAAGCAGCTCGGCGTCAAGGGTCTCCGGCGCTACGGCTCCGAGGAACAGGTGGAGTTCGCGCTCGAGTCCGGCCAGGTCTCGCTGCAGTACCCGGTCGAGTTCCGCTCCGGCGACGAGGTTCGCCTCACGACCCCGGGTCGCGTGATCTTCGAGAGCGAGATCGAGCGCTCGCTCGTCGACGCGGTCAAGGACGGCCGGCAGGAGCCGTTCGTCGTCGACCGCGCCCTGACGAAGCGCGAGCTCGACGCGACGATCGACCGGCTCGTCGGCGAGTACGGCGCATACGTCGTCGCCTCCGTGCTCGACACGATCAAGTCGCTCGCGTTCCGCTTCGCGACACGCGCGGGGATCACGGTCTCGAAGAACGACATCGTGATCCCGCCCTCGAAGGAGGAGATCCTCGCGCGCTACGAGGAGGAGGTCGCCAAGGTCGAGCGCGAGTACGAGCGCGGCCTGATGACCGAGGAGGAGCGCAAGGAGCGGGTCGTCGCGGTCTGGACGGAGGCGACCGACGAGGTCGCCGACGCGATGAAGGACAACCTGCGCCAGACGAACTCCATCTTCATGATGGCCAACTCCGGCGCCCGCGGCTCGTTCAACCAGATCCGCCAGCTCGCCGGGATGCGCGGCCTGATGGCCAATCCGAAGGGCGAGATCATCGAGCGGCCGATCAAGGCGAACTTCATGGAAGGCCTCTCGGTGCTCGAGTACTTCATCTCGACCCACGGCGCCCGCAAGGGCCTCGCGGACACGGCCCTGCGAACGGCCGACTCCGGCTACCTCACCCGCCGCCTCGTGGACGTCTCACAGGACGTGATCATCCGCGAGGACGACTGCGGCACCGATGACCACGTCGAGCTGCCGGTCATCCTCGACGGGCAGCCGAACCTGAACGCCGCCGGTCGCGTGCTCGCGGCCGACGTCCGCAAGCCGCTCCGCGACGGCAAGCCCGGGAAGACCGTGCTCGCGGAGAAGGGCGAGCTCCTGACCAAGCCGCGTCTCCACGAGGTCGCGGAGCAGCTCGAGGAGCACGCCGACGAGGTCATGCTCCCCGTGCGCACGGTGCTCAAGTGCCGCAGCGACGTCGGCGTGTGCCGCGCGTGCTACGGCACGTTCCTCGCCACCGGCGACATGTGCGAGATCGGCGACGCGGTCGGCATCGTCGCGGCCCAGTCGATCGGCGAGCCCGGCACCCAGCTCACGATGCGGACGTTCCACACGGGTGGCGTCGCGGGCGCGGACATCACGCACGGGCTCCCGCGCGTGGTCGAGATCTTCGAGGCGCGCAACCCGAAGGGCGCCGCGACGCTCGCGGAGTACGGCGGGAAGGTCTCGATCGAAGAGCAGGAGCGGACGGTCGTCGTGACCGTGACGCCGTCCGAGCTCGACGCCGAGGGCGAGCCGCTGCCGGTGAAGGAGTACGCGTTCCCGAGGCGGACGCGGATGCTCGTCCGCGAGGGCGACGCCGTCGCCCAGGGTGACCCCCTCAACGAGGGATCGCTGAACCCCACGGAGCTCCTCGAGCTGCACACGAGGGCGGCGCGGGGCTCGACCCCGACCGAGCAGTACCTCGTGGGCGAGGTGCAGAAGGTCTACAAGTCGCAGGGCGTCGACATCCACGACAAGCACATCGAGCTCATCGTCCGCCAGATGATGAAGAAGGTGCGCGTCGATACGCCTGGCGACACCGAGCTCCTGCCGGGCCAGCTCGTCGACAAGGTGGTGCTCGAGCACGCCAACCAGGCCGCCCGGTCCGGGAAGGGCGAGCAGGCGACCTTCGAGCCGCTGATCCTCGGCATCACGAAGGCCTCGCTCGCGACGGAGTCCTTCCTCTCCGCGGCCTCTTTCCAGGAGACGACCAAGGTGCTCACGGACGCCGCGATCGAGGGCAAGGTCGATCGCCTGCTGGGGCTGAAGGAGAACGTGATCATCGGGAAGCTGATCCCGGCCGCCACGGGCCTCAAGAAGTACCGCGGCATCGACATCGAGCCCACGGAGCCGCTCCCCGCAGCGATGTTCGGGGGCGGCACCGAGGCAGAGCTGCTCGCCGCGCTCGAGGAGATCGGCGACGGGGACGGGCTCGACCTGTCGGCCCTCGGGCTCGGCTACGACGTGGAGCTCCCCGAGCTCCCCGAGCTGCCCGAGCCGGGCGCCTCGGACGACGACGCCTGAGCTGCGCGGGCACGCTTCGGCTCGGGCCCGCCCCCGCGGGCCCGAGCCGACCTTGCGCCTTCCTCAGGAGGCGCCTTCGCTGTCGCGAGACGGGCTCGCGAGCAGCCGTGCGACCAGCTCGACGGCGCTCTCGTCTGCGTCCCACTCGATCGAGCTGCCCGTCGAGGGCGTCAGCGTCTCGATCCGTGCCAGCGCGCCCAGCCCGCCCGCGCGACCGAGCGCCGGCAGCGTGAACGCCGCGGCACCAGGACCGACCGCGTAGACGGGCCTTCCCGTCGCTTCGCGCGCTGCGGCGACGAGGCCCTCGGCCGTCGTCTCGCCCGCGGCCCGCACGAGGACGGCCGTGAGGCGGGTGCGGCGCGAGCGCGCCCGCTCGACGTCGGCCCCGACCGCTTCGAGCAGCGCCGCTCGTCCCGGCAGCCGGTCGGCGACGAACGGCGCGTCGCCGTCGGGCGGGCCGCCGCTCGACCCGGAGGGCGGAAGAGCCCGCGTCCGAGGCTCGGGAGCCGGAGGAATCGGCGAGCGAAGCTCGCCGAGCGAGGCCTCGAGCCGCTCGGCGAGGCGGCCCAGCTCGGCGACGCGTCGCGCCTCGCGCGCGGCGGCGCGGCGCCGGGTGGAAGCGCCCACCACGACGCCCACGAGGACGAGCACGAGCGCGGCGACGAGCGCGAGCAGCCAGAGGGCCATCGGAGGACCGTGGCCTCAGGTCATCCCCGGCGGAGGGAGTCTCCCGCGGCGGCATGGAGGACGAGCGTCGCGCGAGGTGCGTCGGGGGCGGCGTCGAGCACGATCGTGCTCCTGCCGTTCTGCTTCGCCTGTCGAAGGCCGGCGTCCGCGCGGGCTGCGAACGACTCGGCGTCGTCGCGCGGGACCAGCTCGGCCACGCCCGCCGAGAGGGAGACCGCGTCGGCGTCGCCCTCGACCGGCGGTGTCCTGGCGAGGTCGGCGCGGAGCGCATCGTAGAGCTCCTTGGCCTGGCCTGCCTCGGATCCCGGCCGCAGCACGGCAAATCGCCCTCCGCCGAGACGGAACGTGTAGTCGAGATGGTGGATCGAGCCCTGGAGCCGCTTCGCGAGCTCGTGGAGGACGCTGTCGGCCCCGTCGATCCCGAACCGGCCGTTGAGCGTCGTCAACCGATCGACGTCGAGCACGAGCAGGGAGAGGGGATGCCCCGCGAGCCGCGCCCGCACGATCTCTCGGTCGAGCACCGCCTCGAACGACTGCCGGTCGAGAAGGTTGGTCAGGACGTCGATCTCGGGCACCACGTCGGGCTCGCGGAGATTCAGGGCCCGCGCGACGGGCGACCGCGCGATGCGCACGACCGCGTCGAGGGCGTCGACGTCCTCCTCGCTGAAATGCCGTCCCTTCTCGCGCGTCAACACACCCAGCAGGCTCTGTGCCTCGCCCTCCTCGAGCAGAGGCAGGACGAGACCGGCGCGCACCGGCGCCGACCCGTCCGGTGCGGGAAGGTCGCCCGCGAACGCGACCTCGATCGCGCGAGCGCCCCGATAGTCGGGGAAGCCCATCCGCGCGATGTGGTTCGTCTCGGACTCCGAGAGCCCCACGGTCGCGACGATCGGCGGGCCGTTTCCACCCGCCACGAGCGCAATCGCGCCGTCTGCGCGCGTGCGCTCCCGCGCGAGCTCGAGGGTCCGCACCATCGGCTCCGGGTCGTCGGCGAGGTCGGAGGTGCCGAGCGCCGGCGGCGCCTGGAATGCCGCGAGGGCGTCGTTGAGCGTCTGCGCGAAGTCCGCGAGCCGGTCGTCGTAGCGACGCAGCATCGTCACGGTCACCTCGGCCTGACGGACGAGCAGCCGCCGGATCGCAAGCACGAACAGGACGAGCGAGACGCTCGCGAGCGCGACTGCGGCCAGCGCGAGCTGGGTGGTCGTCACGTGCACGCCCGCCCCCCGGGTCTGCTGGACGAGCGGCGTCCCTCCATCGGGCCAACCCTACAGAGGGGTGTGGCTGGACTCCGGCGCGCGGACGACTGCCGGGGAGGGAGTCGTCAGCAGCCGGGGCTATCCTCGCCCCGTGGTCCGGTCGGCGTCAGCGGAGCTCCTCGCCCCAACGGCGGGCGGCCCGCTCGACGCGACCCCGGCTGCACGCGTCGAGCTCGCGCCCGTCGACCTGCCGCGCGCACGGCGGCCGGGCTGGCCGACCCTCGCCGCCCTGGCGATCGCGGCCGGGCTCGTCGCGATCGGGCTCGGCGTGTGGGCGATCGTCGCGGGCGCCGACCCGGCGCCGCAGACGGGCCTGAGGGGCTCTCGCCTGGACCGGGCGCTCGCGGTCCTGGCCGACTCACGCGCGGTCCGGCTCCCGCTCCGGGGCTCGGTGGGCCGGCTCGCGCTCGTCGTTGCCCCGGACAACAATGCCGTTCTGGCGCTCGACGGCCTGGGGCTCGCCCCCCCCGGGCGCGAGTACGAGGCATGGGTCGTCCCGCCCGGGTCGGCGACGCCCGTCTCCGCCGGGACGTTCGACGCCTCGGATCGTGTCGTCCTCCTCTCCCGCCCCGTCCCGCCCGCCGCGCTCGTCGGGGTGACGCTCGAGGCGACCGGCGGGGCCGACCGGCCCACGCGGCCGCTCCGCCTCGTCGCCGAGCGGCCCTCGTAAGCGCGAGCCGCCTACTCGGCCGCGGTCGTCGCGCGATCCTTGCCAGCGTCCTTCGAGTGCCGCAACGCCGAGTCGGCGCGTTCGAAGAGTCCGGCCGCGGTCTCGCCGTGCCGGAGCTCGGCGATCCCTGCCGAGAGCCGGACCTGCTGGCCGCCCGGCATCGGCATCTTCGCGACGCCCTCGTGCATCCGCTCGAACAGCTGCGCCGCGTCGTCTGCCGTCGACTCCGGCAGGACGACTGCGAACTCGTCGCCTCCCACCCGGCAGCCGATGTCGACGGAACGGATCTCGTTCCGCAGCTGCTCCGCCACCTGCGCGAGCACCGCGTCGCCCGCGAGGTGCCCGATCCGGTCGTTGACCGCCTTGAAGTCGTCGAGGTCGAGGATCAGGAGCGCGAGGCGACGGTCGTAGCGCTGAGCGCGCAGCGCCTCGCGGCGGAGCATCTCGTGGAAGTAGCGCTGGTTGAAGAAGCCCGTCAGCGCGTCGGTCTCCGCGAGCTGGCGCGCCTCCCGGTAGCGTCGCGCGTTCTCGATCGCGGGGATGCACGTCTCGGCGATCTGCTCGACCGCGGAGATGCGGTCGGGAGAGGGCTCGTAGCCGGGCGTGCGCCAGAACAGCGCGAGGCTGCCGAGCTGGTTCCCCTCCCGTCCGGCGAGCGCGAGGAAGAGGCCGCCCCGGATCAGGTTGGTATCGGCGGCGCCGGCCGCTCCGTAGCGGTAGCTGACCGTCACGGGCCCCGCCGGCAGGACGCCTCCGGCGCCGGACGACGGAGGGTGCGCGGCCTCTTCCGGAGTCAGGCCGCGGGTCGCGACCGTCGCCTGTCCGCCGGTCTCGTCGAGCGCGACCATCGCGGCGTCGAACCCGGGCAGCTCGAGCGCGGCGTCGAGCACGCGATCGAGTAGCTCGTCGAACTCGATCGAGCTGCCGAGGTCGCTCAGGAAGCGGTTGCGCCGGCTCTCGCGCTCCGCCCGCTCGAGCGCCTGCGAGAGATCCCGTCCGAGGTCGTCCATCCGCGTACGCATGTCGTCGACCGCTCGCACGAGCCGGTCGTCGCGCTCGACCGGCTGCCCTCGCCGCTTGACGATCTCGAGCGCGACGAGACCGAGGCCCACCAGGGCCGTCGCGGCGATGATCGTGCTGATGGTTCCGCTCGAGATCTCCGGTTCCCCCACCTTCCCCGCTCCGCACTGTAGTCCGGCATCCCCCTTTCGGCCATACCCGCGCGGGAGAGGAGAAACCGGCCCCGGCCGGTGCACGCACGCGGCGGCTTTCGGCTACCATTGCCGATCCCGGGCTGGAGGACGTCGTGCCTGCCGGCCCTATCCGTGCGACAAAAGCTACGACCGAGTTCGAGGAGCCGCGTGCCCACCGTCAATCAGCTCGTCCGCAAGGGGCGAAAGACCCCCAAGACGAAGGTCAAGACGCCCGCGCTGCGCGGGGCCCCCCAGAAGCGGGGTGTCTGCACGCGTGTCTACACGACCACCCCGAAGAAGCCGAACTCGGCCCTGCGCAAGGTCGCGCGCGTGAAGCTGACGAACCAGATGGAGGTCGGCGCGTACATCCCCGGCGAGGGGCACAACCTGCAGGAGCACTCGGTCGTCCTGATCCGCGGCGGCCGCGTCAAGGACCTGCCGGGGTTCCGCTACAAGGTGATCCGCGGCGGCCTCGATACCTCGGGGGTCTCGGAGCGTCGGCAGGGCCGGTCGAAGTACGGCGCGAAGAAGGGCGGCTCGTAGTCGTGGCTCTCCCGGCAACACTCAGGGCGCCTCTCGCGCGGCGCATTGCCGCGTCCTCGGTCGTGTCCGTATCAACGGATACGAACGCTCCCTGCGTCCTTGCACCGCATCCGTCTCGCGCGCCGGCGACGCGAGACCGTCACCAGGAGAGCCACTGATGCCGCGCCGCGCGCAGATCCAGCCCCGCACGGTCGAGGCGGACGCCGTCCACGGCTCCGTCCTGGTCACGCAGCTCGTGAACCGCGTGATGCTCGACGGCAAGAAGTCGATCGCCGAGTCGATCGTCTACGACGCGCTCGCGCAGGTGGCCGAGAAGACCGGCAAGCCGGCGCTCGAGGCGCTCGAGGCCGCGGTCAAGTCGGTCACGCCGGTGCTCGAGGTCCGCTCGCGCCGGGTCGGCGGCGCGAACTACCAGGTGCCGGTCGAGGTGCCCTCCCCGCGCGGCCGCACGCTCGCGCTCCGCTACCTCGTCACGTACGCGCGGGAGCGTCGCGAGAAGGGCATGCAGTCGAAGCTCGCGGCCGAGTTGACAGACGCGATCAACCAGCAGGGCGGAGCGTTCAAGCGCAAGGACGACATGTACCGGATGGCGCAGGCCAACAAGGCGTTTGCGCACTACCGATGGTGAACCAGAGGCAATGAGCACCACGGCAACACAGGTCGCGCTCGACCGCGTCCGCAACATCGGGATCATGGCCCACATCGACGCGGGCAAGACGACGACGACCGAGCGGATCCTCTACTACACCGGCCGCACCCACAAGCTGGGCGAGGTGCACGAAGGCGCGGCGACGATGGACTGGATGGCCCAGGAGCAGGAGCGCGGGATCACGATCACCTCGGCCGCGACGACGGCGTTCTGGCGTGACCATCGCATCAACATCATCGATACTCCCGGACACGTGGACTTTACGGTGGAGGTCGAGCGCTCCCTGCGGGTGCTCGACGGCGCCGTCGCCGTGTTCGACTCGGTCGCCGGGGTGCAGCCGCAGTCCGAGACCGTCTGGCGCCAGGCCGACCGCTACGGCGTGCCGCGGATCGCGTTCATCAACAAGATGGACCGCACCGGCGCGAGCTTCGCGAACGCCGTCGAGTCGATGCGCGAGCGCCTCGGCGCGAACCCCGTGCCGATCCAGCTGCCGATCGGCGAGGAGGACAAGCACGTCGGCGTCGTCGACCTGGTCGAGCTGCAGGCCATCGTGTACGAGGACGAGCTCGGCCAGTCGTTCACGGTCGGCGAGATCCCCGCCGAGTACGCCGCTGCCGCCGAGGAGGCGCACCACGCGCTGATCGACGCGATCGCCGAGCACGACGACGAGCTGATGGAGGCGTACCTCGAGGACGAGAGCTCGGTCACGCCCGACATGATCCGGCGCGCGCTCCGCGCCGGCACCCTCGCCGACGCGATCACGC
This sequence comes from uncultured Actinomycetes bacterium, assembly GCA_963710125.1. GTDB lineage: Bacteria > Actinomycetota > Thermoleophilia > Gaiellales > Gaiellaceae > Gaiella. The sequence continues at coordinate 174,627 of CAVPZH010000037.1, read as the reverse complement.
CGGTGCTGCTCGGCTCGGCGTTCAAGAACAAGGGCGTGCAGCCGCTGCTCGACGCGGTCGTCGACTACCTGCCGAGCCCGCTCGACGTCCCCTCCGTCCAGGGCACGGACCCGGGGACCGAGGACGAGATCACGCGTCCCGCGTCGGAGGATGCGCCGTTCTCGGCGCTCGTGTTCAAGGTCATGTCCGACCCGTACGTGGGCAAGCTGACGTACTTCCGTGTGTACTCCGGCAAGGTCAAGGCCGGCGGCCGCGTGCTCAACACGACGAACGGGCGCACGGAGCGGATCGGTCGGATCCTGCAGATGCACGCGAACCACCGTGAGGAGCGGGAGGAGATCGGGGCAGGCGAGATCGCGGCCGCGGTCGGCCTCAAGCAGTCGACGACCGGCGACACGCTGGCCGTCGAGGCGGCGCCGATCGTGCTCGAGTCGATGACCTTCCCCGACCCGGTGATCTCGGTCGCGATCGAGCCGCGGACGAAGGGCGACCAGGACAAGCTCTCGCAGGGCCTGCAGCGTCTCGCAGAGGAGGACCCGACCTTCCGCGTCTCCTCCGACGAGGAGACCGGGCAGACGCTCATCGCCGGGATGGGCGAGCTGCACCTCGAGATCATCGTCGACCGCCTCATGCGCGAGTTCAAGGTCGACGCGAACGTGGGGCGCCCGCAGGTCGCCTACCGCGAGACGGCCTCGCAGGCAGTCGAGAGGATCCAGGGCCGCTTCGTCCGGCAGACGGGCGGCTCCGGCCAGTACGGCGACGTCGTGATCAACCTCCTCCCCCAGGCGCCCGGCGAGGGCTACGAGTTCGAGGACAAGATCGTCGGCGGGAAGATCCCCAAGGAGTACATCAAGCCCGTCGACGACGGGATCCAGGAGGCGATGGGCGCCGGCGTGCTCGCGGGCTACCCGGTGGTCGACGTGAAGATCCAGCTCGTCGAGGGCTCGTACCACGATGTCGACTCGAGCGAGCGGGCGTTCAAGATCGCCGGCTCGATGGCGTTCAAGGAGGCGATGAAGCGCGCGAAGCCGAAGCTGCTGGAGCCGATGATGGCGGTCGAGGTCGTCACCCCCGAGGACTACCTCGGCGACGTGATGGGGAACCTCAACGCGCGCCGCGGGCGTGTCGAGCATCTCGAGCCGCTCGGCAACTCCCAGACGATCAAGGCGAGCGTGCCGCTGTCGGAGATGTTCGGGTACGCGACCGACCTGCGGTCGATGACCCAGGGGCGTGCGACCTTCACGATGCAGTTCGACAGGTACGAAGACGTGCCAGTCACAATTGCTGACGCAATTGTGACTAGACAAACTGACTAAAGCAAGAATGTTCCTGTAATTCTAGTTTTTTTCCGGAGGAAAAAAACCATGGCCAAGCAGAAGTTCGAGCGCACCAAGCCGCACGTCAACGTCGGCACGATCGGGCACATCGACCACGGCAAGACGACCCTCACGGCCGCGATCACGAAGGTGCTCGCCGAGCAGGGCGGCGGCACGGCGGTCGCGTTCGACGAGATCGACAAGGCGCCGGAGGAGAAGCAGCGCGGCATCACGATCCAGACAGCCCACGTGGAGTACGAGACCGAGAACCGGCACTACGCGCACGTCGACTGCCCGGGGCATGCCGACTACATCAAGAACATGATCACGGGCGCCGCCCAGATGGACGGCGCGATCCTCGTGGTCTCCGCCGCCGACGGGCCCATGCCCCAGACGCGTGAGCACATCCTGCTCGCCCGCCAGGTGGAGGTGCCCGCCATGGTCGTGGCGCTCAACAAGGCCGACATGGTGGACGACCCCGAGCTGCTCGAGCTCGTGGAGATGGAGGTCAGGGAGCTGCTCTCGAAGTACGAGTTCCCCGGCGACGACATCCCGATCGTGCAGGTCTCGGCGCTGAAGGCGCTCGAAGGCGACCCCGAGTGGACGCCGAAGATCCTCGAGCTGATGGCGGCGGTGGACTCGTACATCCCCGAGCCGACCCGCGACACCGACAAGCCGTTCCTGATGCCGATCGAGGACGTGATGACGATCCCGGGCCGCGGCACGGTCGTGACCGGCCGCATCGAGCAGGGGAAGATCGAGACCGGCAACGAGATCGAGATCGTCGGCATCCACGAGAAGACCGAGAAGACGGTCGTCACCGGCCTCGAGATGTTCCACAAGACGCTCGACTTCGCGCAGGCGGGCGACAACGCCGGCGCGCTCCTGCGGGGCACCAAGCGCGAGGAGGTGGAGCGCGGCCAGGTGCTCGCGAAGCCGGGCTCGATCACGCCGCACACCGGCTTCAAGGCCGAGGTGTACGTCCTCTCGAAGGACGAGGGCGGGCGCCACACGCCGTTCTTCAACGGCTACCGGCCGCAGTTCTACTTCCGCACGACGGACGTGACCGGCTCGATCAAGCTGCCCGAGGGCCAGGAGATGGTCATGCCGGGCGACAACACGAACATGGAGATCGAGCTGATCCAGCCGATCGCGATGGACCAGGGCCTCCGCTTCGCGATCCGCGAGGGCGGCCGCACGGTCGGCGCCGGCGTCGTCACGGAGATCGTCAAGTAGGTGTCGGGCTGACGCCCGCCGCTTAAAGAGACCAAGACATGGCACAGCAGAAGATCAGAATCCGCTTGAAGGGCTACGACCACCAGCAGGTCGATCGCTCCGCCTCCCAGATCGTGGAGACGGCGCAGCGGACCGGTGCGACCATCACCGGTCCCGTGCCCCTGCCGACCGAGAAGAACGTCTACTGCGTGATCCGCGGCCCGTTCATCGACAAGGACTCGCGGGAGCACTTCGAGGTGCGGACGCACAAGCGTCTGATCGACATCCACAGCCCCACGCCGAAGACCGTCGACTCGCTGATGCGGCTCGACCTGCCGGCCGGCGTCGACATCGAGATCAAGCTGTGAAGGGCATCCTCGGCAGGAAGCTCGGCATGACCCAGATCTTCGATCCGGAGACCGGGAACGTCGACCCCGTCACCGTGATCGAGGCGGGCCCGTGCCCGGTCGTCACCGTGCGCACGGAGGCGGCCGACGGCTACGAGGCCGTGCAGCTCGCGTTCGAGCCGGTCGCGGACCGGAAGCTCTCGAAGGGCGAGCTCGGGCACCTCGCCAGGGCGGGCGTGGGCGGCCACCGGCATCTCGTCGAGTTCCGCGGCCCGAGCGAGCTCCAGCAGGGAGAGACCGTGACCGTCGAGGCGTTCGCACCCGGCGACCGGGTCAAGGTGTCGGGCGTCTCGATCGGGAAAGGGTTCCAGGGCACGATCAAGCGGCACAACTTCGCCCGCGGCCCGATGAGCCACGGCTCCCACAACGTCCGCAAGCCAGGCTCCATCGGTGCCTCGGCGACGCCCTCGCGCGTGTTCAAGGGCAAGAAGATGGCAGGCCACATGGGCGCGCAGCGCGTCACACAGCTCGGGCTCGTGATCCACGAGGTGGACCCGGAGCGAAACCTGCTGCTCGTCCGGGGCGCCGTGCCCGGGCCGAAGAGCGGCCTGGTCGAGATCCGGGGGGTGGAGCGTTGACGCTCAAGGCGACGGTGCTCGGAGGATCCGCGAACGACGTCGCGCTCGACGCCGCGGTGTTCGAGGCCGAGCTCAAGCCTCATCTCCTGCACGAGACCGTGCGGGCTGAGCTGAACGCAGCCCGGCGCGGCACCCGCGGCGCCAAGAGCCGGGGGCTCGTCTCCGGCGGCCGCGCGAAGCCCTGGCGCCAGAAGGGCACCGGGCGCGCGCGCCAGGGGACGATCCGGGCGCCGCAGTTCACGGGCGGCGGTGTCGCGTTTCCGCCCGGGATGCGGAGCTTCGACGTGAAGGTGAACCGCAAGGCGCGCCGCGCCGCCCTCCGTGGGGCGCTCTCCCACCACGCGGTCAACGACACGCTCGCCGTGCTCGACGGGAGCTCGTTCGACGCTCCCTCCACGAAGCAGGCGAAGGGCGTGCTCGACGACTGGGGCAAGGCCGCGCCGGTGCTCGTCGTCGCCCAGGCGGACGAGGAGTCGGTCGTGAAGTCGTTCAGGAACCTCGAGCGCGTGCTCGTGACGGTGCCCGAGGAGCTCGAGGTCGCCGCGATCGTCTGGGCGCGCGCAGTCGTGGTCACCCAGGCTGCGCTTCCCCAGGTCGAGCAGCGCGCCGGCAAGGAGGCGTCCCCGTGACGGGCCTCACCAACGAGCAGATCCTCCTCGCGCCCGTGGTCTCGGAGAAGAGCTACGCGGGGATCGCGGAGGGCCGCTATACGTTCAGGATCCATCCGGACGCGCACCGCATGCAGGTGCGGCAGGCGATCGAGCAGCTGTTCGAGGTCCACGTCGAGCGCGTGAACATCGTCAAGGTGCAGCCGAAGCCGAAGCGCCGCGGCCTGTTCAAGGGCACGCGTCCGGGATGGAAGAAGGCGATCGTGCAGGTCCGCGAGGGCGAGACGATCGAGATCTTCGAAGGCGCACAGGTCTAGGGGAGACACATGCCGGTGAAGAAGTACAAGCCCACGAGCGCCGGCCGTCGTCAGATGGCCACCTCGTCGTTCGACGAGATCACGCGCACGACCCCGGAGAAGTCGCTCCTCGAGCCGCTGCGCCGGACGGGGGGCCGCAACAACAACGGCCGCATCACGACGCGGCACCAGGGCGGAGGGCACAAGCGCCGCTACCGCCGCATCGACTTCAAGCGCGTCAAGGACGGGGTCCCCGCGAAGGTCGCCTCGATCGAGTACGACCCGAACCGGTCGGCGCGCATCGCGCTGCTCCACTACGCGGACGGGGCGAAGGCCTACATCCTCGCCCCCTCGGGCCTGCGGGTGGGGGCGACCGTGCAGTCCGGCTCCGGGGCCGACATCAGGCCCGGCAACGCCCTCCCGCTCTCGGACATCCCGACGGGCACGAACGTGCACGCGGTCGAGCTTCGGCCCGGGCAGGGCGCGAAGCTGGCGCGCTCGGCAGGCTCGGGCGTCCAGCTCGTCGCGAAGGACGCGCCGTACGCCGTCCTCCGTCTGCCCTCGGGCGAGATGCGCCGCGTGCTGCTGACCTGCCGGGCAACGGTCGGCGAGGTCGGCAACAGCGACCACTCCAACGAGTCGAGCGGAAAGGCGGGGCGCAGCCGCTGGCTGGGCAAGCGCCCGTCGGTCCGCGGGACCGCGATGAACCCGGTCGACCATCCGCACGGCGGGGGCGAGGGCAAGTCGAAGGGACACCACCCCGTGACGCCGTGGGGCGTGCCGACGATCGGGAAGCGCACGCGACCGAAGCACAAGGAATCCGACAAGCTGATCGTCCGCGGCCGTCGCCGTGGCAAGGAAAGGCGCTAACCAGACATGAGCAGATCGTCCAAGAAGGGGCCGTTCGTCGAAGAGCGGCTGATGGGCCGCATCGAGTCGATGAACGCCGCGGGCGAGAAGCGGATGATCCGCACCTGGTCGCGCGCCTCGACGATCTTCCCGGAGATGGTCGGGCACACGATCGCCGTCCACGACGGCCGCAAGCACGTCCCGGTGTTCGTCAGCGAGCAGATGGTCGGGCACAAGCTCGGCGAGTTCGCCCCGACCCGGACCTTCCGCGGCCATTCCGGTGACCGGCAGGCCCAGGTGAAGAAGCGGTGAGAGCACGCGAGCAGACAGCGGAGGTGCAGGTGCGCGCCCAGGCGAAATGGGTGCGCATGTCGGCGCGCAAGGCGCGGCTCGTGCTCGACAACGTGCGCGGCCGGACGGTGCCCGAGGCGCGGACGGTGCTGGCCTTCACGCCGCGCGCGGCGGCGCGCGAGATCGACCGCGTCCTCGCCTCGGCCGTGGCCAACGCGGAGTCCGCCCACGGCCTCGACGGTGACGAGCTCGTGGTCGTCGGCGCGTTCGCGGACGAGGGCCCGACCCTCAAGCGCTGGCGCGCCCGCGCCCGCGGCCGGGTCAACCGCATCCGCAAGCGGACGTGCCACATCACCCTCGTCGTCGCGCCGGTTTCCGGGCGGCCGCGCCGCGACCAGGGTCGCAAGGCGCACGCCGAGCCGACCGAGGCGCCCGTGACCGAGACCGACAAGCCTGAGACAACGCCTGGTGCCGAGCCGAAGGCTCGGCGCCCGCGCAAGCCGAAGACCAAGGAGGCCGTAGCTTAATGGGCCAGAAGGTGCATCCCGGCGGACTGCGCGTCGGCGTCATCCACGACTGGAAGTCCAACTGGTGGACGGGCAAGAAGGAGGTCGCCGACTACCTGCTCGAGGACATCCGGATCCGCGACCACATCAACGGCAAGCTGGCGCACGCGGGGCTGTCGGACATCCTGATCCGCAAGGACAAGCAGCGGGTCACGGTCGACATCTACACGGCGCGGCCCGGAATCGTGATCGGCAAGTCCGGGGTCGAGGTGGACGCGCTCCGCAAGGACCTCCACGCGATCACGGGCAAGAGCGTCCACATCAACATCAACGAGATCAAGCGACCGGAGCTCGACGCGCAGCTCGTCGCGCAGTCGATCGCCGAGCAGCTCCAGAACCGCGTGGCGTTCCGGCGGGCGATGAAGCGATCGCTCGCATCGGCGATGCGGTCCGGCGCACAGGGGATCAAGATCCAGTGCGGCGGGCGACTCGGCGGCGGCGAGATGAGCCGCAGCGAGCGCTACACCGAAGGGCGCGTCCCGTTGCACACGATCCGGGCGGACATCGACTACGGGTTCGCCGAGGCGAAGACGACGTACGGCCGGATCGGCGTCAAGGTATGGGTCAACAAGGGTGAGATCATGCCCGAGGGCTACGAGGGCTCCCTCGGCCGCGAGCGCATCAGCGAGGCCGACGGCTCCCGCCGCCGCCGCGGCTCCAACAGCGAGGGGCTCGGCGCCTCCCGCGAGGGAGGCCGCGGCAGGGGACAGGACCGCGAGGGGCTCGGGCTCGTGCAGAAGCGCCGTCGGCCGGGCGGCCGCGGCCGCGGCCAGGGTCGCGGGCCGGCGCGGGAGCGCGCGGCCGCGCCCGAGACGCAGGCGCCGCCCGTCGACCCGGCGCCCGAGACGCCTCGCACGGATGCAGCACCCGAGGTCGCGCCGAAGAGCACGCCCGAGGCCACCCCGGAGACGACGCCCGAGAGCGGAGGCGAGTCCTGATGTTGATGCCGCGCAAGACCAAGCACCGCAAGCAGTTCCGCGGGCGCCGCGCGGGCTTCGCCAAGGGGCAGACGGACGTGCAGTACGGCGACTACGGGATCAAGGCGCTCGAGACCGGCTGGGTCACGAACCGGCAGATCGAGGCCGCCCGTATCGCGATGACCCGCAAGATCCGCCGCGGCGGCAAGGTCTGGATCAACCTGTTTCCGGACAAGCCGTTCACGAAGAAGCCCGCCGAGACCCGCATGGGCTCGGGCAAGGGCTCACCGGAGGGCTGGGTCGCCGTCGTCAAGCGCGGGCGGGTGATGTTCGAGCTCTCCGGCGTGCCGGAGCCGCTCGCGAAGGAGGCGCTGCGCCTCGCCGCGCAGAAGCTGCCGATCAAGGCGAAGTTCGTGAAGCGGGAGGCTGATCTCTTTGAAAGCTGAACAGCTGCGCGAGCTGAGCGACGAGGAGCTCGAGCAGAAGCTCGGCGAGAGCCGGCAGGAGCTCTTCAAGATCCGCTTCCAGGCGGCCACCGGCGCGCTCGAGTCGAGCGCGCGGCTCCGTCACGCGAAGCGCGAGATCGCACGGATCCTGACGATCAAGAACGAACGGACGATGACTCATGGCTGACGAAGACGTGAAGGGCACTTCCGCCGACGCGGAAGCGCCGGAGGAGGACGAGAACGTGTCGCAGGAGGGCACTTCGGCTGCCGCAGAAGTGCCAGAGGAGCCTGCCGAGGCAGATACGGCGGTCGAGGAGCCGGAAGACGAGGCGTCTGGCGCTCCTGCGGAGGCGGACGCGTCGGAGCCTGCCGACGCGCGTGGGGCCGAAATCGAGGTCGAGGCAGCGGCGGAGCCCGGGGCGGAGGAGCCTGCGGCCGAAGCAACCGACGAACGCGCGGCCGACGCAACGGAGGAGCCTGCGGCCGAGGCTGCCGACGAGCCCCCCGCCGACGAGGCTCAGGCCGACGAGCCCGCGGCCGCCGAGCCTGCGCCGGCGACCGGCCCGAAGCCGAAGCGCAAGCGGCTGCCGCGCGCGCTCCGGCCCAAGAAGACGCGGCCGGCGCGCGTCCGGTCGGCCGAGCGCAAGCCGATCGTCCGTCTCGAGAAGCCCGAGCACGAGCGCGGCCGGCGACAGGAGCGCCAGGGGACGGTCGTCTCCGACGCGATGGAGAAGTCGATCGTCGTCGAGGTGGTCGTCGTCAAGGCGCATCCCCGCTACAAGAAGGTCGTGCGGCGGAGCGTGAAGTTCCACGCCCACGACGAGCGCAGCGAGGCGAAGGTCGGGGACATCGTCCGGATCGTCGAGACCCGGCCGCTGTCGAAGACGAAGCGCTGGCGGCTCGTCGAGATCCTCGAGGCGGCGAAGTGACGCTCGCGACCCGAACCAACGGGGGGCGTCGGTGATCCAGCAGGAATCCCGCCTGAAGGTGGCCGACAACACGGGCGCGCGCGAGCTCCTCTGCATCCGCGTGGTCGGCGGCTCGCGGCGAAGATATGCCCGCGTCGGCGACGTGATCGTCGCTACAGTGAAGGCCGCAACGCCCCAGGGCACGGTCAAGAAGGGCGAGGTCGTGAAAGCGGTCGTCGTCCGGACGAAGAAGCCCTACGGGAGAGGTGACGGCACGTTGATCGGCTTCGACGAGAACGCGGCCGTCATCATCGACAACCAGCTGAATCCGCGCGGGACGCGCATCTTCGGGCCGGTCGCCCGCGAGCTGCGCGAGAAGAACTTCATGAAGATCGTCAGCCTTGCCCCCGAGGTGCTCTGAGAGATGGCCACGAGAATGCGAATCAGGAAGGGCGACCTCGTCCAGGTGCTCGCCGGGAAGGACCGCGGCAAGCAGGGACGGGTGCTCAAGGCGAGCCCGCGCGAGCGGCGCGTGATCGTCGAGAACCTGAACCTCGCGAAGCGCCATACGAAGCCCCGGCCGGTGCGCGACTCGTCGCGCATGGGGGGCGCGGCGATGATCCCGGGCGGGATCGTCTCCACGCCGACCCCGCTGGACGTGTCCAACGTGATGCTCGTCTGCCCCACGTGCAAGCAGCCGACCCGCGTGGGCGTGAAGCTCAAGGACGTGAAGGGCGACACGGTCCGCGTCCGCGTGTGCAAGCGCGCAGGGTGCGGCCAGGAGATGGACGGCTGATGGCCACCGCCGTGGAGATCGTCGTGCCGCGCCTCAGGCAGCGGTACCTCGAGGAGATCCGCCCTGCCCTCCAGGAGGAGCTCGGCCTCTCGTCCGTGATGCAGGTCCCCGCGGTCTCCAAGGTCACGCTCAACATGGGCGTGGGCGAGGCGAAGACGGACGCGAAGGCGCTCGACGCGGCGATCGAGGAGCTGACCACGATCACCGGCCAGCGCGCCCAGGTGCGCCGCGCGCGCAAGTCGATCGCGAGCTTCAAGCTGCGCGAGGGCATGGCGGTCGGCGCGCGCGTGACGCTGCGCGGCGCCCGCATGTACGAGTTCCTCGACCGGCTCGTGTCGATCGCGCTGCCGCGGATCCGCGACTTCCGGGGGCTCGACCCCGACTCCTTCGACGGCCGCGGGAACTACTCCCTGGGCATCCGCGAGCAGATCATCTTCCCCGAGATCGACTACGACTCGGTCCCCGCGATCCGGGGCCTCGACGTCGCGATCACCACCACCGCGGCCAACGACGAGCAGGCCCGCGCGCTCCTGCGCGCCCTCGGCCTGCCGTTCGCCGCCGAACGCAGAAGGGACTCGTAGCCTTGGCCAAGACCTCGCTCCGCGTGAAGCAGAAGCGCGCCCCGAAGTACGAGGTGCGCGGGTACACGCGCTGCAACCGCTGCGGCCGGCCTCGCGCCGTGTTCCGCAGGTACAAGCTGTGCCGGATCTGCCTGCGCGAGCTCGCGCACGACGGCGCAATCCCAGGTATGACGAAGAGTTCGTGGTGACGGGCACTTGCTTCGCAAGTGCCAGGGAAAGGGCACGTTCATGACATCCAGCGAAACGCCAACCGAGGTGCCGGGGCCTGTGTGCCCTAGCACTTCTTCCGGAGGAAGAAGTGCTCACTGACCCGATAGCGGACATGTTGTCTCGGATTCGCAACGCGAACCGCGCGATGCACGACACCGTCTCGATGCCGACCTCTCGGATGAAGGAGGAGATCGCGCGCCTGCTCCACGACGAGGGCTACATCAAGGGCTTCTCGGTCGCCGAGGCCGAGCCGGTGAACCAGCTCGTGATCGAGCTCAAGTTCGGGCGCAACCGCGAGCGGGTGATCACGGACCTGAAGCGCGTCTCGAAGCCCGGACGGCGCGTGTACGCGAAGAAGGACCGCCTCCCGCGCGTCCTCGGCGGGCTCGGCACCGCGATCCTGTCCACCTCGACCGGCGTGATCACGACCCGCCAGGCCGCCGAGCGCGGCGTGGGCGGCGAGGTCCTTGCGTTCGTGTGGTGAGCACTTTCGCTACGCGAAAGTGCTAGGAGAAAAACGTTGAGTCGAATCGGAAGAAAGCCCATCGAGATTCCCGGCGGCGTCACCGTCGAGGTGACGCCCGGCGGCGCGGTCACCGTGACCGGCCCGCTGGGGACGCTCTCGCAGCGCGTCCCCGCCCGCATGCAGTTCGCCCAGGACGACGGTGTCCTCACCGTCACCCGGCCGACCGAGCGCGGAGAGGACCGCGCGCTGCACGGGCTCACGCGCAGCCTCGTCGCGAACATGGTCGAAGGCGTCACGAAGGGATTCGAGAAGCACCTCGAGATCCAGGGCGTCGGCTACCGCGCGCAGCTCAAGGGCTCCGACCTCGAGCTTGCGGTCGGGTTCTCGCACCCGGTTACGATCACGCCGCGCGAGGGGATCAGCTTCGACGTGCCCCAGCCGACGCAGGTGATCGTGAAGGGCACCGACAAGCAGGTCGTCGGGCAGACCGCGGCCGAGATCCGCAAGGTGCGCCCACCCGAGCCGTACAAGGGCAAGGGGATCCGCTACCAGGGCGAGCACGTGCGGCGCAAGGTGGGGAAGAGAGCGTGACGATGGTCGAGCTCGCCGGTATCCGAGCCGGGAACATGCCAGGCACCCGGTTCGCTGGTCCGCTGTCGCCGACCCTCGGCTTCGCCGCCGGGAGGCCCGCATGAGCGTCTCGGTCCGCGAGGCACGCCTCCGCCGTCACCGGCGGGTGCGTGGCAAGGTCTCGGGTACGGCCGAGCGGCCGCGTCTGGTCGTGTTCCGCTCCAACCGCGGGATCTTCGCCCAGCTGGTCGACGACCAGGCGGGACGGACGCTCGCGTCGGCGAGCTGGCTCGCCCAGCGCTCGCGCAAGGGCACGAAGACCGAGCAGGCCGCCGACGTGGGCAAGGCCCTCGCCGCCGCCGCCAAGCAGGCGGGGATCGAGCGCTGCGTGTTCGACCGGGCCGGGTACCTCTACCACGGACGCGTGAAGGCCCTCGCCGAGGGCGCGCGCGAGGGAGGGCTGACGTTTTGAGCACCACTGTTGACGTTGCGGAGTCGCGCGAGCTGAAGGAGCGCGTGATCGAGATCAACCGTGTCGCAAAGGTGGTCAAGGGCGGACGGCGGTTCTCGTTCACCGCGCTCGTCGTGATCGGCGACGAGGTCGATCGGGTCGGTGTGGGCTACGGGAAGGCGCGGGAGGTACCGCTCGCGATCTCGAAGGCCGTGGACGACGCGAAGAAGAACCTGTTCACCGTGCCGAAGCACCACACGACGATCACCCACGAGATCACGGGGGCGTTCGACGCCGCCCGGGTCGTCCTGCGTCCGGCCAGCGAGGGCACCGGCGTGATCGCCGGCGGCGGCGTACGGGCCGTGCTCGAGCTTGCGGGGATCCGGGACGTGCTCGCGAAGAGCCTCGGCACCACCAACCCGATCAACATGGCGAAGGCCACGGTCGACGGGCTCAAGCGGCTCCGCCGGCCCGAGGACGTGGCGCGCTCGCGCGGCAAGTCGATCGCCGAGGTCCTGCCGTTTCGGGCTGCGCCCGAACCGGCTATGAAAGACGACGAGGAGCTGGCGCAGACTGACGAGGGGACCCCAGGTGCGGCGCCGGAGGCGACCCAGCCATGACCACCGTGCGGATCACCCAGACGCGAAGCGAGATCGGGCAGACGCGCAAGCACCGCGGGACGCTGCGCTCGCTCGGCCTGGGACGCATCGGCAGGAGTGCCGAGCACGCCGCCGGGCCCGAGCTCGAGGGCAAGCTCCGGCACGTCGCGCACCTCGTGTCGGTGGAGCCGGCGAGCGGCAAGGGAAAGGACGAGTCTAGGCCACGATGGCCGACGAGCTGAACCTCCACTCGCTCCAGCCGGCCCAGCCGCGCCGGGCGCGCAAGCGCATCGGTCGCGGCCTCGGATCCGGGAAGGGGCGGTACGCCGGCCGGGGGCTCAAGGGCCAGAAGGCCCGCTCCGGGTCGCACAAGATGCCCGCCGGGTTCGAGGGCGGCCAGATGCCGATCGACATGCGGCTCGGGAAGCTGCGCGGGAACACGTCCGCGGACGCGATGCCGATCGGGCCCTTCCGCACCTACACCCAGCCGGTGAACCTGCGCGACCTCGAGGAGCGTTTCGAGGCAGGCGCGGAGGTGACTCCGGAGGCCCTCAAGGAGAAGCGGCTGATCCGCAAGCTGTCCGTCGACGTCAAGGTGCTCGGCGTGGGCGAGCTGTCGAAGGCGCTGTCGGTCTCCGCGCACGGCTTCTCGAAGACGGCCAGGGAGAAAATCGAGGCGGCCGGGGGGAGCGTGACCTGGCTACGGGGTGCGCCCGCTGACACGGTCGCACCCAGGAAGAGCAAGAAGCGGGCCAAGGCGCGTGCCGAGAGCGACGCCGATGCAGAGGAGCCTGAGCCCACGTCGGCGCCCGAGCCGAGCGACACCGAGGAGGAGGTCTAGGCGTCGCGCTAGCGCGACGCTCTCGCGATGCTTTCTTGGTTGGCGAACGCCTGGCGGGTCCCGGAGCTCAGGCGCCGCCTGCTCTTCACCGCGCTGATCCTGGCGCTCTACCGGCTTGGCTCGTGGATCCCCTCGCCGGGGGTCAACGCCGACTCGATCGACCAGTACCTGTCGCGCACCGGCGGGATCTTCAACCTGCTGAACCTCTTCTCGGGCGGCGCGCTGTCCCAGTTCTCGGTCTTCGCGCTCGGGATCATGCCGTACGTCACGGCGTCGATCATCCTGCAGCTCATGACGGTGGTCGTCCCCCGGCTCTCAGAGCTGCAGAAGGAGGGCGAGTCCGGCTACGCGAAGATCAACCAGTACACCCGATACCTGACGGTTGTGCTCTCGGCCGCGCAGGCGCTCGGCTACGCGTTCCTGTTCAAGAACCAGGGCGTGCTCCAGGCAAACGCCGGCCGGATGGTGCTGATCATCGTCACTCTGACGGTCGGCTCGACGCTCCTGATGTGGATGGGCGAGCAGATCACGAAGCGAGGCATCGGCAACGGGATCTCCATCCTGATCTTCGCCTCGATCCTGACGAGCCTGCCCCTCGGCGTCGCGGCCTGGTGGAACGGCGGGCCGATGGAGCGGATCTTCTTCCCGCTCATCGCGGTCGGCATCGTGGCGTCCGTGGTCTTCGTGCAGGAAGGGCAGCGGCGGATCCCGATCCAGTACGCGAAGCGCATGGTGGGGCGGCGCATGACCTCCGGCGGGTCGACGTACCTCCCGCTCCGCGTGAACATGGCGGGCGTGATCCCGGTCATCTTCGCCGCCGCGGTGCTCGCGTTCCCGCCCACGATGGCGCAGTACTTCCCCGCCACCCAGGACTTCGTGAACACGTACTTCCAGCCCGGCGACTGGCTCTACCTGGTGATCGAGGGCGGGATGATCGTCGTCTTCGCGTTCTTCTACACGGCCGTGCAGTTCAACCCGGTCGACCAGGCGGACAACCTGCGCAAGCACGGCGGCTACATCCCGGGCATCCGGCCCGGCCCGCCGACCGCGCAGTATCTCGACCGGGTGCTGACCCGGCTGACGCTCCCCGGCTCGCTCTTCCTCGCCGCCGTCGCGATCGCGCCGAGCCTCTTCATCCGCTACGGCGGCTTCTCACAGGCGACTTCGCGGGCGCTCGGCGGCACCTCGGTGCTGATCGCGGTCGGCGTCGCACTCGACACGATGCGCCAGATGGAGTCGCAGATGATGATGCGCAACTACGAGGGGTTCCTCCGCTGATGCTCCGCCGAGCGGCGCAGGGCGGGGCGGGTTGCATCCCGCCCTTTGTTGCCTCTTGGGGCGGCGCGTGAATCTCCTGGTGCTCGGCCCGCAGGGGTCGGGGAAGGGCACGCAGGCGGGCCGGCTCTCGGAGGGCCACGGGATCCCGCACGTCTCCACGGGTGAGATGTTCCGCGCCGCAGTGGCCGCCGAGACCGAGCTCGGCAGGCGGGTCGGGCCGATCCTCGCAGCGGGCGAGCTCGTCCCGGACGACCTCACGGTCGCACTGATCCGCGAGCGGCTCGCCGAGCCGGACGCCGAGCACGGGTTCGTCCTCGACGGCTTCCCGCGCACTCTCGCGCAGGCGGAGGCGCTCGACGCGATGCTCGCCGAGATCGGGCGCACCCTCGACGCCGTGCTCTTCTTCGACCTCTCCGACGAGATCGCGCTGGAGCGCCTGCTCGGACGGGCCAGGGACGAGGGCCGCGAGGACGACACCCCCGACGCGATCGAGCGCCGGCTCGAGATCTACCACGACCAGACCGAGCCCGTCGTCGAGCGGTACCGGGCCGGCGGGAAGCTGGTGCCGCTCCACGCCGAGCGCTCGATCGGCGAGGTCGCAGCCGAGATAGCAGAGGCGCTCGAGCTGCTCGACGAGGAGGCGGTCGCGTGATCATCCGTAAGGGCGCGGCGGAGATCGACCGGATCGGGCGCGCCGGCGACCTCGTCGCGCGGACGATCTCCCACGTCGGCGAGCGGATCGAGCCGGGGATCACGACGCTGGAGCTCGACCGGATCGCGGACGAGTTCATGCGCGCGAACGGCGGCGTTCCCACTTCGCTCGGCTACCGCGGGTTCCCGCGCGCGATCTGCATCTCCGTGAACGAGGTCGTCGTCCACGGCATCCCTGACGAGCGGGTCGTCCGGGCGGGCGACCTCGTGACGATCGACGTCGGAGCCACGGTCGACGGCGCGATCGCGGACAGCGCCTACACCTACGGGGTCGGGGCGATCGAGCCGGAGGCGCAGCGCCTGCTCGACGTCTGCCAGGACGCGCTCGCGGCGGGGATCGCCGAGGCGCGCCTCGGGAACCGGATCGGAGACATCTCCCACGCCGTTCAGGCCCTCGTCGAGGAGGCGGGCTTCGCCGTCGTGAAGAGCCTCGTCGGCCACGGTGTCGGGCGCCACTACCACGAGGACCCCCACGTGCCGAACTTCGGCGAGCCCGGCCGCGGCCCTCGTCTCTCCGAGGGGATGACGATCGCCATCGAGCCGATGATCACGATGGGCGATCCCGACGTCGTGCTCGCCGACGACGGGTGGACGATCTCGAGTCGCGACGGCTCGCTCGCGGCGCACTTCGAGCACACCGTCGCGATCCTGCCGGACGGGCCGCGCATCCTCACGCCGCGCGTCGGGATCGCGACGGAGCGCGAGAGCGTCGCGGCGCTCGGCCGCCGCGCCTCCGCCTGAGCGGGAGGCTCCCCACCCGCATGTTTGCTACGATGAGCGGCCCGCGCCCCCGCGTGTCGGTCGTGCGCGGAATCTCATGAACACCCACGACGGGCAGGGCGCGAACCCTGCGCGAGGAGTCGGTTGGCAGTCAAGGAAGAGAAGATCGAGGTCGAGGGCGAGGTGGTCGAGGCCCTGCCGAGCACGATGTTCCGCGTCGAGCTCGAGGGCGGCCAGACGGTGCTCGCCAAGATCTCCGGGAAGATGCGCAAGCACTACATCCGGATCCTTCCGGGTGACCGGGTGAAGGTGGAGCTCTCCCCATACGACCTCACGCGCGGCCGCATCACCTTCCGCCTCAAGTAGCCGACACGCCGACGACTCAGGAGTCCACGTTGAAAGTCCGTCCTTCGGTCAAGCCCATGTGCGAACGGTGCCGCGTGATCAAGCGGCACGGCCGCACCATGGTCATCTGCACGAATCCCCGTCACAAGCAACGGCAGGGCTAAAGGAGATCCACTGACTTGGCACGCATCGCAGGCGTCAACCTCCCCAATCAGAAGCGGCTCGAGATCGGCCTCACGTACATCTACGGGATCGGCCAGCCGACCGCGCGCAAGGTCTGCGTCGAGCTCGGCCTCGACCCCGACGAGAAGGTCAAGGACCTGACCGACGACGAGGTCACGAAGCTCCGCACCTACATCGACACGAACCTCGAGGTCGAGGGCGACCTGCGGCGCGAGCGCACCCAGGCGATCAAGCGCCTCTCCGAGATCGGCGCCTATCGCGGCGTCCGCCACCGGCGCAACCTCCCGGTGCACGGCCAGCGGACGAAGACCAACGCGCGCACGCGCAAGGGGCCGAAGAAGACCGTCGGGCGTGGGAAGAAGGCCAAGTGACGGCGGCCCACCCACTCGCAGCTCGTGGCCGCATGCGCGCTGCAAAGCTTCGCAGCGCGTCGTCCTCGGTCGCAGTCTGCTTGCGAGGCGACCGCTGATGGCCCCTCCGCGCAAAGCCGCCGCGCGCGGTCGCACGCGACGCCGCGTCAAGAAGAACGTCGCGATCGGGCAGGCCCACATCAAGACGTCGTTCAACAACACGATCGTCTCCCTGACCGACACGGAGGGGAACGTGATCGCGTGGGAGTCCGCCGGCTCGGCCGGCTTCAAGGGCTCCCGCAAGTCGACGCCGTTCGCGGCGCAGGTCACGGCCGACAACGCGGCGCGCAAGGGAATGGAGCACGGCCTGCAGAAGGTCGAGGTGTTCGTCAAGGGTCCGGGCTCGGGTCGCGAGACCGCGATCCGCTCCCTCCAGGCGGCAGGGCTCGAGATCCTCGGCGTGAAGGACGTCTCCCCGCAGGCCCACAACGGCGTGCGTCAGAAGAAGCGGAGGCGCGTGTAGTGCTCCTCCCGGCAGCACTTAGAGCGCCTCTGGCGCACGATCCGCGGCGCATTGCGTCGTCCTCGGTCGCGTCCGGGCCTTCTGGCCCGCACGCTCCCTGCGTCCTAGCACTGCTTGCGTCTCGCACGCCAGATGCGCGAAACCACTACCGGGAGAAGCACTGATGGCGAGGGACCTGGGACCGAAGTGCCGCCAGTGCCGCCGCGAGGGGCTCAAGCTGTTCCTCAAGGGAGAGCGCTGCCTGACCGAGAAGTGCGCGATCGAGCGGCGCTCGTACCCGCCGGGCGAGCACGGCCGCGGGCGCATCAAGCAGAGCGAGTACCTGCTCCAGCTGCGCGAGAAGCAGAAGGCGCGCCGCTACTACGGGCTGCTCGAGAAGCAGTTCCGCAACACGTACCAGAAGGCCTCGCGGCGCACGGGGCCGACGGGCGAGAACCTCCTGCGGATGCTCGAGACACGGCTCGACAACGTCGTGTACCGGCTCGGCTTCGCCGGGTCGCGGGCCCAGGCCCGCCAGCTCGTGCGGCACGGCCACTTCCTCGTCAACGGACGTCGGGTCAACATCCCCAGCTTCGGCGTCCGTCCCGACGACGTCATCTCGCTCCGGCCGAACAGCCCTGCCGAGGCGATCGTCCGCGACGCCACCGACCTCACCGCGGCGGTCACGCCCTGGCTGCAGGCGGACCACGACGGGCTCACGGGCAAGATGCTCAAGTGGCCCGAGCGCGGGGAGATCGACACGCCCGTGCAGGAATCGCTGATCGTCGAGCTCTACTCGAAGTAAGGGCCCCGGCCCTTCCCCACCCGGATCTGCCAGAACCACCCGAAAGGATCACATGGCCACCCGTTCCAGCCTGATGGAGTTCCAGACGCCCAGAATCTCGTCCGAGGATGCCGACGAGCGCTCGGGGCGGTTCACGATCGAGCCGCTCGACCGGGGCTTCGGCTACACGTTCGGGAACTCGCTCCGGCGTGTCCTCCTCTCCTCGCTCGAGGGCGCGGCCGTCACGGCCGTCAAGATCGAGGGCGTCTCGCACGAGTTCACCACGCTGCCGGGCGTCCGCGAGGACGTCACGGACATCATCCTCAACCTCAAGAACCTCGTCTGCCGCCTGCACGGTGAGTCCCCCGAGATCGAGGTGCACGTCTCGAAGCGCGGCTCCGGTGCCGTCACCGCCGCCGACATCGAGGCACCAGCCGACCTCGAGATCCTCAACCCGGAGCTCGAGCTCGCTCACCTCGCCGACAAGGGCAAGCTCGAGATGACGCTCACGATCGGCCGGGGCCGCGGGTACGTCCCTGCGGAGCTGAACCGCGGGCCCGACACCACGATCGGCGTGATCCCGATCGACTCGATCTTCTCGCCGGTGCGGCGGGTCTCGTACGAGGTCGACGCCGCCCGTGTCGGGCAGCGCACCGACTACGACAAGCTCGTGCTCGACGTCTCGACGGACGGCTCGGTCGCGCCGAAGGACGCGATCGCCGAGGCCGCCGAGATCCTCATCCGCCAGCTCGCGATCTTCACCGACCTCGACAAGATCGACATGGGCGAGATCACGGCCACCGAGGCCGAGGTGCCGTCCACCTCGCACGGAATGGAGAACTTCCCGATCGAGGAGCTCGAGCTCGGCGTCCGCTCCTACAACTGCCTCAAGCGTGTGGGGATCGAGACGATCGGCGACCTCACCTCGAAGTCGGAGGGCGAGCTCGCCGCGATCCCGAACTTCGGTCGCAAGTCGATCGAGGAGGTGCGCGAGACACTCGCGGCACACGGCCTCACGCTCAAGGGCGAGGAGCTCCCCACCTAGGGGCACCGATGCGCCACGCACGCTCCGGCAAGAAGCTCGGGCGCGACTCCGCGCACCGCAGGGCCCTCTACTCGAACCTCGCCTCCGCGCTGATCACGCACGGGCGCATCGAGACCACCGAGGCGAAGGCCAAGGCCGTACGCCCGTACGCGGAGAAGATGATCACCCTCGGCAAGCGGGGCGACCTCCATGCGAGGCGCCTCGCGATGGCCGAGCTGCGCTCCAACGACGTCGTCCACAAGCTGTTCTCCGACGTCGCGCCGCGATTCGCCGAGCGGAACGGCGGCTATACCCGGGTCGTCAAGCTCGGGCCGCGGCAGGGCGACGCCGCGTCGATGGCGTTCCTCGAGCTCGTCGACTTCGATCCGGCCGCGTAGCAGCGCCATCCGGTGTCCGACTCGACGTCGGACAGCTTCCTCGCAGGCCGTACCCTCCACTCATGCTGACGATCGCGGCGATCGTGCTCGCCCTGACGGTGCTGCCCTCCCCGTGGGGCGCCCTCGCGGTCGGCCTGGCGGCCGCCGTCGACGTGGGTGAGACAGCCGTCTTCGTTCGCTGGTCGAGGCGGCGCAAGGCGGTCGTGGGCGTGGAGACACTCGTCGGGCGCACGGCCGTCGTCGTCCGGCCCCCGGCGCCGCGTGGCCAGGTGAAGCTCGACGGGGAGGTCTGGGAGGCGCGCGGCCCGGACGACCTCGCGCCCGGCAGCGAGGTCGTCGTCACCCGGGTCGACGGCCTCGTCCTCGAGGTCGAGCCCGCGTCGCCCGAGCCAGGCCCGGTGGGGGGACGGTCTACCGCGCCGTCGCTTCTTCGGGGATCTCGCTGAACGGTCCTCGTTCGGGGCGTAGCGGGTACAGCACCTCGTAGACCTCACGGCGGAGGTCGGTCGCCTCGTACGCGGCGGGGATGGTCTTCGCCAGCTCGCTCTCACGGAACGCGTCGAGGGCGGCCCCGCTCTCGAAGAAGACGGACGAAGAGGACGGTGGGCATCGGCGCTCCTCCCGCGTCTTGGGTTCAATCGGATCACGATACGCTAACGCCCCCCTGTCACCGCCGCGAAAGCCGGGTGACCGCGAGGGCTGCTGCACGTATCACTGTGTTACAAGCCAGGTCGTGGCGACGCTGAGGCTGACTCTCGAGTACGACGGGACGAGCTTCAAGGGCTGGGCGCGGCAGCCGGGCGAGCGCACCGTCGAGGGCGTGCTGCGCGACGCCCTGGACGCGGTCTTCCCCGCATGGTCGGGGCTCGCGGTGGCCGGCCGGACGGATGCGGGCGTGCACGCGAGCGGCCAGGTCGCGAGCCTCGAGGCGAACGGCGGCGCGCCCCTGGAGCGGCTCGCGGAGGCCGTCAACGCGGTGCTGCCGCACGACGTCGCGGTCGTCTCCGCCACCGAGGCGCCACGCGGCTTCCACGCGCGCTTCTCGGCCCTCGGACGCTCCTACCGGTACGTCGTGCTCAACCGGAAGGAGCGCGCGCCGCTGAGGGCGCGTCGTGCGCTGTGGTGGCCGCGGCCGCTGGACGAGGATGCGCTGGCAGAGTGCGCTGCGGCGCTCGTCGGCGGACACGACTTCACCGCGTTCACGCCGAGCGAGAGCCAGCACGAGGTGTTCCTCCGTGAGATCCGCGGCGCACGCTGGGAGCGTCGGGGCGATGAGCTCCACTTCACGGTGACCGCCGACTCCTTCCTGCGTCACATGGTGCGTACGCTCGTGGGCACGATGCTCGACACGGGCCCGGCGACGTTTGCACGCCTGCTCGAGGGGCGACCACGCGCGGAGGGAGGGACGACCGCCCCGCCGTGGGGCCTCTACCTCGAGCACGTCGCGTACGGCGACGACCTCACTGCCCGGGCGGACGGGCGCTAGTTACAAGTTGCAACTTGCAACTTGCGCCTTCTCGTCGGGGCCAGGGGCGCTAGTTACAAGTTGTAACTTGCGCCCCTCCCGTCGGGCCGCATCGCGCAAGGAGCGTTGCGGGGCGCCGGCGGCGGCCCGGCTACGATCGCCGCATGCGGTTCCCGGTCGTCCTGTTCGACCTCGACGGCACGCTGATCGACTCCGGGCCGATCATCCTCGCCTCGATGCGGCATGCGTCGCTGTCCGTGCTCGGCCGCGAGCCGGACGAGGAGCTCGTCCGCTCGGCGATCGGCGGACCCGGCCTGATCGCCCAGATGCGCGACCTCGACCCGGACCGCGTCGACGAGCTCGTCGAGGCGTACCGGCTGCACAACGAGCCGCTCCACGCCGAGCTCGAGGCGTTCGACGACGTGCTCACGCTGCTGCCCACGCTCCGGGACGAGGGTAGACGGCTCGGTATCGTGACCGCGAAGCGCCTTCGCACCGTCGAGCTCGCGCTCGACCGCTTCCCGCTGCTGCGGGAGTCGATGGACGTCGTGATCGGCGCGGAGGACACCGCCCGCCACAAGCCCGAGCCCGACCCGGTGCTGGAAGCGCTGCGGCGACTCGACGTCGAGCCGCCGGCCGCGGCCTACGTGGGCGACTCCCCGTACGACGTGCAGGCAGGGAACGCGGCCGGCGTCTTCACGGTCGCGGTCGGCTGGGGCGGGATCCACCCCGACGAACGCCTGCTCCACGCCCGGCCCGACGCCATCGTCCACACGGCCGCGGAGCTCCATGGCCTCCTCTGAGCAGGTCGACGTCACCGCCCGCGCCGCCGAGCTCCGCCGGCTCGTCGCCCACCACAACTACCGCTACCACGTTCTCGACGACCCCGAATTGCCGGACAGCGCCTTCGATGCGCTGTTCGACGAGCTGAAGGCGCTCGAGGAGGCCCATCCGGAGCTCGTCACACCGGACTCCCCGACCCAGCGGGTCGGCGGCGAGCCCGCGGCGGGCTTCACCAAGGTGCAGCACCTTCTGCCGATGGGCTCGCTCGAGAAGGTCACGACGGGCGAGGCGCTCGAGAAGTGGGCCGAGGACGTCCGCAAGCGGCTCGGCACCGACGAGCCCGTTGCGTACGTGATCGAGCCGAAGATCGACGGGTCGGCGATCTCGCTCGTCTACGAGCAGGGGACGTTCGTGCGTGGAGCGACCCGGGGCGACGGGCACCGCGGCGAGGAGGTGACCGGGAACCTGCGTACGGTCGACACCGTCCCGCTCTCGATGGTCCTCGCGGACGACGAGGCACCGCCCGCGCTCCTCGAGGTGCGGGGCGAGATCTACTTTCCGCTCTCCGGCTTCGCGCGCTTCAACGACGCGCAGGTGGCCGCCGGCAAGAAGCCCGCCCCGAATCCGCGCAACGCTGCCGCCGGCTCGCTGCGCCAGCTCGACCCGCGCGTCACCGCGGCGCGCCCGCTCGCGCTCTGGGTCTACGGCTTCGGCGCGCGCGAGGGAGACTTCCCGCAGACGCAGTGGGAGATGCTGATCTGGCTGCGGGAGCACGGGTTCCGCACCAACCCGCACGCGGAACGGCTCGAGACCGTCGCCGAGGTCGCCGAGGCGTGCCGGGCGTGGGAGGCGCGCCGCGCCCAGCTCGACTACGAGATCGACGGGATCGTGATCAAGGTCGACGACCTCGACCAGCAGCGCCGCCTCGGTGCGCTCCACGAGCGGCCGCGCTGGGCGCGCGCGTACAAGTGGGCGCCGTCGACGGCGGTGACGACGCTCCGGAAGATCCACATCCGCGTCGGGCGTACCGGCGCACTGAACCCGTGGGCGGAGCTCGAGCCCGTCCAGGTCGGCGGCGTCACGGTCTCCACCGCGACGCTCCACAACGAGGAGGACATCAACCGGAAGGACATCCGCGAGGGCGACCGCGTGATCGTCCAGCGGGCGGGCGACGTGATCCCGCAGGTCGTAGGCCCGGCCGGCGAGCACCGGAAGGGCACGAGGCCGTTCCGCATGCCCACGCACTGCCCGCTCTGCGGCACCGAGGTGGTCAAGCCCGAGGGCGAGGTCATGCACCGTTGCCCGAATCGTGCGTGCCCCTCCCGCGGTCTCGAGACGCTCATCCACTGGGTGAGCGCCGCGATGGACATCGAGGGGGTCGGTGAGCAGTTCGTCCGTCGCCTCTGGGACGAGGGGCTGCTCCGCTCGATGCCCGATCTGTACCGCCTCACCGCCGACCGGCTTGCCGGGCTCGACGGGTACGGGGAGGTCTCGGCCGCCCGTGCGGTCGCCGCGATCGAGGCGTCGAAGGCGCAGCCGTTCTCGCGGGTGCTGTTCGGGCTCAACATCCCGAAGATCGGCTGGGTGCTGGCGCGCAACCTGGCGGGGCATTTCGGCACCGTCGAGGCGCTCGTCGCGGCGAGCCAGGAAGAGCTCGAGGAGACGGACGGAATCGGCCCCGACCGCGCGGAGCTCGTCGCCGAGTGGTTCTCCGAGGAGGAGAACGTCGCGCTCGTCCGCGAGCTGGGGGCCCTCGGCCTGACGATGGAGGCCGGGGAGGCCGAGCGGCCGCCCGAGGGGCCGCTGACCGGGCGGCAGTACGTGATCACGGGGACGCTGGAGCGCTACACGCGGGAGGAGGCGAAGGCCGCGCTCGAGCGGCTCGGGGCCAAGGTCTCCGACTCCGTGTCCAAGAAGACGACCGGGGTGATCGTCGGCGAGAGCCCGGGCACGAAGGCGCAGAAGGCCCAGCGGGCGGGAGTCCCGCTCCTCGCGGAGGCCGACCTCGTGGAGCTGCTCTCAGCCGGTTGAGCCCTGTACGGGCGACGCTGTCGAGCGGCTGTACGTCGAGCGGGCGAGAGCGGTCACGTAGCGGTCCTGCGCGGCACGGGCGGACCAGAACGACACCGGGTTCCCGTTCTGCAGCACCGAGAACACGATCCCGTTCCCGATCAGCCCCGAGAGGCTGCAGGCGAGATCGGTGGTGCCCGTCTTCCCGCGCACGACGCCCGCCAGCGCGGGTAGGCGCGTCTGCAGCGTGCCGTTGCGCCCCGCGACCGCGAACGAGGCGACGAACGCCCTCGAGATCCGCGGGTCGTGCATCCCGGCTCGGATCACGCCGGCGAGCGCGGAGGCCGTCAGCCTGTCGAGCGAGGACAGGCCGGAGCCGTCGACCAGCCGGACTCCTCCGAGCGGGATTCCCGCGGTTTCCATCTGCTCCAGGACGACCCGCGCGCCGCGCGCGGTCGTGCCGACTCCGCCGCCAAGCGTGCCGAGATGCTTGAGGAGCATCTCCGCGACGAAGTTGTCGCTCGTCCGGTTCATCTCCTGCACGATCGCGGAGAGCCTCTGCGAGCGATGCACCGCGATCGGCAGCGCGGCCGGCGGCGCGGTGCCGAGTGCGTGCCTGCCCGCGACGGCGACGCCTCTCGAGACCAGGGCCGCGCGAAGGGCACGTGCGGCGAGCAGGGGCGGCGAGAGGCCGGGCCAGCCGCGGGCGCGGTCGACGACGAGCGCCGACAGCGGCGGGGACTCCCCTCCGACGAAGTGCTGCTTCCAGCCGGGTGCGCCGCGGCGTGCGTCGAACGCGGACTCGTCGCCCCGGACCCGGCCGGTCACGCGCCGGATGCCCGCCCGCCGGACGGCCTGCGCGAGTCGCTCGATGTCCGCGCCCGTGAGCGTCGGGTCGCCCGAGCCGGTGACGAACAGGTCGCCGTGCCACGTCGAGCCGTCGCGCGCTCCCACGCCCAGGACCTCCGTGGGGAACCGGAAGCCGGGCCCGAGCAGCGTGAGCGCCGCCCAGGCGACAGGCAGCTTCTCGTTCGACGCGGGAACGACGGGCCGCGTGGCGTTGTGCGCGTAGAGCACCTCTCCCGTCCAGGCGTCCACGGCGATCGCCGCCGTCCGCCCGAGCGACACGTACGGCGAACGAAGCGTCTGCGTCAACCGGGTGTCGAGGTCGCCCGTCGAGGTCGCCGCACCGAGGGCCGCCGCGGGTGCCGAGAGCACGGCGACCAGGAGGACGAGTGCGAGCCGGGTACGCGGCATCCCGGCGGCTAACCGTAGACGGTGATCGTGACGGTGCGGCGGCCCCACGCCCGTGCCGCGGCGGTGCTCGGCATCCAGAGATCGATGATCGCGCCCTGGATCGCGGAGCCGGTGTCCGCGGCCACCGCGGGGCCGTACCCCGGGACGAACACGCGTGTGCCGAGCGGGATCACGGCGGGGTCGACGGCGATCACGCCGACCCCGACGGGCAGTCCGCTCGCGGTGTGCCCGGGTAGGTGATAGGCGACCGCGTCGACGACGAGCGTCCGTGCGGCACCCGGATCCTGGACGGGCTGAGCGGGCTCGGGAGAGGTGGAGGCGGCGTCCTCGGTGGCGACGTCGGTCGAGGCGCGAGGGGCAGTGTCGGCGGCCTGGGTGGGAGCCGCCACGGCGGACGGCGTCGACGAGTCGAGAGCGCTCGACGACGCACTCGGCGTCGTGGGGCGGACGAGCAGCCTCGACGCGCGCTGTGCTGCGCGCGCCCGTGCGTCGGCCGCCGCGACGCGCGCGAGCGTGAGGTCCTCGCGGCGGCGCAGCGAGTCGAGCGTCGAGCGCTTGTCCCGGGCGGCGGCCTCGAGCCCGGCGGCGAGCTGCTCCGCGCGCCGGCGGGACACGGCGAGCTCCCTCCGGGCCTGCGTCAGCCTGGCCAGCTCGAGCCGGAGGGCCGCCCCGCGGTGGCGGGCCTCGGCGGCGAGCTCGCGGTTCCGTCTCGTGGCACGCTCGAGCCCATCGATCCCTTCCAGCACCGCCGACAGCGAGCGCGCGCCGAGCAGGACCGTCACCGGCTCGGGAGACCCCTCGACGTACAGCCGGCGCAGGAGCGTCGCGATCCGGCCCTGCGTGGCGGCGAGCGAGCGCCGGATCACCGCTGCGCGGACGAGCGCACGCCCGTGCTCCGCCTCCAGGGCGCGTTCCCGGCGCGCGTTGTCCGCCAGCCGACCGCGGGCACGCGCGAGAGACGACTCGATCGCGTACAGCTGGAGCACCGCAGAGCGTTGCGCGGTCCGGATCTCGGTCAGGCTGTCGCCGCTGCCGGGCGCACCGTCGGCGAGGCCGGTCGTCGAGCCGAGGAGGAGGGCCGCGACGCACGGCGCGAGGTATCTCGCGGGCCCGTGCATAGGGGCGGGGACCGTACCACAGAACGGAATATCCGTGTTTGCAGACGTTTTTCGGTCAGCTCTCCGTGCACCCGTCTTCCGTCGCTGCTAGGCTCCCGCACTTGTGGCCGGTGACCCCACCATCGGCGCGCCGTTCGGCAGGCAAGCAGGACTCGGCGTGAAGGGCTTCGCGGTGCGACAAGTCGCCGGCGTCGTCCTCGCGCTCGCGGCCGCCGTGACGCTCGTCCTCGGAACAGGCTCGGCCACCGCCGATCCGTCGATCAGCTCGAAGCGCCAGCAGGCGCAGGCGATCCTTGCCCAGGTGCAGGAGCTCGACTCGCGGCTGTCCCATGCGATCGACTCCTACAACCTCGCCAACATCCAGCTCGACCAGCTCGACTCCGACCTGAAGACGAACGGTCGGCACCTCGTGATCGCCAAGGACAGTCTTGGCATCGCCCAGGTCCACATCGCGAAGCGCCTCCGCGCCCTGTACATCAACGGCGACTCGGGTGGCGCCGTCGAGGTGATCCTCGGAGCGAAGAGCCTCGACGACCTTCTCGACCGTCTCGACATCGCCCAGCGCGTCGGCGGCCAGGACTCCCGGGTGCTGGGCGAGGTACGCAGGTTCCGCAGCGAGGTCGAGACGCGCCGGCAGAAGCTCCGCAGCGATCGGGCGCGCCAGGCGCAGGTCGTCGCCGAGCGCGCGGCGCAACGCCACTGGATCGAGTCGCAGCTCACCGAGCGCCGCCGGCTGCTCTCCTCCGTCCAGGACGAGATCAAGCGGATGCAGGCGGCCGAGGCCCGCCGTCAGGCGATCCTCGAGGCCCAGGCGCGGGCACGACTCGCTGCCACGCGCGCGGAGGCCTCCCAGCCACAGGCGCTCCAGTACACGCCGCCGCCTGTCGACTCCTCGACGTACGCCGCTCCGCCGCCCCCGTCCCAGTACGGCGGAGTCGTGGGAGTCGCGATGCAGTACCTCGGCACCCCGTACGTGTGGGGAGGCGCGAGCCCGTCCGGGTTCGACTGCTCGGGCTTCGTGATGTACGTGTACGGCCAGATGGGCGTCTCGGTGCCGCACAACGCGGCGATGCAGTACAACACGGTCGGCTCGTACGTCTCGCGCGACCAGCTCGAGCCCGGAGACCTCGTCTTCTTCGACGGCCTCGGTCACGTCGGCATCTACATCGGCGGCGGCCAGTTCATCCACTCGCCGCACACCGGCGACGTGGTCAAGATCTCGAGCCTGAGCGACTCGTGGTACGCGTCGACCTACGTCGGCGCCAAACGCCTCTGAGGCTCGTTCGCGAAGCAGGAATCCGCTTGCGCGGATTCCTGCCGCTTGATCCCCGCCTGCGGCGGGGCACATCCCTGAAGGCGCCCGCTGTCGCGGTCGCAACTGCGTTTTGGCCTCCGCGCGGGTGACCCGGCGCTGGCTTGTTCGCGAAGCCGGAATCCGCTCGCGCGGATTCCGGCCGCTTTGATCCCCGCCTGCGGCGGGGCACATCCCTGAAGGCGCCCGCCGTCGCGGTCGCAACTGCTTCTTGGCCTCCGCGCCGGAGACCCGGCGCTCGCGTGGCTAGTGCGAGTCCGGCGCAGCCGGATTCGCGCCGTCGTAGAGGTCGTCGACCTCGGCGGCGAAGTGCTCGAGGACGACTCGCCGCTTGAGCTTCAGCGTCGGCGTCACCTCGCCACGCTCCATGTCGAAGTCGCGCCCGAGGATCGCGAAGCGCTTGAGCTGCTCGTACCGCGAGCGGTCGCGATTCACGTCGTCGACGATCCCCGCCACGAGGTCGACCACCTGCGGGTTCCGCGCGAGCGCCGAGAGATCGTCGTCCAGCCCGCGCTCCTGCGCCCACTTGGCGATCTCACCCGGGTCGAGGGTGATGAGCGCCGCGGGGTACGGCCGGCGGTCGCCGACGACGAGCGCCTGCGACACGAAGCGCGACGTCTTGAGGTCGTTCTCGAGGTTCTGCGGCGCGATGTTCTTGCCGCCCGCGGTGACGAGGATGTCCTTCTTGCGGTCCGTGATCGTGACGAAGCCGTCCTCGTCGATCGTCGCGATGTCCCCCGTCCGGAGCCAGCCGTCTGCGTCGAGGATCTCGGCGGTCGCCTCGGGCTCCTTGAAGTAGCCCGCGAACACGGTCTCGCTGCGGACGAGGAGCTCGCCGTCGTCGGCCAGCCTCAGCTCGAATCCCGGCAGCGCCTGGCCGACCGTGCCGAACCGGTAGCCGTCGCTCCTGTTGGTCGTCGCGGCCGTCGTGCACTCCGTGAGGCCGTACCCCTCGATGATGCGGATGCCCATGGCGTCGAACAGCTCCGCGATCTCCTTCGCGAGCGGGGCGCCGCCCGAGATGGGGAGCCTCAGGCGCCCACCGAGCCGCTGCTGCACCTTCGAGAACACGAGACGGTCGGCGAGTCGGTGCTGGACGGCGAGCATCGGCGGGAGCCGGCGCCCCTCCCGTCGCAGCGCGCTCTCCCGACGGCCGACGTCGAGGGCCCAGTCGACGAGGCGTCGCTTGACGCCGCTGGTCTCCGCGAACGACGCGGTGATCGCGGTGTGCACCTTCTCGTAGAGGCGCGGGACGCTCGGCAGGATCGTCGGCCGCACCTCCGGGATCGCCCGGGCGACGTCGAGCGGGTCGGCGAGGAACGCGATCGCGTATCCCTGGTAGGGGCCGGCGAGGTGCATGAGGCGCCCGAAGTTGTGCGCGAGCGGGAGGTACAGGAGCATCACGTCGCCGGGTCCGCTGCGCTGGGGGAGCTCGTCGCCGGCGGCGACCATCGCGTAGTAGTTGCGATGCCGGATCATGCAGCCCTTCGGCGGGCCGGTGGTGCCGGACGTGTAGATGAACGTGAACAGGTCCTCCTCGTCGAGCGCGGCAACCGCCTCGTCGAGCGCCCCGGGGTGGGCCTCGCGGTACGCGCGTCCCTCGTCCTCGAGCGTTGGGAGGTCGGCGAACGTCAGGACGTGCCGGAGCGCCGGCAGGGTCGAGCGCCCCTCCTCGACCTTCGCGCGCTGCGTGTCGTCCTCGCACAGCACGCCGACGGCCTCCGAGTGCTCGAGGACGTAGTGCACGTCTCGAGGGGCCGAGTTGGCGTAGATCGCGGCGCCGACCGCCCCCACGTGCGCGAGGGCGAAGTCGAAGAGCGCCCACTCGAGCGTGTTGCGCGCGAGGATCCCGAACGCGTCTCCCTTGCGGACCCCACGTGCGAGGAGGCCGTTCGCGATCAGCTCGACCCGCTCCGCGGCCTCCGTCCAGGAGACCTCCCGCCAGCCCTCGGCGTCGTCGACCAGGTAGGCGGTCCCGGTGTTGCCCGCGACGGCGTCGCGCCACAGGCGCGGAATCGTGCGGTTCCCGGCCATCGGCCAGACTGTAGTGGACGTGCCCGCAAGTACGGTCGTGCGCCAGCGAACGGAGCCACGGACACCTCCACTGTCGCAGGGATCCGGCTCGCGGCCGCGAATCCCGACGTCCGCCCCGTAGACTGGAGGGTCATGCGCGTCACCTGGAACGGATCGCTGAGCTTCGGCCTCGTGAGCATCCCCGTCGGCCTGGCGCCGGCGACGAAGCCCGCCGCGCGCCAGTCGGACGTGTCCTTCCGCCTGCTCCACCGCGAGGACCTCACGCCGATCAAGCAGAAGCGCTGGTGCCCCGCGCACGACCAGGAGGTGTCCGCCGACGAGCTGGTCAAGGGCTGGGAGTTCGCCAAGGGGCAGTTCGTCGTCGTCGAGGACGCCGAGCTCGAGGCGCTCGAGCGCCGCGACGACTCGCGCACGATCGACATCGAGCGGTTCGTGCCCCTGTCGGAGGTCGATCCGATCTGGATGGACCGCACGTACTTCCTCGTCCCCGGCGCCGCCGCCGCGCAGCGCAGGCCGTACAAGCTCCTGCTCGACGTGATGGAGGAAGCCGGTGTGGGCGCGATCGGGCGGTTCGTGCGCTCCGGCCGCGAGTCGATCTGCCTCGTGCGCCCGCGCGGGCAGGGGCTCGTGCTCGAGACCCTCTACCTGGCCGAGGACGTCTACTCGCAGGCCGAGATCGACGAGGCCATGGAGGAGACGGACGTGAAGAAGCCGGAGCTCGACCTCGCGCGTCAGATCGTGCAGGGGCTGGCGGCCGAGTTCGAGCCGGACGAGCTGTCGAGCGGCTACCGCAGCGAGTTGCGTGCGCTCCTCGAGGCGAAGCTCCGCGGTGAGGAGATCGCCGAGCCCGAGCCGACCCCCGAGCCGGAGCCGGCCGTCGACCTGATCGAGGCGCTCAAGGCCAGCGTGGCGGCCGCGAAGTCCACCTCGCGCGCCAAGCGCGCCGACGGGCAGCCGCAGGGCAAGCCGGACAAGAAGCCCGCCCGCTCGCGCGCGGCGCGACGCTGAGGAACGCAAAGGCCCGGCCGGAGCCGGGCCCGCGAATCCCCGTCGGGGGCAGCCCTCAGCCCGTTGCCTGCTGTGCGGCGCCGACCGCCTGGAGTTGTGCCTGGAATAGGTGCTTGTCGATCTTCCCCTGGTAGATGGGGACGCCCTCCGCGACGCAGATCCGGATGATCGACTCCCGATCCATGTTGAGCTCCTTCGCGAGCTCGTCGGGCGTCAGGTGATTCGCCATCGGCCGTGTCCTCTCTCTCCGGGCGACGAAAAAGCCCGTCGACGCTCTCGCGTTCGAACGGGCTCGATCGGCGCTCGTACGTTGGCGGCGGGGGTCAACGGGCCCGCCTCCCGAAAACGTCCATATGCTCCGAGGATACTCGGAGGGGCGGGTCTTCTGCAATCGCCGCGGAGCCGCCGTCGCTCAGACGGGATTCTCGACCTCGACGTAGTGCCAGTCGAGCGCGAAGCGCTCGGCGAGATGGGCTGCCAGGGCCTGGACGCCGAGCCGCTCGCTCGCGTGATGACCGGCCGCGATCAGATGGATGCCGAGCTCGCGCGCTGTCGCGGCGCTCGGCTCCTCCGCCTCCCCGGTCAGCAGGGCGTCGTAGCCGACATGTGCCGCGCGGGCGAGGTCGAAGCCCGCCGCCCCGGTCGAGACCGCCAGCCGGCGGACGTCGCGGTCGCCTCCCCGCAGGACGAGGGCGGGCCGCTCGACGACCTCCTCCACCCGTCCGACGAGCTCGTCGAGCGAGACCGGCGCGAGCGTGCAGCCGAGCCCGACGCTCCCGTAGGGGCCGTCCGGCGTCGCCCCGATGCGAGCCGCGAGCTGCGCGTTGTTGCCCAGCGTCGGGTGTGCGTCGAGCGCGAGGTGGTAGGCGACGAGAGACGCGTCGCCTGCGAACAGCGCCTCGAGCCGGCCGCGCAGCCGGGCATCGACGACGAGCGGCTCGTTGCGCCAGAACAGGCCGTGGTGCACCAGCACGAGCTGGGCTCCGAGCCCGACCGAGCGCTCGAACAGCTCGCGGGAGCACGAGACGCCGCAGGCGATCGTCGTGACGGCGTCCGAGCCGACCACCTGAAGGCCCTGCGGGGCGAACTCGGGAAACCGCTCGATCTCGAGCAGCGCGTCGGCATGGGCGACGATCTCGTCCCGGAGGGCCATCGGGGTCGAGTCTACGGCGGTCGGCCGGCCCCGTCCGGCGCGTCCCGTCCGCCTGTGGCTCCCCGCACGCGAGGGTCCCCGATCGCGCCCCACGTCAGAGAGCGGACGTGGGGGAACCGGGGTTCCCCCACGTCTCCATCGGGGTGCCCAGATTTGAACTGGGGGCCTCTCCGACCCGAACGGAGCGCGCTACCAGGCTGCGCCACACCCCGGGGCCGCCAAGCGTACCGAACGGGAGCGCACGTATCCTCGACCCGTGCTCAAGGCGGTTCTGCTCGACGTCGACTTCACGCTGTTCCGGCCCGGGCCGGAGCTCGGCCCGGAGGGGTACGCGCGGATCGGAGCCCGTCACGGCCTGACGCTCGATCCCGGCCGGTACGACGACGCGCGCCGGGACGCGCTCGTGAACCTCCAGCGCCACCCCGAGCTCGTCCACGACGAGGAGCTCTGGATCGCGTTCACCGAGGAGATCGTCGTGGGCATGGGCGGCGAGGGGGCCGGAGCCCGCTCCTGCGCGCTCGACGTCGTGCGCGAGTGGGAGCGGCACGAGAACTTCTTCCTCTACGAGGACGCCCTTCCCGCGCTGGCGGCGCTGCGCGCGGGGCACCTCCGCATCGGTCTCGTCTCGAACGGTCAGCGGGACCTCGAGGAGTTCGCGCGCCATCACGGGCTCGACGTCGACGTCTGCGTCGGCTCGGTGCTCCACGGCCGGGTGAAGCCGCACCGCTCGATCTTCGAGGCAGCGCTCGCCGCGCTCGGGGCCAGCCCCGCCGAGGCGGCGATGGTGGGGGACAGCTACGCCGACGACATCGAGGGCGCCCGCGCGCTCGGCATGCGGGCGATCCTCGTCGACCGGGACGGCCTCCTCGTCGACGAGCCCGACCGCATCGACACGCTCCTCGCCCTCCCGGCCGCGCTCGGCCTCTCGCCCGCCTGACGCGTCTCCCGGGTGGGACTTGCGGCGCGGTGCGGGTGACGCAAGTTACAACTTGTAACTTGCGGCGGTCGCGCCTGCCCGGCTCTCTCACCCGGCTCCCGCGGTGAGGAGGAGGTCCGCCGCCGTCGGCGTGTTCGGGGCTGGACGAGCCGACGAAACGGCGCGACGGGCTTCCGCACCGCGTGCGGTGAATGCGTCAGGCGGGGCGGCCTCCGAGGCCCAGCTCCGCACGCCAGGCCTCCGTGTGCGCCCCGAGCGCCACGTCACGGGGAGGGTCGGGCCACGGGCCGAGGTCGTCGTGCGCCTCGGCGAGCGTCGCCACGGCACCGACGCAGACCTCCTCCTGTTCGAAGAGGTCGAGCCAGTCGCCCAGCGTGCGGCTAAGGAAGAGCGCGGCGAGCTCTCGTCGCAGAGCGTCCTGGTCCGATCCGTACTGGCGCGCGGCGAGGTCGGGCCGCTCGAGGAGCGTGCAGGCGCGGTCGAAGAACGCGGTCTCGAGGGCGGCGAGCGTCAGGAATCGGCCGTCCGCGGTCTCGTACGTCGCGTAGCAGGCGAGGCCGCCGGTCAGCAGACGTGGCAGAGGGTCGCCGCCGAGCCGGTGCGCGACGAGGTCGTGCGACCCGTGCGTCATCGAGACCACGAGCCTCGCTCCCTTCCCCGTGCGCTCCCGCTGCAGGAGCGCGGCGAGCACCTGGACGACGGCCCGGAGCGCGCCCGCGGCGAGGTCGGCGACCTGCACCGGCGGCA
Organism: uncultured Actinomycetes bacterium; assembly: GCA_963710125.1. Lineage (GTDB taxonomy): Bacteria > Actinomycetota > Thermoleophilia > Gaiellales > Gaiellaceae > Gaiella. The sequence continues at coordinate 141,597 of CAVPZH010000037.1, read as the reverse complement.
TGCCCGGCGCCGTGTCCGCGAGCGCCCCCGCCCAGCCCATGTAGTTCAGGTCGTGGCCGACCCGCCCGGCGTGACGGCCCGTGGCGCCGAAGCCCGTGACCGAGCAGTACACGACGCGCGGAGGCACGTCGCCCGGTCCGATCCCGAGGCGGTCCGCGACCCCGGGCCGGAAGCCCTCGAGTACGACGTCGGCCCGTGCGCACAGCGCGCGCGCGAACGCCACGTCCCGCTTCAGGTCGCAGACGACGGACTCCTTGCCGCGGCGGAGGGCCTCGTCCCAGCCGGGCGCCGTCCGGCGCATCGGGTCGCCGCCGGGAGCCTCGACCCGGACGACGCGCGCGCCGAGCAGCAGCAGCTCGCGGCTCGCGAACGCGCCGGGCAGGTAGCGGGTGAGGTCGACCGCGAGCATCCCCGCCAGCGGTTGTTGCGGCTCGTCGGGCACCGCGCCTATTCTGACCGGACGTTGACTGACCGTTCAATCGCGCGGGAACGCGCGCCAGGCGACCGCCCGACGGGCGCGGAGGAGAAGCGACAGCTGATCCTCGACGCCGCGGTGCGCGTCTTCGCGCGCCGCGGGTTCCACACGTCCCGTGTCGGGGACATCGCCGAGGAAGCCGGAGTGGCCCACGGTCTGCTCTACCACTACTTCTCGTCGAAGGACGAGGTGCTCGAGACGGTCTTCCGCGAGAACTGGGGCGAGCTCCTCGAGCGGTTCGCGCGCGTGGAGGCGTCGGACGAGCCTGCCGACGAGAAGCTGCACGGGCTCGTCAAGATTCTCCTGCGCACGTGGCGGAACGACCCGGACCTCGTCACCGTGATGGTGCGGGAGGTCGGCCGCAGCACGCATCTCGCGAACCAGGTCGACCACATCGGCCGCGGCTTCGAGGTGATCCAGCGTGTGATCGAGCAGGGACAGGCGGAGGGCGTCTTCCGCGACGAGCTCGACGCGCGGCTCGCGAGCTGGGTCGTGTACGGCGGCCTCGAGGAGATCCTCACGGGCTGGGTGATGGGAAGGCTCCCCGACGGCGACGAGGAGGTCGCCCGTGCCGAGCGCACGATCGTCGACATCGTCAGCGACGGTCTCGTCCGGGCGCCGGTCGTCGCCTGACGCCGCGCGGCACGACACGCTCGCCCTCGCGGCGGGCGCGCTCGGCCTCGCGTGGGCGCTCACCACGACGGCGGCGTACCTGCCGCCGATTCTCGGCCGCTACACCGACTCGACCACGCTCGTCGGGCTGGTGCTCGCAGCCGAGGGGTTCTTCGCGCTCACTCTCCCCCTCGTGATCGGGCCGTGGAGCGACACGTTCCACACGCCCCTCGGGCGGCGGCGGCCGTTCATGCTGGCGGCGCTCGGCCCGATGGCCTTCGCCCTCGCGCTCCTCGCGTTCATGCCGAACCTCTGGACGACCGCGTTGATGCTGTTCGGGCTCTTCTTCGCGTACTACGTGTACGAGCCCCCGTACCGCGGGCTGTACCCGGACGTGCTCCCCGAGCACGTGTTCGGACGCGCCCAGGGTGTCCAGCACGTCTTCCGGGGGATCGCGATCGGGGGTGCCCTGATCGGCGGCGGGTACCTCTTCCACCTGTGGAAGCCGGCGCCGTTCCTCGTCGCCGCCGGGATCGTCTCGGCCGCGTGCGCCGTGCCCATCCTGCTCGTGACCGAGGACGGCGGCCACGGCCGCGTGTTCGAGGGCGTGCGTACCTACGTCCGGCACTCCTGGCGGGTGCTGCGCACGAATCGCGAGGTCGCGACGTTCCTCGTCGCGAACACCGCGTGGGAGGGGACGTTCGCCGGCGCCCGGACGTTCGTCGTCCTCTACGTCACGGTCGGGCTGGGTGAGCCGCTCGTCACGTCGACGTACATCCTGGCCGTCGTCGCCGCCGGCTACATCATCGCCGCGCTCTTCGCCGGGCGGCTCGGCGACCGTGTCGGCCTCGCCCGCGTGATCACAGGTGCGTCCGCCGTCTACGGCGTCGGGCTCCTCGCCGGCGGGCTGGGGACGACCTGGCACGCGTGGTACCTCGCCCTGATCTTCCTCGTGGCGGTCGCGGGCGGCACGGTCATGACGCTGGCCTGGGGCCTGCTGTTCAAGTTGATGCCACCCGGCGAGCGTGGAGCGATCTCCGGTCTCGCGACCACGACGAAGGGCGTCGGGCTCGTGATCGGCCCCCTCGTGGCGGGCGCCGTGATCGATCTCCTCGGCCCGACGCTCGAGTCCACGCAGGGCTATCAGGCGCTGTGGCCGGTGCTCGGCGTCCCGATCCTGCTCGCGATCCCGTTCGTCGCACGCCTCGGGCGCGCGGAGCGCGCGCTCGGGGACCGGTGAAGGCCCGGAGCCTCGACGCGCTCCGCGAGCGGCCGTTCCGGCTGCTCTGGCTCGCGGCCGCCACCAGCGCGGTCGGCGACGCGATGACCCCCGTCGCCCTCACCTTCGCGGTGCTCGACGCGACGGACTCGGCGGGTGACCTCGGCCTCGTGTTCGCGGCGTTCACGCTCTCCCACTCGGTGTTCGTCCTCGCAGGCGGGGTCTGGTCGGACCGGCTCGAGCGTCGGGTCGTGATGCTCACGTGCGACCTCGTGCGCTGCGGCGCGATGCTGGCGCTGGCGGTGCTCGTGATCTCCGACCGCGCGGAGCTCTGGCAGTTCGTCGTGCTCGCCGTGGTCGTCGGGTCGGCCGAGTCGTTCTTCGGTCCGGCTTCGACCGGGCTGGTGCCGCAGACCGTCAGCCGCGGCCGGCTGCAGAACGCGAACGCGCTGCTGGGGCTCACCCGGAGCGCGAGCTGGATCGCCGGTCCGGTGCTGTCCGGGTTGATCGTCGCCTCCGTCGGCGCGGGCTGGGTGTTCGCGGTCGACGCCGCGACGTTTGCCGCGAGCGCCGCGATCCTCGGGGCGCTGCGAGTCGATGCCCAACTGCCGGCCGTGCGGCGCGCGTTCCTCACGGAGCTCGCGGAGGGGTGGCGCGCCGTCCGCGCGCGGCGCTGGCTCTGGGCGAGCCTCGCGAGCTTCGGGATCGGGAACATGGCCTGGGGCGCCCAGGGGGTGCTCGGGCCGGTCGTGGCCAGGGAGGAGCTGGGCGGTGCGGCCGCGTGGGGGGCGATCGTCACCGCGGGCGGCATCGGAGGAGCGCTCGGCGGCATCGTCGCGCTCCGGTGGCGTCCCGCGCGGCCGTTGCTCGCGAGCCACCTGGTCGCCCTGGGGATGGCCGTCTACCTGTTGCTCTTCGCGTTGCCGGTGCCGACCGCCGCGATCGCGGTCGGCGCGTTCGCGGCGTTCGTGTCGATCGTGGTCGCCAACACGCTCTGGGAGACGGTGCTCCAGAGCGAGGTGCCGCACGACGTCCTCTCGCGCGTGTCGTCGTACGACTGGGCGATCTCGCTCGTGTTCATGCCGATCGGGTTCGCCCTGTGGGGCCCGATCTCCGAGCTCGTCGGCGTGGACACCGCGTTCACGGCCGCCGCGCTGGTGTCCGCCGCCGCGAAGGTCGGCCCGGTCGGCGTGACCGAGGTGCGCAGGCTCCGGCGCGCCGACGTCCCTTCGCCGGTCGAAGCCCGGGGCTGAACGACGTCAGGCGCGCCCGAACGCGTTCTCGCCTGTCAGCGCCTGGCCGACGACGAGGGTGTGCACTTCGTGGGTGCCCTCGTAGGTGAGCACCGACTCGAGGTTGTTCATGTGGCGGATGACCGGGTACTCGAGGGTGATCCCGTTGCCGCCGAGGATCGTCCGGGCCGAGCGGCACACGTCGAGCGCGCCGCGGACGTTCCCCATCTTCCCGAGGCTGACGTGCTCGGGGCGCAGGGTGCCGTGGTCCTTCATCCGGCCGATGTGGATCGCGGTCAGGTAGCCGCGGTTCACCTCGAGCGCCATCTCTGCGAGCTTCTGCTGCGTGAGCTGGTACGCGGAGATCGGCTTGCCGAAGACGATGCGCTCCTTCGCGTACGACAGAGCCTCCTCGAAGCACGCGCGTGCTGCTCCGACCGCGCCGAACACGATCCCGAAGCGCGCCTCGTCGAGGCAGGAGAGCGGGCCGCGCAGGGTGGACGAGCCGGGGAGCATCGCGTCGCCCGGAACTCGGACGTCTTGCAGCACGAGCTCGGAGGTGACGGACGCGCGGAGGGAGATCTTCTTGTGGATCTCGGGCGCGGAGAAGCCGGGCGTCCCCCGCTCGACGAGGAAGCCGCGGATCTCGCCGTCCTCGGTGCGCGCCCACACGACGGCGACGTCCGCGATCGTGCCGTTCGTGATCCACATCTTCGCGCCGTTGAGGATCCAGTCGTCCCCGTCGCGTCGCGCGTGCGTGCGCATGGTGCCGGGGTCCGACCCCGCGTCGGGCTCGGTCAGCCCGAAGCATCCGATCGCCTCGCCGCGGTGCATCGGGGGCAGCCAGCGCTCCTTCTGCTCCTCCGAGCCCCAGCGCCAGATCGCGAACATCGCCAACGACCCCTGCACCGACACCGCACTGCGGATGCCCGCGTCGCCCGCCTCGAGCTCCAGGCACGTGAGCCCGTAGGCCATGGCGCTCGCGCCGGGGAGCCCGTACCCGTCCAGGTGCATGCCGAACAGGCCCAGGCCGGCGAGCTCCTGCACGATCTCCTGCGGCAGGATCCCTTGCTCGAACCAATCGCCCACCTCGGGCAGCACGCGCTCGCGCACGAACTGGCGGACGGTGTCGCGGATCGCCCGCTCCTCGTCGTCGAGCAGCGCGTCGAGCGCGAGGAAGTCGAGGGGATCGAGATCGGGTCGTGCTGCGGTGGTCGTCGCCACGGATGCCCTCCGGCGTGGATTGGGCTGATTGTAGAGGCGAGGCAGCGCACTGCCGCCTCGTGCTGGACACCGGGCGGGACGCGCCTCGATGATGGCCCCGTGGCCGACGGGTCGAGACCGGGCGTCGACGGGCTGCTCGCGGCGGCACGGGCGCGCATCGTCCGCGTCGAGCCCGAGACGGCATGGGCGGCCGCCTCCGCCGGGTCGGCGCTGATCGTCGACCTTCGCTCGAGCGACGAGCGCCGGCGCCACGGGATCGCGCCCGGCTCGATCCACATCCCGCGCAGCGTGCTGGAATGGCGCGTCGATCGGGCGAGCGAGTGGCGCAACCCCTTCCTCGAGGGGCGGGAGCAGCTGCTCCTGCTCCTGTGCGCGGAGGGATTCTCGTCCAGCCTCGCCGCGGCGTCGCTCCTCGACCTCGGGCTCGAGGGGGCCGGCGACGTCGTCGGAGGGTTCACGGCCTGGCGGCGCGCGGGCCTGCCCGTCGTCCCCGCTCCGGCGGACGCCGGCGACGGGCCGCCGGGCATGGGGCCCCCGGACACGGGCGCCTTGCCCGCGCCGCCGGCCGCAGATACGCTTGACTGACTAGTCAATCGACGGTCAGGAGCGGGCCATGGCGACGGTGGAGGCCGGGGTCGCGAGCGGGGTTTCGTTCGCGCTCACCGACGAGCAGAGGGAGCTGCGCGCGCTCGCGCGCGAGTTCGCCGAGAAGGAGATCCGCCCGAAGGCGGCCGAGTACGACGAGCACCAGACGCACCCGGCGGACGTCGTCGCGAAGGCGCACGAGCTCGGCCTCATGAACCTCCATCTGCCGGAGTCGCTGGGCGGGCCGGAGCTGTCGGCCTTCGACGGAATGCTCGTCGGCGAGGAGCTCAACTGGGGCTGCTCCGGAATCGGCACGTCGATCCTCGCGAACGGGCTCGCGGCCGGCCCGATCCTGGTCGCGGGCACGGACGAGCAGAAGCGCGAATGGCTCGCCCCGCTCGTCGCCGAGCCCGTGCTCGGCTGCTTCGGGCTCTCCGAGCCGGGAGCCGGCTCCGACGTGTCCGGGATCCAGACGACCGCGGTCGGCGCGGGCTCGGCCGGAGGCCGGGAGTACCGCCTCAACGGCTCGAAGATGTTCATCACGAACGCCGGCCGGGCAGCCTGGATCGTCTGCTTCGCGTCCACGGACCGCTCCCAGGGCCACCGCGGTCTCACCGCGTTCGTCGTCCCGATGGAGGCCGAGGGCGTCACGATCGAGAAGCACCTCGACAAGATGGGTCAGCGCGCCACCGACACGTCGGCGGTCGCGTTCCAGGACGTCGTCGTGCCGGCCGCGAACCGGCTCGGCAACGAGGGGGACGGGTTCAAGATCGCGATGCAGACGCTCGACTTCACGCGGCCGGGCACTGCGATCGGGGCGGTTGGGGTCGCGCAGGCGGCCTACGAGCTGGCGGTCGACTACGCGAAGGAGCGCGTTCAGTTCGGGACGCCGATCGCGATGAACCAGGGCGTGTCGTTCCTCGTCGCCGACATGGCGGCGGAGATCGAGGCGGCGCGCCTGCTCACGTGGCAGGCGGCCTGGATGATCGACCAGGGTCACGGGCGCAGCGCGACGAAGTACTCGTCGTTCGCCAAGCGCTTCGCCGCGGACACCGCGATGAAGGTCACGACCGACGCGGTCCAGGTCTTCGGCGGCTACGGCTACATCAAGGAGTACCCCGTCGAGAAGCTCATGCGCGACGCGAAGCTCTTCCAGATCTACGAGGGCACGTCGCAGATCCAGCGGCTCGTGATCGCGAAGGAGATCTTCCTCTCGGGCAACCCGTAGAGCGCCTGCTACCGCGGCGGCCGCGCGAGCCGCACGCCGCCGACCCGCCCCCCCGAGGCGACCGCGTGGTACGCGGGCACCAGCTCGCTCGTGACGAGACCCGTCTCGTCGGTCACGCGGTCGACGATCTCGAACCAGCGACGGATCCGCTCGGGTCCGTCGACGATCGTCGTCATGACCGGGACGCGACGGCGGACACGGAAGAGCCGGTCGCCGTGGGGCTTGTGGCCTCCGGAGAAGCCGTAGACGCCCCTCAGGGTCGTCGCGCCGCCGGCGCCCGCGGCACGCAGCTGGCGGATGAGCTCGACGTGCAGCGGCCTGCCCCGGTGACGCGCGTGCTCGGCGGCGTGGACGGTGAGCTTCTGCCAGATCCCGAGCCCCGCGTCGTCCCGCTCGGGGAGATGGGTGGGAGGCGCGAGGAGCGTCCCGTCGCGCTTGCACACGCGGACGCGCTCGAGGGTGGCGATGGGCTCGGTCAGCAGCCGGTCGAGCTCCGGCAGCGCCCGCCGGACCGCATCTGCGCCGCCCAGGGCAACGACCATGAGCGGCACCGCGTCGTTGCCCGAGAGGAACCGCGCCCGCCGGCGCTCCCGGTGCGCCATCCCGTCCACCCCGAGCAACGCGGTGGCGCCCGCGAATCCGAGCGCGTGGAGCAGCTCCACCACCGCGACGAAGGCGGGACGGCCCCGCACCTTCTCGTCGCGCCCGAGGTAGATGCTGAGCTTCGTCGTGTCGTCCGTCGTATCCCGTGTGTCGGGAACCTCGAGGCCGTCGTGGAGCAGTCGCGCGCGCTCGAGCGTGACGAGGCCGCCCGTGACCAGCTCCGTGACCCGCGGCAGCAGGGCCTCGATCCGGGCGCGCTCGTCGACTGCCACCGCGACGAGCGGGAGGTCCTCCGAGAGGCTCAGGAAACGGTCGGTGCGGAGGGCCTGCTCGAGCCCGAAGCCCTCGACGGCGCGCACGAGCATCGCGACGTGCACCCGCTGCGCCTCGAACACGTCGATGAGCGCGTCGGAGAGCAGGTGGTGGTCGACCCGGTCCGACTCGCCGAAGTAGACCGTCAGCTTCAGGCAGTCGTCGTTCACAGCGCCGCTCCGACGACCCAGCCGAGCGAGGCGGCGGCCAGGCCGAGGCCGAGCGAGGCGCCGACGTTGACGAGCGCGAGCCGCCCTTCCCCCTCCTCGGCGAGCCGCTCCGTCTCCAGCATCCAGGTCGAGAACGTCGTGAACGACCCGAGCAGGCCCGTGCCCGCGAGGAGCAGCGCGCTGCCTCCGATCGACAGCCCGGTGAGGACCCCGAGGCAGAACGACCCCAGGAGGTTGACCGTCATCGTGCCGAGGGGCAGCTCGCTGCCGACGCGGCGCTGAACCAGCTCGTCGAGCCGGAAGCGCAGCAGCGCGCCTACTCCGCCGAGGAGCGCGACCCCCACCCAGTCGACCGCGCTCACAGACGCACGCGCCGGGTCAGCGCGGTCGCGAGGTAGACGCCGACCAGGCCCGCCACGAGGCTCGTGCCCGCGTACGCGGCCGCCAGGCCCGGCATGCCGTCCCGGACGAGCCGGACGAGCTCCACCTGGAAGGCCGAGAACGTCGTCAGCGCTCCGCAGAGGCCGGTCCCGAGCATGGGCCGCCGAAAGGTCGAAGGCGGCAGGCGCTCCTGCAGGCGGGTGGCGAAGTACCCCAGCAGGAGCGTTCCGGCGACGTTCGCCACGAACGTCGGCCAGGGCCAGCCGTGGCCGTCCCAGGGATGCGCACGCTCGAGCGCCGCCCGGCCGAGTGCCCCGGCGACGCCGCCGGCGACGATCGCGGCCTGGACCTCCCCGCGGGCCCAGCGTCTCCGCTTCGGGAGGCGCGCCCCGGGATCATGGCGCTCGTGACTGGACATCGGGCCTCCACCGGCTGGAACATCGGTAGAAGCCATCAGCCACGAGGGCGGTTTCAGGCGGGCCTCATCGCCTGCAGGGCACCCTAGCGGACGGAGCCGAGCCGGCGGCCCAGCAGGCGTCCGAGCAGCCCGACCGCCAGGACCCCGAGGCCCGCGACGACCGACGCGAGCGGCAGCGTGACGGCGAGGCTCAGGCAGCCGGCGAGCCCGACGAGCTGGAGCGCCCGGGGCCACCGGCGGTGATCCGCGTCCTGCGTCCACGCGGAGGCGTTCGCGAGCGCGTAGTAGACGAGGACGCCGAACGACGAGAAGCCGATCACGCCGCGGAGGTCCGTCGTCGCCACGAGCACGATCACGACCGCCGCGATCGCGAGCTGGGCGACGTGGGGGACGGCGTGCTCCGCATGCACCCGGGCGAGCCGCGGGGGAAGGTCTCGGTTGCGCGCCATCGCGAGTGTCGTCCGGCCGACGCCGGCGAGCAGCGCCAGCAGCGCCCCGAGGCTCGCGACGGCGGCCCCGACGGCCACGAGCGGCTTCGCCCAGGCCGCACCCGCGAGCTCGACCGCGGTGCGCAGCGGCGCGCTGCTCGCCGCGAGCGCCTCGGGGCCGGCGACGAGGAGCGCCGAGAGAGCCACCGCGAGGTACAGCGCGAGCACGAACGCGAGCGCGGTCATGATCGCGCGTGGGATCGCGCGTGCCGGGTCGCGCACCTCCTCGGCGAGCGTGGCGATGCGGGCGTAGCCGGCGAACGCGAAGAACAGCAGGCCGGCCGCCTGGAGCACGCCGTAGGCGCTCGATCCGCCGGCCGCGAGGCGGTCCGCGTCGGTCTCGCCCTGCACGAGCAGGACGACGACGGTGACGATCAGGACGCCGACGCTCACCGCCACGAGCGGGCGTGTGACGCGGGCCGTGTGCGCCACGCCGCGCACGGTCACCCAGGTGAGCGCCGCCACGGCCGCGATCCCGAGCAGCCGCTGACCGACCCTCGACCCCGGCAGGGCGTACGCCCCGAACGTGACCGCCATCGCCGCGCACGACGCGGTCTTGCCGGTCACGAAGCACCACCCGGCCGCGAAGCCCCACCACTGGCCGAGGCGCTCGCGGCCGTAGACGTAGGTCCCGCCCGAGAGGGGGTACTGGGCGGCGAGCTGCGCCGACGCGAGCGCGTTGCAGTACGCGACGAGCGCCGCGATCGCGAGCCCGAGCAGGAGCCACGATCCGGCCGCGCCGGCCGCGGGGCCGATCGCGGAGAACACGCCCGCGCCGACCATCGACCCGATGCCGATCACCGTGGCGTCCGCGGCGCCCAGCCGTCGTCGGAGCGCGCCTTCCTGTGCTGCCTGCGTCATGGCTTCCCGGCCAGCTCGCGCTCGAGCGGCGTCCTGAAGCGCGGTGCCACCCGCACGTCGCCGAGCCAGGCCGCGAGCCGTTCCGCCTCGGCGGCGATCGCCTCCTCCGCCTGGGCGCCGACGTCCTCGAGGAGGCGATGCGCGATCTCGCCGCCCGGCCGCTGCACCCAGCCGCCCACGACCCTGCCGTCCCACCAGACGGTCGGCCCGGCGTTGCCGTTCCGGTCGAAGACGGCCCCGGCGTGCGGCCCGAGGTACCAGTCCCGCTGCTTCCAGCCCATCGTGGTGGGGTCGAGCGAGGGTAGGAGGGCTGCCGCCGGAGCCGGGTCGGGCTCCGGCCCGAGGTCGTCCGCGAGCACGTACCCGGGGACGCCGTCGAGCCGGACCTCCGCGTGCGGCACGGAGGCGAGCGCGGCGCGTGCGTCGCGGGCACTCCATCCCGTCCACCAGCGGATGTCCGTCTCCGTCGCCGGCCCGAACGCCGCGAGCCACCTGCGGAGCAGCTCCGCCCTCGCGGGCGCCGGCTCGACCGGCTCGAGCCGGCCGAGCCGCTCGGCCGGGACCCACGTGTAGTGGCCGGCGACCCATGAGCCTCGCGGCCTGTCTCGCACGATCGCCCCCTGGGCGGCGAGGAGCAGCAGGATGCGGCTCGCCGCGCCCACCTCCGTCTCCCAGCGAGTGCCCGCACCGAGCCGCAGCCTCCGACCGAGGAGCGGGTGGTCGCCCGAGAGCTCCGTCGTGGACGCCTGGCCTCTCGCGGAGAGGGCCCGGAGCGCCGCGGCGGACGCCGCGTCGATCCATGCGCCCGGGTCGTCGTCGACGCCGTTCGCGGCGACGAGCTTCTCGAGTGTGCGCCGTTCGCGCGCGGCGACGGCCTCTGCCGCCGCTGCGTCCACGACGGGTACGAGCTCGCGCGGCACGACGAACAGCGTGCGCCGCATGCAGAGCATCCGGACGAGCGTCCGTTCCTCGTACAGCGCGCGCTCGAGCTGGGCGGGCTCGAACCCGTCCGTCCTCGCCCACGTCGAGAGAAACACGCTCGTGGGGTCGGTCGAATGGAGCGCGACGACCGCGCGCGCCGCTCCGACGACGTCGTCGGTGCGATGCGCGGGGGCGAGGCGATGGCGGCGCACCAGCCGTGCTCGGCGCTCGGCGACCTCGATCCGACGCACGCTCACTCGGGCCGCCGCCGGGGTAGGGCTCCGGGAGGAAGAGGCGCAAGCAGACGAGGCGGGAGCGCTCGCGGCTCTCGCTCCCGGCCGGGCACGGGTCTCAGGGCAGGCGCAGGTGGTACACGTTCAGCGTCTGGCTTCCCTGTGCGCTGCGTGACTCGGCTGTGCCCGTCGCCCCGGCGAATGCCCGCGTCCCGCTGATGATCGGGATCTTGATCACCGCATCCGGCTGGTCGGGCCGGGGCGCCGCGAGCGTCCCGCGCAGGTGGAGCCCACCGCCGGGCAGGGTGATCTGCGCGTTCACCAGCCGATCCCGCTTGGACAGATACGTGATCGTCGAGTAGTCGACTCCGACGATCGAGCCCTTCGGCCGCCCGAACTGCTCGACGGCGTTCGTCAGGCGCGACTCGACGAAGACCCGGTCGCCCTTGTTCACGACGTTGCGCGGCGGCAGGTCGACCGGGCGTGCCGTGGTCACCGACGCGAGCACGCGGATCGTCATCGTCGTCGGGCCGGTCGACGTCCCCCCCGTCGAGGCCGCGTCGGAGGAGCCGTCGCCCGAGAGAGCGAGGTACGCGGCCACCCCGCCGCCCACGACGACAACGAGGGCTGCGATCGCGGCGGCGACGACCGTGCGAGACATCCCGGGAGGGTACCGGCGACACGTGCCGATCGAGCGACGGCCGGGCGACGTAGGATCCGGTCGGATGTCCCTCGAGATCGACCTCTCGGGCCGGGTCGCGCTCGTCACGGGCGGCTCGCGCGGTCTCGGGCGCGCCGACGCGCTCACCCTCGCGCAGGCGGGTGCGGACGTCGTGATCGCCGACATCCTGGTCGAGTCCGACACGAGCGCGGCCGACCGCTACGGCGTACTCGCCCAGGCAGCCGTCGCGCAGGGCATGGTGCATGCCGAGTCGACCGTGGAGGAGATCGGCGCGCTCGGCCGTCGGTCGTTCGCGGTGCGCTGCGACGTGACGTCCAGGGAGGACGTCGGCGCGGCCGTCTCCCGCACGGTCGAGGAGCTCGGCTCGGTGGACATCCTCGTCAACAACGCGGGCACGCTCGACCACGTCGGCCAGTTCGCGGACCAGCAGCCAGACCTGTGGGAGCGCGACCTGCGTGTCAACCTCACGGGTGCGTTCAACTGCGCCCAGGCGGTGTGGCCGCACATGCGAGAGCGCGGCTGGGGGAGGATCGTCAACATGGCCTCGGTCGCGGGCACGCTCGGCGGCTTCGGTCAGGCGAGCTACTCGACCACGAAGGCGGGGCTGCTGGGCCTGACCAGGACGCTCGCGCTGGAGGGCGGCCGCCACGGGATCACGAGCAACGCGATCGTGCCGGGGATCATCGGCAGCGAGGCCTTCCACATGGCGAACCCCGCGATGAACGAGCGGATCGCCAACCGCACGGTGTTCAAGCGGGCGGGCGAGCCCCAGGACGTGGCGAACGCGATTGCGTTCCTCTGCTCGGACCTCGCGGCCTACGTCACGGGTATCGAGCTCAACGTCTCGGGCGGCGTCGAGCTGTTCGTGTTCTGAGCGGTCCGGCGGGCCGCAACCCGCACTGGAAAACGCGACCGGCTGCGCTACATTTCGAGACCGTGTCTTCCGGCGCGACGAGCGTTTCGGGAATGGCGCGCCGCCGACGCTCTCCGCGACCCGTGGTGCGCCGAGCCACCCTCGCGATGGGTGTCGTCTTCGTGCTCGGCGTGGGCGCCGCGAGCCTCTTCGCCGGGTCGCCGACGCACCTCGCCCAGGGGACGACGGTCGCCGGCGTGGACGTCGGCGGTCTCGCGATCCCGGCCGCACGGGCTCGCCTCGAGCGTCGAGCGGACGCGCTCGCGCACGAGCCGGTCACGTTCGTCGCCGGAGGGGAGCGGTTCAGGCTCACTCCGTCGCAGCTCGGCGTGCGTCCGGAATGGGGAGCGGCCCTCCGCCAGGCGGCGAAGGCGTCCGACGGCTTGGCGCCGCTTCGCGGGCTCCGGCGCATCCAGACGCGTCTGCTCGGCGAGGACGTCGAGCCCTCCGTGGACGTCTACCCCTCGGCCGTTCGCTACGCCGTCTCCCAGATCGCCGCGGCGGTCGACCAGGCCGCCGCGAGCGCCAGGCTGACCAGGCACGGCCTCTCCGTCGCGGTCGTTCCCGAGCGCTCGGGCCGGCGACTCGACCGGAGCGCCACGAGCGACCTGATTGTCTCGTCGCTCGCCGCGCTCGACCGCACGGGCCCCGTCCGGCTGCCGGTGGTGGCGGCGGCGCCCGAGGTGACCGCGGGCGAGCTCGACACGGCGCTCGCGGCCGCGCGAACCGCGCTCTCGGCCCCCGTCACCCTCACGCTCGGGCCGACTCAGTACCGGCTGCCGAGGTGGCGCGTCGCCCGTCTCCTCGACCTTCCCTCCGGTGGCGGGACCACGGTGACGGTCGGAGGTCCGGCGGCGACGCGGTGGATCGCGCAGCTCGCCGCGACCGTCGGACGCAAGCCTCGGGACGCCACCTTCCGGGTGATCTCGGGCGGGATCACCGTCGTTCCGTCGCAGGACGGGCGGGCGCTCGACGTCAAGGCCTCGCTACGCGCGATCGACCGGGCGGTGTTCGCGCCGAGCGGGCGCACCGCGGCCCTCGTCGTCGACCGGGCGGTGCCCGCCCGGAGCACCGCGGACGCCGAGGCGATGGGCATCACGGGCGTCGTCGGCTCGTACACCACGACCTACGGGGGCACCGAGGGGCGGCTCCACAACGTCAGCCTGGTCGCGGATCTGATCGACGGCGCGCTCGTCGCCCCCGGCGCGCGGTTCTCGTTCAACCAGACGACCGGCGAGCGCAATGCGGCCAAGGGATTCGAAGAGGCGCCCGTGATCATCAACGGCGAGCTGGAGAGCGGGATCGGCGGCGGCGTCTGTCAGGTGTCGACGACCGTCTTCAACGCGGCGTTCGAGGCAGGGCTCTCGATCGAGAAGCGGACGAACCACGCGCTCTACATCAGCCACTACCCGCTCGGACGTGACGCGACCGTCAACTACCCGGATCTCGACCTGGTCTTCCTCAACGACACCGACCACTGGCTGCTCCTGCGGACGTTCGTCGGCGCGGGCTCCCTGACGGTGAACCTGTACGGGACCCCGACCGGGCGGCGGGTCGAGACCGAGACGACGCCGCTCGTGTCGGAGGGGAAGGTGCCGTGGCAGCGGATCGACGACGACTCGCTGTTCAAGGGCGAGAAGGTCGTCGAGCAGGTGGGAAGCCCGCCGCGCTCGACGAGCGTCACGCGCCGCGTATACGCCCCCGACGGAACGCTCATGTACGACACGACCTGGCGCAGCTACTACGTCGGGGAGCCGACCGTCGTCCGGCTCGGCACGAAGCCCCGGCCGAAGCCGAAGCCGACGGAGGGGAAGCAGCCGGCGCAGGGGAAGGACGGGGCGGCATCGACCGACGCGACCGCGCCGTCGTCGGACGCCGCCGCTGCACCGGCCGGGTCGACTCCTCCTACGACTCCGGGCTCGGCTCGCTGAGCAGGTCCTCGACGAGCCAGGCAGGCATCCGGACCGGACGGTGGGTGCCGGCGTCGACCGTGGCATGGCGGGTGGAGCCGGTCGCGATCCTCACCCCCTGACGCTCGACGACGTAGTCGTAGCGGAACCGCGCGCCGCGGACCTCTGCGCAGCGCACCCTGATCGTGAGCACGTCGTCGAAGCCCGCCGCGCGCTCGTACGTGAGCTCGATACCGGTGGTCAGGGCCTCGACGCCCCGCGCCCGGATCGCGGGGTAGCCGCCGGCACGGGCCGCCAGGTGGGCGACGCGCGCCTCCTCGAGCCAGACGACGTACGAGGCGTGATGGGCGATCCCCTGGGCGTCCGTCTCGGCGAAGCGCACACGGACCTCGTGGGCGAACCAGTCGTCCATCACGGCCGAGTATCTCGCCGCGTACGATCTCGCGTGTGACACCCGTCGAGGAGCTCGCGTCGCTGATCGGGCAGCGCGGCCCCGCGGTCGTGCTGAGCGGTGCGGGCATGAGCACCGAGAGCGGCATCCCGGACTTCCGCTCCGCGGGCGGGCTCTGGCAGCATGTCGACCCGTACTCGGTCGCATCGATCGACGCGTTCCGACGCGATCCGCTGCGGGTCTGGCGCTGGTACGGGCCGCGTGTCCGGATGCTGGTCGCCGCGGAGCCGAACGAGGGCCACGCGGCGCTCGCCGCGCTCGAGCGTGCCGGGCACGTTCGCGCCGTCGCGACCCAGAACATCGACGGCTTGCATTCGCGCGCGGGGAGCGAGGACGTCGTCGAGCTCCACGGCTCGATCCGTCGCTTCACGTGCCTCTCCTGTGGAGCGGTCGAGATGCTCGACGGGGTGCTCGGGCAGCTGGTCGAGCGCGACGCGCCCGTGTGCCTGCAGTGCGGAGCGATCCTCAAGCCCGGCGTCGTGATGTTCGGCGAGCTGCTCCCGCCCGACGCGATGTCGCGTGCGGAGCGCCTCTGCCGCGAGACGGGGCTCCTGCTGGTGCTCGGCTCCTCCCTCGAGGTCTGGCCCGTGGCCGGGTTGCCGGCGGACACGCTCCGAGCGGGTGGCTCGGTGGCGATCGTCAACCTCGGCGAGACGCCGTACGACGGGGACGCCTCCCTCGTCGTCCGCGAGCGGACGAGCGCCGTCCTCGCCGGGGTCGCACGCGCCCTCGGTGCGCCCGCGGCCGGCAGCGCGCACGCGCGTGTCGTGCTATGACTGCTGCATGGAGACGACGAAGCCGACCGACGACGTGATCGGACGGCTCGCCGGCAAGGGCGAGCAGGCGGTTCAGCGCCTCGCGGAGCTCCCCGGCGGGTCGCGCGCCGTGCGCGCCTTCAACGACCTCAAGCTCCGCGTCGACGACCTCTCGAGGCGTGTGCGCGGGATCGACGCGCTCGAGCAGCGCGTGGCGAGGCTCGAGAAGGACATCGCGGCGCTCAAGCGCGCGCAGAAGCCGGCGTCGCCGCAGAAGGCGCCGGCCCGCAAGGCCGGGGCCTAGCACACCGTCCTCGGCGCGCTGCGGCGGTCCTACGCGGCGGGCACGCGGACGCCGAGCGCGGACGGGACGAGCTCGAAGCGCACCGGGGTCGTGCCGGGCTGCTCGCCGTCGAGGACGATCGGCAGCGGCGTGGGCGCATCGACCCGAAGCTCCCGCGCCCGGGCGATCTCGACCTTGGCGTGCGCGACGTGCGTGCCGCGATAGATCTTCGGAAACGTCGTCGCGAACTCCCGCTTCGAGAAGTCGCCGATCAGGACGACGTCGAAGCGGCCGTCGTCCGGCGCGGCGTCGGGCGCCACCCACATGCCGCCGGCGGTGTAGTCGCCGTTCATCGCGAGCGCCTCGAGCAGGCGCACCTGCCGGGTGTCGCCGTCGATCTGGACCGTCATCTCGGCGGGCGGCCAGCGGCTGAACACCGCGAGGGTCGCCCAGAGGAACGAGAGCCTGCCTCCGAGCGCCTTCGTCGTCCGGTTCGCACGCCGCGCGATCGCCCCGCTGATGCCGGCCCCGGCGAAGTTGGCGAAATACGCCGTCTCCTCGCCGTCGGCGCCCGTGTACGTCGCGCGGCCGACGTCGATCGTGCGCAGGTCGCCGTCGCGCGCCACCTCGAGCGCCGCGTCGAAGCGGCTCGGGATGCGGAGGCTGCGGGCGAAGTCCCTACCGGTGCCGAGGGGGAGCACCGCCAGGTCGAGCGGCTCGGTCGGACGCGCCTGCAGCAGCCCGTTCACCACCTCGTGCACCGTCCCGTCGCCGCCGACGACGACGAGCCGGGTGGCGCCGCCGGCGACCGCGTCGCGCGCGAGCTCGACGAGGTGTCCCGGGCGCTCGCTGAGCAGCGCGCGACCCTCGAGCCCTGCCGCGGCCGCCTTTCGCTCGAGCTCCGGCCAGCGACGGCCCGTCGAGCCGTTCGCCGAGGCGGGGTTGACCAGGAAGAGGCACTTCTCGCCGTCCGGACGAGAAGCGTCAGGCGAGTTCCGCGCCGTCATCACCGGCACTTTCGCGCAGCGAAAGTGCCCGCCGGCTCAGCCCGCGGTGACGACATGGAGCGCGAGCTCCGTCATCTGGTCGACGGCCGCACGCATCTCCTCGTCCGTGATCCGCACGAACTCACCGTCGGTGACGACGTCCGAGACGATCAGCAGGCAGCCCGCCCGGATCTTCCGCAGCGCGCCGAGCGTGAACAGCACCGCGGCCTCCATCTCCACCGCGAGGATTCCCCGCTCGCACCAGCGACCCGCGAGGCCCTGGTCGGGCTGGTAGAAGATGTCGCTCGAGACGATCGGGCCGACCCGGACCGGCTTGCCCAGCTCCTTCGCATGGTGCACCGCGTCGTGGACGAGCCCGAAGTCCGCGGTCGGCGCGTGTGGCTCCCCGAGGACATAGTGGGTCGAGGTGCTGTCCGCCGGTGTGGCCGAGAGCGCGACGATCAGGTCCCCCATCGCGAGGTCGGGCTGGAGCCCGCCGCACGTCCCGACCCGCATCAGCTTCGTGACCCCCAGCTGCACGAGCTCCTCGATCACGATCGCAGCCGACGGACAGCCCATCCCGCTCGACTGGACGGAGACAGGGTTGCCGTGGAACGTGCCCGTGTAGCCGAGCATCCCCCGTTCCGAGTTCCGCTGGACGACGTCGTCCATGAACGTCTCGGCGATGTACTTCGCCCTGAGAGGGTCGCCGGGCAGGAGGCAGGCCTCGGCGTAGTCACCCTGGTTCGCTCGTACGTGGATTGGCATGGCGGAAGCCTAGTGCGTCGCGCAGAGCGCCTAAGGTGGTGGCGCCATGCGCTCCCGTCCCCTCGAGCCGACGATCGGGCAGATCCTCGACTACTGCGCGGAGAGCCCCATCGAGCGGGTGTTCCTCGAGGACGTCGCGCGCCGCGGGCAGGGACGGTTCGCGGCGATCGCAGAGGACGACGGGCACCTGCGCGCGCTGTGCCACCTCGGCACGAACGTCGTTCCGTCGGGCCGCGGTTGCGACGCCTTCGTGGACGAGGCGGGGCGGTCGGCGCCGCGCATGCTGATCGGGGAGGAGGGGGCCGTGACCGAGCTCTGGGAGTCGGGCCGGCGCAAGCTCGGCAAGGCGCGGCAGGACCGTCGCGGACAGCCCGTCTTCGTCTCGGTCGAGCCGCCCGAGCCGGGCGGCTCGGGGCTGCGCGCGGCGCGACTCTCGGATCTCGACGTGCTGGTGCCCGCCTGCGCACGTGCGCACTTCGAGGAGCTCTCGGTCGACCCGCTGCGTCGCGACCCGAACGGATTCAGGTGGCGGACGCGGTCTCAGATCGCGGAGGGCCGCTCGTGGGCGTGGATCGAGGACGGCGTGATCCTGTTCAAGGCCGAGGCCTCCGCGTGGACGCCGCAGGCCGTCCAGCTCCAGCAGGTCTGGGTCGACCCGCCGGCACGCGGCCGTGGGAACGCGTCCCGCGCGCTGCGCGACCTGATCGGGCTGCTGCTCGAACAGGTGCCTGCCGTCTGCCTGTTCGTCCGGGCCGAGAACACGCCTGCGATCCGGTTGTACGAGACCGTCGGCATGCAGCACGTGCTGGACTACCGGTCGGTGCTGTTCTAGCGCACGTGCGTCCGTGCTCCGCGGCCGCCGTCGAGGCGCGGCTCTTCCGTACGATGCAGACATGCCCGAACGCCGGCTCCGACTCCTGTTGGCCCTCGCCGCGCTCGGGGCGGCGACGGCGCTCGTCGCGGGCTGCGGGGCCACCCAGTCGTCCGCGCCGCCGGTCGACGACCTCGCCCAGGTCGCCGACCGCACCACCGACGCGCGCACGGCGTCCTTCTCGATGCATGCCGAGGAGACGCTCGGCTCGCGGTCGTTCACGCTCGCTGCGACGGGCGCCTTCGACACGACCGCGGAGCGGGCCAGGGTCTCCGTCGACCTGTCGGGGCTCGCGCAGGCCCTCGGCGGGCTCGGCCAGATGCTCGGCGCAGGACTCGGTGATCCGGCGGACTGGAAGCTCGATGCGATTCGGGAGGGCACGCAGGTCTACGTGTCCTCGCCTCTCCTGCGACCGGCGCTGCCCTCGGGCAAGTCTTGGGTCACGGGCGACGTCGCGGAGCTCGCCCGTGCGCACGGGCTCGAGCTCGGCCAGCTCGGCTCGCTCGGCGGGAGCGACCCCGGCGACGTGCTCGGCCTCCTGCGCGCGACGTCGGGCGGTCTCGAGCGGGTCGGCACCGACACGATGCGCGGCGTCCAGACGACCCACTACCGAGCGGCCCTCGACCCGAAGAAGGTCGCCCGCCTGGCGGCGACGAAGGCCGGCCCGGGCGCGCTCGACACGATCCTCGCCGCGATCGAGCATGCAGGGCTCGACGAGATCCCGATCGACGTGTGGGTCGACGGCGACTCGCTCCTGCGGAGGCTCGACGCGAGCGTCTCCCGGACGGGCGGCGGGAGCTCGTCCGCCTCGAAGCTGTCGGTCGAGCTCTTCGACTACGGCGTGCCTGTGGTCGTGACGAGGCCCCCCGCGTCCGAGGTGGCGCAGCTCGGCGAGCTCCACCCGCACGGCTAGCACACCTTCGCTCGCTCCCTCGATCGGCGCACCCCCGGGCGATGTCGCGTTCGACCCGCGCGCGTCCCGCGGAGAGCGGGACGTTCGAGCCCTGCCCTCCGCTCCCCCGAGGCACACTTCGTCGATGAGCGTGGCGGCGCGCGTCGAGGAACACATCCACACCCACGGTTTGATCGACCCCGGCGGGGCGGTGACGTGCCTCGTCTCGGGCGGTGCGGACTCGACGTGTCTCTGGCACATGCTCCGCGAGCTCGGGTACCGGGTGGAGGCCGTGCACGTGCACCACGGCGTACGCGGCGCCGAGGCCGACGCCGACGCACGTCACTGTGCAGAGAGGCTCGGCGCCCAGGTCGTCGCCGCGCCGCCCGCGGGGAGCGAGCACGAGCTGCGTGAGCTCCGGTACGCGCTCACGGCCGGCCGCGCGCTGCGCGCCACGGGTCACACTGCATCCGACCAGGTGGAGACCGTGCTCTACCGGATCGTGTCGAGCGGCTCGACCCGGGGCATCCGCGTCCGCCGGGCGGACGGCGTGGTGCGGCCGCTGCTCCCTCTGTGGCGCGAGGAGACGGAGGAGTACTGCCGCGCGCACGGGCTCGAGTGGCGAGCCGACTCCACGAACCCCACGACGAAGCGCGGGCTGATCCGCGAGCGCGTGCTGCCGCTCCTGGAGGAGCTCGACGGGCGTGCGCGGCAGAGCCTGCTCGCGCTCGGGGCGGAGCGGCCGCGACTGCCGCGGGGGCTCGAGGCCACGCTGGTCGAGCTGCTCTCGTCCCACGAGGGGACGCGCAGTGCCGACCTGGGTGGCGGGGTGCGCGCGGTGCGCACGTACGACGTGCTGCGGCTCGAGGGGACGATCGCGTGGGGCCCGTGGCGGCTCGAGACCGACCTGCCGGGCCTCGTCGTCCGCACGCGCCGGCCCGGGGATCGCCTCGCGGGCCGCTCGCGTAAGGTGCAGGATGTGCTCGTGGACGCGAAGGTGCCTCGCGACGAGCGTGACGCGTGGCCGCTCGTCACCACCGAAGACGGTACGGTGGTGACGGTGGTCGGTCTGGCGGAGGCGCCCGGCTGGGAGGGCGCCGTGCGCGCCGTGCGGGAGCACGGGTGAAGGCCGTCGCGCCGCCCGCTGACGCTCGCGCGTTCCCGGCGTCGGGCGTCGGGGAAGGGCTCCCGGCGAGGGCCGACGCCGACCGGAGGCGCGCGTGACCTCGGTCCACGCCGACGTCGGCGAGGTGCTGATCGACGGGGAGACGCTCCGCGGCCGCATCGTCGAGCTCGGCGCGGAGATCTCCGCCGACTACGAGGGCCGCGACCTGCTGCTGGTCGGCGTCCTGAAGGGCGCGATCTTCTTCATCTCCGACCTGATGCGCGAGCTCGCGGTGCCGTGCGAGATCGACTTCATGGCGATCTCGAGCTACGGCGCCGCCACGAACTCCTCCGGGGTCGTGCGGATCCTCAAGGACCTCGAGATCAACATCTCGGGGCGCGACGTGCTCGTGGTCGAGGACATCATCGACTCCGGGTTGACGCTCTCGTACCTCAGGCGCACGCTCGCGGCGCGCAAGCCGGCGTCGCTCGAGATCTGCACGCTGCTGACGAAGCCGGAGCGACGCGAGGTGGAGGTGCCCGTCCGCTACGTCGGGTTCGAGATCCCGAACCGGTTCGTGATCGGCTACGGCCTCGACTTCGCGGAGCGGTACCGAAACCTCCCCTATATAGGGGTCTTGCACCCCGATCTCGTCCCGAACGGTCTCTGACCA
Source organism: uncultured Actinomycetes bacterium (assembly GCA_963710125.1). GTDB lineage: Bacteria > Actinomycetota > Thermoleophilia > Gaiellales > Gaiellaceae > Gaiella. The sequence goes on along the minus strand of CAVPZH010000037.1, from coordinate 120,346 downwards.
GGGAAATTCCGGTTGAAGCGCGCCGGGGCGCGGGGGTGGCGCACCAGGGGCACGCTGCTACCCTCCGAAGCACGTGAATCGTTTCTTCCGTAGCGCGCTGTTCCCGCTCGTCGTGATCGTGCTGCTCGTGTACCTGGCGAGCCAGACGCTCATGCCGCGGCACGACAACAGCAAGGACCTGACGTACTCGCAGCTGATCGAAGAGACGAAGAAGGGGAACGTCAGCGAGGTGACGTTCTCGCCGAACCGCCAGTCGATCGAGGCGGTGCTCGACTCGGGCACGAAGGTCAAGGTCAACTACCCCTCGCCGGAGTCGCAGGTCGCCTACGAGAAGGTGCTCCAGGACGAGAACGTCACCTACGACTCGAAGGGCATCGGCACGAGCGCCTGGTGGGCGCTGCTGACCGGCTTCCTGCCGTTCGTGCTCCTGATCGGGTTCTGGATCTTCCTCATGAACCAGATGCAGGGCGGCGGCTCGAAGGTGATGAGCTTCGGCAAGAGTCGCGCGAAGCGCATGTCGCCGGACTCGCCGAAGGTCACGTACAAGGACGTGGCGGGCGCGGACGAGGCGGTCGAGGAGCTCCAGGAGATCAAGGAGTTCCTCGAGAACCCGAAGAAGTTCCAGGCGCTCGGCGCGCGCATCCCGAAGGGCGTCCTGCTCTACGGGCCTCCCGGGACGGGCAAGACCCTGCTCGCGCGCGCCACCGCGGGCGAGGCGGGGGTGCCGTTCTTCTCGATCTCGGGCTCGGACTTCGTCGAGATGTTCGTCGGCGTCGGCGCCTCGCGCGTGCGCGACCTGTTCGAGCAGGCGAAGCAGGCGAGCCCGTGCATCATCTTCATCGACGAGATCGACGCCGTCGGCCGTCACCGCGGCGCGGGCCTCGGCGGGGGCCACGACGAGCGCGAGCAGACCCTGAACCAGCTCCTCGTCGAGATGGACGGGTTCGAGCTGAAGGACAACATCATCCTGATCGCCGCGACGAACCGGCCCGACATCCTCGACCCCGCCCTGCTCCGGCCCGGCCGTTTCGACCGGCAGATCGTCGTCGACCGACCCGACCGCAAGGGGCGCCAGCAGATCCTCGACGTGCACGCGAAGGGGAAGCCGCTCGCGCGCGAGATCGACCTCGACGTGCTCGCCGCCGCGACGCCCGGCTTCACGGGCGCCGACCTCGCGAACGTGATCAACGAGGCGGCGCTCCTCGCCGCACGGCGCGGGTCGAAGACGATCGGCCAGTCGGAGCTCGAGGAAGGGATCATGCGCGTGATCGCCGGTCCCGAGAAGAAGTCGCGGCTCTTCTCGGAGAAGGAGCGGAAGATCACCGCGTACCACGAGATGGGGCACGCGCTCGTCGGCTACTACCTCGAAGGCACCGACGAGGTGCACAAGATCTCGATCGTGAGCCGCGGCCAGGCGCTCGGGTACACGATCTCGCTGCCCGCCGAGGATCGGTACCTCACCACGAAGGGCACGCTGATGGACCAGATGGCGATGACGCTCGGCGGCCGCGCCGCGGAGGAGCTCGTCTTCAACGAGGTGACGACCGGCGCCGCGAACGACATCGAGCGGATCACGTCGACCGCGAAGCAGATGATCATGCGCTTCGGCATGAGCGAGAAGCTCGGCCCGCGTGTGCTCGGCCGGAACCACGACATGCCGTTCCTCGGTCGTGAGATGGGCGCCGAGCCCGACTACTCGGAGGAGATCGCGAAGGAGATCGACGACGAGATCCGCCGCGTGATCGAGGAGGCCCACGACAAGGCGACCACCGTGCTGCGCGAGCACCTCGGCGAGCTGCACAAGCTGTCCGCGATCCTCATCGAGCGCGAGACGATCGACAAGATCCAGTTCGAGCGGCTGCTCCAGGGCGAGTCCGAGGAGTCGGTGTTCGCCGAGGAGCCTCCCGCGGCGCCGACGCCCGAGGAGCCCGACGCCGAGAAGAAGCCGCTCCTGCGCCCCTCGCCGAGGCCGCTCCCCGGCGCGGCCATGCAGCCCCCGCCGGATCCCGCCGCCTCGTAGCGGCCGCGGTGCGCGCGCGTCCGACTCGAAGTCGGGCACAGTGGCGCTTCGGTGTCGGCCTTCGAGTCCGACACCCGCGTGGGACCCGTTACCGTCCGCCCGATGGGCGATACGTTCGCCGACCGCTGGCCGCGCCCGTCGGTGATGGGCGTCCTCAACGTGACGCCGGACAGCTTCTCCGACGGAGGGGCGTACGGGTCGGTCGCGGAGGCGGCCGAGGCGGCGCGGCGCATGCTCGCGGACGGCGCCGCACTCGTCGACGTCGGCGGCGAGTCGACGCGGCCGGGCGCCGGGCGGGTGACGCCGGAGGAGGAGCTGCGCCGCGTCGAGCCCGTGCTCGAGGCGCTCGCCGGGCTGCCGGTCTCGATCGACACCTCTCGAGCGGTCGTGGCGGCGCGGGCGATCGAGCTCGGCGCGGCGATGGTCAACGACGTGAGCGCGCTGCGGCGCGACCTCGAGCTCGCAGCAGTGGTCGCCGCGGCAGGCGTCGATCTGTGCCTGATGCACATGCAGGGCGATCCGCGCACCATGCAGGTCGAGCCGCGCTACGAGGATGTCGTCGGCGAGGTGGCCTCGTTCCTCGAGGAGCGGCTCGAGTCGGCCGTCGTGGCCGGCGTCGACGAGGGCCGGATCTGCCTCGACCCGGGCATCGGCTTCGGCAAGACGCCGGACCAGAACCTCGAGCTCGTCCGGCGGCTCGACCGGATCGTCGCGATCGGGCGGCCGGTCCTCGTGGGGCTGTCACGGAAGTCGACGCTCGCGCGCGTCGTCGGCGCGCCGGGGCCGGTCGGGAGCGAGCCCGCCTCGGTCGGGGCGGCCGTCGCGGCGTTCGAGCGCGGCGCGACGATGTTCCGCGTGCATGGCGTCCGACTCCACGCGGAGGCGCTCGCGGCCGCAGCCGCGATCGAGCGCGGGAGCGTCGCCCCGTGACGATCGAGTTGCGCGGGATCGAGCTCTTCGGCTTCCACGGGGTGCTGGACGACGAGCGCGAGCGGGGCCAGCGGTTCCTCGTCGACCTCGAGCTCGACGTCGACGACGACACGGCTGCGACGGTCGCGGCCGGCGACCGGATCGAGGATGCGGTCGACTACCGCGATGTCGTCGAGTCCGTGCGGGCCGTGTCGGACGAGCGCGCGTACCGGCTGCTGGAGGCCTTCGCCGCGGCGCTCGCCGAGACACTCCTCCACCGGTTCCCGCTCGTCCGCGTCCGCGTGCGGGTGCGCAAGCCCGACGTCGTGCTCTCCCCGCCCGTCGAGCACGCCGCCGTCGTCGTCGAGCGGCGCCCCTAGCCGTTCTCAGGCGCGGGGACGTCCGAGGGCGGCGTTCGTGACCGCCAGCCGGTACGTCGCGCTCGTCGTCGTCGCCGGAAGCGTGACGGCGAGGTACGCCCAGCGACCGCGGCCCGCGTTGTCGTAGACGAGACGCTCTGTCGTCCCCCTCGTGTTCGCGACCGAGAGCCGGCCGGTCGAGGCGAAGCGCCCCGCCACAGTCGATGCGCTGCTCGAGTAGAGCGAGAGGTCGGCGTTGCCGTTCGCCTGCATCGCGACGACGACGCGGCGCCTCGCCGGCAGCCACACGCGAAACACGTCGCGCGGGTCCTCCCACGCGTCGACCCTGCCTGCGATCCGGCTCCGCCGCTTCGTCGCGCTCGTCAGCGGCGGCTCCTTGCTCAGGTACATGCCGCGCGCCGGGTCGACCTCGTCCACGTCGTCGTTGGGCTCGAACGGATCCCTCACCGGCGCGGGCAGGGCAAGCGCGGCCGCGACGTCCAGCATGCCGAACCCGGTGGCGGGATCCCGGCCCGGCGGCCCGATGTCACGCGCGGACCGGCGGAGGATCTCGGCCACCTGCCGGGCGGTGAGCTCGGGTCGCGCAGTCCAGATCCACGCCGCGGCGCCGGCGACGATCGGCGCGGAAAAGCTGGTCCCGTCCTCGGGCTGCCAGTTCCCGCCGAGCGCGCTCGCGACCAGGATGTTCACCCCCGGCGCCGCGAGGTCGACGTAGGGCGAGCGGCTGGAGAACGAGGCGACCGTGCCCGAGGCGTTTGTGGCGGCCACCGTGGTGACGTGCGCCAGCGCCGCGGGGTACGCGAGAGCGTTGCCCTCCTCGCCGCCGTTGCCCGAGGCGGCCACCACGAGCGACCCGAGCGCCACCGCCTGCTCAACCGCCAGCTCCACCGCGAGGTCGCGGCTTCCGCCGACGCTCAGGTTGATCACGCCGCGGCCCGCCCTGGCGGCCGCGAGGATCCCGGCCGCGATCTGTCCCGAGTCCAGGCGCGTGCCCGAGCCGAGCGCCGCGTCCCACGAGCGGAGCACCACCTGCGGGTAGACCCCTACGACCCCGACGCCGTTGACGGGGGCGCCGATCACCGAGGCGACCGACGTTCCGTGCTCCCCACCCACGCCCACGGGCTCCTGGCTGTTGAGCGCGATCGTATTGGGCCGGCCCACGAACTCCGGGTGGGCGAAGTCGACGCCTGAGTCGACGATCGTGATCGGGATTCCCGGCCCCGGCGGGGTGAGGCCGTCGATCCCGATCTGCGCGCGCCACCACTCGTCGATCAGGAGGGGATCGGCCGTCACCTCCGCCTGCTCGACCGCATACGTGGTCTCCCGCTGAGCGGCTGCGACCGCGCCCCGCGCCCGCAGCCCCTGCAAGAGGCCCGGTGCCGCGTCGGCCGGGATGCGCCAGAGCCGCAGCCCGGTGTCGATCCGCTCCGCGCCCGAGCGCGTCAGGCGGGCCGGCTCGACGCATGCCGCGGCTGCGCTGAGCCGGACGATCGTGGGCCGCGCCGGCGCGTCGATGGCCCCGGCAGCCGAGGGACCGATCGCGGACGTCGCAGCAGCGGCGAGCGTGATGACGACGCGGCGCATGGGCACGTGACGGATAGTGCATGCTCGCCCGGGACTGTGAGTGGAACGTCGAGGGAAGAGTTAAGAACCCGTTACGGGGAGCGCGATCCCGTCCGGGGCTTCGTCGGCGTGGGCTCGAACGTCGGTGACCGAGCCGCCACGATCCGCCGGGCGGCCGAGCTGATCGGGGCGCACCCGGAGATCGAGCTCGTCGCCTCCTCCGGCATCCGGGAGACCGAGCCGTGGGGCCCCGTCGAGCAGCCGCCGTTCCTCAACGGCGTCGTCGCCGTCGAGACGTCGCTCGGGCCGCGCGAGCTGCTCGACGTGCTCCTCGAGCTCGAGCGGCGCCTCGGGCGCGTGCGCGGGGTGCGTTGGGGGCCACGCACGATCGACCTCGATCTCCTCCTCTACGACGACGCGGTCGTCGACGAGCCCGGTCTCACGGTGCCTCATCCGCGCCTCCACGAGCGCCGGTTCGTGCTCGAGCCGCTGGCGGAGCTCGACCCCGGGCGCGTCGTGCCCGGGCGCGGCACCGTCGCGGATCTCCTCGGCGCGCTGGACGCCGACGGTCGCGACTGACCCGCGTTCCGCGTCCCGAGCCACGTCCGGTGGGGACTACACTCCCGGCATGAGCCATCTCGACGAGCTCGACGAGTTCGAGGCGGAGCTCGAGCTGCAGCTGAAGCGGGAGTACACGGCGGTGTTCCCGCTCTTCCGGTACTGCGTGCTCACCCAGGACGCGACCTACCTCTGCAACACGCTCGACCTCAAGGTCGTGCCGCAGGCGAGCTATCCCTTCTTCCACGCGCAGATGGAGGACGTCTGGGTGTGGGACAAGAACCGGCCGACGAGGATCATCCCGAGGGCGGAGGTCTACACGTCCGGCGACGTGACGATCGAGGAGCTCCGCGGCGAGGACGACGAGCCCCGGCTGACGGCCGAGGCGCTCGCGGAGCGACTGGGCGAGGCGCGTCGCGCCGAGGAGGACGACGCGTTCTGACCCGCGGGTTGCCCCGCGTCGGATGCGCGCGGGGACGCGCAAGTTACAACTTGTAACTTGCGACTGTTGCCCGGCGCGCGGCGGGCCGGTCACGGCTTCGTCGTTCGTCTAACCTCGCGCCGTGCTCCTCGCGGTCGACGTCGGCAACACCCAGACGGTGCTCGGTCTCTACGACGGAGCACGTCTCGCCGACCAGTGGCGGCTCGCGACCGACCGGACGCGGACGGGCGACGAGCTGAGCGTGCTCCTGGGCGGCCTGCTCGACCCCGACGCGGTCGAGGCGATCTGCCTCGCGACGACGGTGCCGATGCTGCTCCGCGAGTGGGAGCGGCTGGCGGAGCGCTGGGCCCGTGCGCCGCTGCTCGCCGTCGGCCCGGGCGTCCGCACCGGCATCCCGATCCGCTACGACGACCCGCGCGAGGTCGGGCCCGACCGCATCGTGAACTCGGTTGCCGCCAAAGCACGGTTCGGCGCGCCGGTGATCGTGGTCGATTTCGGCACCTCGACGAACTTCGACGTCGTCTCGCCTGCGGGGGAGTACGTCGGCGGTGTGCTCGCGCCCGGGATCGAGACGTCGATGGACGCGCTGTTCGCGCGCGCGGCCCGCCTCGTCAGGGTCGAGTATGTCGAGCCGGAGAGCGTGGTCGGGAAGACCACAGTCGCCGGTCTGCAGTCCGGGCTCGTGTACGGCTTCGCGGGTCAGGTCGACGGCATCGTGGCGGCGATCAGGGGCGAGCTCGAGGCGCCGGGCGCGCCGGTCGTCGCGACCGGGGGGCTCGCCGAGCTGGTCGCGCCGCACTCGTCCACGATCGGGCACGTCGATCCGTATCTGACGCTGGACGGCCTGCGCATGGTCTGGGAGCTGAACCGGTGATGCCCGAGACGCGGGCGCTCGCCGTGTTCGCGCTCGCTTCGCTCGCGCTGGCGGTGGTGCCGGGGCCGGCCGTCCTCTACATCGTCGCGCAGAGCGTGCCCGGCGGCCGTCGCGCCGGCATCGTCTCCGCGCTCGGGATCTCGACCGGCGGCCTGTTCCACGTCCTCGCCGCCGTGATCGGCCTCTCTGCGATCCTCGCTGCCTCGGCGGAGGCGTTCACCGTCGTGAAGCTGCTCGGGGCCGCCTACCTCGTGTGGCTCGGGATCCGAACCCTCCTCAGCCGCGACGAGCGGATCGGCGGGCGCGCCGTCGAGCCCACGCTGGGCCGGACGTACCGTCGCGGCGTCGTCGTCAACGTGCTGAACCCGAAGACCGCGCTCTTCTTCCTCGCCTTCCTGCCGCAATTCGTCGATCCCGACGGCTCGACGCGGGGCCAGCTCGCCGTGCTCGGGATCGTGTTCGTCGTAATCGCGCTCACGAGCGATCTCGTCTGGGCGCTCGTCGCCGGAACCGCCGGCGGCATGCTGAGACGCAGCCGGACCTTCCTGCGCGTCCAGCGGTACGTCTCGGGGACGATCTTCGTCGGGCTCGGCGCGCTCGCCGCGACGGCCGGACGCAACCGCTGAGCGGCGGCGACCTGACGACGCTTGTGTTGATTCAACACAAGCACTCCAGGCGCCAAGTTGACGATCGCGCCCAGTCCTAGGTTGCGCCGGCGCAGCCGTCGCAACCTAGCCGCCGCCGTAGATCGAGATCGGCAGCTCGAGCGTGACGGCCTCGCCGGGGGGGATCTCCGCCTCGAGCCGGTCGACGAGGTCGATCGCGCCGGGCGCCGCCGCGAGCAGCCGCCGCTCGACCTCCGCGGTCGAGTCGAGCACGACGAGCTCCTGCCGGAACTGCCGTGGGAAGCGGCCGTGGCCGAGATACCAGCCGTAGAACTTCTTCAGGAAGCCGCTCGCGCGCCGTTCGCCGAGCTCACGCACGGCCTCGCGGACGAACAGGACGAGCTCCGCCGCGATCTCCTCCCGCGAGGGACTCCGGGAGTCGCCCTCGACGATCTCCGCGAGCGCCCACGGGTTCCCCTGCGCCGCCCGGCCGACCATCACCGCGGCAGCGCCCGTCTGCTCGAGGACACCCACCGCGTCGGCGTGCGAGCAGATGTCCCCCGACGCGACCACTGGCACGTCCACAAGCGATGAGAGCTCGGCCGTCAGCGCGTGGTCGGCCGTGCCGGTGTACATCTGCTGAGCCGAGCGCGGGTGGAGCGTCAGCGACGCGGCGCCGGCGTCGACGAGACGCGGGCCGAGCACGAGGCAGTCGCGCGAGCCGTTGCGCATCCCGCGCCGGAGCTTCACGGTCACCGGGATCCCCACTGCGTCGGCGACGGCGGACACGATCCGCACGGCCCGGTCGGGGTCGGCGAGCAACGTCGCCCCCGCACCGGTCTTCGTCACCTTTCGCACGGGGCAGCCGAAGTTGATGTCGACCAGGTCGGCGCCGGCCGCCTCGATCATCCGCGCCGACTCCGCCATGGCGGCCCACTCCGAGCCGAACAGCTGGATCGCGAGCGGATGCTCGTCCGACGCGACGCGGAGGTATCCGAGCGTGCGTTCGTTGCGGTGCTCGATCCCGGCGCTGGAGACCATCTCCGAGCACACGAGCCCCGCCCCGAACCGGCGGCCCTGACGCCGGAACGCCTGCACGCTGACGCCCGCCATCGGCGCGAGAACGAGCCGGGTCGGGATCTCGACCGGCCCGATCGACCAGGGCTCGCGGAGGTCCATCGTCGCGGGGGATGGTAGACGCCCGCCCAGCAGCCGACCTCGCGCGGGGCTTGCGCAACCCGGTATCCCGGCGCTACCATGCGCGTCCGCGTGGCGCAAGGAGCGCCTCGTTCTTCTTATTTGAGACCATCCGGAGGCCTTCCCTGAAGGACGTGATCCTCACACCCGCGGGCTACGAGGCCCTGAAAGGCGAGCTGGACGTGTTGCGCACCGAGCGGCGGCGCGAGATTGCCGAGCGCATCCGCACCGCGCGCGAGTTCGGGGACATCGCCGAGAACGCGGAGTACGACGACGCCAAGAACGAGCAGGCGATGCTCGAGCACAAGATCGCCCAGCTCGAGGACCGGCTCGCGCACGCGCGCGTGATCGACACCGACGACGTCGACACGAGCGTCGTCTCCGTCGGCTCGGTCGTGCGCCTCCGGGACGTCGACGCGAAGCAGACCGTCGAGTACCACATCGTCGGCTCGGCCGAGGCGAACCCGGCCGAGCAGAAGCTCTCGAACGAGTCCCCGGTCGGCAAGGCGATCATGGGCCGCAAGAAGGGCGAGACCGTCGAGGTCACGACCCCGCGCGGCTCGGTGGTGAAGTTCAAGATCATGGAGATCAAGGCCGCCTGAACGCCGTAGGTGTCGGACCGAGGTCCGACACCGGGAGCGAGCCCGTGCGGGCTCGGGGTCCGAACGGGCTCGGGTGTCCGACTTCGGTCGGACACCCGGACCGACGCGGGGATCGGTGTCCGACTTCAGTCGGACACCTGCGACCCGCATGTCGTCGTCCGTCGTGCGCAGGTGTCGGACTGAAGTCCGACACCCGGGTTTCGGTGTGCGGACCTCGGTCGGACACGTAAAGACGCGGAGACCGGTGTCCCACTTCAGTCGGACACCTGACGACGGCCACGCTACCGTCGTGAGGGATGTTCAAGAAGTTCACGTCGCCTGCTCGTCAGGCCGTCGTCCTCGCGCAGCACGAAGCGCGCGGGCTGGGACACGACCACGTCGGCACGGAGCACCTGCTACTCGGGCTCGTTCGCGAGGATGCGGGCGGTGCCGCGCACGTCCTCGCGTCGCTCGGCGTGACGCCGGACGCGGTGCGAGACCAGGTGGTCGAGATGCTCGGTCGAAGCGACGCGGTCGTGACGGGTCAGCTCCTCTTCACGCCCCGGGCGAAGAAGGTGATCGAGCTCGCGTTGCACGAGTCCGTCGCGATGCGTCACTCCTCGATCGGCACGGAGCATCTCCTCATCGGCCTCGTCCGGGAAGGCGGCGGCGTCGCGAGCCGCATCCTCGAGCAGCTCGGCGCCGACGACCGGCGCGTTCTCGAGGCGGTCGCACACGCGCTGTCGAACGGAGATCGGGCCGAGCCTGCGTAGACTCGGGCGCCATGACCGCGCCCAAGCGCTTCCCCGACCGGGACGAGATCGCCGCGGTGCGGACCGAGACCGAGCCCCTCGAGGACGGCGCCAGTACCGAGGCCACACGCCGCGTCGCCGGGCGCGCGATGGCGCGTCGCGAGATGGGGAAGCTCGTCTTCCTCGACGTGGTCGACCGCTCGGGACGCATCCAGGCGATCTGCGACACCGCCGTGACCGGCGACGTCGCGGTGCACCTGGGCGACGTTGTGGGCCTCGTCGGCAAGCCCGCGAAGTCGCGGCGGGGGGAGCCGTCCGTGCTCGCGGAGCGCGTCGAGGTCCTCTCGCGCAACACGCAGCCGCTGCCGGACACGTTCCACGGGTTGACGGACGTCGAGCTCCGCTATCGCAAGCGGTACCTCGACCTCCTGATGAACGAGGAGACGCGGGACGTGTTCGTCACCCGGGCGCGCGTGATCTCGACGATCCGCCGGGCGCTCGACGAGTGGGGCTTCCTCGAGGTCGAGACCCCGGTGCTGCAGCCGCGCTACGGCGGCGCGTTCGCAAGGCCGTTCGTGACCCACCACAACGAGCTCGGCGCGGACCTCTACCTGCGGATCGCGACCGAGCTCTATCTCAAGCGGCTGATCGTCGGCGGGCTCGAGCGGGTCTACGAGATCGGGAAGGACTTCCGCAACGAGGGCGTGTCCTTCAAGCACAACCCCGAGTTCACGATGCTCGAGTGGTACGAGGCGTACGCCGACTACACGGACACGATGGCGCGGGTCGAGCAGCTCGTCGAGCGGGTCGCGCGCGAGGTGCTCGGGACCACCGGACTGACCTTTCGGGGCCACGAGCTGGAGCTCGCGGGGCCCTGGCGGCGCGTCACCTTCGTCGAGTCGCTCCAGCAGCACGAGCTGTGGACCCGCGACCCCGACGAGCTGCGTGCGTGGCTCACCGAGCGGGGCGTGGACACCGAGGCCGACAAGGACTGGACGCAGCTCGTCGACCACGCGTTCTCGCACTACGTCGAGCCCGGCCTGATCCAGCCGACGATCGTGCACGACTACCCCGTCGAGCTGTCGCCCTTCGCGCGTCCGACGGACGACGACCCGACGCTCACGGAGCGGTTCGAGTACTTCGCGGGGGGCATGGAGCTCGGCAACGCGTTCTCGGAGATCAACGACGCCGCGACGCAGCAGGAGCGCTTCGAGCAGCAGTCGACCCAGGTCGAGGGCGAGCGCGGAGACCAGGACTACGTCGACGCTCTCTCCTACGGGATGCCCCCCACGGGCGGCCTGGGGCTCGGGATCGACCGGCTCGTGATGCTGCTGACGGGTAAGGAGACGATCCGCGACGTCGTGCTGTTTCCCGCGCTGCGCCAGGTCTGACCGATCGGGTCATGGACAATCCGGCGGTTCTCCCTACGATGACCTTCGTGCGCCGTGTGTCCTTCACCCTCCTCGCAGCGCTCCTCGGACTGCTCGCGACCACCCCTGCTCAGGCGGCCAATCCGGTCGTCGCGGCCGTGGAGCGCACCTCGTCGGCACGCAGCTCGCTGATCGACATGCAGGTCGCGACCTCCGTGCGCGGCACGACCGTGCACATGACGGGAAGCGGCGCGGTGCGGGGGAGCGACGTGAAGATGTCCGTGCGAACGAACACCGGTACGGGCTCGGTGACGATGGATCTGATCATGCTCCGCGAGGGCGGCGGGTACGTGATGTACATGCGGTCGGATGCGCTGCGGACGCAGCTCCCGGGTGGGAAGTCGTGGCTGCGCTTCGACCTCGCGAAGGCGGCCCAGCAACTGGGGGTCGACTTCACCGCGCTCCTGGACTCCTCCAGGAGCCTGGACCCGCTCGAGCACGGCGTGGTCTCGACGAAGCGCATCGGCCGCGAGGCGGTGGTGGGCAAGCCGACGACGCACTACCGGGCGGTCGTCGACGTCCGCCGTGCGGCGGCGGCGCTTCCGGCGTACGCGAAGCAGATCGCGGCGATCGAGCGCGCGACCGGCGTTCGGCTCGGCCGGGCGACGCAGGAGGTCTGGGTCGGCACGGACGGCAGGGTCAGGCGGCTCCGCTCCTCGACCCCGACCGTCGTGCAGGGCGTCCGCGCGACGTCCGTCCAGACTCTGACCTACCGCGCGTACGACGTGCCCGTGTCGATCGCGCCGCCGCCGCGGGCCCAGGTCTTCGTCCTCGGCTAGCTCCCGCTCCGGTTCAGCGCGGACGGGCGGCCGCGGCGGGCTTCCAGCCCTCGCCGACGTCGACCGCGCGCTCGTGATCGGCGACGACGGCGACGTCCTCCTCGGGATGTGCCGCGCGGTGTTCCTTGAACCACGCGACGGAGCGGGCGATGCCCTCGTCGAGCGAGACCTGCGGCTCGTAGCCGAGCAACGTCCGCGCCTTGGAGAGATCGGCGACGTAGTGCGTCACCTCGCCGAGCAGGGACGGGGCGAGCGTCATGTCGGGCTCGACACCGAGGTTGGCGGCGATCAGCTCGGCGCAGCGGACGAGGGTGTTTCCCTGCCCGTACGCGAGGTTGATCGTCTGGTTGACGACGCGACCCTCCGCGAGCGCCTCGATGCCCCGGACGATTCCGTCGATGCAGTCGTCGACGTACGTGAAGTCGAGCGTCTTGTCGCGGCCGCCGTAGATCGTGATCGGCTCGCCGCGCAGCATCGCGTGTGTGAACAGCGGGATCACGCGCACCATGCGCTGCAGGTCGTTGTCGTACCGGCCGTACACGTTGGAGAAGCGGAACACGAAGTAGGGCAGCCCGTAGCAGCGTGCATACGAGTAGACGAAGGCCTCGCCGGCGATCTTTGACGCCGAGTACGTGCTCTCCGTGTACGCGAAGTCGGCCAGTTGCTCGCTGTAGCCCTCGAACCGGTGGACGTCGCCGTACACCTCGCGGCTCGAGGAGAAGACGATCGGGATGTTCACCTGGCGCGCGAACTCGAGGACGTTGAACGTCATCATCGCGTTCTCGAGCGCCCGGTGGGGCTGGCGCACGAGCTGGTGCACCTTCGCGTGCGCCGCCAGGTGGACGACGAGGTCCGCCTCCGGATACTCGACCCCGTTGATCCCGCCCGGGAACGGCGCGTAGTGGCCGGCGAGGTCCTGCAGCAGGTAGGGGAACGTGTCGGTCCAGGTGTTCAGCCGCTTGTCGATCCCGAAGACCTCGTGCCCGTCGGCGAGGAGCCGCAGCGCGAGGTTCGTGCCGATCTGGCCGGATGAGCCCGTGAGCAGGATCCGCATCGCGCGGGAAGGCTACACCGCAGTCGCCGCGAAACTGCGTGGACGGCGACGTTGGGGGCGTGCGGTACGATCAGATGTGCCTTCGACCCGGAGCTCGCGGCACCGTAGGCTCCGGTTCACGGGAAAGGAGGGGTCGAGGCAACCGTGTTCGAGCGCTTCACAGAACGGGCCAGGCAAGTCGTCGTCCTCGCCCAGGACGAAGCACGTGCGCTGAAGCACAACTACATCGGCACCGAGCACATCCTGCTCGGCCTGCTCCGCGAGGAGGAGGGCCTCGCCGCCCGCGTCCTCGAGCAGCTCGACATCACGGTGGAAGAGGTGCGCGCGCAGGTCGCGCACATCGTCGGGCAGGGCGACGAGGTCACCACGGGACAGATCCCGTTCACGCCGCGCGCGAAGAAGGTGCTCGAGCTCGCGCTGCGCGAGGCGCTCTCGCTCGGCCACAACTACATCGGCACGGAGCACATCCTGCTCGGCCTCGTCCGCGAGAACGAGGGCGTCGCCGCCCGGATCCTGCTCGACTTCGACGCGGACGCCGAGAAGATCCGCAACGAGATCATCCGCATGCTCTCCGGCCCCGGCCGCCGGCAGTCGGGCCAGGCGGGCGCGGCGGGCCAGGGCGAGAAGGCGAAGAACTCGAAGCTCCTCGACCAGTTCGGCCGGAACCTCACGAAGCAGGCGACCGAGGGCAAGCTCGACCCGGTCGTCGGGCGCCAGCTCGAGATCGAGCGCGTGATGCAGATCCTCTCGCGCCGACAGAAGAACAACCCGGTGCTGATCGGCGAGCCGGGCGTCGGCAAGACGGCCGTCGTCGAGGGGCTCGCCGCGCGGATCGCCTCCAACCAGGTGCCCGAGCTGTTGAAGAACAAGCAGATCTACACCCTCGACCTGGCCGCCCTGGTCGCGGGGTCGAAGTACCGGGGCGAGTTCGAGGAGCGCCTCAAGAAGGTGATGAAGGAGATCACCCAGCGCGGCGACATCATCCTGTTCATCGACGAGCTCCACAACCTCGTCGGCGCGGGCGCGGCCGAGGGCGCGATCGACGCGGCCTCGATCCTCAAGCCGGCGCTCGCGCGGGGCGAGCTGCAGACGATCGGCGCGACGACGCTCGACGAGTACCGCAAGTACCTCGAGCGCGACGCGGCGCTCGAGCGGCGCTTCCAGCAGGTGCGGGTCGAGGAGCCCTCGATCGACGAGACGGTGCAGATCCTGCGCGGCCTCCGCGACCGCTACGAGGCGCACCACCGCGTGAAGATCTCCGACGACGCGCTCCGCGCCTCGGCCACCCTCGCCGACCGCTACATCCAGGACCGGCACCTGCCCGACAAGGCGATCGACCTGATCGACGAGGCCGGCTCGCGCGTCCGGATCCGGACGATGTCCGCGCCGCCGCGCTACCGCGAGCTCGAGGAGGAGATCGAGACCGTCCGCTCCGAGAAGGAGGCGGCGATCGAGGCGCAGGAGTTCGAGAAGGCAGCCTCGCTGCGCGACAAGGAGCGCAAGCTCTCGCAGAAGAAGAAGGAGCTCGAGGAGAACTGGCGCAACGAGGCCGACGAGGAGCAGCCCGAGATCGGCGAGGACGAGATCGCCGACATCGTCTCGATGTGGACGGGGATCCCGGTCTTCAAGCTCACAGAGGCCGAGTCGCAGAAGCTCGTGCGCATGGAGGAGGAGCTGCACAAGCGCGTGATCGGGCAGGAGGCCGCGATCGTGGCGGTCTCGAAGGCGATCCGGCGCGCCCGCGCGGGGATCAAGGACCCGAAGCGCCCGACCGGCTCGTTCATCTTCCTCGGCCCGTCCGGCGTGGGGAAGACCGAGCTGGCGCGCACGCTCGCCGAGTTCCTGTTCGGCGACGAGGACGCGATGATCCAGGTCGACATGTCGGAGTACATGGAGAAGCACTCCGTGTCCCGGCTCGTCGGCTCGCCCCCGGGCTACGTCGGCTACGACGAGGGCGGCCAGCTCACCGAGGCCGTCCGCCGCAAGCCGTACTCCGTGCTGCTGCTCGACGAGATCGAGAAGGCGCACCCGGACGTGTTCAACATCCTCCTGCAGATCCTCGAGGACGGGAAGCTGACCGACGCCCAGGGGCGCAAGGTCGACTTCCGCAACACGATCGTGATCATGACCTCGAACATCGGGGCTGCCCAGATCTCGAAGAACCAGTCGCTCGGGTTCACGATCGGCGACGAGCAGGGGCTCACCTACGAGGACATGAAGTCCCGCGTGATGGGCGAGCTGAAGAAGGTGTTCCGCCCGGAGCTCCTGAACCGGATCGACGAGATCATCGTCTTCCACAAGCTCGAGAAGAGCGAGATCCTGCAGATCGTCGACCTGATGATGAAGCGGCTGCGCGACCAGATGTCGGTGCACGGCTCGACCGTCGAGCTGACGCAGGAGGCGAAGGAGCTGCTCGTCGAGGAGGGCTACGACCCCGCGATGGGCGCGCGGCCGCTGCGTCGCGCGATCCAGCGCCTGATCGAGGACCCGCTCGCGGACTTCGTCCTCGGCCGCGAGCTGACGGAGGGCTCGACGATCGTCGTCGACCGGCGCGAGGACCCGGGCCCCGACGACCCGAAGGTCGAGATGCGCGTGATCGAGGGCGAGGTGCAGCCCGAGCCGGTCACCGTCCCTCCCGAGGCGCCCGCGTCGGAGGACGACGAGACGGCGGAGTAGCTGCCAGGTGTCCGACTCGAAGTCGGACACCTGCATCAGCGTCTGACCCGGAACCCGGTGTCCGACCCGAGGTCGGACACCGCGCGAAGTACGGAAAACCGCCCGCCGTCGCGGCGTCCCGCCTCGTACGGTGGCGTCCATGAGCCGCCCGGCCGCTGCCCCGCGGTATCGCGACGCCCTGCCGCAGCTGCGCGACGCACCGTTCCTGACCGACGGCGGCATCGAGACGACCCTGATCTTCCACGACGGCCACGACCTACCGGACTTCGCTGCGTACGTGCTACTCGCGCGAGACGGAGGCGACGCTGCGCTCCGGCGCTACTTCGAGCCCTACGTGGAGGTCGCCGTCGCGGCCGGTGTCGGCATCGTGCTCGAGACCGCGACCTGGCGGGCGAGCCCGGACTGGGCCGAGCGCCTCGGCCACTCGCCGGCGGAGCTCGCCGACCTGAACCTTCGCGCCGTCGAGCTGCTCGAGGGGCTGCGCGGGGAGCGCGACACGGCGGCGACTCCCATCGTGATCTCCGGCTGTATCGGGCCGCGCGGCGACGGATACGTCGTCGGCGAGACGATGACCGCGGAGGAGGCGGAGGCGTACCACGGGACGCAGATCGGGACGTTCGCCGGGTCCTCGGCCGACCTCGTCACCGCGATCACGATGACCTACGCCGACGAGGCGATCGGCATCGTCCGCGCGGCGCGGGCCGCCGGGATGCCGGTCGTGATCTCGTTCACCGTCGAGACCGACGGACGCCTGCCGAGCGGACAGCTGCTCCGCGAGGCGATCGGGGAGGTCGACGCCGCGACCGACGGATACGCCGCGTACTTCATGATCAACTGCGCGCACCCGACCCACTTCGACCACGTTCTCGAGCCGGGCTCGGCGTGGACGGACCGCGTGGTGGGCCTCAGGGCGAACGCGTCGCGCCTCAGCCACGCAGAGCTGGACGAGGCGGAGGAGCTCGACACCGGCAACCCCGAGGAGCTCGCGTACGAGTACGTCGCGCTCCGCGAGCGCCTGCCTCGGCTCACGGTGCTCGGCGGCTGCTGCGGAACCGACCACCGCCACATCGAGGCGCTGTGCCGCGCGTGGCTCGCGCCGTAGGCGTCCCACTTCAGTCGGACACCTACGGCGCGGCTCGTCTCCCGATGACCTCGGATTTGGTGCACACTCTCGTCGAGGCAACCCATCGTGCGCGCGTGGTGTACATACAGCATGCGAAGCATCGCTGTTGCGTTGTTGCTCATGGTCTGCATCGCACCGGCGGCGAGCGCGAAGTTCGGTGTGGTGCTTTCCCTCTCCAAGGAACGCCCGGCGGTGAGCGAGCAGATACGTGTGCTCATCCGCGCAGAGCAGAAGCAACCGGACAACTGCCTTATGCGGCTGCTTGCTGTCGCGCCTGGCATCGCGAAGCACAGGGCGCTCGATGCGTTCATCATCGGCGGTTACTCGGTCAACGGTCCGCAGGGCAACACGTTCCATGCGCTCCGGCCGACTCCGAGGATGGGCTTTCTCCGCACGCTGACGCGCGTTGGGCCGACGACGTGGCAAGCGACGATCCGTTTCCCGAGGGTGGGGAGCTGGCGGCTCGTAGTTCCGAACTGGTGCGCGCCGGGGTACGCGGCCACTCCACCGATCGATCGAGCCATCGCGGTCCGGTAGCAGCGCCTAGTCTCTCGGGCCATGGAGATCCGTCATGCGCAGCCCGCGGACTACGGCCGGGTGATCGGCCGGCTCAACGCCTGGTGGGGCGGACGCGAGATGGCGCCGATGCTGCCGCGGCTGTTCTTCGTCCACTTCGAGGGCACGAGCTACGTCGTGGACGACGACGAAGGCCAGCTCGCCGCATTCCTGATCGGCTTCCACTCGCAGACGGACCCCGACGAGGCGTACGTCCATTTCGTCGGAGTCGCGCCGCAACGGCGTGGAGAGGGTCTCGGGCGGCGGCTCTACGAGCGGTTCTTCGAGGACGCGCTCTCTGCGGGCAGGAACGTCGTCCGGTGCGTCACGTCGCCCGCGAACGAGGGCTCGGTCGCGTTCCATCGCGCGCTCGGCTTCGAGGTGGAGCGAGTGGCGAAGGACTACGACGGGCCCGGCGAGGACCGCGTGCTCCTCGTCAAGCGGCTCGTCTGACGTCGGCTACCGTCACCGCCTGATGTCCGGCCCGTTCCTCTCGGTCGCGAGCCGGCCGCGACGACGACGCCGTCGGGCGCTGATCGCCACAAGCGCGGTGCTCGTGCTGCTCGCCCTCCTCGCAGCGGTGTTCGGCGCTCTCGGGCTGACCGGACGCGACACGATCGCTCCCGGCACGACGGTCGGAGGGGTCGACGTCGGCGGCCTCGGGGAGTCCCAGGCCCGCCGCGCGCTCCAGCACGCGACCGAGAGGCTCGTGGGCCGGCCGATCCGGCTCGTCCTGCCGGCGGGCGTGATCACGACGACCGGCCGGGCGCTCGGCGCCCGGCCCCGGATCTCCGTCGCGCTGGCCCAGGCGCTCGACGCGGGCTCCGTCGATCGCGTCCTCGCCCGCCTGGGCGTCCGCGCCGGTCCGCACATCGAGCTGACGTATCGGCTCGGGCCCGTGCGTGTCGCGCGGCTCGCGAACAGGATCGACGAGCGCGCCGGCGATCCACCGCGCGACGCGGCGGTGACGGTGACGGACAACGCGATCGAGATCTCCGCCGCACGGGCCGGTACCGCCGTCGATCGCGGTGCCCTCCGAACGGCGCTCCGGGTGCTCCCGTCGCGGGTGACACCGTCGATTCGCCCCGCCGCGCCGGTGGTCTCCACGCGCGAGGCTCGGGCGGCTGCCAGGCGCATCGAGCGGCTCCTGGACGCGCCGCGGCACGTCAGGTTCGGCATCGCCGAGGCGACGCTGAGCCCGCGGCGTCTACGGTCGCTCGTCCGCACCGAGCGGGCCGGCGGATCGCTCCGTGTCGCGCTCGACCCCCAGGGGCTCGGAGCATCGTTGCGGGTACGTCTCGGCGGGTACGAGGTCGACGCGCGAGACGCGACGTTCGCCGTCGACGGGCGACGCGCGCGCGTGGTCGCGTCGAGGCCCGGTCGCGTGCTCGACCTCGAGCGGATCTCGCGCTCGCTCACTGCGAACCTGAGCTCGACGATCCACAGAGCCCGTTTCGTCGCACGGCAGCCTTCCTTCACGACGGAGGACGCGAAGCATCTGGACGTGCGGGAGCTCGTCTCCGAGTTCACGACGTACTACCCGTGCTGCGCCCCCCGCGTGACCAACATCCAGCGCGGAGCGCAGATCATGGACGGCACGATCGTCCGGCCGGGGCAGCGGTTCTCGCTCAACGAGGTGCTGGGCCGCCGCACGACCGAGCGCGGCTTCGTCGCCGCCCCGCAGATCTACGACGGGCGGCTCGAGGACGCGGTCGGGGGCGGTGTCAGCCAGATCGCCACCACGACCTACAACGCTGCGTTCTTCGCCGGCGTCGAGCTCGTCGCCCACCAGCCGCACGAGTTCTACATCTCGCGCTACCCGATGGGGCGCGAGGCGACCGTGTCGTGGGGCGGGCCGGAGCTGATCTGGCGGAACGACTGGCCGGCGGCGATCCTCGTCAAGGCCCGTGCCGACTCCGGCTCGATCACGGTGCAGCTCTACTCGGCGAAGCTCGGCCGGCGCGTCGAGACCGAGACCGGCGAGCCGACGCAGTACACCCCGCCGACGACGATCAGGGTCTCGAACCCCTCGCTCCCGCCGGGCGCCACCAGCATCGTCCAGAGCGCAGGCCCGTCCGGGTTCCTGATCGGCTATACGCGCAAGGTCTACCGCGGGCCGACCCTCCGTCGCGACGAGCACTACACGTGGCGCTACAAGCCGGAGAACGCGATCGTGGAGGTTGGGCCGCCGAAGCCGCGCGCGAGGGCCGCGCCGGCACCGAAGGGCAAGCCGACCGACACCGTGCCTCTGCCCGCCCCGGAGTCGGAACCGGGCTGACCGGCCTCGGCGCGGCCGCTCAACCCCGGCGGGCGGCGCCCGATCCCTGCAGCTCGATCAACGCGTCGGCCGCGTCGTGGTCGACCTGAAGCGTCGTGTGGGCGATGCCGAACCGTGCGTGGAGCACGCCCTCGATCTCGCGGCGACGCGCATGGCAGTCTTCGCCGCGCCCGACGAGCACGTGCGCGGCGAGCGCGTCGAACCCGGAGGTGATCCGCCACACGTGGAGGTCGTGGACGCTGGTGACGCCGTCGACGCCGACGATCGCGTCCGCCACGGCGCGCGCGTCGATCTCGGACGGCGTCGACTCCATCAGG
Organism: uncultured Actinomycetes bacterium; assembly: GCA_963710125.1. Taxonomy (GTDB): domain Bacteria; phylum Actinomycetota; class Thermoleophilia; order Gaiellales; family Gaiellaceae; genus Gaiella. The sequence goes on along the minus strand of CAVPZH010000037.1, from coordinate 100,253 downwards.
ATCGAGGTCGAGTCGCGCAGCACGCCCCACGCGCTCGCCACGATCAGCACCGCGATGACGATCGAGACGAGCGGGTCGATCAGCGTCCAGCCCGTCGTCACGATCACCACGGCCGCGACGAGGACGGCGGCGGAGCCGAGCAGGTCGGCGAACACGTGACGGAGCGCGGCCTCGACGTTCAGGCTCTCCCTGCCGGAGCGGATCAGGATCCACGCCGCAGCGCCGTTCACGGCGAGGCCGGCGAGCGCGACCACGAGCATCCACCCCCCGAGGATCTCGGGGGTGTCGCCGAGGCGTTGGATCGCCTCCCAGACGATCCACGCGCTGACGAGCACGAGGACGAGGCCGTTCACGAACGCAGCCAGGATCTCGGCGCGCTGGAGGCCGAAGCTCCGCCGCGGGGTCGTCGGACGACCCGCCAGCACGACGGCGACGAGGGCCAGGCCGAGCGCGAGGTTGTCCGAGACCATGTGGCCGGCGTCGGCGAGCAGCGCGAGGCTGTCCGTCCAGATGCCGCCCGCCACCTCGATTCCCGTGAACGCAAGGGTGAGGAGCAGCACCGAGCGGAGCGCGCGCCGCGACCCGCTGCGGTGGTCGTGGCCCACGTGGGCGTGCGTCGCGTGGGACGTGGTCACTCCTCAGAGGATAGGGAAACGCGCCGACGTGCCCCGTGCCGCGGGTTGCCAGAGTTGACGACATGCCGTCCGACCGACCGTCTACGCTTGCTGCATGGCGAAGGTCGTGGTGCAGTTCACGTGCGGCGAGTGCGGAGCCACGACCGGCCGGTGGCTCGGGCGCTGTCCGGGTTGTGGCGCCTTCGGGACCCTCGTCGAGGAGCTGCACGGCGCGGACGCCCGCAAGTCCTCCGGCTCCCCCCGTGTGCCGGAGCGCCTCGGTGACGTCCAGGTCGGGGAGGCAACGCGGATCGAGACCGGCGTGCCCGAGCTCGATCGCGTGCTCGGAGGCGGGCTCGTCCCGGCCTCGCTCGTCCTGGTGGGCGGCGAGCCTGGAGTGGGGAAGTCGACGCTGCTGCTGTCGGCGCTGGGCTCGATCGCGCGCTCGGGCCGGCGCGCGCTCCTCGTCACCGGCGAGGAGTCGGTCGCCCAGGTACGGCTGCGCGCCGACCGACTCGGCGGCGCCGACGACGTCTCGATCCTCGCCGAGACCGAGCTCGAAGCCGTCTGCGCGACACTCGAGCGCGACCGTCCTGCCGTCTGCGTGATCGACTCGGTGCAGACCCTCTACGCAGGAGAGCTCGGATCTGCTCCGGGGTCGGTGGCACAGGTGCGCGAAGCAGCCTCCCGCCTCCTCCGCGTCGCGAAGCAGAGCGGCGTCGCGACCGTGTTGGTCGGCCATGTGACGAAGGACGGAGCCGTTGCGGGGCCGCGCGTGCTCGAGCACCTCGTCGACTGCGTCCTCCAGTTCGAGGGCGACCGCTACCACGCGCACCGGATCCTGCGCGCGGTGAAGAACCGCTTCGGCTCCACGAACGAGCTCGGGGTGTTCGAGATGACGGCGGCGGGCCTCGTGGGCGTCCCCGATCCGTCGGCTCTGTTCGGCTCGACACGGCCGGGGGAGGTCGGTGCGGCGGTCGCCGTCACCCTGGAGGGCACGCGGCCGATCCTGCTCGAGGTCCAGGCGCTCGTGTCCCGCACCGACCTCGCCATGCCGCGGCGGGTGGGGACCGGCGTCGATCCGAAGCGGCTTGCGATGATCGTCGCCGTGCTCGCGCGGCACGCGGGGGTGGCGCTCGGCAGCGCCGACGTCTTCGTCAACGTGGCGGGAGGCGTGCGGATCGACGAGCCGGGCGCGGATCTCGCGGTCGCCCTCGCGATCGCCTCTGCCGCGCGCGGCGTCCCGCTGAGGGAGGGCGTCGCCTCGTTCGGGGAGCTCGGCCTCACGGGACGGCTGCGACCGGCGGCGCAGGCGGAGCGCCGGCTGGCGGAGTGCGCCAAGCTCGGCATCGTGAGCGCGCTGGCACCGGAGGGAACGGTGGGACACCGCAGCGGCCCGAGAGTCGTCGCCGTCGAGACCCTCCGCCACGCGCTGCGCGCGGGTCTCGAGTCGGCGCCGCGGAAGGAGGAGGCCGGCGCGGACGAGTCCGAGCTCGCCGCGTGACGGGCCGCCGCACGGTGGAGCGCGGGCGGCGATTCGTGCCCAAGCGCAGGGATTTCTTTCGGCTACAATGGAGCCACACGCCGGCACATCGAAGCCGGCGCTTTTCGTGAGTCAGGCGCACACAAGACCGGACGACGGGAGGGCTCCAGGCGTGTTCGATGTCGGCGACAAGGTCGTGTACCCCCACCACGGCGCGGGGACGGTCGTTTCCAAGGACGTAAAGCTCGTCCTCGGCGAGGAGCGGGAGTACCTGACGATCAAGATCCTCCACAACGAGATGACGGTCAACGTCCCGGTTGACAACGCCGAGAAGGTGGGCCTCCGCTGGGTGATCGATCAGGAGATGGTCGAGGTCGTCGTGAAGGTGCTGCTCGGTGGGTCGACCGAGATGCCGAAGAACTGGAACCGTCGCTTTAAGCACAACCGCGACAAGATGAAGACCGGCGACATCCTCGAGCTGGCGGAGGTCGTCCGCAATCTCGCGCTGCGCGACCACGAGAAGGGCCTCTCGACGGGCGAGAAGCAGATGTACGTCAAGGCGAAGAAGATCCTCGCCTCCGAGCTCATGTACGCGAAGGACCTCACCGAGGACGACGCGCACGCCTGGCTCGAAGAGGTGCTCGCGAACCCCGCCAAGGGGAAGCGCGCCAAGGCCAAGCCGAAGACGGCGGCCGCGGCGACCGCCTGAGCCCGAGAGCTGTCGCGACTTTCAGCCGGCCGGCTAGCCGAGCAACCGCCGGTGGAGCTCCTGGGTGCCAGCGCTCGGCGCGGCCCCGAGCTCCTCTCTGAGCCGCTGCCGGAGCTCCTCGTAGACGCGGAGCGCCTCGGCGACGTTGTCCTGCCGTGCGAGCGTCTCCATCAGGAGCCGGTATCCGCTCTCGCGGTACGGCGCCTCCCTGACGAGCGAGCGGGCACTGCGCTGCGCCGTGGCGAGCTCCGCTCCGCCGATCGCGAGCCCGGCCTCGGCGGTCGCCTCGAGCGAGCGGGCGTACACGTCGGACAGCTGACGGCGCATGTCGGCCGTCCAGGGCAGCTCGCTGCCGGGGAGGAACGGGCGACGAGCGATGTGCAGCGTCACACGCGCCGCAGACCACGCGGCCGGCCAGTCCTCACGGTGGAGCGCGGATTCTGCACGATGGATCGCCTCCATGGCAGCCTCGAGATCCACCCACGATCGCTCCGGGAGCCGGAGCTGCAGGCTGCTCCGACCGTCGAGCACGTTGGGCCCGAGGGCGCGACGCAGCTTCGAGAGGAGCGCGCTGAGACTCGAGTCCGCCCCCTCGGGGATGTGATCGGGCCAGAGCGTCTCGACGAGCTCGTCTCTCCCGACCTGCCGGCTCCTGTTCGCGACGAGATACGCGAACACCACCTCGCCCTGCCGCCCGGGCATGCCGCCCTCGACCCGCACACCGTCGAGCTCGACCGCGAAACGGCCGCAGAGCTGGATCCTGCTCGGCGCTCGGGCGTCGCCCACGGGACGCTCGACCCGAGAGAGAGACGGTCGCTCGGAATCCTGCGCGTCGCTCATCGCACCCGCGCGAAGGATGCCCGAGGGCCAATGTTTCGCCAAGGTGGCTCGTGCACGATGACCGCGAGGCAACTCGAGGAAAGGGGAACGCGGTGCCCAAGGTGATCAACTGCGAGTGCGGGCAGGTCGTCCGGGCCGACAGCGACGACGAGCTCGTCGCGAAGGTCGAGGAGCACGTCCGAGCGGCTCACCCGCAGCTCGTCGGGAAGATGTCGCGCGAGGACATCCTCGCGATGGCCGAAGCGACATAGCCGCGGGCGAAGCCCGACGGCTCGTCGGGCGACCGGGCGGGCGTTTGGGGGCGGGCGCGACTCGGCTCCGAAGTCGCTGCCGCGCTGCATGCAGCGTTCGTCCCGACACCGGCGGACGGTCGCGGGCGGGCACACCCGCCGCCGAACGGGACACAAGGGGCTGGCCGTGCGCGATACCGTCACGCCGATGGCGGGATCGGCTTCAACGGGCGACCGCGATGGGGTCGACGGCATGCAGTCCACGTGGGCCGTCCTGGTTGCCGCCGGCTCCGGGGAGCGGCTCGGGAGCGACCGCCCGAAGGCGTTCGCCGCACTGGGAGGGCGTCCCCTCCTCGCCGAGAGCATCGAGCGGCTGGATGCGTCCGAGTGGGTCGACGCGATCGTCGTCGCGGCCCCGGCCGGCTGGGAGGAGCCCGCGATCCTGCTCTCCGAGGAGCTGGTCGCGTCGAAGGTCTCGACGGTCGTGACGGGTGGCGCCACGCGGGCCGAATCGGTGCGGAACGCGTTGGGCGAGGTGCCCGAGGACGCCCTCGTGGTCCTCGTCCACGACGCGGCGCGCCCGCTCCTGGACGACGCCGTGATTGAGCGCGTCATCGGTCGACTCGACGGCACCGTCGACGGAGTCGTTCCGGGCCTCCCGCTGCGGGACACGGTGAAGCGGGTCGAGCGCGGCCTCGTCGCCGAGACCGTCGACCGCGACGCCCTGATGATCGTCCAGACGCCGCAGGCGTTCGTCGCCGAGCGGCTGCGCGCCGCGTACGTGGACGAGCTCGACGGCGCGACGGACTGCGCGGCGCTCGTCGAGCGCCGGGGGGAAGGGTCGCCGTGGTCGCGGGCGATCCACGGCTCGCGAAGGTGACCACCGCCGAGGATCTCGAGCACGTCGCGCGCCTGCTCGAGGCCGAGCGCACGTGACGATCCGCGCGGTGTTCTTCGACGTCGGCGAGACCCTCGTCGACGAGGAGCGTCTCTGGGGTGAGGTCGCGAGAGCGGCGGGTCTCCGGCCGCACGTCGTCTGGGCCGCGCTCGGGGCGACGATCGCTCGAGGCGAGGAGCACGGGACGCTCTGGGAGCGCCTCGGCGTCGAACGACCGGTCGGCGTCTGGGAACGGATTCCGTTCGACGAGGCCGATCTCTATGCGGACGCGATCCCGTGCCTCGAGGAGCTCCGGGCCGACGGGTTCCTCGTCGGCGTCGCCGGCAACCAGAGCGTGACGATGGAGGCCTGGGCGCGCGCAACGCTGCCCGCCGACGTCGTCGCGACCTCGGGCGGTCTCGGGGTGGCGAAGCCGGACCCTGCCTTTTTCCACCGCGTGGTCGAGCTGGCGGGGGCGGAGGCGGCCGAGGTGGCGTACGTCGGCGATCGCGTCGACAACGACGTCGTCGCGGCACAGGCAGCGGGCCTGACGGCCATCCACCTCCGTCGCGGCCCGTGGGGCTTGCTGCAGCCCAGACCGGAAGGCGTCCCCTCGATCGGCTCGCTCGGCGAGTTGCGGGCCACGCTCGCTCCGCTGCGATGACGCCGCGTGAGATGCTCGCACGGGTGAGACCACAGTCGACGGGCGCAGGCCCGGTCCGGTTGGCGGAGGCACAGGCGTGAACGAGCTTCGAATCGGCCTCGGCGTCGATGCACATGCGTTTGGCGACGGCGTGCCGCTCGTTCTCGGCGGCGTCGCGATCGACCATCCGCGTGGTCTCGTCGGCCACTCGGACGGCGACGTCGTGGCGCACGCCCTGACGGACGCGCTGCTGGGCGCCGCCGGCCTCGCCGACATCGGAGCGCTCTTTCCCTCGGACGACGAGCGCTACCGGGACGCCGACTCGCTCGTCCTGCTCGCCGACGCCTACCGGCAGGTGACCGACGCCGGCTGGGCGCTCGCGAGTGCCGACTGCATGCTGATCGGGCAGGAGCCACGCATCGGCCCCCACCGCGAGGCCATGCGCGACAGGCTCGCCGGAGCGCTCGGCGTCGGTCGCGAGCGGGTGAACGTGCGGGCGACCACGACCGACGGCCTCGGCTTCACCGGCCGGCGCGAGGGGCTCGCCGCGCAGGCCGTGGCGCTTCTTCGCCCGCGCTGACCGCCGCGACGGGGATCGCAGCGAGCCACGTGTCGACCTCGCGTCGCGAACGGAGACGGACGACGTCGTACCCCGCGAGCTCGTGCGGGTAGCTCCTGCGGTGCACGCGGTAGCTGCGCAGCGCGAACGGGAGTAGGGCGTCCCGCCCGACGAAGGCGCCGCGGAACGTCTCGCGGTTTCCGGCCCAGAGCTCCTCGCGCCGGACGATGCGCACGATGGTGCGGCGAAGGAGCCTCGGCAGCCATTCTCGGCGTGGGAGGTCGAGCCAGACGACGGTGTCCGCCGATCCGAGCACGAGGTCGCCGAGCTTGCTGCGGTAGCCGCCGTCGATCACCCACCCGTCGGTCGCGACGATCGGCTCGACCCGCGCCCTCAGCTCATCGGCCGTTGCCTCCGTCCAGCCGGGGCCGTGGTTGAGCGAGTCGAGCTCGACGAAGGGGACGCCGAGCCGTCGCGCAAGCTCGCGCCCTACGGTCGTCTTCCCGGAGCCGCTCGCGGAGGCGATCACGGCGACCCTCCTCATCCCGCCTCGGCGGCGCTCACAGGAGGCGAACGTCGAGCGGTTGCTCACCCTCCGCGTCGACGCGGTAGACGCCCGCGCCACGCTCGCGCGCGAGCGCGCCGGAAAGGCTCGTGCCCTCGAAGAGGACGGCCGCGCCGTCGTCGCACGCGAGCCCGGGCGGGAAGCCGTCGCGGACCAGCTGCGTGTACACGGGCCGACGACGCTCCTCGCCGTCGTAGTGTGGACAGGCGCTACCCGGGAGGAGGCCGAGGCCGTCTCGCATCCCCGCGAGACCGGGGCCGAACGAATCCGTCACGCCGGCCTCGAACCAGCAGATCATGCCAGCGCTCCAGCCGCAGAGCAGCGCTCCCCGCTCCCACGCCTCGCGCACGAACGTGTCGAATCCGTGGACACGCCACACCGCCAGGGCGTTCGCCGTGTTCCCGCCCGAGACGTAGATCACGTCGTGGGCGAGAACGACCTCCCGGAGATCCTCGGGCGGCCACGGGTCGAAGAGGAGGTGGCTCGGCTCGGCACGGCGGGCGAACGACGCGTAGAACGAGACGATCGCCTTCTCCGGCGAGCCGGCAGGCGTCGGCACGAAGAGGATGCGCCGACCCGCAGCGAGGTCGAGCACCACGTCGTCGAATGCGGTCCCGAGCGAGAAGCCGCCGATCGCGAGGATCCGTCCCGCCACACCGCGAGTATCCCACCGCCGCTCCGTCGAGGAATGCTCCGCGACCCGCCGCGACGCGCTATGGTCGTGGTGAGCCCTCCCTACGAGCGAAGGGAGTCGAGATGGAGTTGAGTCCACCGGACTAGTCGAGAGCGCACGCCCCGCCCACGCGGACGCGTGCGCCGGCCGCGACGCCCGTCGGCGGCCACGATCCTGCCGGGAGCAGCCTCCGGCGACGCGGCGCACGGCGCGCGTCGCAGCCGCTCCTCCCAGCCCCGGGCGCCGACGGGCATCGATGCGGCCGGGGCTGTTCCCCCCCTTTGCCCGAGGCGGTCATGCGGATCGAGCGCGAGCAGCACTTCGACGTCCCGCTCGGGGACGCCTTCGAGTTCATCACGCAGCTCGCGAACTGGCCCGCATACTGGCCCGGCCTCGTCCGGATCGATGCGGGCTCCCGCTGGAGCGAGCCCGGAGACGAGGCGCGCATCGTCATCGAGCTGCTCGGCCGGGAGGTCACGCTGACGATGACGCTGCGCCGGTTGGAGCGCAACCGGCTCGTCGAGTACGAGAGCAGGCAACAGGGCCTACCCGACGCGCGTCACGAGCGTCGATTCGACGCGGACGGCGACGGCTTCCGCTACCGGCTCGCGGTCGAGTACGAGCCGCGAGCCGGCCTGCGAGGTCTGTACGACCGGTTCGCCGTGCGGCGTGGCGTCGACCGGGCTCTGCGGCGGACGCTGGCCAACCTCGACCGGGAGCTGCCGCGCCGGCCGGACCGGCCGCTATGAGGCGGCCGGCAGGGTGAAGGAGACGCGCGCGCCGCCCTCGGGGCGCTCCTCGGCCCAGATCCGCCCGCCGTGAGCCTCGACGAGGCCGCGCGCGATCGCGAGCCCGAGCCCCGCGCCCCGCGCAGAGCGCGCGGGATCGCCGCGCCAGAACCGGTCGAACATCCGTGCCCGCGCCTCCTCGCCGAGCCCTGCCCCCGTGTCCTCGACGCTCACCTGCACCTCCGAGTCCGTCTGCTCGACGCGCACGGCCACGGAGCCGTCCGTGGGGGTGTGCCTGAGGGCGTTCGTGAGCAGGTTGAACAGGACGCGCTCGACCTTCTCCGGCGCGCACAGCGCCGTGACGGCCCCCGGCACCGTCGCCTCGAGACCGATTCCCCTGAGCCGCGCGTCTGCCTCCACCCCGCGGAGGCAGCACTCGACGACCGGCTCGAGCGGCGCCGTGTGCAGCTCGAGGGTGAGCGCGCCCGCGTCGATCCGGGCCAGCTCGAACAGGTCGTCGACGAGCGCGGACAGGACCGAAACCTGCTCCCGCAGCACGGGCAGCGTCCTCTCGGGCGTGACGAGCTGGTCCTCGAGCGCCTCGAGCATCGCCTGCATGTTGGCGAGCGGCGTCCTCAGGTCGTGGCTCGCCCATGCCACCAGCTCTCGGCGCGCGTCGAAGAGCCTCTCGAGCCCCGCCGCCATCTCGTTGAACGAGATCGCCAGGTCGGCCACCTCGGCGGGCCCCGACTCGGGCGCACGGACGGAGAGGTCGCCGGCGGCGAGCTTCGACGAGGCGTCGCGGACACGCTCGACGGAGCGGACGATGGAGCGCGCGAGCAGCAGCGCGGCGACGACGGCGACGGTGGCCGACGCGGCGGACACCGCGAGGATCTTCACGTCGTCGCCCATGTGGAACGCCACCCAGCCGGAGAGCAGCACCGACGTGAGCGGCAGGCACACGGCGAGTGCGGCCAGGCCGGCCAGCTGGAGACGGAGGCTCGGCAGCAGCCGCAGCAGCGCGACCGCCGTGAGCCCGACGGCGAGCGTCAGCCCTCCGACGGCGAGCGCGGTGCCGATCATCGCGACCGGCATCACGGCACCACCCTGTAGCCGACGCCCCACACCGTCTGGAGATGCTGGGGGCGCGACGGGTCGTCCTCGATCTTCTCCCGGAGGCGGCGGACGTGGACCGTGACCGTGCCCGTGTCGAGGGCGGCCTCGTAGCCCCACACCCGGCTCATGAGCTGATCCCGACCGAAGACGCGGCGTGGATGGCTCGCCAGGAACCAGAGGAGGTCGAACTCCTTCGCGGTCAGCCGGACGTCGATGCCCGCCTTGCGCACCTCCCGGGTCTGCGCGTCGAGCTCCACGTCACCGAACGCGAGGCGCTCGGACGAGAGAGCGCTTCCGCGAGCGCGACGGAGCACCGTCCGCACGCGTGCGGCGAGCTCGCGGGGCGAGAACGGCTTCGTCACGTAGTCGTCGGCGCCGAGCTCCAGCCCGACGATCCGGTCGGCTTCCTCGCCGCGGGCGGTGAGCATGATCACCGGGAGCTCGGAGCGGGAGCGGATCCAGCGGCACAGCTCCAGCCCGTCGGTCCCCGGGAGCATCACGTCGAGGACGACGAGGTCGGGCGCGCCGCGCTCGAGATGCTGGCGAGCGCCGTTGCCGTCGCCCGCCTCCAGCGTCGCGTAGCCCTCTCGCTCGAGGTAGCGGACCACCACCTCGCGCACGATGGGCTCGTCGTCGACGACGAGAACGGTTGCCATGGGCTCGATGGTGCCTGCCTCCTCCTTACGTGCGAGTGAACTTCGTTCGCGAAGTGTTCATCACCGTGTCACGGGAGCGAAAGAGATGGTGCCTAGCCTCGAACGGAGGACATCACCGAAGAGGAGGCCCACGATGAGAAGGATCGCACTTCTGCTCGCGATCACCGCCGCGTTGCTCGCGGTGGCGCCCGCCCTCGCTGCCGACGGTCCCGTCAAGCAGTTCCCGCAGAGCGTCACCCTCGGCTTCTACCGAGGTCAGGTGATCTCGTACTTCGACCTCGGTCCCGTGAAGCTCGCGAAGGGCAACACGGTCGCTCCGATCTGGGTCGTCACGAACGGCGTCGACGCCCAGCGGAACATCGTCGACACCGTGCCGGGACGCCGGGACTACACCCCGCTCTGGGCCGTTCGCATGGTCACGTGGAAGGCGGGCGCGACACCGCGCGTGCTGCGCTCGAAGAGCGCCGTCCTGGCGGCCGTCCGGGCCGGTCAGGCGACCGTGAAGCCCGCGCCGATCGTGGTCAACTGCCCCGTGCTCTGACCCGCGCGAGGGGGGTGAGCGTGCGGCGGTGAGCCTGTCGTGCGCGCACCCCCTCGCGTACCCTGGGAGCGATGTCCGGGCCGATCACGGGCGGCTGCGGCTGCGGGGCGGTGCGGTTCGAGGTGAGCCGGCCCTTCGTATCCGCCTCGTACTGCCACTGCACGCGCTGCCAGCGGCGGACGGGGACGGCTGCTGCTGCCACCGCCCGCGCCGAGCCCGGCTCCGTGCGCATCCTCCAGGGAGAGGAGGTTCTGGAGGCCTGGACGCCCGAGGGGGGCCGCGAGAAGGTGTTCTGCGCCCGCTGCGGCTCGGGCCTGTTCAGTCGCGATCCCGGCAGCCGGGACCACACGGGCGTCCGACTGGGGGCGGTCGACGGCGATCCGGGCGTCCGCCCCGCGTCGCGCCAGTTCGTCGACTCCGCGGCCTGCTGGGAGGACATCCCGGACGACGGGCTCCCGCGCTTCCCTGGCGCCCGGCCGGGGTACGCGGACGGCCGCTGAGCGGGACGGCGCTCGGCGCTACCCAGGGAGGCAGACCAGACCGTCTGCGACGACCACGAGGCCGTCGCGGGCGAGAGAGCGCACCGCGTCGGCGTCCAGCTCGCGCTCGGCCCGCGGCGCCGACGCGACGAGCCGCAACGCCGCCGCGCGTCGCTGTCGGAAGGAGCCCTCGAAGCGCGACTGACGACGGAGCGGCTCGTCGCGCGTGCCCCGCGAGGGGCACCGCGTCGCGAGCGGGCACCTCGCGCATCGGGGGATGCGTGCGAGGCAGACGGTCGCGCCGAGGTCCATCAGGGCCTGCGCCGCACTGCCCGTGAACGAGTGCCCGGTACGCCGTTCGACGCGCTCGACGTTCACGTCGCGCGGCAGCACGTCCTCGTGGAAGGCGAAGCTCCGCAGGGCGGCGGCCGTGTAGGTCCCGACGCCGGGAAGGAGCGTGAGATCGTCCGGCCAGCCGTGCTCGGAGACGTGGCGTGCGGCGCGGTGGAGCATCACCGCGCGGCGGTTGTAGCCGAGCCCCTGCCACTCGACGATCACGTCTGCGGGCGACGCAGCCGCGAGCGACGCCGCGCTCGGCCACCGCCGGAGCCACCGCTCGTAGCGGGGCACGACGCGCTCGACCTGCGTCTGCTGCAGCATGACCTCGCTCACGAGGATCGCGTACGGATCCGCCGTCCGGCGCCACGGGAGGTCCCGCCCCGAGACGCGGAACCACGCGAGGAGCAGGTCTTCCATGCGCGCGATCCTATGTCTGTCCGCGACTCCCCGGCTTGTCCGGTCGGCCCGGGCGTCGTACGCTGCGTCGGGGGCGACCAGGAGGACTGCGGTGACGGAAGCCGAGATCGGCATCATCGGAACGACTGCGGAAACGTGTCCGTTCGACGACGGGGAGGACGTCGTCGTGGACACGCCGTACGGCTTTCCCTCCGGGCCCGTGTCGATCGGCGAGGTCGGCGGCAAGCGCGTCGCGTTCCTGGCCCGCCGTGGCGAGGACGGGCAGATCTCCCCTCCCCGCATACCGAGCCGGGCGAATGTCTGGGCGCTCAGAGAGCTCGGCGTGCGGCGCATCGTCGCTCCCGTGGTCTCAGGGGCGCTCTCCTTCGACTTCGACGTGGGCGACATGGTCGTCTGCGACCAGTACGTCGACCGCACCTGGGGGCGCGACGACACGTACTACGACGGTCCCGGCGCGGTGCTCGTGGCGACCGCGAGGCCGTTCTGTGACGATCTCGGCGAGACCGTGCTGCGAGTCGGGGGCGAGTTGGGCCTGCCGGTGCTCGGCGGCGGGACCGCAGTCGTCACCCAGGGGCCGCGCTACTCGACGACGGCGGAGTCGGTCTCGTTCCGCGCGATGGGGTGGGATCTCGTGAACATGGTCTCGTACCCCGAGTCGCATCTCGCCCGCGAGCTCGAGCTGTGCTACGCCAACATCTCGCTCGTCACCGACCACGACGTGGGCATCGCCGGCGTCGGGGCCGTCACCACCAGGAACGTCGCGCGGTCGCTCGCCGAGAGCGCCGGTCTTCTCAAGCAACTGCTCCTCGGGGTCGTCCCGGAGATCGGGCCACAGCCCGACGACGAGTGCTCCAACGCGCTCGGCCGCGCACGCCTGTAGGGGTCACCTGCCGCGGGGGCCCGTCTGCGAGGATCACGGCCCATGCTCCTCTACAACTCGCCCGTCTCCGGCAACTGCTACAAGGTGCGGCTGCTCCTGGCGCACCTCGGCCTGCGCTACGAGCGACGTGACCTCGACGTCGTCGACCGCTCGGACCGCGCGGAGGTCCTCGGCGGGCTGAACCCCGCCCTGCGAGTTCCCACCCTCGTCCTGGACGACGGCCGGCCGCTGGCGGAGTCCGGCGCCATCCTCTGGTACTTCGCGGAGGGGACGCGGTTCGTTCCCTCCGACGCATACGAGCGCGCTCAGGTCCTCCAGTGGATGTTCTTCGAGCAGTACAGCCACGAGCCTGCGATCGCCGTGGTTCGCTTCCTCGTCGCGTTCTCCGGGCAGGCCGAGCGCCATGCCGCCGCCATCGAGGCGAAGACGGCACAGGGCTATCGCGCGCTCGACGCGCTGGAGGGGCATCTGGGCGACTCCCGCGGGTACCTCGTCGGGGAGGCGTTGACGGTCGCGGACATCGCGCTCTACGCGTACACCCACGTCGCGCACGAGGGGGGCTTCTCGCTCGACGGGTACCCGGCGATCCGCGCGTGGCTCGAACGCGTCGCCGGCGAGCCCGGTCACGTCGCAATCACGTCGTGAGTCGGCGCCCGGCGTACTGCCCGCGCGAGGCGCGGGTGCGGGCATGAGCGTCCGGGTGCGGTTCGCGCCCAGCCCGACCGGCTCGCTCCACGTCGGGAACGCGCTCACGGCCGCCGCGAACCGCCGGTTCGCCGACGAGCACGACGGAGTGCTCGTCCTGCGGATCGACGACACCGACCCGGCGCGCACGGTCGGGGGCGGGGAGGAGGCGATTCTCGGCGACCTCGGGTGGCTCGGAATCGGCTGGGACGAGGGGCCGGTGCGCCAGAGCGAGCGTGCGGCGCTCTACGCCGACATGGCCTCGCGCGCGCTCGAGCACGGCGCGCTCACCGACGCGGACGGCTCGGTCCGGCTCGAGGGAGTGACGCTCGTCCGCCAGGACGGGACCGCCACCTACCAGCTCGCGAGCGTCGCCGACGACCTCGCGCTCGGCATCACCCACGTCGTCCGGGGCTCCGACCACCGCCCCAACGAGGGGTCGCAGCGGCGGATCGCGCGAGCGCTCGGGGGTGAGCTGCCGACCGTGATCCACCACGGCCTGCTCGTCGGCGACGACGGCAAGAAGCTCTCGAAGCGTCACGGCGGCGTGTCCGTCGCGGAGCTCCGAGCGGAGGGCGTTCCCGCGGAGGCCGTCCGCGCGTACCTCGACGAGCTCGGGGTTCCGACCCACGACGTGCGCTACGACCGGGCGCGGATCGGACGCCTTGCGATCGAGGCGATCGCCGCGATGACCGACGAGCAGCTCGCGGCCGCCGCGGAGACGCCGGTGGCCTACGCGCGGGCGCTCCGCGGAGCGCGGACGCTGGTCGAGGCGCGGGAGCTCGGCAACCAGATCGTGCGCCCCGAGCCGGTCTCGCTGCCCGACACGGCGCGGCCGACCCTGGAGCGCTTCGTCGAGCTGCGCGGGGCGGAGGAAGAGCTCGACGAGGCGGGTGCCCGCGCGATCGTGCGCGAGCTGAAGGCGGTCGGCGGCGATCTCCGCGCACTCCGGCTCGCGCTGACGGGCTCCGACCGCGGCCCGGAGCTGTGGACCGTCGTCGCGGCGCTGCCGGCCGCGGAGGCGTCCGACCGGATCGGGCGCGCGCTCGGCCGCGGCTGAGGACGTTGCCGGCCGGCGGCCCGCCCGTGGCCGGGTCGCGTGCCGTCTACGATCGCAGGATGCGTCTGCAGGACACGCTGACGGGCGGCTTCGTGGAGCTGCCGCCGCCTCCCGCGCAGATCGGGATGTACGTCTGCGGTCCGACGGTGTACCAGCGCGCCCACATCGGCAACGCGCGACCCTTCGTGGTGTTCGCCTGGCTGGCCCGGTGGCTGCGCGCACGCGGGTACGACGTCCGCTTCGTCCACAACATCACGGACGTCAACGACAAGATCTACGAGGCTGCGCCCGGCCACAGCGCCGAGCTCGCGCTCGAGGCGACGGCGTGGTACCTGGAGGACACGGCGGCGTTCGGGCTCGGCCTGCCGGACGCACAGCCGCTGGCGACCGAGACGATCCCCGAGATCGTCGCGATGATCGCGGAGCTGATCGCGTCGGGGCACGCCTACGTGGTCGACGGGGACGTCTACTTCCGCGTGGCGCGCTCGGAGACCTACGGCGCCCTCTCCGGCCAGCGGCCCGGCCAGGTCGAGGAGCAGGAGCCGAACCCGTCCAAGGAGGACCCGCGCGACTTCGCGCTCTGGAAGGCGACGAAGGAGGGCGAGGACACCTCCTGGGAGGCGCCCTGGGGGACCGGCCGTCCCGGCTGGCACATCGAGTGCTCCGCCATGGCGGCGAACGAGCTCGGGCCCGAGTTCTGGATCCACGGCGGCGGCCTCGACCTCGTCTTCCCGCACCACGAGAACGAGCGGGCGCAGTCGCTCGCGGTCGGGCACCCGTTCGCACGCGTCTGGATGCACAACGGGATGCTGCGCTTCACCGGCGAGAAGATGTCGAAGTCGCTCGGAAACGTGGCCACAGTCCGGGAGGTGCTCGACACCTGGGGGCCGGAGACCGCGCTCCTCTTCTTCCTGACGGCGCACTGGCGCAAGCCGATCGACTTCTCGCAGGAGACGATGGCGGCGGCGGCCGCCCAATGGCGTGGTTTGACCGAGGTTGTCGTCTCCGACGGCCACTTCTGTGCAATCGGCGCCCTCGTGGGAAGACTTCGCCGCATGCCTGGAGGACGACTTCAATACGCCCGAGGCTCTCTCGGTCATCCATCGCTGGCACGCTGCGGGAGAAGCAGACCTGCTCTCGCGAGGACTGGCTGTCTTCGGTCTCCCCCGACCGGTCCGGATCCACAAGGCCGAGGTGTCTCTTGGCTCGAAGTTCAACGCATCGGTTTCTGCCGAGGTGAGCAGCAAGGTCCCGCCGCACGTGGTCGAGCTCTTCGAACGGCGGCTGGAGGCCCGTCGCAATCACGACTACGCGACCTCGGACGAGCTGCGTGCCAGTCTTCGCAAGGAAGGCTTCGAGGTCGAGGACACGCAAGACGGCAGCCGCCTAATCATTCGCGTCAGCGAATGACTCGCGAGCTCGTCTACGGTCGCAATCCCGTCCGCGAGGCGCTGCGCGGCCGCCGCGACGTGCTCGAGCTCTGCGCGAGCGAGCGAGCGGTCGCGACGCTCGACTGGCTCGGCGAGGGCCCGCGCCCCCGCGTGAAGCGGGAGCGCGAGCTGACCGAGGCGGCGGGCTCGGCCGACCACCAGGGTGTCGTGGCCTGGTGCGAGCCGTACCCGTACGCCGACGCATGGGAGCTCGCGGGCGGCGACCGGCCGCTCCTGTGCTGTCTCGACCAGGTCACCGACCCGCGCAACCTCGGCGCCGTCGTCCGCAGCGCCGCAGGCGCGGGCGCGACAGGTGTCGTCGTCCCCGCCCACGGGGCCGCGGCGGTCACGCCGGCCGTGTGCAGGGCTTCGGCCGGGGCGGTCGAGCACCTGCCGGTGGCGGTCGTCCCGAACCTCGCCCGATACCTCGCCGACGTCAAGAGCGAGCGCCTCTGGGCGTACGCTGCCTCGGCCGACGGAGAGACGTCGCTCTGGGAGCTCGATCTCACCGACGGGCTCGCGCTGGTGTTCGGTGCCGAGGGAACCGGTGTCCGTCCGCTCGTCCGTCGAACCTGCGACGGCACCGTCACGATCCCGCTCGCGGGCGGGGTCGAGTCGCTCAACGTCAGCGTCGCGGCGGCCGTTGCCCTCTACGAGGCGCGCCGCCAACGGACTATCTCGACCTCTACCGGAGGTTGAGGTTGGATCCGACTCTCTACCTGTTCGACGGCTCGAACCTCTTCCACGCGGGGGCCTTCCGGGACCGCGACGAGCTCGTCGACGTGCTCGCGAGCTTCGTCGCGCTGCGCGCTGCGCGCGGAGTCGTCGTCTTCGACGGGTCCGGCGCCGAGCGTCGGCTCGGGCCGCTCACGGTCAGCTACGCGCCCGACGCCGACTCGGTGCTGGAGCGACTCGCCGCCGAGCATCGCGACCGAGAGGCCGTGCTCCTCGTGACGAGCGACTCCGCCGTGCGGGGCACGAGCGGCCAGGAGGTGCGGCACCGTGCGTCACGCTCCTTCCTCGACGAGCTCTCACGCGTCACGCACACGGAGAGCTCGTCGAGCCGGCTCGGTGATCGGCTTGACGACGAGACCCGTGCCCGACTCGAGCGCCTCCGTCGCGGCCTGTCCTCGTAAGCGTCCCGGAGCGGCTCCGCGCTCGCTCACGAACACATGTTCCTATTACAATGGAATTTGCGCAAAGGGGTTGTAACGCGCACGTAATCCTGCTAGCTTCTCCCTCGACTTCAGGGTGAGAGTTCACCTCGACGGTCACTCGAGACCACCACGGAGACCAGGGAGAGACCATGGCGGCCCGGACAGGCGCAGCACCCAAGACCCCCCAGAAGCTGCAACGGGAGCTCGAGGATCTCCAGCTCGTGCTCAAGGTGAGGAACGGCAGCAAGACGGCCCAGGACGAGCTCATGCGCCGCTACCACGGCTTCGTCCGGCTCAAGGCGAGCTCGTACTTCCTCGCCGGCGGCGACGCGGACGACCTCGTCCAGGAGGGCATGATCGGGCTGTTCAAGGCCGCTCGCGACTTCCGGGCGGACAAGGAGACGTCGTTCCGCTCGTTCGCCGAGCTGTGCGTCACGCGGCAGATCATCACCGCGATCAAGTCGGCCACGCGCTACAAGCACGCGCCGCTCAACACCTACGTCTCGTTCAGCCACACGCCCGCCGGGCAGGACGTCGAGGGCGAGTGCACGCTCGGGGACGCGCTCCCGGGCCCCATGATCGACGATCCGTCGGTTCGCGTGATCTCGACCGAGGAGCTGCAGGCGCTCGTCGGCTGCCTCGGCACCACCCTCTCCGGCCTCGAGTCCGAGGCGCTGCGCCTCTACCTCGACGGCAACTCGTACGAGCAGATGGCCGAGCGGCTCGAGTGCGACTGCAAGACGATCGACAACGCCCTGCAGCGCGTCAAGCGCAAGATCCTCGCGCACCAGGCCGAGCGCGCCGTGCCCGCCTGATCCCGGAGCGGACCGCCGGTCAGGCGCCCGCGAGCGCCACGAGCGCGACGCCGCCCGCGACGAGCGTCGCGCCTGCGAGGCGCGTCGGCCGCAGCGGCTGGCGTGCGGCGAGCGCGGCGAGCACGGTCGCGATCACGACGCTCGTCTCCCGGACGGCTGAGACGCTCGCCGCGGGCGCCTCTCGCAGGGCGAGCAGGACGAGGACGTAGGTGGCGAAGAGGAGCAGTGCCACCGCTGCGAGCCCCGGGGTCGCCTCGCCCACCAGCGCCTCGCGGCCTCTCCGCCTCAGGACCGCGGCGCCGTACACGAGCGCAGGGCCCACGAGCACGAGCTCGATGTACGGGATCGCCGCGGCGTGGCGCAGACCCTCCTTGTCGACGAGCGTGTAGCCCGCGATGAACACGCCCGTCGCGAGCGCGAGGAGCACACCGCGGCGGTCGGCAGAGGCATCGTCGACGCCGACCCCGCGCACGAGGAGTATCCCGGCGCCGACCGCCGCGACCCCGGCGACCTGGCCGACCGAGGTCGAGCGCCCCATGATCAGGACCGCTCCCGCGAGCGCGAGCACGGGCGCGCTGCCCCGTGCGATCGGGTAGACGAGCCCGACGTCCGCCGCCCGGTAGGCGGCTGCGAGGAACGCGAAGTACGCGAGCTCGAGGAATGCAGATGCGACGATGTACGGCACCGCCTGCGCGTCGACGCGCCACGTGAGCGCGGCGACGGGAGCGAACGCGACGACGCCGACGAGCAGCATCAGCGCGACGGCGGCCTCGGGCTCGCGGCGCCGGCCGAGGAAGACGTTCCCTCCCGCATGGAGCCACGCAGCCGTGAACGCGAGCAGGAACGCGGTCCCGGACACCGGACAACCCTACGCGCGACCCCGCGGGCTATCCGCGCCGGCGACCCGCGGTGGCGCGCGGCCGGGGAGAGCCGGAGAAGGGATTCGAACCCTTGACCCCGCGCTTACAAGGCGCGTGCTCTGACCAGCTGAGCTACTCCGGCGGACCGACCGATGGTAATCGGCGGCCCTACTGGACGCAGGGCGCGCGGCGCTCCTCGCGGCGAGGCCGTCGCTCCGCGGCGCCGTGCCGCGCGGGCTCCTCGACGAGCAGGAGCGCGACGAGCCACCCGGCGACCACGACGATCCCGCCGAGGGCGGCGTCGAAGAGGAAGTGGTTCCCGGTCGCGACGATCACGATCAGCATCGCGAACGGGTACACCACGCCTGCGATCCGGACGATCCGACTCGAGGCCAGGGCCACGAGCGTTGCGCCGACGATCAGCGCGTAGCCGAAGTGGAGGCTCGGCACGGCCGCGAACGGGTTGTACAGCGCGCCGAGCAGGTCCGAGCTGAGGTTCAGCCCGGCCGAGGTGGTCACCGTGTCCCGGAAGCCGAGATCGGCGAGCCGGGGCGGCGCCGCGGGGTAGAGGACGTAGCCGACCAGTGCGAGCGCGGTCGCCGCGACGACGGTGGTCCGGATGAGAGGGAACCGGTCCGGATGGCGGCGGTGCACCCAGACGAGCGTCGCGGCCGTGCCCGCGAAATGCAGGGAGAGGTAGGCGAGCCCGAGGAGCATCGGGACGCCGGGAACCGCCTCGAGCGCTTCCTGCACGCCGTGCTCGACGTAGATGCCGGCGCTCTGCTCGAGCGAGACGATCTCGGCGGTGTGCCGCATCGCCTTCCCCACGTTCTCGCCGGGCGCGCCTCTGACGACCTCGTAGAGGCCGTAGAGCACGGCCAGGGCGGCGAGCTCGTGGAGCCCCGAGTGCGATCGTGAGAACCAGGTCCGCAACACGGTGCAATCATGCCGCGCCGGACCGGGTGGAAGCGTGTGGCGACCCGGTGAGGTCGGGTGCGGGAAACCGCACCTTCCGGACGTGCCCTCGCGGTGATGGCCCGGCCGCGCGTGCACGCGGCCCCGATGTGTGGGCTTATGCGCGCAGGTAGGCCAGCACCGCGAGGACCCGGCGGTGGTCGTCGGTCGAGGCGGGGAGCCCGAGCTTCGTGAAGATGCTCGTCACGTGCTTCTCGACGGCCCGCAGCGTGACGAACAGCCGCTCCGCGATCGCCTGGTTCGACCGTCCCTCCGCCATCAGCTCGAGCACCTCCCGCTCGCGCGGTGTGAGCTGCTCGAGCGGGTCGTCACGCCGCTTGCGGCCGACAAGCTCGCTGACGACGGCGGGGTCGAGCGCCGAGCCGCCGTCGGCGACGCGGCGCACCGCCGTGCCGAACTGCTCGAGGTCGGCCACGCGGTCCTTGAGCAGGTAGCCGACGCCCTCCGCGCTCGACTCGAGCAGCGCCATCGCGTAGCCCGGCTCCACGTACTGCGACAGGAGCAGCACGCCCACGCCGGGATGGCTCTCGCGGATCTCCTGGGCCGCGCGCAATCCCTCGTCGGTGTGCGTCGGCGGCATCCGGATGTCGATCACCGCGACGTCGGGCTTGTGCATCGCGACATGGCGCAGGAGGTCCTCGGCCGTGCCGGACTGTGCGACGACGTCGAAGCCCGCCTCCTCCAGCAGCCGGGCGACGCCCTCGCGCAGGAGCACCGAGTCGTCCGCGAGCACGACGCGGCGCGCGTCGCCGAGCTGGGAGACGGTGCCGCGGAGCGGCGGGAAGTCACGGGGCAGGCCGTCGGCGAGCACCTGGTGGATCGACTCGGGATCCGGAAGGCCCTGCAGCCTGTGCGTGCCCAGATCACGCGTCTCGACCTCGGTGACGAACGGCGCCGCGGTCGACGAGAGCAGCACCTGCCCACCGTGCCCGGCCGAGGAGATGCGCGACGCCCGGATCACGTCGAGGCCCGTGTACCCCTCCTCGCCGAGGTGGGGCACGCCCGTATGCAGCCCCATCCGCACCTTGACGACGATCCCGTCGGGCCACGCGTGGTCACGGATCTGCTCCTGCCCGGCGAGGGCGGCCCGGAGCGCAGGCTGGACCTCCTGGAAGACGGCCGAGATCTCGTCACCCGTGGCGTCGACCTCGTGGCCGCCGCAATCCGCGATCTCGCTGCGGAGCAGGCGCCGGACGTCGGCGATCACCGAGGCGTACGCGCCACCTGCGGTGCGCACGAGCTGGGTGGACCCCTCCACGTCCGCGAAGAGGAAGGTGACCGTTCCGGTGGGCAGGGCGTTCATCGGCGGCAGTCTAGGAGCGTTCCAGAGCAGACTCGAGGGCGGGGGCGTGTGGGGGGCTAGAACGGGAGGACCCGGCGGGACAGGGGGATTCTGGCACGGATTCGCGTGCCGCCTCCGAGCGGACTGTCGATCTCGAGCGCGCCGTCCAGTGCCTCGACCCGATCCTCGAGGCCTCTCAGGCCCGAGCCGCGGGCCGGATCCGCGCCTCCGATCCCGTCGTCGGCGACCTCGATCACGATCTCGTCACGGTTGTCGTCCTCGACGATCCGGACGCAGGCCGAGTCGGCGTGCGCGTACTTCGCGACGTTCGCAAGCGCCTCGGCCGCGACGTAGTACGCCGCGGCCTCGACGGCGGGCGCGAGACGCTCGCCGTGGACGTCGATCTCCACCGGGAAGGGCGAGCGCAGGACGAGCGACTCGAGCGCCGGGCCGAGGCCGCGATCCGTGAGCACGTTCGGATGGAGGCCGCGCGCGAGCTCGCGCAGCTCGTCGAGTGCCCGCGCGAGCTCGTCGCGTGCGGCCTTGAGCAGCTCCGCTGCCTGCTCGACGTCGGTCGGCAGCCGGGACTCGGCGAGGCGGAGCGAGAGCGAGAGTGCGGCCAGCCGCTGCTGCGCCCCGTCGTGGAGGTTCCGCTCGAGCCTGCGCCGCGCCGCGTCCGTCGCCGCGACGATCCTGCTCCGGGAGGCCCGGAGCTCCTCCTCCTGGCGCGTGCGCTCGCTCACGTCCATCCCCGAGACGAGCACGCGGGCGGCGCCACGCTGGTCGAGGATCGGCGTCGCCGTCCACGCCACCGTCAGCTCGTGCCCGTCGCGCGCGAGCCAGCGGTTCTCCCGCTCGGGCTGCCGGTGCCCGTTCGCCGCGCCTGCGATCGCCGTCCGCGCGGAGGACGCGTCGTCCGGCACGACGAGGTCGAGGATCGAGGTCCCGGCGAGCTCGTCCGTGGTCCGCCCGAAGGCATCGCAGAACGCCCTGTTGGCGCCGTTCGGCAGGACGACCCCCTCGCGGTCCGTGAGCACGATGTAGCTCGGGATCGTGTCCGCCACCGTGGCCGCGAAGTCGCGCTGGCGCCGGAGATCGATCTCGCGCCGCTTGCGGTCGGTGATGTCGATCCCGCCCGCGACGATGCGGACCACGTTCCCGCTCTCGTCGAAGAGCGGCGCGGTGCGCCAGGTGATCACGCGCTCCTGCCCCTGCCCGTCGGTGAAGGTGTTCTCGTACTCGGCAGCCGGGAAGTCGGGGGCGGCGGCGTGAAAGCGCTCGATCATCGCCTCCCTCTCCTCCCGGGAGATGAACACGTCCCAGAAGTAGGCCCCCTCGATCAGGCTCCGATCGTCGAAGCCGCTCGCGATCTCCACCGCACGATTGAAGTTGCGGAACCGGCCCTCGGTGTCGACCACCGACAACAGGCTCGGCACGGTGTTGATGATCGTCTCGAGGAACCGGTACTGGGCACGGACCTCCGCCTGCAGCCGCTCCTTCTCGAACGCGAGGGCGACGGTCGCCGCCACGCCGTCGACGAGCTCCCGCTGCTCGGTGAGGGTGCGGTCGTGGATCAGCGCGGCGACCCGCTTGCCGCCCTGCTCGACGAACGTCGCCGCGTGGGCGCCCTTCGCGATCGGGTCGGTCAGGACGACGCCGTCCTCGTCGACCCAGCTCTCACGTTCGGCCGACCAGTACGCGAGCTCGAGCGACGGGTCGCCGAGCGCCTCGGCCAGCGCGTCGCGGAGCGGCGTGCCGTTCCCGAGCGCGATCGCGAGGTCTGCGATGCCTGCGCGCGCCAGCCTGAGCCTGAGCACCCCGGCGACGAACGCGACGGGCATCAGGGCGAGCGAGGCGAGCGCCGCGAGCTCGACGACGAAGCCGGCGGACGCGCTCACCGTCGCGACGATGCTGCTGGCCACGAGGGCGACGAGCGAGACGAGCGTGAACAGGTAGACGGGCCCGATCACGCGACGCAGCGGCGGCGTCGCCTCGTGGTAGCGGCGCAGGAGCTTCACGATGAACGCGGCTCCGATCGCGGCCGCCCCGAGCGCGAGGGCGATCCCGGCGGCGCGGGCGAGGCGCGGGCTGTCGACGACGAGGAACGCGCTCTCGGGACACTGGTCGCAGGTCGGGATGGGAGTCGGGTCGACGAGCGTGACGAGGAGCGGGCCCGCGGTGACGAGCACCAGGACCGCCCAGACGACCCACCGGTCGCCGGGCCGGAGCTGGCCGGTCGGGTACGAGAGGATGAGATGGCCGAACGCGACGAACGCGAGGCTGCTGAAGACGTAGCCGAGCGTGAACGGCAGGGACGAGTTCGTGGCCTGGAGCGCGCCGAGCGACCAGAGCAGCCCGACCGCCAGCATCTGGACGCCGGTCCGGTTCTCGGGGCGTGTGGCGGCGGCGAAGGCGCCGGCGATCGTGAAGCTGATCCCCGCGAGCACGGCGATCACGATCCCGAGCCTCGGGCTGTCGAGGTCGCCCGTCGCGAGCAGCACGATCGCGCCCGCGTAGAGGAGCGCGCCGAGGCCGGCGGCCGCGACGAGCCGCTCGCGGCTCACCGCAGCAAAGAGCGGATGGCGGCGCCCGACAGCTCCGCCTTCGAGATGAACCCGCGCGCCCCACTGCCGCGGATCATCCCGTCGTAATCGCACGCGTCGCGGCTCGAGATGAGCACGACGGGCGGCGCGCCCGTGCCGAGCCGCGCGAGGACCGCAAAACCGTCCATGTCGGGGAGCTGGACGTCGAGCAGGACGACGTCCGGCGTGAGCGAGTCGATCGCCTGGAGCGCCCCTCGTCCGTCTTCCGCCTCGCCGATCACCGCGAACCCGTCGGCCTCGAGGATCGCGCGCGCGCAGGCGCGAAAGCTCGGATGGTCGTCGACGATCAGGACCCTGGTCTGTGTCTCCACGTGGTAAATCGTCGCAGACGTGCGAGGGCCGCGCGGTGTGGCAAACCGCACCCGACCCCCCACCCCGGATGCTGCGCATTGCGAGGCAAACAGGCCTCCCCAGCGCGCGTTTGCTCCGTCATACTCGCGCGCATGGCTTCGATCGAGCAACACACCACGGCCGAGATCATGGCCCGCCGGGCGCAGTACGTCTCGGGCGGAGTCTCGACGCCGAGGCTCGTCGTGACCGCCGCCGAGGGCGCGCGCGTGACCGATCCCGAGGGCCGGGTGTTCGTCGACTTCGCGGGCGGCATCGCCTGCCAGAACACCGGCCACCGCTTCGGCCCGGTCGTCGACGCGGTGCACCGGCAGGCCGACCTGTACCTCCATCAGTGCTTCATGGTCGGCGTGTACGAGCCGTACGTCGAGACCTGCCGGCTGCTGGCGGAGCTGTCGCCGTGCGCCGGTTCCGAGCAGAAGTCGATCCTCGTCAACTCCGGTGCCGAGGCGAACGAGAACGCGGTCAAGATCGCGCGCGCCGCCACCGGCAGGCCCGCGGTGATCGTCTTCGACAACGCGTTCCACGGCCGGACGCTGCTGACGATGACGATGACCAGCAAGGTGCACCCGTACAAGGCGGGCTTCGGCCCGTTCGTGCCCGAGGTGTACCGCGCCCCCGCGCCGTACCCCTACCACGGGGTCACGACCGAGGACGCGCTCGACGGCCTCGCGCGCCTGTTCAAGGCGGAGGTCGACCCGGAGGCGGTCGCGTGCGTCCTGCTCGAGCCGGTGCAGGGCGAGGGCGGGTTCGTCCCGATGACCCCCGACTTCCCCGCGAGGCTCGCCGAGGTATGCCGCGAGCACGGGATCCTGTACGTCGACGACGAGGTGCAGTCGGGCGCCGGCCGCACCGGGAAGGTCTGGGCGATCGAGCACTACGACGGCGTCGAGCCCGACCTGCTCGTGTCGGGGAAGTCGATCGGGGGCGGGCTTCCGCTCGCCGCGGTCACGGGTCGGGCAGAGCTGATGGACGCCGTGCCAGCCGGCGGGCTCGGCGGGACGTTCGGCGGCAACCCTCTGTCGTGCGCAGCGGCGGTCGCGGCGCTCGAGGCGATCCGAGAGCCCGAGTTCCTCCGGCGGGCCGCACGACTCGGCGAGGTGCTCAGGCGTCGCCTGGAGGAGCTCGCAGCCCGTCATCCCGGGATCGGCGAGGTGCGCGGCCTCGGGCCGATGCTCGCGCTCGAGCTCGAGGAGCGGACGCCGCAGCGGGCGAAGGCGGTCGTCGACGCCGGCTTCGACCGGGGTCTCCTGCTGCTCTCGTGCGGCCTCTACGGGAACGTGATCCGACTCCTGCCGCCGCTCACCATCGGAGACGAGGATCTCGACGAGGGGCTCGGCCTGCTCGACGAGGCGCTCGCCGCGGGCCTTGCCGGGTGATGTCGAATCCGGGCGATTCCGGGGCGGCGGCGTCGAGCGTTGGGGAAGCCGAGCTCCGCCCGGCCCGAGCCGGCGCCGAGCCGGGGCATCCGGACATCCGCCTGCGCAGCCTGCGCAAGCAGTACGGGGACGTCGCCGCGGTCGACGGGATCGACCTCGACGTCGCGCGCGGAGAGTTCTTCACGCTGCTGGGCCCGTCGGGGTCGGGGAAGACCACCACGCTGCGCATGATCGCCGGGTTCGAGCGCCCGGACGCGGGGGCGATCGAGCTCGGAGGGCGGGACGTCTCGCGGCTGCCGCCGTTCGAGCGGAACGTGAACACCGTGTTCCAGGACTACGCGTTGTTCCCGCACATGACCGTGCAGCAGAACGTCGAGTACGGGTTGCGCGTGAAGCGAGTGGCGCGAGCCGAGCGCGCCGCCCGAGCCGCCGAGGCGCTGGCGATGGTGCGTCTCGAGGGCTTCGGGGCGCGCAAGCCGGGGCAGCTCTCGGGCGGACAGCGGCAGCGGGTCGCGCTCGCCCGGGCGATCGTCAACCGGCCGCAGGCGCTGCTGCTCGACGAGCCGCTCGGGGCACTCGACCTCAAGCTGCGCCAGGAGCTCCAGCTCGAGCTGAAGGGCATCCAGCAGCAGCTCGGGATGACGTTCGTCTACGTCACCCACGACCAGGAAGAGGCGCTCACCATGAGCGACCGGATCGCGGTGTTCAACCGCGGCCGGATCGAGCAGGTCGGGACGCCGGCGACGATGTACGAGCATCCCGCGACCGCCTTCGTCGCGGGCTTCATCGGCACCTCGAACATCATCGACCGCGACGGGCGGACGTTCACGGTCCGTCCGGAGAAGATTCGCGTCCTCCCCGAGGACGCGCAGGAGGGCGAGCCCGGCACGATCCGGGCCGCCGTGTACGTCGGGCCGTTCACGAAGCTCGTCGTCGCGCTCGACCGCGGCGGCGAGCTGACGGTCGTCGAGCAGAACCTCGAGACGTCGTCGAGCGACGTCCACGAGATGGAGGGTCGGCGCGTCCGGCTCCGCTGGAGCCCGGACGTGGAATTCGTCGTCAAGGAGGAGATGTGAAGCGATTCCGTCTTGTGCACCTGCTGGTGGTCGCAGGTGTCGCGGCGCTCGCCGTACCCGCGGCGGGAGTGACGAAGTCGGACGCCCTGCCGACTGCGGTCGGCAAGGGCGAGGGGAAGCTGACACTCGTCGTCTGGGAGGGCTACACAGAGAAGCAGTGGGTCTCCCCGTTCGAGAAGGCGACGGGCTGCAAGGTCAGCGCGAAGTACGCGGGCAGCTCGAACGACATGTTCAACCTGATGACATCTGGCGGCGGCGGTCAGTACGACATGGTCTCCGCGTCGGGCGACGCGAGCCTGCGGCTGATCTACGCCGGCGCGGTGCAGGAGGTGAACGTCAAGCTGATCCCGGCCTACAAGGACTTCTACAAGGCGTTCCAGTCGCCGCCGAACAACACGGTCGACGGGAAGCACTACGGCGTGTCGGTTCAGTTCGGCCCGAACGTCCTGATGTACAACACGAAGTCCTTCAAGAAGAAGCCGACGACCTGGGGCACGATCTACTCGCCGGCGAACAAGGGCAAGATCACGATCCCGGACAACCCGATCCAGATCGCGGACGCGGCCCTCTACCTATCGAAGACGAAGCCGAGCCTGGGGATCAAGGACCCGTACGAGCTCACGCAAGCTCAGCTCGACGCGACCGTGAAGCTGCTCCGCGCGCAACGTCCTCTCGTGAAGAAGTACTGGGCGCTCGCGTCCGACCAGATCGACCTGTTCAAGAACGGCGGCTCGACGATCGGCGCCTCATGGCCCTACCAGGTCAACACGCTGCGGGCGGCCAAGGTGCCCGTAGCAGGGATCATCCCCAGGGAAGGCTCGACGGGCTGGTCCGACACGTACATGCTCTCTTCGAAGGCCCAGCATCCGAACTGCGCCTACAAGTGGATGCAGTACATCACCCAGCCGAAGCCGCAGGCCCAGCAGGCCATCTACTTCGGCGAGACGCCCGTCAACAAGAAGGCCTGCCGGATCATGGACACGCTTTCCAAGGGCTCATGCGCGCAGTACTCGGCGAACCGACCCGAGAGCTACTACCGCTCGATCAAGTTCTGGAAGACACCCGTTGCCGACTGCGGGAACGGCCAGAAGAACTGCATGGACCTCCGGGCGTGGACGAACGCCTGGACGAAGATCAAGGGCTAGCCGGCAACACGTAGATGGCGGTCGAGTCGACTCGCGTGGAGGCGCCCGCGGCGGCGGGCGCTCTCCGCGCCGTCTCGCGCTTCACGTGGCGCCGACCGCGGCTCCTGACCCTCGGCCAGATCTCGGTTCCGGTCGCCGCGTTCCTCCTCGTCTACGTCGCCGCGCTCGCCGCGCTGCTCATCCAGAGCTTCTGGACGACCGACCCGTTCACGGGCAAGGTCATCCACTCCTGGAACCTGGACAACTTCCGCCAGATCGCCGACGACCCCTACCCGACGATCATCCGGCGCACCATCGGCATCGCGTCGGCGGTCACGGTCACGTGCATGCTGCTCGCGTTCCCGTACGCGTACTTCCTCGTGCGGATCGCATCGCGGCGGGTGCGGATCGCGCTGCTGGTCGCGACCGTCCTGCCGCTCTGGGTGAGCTACCTCGTCAGGGTGTACTCGTGGCGGCTGATCCTCAACCCGGAGGGCGCGCTCAACTGGTGGCTCAACGCGCTCGGCCTGCCCGACCAGAACATCGCCTACACGAACTGGGCGATGTGGCTCGTGTTCACGTACATCTGGTTCCCGTTCATGGTGCTGCCCGTCTACGCCTCGCTCGAGCGGATCCCCTACTCGTTCCTCGAGGCATCGGCCGACCTCGGTGCGCATGGGCTGACGACGCTGCGGCGGGTGATCCTGCCGCTCGCGGTGCCCGGCCTCGCGGCCGGCTCGATCTTCACGTTCTCGCTCACCCTCGGTGACTACATCGCGCCGTCGCTCGTCGGCGGCCCCGGCTCGTCCCTGATCGGGACCGTCGTCTTCGAGAACCTCGGCCTCGCGAACAACCTGCCGTTCGCCGCCGCGTTCGCGACGATCCCGCTCGCGATCATGGCCGTCTACCTCGCCCTGATGAAGCGACTCGGGGCGTTCGAGAGCCTCTAGTGGCCCGTTTGGCGACACTCTGTCGGCCCCCGGGCCGCGGCGGGCGGCGCGGGGCGCTCTCCGTGCTCGCCCCGACCTCTGCCCGTGCGAAGACTCGCCGGGGCACGCCACGCGCGTCGCAGCGGCACCGCGCCGCCGGGAGGGGAGGCGACGACTGATGGAGACGCGTGCGACACGGATCGGCCTCTGGGCATGGGCGTCCCTCGTGGTCGCGTTCCTCTGGCTCCCGCTCGCGATCATGGCGCTCTACGCCTTCAACTCGTCGAACATCCAGAGCTGGCCGATCCCGGGGTTCACGACCAAGTGGTTCTCCCAGGCCTGGCACGACCAGGAGGTGCGCGACGCGCTCTGGCTCTCGTTCCGCGCGGGGCTCTTCGCGACGGTGGTCGCGCTCGTGCTCGGGTCGCTCGCCGCATTCGGCCTCTCCCGGTCTCGCTTCTTCGGTCGCGACGCGATCTCGTTCGTGTTCGTGCTGCCGATCGCGCTGCCCGGGATCATCACCGGGCTCGCGCTGAACTCGTTCTTCGTGCTCTGGGGCGTGAGCTTCTCGTTGTGGACGATCGTGATCGGCCACGCGACGTTCTGCGTCGTGGTGGTCTACAACAACGTCCTCGCGCGGCTGCGCCGGGCGTCCGGGTCGTTCTTCGAGGCCTCCGCCGACCTCGGCGCGACCGGGCTGCAGACGTTCCGCTACGTGACGATCCCGGTGGTGCGGACCGCGATCGTCGCCGGCGCGCTGCTCGCGTTCGCCCTCTCGTGGGACGAGATCGTGGTCACGTACTTCACGGCCGGCGCCCAGAACACACTGCCGTTGCTCCTGTTCGGCTTCATCCGGCAGGGCCAGAACCTGCCGATCGTGAACGCGATCGCGCTCGTCGTGATCGTCGTGAGCGTGATCCCGGTCGCGCTGGCCCAGCGCCTGACGAGCGACGCGGGCGTCGGACGCGGCTGAGTCCCCGCGCACGGCAGCGGAAAGGGCAAGTTACAAGTTGTAACTTGCGCCTCTCGGCCCGCCCGCCACCCCACCCCTCGCACCAGCTGGGCGCGGGGGGACGAGCAACGGATGGAAGGACGCGCAGTCCGAAGGTGTGGGCCGCGACACGGCCTCGCCGGGACCGACAGCCTCTAGTCCCTGACTGCCCCTACCTCGCTGGGGCGCGACGGCCTCTAGTCCGCGGCTGCCCCTCCCTCGCTGGGGCGCGACGGCCCTAGTTCGCGGCTGCCCTTACCTCGCTGGGGTGCGACGGCCTCTAGTCCGCGGCTGCCCCTACCTCGCGGGACAGAACCCACCCCGGCCGGACGAAGTGGCAGGTGTAGCCGTTCGGGTACCGCTCGAGGTAGTCCTGATGCTCGGGCTCCGCCTCCCAGAACGGCCCCGCCGGCGCCAGCTCCGTCACCACTTTGCCGGGCCAGAGCTCCGACGAGTCGACCGCAGCGATCGTGTCCTCTGCGATCCGCCGCTGCTCGTCGTCGAGGTAGAAGATCGCCGAGCGGTAGCTCGTGCCGACGTCGTTGCCCTGACGGTTGAGTGTCGTCGGGTCGTGGATCTGGAAGAAGAACTCGAGGATCTCGCGGTACGACGTCTGCTCGGGATCGAAGACGACCTCGATCGCCTCGGCGTGCGTGCCGTGGTTGCGGTACGTCGCGTTCGGCACGTCACCGCCCGCGTAGCCGACCCTCGTCGAGAGCACTCCGGGCTGCTTCCGGAAGAGATCCTCCATTCCCCAGAAGCATCCACCGGCGAGGATCGCCTTCTCCGCTGCTCCGCTCATTGTTCCGCCACCTCTCACTCGACTCTGGACGCACTCACTGTACGACTGGCACGGTGAGCGACGCGGCGGTCGGCTCGCTCGACGGGCACACACCGAACAACGATGCGCTGCGACGGAGGATCTGCCCCGGCCGGGTCACACCTCTCTTCCCGGGCTCACGGAACGGTCTGAGATCCCGAGTCTGCGGACGGAGCCGCTGCGGGCTCCGGTACTCGCCTCGACGGCGTCGGAAATCTCCGGCGCCGCCGCGGCGTTCTACGCGTCATGGCTGTACTGAGAGTGGAGATCGGGCCCGATTCACCGCGGTCGGTGGCACGTGGCTGGGCGGCCGCGGTCGCGGAGTTCCCGATCTTCGCCGGCCTCCGACGCCGCGACCTCCGCAGGCTTGCCGCCGAGGCGCGCTTCGCCGAGTTCGCGCCCGGCGACGAGGTGGTCGCGTCCGGCACGCTGGCCGACTCCCTCTTCGTGATCGTGAGCGGGGAGGCGAAGGCCCTGGGCAAGCCCGCTGCGCGGACGCTTCGTCGCGGCGACTTCTTCGGCGAGATGGCGCTGGTCGGTCAGCGGCGCTCGGCGACGGTCGCCGCAACCGGCGAGCTCCACGTGATGGTCCTGCCGCAGCGCACGCTGCAGCGATTGGTCGAGAAGCACCCGAGCGTGGGACTGAAGATCCTCGAGGAGGTCGGTCTGCGCCTGCACCGCCTGGAGCAGCAGGCGGCGTAGCGACGCTGGCGGGTCGGGCGGCGTCCGCCGCCGCAGTCCTCACCTCGTTCGACCCCCGGTCACGGCGGAGGGTCGGTGGCCGAGCGGTCTACGGTGGGGCCGTGACCCCTCGCGTGGCGACCTCCGTCTGCTTCTTTCTCAACGGCGCGATGATCGGCACCTGGGTCGCGCAGATCCCGTTCGCCCAGGATCGCTTCGAGGTCTCGAAAGCGGCGATCGGCGTCGTCCTCCTCTTCATGGCGGCGGGCGCCTTCGTCGCGATGCCGGTCACCGGCCACGTGCTCGATCGACGCTCGAGCGCGCGCGTGTTGCGGCTGGCGGCCCTGGCGCTGCCCGTCCTCTTTCTGCTTCCGCTGGCGGCGCCCGGCCCGGTGTCGCTCGCCGCGGCGCTCGCCGTCTTCGGGGCGGCCAACGGGTCGATGGACGTGGCCATGAACGCCCACGGCGTCGCCGTCGAGCGTGCCGGCGGCCGGCCGATCATGTCCTCGTTGCACGCCTGCTGGAGCTTCGGCGGCCTCGCCGGCGCCGGTGCGATCGCGGGCGCCGTCGCGTTCGGCCTCGACCCGCGTGTCGCCGGCGCCGGCGCGGCGTTCGCCGTGTTGATCGTCGCGCTCGTCGCGACGACTCGGCTCGGGGCGGCGACGCTCCAGTCCGTCACGCCACGATCCCCCAGCTTCCGCCTGCCGTCCGGGCCGGTGATGCTGATCGGCGCTCTGTGCTTTCTCGTGATGACCACCGAGGGCGCGATCGCCGACTGGTCGGGGATCTACCTCACGCGCGAGGTCGGCGCGAGCCACGCGGCGTCGGCCACCGGCTTCGCGGGGTTCTCGCTCGGCATGGCGCTCGCGCGCCTCGCGGGGGACGGCCTCGTCGAGCGGCACTCGAGCCGGGGCGTGCTCGTCGCGGGCGGCTGGCTGGCGGCGAGCGCGCTGGCCGTGGTGCTCCTCGTGGGACAGCCGGTGGTCGCAGTCGTGGGATTCGTGCTGGTGGGGATCGGCGTCGCGAACGCGGTGCCGCTGCTGTTCAGTGCGGCCGGCCGCGTACCGCCCGCGGGCTCGTCGCTCGCCGCGGTCTTCACGATCGGCTATCTCGGCTTCGTCGTCGGGCCGCCGGTCATCGGCGTGCTCGCCGACGCGCTCACCCTGACCGCCGCCCTCTCGGTCGTCTGTTGCGCGGTCGTGCTCGTCGCGGTGCTCGGCGGACGGGCGCTCAGGCGAGCTGGTCCGGCGTCGGGGCCGCTTGGTGGCCTTGCCGGCGAAGGCGCCGAGCGTTGAGCGCGCGCCTCACATGCACATCCAGCCGCCGTCGACGGAGAGGTTGATGCCGTTGATCGCCTGGTTCTCGAGCAGGAAGCGCGACGCGTTCACGACCTCGGCCATCTTCACGAGCCGGCCGATGGGCGTTCGCGCGACGAGCGCCTCCAGCCGCTCCGGCGGCATGTCGCGCCACTGGGGGCTGTCACCCACGATCGCGGGGTGCAGGGCGTTGACGCGCACCGGGGCGAGCTCGATCACGAGCGTCCGCACGAGGCTCGTCACCGCGCCGTTGACGGTGGTGACGGTCGTCGACCCGGGATAGGGCCGGTCGCGCGCGAGGCCGCCGAAGACGAGGATGCTGGAGTCGTCGTGCAGGGCCGGCAGCAGCGCGTGGATCACCTCGGTGTAGCCCACGACCTTGAGCGTTGCGAGCCGGAGCGCGCCTTCGATGTCGTAGTCCCGCACCGAGTTCACGTCGCGCTCGATCGCCGCGAGCACGATGTGGTCGACATCTGTGACGCCGGTCAGGCGCTCGGCGATCGCGTGCGGCTCGGCGAGATCGAACCCGAGGCCTTGAGTGCTGCCTCCGATCGCCCCGGCCGCTGCCTCCGCGCGCGACGCGTCACGTCCGGTGACGACGACGTCGCGGCCCTCGTCCGCGTAGGACCGAGCCAGCTCCCACCCGAGGCCCTGCGTCCCGCCGACGACGACGACTGTGCCCATCGCTTCTCCTTTCGCAGCCCGCCCGCAGGGATCCGGCCGGCACGCGCACGCGCGGCGGCGCGGATCCGCGGCGTGCGCGCCGTTAGGTCGTCGCCGCCGACTCGGCCGCCCAGTCGGGCAGCAGTCCGCCTTGCGACAGTATGTGGTTCCTCGACTCCTCGAGCTGCCGGAAGACCTTGCCGAGGTCGTGGCCGACGAGCTCGCCGTTCCGCTTGACGGCCTTGCCGGCGACGAACACCGAATCGACGTTCGAGGTGTCCGAGAACACCACGATCGTTCCGAGCGGGTCGATCACCGGCGCCGTGTTGATCGCGTCGGTCTGCAGGAGGACGATGTCGCCCTGCTTCCCGACCGTGAGTGAGCCGACCCTGTCCTCGAGGCCGCAGGCGCGTGCGCCGTCGACTGTCGCGAACTCGAGCACGTCGCGATGGGTTAGCGTCGGGCCGAACGCCTCGTCCGGGGTGTCCGTGAACTGGAGGATGCGGTCGTAGACGAGCGCAGTCCGCATCTGCGTGAACATCTCGCCCGGGACGCTCGAGACGACGTCGACGCTGAGCGACGGGCGGACGCCGCGGGCGAGCAGCTTGCCGGTCGGGGGCGGCCCGTGCCCCATCAGCATCTCGACGTAGGGCGACACCGACGCCTTGCCGCCCGTCTCCGCGATGAAGTCCATCTCCTGGTCGGTCAGGTCGGTCATGTGGATGTAGCAGACGTCCTCGCCCATCAACCCGAGGTCGTGCATGTCCTTGACGGGGGTGTAGTGGAGGTTGTGGAGCCGCATGCCCACATGGACGCTGATCAGGATCCCGAGCTCGCGTGCGAGCGCCCAGTCGTGCTTCGCGACGTCGAAGTTCGAGTTGCCGGGCTGGCGCGCCGCCATCGCGAGCGTGATCAGGCCGTCGTCGGACGAGAAGTACGTCTCGCGGATGCGGCGGATGTCCTCCGGGTGCTCGAGCTCGCTGAACGACCACCACTCGCCGCCGGTCGGCATGCCGTGCGCGTAGACGGCTCGGATACCGGCGTCCTTGAGCCCCTGGATCGCCGCGTCCGAGTGGTCGGGAGTGTTGCTGATGTGGGACCAGTCCAGCAGTGTCGTGATGCCGGCGTTGAGCGCCTCGAGCGAGCCGGCGTAGTCCCCGATGTGGACGTCGTCGGGGCGATAGTGACCGCCGACGCTGCCGAGCATCACCGCGAAGTAGTGATCGAGCGTGCACGAGGGGAGGACGCCGCGGACGGGCGTCTGCCACGTGTGCCGGTGCGTGTCGACGAACCCCGGCATGATGATCATCCCGGTCGCGTCGATCTCCTCCGCGTCGCCGACCTCGAGGCCACGGCCCACCTCCACGATCACGCCGTCCTCGACGAGCACGTCGCCGTTCGGGATCTCGCCGACCTCGGGGTCCATCGAGACGACGAACCCGTTGCGAATGAACAGTCGCTGCGAGCTCATGCCACTCTTCTCCTTCGCTGGCAGGACACCGGTATCGCGGCACCACGAACACGCCCACGTGCAGCGGGGCCTCGCTCGCGCCGCTGGATGTACAGCGAGCATAAACACCCCGCGGCCGACCCGTCAACATCGATACGGCCGTGTTTTGGCGGTCGACCGCTGGTGCCATGGGACGAGCGGCGCTCCCGCTCCACATCGGCCGTCGGGGCGCATCACGAGAGTTCGTTCGGTCACGGTTGACACTTCGTCCGCTTCGTGCACAGAATGGAGCCCTGGTCGCGGCAAGCTCTCAAGCGTCCTGCCTTCCGGGACCGGGCGGTTCGTGAGCCCCCCCGGGTACACCGGACGCGTCGATGCCTCGTCCCGAACCGGGCGTCATGCGTCGTTCGTCGCGAGCGCCGTGGTCGCCGCCCGCTTCCTGCCGATCTGGCTCGCGACCGGGACGCTCGTGGTCGTCGCGGCGGTGATCGCGCCCAACGCGATCCGGAGCACGTCGTGGGCCTTCGTGCTCCCCTACATGACGATTCTCGCGATCGCCGCCCTCGGCCAGATGCTCGTGGTCATGCACGGGGGCATCGACCTCTCGACCCCGGGGGTGATCTCGCTCGGCGGGAACTTCCTCGTGGGGGTGAGCGCAGGCTCCGATCACCGGCTCGTGCTCGGAATCCTCGCGTGCATCGGCATCGGAGCGGCCGCGGGTCTCGTCAACGGGATCTTCGTGGCGATCCTGAGGTTGAACCCGCTGATCGTCACGCTCGCCGTGGGGCAGATCCTGCTCGCGTGGACCGTCCGCTACTCGCGTGGCGTGACGAACCAGTCCGCGGTTCCGGAGGCGCTCTCGTCCTGGGCCGCCCACAAGCCGCTCGGGATCAGCGCGGTGTTCTGGACGGGCGCCGCGATCACGCTCGCCGTCGCGCTGGCACTCCGCTACACGGCGCCGGGCCGACGCTTCCAGGCGGTCGGCGCGAACCCGCGTGCTGCGTGGATGGCCGGCCTGCACGTCCGCTCGCACGTCGTCTTCGCCTACATGGCGGCGGGGACGCTGTACGGCGTCGCCGGAGTCCTGCTCGCCGGCCTGCGCATCAACATCGACCCGGCCTTCGGCGCCGCGTATCTGCTCGCTCCGATCGCCGCCGTGGTCATCGCGGGCGCCTCGCTGTCCGGGGGGCTTGCGAGCGCGACCTCGACCTGGATGGCGGCGCTGGCGCTCACGCTGCTGACGCAGATGCTCCTCATCCTCGGCCTCTCGACGGCCATGCAGTACGTCGTGTTCGGCGCCGCGATCATCGTCGGGATGCTCGTCTCGGGGGATCGGTTGGCGTCGCTCCTCGGTCGCGTTCTGCGGCCGATCGAAGAGTCGGCGGGCACCCACCCGGACGTGGGCGCAGGAGCCGCAATCAAGGAAACCACGAGCTGAGGCTCGCGAAAGGAGGCACGATGCAGGGTCGGACGGAGTCGGAGGTGCCACGGAGGCGCCCGCTCGTCGTGGGCATGCTGACGGTGCTCGCGCTCGGGGTCGCGCTCGCGCTCGTCTCGACGAGTAGCGGCGGCACCGCCAGCCCCCAGGGGGCTGCGGCGAAGCCGGTGATGGTCACCGGCGGCAAGGGGTACGGCGAGGTCTATGCGGCGAAGGCGGCGATACTCAAGAAGACGCTCTTCAACGCCAAGCTCCTGCCGAAGAACAAGATGGCGCGCAACATCGCGCTGGCGGCGTACGGCCGCTCGGACAAGAAGGTCAACTACGCCCTGGCGCTCAAGTGCTGGAAGAACAACGGCTGCACCACCGGCACGGGCGGCAAGCTCACGGTCGCCTACGTCGAGGGGTTCGGCGAGAACGTCTACCGGCAGGTCTCGAAGATGGAGTTCATCCTCCAGGCACTGACGTACCCCCAGGTGGGGAAGATCATCTACACGAGCGCCCACTCGGACCTGAACCAGGCGCTGACCGACTTCCGCGCGGCGATCTCGCAGCACGTCAACCTGATCGTCACCTACCCGGACTTCGGCGACGCGATGCTGCCGGTGTTCAAGGAGGCGACGAAGGCCGGCATCCCGGTCGCGACGTACGCGTGGGGGTACGTGAGCGGTCCCGGCAAGGACTACACGACGGTCGTGGGCGAGGACACCTGCAAGCTGGGCAAGGCGTTCGCGAACGTCATGAACACGCAGGTGAAGTCCGGTGACATCGCCTTCATGGGCGGCTTCCCCGGGAACCCGCTGTCCCTCGGGTGGCAGAAGTGCGAGCAGGCGGCGCTCAACAAGTCGATCAACGTGGTCGCGAACGAGCCGACGAACTGGGACCCCTCGAAGGTCCAGGGAGTCGTCGCCGGAGTCCTCGCCCAGCATCCCAACGTGAAGGGCTGGAGCTACGAGGATGCGGAGTTCATGTCCGAGGGCGCGTACGCGGCCTACAAGGCGGCCGGCCTCCCCTACAACGGCGTGCTCACGCTCCGCACCGACGAGACCGCGATGGGCTGTCTCTACGACAAGCTCAAGAACCCCAACCTCAAGGTCTACTACTACACCGCCGGGAACTCACAGATCCGGGTCGCCTTCACGGCCGCGATGATGAAGCTCCAGGGCGCGAAGATCCCACCCCAGATCGTCTTCCCGATCCAGCTGCAGAACCAGGCCAAGCGCAGCATGTGCGTCAAGGGCTATCCGCCGTCGGGGTCCGCGACGTCTCTCGTTCCGCCGAGCCTGCTCCGCAAGATGTACCCCTAGGAGGAAAACGGGTACGAGCTAGAAAGCCGAGCCGGCAACGCATGTCGACTCCCGGGCCCCGGAGCACCGCTCGCCTTCGGCGTGCGGTCGTGGGGGAAACGTGGTTTCCCCCACCGGGGCCCCCTCGTCTCGACGACGTGGGGAGCCTCGCGGTCTCCCACACCTCTCCACGCTCACGGGCCGCCGGGGTCGGCCCGTGAGCTCTGTCGTCCTCTCCCTGAAGGGCGTCTCGAAGGCGTTCGGAGCCGTACGGGCCCTCCGCGACGTCAGCGTCGACTGCCGCGCCGGCGAGGTGCACGCGCTCGTCGGGGAGAACGGGTCCGGCAAGTCGACGCTGCTCGGAGTCGCGAGCGGCTTTCTCGCGCCCGACCACGGCACGGTCGAGATCGGGGGCAGGGAGCGACGGCGGGTGTCTCCCGCGGAGACCCGCCGGCTCGGCCTCGGCATCGCCTACCAGACGTACTCCCACGTGCTCGACCTGTCGGTCGCGGAGAACCTCTACCTGGCCGCGCCGCCGAAGCTGCGACCGAGGTACGGGCGCATGGGGGAGTGGGCGGCGGCACGGCTGGCGCAGTTCGACCTCGACATCCCGCTGACGGCGTCGACGGGATCGCTGTCGCTCGTCCAGCGGCAGCTCCTCGAGGTCGTGAAGGCGCTGCTCGCCGAGCCGAAGGTCCTGCTCCTCGACGAGCCGACGACCGCGCTCGGGCCACAGGAGGTGGATCGTCTCCACGCGCTCGTGCTCGAGCAGAGCCGTGCCGGCGTCGGGATCGTCTACGTCAGCCACCGGCTCCCGGAGGTCCTCGGCATCGCCGACCGGGTCAGCGTCCTCCGGGACGGCGTCTGCCAGGGGACGTTCGACGCGGCGTCGATGTCGGAGGAGAGCCTGGTCGCGCTGATGATCGGGCGCCCGCTCCAGCTCGCGTTTCCCGAACGACACGAGCCCGCGGGGCCGCGCGAGGTGCTGCTGGCCGTCTCGGGGCTGGCGGGCGACCGGTTCGGACCGATCGACCTCGACGTCGCGAAGGGCGAGATCCTCGGGCTCGCGGGCGCCGAGGGGAACGGCCAGCTGCAGTTCCTCCGCGCGCTCGCAGGAGTCGAGCGTGCCGTCGGCAAGGTCACGTGCGACGGCCGAGAGCTCGACTCGGCGTCGCCGCTCGGGGCGCTCCGCGCCGGCGTCGTGCTGCTGAGCGGCGATCGCTCGGGGGAGTCGTTGTTCCCGGTCCTGAGCGTGCGCGTGAACGCGACGATCCAGGTGCTCCGGCGGCTGGGGCGCATGGGCTTCCTGCAGCGTCGCCGCGAGCGGCGCACCGTCGACGACCTGGCCGGCCGGCTACGCATCCGGATGGCGTCGATCGAGCAGCCCGTGCAGTCCCTCTCGGGCGGCAACCAGCAGAAGGTGTCGCTCACGAGGCCGTTCCTGCGCGGCGACGTGAAGGTGATCCTCGCCGAGGAGCCGACGCAGGGCGTCGACGTCGCCGCCCGGTTCGACATCTACGACGCGCTGCGGGAGAAGGCAAGAGAGGGAGTGGCCACGATCGTCAAGTCGAGCGACCCCCTCGAGCTCTCCGGGCTCTGCGATCGCGTCCTGGTGATGTCCCGTGGTGCGATCGTCGACGAGATCCACGGCGACGACCTCGGCGAGCGCCGAATCGTCGAGGCGATCGTCGGCTCGGGGCTCGGACGCGGCCGTCCGCCGGCCGACGAGCAGGCGACGCCGGCATGACCGTCGCCCGCAGGCTCCAGGGCTGGCTGCCGCTGGTCCTGATGACGACGCTGATCGTCGCGCTCGGCGCCTACGCGTCCGTGAAGCAGGACGCCTTCCTCACCTCGTACAACCTCGGGAACCTCCTGCTCACGACGATGCCGCTCATCCTCGTCTCGCTGGGGCAGGCGACCGCGCTGCTCGTCGGCGGCTTCGACGTCTCCGTCGCCGCGCTGATGACGTTCTGCGTGGTCGTCGCGTCGTTCACGCTGACGCCCGAGACATCGGGGTTGGGCATGATCCCCGGGGCGGCTGTGCTCGTCGCGATCGGTCTCGGGACCGGACTGTTCAATGCCCTCCTGATCCGGATCCTCCGGCTCCCGTCGATCATCGCCACGCTCGGGACGTTCAGCATCCTCGAGGGCGCGTCGCTGCTGCTCCGCGACCATCCCGAAGGCACGATCAACGCCGACCTCGTCAGCGGGCTCACGAGGAGCGTCAGCTTCGTCCCGCTCGCCTTCATCGCGGTCGTCGCCCTCGCGGTCGCCGCCGACATCTGGCTGTACCGCAGCCGAACGGGTCTCGCGCTGCGCGCGGTCGGCCTCGACGAGACCTCTGCGCGCCGGCTCGGTATGAGGACGGGCCGGACCGTGATCCTCGCGTTCGTCGCGTGCTCGGTGATGGCGTCGATCGCGGGCTTCTACCTCGCCGCGCAGGTCCAGATCGGCTCGCCGATCATCGGCAACTACGGGCTCGAGAGCATCGCGGCGGCGGTGCTCGGGGGCGCGAGCCTCGGCGGTGGGAGAGGCTCGTACGTCGGCACGTTGCTCGCGGCGCTGTTCCTCAGCCTGATCGACAACGTGCTGCCGCTGTTCCAGCAGCCGACGGAGTACTCGGAGATCACGATCGGCGTGCTGATCCTCGCGGCGCTCGTGCTGTACAAGAGCCCCGAGCTCGTCGCCCGCCTGCGCACCAGCTGGGGAGGGGTCGGCCGGCTCCGCACCGGCGAGGGCGAAGCGTCGGCCGGCTGACCGTTACGTGCCGGCGTCGAGTGACGGCGGCACGGCCGACGTGCGCGGGTCCGCCACGCGGCCGATCACGACCCAGATCGCGTGCACCGGCTCGAGGCCGATCGTCCACAGTCGGTGGGGCGAGGACGAGTCGAACGCGATCGACCCTCCGGGGCCGAGCTCGTACCGCTCGAAGCCAACCTGGACGCCCAGCGTCCCGCTCGAGACGTAGCCGTACTCCCGGCCTCCGTGCGTGGTGAGCCCGTCCTCGGGGCACGACTCGGCGCCGACGGGATAGACGACGTAGATGAACTCGACGTCCCGGTCGCTCTCCCGCGTGAGCCGCTCCCACCTCACCCCTGACGCGAGGTTGATCACGCGGCGCGTCTCGGGGCTCTCTGCCAGGCCGTCCCGGCGGTGGACGACCCGCTCCTCGACCCGCTCGCCGAACACGTCGCTCATCGTGATCCCGAGCGTGGTGACGATCGCGTTGAGGGTGCTCACCGACGGGTTCACACGGTCGAGCTCGATCTGCGAGACGAGGCTCGGCGACACCCCGACGCGGCGGGCGAGCTCGCGCAGGCCGATGCCGAGGCGCTCGCGTTCCGTGCGGAGCCGATGGCCGACCCTCGACGCGTCGGACACGCGCTCGACGGCGGCGGCTTCGGGGGAGTGTGCGGCGTCGCTCACGAGGTCCACTATGCCCATCCCGGCAGCGCTACCGTGGGCGGGCCGTGACCTCCGCCGACCGGCCGGGCCCCGGCAGGGAGGCGTCCGCGAGCGGCCGGTCCGCCGGTGAGTGACGTTCGGCGCGGACGCCCGTCGCCGGCTGGTCGCCGACCTGGCTCATCCGGCCGCCACCTCCCGCTCGGCGGCCGCGATGCGCTCGGCGAGGTAGTCCCAGTCGCGCTGGTGCCGGTACGAGTGCCGCGGCGGCGGCCCGGGGGCCGACGTCTCGAGCCACCTCACAGGCTTGCCCTGGGTCTCGTAGAACGCGTGCACGCACCCGGTCCCGGTCCAGAAGGCGTCGCCCGGGCGGAGCGTGTAGCGGTCGTCGTTCGCCACCACGTCGACCTCGCCCTCGAGCATGTAATACGACTCCTCGAAGGGGTGGTCGTGCGGGTTGGCGCACGCGCCGGGCTGGTAGTCGACCATGAACATCGTGTGGAGCTGCGCGTCCAGGCGCTGGTCGACGAGCATCTTGACCGCGATCCCGCTGTAGGCGAGGACGGCGCTGGCCATGCTCCCCGACACGGTCGGCGCACCCATCGCCTGGCCACGTTTGAGGACGTCGAGGTCCATCTCGCCGTCGCGGAGCCGGAAGAGGTTGTGGTTCCGCGGGTCGCGGGCGTCGAGCGCCTCGACCGGACTGTCGGGGGGCGGCCCGAGAAAGAATGTGTCACTCGCGTCGACGCGCGGACGCGGCGAGGCCATCTCGACCCACCGGGCGGGATCGGCGGAGCGGAAGGCATGCGGCGTCCCGACGGGGATCGCGCCGCAGGCGCCCGGCTCGAGGGTCACGCCGCGACCCTCGAGATAGAGCACGGGCTCTCCCTCGAGGACATAGAAGCTCGTCTCGAAGGAGTGGACGTGCTCGTCGACGTGACCGTCGGCGAGCGAGACGAGCGTTAGCGCCATGTGCGTCGAGCCGAGCGTGCCGTCGACGAGCCGGCAGGTGGTCAGGCCGGTCGAGCGACCCGGCAGGGCGTCGGCGAGCACGACGTCCTCCCGGCGGACGAGGCGGTAGCCGGGGCGCCCGTCCGCGAGCGCTCGCGTACCGGTGTCGCCGGTCACCGCGACGCGGCCGCGGGCTCGACGACGGCGGAGGCGGCGACCGCCGCAGCGACGCCGTCGCGAACGACGTCCTGACCGCGGTCGATCAGGTCCGCGCCCCGGACGTACGTGCGGCCGGCGACGAGCAGCTCATCGGCCGGGAAGCGGGTGAGCACCTCGCACCCCGTCGCGGTCACGACGACCTCCTCCTCGATCCGGGCCGCCGAGCGCCCGTCCGTCGCGGCGCAGTACGTCTCGAGTGCGAAGACCATCCCTTCCTCGATCTCGACCGGGTGCTCGAGCGAGTGGACGCGAGAGATCATCGGGGACTCGTACAGCCCGACGCCGATCCCGTGCCCGAACTGGAGCCCGAAGCAGGTCTCCTCGTCGGGGAAGCCGAGCTCCTCCGCGGTCGGCCAGACCTCCGCGATCGTGTCCGTCGTCATGCCCGGCCGCACGAGCGCGATCGCCGAGTCGAGCCACTCGCGGCACTGCTTGTACGCGTCGAGCTGTGCCTGGTTGACCCCGCCGACGTTGAACGTGCGGTAGTAGCACGTCCGGTAGCCCATGAAGGAGTGGATGATGTCGAAGAAGGCCTGGTCGCCCGGCCGCAACAGCCGGTCCGAGAACACGTGCGGGTGCGGGTTGCAGCGGTCGCCCGAGACCGCGTTGACCGCCTCGACCTGCTCGGATCCCATCTCGAAGAGCAGCTCGTGGGCCCGCGCGACGATCTCGTGCTCGTACACGCCCGGCCTGAGCATCCGGTAGATCTCCTCGTAGACCGCGTCCACGAGCCCGGCCGACTGGTCGAGGAGCGCGATCTCGTCCGTGGTCTTGATCTTCCGCGCCCCGAGGAGTACTTGGGAGCCGTCGGTCACGTGAATGCCGGCACGCTGCAGCGCCTCGACCGTGACGAGGTCGGCCATGTCCACCCCGAGCGGCTCGCCCTCGAGGCCGGCCTCGCGCAGCTCGTGCGCGATCTTCTCGCCCAGCCGGTCCGGGATACCGGTCTCGACGGGCATCGCGCCCCGCATCGGCGCGACGCCGGCGCGGAAGTTCTCCGGCGGCAGCCAGGGCGCGAACAGCTGATGGTGG
This sequence comes from uncultured Actinomycetes bacterium, assembly GCA_963710125.1. Classification (GTDB taxonomy): domain Bacteria; phylum Actinomycetota; class Thermoleophilia; order Gaiellales; family Gaiellaceae; genus Gaiella. Next base: position 57,933 of record CAVPZH010000037.1, on the reverse strand, counting down.
CGGGCGGCCGACCCGAAGTCCCACAGGATCGGGTCCCCGCCGCGCGTGAGGAGCGCGAACCTCGCGTTCTTGTCGCGCGCCCATTCGCCGATGTGAGTGCTCGTGAGGTAACGGATGTTGTTCGGGTCGAACACGAGCACGGCACCGAGGTCGGAGGCCTCGAGGGCCGCCTTCGCGCGATCGAGGCGCTCCTGCCGGAGGCGCGCGAAGTCGATGCGCTGTTCCCAATCCACTGCACGGGTCGCGTCGGGCGAGCCGTTCGCCCTGCTGCGCATGCTCACGACACCACCTCCTGGTCGAGCTGCACGTTGGCACTGCGTTGCCGTCGTCCCGACTCGTCGCGGTCGGACGCGCGCCGCAGATGCTGGAAGAGCGCGATGAAGTCATCGTCTCCGTAGCCGGCGTCGACCGCCGCGTGGAGGTAGCCCTTCAACTCTCCGGCCAGGGGCAGGCCCACCCCGGCGCGGGCGGCGGCCTCGAGGACGAGATCGATGTCCTTCTCCATCAGCGTCATCGTGAACGTCGCCGAGTAGTCGTCGTCGAGGAGGGCCTGCGCCTTGTACTTGACGAACGGCGCACCGACGGCCGACGACCCCATCACCTCGAGCAGGGCGGCACGCGACACGCCGCTGGCCTCGCCGAGAACGAGCGCCTCCGAGATCGACTGCGCGAGGACTGCGATCATCAGGTTGATCGCGAGCTTCACCGCCCGCGCCTGCTCGCCGTCCCCGACGTGATGGACGGTCGGGCCGATCGCGAGCAGCACGGGCTCGACGCGCTCGAGCGTCTCCCGGGGGCCGGAGACGATGAAGGTGAGGCTCCCGGCGCGAACGACGCTCGGGTTGCCGCTCACGGGAGCGCGCAGGTAGTCGACGGAGGACGCCTCGGCACGCGCCGCGACCCGGGCCGACGCGTCCGGCGAGACCGTGCTCACGTCGACGAGCACGGTGCCCGGGCGTGCCGCGTCGACGACGGTGGCCGCGACGCTCTCGAGCGCGTCGTCGTCCGCCAGAGAGGTGATCACCACGTCGGCCTGTGCCGTGAGCTCCTCCGGCGACGCCGTCACGACGGCGCCCCTGGCTCGGAGCGGCTCGGCCTTCTCGGGGGTTCGATTGCTCACCAGGAGCGGGTAACCGGCGTCGAGGAGGCGCTCTGCGATCGCGGTGCCCATGTTGCCGAGACCGATCAACCCGACAGTGGGACGCGGGTCGTGAGAGGCGCGCACTGTCCAGTATGAATAAACGAAGCGCGGCCTGGGGTCAAGCGGCATCGCGCGAACCGGCTGCCTGAGGAGGGTTCCCGCCCCGCGTCTGTACAGCCGGACGACACGCACGCCGCCCGCGTCGTTGCGGCGTCAGGCCTGCTCGAGGGCGTGCTCGAGGTCCGCCCACAGCGCCTCCGTGTCCTCGAGCCCGACCGAGAGCCGGAGCAGCCCCGTCGGGATGCGATCGCCTTCCCAGCGATGACGTGCCTCGAGCTTCGAGCGCGTACCGCCGAGGCTCGTCGCGTTCACGATCGTCCGGACGGACCGCTCGACGCGCCCCGCCGCCTCGCCGTCCGCGACGTCGAACGAGACGAGGAACGAGAAACCCGGGTAGCGGACGGTCTCGACGGCAGGATGGCCGGTGAGGCGATCCACGAGGACGCGGGCACTCGCCTCCTGGCGGGCCAGTCGCACCTCGAGGGTCGCGAGGCCCCGGTGTACGAGCCAGGCCGTGTCGGGCGAGGCGACGATCCCCGTCAGCCTGCGCGTGAGGTGGAGCCGGTCACGGACCTCGGCGTTGCGCGCGACGGTGACGCCCGCGAGCACGTCGTCGTGCCCGGAGAGGATCTTCGTCGCCGAGTGGAGCACGACGTCGCACCCATGGTCGAGCGGGCGCAGGCGGAGCGGAGACGAGACGGTTGCGTCACAGACGACCGGAGCGGGATGTGCCACCGACGCCTCGAGAGCGGGCATCGTCAGGAGCGGGTTGGCCGGCGCCTCGACGAGGATGAGATCCGCCTCGGCGGGCGGCGGGCCCGTCTGGTCGAACTCGACGACGCCCACGCCCCAGGGCGCGAGATGGGCGAGCAGCGTGCGGTGCCCGTAGTAGGCGCCCTCGGCGAGCGCGACCGTCCCGCCCGGCGGGAGCATGGTCAGGACGACGCACGTGACGGCGGCCATGCCTGACGGGAACAGCAGCGCGTGCCCGCCGTCGAGCGCGCCGAGCGCAGCCTCGCACGCGACGCCCGTCGGGTGGTCGGCGCGGACGTACGAGAAGCGGCCCGGCTCACCGTCCTCGTAGGGCCAGGTCGCGGAGCGGTCGAGCGGCGTGCCCACGCCTCGATGCTATGCACGGCGGGCGAGCGCCGGGTCGTCGTCCAGCCCGCACCCGTCGGCGAGAACCCGACTCGCGCGGGCAGCGTAGGCAGGCTAGGTCGCCTCGGCGTGCCAGAGCCAGCGAAGAGCGTCGGGGAGGATCGCGCCCCCGTGGTTCGCGTCGTGGCCGCCGTCGCCGAGCACGAGTCGCAGGTCGTACCCGCGCTCCGCGAGGGCGGCCGCGACGCGGAGGTTCGCGCTGAACCAGTTGCCGTCGGGGGCATCCCAGTTCAGGTCGCGGGTCGCCGCCTGGAGGAACACGCGGAGAGGCTGCCGCGGCGTGTCGCGGATCAGGTCGGGGTAGCGGTTTCCACCGCGGATCTGCGCGAAGCTCCCGAGGAAGGTCAGCACGCGCCGGAACCGATCCGGCCGCATCCAGGCGACGGTGAACGCGCAGCTGCCGCCGCTGCTCCCGCCGGCGACCGCCCATCCGTCCGGGTCGTCCGTGACGGCGTAGCGACCGCAGACGTGAGGGACGATCTCCGTCACGAGAAAGTCCGCGTACGCGTCGTCGAGCGCGTCGTACTCGGCATTGCGCCGGCCCGGTTCTCCGGGATCGACGAACACGCCGATGGTCACGGGCATCTCGCCGCGGTGGATGAGGTTGTCGAAGACGACGGGCACCCGCATGTCGCCGTCGGGATCGACGTAGAGGCCGCCGTCCTGGAAGACCATCAGCGACGCGGGTCGTTCGGCGGTGTACTGGGCGGGGACGTAGAACCAGCAGCGGCGGTGCGTCCCGGGAAACACCCGGCTCGTGCTCCAGCCGTCCTCCACGATCGTCCCGCGAGGGACTCCGGGCTGGGGAAACGAGTCGGGGCCGTGCTGGTAGCGCACCGGGACGGAGAAGTCGACCGCCTGCCGGATGTAGGGGACCTCGCCCATCTGCGTGAACCTAGTGCGCCGGGCGGCGTGCTGCCGGCCGGCGGACAACGCTTGTGTTGAATCAACACAAGCTCTCTTCGGCCCCGCCTCGGCGGCAGACATGTGCTGGCGTGGGGGACGGGGGAGGACCGCGTTAGGCTCCGCCCGATGTCGACGCGTCACGAGACGACGGAGGCCAAGCTCGCCTGGTTGCGCGAGCTCGGCGAGTCCGCTGCGCACGCGGGGACGGAGAGGGCGATCGAGCGCCAGCACGAGCGAGGCAAGCTGCTGGCCCGCGAGCGGATCGACCTGCTGCTCGATCCGGGCTCCTTCGTCGAGCTCGACCGCTTCGTCCGCCACCGCGAGATCGAGTTCGGCATGCACGACAACCGGCCGTGGGGCGACGCGGTCGTGACCGGCTACGGCACCGTGTTCGGACGCCCGGTCTGTGTGTTCAGCCAGGACTTCACCATCTTCGGTGGATCCCTGTCCGAGGTCTTCGCCGAGAAGGTCTGCAAGGTCATGGACATGGCCGCCAAGGTCGGGTGCCCCGTCGTGGGGATCAACGACTCGGGGGGCGCGCGGATCCAGGAGGGCGTCGTCTCGCTCGCCGGCTATGCGGAGATCTTCTGGCGCAACGTCCAGGCCTCGGGGGTCGTGCCACAGATCTCGCTGATCTTGGGGCCGTGCGCCGGGGGGGCGGTCTACTCGCCGGCGATCACCGACTTCGTGTTGATGACCGAGGGGTCGTCGTACATGTTCATCACCGGCCCCGACGTCGTGAAGACCGTGACGGGCGAGGACGTCAGCTTCGAGGACCTCGGCGGCGCGACGGCGCATGCGACGAAGTCGGGTGTCGCCCACCTCGTCTCGCCCGACGAGCGCTCCTGTGTCGAAGACGCCCGCTACCTGCTCACGTTCCTGCCGCAGAACAACCTCGAGACCGCCCCGTACGCGCCGCCGACCGACCCTCCCGAGCGCGAGTCGCCCGAGCTCGATTCGCTGATCCCCGACTCCCCGAACAAGCCGTACGACATGAAGCGCGTGATCGAGAGCGTGGTCGACGACGGCGAGTTCCTGGAGCTGCAAGCGCTCCACGCGGAGAACATCGTCTGCGGGTTCGCGCGGCTTGGTGGCCATGCCGTCGGCGTCGTGGGGAACCAGCCCGCGGCGCTGGCGGGGGTGCTCGACATCGACGCGTCGGTCAAGGCGGCGCGATTCGTCCGCACGTGCGACGCGTTCAACGTGCCGCTCGTGACGTTCGTCGACGTGCCCGGCTTTCTGCCCGGCACCGCGCAGGAGTGGGGCGGGATCATCCGCCACGGTGCGAAGCTCCTGTACGCGTACGCGGAGGCGACGGTGCCGAAGCTGACGGTCATCACGCGGAAGGCGTACGGCGGGGCGTACGACGTGATGAGCTCGAAGCACATCCGCGCCGACGTGAACGTCGCCTGGCCGACGGCGGAGGTCGCGGTGATGGGGCCGGAAGGCGCCGTCAACATCGTCTTCCGCAAGGAGCTCGAGGAGGCGGCCGACCCGGACGCGCGGCGGGCGGAGCTGATCGCGGACTACAAGGAGCGCTTCGCGAACCCCTACTCGGCCGCCGAACGTGGCTACGTCGACGACGTGATCGAGCCGCGGCGCACGCGGCCCTACCTGATCCGCGCGCTCGAGGCCACGCTCCCGAAGCGCGAGCCCGCGCCGAAGCGCAAGCACGGGAACATTCCGCTGTAGTCGGCGCCAGCGTGCGGAACAGCGCAGGTGTCCGGCTGAAGTCGGGCACGAGCACCGGCGTTCCGGTGTCGGACTTCAGTCCGCCACCCGCTGCGGCGCCGAGAAGGCGAGCTCGCGGGAGTCGCAGACGGGCTCGTAGCCGATCCGCTGGTAGATGGCGTTCGAGGTCGGGTTGGCGAGGTCGGTGTAGAGGAAGCAGAAGCTGCGTCCGCGGTCGAGGTTGAGCTGCGACACGGCGGCGGTGACGGCGGTCCCGTAGCCGCGACCACGGTGCGCAGGCGGGGTGTAGACGGGGCCGATCCTGATGCCGTTCGGCGTCGGGCTCCCGAAGCCCGCGAGCGAGACGGTGCTTCCCGCCACCTCCCAAAGGCCGAAGCCGGCGTCCGGTGCCGAGAGGCGCCCGTCGAGGGTCCTCCGAAGCTGCTCTGCGTCTGTCGACTGGCCGCCACGAAGGGCTTCCTCGGAAAAGGCCAGGATCCACTCGAGCAGCAGCGCGCGGTCAGACGGGTCGGCGAGCCGCATCGCACCGTCCGTCGGGCGTGGCGGGCGGACCCTGCGCATCGCGTAGATCCGCTGCTCGACGCGGGTCACGATCGACCCGTGACGACGCTCCGCCCAGGCGCGGGCGAACGCGTCTACTTCGGGTGTCGCGCCGACCACGCCTGGGAGGTCCTCGTCGACCGCGTCGGCAAGCGCGTCGAGCGCTCCGGCGGCCGTCGGCGCGGCCAACACGAGATTGTGCGGGGGCGTCTGCAGCCCGGCGCCGACCACCCGGTCGCCCTCCCGCACGACCCAGCCGCGAACCTCCGCATAGACACCGGGGTGCGCGACCGCCGTCGACAGGATCCCGAGCGCGAGGTTGTGCCGCGCCTCCTCCTCGAGCAGGAAAGCCTCGATCTCCTCGAGGACGCGCTCCACGCCAGTGACGTGCTCGATTTCCACCGCTCCGAGCGTAGAGCAGCGAACCCGTAGGCTCGGCCCGGTGACGCCGTTCTCGGACAGAGTGACCACGCCGCGCTGGCGCGCCGACGCCGAGACGTGGATCGCCGAGCGGCTCTCCGACGCGGGCCTGACCCTCACCGGCCCGATCGAGCAGCGACGCGTGCGGCCGTGGTCGACGCAGCTCGTCGTGCCGACCGAGGGCGGGACGGTCTGGTTCAAGGCGAACTGCCGCGCGCAGGCGTTCGAGCCCTCGCTCCAGTCGCTCCTCGCCGAGCTTGCGCCTGACGAGGTCGACGAGCCACTCGCCGTCGACCGGGAGCGGGCCTGGATGCTGTCCCGCGATCGGGGCGCGACCCTCCACGCGCACCGCGCTCCGACGCTCGACGACTGGGAGCGCGTCGTCCGGGAAGCCGCGACGCTGCAACGCCTGGTCGCCGACCACGAACGCGACGTGCTCGCGACCGGCGTTCCGGATTGCTCCCCGCACACGGTGCCCGCCCGCTTCGAGCGAATGCTCGAGCTCCTCGGCGACCTGCCAGAGGGCGATCCTGCCCACCTCTCCGCCGACGTGGTCGAGCGGCTGGGCGAGGCGCGCGCGTCCGTGGGCTCGGCGGCCCGGACGCTGTCGGGCTCGTCGCTCCCCGTCACGCTGCAGCACGGCGACCTGCACCCCGGCAACGTCTTCGCGGTGGACGGCCGCCTGCGGATCTTCGACTTCGGGGACGCGCAGTGGGCGTCCCCGCTCGAATTGCTCTGCATCCCGTGGGCCGCCACTTACGACGATCCGTCGATCCCCTGGGCGAAGCTCGCGGCCGCCTACCGTGAGCCGTGGAACGACCTGCTCGCGCTGGAGGAGGTGGCCGAGCTGATGGCGGCGGCCGTCGTCGTCCAGCCCGTCAACCGCGCGCTCACGTGGTGGGAGTGCCTCGCGGAGTCCACCGACGAGGAGTGGGCGGAGTGGGGGGAGGCGCCCGCCCGCCACCTGGCCCACGTGCTCGAGCCCTGGCCCTGAGACCTGACGCATCGCGCTTGCCTCGTCCCTCGACCGGGTGGACACTCGTGACGTGGCGAGACTCGACGTCGATGGGTTGCGGGCTCTCCAGCTCGAGCGGCTGCGGGCGACTGTGCACCGTGGTCGGCGAGCGCGTGCCGCACTACCGTGCGGCGTTCGAGGAGGCGGGCGTCCGGCCGGACGACCTCGGGACGCTCGCAGACCTCGCGCGCTTCCCGTTCACGACGAAGGACGACCTGCGCGCGAACTACCCGTTCGGGCTGTTCGCGGTGCCGAGGGAGGACGTCGTCCGGATCCATGCGTCCTCGGGGACGACCGGGAAACCGACGGTGGTCGGGTACACCCGACGTGACGTGGATACCTGGGCCGAGCTCGTCGCGCGGTCGATCGAGGCGGCCGGCGGGAGGCGCGGCGACCTCGTGCACGTCGTCTACGGCTATGGGCTCTTCACCGGCGGGCTCGGCGCCCACTACGGCGCCGAGCGGCTCGGCTGCACGGTCGTGCCGATCTCCGGCGGGATGACCGACCGCCAGGTGCAGCTCATCGAGGACTTCCGTCCGCGGATCATCATGGTGACGCCGTCGTACTTCCTCGCGATCGTCGACGAGATGGAGCGGTTGGGGGTCGATCCCGCGGCCACGTCGCTCGAGATCGGGATCTTCGGCGCCGAGCCGTGGACGGACGACATGCGCCGCGAGATCGAGGAGCGCTGCGGGATGCACGCCGTCGACCTCTACGGGCTCTCGGAGGTGCTGGGCCCCGGGGTCGCGCAGGAGTCGGTCGAGACGAAGGACGGACTGCACGTGTGGGAGGACCACTTCTATCCCGAGATCGTCGATCCGGAGACGCTCGAGGTGCTGCCCGACGGGGAGGAGGGCGAGCTCGTGCTCACCTCGCTGACGCGGGAGGCGATGCCGGTCGTCCGCTACCGGACGCGTGACCTGACGCGGCTCCTGCCCGGAACGGCACACGCGCCCCACCGGCGGATGAAGAAGGTGACCGGTCGCAGCGACGACATGATGATCGTGCGGGGCGTGAACGTGTTCCCGAGCCAGATCGAGGAGCAGATCCTGCGCACTCCGGGCCTCGCGCCGCACTATGTGTGCGTGCTCGAGCGGCCCGGCCGCCTGGACACGCTCACCGTGAGGGTCGAGGCGGGGCCCGGCACGTGGGCCGAAGGGGCCGAGGCGCGCGGGGCCGAGCTCGCCGACCGGGTGAAGGCGGCCGTCGGTCTCACGATCCAGGTCGAGGTCGGCGCGCCGGGCACGGTCGAGCGCTCGCAGGGCAAGGCGAAGCGGATCGACGACCGGCGCCCTGCGGATCTCGTACGGTGAGCGCATGCGGGTCTCGGCGAAGGTCGACTACGCACTGCGTGCGATGCTCGAGCTGGCCGCGGCCGGCGAGCTCGTGAAGGGCGAGCAGCTCGCGACCGCGCAGGCGATCCCGCAGAAGTTCCTGGAGAGCATCCTCATCGATCTCCGCCACGCCGAGCTCGTCACGAGCCGCCGCGGCGTCGAAGGTGGCTATGCGCTCGCACGGCCCGCGGCGGAGATCAGCCTCGCGGACGTGATCCGGGCGGTGGAAGGGCCGATCGCGACCGTGCGCGGCGAGAGGCCCGACGCCGTCGAGTACGAGGGCCCCGCCCGCGCGCTCGCACCCATCTGGCTCGACCTCCGCACGGCGATCCGCGGCGTGCTCGAGGAGACGACGCTGGCGGACGTGGTCGCGCGGTCGCGGGACCTCTAGGCGACGGGCTCGGGCGTCGGGAACACGAGCGCGCGGCCCGGTCGCGCCCAGACGATCTGGCCCCGCTCCAGCTCCAGGAGGTCGAGCTGCTCGCGGGTGAGCCGTGCAACCAGCGGCGTCCCGTCGGCGGCGACCAGGTCGATCCGCGCGTCGAACCCGTACGGAGTGATGCGTTCGATCATCGCCTCGACCGACTCCGGCTCGGGCACGTCGAGGAGCTCGAGCTCGTGGGGCCGGACCCATGCGCCTCCCAGGCGGTTGGCGTCGCCGACGAACCGCATGACGAACTCGCTCGCCGGCCGGTCGTACAACTCCGTCGGCGTCCCGACCTGCTCGACGCGACCCTGGTTCATGACCGCGACCTGGTCTGCGACGTCCATCGCCTCCTCCTGGTCGTGCGTCACGAAGACCGTCGTGACGTGGACCTCGTCGTGGAGATGCCGGAGCCAGTCGCGCAGCTCGGACCGCACGCGGGCGTCGAGCGCGCCGAACGGCTCGTCGAGCAGCAGCACCTGCGGCTCCGGGGCGAGCGCACGGGCGAGCGCCATGCGCTGCCGCTGGCCGCCGGACAGCTGCGCGGGGTAGCGGTGGCCGAACGCCTCGAGCTGGACGAGCCGGAGGAGCCGCTCGACCCGTTCGCGGATCTCGGCTCTCGGCCGCTTCCGCACCTTCAGGCCGAACGCGACGTTCTCGCGCACGGTCATGTGCTTGAAGGCGGCGTAGTGCTGGAAGACGAAGCCGACGTTCCGCTTCTGCGGGGTGAGCGCGGTCGCGTCGCGCCCCGAGAGCGCGACGTCCCCGGTGTCGGCCCACTCGAGGCCCGCGACGATCCGGAGCAGAGTCGACTTCCCCGAACCGCTCGGCCCGAGGAGGGCCGTGAGCGACCCGCCCTCGACCTCGAGGGAGACGTCGTCCAGCGCGACGAAGTCGCCGAAGCGCTTGGACACGTTGCGGATCACGATCGACATCAGACGGTCTCCTCCTTGCGCTGGAACAGAGTCATGGCGATCAGGACGAGCACGGCAAGGAGCGCGAGGACGAGCGAGATCGCGTACGCGCCCTCGAGGTCGAAGCTGTCGTAGCGCTCCTCGACGCGCAGGGTGGCGGTCTCCGTCTGTCCCTGGACCCGGCCCGACACGACCGCGACTGCGCCGTACTCCCCGAGGCAACGCGCGGTCGTCAGCACGACGCCGTAGACGATCGCCCACCGGATCGACGGCAGCGTGATGCGGCGCAGCGTCTGCCATCCGTTCGCACCGAGCGTGCGCGCCGCCTGCTCCTGCTCGTCCCCGGTCTCCCGCAGCGTCGGCACGACCTCGCGGCAGACGAACGGGAGCGAGACGAAGACGGTCGCGAGCACCATCGCGGGGAGCGCGAAGAGCACCTGCACGTCGTGGGACTCCAGCCAGCCGCCGAACCAGCCCTCGCGGCCGTACAGGAGGAACAGCGAGAGGCCGACGACGACCGGAGAGAGGGCGAGCGGCAGATCGACGAACGCGTTGAGGAGCCCCTTGCCCGGGAAGCTTCGCCGCACGATCAGGAGCGCGCACGCCACGCCGAAGACCGTGTTGAGCGGTACTGCGATCGCGGTCACGATGAGCGTCAGCCGGAACGCGTGGAGGGTCTCCGGGGTCGTGAGCGCGCTCCAGGCGGCGTCGTATCCGTTCTCGAACGTCCGCCAGAACACGAGCGCGAGCGGGCCGACGAGGACCGCGAGGAGGTAGAGGAGCGCCGTCCAGCGCAGCACGTGCCGCCTCACCTTCGCGCCGGTGGTCTCCGTCCTCGAGCCTCTGCCGACGGTCTCCCTCATCATGGTCGTGCCGATGGTCGCCGTCTTCATGCCCTTGCCTGTGCGACGTCGTGGCGCGTCGTGAGCCGTCGGACGACCCCGATCCCCAGTATCAGGAGGAACGAGGCAACGAGCAGGACGACTGCGATCGCGGCCGCGCCGGCCTCGTCGCCGCTCTCGACGCGGGAGAGGATGTAGACCGAGGCCACCTCGGTCTTGTACGGGAGGCTGCCCGAGATGATCACGAGCGCGCCGATTTCCCCCACCGCGCGGGCGAATGCCAGCGCGACCCCCGAGAGGATCCCGGGCAGGATGTTCGGGAGGACGATTCGCCGGAAGACCGTCAGCTCGGACGCGCCCAGTGAGCGCGCGGCCTGCTCCATCTCGCGGTCGAGCTCGTGCAGCACGGGCTGCACGGTCCGCACGACGAACGGGAGCGTCACGAACAGAAGGGCGAGGATGACGGCGGTCCGCGTGAACGCAACGTCGACGTCGATCGGGGAGGAGGGCCCGTACAGGGCGAGCAGGACGAGCCCCGCGACGATCGTGGGCAGGGCGAACGGCAGGTCGATGATCGCGTCGACCGCGCGCTTGCCGCGGAACTCGTCTCGGACGAGCACCCAGGCGATCAGCGTCCCGACCACGCCGTTGATCACCGCCACGGCGAGGGCTGCGCCGAAGCTCAGCTTCAGCGCGGCCAGCGCCTGGGGGCTCGTCACGACGTCCCAGAACCCCGACGAGCCGTCCTTCGTCGATGCCCAGACGAGCGCCGCCATCGGCAGCGCGACGACGATCGAGACGTACGCGACCACGACGCCGAGGGAGAGGACTGTCGTCCCCTCCCCCCGCGCTCGTGCGGTGCGCAGTCGACCGGCGGTTTCTGCGCTCGCCACTAGGTCCCGACGCCCGTTCGCTTGGCGATGCCGAGCCAGAGGCCCTTGTCGGGGTCGAACCACCGCGTCTCGACAGCCTGCCAGCCCCCGATGTACTTGTCGGTGATCCTGAAGACCCCCGGCCGCTTCGGGTACTGCTTGCTGAACTCCCGGTACACGGAGGGGAGCAGCGGCCGGAACCCGTACTGCCCGAAGATCCGCTGCGCCTGCGCCGTGCGCGTGAACCGGACGAACTTCGTGGCCAAGTCCTTGTGCTCGCTCGTCCTGATCACCGCGATCGGCGCCTCGATCAGCAGGGTCTGGCGCGGGATCACGTACCGGAGCTTCGCGAGCCGCGCCTCGTTCTCGTAGGTGATGTACACGTCGCCGCGACCGGAGAGGAACGAGTTGGTCGCGTTGCGGCCCGAGGTGTCGAGCGAGACGACGTTCCGCATCAGCCGCTCGACGAACGCGATCGCCTGCTTGTCGGTCTTGCCCAGACGGCGCTGCGCGCCGTAGGCGGCCATCACGTTCCACTTCGCCGCTCCCGACGAGCTCGGGTTCGGCGTCACGATCCCGATCCCGGGCCTGACAAGGTCGTTCCAGCTCTTGATGTGCTTCGGGTTCTCGTCGCGAACCGCGAACACCACGACGGAGTTCGTGGCGATCCCCTTGGCCGTCTGTTTGTCCCAGTTCCTGTCGACGAGGCCAGCCTTGACGAGGAGGTCGATGTCGAGCCCCGTCGACAGCTGGACGACGTCGGCCTTCAGCCCGGCCGCGACCGCACGCGCCTGGTCGCCCGAGGCGCCGTAGGACTGCGTGAAGTTCACATCCTTGCCGTCAGGCGTCTGCTGCCACGCCTTGATCACCGCGCCAAGCGCGTCGCGTGGGACGGAGTAGCCGACGAGGCTCAGCGTCGTGTCGGACGTGCGGGCCGGTGCGGTCGCGGCGGTGGTGAGCGCGATCGCGGTCGCCACGGTCAGCAGGGCGGCAAGCGTTCGGCGTGTCATCCGGGCTCCTTTCTCGATTTTGTCCAGCGAAGTAGTAGAGATTAGCAAATCAAATCTCACGCATAAGTTCCACTGGGTGTCAGCATGTTTCGTCAGTGGCCCCACCGTTCGACGCATCGCTCGCGTACCGTGTTCGGGAATGGAGCTCCAGCTCGGGCCCGGCGGCGATGCAGCGGTGGTGGACGCCGCCCGGCGGGCGGCCGCCCGTGCCGGGGTGCTCCCGGGCGGACGGCGGGGAGTGCACGGGCTCTGGTGGCGCGCCGGTATCGCCGAGTCAGTCGAGAGACGAGCGCATGTCCCCTCGCCGGCGACGCCCTACGACGTCGCGCCGTCTCCGCGCAGCACGCGCGGAGCCACTCGCGCGTAGTCCAGGCCCGAGACCCAGGTCAGGAGCGTCGCGGCGAGCAGCGCCCACCATGCGACGTCCGCGTCCCAGGCTCCTGCGGCCTGGAAGCCCGCGATCACCGCGGCCGCGGACTGCACCCACGTCTTCAGCTTCCCGAGGTCGCGCGCCCCCATCACGACGCCCCGCTCGAGTGCGGCGAGCCTCAGGCCGGAGACCGCGATCTCCCGGGCGACGATCGCCGCGATCATCCAGGCCGGCGCGACGCCCTCGCCGATCAGCATGACCAGCACGGCGAGCACGAGCACCTTGTCCGCGATCGGATCGAGCAGCGAGCCGAACGCCGACGTCTGGTTCCAGCGCCGCGCGAGCCACCCGTCGACCTGATCGGTCGCCATCGCGACTGCGAAGACCACGGTGGCCCAGTAGAGATGGTCGGGAAAATCCCACGCGAACAGGACGACCACGACCGGTACCGCGAGCGCCCGCGCGAGGGTCAGCTGGTCGGGCAGCGTCACTGTTCGGGGAGAATACGCGCCGCATGCCTCCCTTCTCGAAGGTGCTCGTCGCCAACCGGGGCGAGATCGCGGTCCGCGTGTTCCGCACCCTGCGCGAGCTCGCGATCGGGTGCGTAGCCGTCTACTCGGAGCCGGACCGGGAGGCCGCGCACGTTCGCGCGGCCGACGAGGCCTACCGGCTGGGGCCCGGGCCGGCCGCCGAGAGCTACCTCCGCGGCGAGCTCGTGGTCGAGGTGGCGCTGCGCGCGGGCGCCGAGGCGATCCATCCCGGCTACGGCTTCCTGGCCGAGAACGCGGGGTTCGCGCGCCTGGTCGAGGACGCGGGGCTCGTCTGGATCGGCCCCCCGGCCGAGGCGATCGAGCTGATGGGCTCGAAGACCGCCGCGAGGGCGGCGATGCGGGCCGCGGGCGTGCCGATCATCCCCGGCGCGGTCGACCCCGTCCGCTCGGCCGGGGAGGTCGCGGCGCTCGGGGCGGAGATCGGCTACCCGCTGATCGTCAAGGCGGCCGCCGGCGGCGGAGGCAAGGGGATGGAGATCGTGCGCGAGCGGCCCGACGCGGAGCGCGCGTTCGAGGCGGCCACCAGGCAGGGCGAGAGGCACTTCGCCGACCCGACGGTGTACGTCGAGCGCTACCTCGAGGACCCGCGTCACGTCGAGGTGCAGGTCCTCGCGGACGCCCACGGCAACGTGATCCACCTCGGCGAGCGCGACTGCACGATCCAGCGACGCCACCAGAAGCTCGTCGAGGAGACCCCGTCCCCGGCGGTCGACTCGGGGCTCCGCGAGCGGATCGGCAGGATCGCCGTCGACGCAGCCCGCGCGGCCGGGTACCGGTCGGCAGGGACGATCGAGGGGCTGCTCACGCGCGAGGGCGAGTACTTCTTCATGGAGATGAACACGCGCATCCAGGTCGAGCACACGGTGACCGAGGCCGTTACCGGGCTCGACCTCGTCCGGGAGCAGGTGCTGATCGCCGCCGGCGAGCCGCTCTCCGTGTCGCAGGACGAGGTCGTGCTTCGCGGGCATGCGATCGAATGCCGGATCAACGCCGAGGACGTCTCGGCCGGCTTCCTGCCCGCGCCGGGCCGGATCACCCGCTACGGCGAGCCGGGTGGGCCGGGTGTCCGGGTCGATTCGGGCGTCGAGGCGGGGGACGAGGTCAGCGGCCTGTATGACCCCCTCGTCGCGAAGCTGATCGTCCACGACGTCGACCGGGAGCGCGCGATCGCGCGCACGCTCCGAGCGCTCGCGGAGTTCCGGATCGAGGGCCTGCCGACGCTGCTCGGCTTCCACATGGCCCTGCTGGAGCATCCGTGCTTCGGCGCCGGGGAGACCTGCACGGGGGTGGTCGAGTCGGATGGGCTGGCGGCGCGCGCAGAGGAGCTCACGCGGTCGCTCTCCCGACGGGGAACAGGTGCGACCGCGCCGTCGGACGGATCGATCACGACCGTCCCGCGGCTGGTGGGCGTGGAGGTCGAGGGCAGGTCGTACGACGTCCGCCTCCACGTGACCGAGCCGCCCTGGGCGTCACTGGCCCGCCGCCGGCGCGAGCGCGCCGCGGCCGGGCGCGGCGCGGCGGCCGACGGCGCCGTGGTGTGCCCCATGCAGGGGACGGTGCTCAAGGTGGAGGTCGCCGACGGCGACGAGGTCGAGGCGGGGGGGCTGCTCTGCGTCGTCGAGGCGATGAAGATGGAGAACGAGATCGTCGCCCCGCGCGCAGGCGTCGTCCGCGAGCTCGCCGTCTCGCCGGGGGCTGCGATCGCGAGCGGGCAGCTCGTCTGCCGCGTGTCGCCCCCGGCGTGAGCGAGCCGATCGCCCGCGTGCGGCGACACGCCGGGTCGCGCGCGTCCGGACGGCCACTCGCCGGACGCGCGCCTGCCTCGTCACTTGTCGATGTAGCCGTACGACGTCGAGGACGGCCCGCCCGCCCGGACCGGGCCGTAGAGCGGTCCGAGCGAGGAGTCGACGTTGTGCGCCCGTGCGTACGGGTTCGTCGACCCCTGACCGGCGGAGTCTGCGGCGACCACAGCGGGAACCGCGACGACGCCCGTCGCGACGACGGCGAGAATCGCAATGCGCTTCTTCATCTGCCCCTCCCTCCTTCGCATGGTTCCCCGACGGTAGGCGGCGGCCGGCGGGCGGTCGTCGACGCGCGCGACACAGCATCTGTCGCCGCCGTCACACTTCCGGGGCGGCCGGAGCCGGTCCGGTGAGCTGCTCGGAGCTCGCGCGCCTGGCCGGGGTCCCGCTCGCCGGCACCGCCGGTCGCGCAGAGAGGTGGCTCGTGCTCGAGCATCGGGCGCCGTGGGGACGTGACGCGGTCGAGGGCTCGGGGCTCTCCCCGGAGCTGGTCGCCGGCCTGTCGGCGTTCGACGGGCGCGTGCTGCTCGTGCGCCGGCCCGGGCGGACGAACGGCCCGCCGGCGGCCTTCGTCGGGGTAACCACCGAGGACGGCGGCCGGTTACGGCGCCTCGAGGTCGAGCGGCCGGAGGACGTGCTCCGCGTGGACGTCGACGCCGACGGCGACCCGGTGGAGGGGACGCTGCTCCTCGTGTGCACCCACGCGCGGAGGGACGTGTGCTGTGCGACGCACGGCGTGCCTGCGTACAACGCGCTCCGTCGCCATGTGCCCGACGGCCGCCTGTGGCGCTCCTCGCATCAGGGCGGCCATCGGTTCGCGGCGAACGTGCTCGCCCTGCCGTCCGGGATCCAGCTGGGCCGGGTCGAGCCCGGGGCGGCGGCCGAGGTCGCGGCGGCGCTCGCCGCGGGCCGGATCCCCCTCCGCTTCTACCGTGGGCGCACCCTGCACGCGCGCGAGGTCCAGGCGGCGGATGCGGCCGTCCGCGCGAGGCTCGGGCTCGACCGCGTCTCAGACGTGCGCCTCCTCGCGCACGACGGATCGCGCGTCGTCCTCGACACGCAGCTCGGCGCCGTGGAGGTGACCGTCGCGGAGCGCGACGGTCCGGTGCTCCCCCCGAGCTGCGGCCGGGACGCCGAGCCGACCCCGGTCCTCGAGGCAACCGTGCACGGCCTCGACATTTCCCCCGGCTGAGCGTCACTCGGTCGCGTCCTTCAGGAGGTACGCGTTGTCGGTGATCCAGGTGACCTGCGCGGGCATGCCAGCGGGGCGCTCGCCCTCCGCGACGAGTTGTCCGAACACGATGCGGACGTACAGCCCGGCCGCCAGCTTCCCCCGCGCGGCGATCGTGCCGTGCCAGCTTCGCCCGGGCGGGAGCGTGCCGGGCAGCGGCGGTTCGAAGGTCTGGGCGGCGCGCAGTCCCGGGAGGTCGCCGTCGCGGTTGCGGGCCTCGACCTCCGCGACCTCGTCGGAGGTGAACAGCATCACGCCGAACGAGGTCGTCGGGCTCTCGATCAGGCTCCAGGTCGTCGCCGTGTCGTTCTCGAGGCCGATCTCCGCGCGCCAGCCCGTGGGCGTCACCTCGAATGCGTCGGCGCTGAACACGAGGGACGGGCCATCTGCCGGGAAGTGCTCGTCCCAGCCGAGGGCGGCGCGCTGCGGTGGTGCGGGCCCCGGGGGCAGCGGCGGCGTCTTGCCCGAGCCGCACCCCGCGAGCGACGCTGCGACGAGCAGGACGAGCAGCGGCTTCGGCGACGGCATCCGGGCATGCTCGCACACGCCTTTCGGTAGCCTCCGCCGCCGGGTGGACCTCTACGAGTACCAGGGCAAGGAGCTCTTCCGTCTGGCCGGGATCCCGGTCTCGGAGGGCCGTCTCGCCACCTCGGCGGCCGAGGCGCGCGCCGCGGCCGCGGAGCTCGGCGGGCAGGTCGTCGTCAAGGCCCAGGTGCTCACGGGCGGCCGCGGCAAGGCCGGTGGGATCAAGCTCGCCGGGAGCCCGGAGGAGGCCGAGGCGCGCGCGAACGAGATCCTCGGGCTCGACATCCGCGGTCACGTCGTGCGGAAGCTCTGGATCGAGCAGGCGTCCGAGATCGCGAAGGAGTACTACCTCTCGCTGACCTTCGACCGCGGCGCGAAGCGGGCGCTCTACATGTTCACGACCCGGGGCGGCGTGGACATCGAGCAGGTCGCCGAGGAGAGCCCCGACGCGCTCGTCCGGCTCCACGTCGACCCGCTCGAGGGCTTCCGCCCGTGGCAGGCGCGGCGCCTCGTCTACGCAGGCGGCCTGACCGATCCCTCCGAGCAGAAGCAGATCGCGTCGATCGTCGAGCGCCTGTACGAGGCGTTCGTCCGCTTCGACGCCATGCTCTGCGAGATCAACCCGCTGATCGTCACGCCGGGCGGCGAGGTGAAGGCGCTCGACTCGAAGTTCACGGTCGACGACAACGCCCTGTACCGCCATCCGCAGATCGCCGAGATGCGCGACGTCGAGGCGGACGATCCGCTCGAGACGCTCGCGCGTGAGAAGCACGTCACGTACGTGAAGCTCGACGGTGACGTCGGCGTCCTCGGCAACGGCGCCGGCCTGACGATGTCGACGGTCGACGTGGTCACGTTCGCCGGGGGCAGGCCCGCGAACTTCTGCGACCTCGGCGGCGGCGGGGACGCCCAGGGCGTGGTCGACGCGCTCTCCGTGATCACCCGCGACCCGCAGGTGAAGGCGATCTTCTTCAACATCTTCGGCGGCATCACGCGCTGCGACGAGGTCGCCCGGGGGATCCTCCAGGCGCTCTCGGAGATGACCCTCGAGCTGCCGATCGTCGTCCGGCTCGACGGGACGAACGCCGACGAGGGAAGGCGGATCCTCGCCGACGCGGCGCCCGCCAACCTGAGCGTCGCCCCCACCATGCTGGAGGGCGCGAAGCAGGCCGTGGAGCTCGCCGCATGAGCTTCGCTCCTGCGGCCGGGAGAACCGGGTGACGTCGGTGGACCAGTGGAGCGAGAGGGCGCAGGCGTACGTCGAGTCCGACGCCCATCGCGAGGGCGAGGACCTCGATCTGCTCGTCGCGTGGGCGGCGGGCGGCTCGCGGGCGCTCGACGTCGCCACGGGAGGCGGGCACGTCGCGCGTCGTCTCCGCGAGGCGGGGCTCGAGGTCGTCACGTCCGATCCCGCGCCCGGGATGCAGGCAGACGTCACCTGCCGAGCAGAATCGCTGCCGTTCGCCGCCGACGCGTTCGACGTCGTCGTGTGCCGCACCGCGGCGCACCACTTCGCGGACGTCCGGGCCGCGGTCCGCGAGCTGGCGCGGGTGTCGGCCGACCGGGTGCTGGTCGTGGACACCCTCCACATGGGTGACGACGTGGAGGAGGCGGAGGCGTTGCGCGATCCCTCGCACGTCCGCAACTACACCGAGGCCGAATGGCGTGGGTTCGTCGAGGAGGCCGGCCTGAGGATCGAGGAGCTCCGCACCCTGGAGCACTCGTTCGACTTCGCGTCGTGGCTCGAGCGCACCGGCTGCTCGGGCGAGACCGCGGCACAGGCCGAGGTGCTGCTCGGCGAGCGCGTCGCCGACGGCCGGCTGACCCTCGACAAGGTGGCGATCCACGCGGTGAAGGGGCGCTGATGGCGATCCTCGTCGACAACGACACGCGCCTCGTCGTCCAGGGCCTGACGGGCTCCGAGGGCCGCTTCCACGGGCTCCGGAATCGCGCCTACGGGACGGTGCTCGTGGCCGGCGTCACGCCCGGGAAGGGCGGCCAGGACGTCGAGGGCGTGCCGGTCCTCGACACGGTCGTCGAGGCGGTCGTCGAGCACGGGGCGAACACGGCGATGGTGTTCGTCCCCGCCCCGTTCGCCGCCGACGCGATCTACGAGGCGATCGACGCCGGGGTGCACACGGTCATCACGATCACCGAGGGGATCCCCGCCCACGAGATGCTCCGCATCCACGGGTACGCCCGCGCGAAAGGCGTCCGCGCGCTCGGGCCGAACTGCCCCGGCGCGCTGTCTCCGGGCAAGGCGAACGTCGGCATCATCCCCGCCGAGATCTTCACGCCCGGGAACATCGGGCTCGTGTCGCGCTCGGGCACGCTCACGTACCAGATCGGGCACGAGCTGACCCAGATGGAGCTCGGCAACTCGACGATCGTGGGGATCGGCGGCGACCCCGTGGTGGGCTCGTCGTTCGTCGACGTGCTGCGCCTGTTCGAGGCAGACCCGGAGACGGAGTACGTCGTGCTGGTGGGGGAGATCGGCGGCGACGAGGAGGAGAAGGCGGCGGAGTACATCGAGAGCGAGATGTCGAAGCCCGTCGTCGCCTACATCGCGGGCTTCACCGCGCCGCCCGGGAAGACCATGGGCCACGCCGGGGCGATCATCTCCGGCTCGTCCGGCACCGCAGACGCCAAGAAGGCCGCGCTCGAGGCCCGCGGCATCCGGGTCGGCACCACGCCGACCGAGACAGCCGAGCTCGCGGCCGCGCTCGCGCGCTGACGGAGTGCCTCCCGCTTCCGGCGCCCCGCTGCCGCATCCCGTGCTCGGCGGCTCCTTCGAGAGCCCCGTGCAGCCGGGCGGAGGCTGGCCCGGCGACCTCGCCGACGAACACACGGCCGTGGCCCTGGACGCCGACGACGTGACGGCGCTCGCCGCCGGGGCGACGCTCGACGAGGTGACCGCGCGCTCCTCCGTCTGCCGCGCGTGCCCGCGGCTCGTCGGCTGGCGCGAGGAGGTCGCCGTCGAGAAGCGGCGTGCGTTCCTCGGCGAGCCGTACTGGGGCCGGCCCGTCGCGGGGTGGGGCGACGCCCGCCCCCGGATCCTGGTCGTCGGTCTCGCGCCCGCCGCTCACGGCGGCAACCGCACGGGGCGCGTGTTCACCGGCGACCGCAGCGGCGACTGGCTGTACGCGGCGCTCCACCGCGCCGGCCTCGCCTCCCAGCCGTCGGCGACGAGCGCCGCCGACGGCCTGCGCCCGCTCGGCGTCCGGCTGGTCGCGGCGGTCCGCTGCGCGCCGCCGGCGAACCGGCCGGCGCCCTCGGAGCGAGATACGTGCGGGCACTGGCTCGACCGCGAGGTCGAGCTCGTGCTGCCGTCGCTGCGCGCCGTCGTCGCGTTGGGTTCGTTCGCGTGGGCCGCCGCGCTCGCCACCCTCGCGCGGTGCGGGCTGGCGCTCCCGCGCCCGCGCCCGCGGTTCGGCCACGGCGCGGAGCTGCGCCTGGGGGCACCGTCCCGCCGGGCGCTGGTCCTGCTCGGCTGCTACCACCCGAGCCAGCAGAACACCTTCACGGGACGCCTGACCGAGGCGATGCTCGACGAGGTGCTGGCCCGCGCGAGCGCCGCCTGACCGTAGGATCGCCGGCGTGCAGGTGCGCTCGCTGCCGGAGGTCGACCCGTTCACGACGAAGGACGGGTCGACGATCCGCGAGCTCCACCACACCGGCTCGCAGTCACTGGCGGAGGCGGCCCTCGAAGCTGGCCAGGCGACCCGGCGCCACTACCACCGCGCGAGCGAGGAGATCTACCTGATCACGGAGGGCGGCGGACGCCTCGAGATCGACGGCGACGTCCGGGACGTGGGCGTCGGCGACGCCGCGTTGATCCCGCCGGGCGCCTGGCACGTGCTCGTCGCCGGCCCGCGCGGAGTCCGCCTGCTCTGCATGTGCGTGCCGCCGTACTCGCACGACGACACCTTCTTCGCCTGAGGCGAGATCGGCGGGCTCAGATCTTGCGGCGCGGGCGGACGGGGCCCCACTTCGAGTTGCGGCGGCGCGACGAGTAGACGAGCTTCGGGGCGGCGGTCTTCATCCCGGTCTCCGCGAACGTCTCGTGCTGGCCGTTGAGGCGGGCCACCCGGCTCATGTCCGCCTGCTGCTCGGGCAGCACGAGCGTCACGCCGGTGCCCGAGCGGCCCGCGCGGCCCGTGCGACCGACCCGATGCGTGTAGGCCTTCCCGTCCTCGGGCGGATCGAAGTTGATCACGTGGGTGACGTTCTCGAGATCGAGCCCGCGCGCGGCGACGTCGGTCGCGATGAGCGTCGTCACCTTGCCGCTCTCGAAGCGCTCCAGCGCCCGCTGGCGCTGGCTCTGGTTGAGGTCGCCGTGCATCGCGACCGCCCTGACGCCCCGCTGCTCGAGCCGCCGGGCGAGCCGGTCGGCACCGCGCTTCGTCCGGACGAAGACGAGCGCGAGCCCGCGCTCTGAGCCGAGCAGCTCGACGAGCGTGTCGATCTTCCCGTCCTGCGTGACGGAGACGAAATGGTGGTCGATCTCCCCCGGCGTGTGCTCGCTGGGGAGACCCGCCTCGATCCGGACCGGCGACTGGGTGTAGGCACGGGCGAGCTCCCCGACCTCACCGTCGAGCGTCGCCGAGAAGAACATCGTCTGCCGATCCCGGGGCAGACGCTTGACGATGCGGTCGACCTGCGGCTTGAAGCCCATGTCGAGCATCCGGTCGGCCTCGTCGAGGACGAGCATCGCGACGGCGTCGAGCGCGATCAGGCGCCGGTCGACGAGGTCCTGCAGGCGGCCGGGCGTCGCGACGACCACGTGGGCGTCGCGGGCGGCGTTCGCCTGCGGACGGATCGAGACGCCTCCGTACACGCACGCGACCTTGACGCCGTGGGCCCGTGCCAGGGCGCCGATCTCCTCGGTCACCTGGAGCGCGAGCTCTCGGGTGGGGACGAGCACCAGCGCGGCGGGGCGGGCGTCGTCGAGCGGTACGTGCTGGACGAGCGGAACGGCGAAGGCGAGCGTCTTGCCGGAACCGGTCGGGGACTTGGCGAGCAGGTCGGTGCCTGCAAGCGCGGGCGGGATCGCCCGCACCTGGATCTGGAACGGGTCTGTGATGCCGCGCGCGGCGAGCGCTGCGATGAGCTTCGCGCTCACGCCGAGCGCGGCGAACGTCTCCTGTGACATGCGACTCCTGTACTGGTGTGGTTCTGGCTCGAGACCTACGACACTCGAGCCCAGGAGGAGTCGAACGAGGCGGATCTCACGGGCCGACCGGGCGGCCGACCGTGCCCGTACGGTAGCAGCAGCCCCCGCGGGGGCCGCCTGTAGGCTCGTGCGATGGCCCCGATCTCGTTCGCCCGCGGCGCCCCGTCGCCGGCGTGCCTCGATACCGACCTCGTCGCGCGCTGTGCCGCTGCGGCGCTCGCGCGGGACGGCGCCACGATCCTCTCCTACGGCGCCGGCGGGGGCTACGCGCCCCTCCGGGAGCTGCTCGCCGAGCGCCACGCGGTCGACCCGGCGCGGGTGTTCGCGACCACGGGTGGGCTGCAGGGCTTCTGGCTGTACTCGACCGTCCAGCTGCAGCGCCGACCCGGGCGCGTGCTCGTCGAGGCGCCGACGTACGATCGCCCGCTGAAGCTCCTCCGCTGGCAGGGCGCCGAGGTGGTGGGCGTGGCGATGGACGACGAGGGGCTCGACCCGGACGCGCTCGAGGCGGAGCTCGGGCGCGGCGGCGACGTGTCGTTCCTCTACACGATCCCGACCTTCCAGAACCCCAGCGGGCGGACGCTGAGCACGGAGCGCCGCCGCAGGGTCGTCGAGCTCTGCGAGGCGCACGACCTGCACGTGCTCGAGGACGACCCGTACGGGCTCGTCCGCTACCGGGGCGAGGCGCCGCCGTCGCTCCACGCCATCGAGGGCGGCGAGCGGGTCACCTTCACCTCGTCGTTCTCGAAGACGGTCGCGCCCGGGCTCCGCGTCGGCTGGTTCGTCGTCCCGGAGGCGCTGCGCGGCGACTACGACGACCGTGCCGTGTCGACGTACATCTCGCCGCCGCTCCTTCCGCAGGCGATCGTCCACGAGCTGTTCGTCGAAGACCGCTTCGAGCCGAATCTCGCCCGGATCCGGACGATCCTCGGCGCTCAGCGCGACGCGATGCTCGCCGCGCTGGAGCGGGAACTCGACGGGCGGGCGACGTGGAGCACGCCGGACGGGGGCTACTTCGTCTGGCTCGAGCTCGAGGGTCGGGTCGAGGCGGCCGACCTGCTCGTGCGGGCGGCCGCGGCCGGCGTGACGTTCGTCCGCGGCGCCGACTTCTACGTCGGCGGGGGCGACGGCGCGAGCGCGGCGCGCCTGGCGTTCTCCTACGAGCCTCCCGAGCGGATCGCCGAGGGCGTCCGGACGCTCGCGGGGCTCCTCTGAGCCGGCGCTAGCCTCGCTTCCGGCCCCGCCACCAGCGCGGCCCGACCCATCCGAGGACGAACCCGAGCCCCATGCTGAGCAGGATCAGCCAGATCAGGCGCGTCCGCACGGTGAAGAACACGAAGTTGACGTCGCTGCGCTTCGAATTGACGAGCAGGAAGACGACCGCGTAGAGGGCGATCGCCCCCCAGACGACGAGCTTCCACGGAATGCCCTGCTCGTTCCGTGTCTGCGGAGAGGAGCTGTCCGGTGTCTGCTGAGGGGAAGGTCGTTCGTCCGCCACGCGGCGATCTTATGCGCTCGCAGCGTGCGCGACCTGCGGCAGTGGCGCGCGCAGGACGAGCCTCGGCTGGGGCGGAGGCGCGAGCCGGCCGACGACCGCGACACGGAACGTCGGGCACGTCACGTTGCCGGGAAGTGCGCAGAGGCCTGCCTGGCGGAAGTAGCAGTCCTCGCATGTCGCGGCCGAGCGCTTGCTCATGGATCCCCTCTGTTCACCTGCCTTCCCCTGACGAACAGCGGCCATTCTGGTCCCGCCCGCTGATCCCCGCAACCCCTGGCCCGACGAATTTTCCGCAATTTGCGGGTGTCGTCCGACCTGAAGAAATCCCTGCAAAAGTGCTACTTTTGCGCCAGCGTTCTCAGCACGCGCAACGCCTGTCGAAAACTCTCCACAGGAATCACGCGCAACCCCCCTGCATAGCGGCGTGCGGTCGCCGCGTTTTCCCCAGCCGGGACGAGGAAGACGTCCGCCCCCGCGCGACGAACACCGACCGTCTTCTGCTTCAGCGCGCCGACCGCGCCGACCGATCCGTCGAGCGCGATCTCGCCGGTGGCGGCGACCCGCAGGCCGTGGTCGACGTCCTGGCCGAGTTCCTGGTAGACCTGGAGCGCGAACGGGAGCCCGGCGGACGGGCCGCCGATGTTCCCGAGGTCGATGCTCACCTTCCGTGGCAGCGTGATCCTGGCGTCGTCGGACGCCTCGATCCCGACGATCGCGCGCTTGGGCTCGCCCGGCGCGGCGACGGTCCGCACCGTGCGGCCGAGCGCGTGCCCGTCGCGCTCGAGCCGGAGGCTCAGGCTGTCGCCGGGGGCGAGCTTCGCAGTGGCTGCGCGCAGCTGGGCGACAGTGCGGATCGGGTGGTCTTGGACACCGACGATCAGGTCGCCGGATCGGAGCACGTTCGCCGCAGGGACGTCGATCGCCACGCCCTCGACGAGGACTCCCGTCGGGGTGGTCTCGACCGGCAGCCCGGCGGCCTTCATCGCCACGGCGGCCGCGACCTGCTCCGAGCGGCTCATCTCGTCGAGGGCCACCCGATGACGTTGGGCGAACGTCTGGCCGGGGGAGGTGACGGCGCGCTGCGGGACGAGGCTCGCGCCGTCCGGCCGCAGGAACGGCAGGAGCCGCTCGAGCCAGCGGGCCTTCCGCAGCGAGACGTCGACGAAGTAGATGCCGCCCGCGTTCGCGGGCTCCCGGCCTCCCTCCACCGTCACCTTGCTCGCGACCGGCTTCGCGGTGTCCGGGACGAAGAGGAAGTCGCCCGAGGGCACGATCGCCGCCGCGAGCACGACGGCTACGAGGAGCGTCGTCCCTGCGAGCAGCAGCGACGCGGGTGTGAGGCGGATGCGCGACATTGCCGGGGAAGCTCAGAGGAGCCCGCGCGTGAGCCCGCCGTCGACGGGGATCACGGCGCCTGTCAGGTACGACGCCCGCCCCGAGGCGAGGAACGCGACGGCCGCGCCGACCTCGGCCGCCGTGCCGAGTCGCCGGAGAGGAACCTGCTCGAGCTCGGCCGGCGAAAGCTCGCTCGCCGCCGCGAAGCTCGCGCAGGCGGTCGGTGTCGATCTTCCCCGGGGCGACCGTGTTGACGGTGACGCCGTCCGGCCCGAGCTCACGCGCGAGCGTCTTCAACCACCCGACGACGCCGGGCCGGACTGCGTTGGAGAGCGCGAGGCCGGGGAGCGGCTCGCGGACGGAGGACGACTCGATCGCGACGATTCGCCCCTGGGAGCTCGCCTTCAGGTGCGGCAGGCAGTGCGCGACGAGCGTGACGTGGGCCGTGAGCAGGAGCGCCACGGCCTCCTCCACCGCCTCGGCGGTCAGCGTCGCGGCGTCGCCGGCCGGCGGTCCGCCGCCGTTGAGCACGAGGATGTCCAGCGCGCCGAACGCGCCGGTCGTCGCCTGCACGAGCCGCTCGAGGTGCTGGGGGATCCTGAGGTCGCCCTGGACGGCGAGCGCGCCGATCCGGTCCGCCTCGCGCTCGAGGAGCTCCCGGCGCCTGCCGAACAGGGCGACGTTGGCCCCCTCGGCGACCAGCGCCTCGCCGGCCGCGAGGCCGATGCCGGACGAGCCGCCGCAGACGATCGCGGTGCGTCCCTCGAGCTCGAGCTCCATCCGGCCAAGGCTACCCGGGAGGGTGCTTCGCCTTCGGCGAATCACCTCTAGGTGATCCGCGCAGCGGAGCACCCGCTCCGCGCGCTACGCGGTCGTCGACAGAACGCCCACGACCTCGCGCACGGCGGCCGCGGAGGCCCTGAGCATCTTCTTCTCGTCGGGTGTCAGCTTCAGGGCGACGACGTCCTCGACGCCTCGGGCTCCGAGGCGCACCGGGACGCCCATGTAGAGGCCGTCGATGCCGTACTCGCCCTCGAGCAGCGCCGTGCACGGCAGGACGCGCTTCTGGTCGAGGCAGATCGCATCGACCATCTCCGCCGCGGCGGCGCCGGGCGCGTACCAGGCGGACGTGCCGAGCAGCCCCACCAGCTCGCCGCCGCCCTTTCGCGTGCGCTCGACCATCTTCCTGATCTTCCCGCGGGCGACGAGCTGCGTCAGGGGCACGCCGCCGAGCGTGGTCGCCGACACGACCGGGACCATCTGGTCGCCGTGGCCGCCGAGCACCATCGCCTGCACGTCCTTGACGGAGGCGCCGGTCTCCCAGGCGATGAACGCGGAGAACCGCGCGGTGTCGAGGATGCCGGCCATCCCCACCACCCGCTCCTTCGGAAAGCCCGACACCGCCTGCGCGACGTGGCACATGGCGTCGAGCGGGTTCGAGACCACGACGATCACGCTCTTCGGAGAGCGCCGCGCGATCTCCTTCGTGACCGACTCGACGATCGCCTCGTTCGTCGTGACGAGGTCGTCGCGGCTCATCCCCGGCGACCGCGGGCGGCCCGCGGTGATCACGACGACGTCCGAGCCCTTCGTCTCGGCGTACCCCTCGGCGCCGACGATCGCCGGCTCGTAGCCCGTCACCGACGCCATCTGGTTCATGTCCAGCGCCTTGCCGGCGGCGAGATTCGGGACGATGTCCACCAGCACGACGTCCGCGTAGTCGCGCCGCGCCACCTCGAGCGCGCATGTCGCGCCGACGTTCCCGGCGCCGACGACGGTGACTTTCTTCCTCCCGGTCATATCTGTCTCCTTGGCCTGGTGCGGCTTCGCGTCAGCGAAGCCGCGCGATGATCGCGTCGGCGTACTCGGTCGTCCCGACGGCCGTGGGGTCGTCCCGCGTGGGCTTCAGGTCGTACGTCACGTGCTCCCCCTCGGCGATCACCGCCGCGACCGCCTCCTCGAGCCGGCGCGCGGCGTCGCGCTCGCCGATGTGCTCCAGCATCAGCTTGCCGGAGAGGATCATCGCGGTCGGGTTGACCCGGTTCTGCCCCGTGTACTTCGGCGCGGAGCCGTGCGTCGCCTCGAACACCGCGGCCTCCGTGCCGATGTTCGCGCCGGGCGCGACGCCGAGGCCCCCGACGAGGCCGGCGGTGAGGTCGCTGACGATGTCGCCGTAGAGGTTCGGCAGCACGAGCACGTCGAACTCCTCCGGTCGCTGGACGAGGCCCATGCAGAGGGCGTCGACGAGCGTCTCGCGCGGCTCGACGTCCGGAAAGTCGGGCGCGACCTCGCGGAACACCGCGAGGAAGAGGCCGTCGGTGTGCTTCATGATGTTCGCCTTCGTGATGCACGAGACGCGCGCGCGCCCGTTCGCCCGGGCGTACTCGAACGCGAAGCGGATGATGCGCTCCGAGGCCTCCGGGCTGAGCGGCTTGATCGAGATGCCGGAGCTCGAGGCGATGCGCTTCGGCTGACGGGCGTTGAGGAAGTCGATCACGGCCTGGGCGTCGTCCGTCCCCGACTCGAACTCGATCCCCGCGTACAGGTCCTCGGTGTTCTCGCGCACGATCACGACGTCGACGCCCTCGTAGCGGGAGCGGACTCCCGGGTACGACTTGCAGGGACGGACGCACGCGTAGAGGCCCAGCTCGTGGCGGAGGGCGACGTTGACGGAGCGGAAGCCGGTCCCGATCGGGGTCGTGATCGGCCCTTTCAGAGCGGTGCCGTTCCGCTTGATCGACTCGAGCGTCGCGGGTGGAAGCGGCGTGCCCGCCTCCTCCATCACGTCGACGCCCGCGTGGCGGACGTCCCACGTGAACTCGACGCCGGTCGCCTCCAGCACGCGCCGCGTCGCCTCGGTGAGCTCGGGCCCGGTTCCGTCCCCCGGGACGAGGGTGACCGTGTACGGCATCCGGCGGAGGATAGTGGCAGGGGCTCGGACCGAAGCTCAGGTACCGTCCGTGCCAGGACGGCGGCGGAGAAGGGAGAGCGATGTCCGAGTTCAAGCCGGGTCTCGAAGGCGTCGTCGCGTTCGAGACCGAGATCGCCGAGCCGGATCGCGACGGTGGCGCGCTGCGCTACCGCGGCATCGACATCGAGGAGCTCGTCGGCTCCGTCCCCTTCGAGAAGGTGTGGGGGGTGCTCGTCGACGAGTCGACCGAGCCCGGGCTGCCGCCTGCGGGGGACTACGCCGCGCCCGACCTGACCGGGCGGACCCCCTCCGACCTCCAGACCGTCGCCTCGCGCCTCGGCGCGGAGTGGGGCCTCCGCCAGCTGATCGACATCTCCAACGACGAGGCGAAAGAGGACCTGCGGCGCCTCTCCGCGACGATGATCTCGGTCTGCGCGCAGTCCGCTCGCCTCGCCGACGGGCACGCCGATCGCGTCGACCCCACCGCGGTCGCCGCCGGCGAGACCACCGCCGAGCGCTTCCTGCTCGAGTGGCGCGGGGAGGCGGATCCGGCGCACGTGCGGGCGATCGACACGTACTGGATCTGCACGGCCGAGCACGGTCTCAACGCGTCGACGTTCACCGCTCGGATCGTCGCCTCCACGGGCGCGGACTGCGCGGCGGCGCTCTCGTCGGCGGTCGGCGCGCTCTCGGGGCCCCTGCACGGCGGCGCTCCCGCGCGCGTCCTGCCGATGCTCGACGGGGCCGCGGCGGCACCATCCGTCGAGCAGTACGTGAAGGACCTGCTCGACCACGGCGAGCGCCTGATGGGCTTCGGTCACCGCGTGTACCGCGCCGAGGATCCGCGCGCGCGGCTCCTGCGTCGCACGGCGAAGGATCTGGGCTCGCCGAGGTTCGACGTCGCCGAGGAGCTCGAGCAGGTGGCTCTGGCCGAGTTGCACGCGCGGAAGCCGGACCGCGTGCTCGCGACGAACGTCGAGTTCTGGTCGGCGGTCGTGCTCGACGTGGCCGACGTGCCGCCGCAGCTCGCGCCGGCGATGTTCGCGTGCTCCCGCACCGCGGGCTGGTCGGCCCACGTGCTCGAGCAGAAGCGCCTCGGCCGGCTCGTCCGCCCGTCTGCCCGCTACGTCGGGCCCGGCGCGCGCTCCCTCTCCGCAGCGTGATGCAGCTCGCCGAGGCTGCGACCCGCGCAGAGGAGCTCGCCCGCTCGTCCGGGACGGCGCAGGAGCTGGCCGCGCTCCGCGCCGACTGGGACGAGGAGATCGAGGCGGCCGCCCGCAACGGCGACTACCGCGTCCGCGGCCTCGCGTACCGGGCGATCGCGCAGTTCCGCTTCCGCCAGAAGCTCGAGCTGCTGCGACGCGGGCTCGAGGACGAGAGCGCGGGGGCGCGCGGGTCTGCCCTGATCGCCTTGCGCTCGCTGTCGACCGACCACCCGGGAGACGTCAACTCCTTCCGACCGCTGCTCAACGAGCTCGCGATGCGGGATCCGAACGACGCGGTGCGCCGCCTCGCGATCCTCTGCCTCCAAAACGGGACGGCGGACCGGGGGACGATCCAGCTGCTGGACGGGATCGCGGGGGACGACGAGACCGACCGCGACGTGCGCGAGACGGCGCGCAAGGTGTCGGTCGCCCTCGTCCGCAAGTCTCGCGCGAAATAGGCTCTCGCCATGGCGTCGCCGCTCGTCGGGCTGATCATGGGCTCTCGCTCCGACTGGGAGACGATGCGGCACGCGGCCGAGACGCTCGACGAGCTGGCGATCCCCTTCGAGCGACGCGTTGTCTCGGCGCATCGGACGCCCGACCTGCTCTTCGAGTACGCCGCGGGCGCCCAGGCACGCGGGCTCCGTGTCCTGATCGCAGGCGCCGGCGGCGCCGCGCACCTGCCCGGGATGACCGCGTCGAAGACGACGCTGCCCGTGCTCGGCGTGCCGGTCGAGTCGAAGGCCCTGTCGGGGCTCGACTCGCTGCTCTCGATCGTCCAGATGCCGGCCGGCGTGCCCGTCGCGACTCTCGCGATCGGGCGAGCCGGGGCCGTCAACGCGGCGCTCCTCGCGGCCGCGATCCTCGCGGGGTCGGACGAGGCGCTCGCCGGGCGGCTCGACGCCTTCCGCAAGGCCCAGACGCAGGCCGTGCTCGACACCCCGGACCCGGCCGCCTGACACCGCTTGTGTTGATTCAACACAAGCGGTGACAACCGTCGGCTGCATCGGGGGCGGCCAGCTCGGGCGCATGCTGGCGCTCGCCGGGCTGCCGCTCGGGTGCTCGTTCCGCTTCCTCGACCCGGCCGCCGACGCCTGCGCGCGCGAGGTGGGGGAGCTGGTCGTCGCCGCCTACGACGACGAAGACGGGCTGGACCGACTCGCGAGTGGCGCGGACGTCGTCACGTACGAGTTCGAGAACGTCCCCGTCGAGGCTGCCGCGCGTGTCGGGGCGCTACCCGGCCCCGCGTCGCTCGAGCACGGTCAGGACCGTCTGACGGAGAAGGAGCTCTTCCGCTCGCTGGGGATCGCCACGGCACGGTTCGGCTCGCTGGAGGAGACCGGGCTGCCTGCGCTCGTCAAGACGCGCCGGCTCGGGTACGACGGCAAGGGGCAGCGGCGTGTCACGGATGCGTCCGCGACGCTCGAGGAGGGCGAGCTCGCCGAGGAGCTCGTCGCGTTCGAGCGCGAGCTCTCGATCGTCGGCGTCCGTGGTCGGGACGGCGAGACGCGTTTCTGGCCCGTCGGCGAGAACGTGCACCGAGAGGGCATCCTGCGCGTCACGCGCGCGCCCGCGCCCGACGCGCCGCAGGCGGAGGCCGAGGCGCTGTGCGGCGCCGTGGTGGACGCACTCGGGCACGTCGGCGTGCTCGCGGTCGAGCTCTTCGAGGTGGACGGCCGTCTCCTCGCGAACGAGTTCGCGCCCCGCGTCCACAACACCGCGCACTGGACGATCGACGGCGCCGAGACGAGTCAGTTCGAGAACCACCTGCGCGCGATCCTCGGTCTGCCGCTCGGCGCCACCGCGGCGCTCGCGCCCTCCGTGATGGTCAACCTGGTCGGCGACGTGCCGCCGCTCGACGAGCTGCTCGCGCTGCCGGGCGCGCGCGTGCACCTCTACGGGAAGGAGCCGCGGCCCGGCCGCAAGGTGGGGCACGTCACCCTCGTCGACCCCGCCGAGGAGACGGTCGAACGGCTCCTCGCGCTGGTGAGCTAGAGGCCGAGACGCGAGCGCGAGACAGCCTGCTTCTCCCGGCGCGCCTCGTCGTCTGTGAGACCCGGCGTGTGGACGACGAAATGGAGATAGTCGTCGGAGCTGGCGACGAACATGTGGGCCTCTCCCGCGTCGACGATCAGGACGTCGCCGGCCCGGAGCTCGACCGTCTCGCGCTCGACCCGGACCGACGACGTGCCACGCGCGACGAGGTAGATCTCGGCGATCTGCGTGTGGACGTGCGGCTCGTCGAGCCCGCGGTTCGCGAAGCCGAGCGAGACTGGGAGGTCGCTGTCCCACGGGCCCGCGAGCCACCCCTTGGCGGCGTCCGTGACCCGCTCGTGCCTCATGCCGTGCGTCGCGACTCAGCCGGCGTCCGGTGCCGCCGGGTGAGCCCGACGCTTCGCGTGGGGGTGCGCCCGGAAGTAGGCATCTCGCCGGTGACGGTCGGAGACGTGCGTGTAGCGCTCCGTGGTGGCGACGTCGGCGTGCCCGAGCATCTCCTGGACGCTGCGCAGGTCGGCGCCGCCCTCGAGCAGGTGGGTCGCGAACGAGTGCCGCAGGAGGTGGGGATGCACGCGGCCCGGCTCGAGGCCCGCACGGTCGGCGAGCCGGCGGAGGATCAGAAACGCGCCCGAGCGCGTCAACGCCCCGCCGCGGACGTTCAGGAACAGATCGGGGCGGTGTCGATGGTCGAGGTGCGGACGCCCGAGCGCGAGATAACGGCGCAGCGCCTCCGCTGCCGGCCTGCCCAGAGGGACGAGGCGCTCCTTCCCGCCCTTGCCGACGACGCGCACGATCCGCCCTTCGAGGTCGACCGCGGCCTTCACGAGCCCGAGCGCCTCCGAGACGCGGAGCCCGGCGCCGTACAGCAGCTCGACGAGCGCCCGGTCGCGCATCGCACGCGGGGTCGTCCCCGTCGACGCGTCGACGAGCCGCTCCACCTCCGCGGGGGACAGCGTCCTCGGCACCGTGCGTGCCCTGCGCGGCCCGGCGATCGCGACGGCCGGGTTGTCGTCACGGAGCCCCACGAGGGTCTGGTGGCGCAGGTAGGCGCGGACGGCGGCCAGCCTGCGGGCGATCGTCGAGGGCGCGCGGCCCGCGGCGCGCATCGCTGCGAGCCAGGCTTCGACGTCCTCCTTCGACGCGGCCCCGACGGGACCGGAGATGGAGGCTGCGAACGACGTGAGGTCGCGCCTGTACGCGTCGACCGTGCGCGGCGAGCGGCGGGCCGCGAGGAGGAGCAGGAAGCGCTCGACGTCCGGATCGGTTGAGTCGCTCATCGCGGCGGGACCCGATTCGTCGCCACGCCGCCGGCTCCTGCGCCGCAGGAGGCCGAGGACAGGTCGGTGCTGGGGTAACCCCGCAAGTTACAACTTGTAACTTGCTCTCTCGCGCAGGGTCACGAAGCTCTCGCGCAGTGTCACGAAGCTCTCGCGCAGGGTCACGAGCTCTCGCGCAGGGTCACGAGCGTGGGTGTGCGCGGTCGTAGACGCGGCGCAGCCGGCGGGCGTCGACGTGGCTGTAGATCTGCGTCGTCGAGAGAGACGCATGGCCGAGGAGCTCCTGGATCGTGCGCAGGTCGGCGCCGCCCTCGAGCAGGTGGGTCGCGTAGGCGTGGCGCAGGCGGTGCGGGTGGGGGACCAGTCTGCGGAGCGCGCTCGTGTCGAGACGCCGCCCGCGTACGGACAGGAACAGCGCGTCGCAGGCCCCCCGCGCGAGCGCGGGGCGTCCGTCCCGCAGCCAGCGCCCGAGCTGCCACGCCGCTTCCTCGCCGAGCGGGAGGAGACGTTCCTTGCCTCCCTTGCCGCGCACGTGGAGCTGCTCGCGGTCGAGGTCGACGTCGGCGAGGTCGAGCCCGACCGCCTCGGCCGAGCGGAGGCCGCACGAGTAGACGAGCTCGACGAGCGCCGCGTTGCGGAGCCCCAGGGGGCCGTCCGCGAGCAGCCCGTCGACGAGCTGCTCGACCTCCGCCGGCCGCGGCGTCTCCGGCAGGCGGCGGGCACGTCTCGGGGCGAGAGCGGCCTCGGGGACACGCGAGGGGCCGAGCGCGTGCCGGACGAGCGAGCGGACCGCCGAGAGCCGCCGCCCGACGGTCGCGGGCGCGAGCCCGCGCCGGGCCCGGCCGAGCTCCGAGGTGTAGTCGGCGAGGACGCGCACGTCGACGTCGTCGAGGTCGAGCCCGCGTGCGTGGAGCCACGAGCCGAAGTCGCGCAGGTCGGCGCGGTAGGCCCGTCGAGTCGCCTCGGATAGGCCGGGGCTGGCGAGAAACCGGTCGATCGCGACCTCGGTCTGCACGTCTACCGTGTTCTGGCCGACTGCGGCCACGCCTCCCATGCGCATCACCGTCGCCCTCCTCCTCGTCCTCGCGATCGCCGCCGCGGTCGTCGTCGCGCGCGACGACGGCGGGGCCTCCAAGGCGACCACCGGCGGCGCGGCGACGCTCGTCGGCGACTCGCTCAACGTCGGTGTCGAGCCGTACCTCGCCGAAGCTCTGCCGGGGTGGCGCATCGACACCCACGACCTCGTCGGTCGCCCGACGAGCGACGGCGTCGACCAGCTGCGCACGCTCCGGAGGTCGCTGGCGCCGGTCGTGGTCGTGAGCCTGGGGACGAACGACGCCGACGGATCGGACCAGGAGTTCCGGGCTCTCGTCGAGAGTGCGATCGGCATCGTCGGCCCCGACCGCTGCCTGGTTTGGGCGACGATCGTGCGCGACGGCGTCGAGCGCACCGGGTTCGATCGCGTGCTCAGGGACGCCGCCGAGGCGCACCCGAACGTCCACCTCGTCGAGTGGGCGTCGCTCGTCGAGCGCGACGAGGCGCTGCTGGCCGGCGACCGCGTGCACGGAACCCCCGAGGGCTACCGGCGCCGCGCCGAGGAGGTCGCCCGCGCGGTCCGCGCCTGCTAGCGGTGCGTGCGGAGCTGGACGAGACGACGCGTCGAGACGCCCGCGAGCACGTTGTCGCCCGCCTTGCGCGCCCGGATGAAGAACTGGACGCTATAGCCGTTCCGGATGGGAAAGTTCCGTCGGGGAACGAGCCGGATGGTCACCCAGCCGTTCATGCCGGTCCGGTGCTTCCCCGCCGAGAGCGTGACGAGCGGGGTCGAGCGCGCGAAGACGAGCGCGTTCCGCACGGCGTAGCCGCGAGTGTCGACCACGTGCACGCGGAGCCGGATGGTCGTCCGGCGCGTCCGTACGGGGTTCGGCGCGAACGAGATGCCGTTGATGATCAGCCGCGCGGGCAGCGAGACGCTCGAGACCGGGATCGAGTACGTGCCGCTCGGGAGCCTGACCGCTCCGGCGGGCCGCGCCGGCCCGGTCGCGGCGATCGTCGTCGTGGCGTTCGACGCGACCGTGAACGTGCCCTTCGAGTTCCGCGCGGTGACGCGGACGCGAAGCCGGTGTCCGACATCGGCGCCCATGACCCCGTACGTCGTCGTCGTCGCGCCCGCGATCGGAGGGCAGTTCGAGCCGTCCGGCCGTCCGCCGTCCGCGCCGCAGCGCACCCACTGGTACACGAGGCTGATCGGAGACGCCCCGACCCAGTCGCCGCCGCTCACCTTCAGCGTCTGCCCCTGCGCCGCCGTTCCGGCGATCGACGGCTCACGAGTGTCGCGCGGCGGTCCGGGCGGCGCCGCGACCGCCGCGATCGTGCCCGTCGCGTTGGAGGCGGCCGTGACGCTGCCCGCAGCGTTCTTCGCCGTGACCCGAACGCGAAGCCGGTGCCCGACGTCCGCGGCGCTCAGCGTGTACTTCGGCGCGGTCGCGCCGCCGATGGCGGAGCAGTTCGAGCCGTCGGGCCGCCCCCCGTCCGCCCCACACCGCACCCACTGGTATGCGAGGGCGATCGGCGTCGCGCCCGCCCACGTGCCGCCGCCCGCCCCCAACGTCTGGCCCTGGGTCGGGTTGCCGACGATCGCGGGCTCGCGGGTGTTCCGCGGCGGCTCGGGGGCCGGAGCCGGAGCCGCCTGCACAACCGCCGTCGGATTCGAGGCAGCAGCCCGCGAGCCCGCGTCGTTGGAGGCGGTGACGAGGATGCGGAGGCGTTTGCCGACGTCGGCCTGCGTCAGCCGGTAGCTGGCGTCCCCGGCGCCCTGCACGGCTGCGCAGTTCGAGCCGTCGGGCGCGCCGCCGTCTGCGCCGCACCTGACCCAGCGGTACGCGAACGAGATGGGACGCGTCCCGACCCAGCGCCCGTGCGCGGCACGAAGCGTCTCACCCGCGCGTACCGTGCCCGCGATCGTCGGCTCGGTCGCCGGCTTCGGCGCGACCTTCTGCGGCGGCGGCGCCGTCACGACGTCGGTCGGGTTCGACGTGCTCGTGGCGAGCCCGCATCGTTCGCCGCCGTCACCCGGACACGCAGGCGGGCGCCGACGTCGGCGCGCCGGACGGTGTACGCGGGTGCGGATGCATGGCGGATTCGGCGACAGTCGGAGGCGTCGGGCTTGCCCGCTCCCCGGCACCGTCGCCACTGATAGGAGAACCGGAGCGGTGCCGTCCCCGCCCACGTGCCGTCGCTTGCGCGCAGCACGTTCCCGACGACCGGCTTCCCGCCGATCCCGGGCTCCGCCGTCGGCTTCGGCGGAAGCGTTGCGGGCGATTGTGCGACCGGCGGGGTCGGATCCGACAATGCGGCGGACGTGCCGGCCGCGTTCCGCGCAGTCACCAGAACGCGCAGACTGTGGCGGAGATCTGCCCGCCGGAGGGCGTAGGTCTCGCCCTTTCGGGCGAGCTCGCGACACGACCCACCCAGCGGGTTGCAGATGCGCCAGCGGTAGCGGACGCGCATCGGCTGCGCCCCCGCCCAGGTGCCGGGCTTCGCGGCGAGCACAGTCCCCTCGGTCGTCGTGCCCGCGATCGTCGGCCGGACGGTCACCGTCGGTGCGTCCTTCGGTGCGGGGGCGAGAACGTCGGTCGGCGCCGAGACCACGAGCGCGTTCTTCACGGTATCCGCACTCTCGTTCGGGTCGGTCAGCGGGACGACGGCCACGCGGATCGTGTGCCCCACGTCGTCGTGTCGCACGGCGTAGATGCCGTCCGTCGCGTTCTCGATCTCCGCGCAGGCCTCGCCTGCGGCGTCGCAGAGCTGCCACTGAAAGACGTACGGAGTCCCGCGAGGTGGGCGCGGTCGCCAGCTCCCGACGTCGGCGCGTAGCACGCTCCCCTCCTTCGCCGCGCCAACGATGGTCGGCGGCTCGACGTTCTGCGGTGGAGGTGACGCGCCGGCCGCGCTGCGCGGACCGGTGACGAGCATGAGCGCGACGCCGAGCGTCGCCGAGACGAGCGCCGCCGACGAGCGCATGCCGCGCGGCTGCTCCTCCGTCGCTGCCTCATCGTCGAACCTCCATCCTTCGACGCTGATTTCCAGGCTACGGAGGTCGAAACACTTCTCGGGCACAGCTAACCGAAGCCTTACGAAGGTCCGGGCAGACGCTCACACAACTCACGGAAGTCGCATCAGCCGGCCCGGAGCCGGACGGCCCCGGGCAGGTCGAGGCCGAGCGCGGGATGCTGCGCTGCCCGCCTACCCGTAACCACCGCTCAGGCACCCTTACGGCGTGCCCGGCTTCCGCTTCCACGCGTTCGACTCGCAGGAGCCTGTCGAGCGGCCGTCCGACCCTGCGGTACGGAAGGCGAACCTTCGCCGCATCGTGCGGCTGTTCAGTCCGTACAAGCCACGGCTGGCAGCCACGGGCGGGCTGATCCTCTTCTCGTCCGCCATCGGCGTCATTCCGCCGTTCCTGCTGCGGGCGATCCTCGACACCGCGATCCAGGTCGACTCGGCCGGGCAGGCCACGGTCGACATGCACCTGCTCGTCCTGCTCGTGGCGGGGATGGTCGCGATTCCGGTCGTCTCCGGGGCCGTCATGGTCTACCAGACGCTGCTCTCCAACCTGGTCGGCCAGGCCGTCATGCACGACCTGCGGACGGCGGTCTACCGCCATCTCCAGCGCCTCTCGCTCGCGTTCTTCACCCGGACACGGACCGGGGAGGTGCAGAGCCGCATCGCGAACGACATCGGCGGCATCGAGAACGTCGTCACCACCACGGCGACGTCGGTGCTCGGGAACGTGACCACGGTGATCGCCACGGTCGTCGCGATGCTGCTGCTCGACTGGCGACTGGCGGCGTTCGCCCTCGCGCTTCTGCCGCTCTTCGTGTGGCTGACGAAGCGGGTCGGCGAGCAGCGGAAGAAGGTGACGGCGGAGCGTCAGGTCTCGCTCGCCGACGTGTCCTCGATCGTGCAGGAGTCGCTCTCGGTCTCCGGGATCCTGCTCGGCAAGACGATGGGCCGGTCGTCCGACCTGGCGGAGCGCTTCGAGACGGAGTCGCAGCGGCTGGCGGGCCTCGAGGTCCGCAGCCGCATGACGGGCCGCTGGATGATGGCGGCGATCCAGACGACGTTCGCGGTCATGCCCGCGCTCGTCTACCTGTTCGCGGGCTGGACGATCTCGCGCGGCTCGACCTCGATCACGATCGGGACGATCGTCGCGTTCACGACGCTCCAGACGCGGCTCTTCTTCCCGATCGGGAGCCTGCTGGGGGTCCAGATCGACGTCCAGAGCTCACTTGCGCTGTTCGACCGGATCTTCGATTACCTCGATCAGCCGATCGACATCGTCGAGGGCTCCGAGCGGCTCGAGACGCCGCGCGGCGACGTCGCGTTCGAGGACGTCTGGTTCGGGTACGAGCAGGGCGCGTGGACGCTCGAGCACGTCACGTTCGCGGTCCCGGCCGGGACGAAGACCGCGCTCGTCGGTGAGACCGGGTCGGGGAAGACGACCTGCGCGTACCTCGTCGCCCGGCTCTACGACGCGACGCGCGGCCGTGTGACGATCGACGGGCTCGACGTGCGCGAGCTGAGCTTCCCGTCGCTCACGGCGGCGGTGGGGGTGGTCTCGCAGGAGACGTACCTCTTCCACGCGTCGGTGCGCGAGAACCTCCGCTTCGCCCGGCCCGACGCGACCGACGAGGAGATCGAGGAGGCGGCGCGCGCGGCCCAGATCCATTCCCTCATCGCGGGGCTCCCCGACGGGTACGAGACCGTCGTCGGCGAGCGCGG
The DNA here is from genome assembly GCA_963710125.1 of uncultured Actinomycetes bacterium. Classification (GTDB taxonomy): domain Bacteria; phylum Actinomycetota; class Thermoleophilia; order Gaiellales; family Gaiellaceae; genus Gaiella. The sequence goes on along the minus strand of CAVPZH010000037.1, from coordinate 19,945 downwards.
CTACCGGTTCTCGGGTGGAGAGAAGCAGCGGATCGCGATCGCCCGCACGATCCTCCGCAACCCGCCGATCCTCGTCCTCGACGAGGCGACCTCCGCGCTCGACACACAGACGGAGCGGGCGGTGCAGTCGGCCCTCGAGCGTCTGGCCGAGGGTCGCACGGTGATCGCGATCGCGCATCGCCTGTCCACGGTGCGCGACGCGGACCAGATCGTCGTGCTCGACCACGGCCGTGTCGTCGAGCGCGGCACGCACGAGGAGCTGCTCGGCCTGGGCGGGCGCTACTCGGCGCTCGTCGCCCGCGACGCGGACGTCGGCGCCGTCCTCTCGATGCCGTCGTGAGCGGTCGCGCGGCCACCGTTCGCCTGCCATGACAGTCGATTTGCGACTACGTTTCGGCGATCGGGGTACCCGAACTGTGCGCCGTCGGGCAACGGCGCGCACCAGGACACGAGGAGATCTCCCACGATGACCGCGACGACGCCGGAGACGGGGCTGGAGAGGCACGGGATCGAGCCGTCCGGCGAGGTCCTCCGGAACCCCACCACGTCCCAGCTGTACGCCGACGCGCTGCGGCGCGGGGACGGGCAGCTCGCGGAGGGTGGCCCGCTGGTCGTCGACACGGGCCGATTCACCGGCCGCTCGCCGAAGGACAAGTTCGTCGTGCGCGAGCCCGGCTCCGAGGAGCGGATCTGGTGGGGAGAGGTCAACCGGCCGCTCGAGGAGCCGAGCTTCGACGACCTCCGTGGCAAGGTGACCGACTTCCTCTCGGCCCAGGAGCGTCTCTACGTGATCGACGCGTTCGCCGGCGCCGACCCGGAGCATCGGATCGGCGTCCGCGTGGTCACGGCGAGCCCCTACCACGCCCTGTTCGCGAAGACGATGTTCATCCGTCCGACCGGCGACGAGCTGGACGCCCACGAGGCGCAGGCGCTCGTGCTCCACGCGCCGGACGTCGAGGCGGATCCCGAGACGAACGGGACGCGAACGGGTACCTTCGTCGTCCTCCATCCGACCCGCGGCGAGGTCGTCGTCGGCGGCACGTTCTATGCCGGCGAGATCAAGAAGTCGATCTTCACCGTGATGAACGATCGCCTTCCGCTGGAGCAGGTCTTCCCGATGCACTGCTCCGCCAACGTCGGGCCGGACGGCGACGTCGCGGTCTTCTTCGGCCTCTCGGGCACGGGCAAGACGACGCTCTCGGCCGACCCCTCGCGCGCGCTGATCGGGGACGACGAGCACGGCTGGGGGACGAACGGCGTCTTCAACCTCGAAGGCGGCTGCTACGCGAAGGTGATCCGGCTGTCGGCCGAGGCCGAGCCGGACATCTTCCGCATGACGCGCACGTTCGGGACGATCCTCGAGAACGTCACGGTCGACGAGCGTGGCGTGATCGATCTCGACGACGACTCGAAGACCGAGAACACGCGCGCCGCGTACGAGCTCGAGGAGATCCCCAACGCCCATCCGGACAAGATGGCGGGCCATCCCCGCAACGTGGTGTTCCTGACCGCGGACGCGTTCGGGATCCTGCCGCCGCTCGCCCGCCTCACTCCGGAGCAGGCGCAGTACTGGTTCCTCTCGGGGTTCACCGCGAAGCTCGCGGGGACGGAGATCGGCGTGAGCGAGCCGCAGCCGACGTTCTCGACGTGCTTCGGCGCGCCGTTCATGCCGCAGCCGCCGTGGCTCTACGCGCGCATGCTCGCGGACAAGCTCGCAGAGCACGGCTCGGCGGTGTGGCTCGTGAACACCGGCTGGACGGGCGGGCCCTTCGGCGAGGGTCACCGGATGCCGATCAAGGCCACGCGGGCGCTCCTCGAAGCCGCCTTGTCCGGCGAGCTCGACGACGCGGAGATGCGCGTCGACCCCGTGTTCGGGATCGAGGTGCCGGTCGCCGTTGCGGGGGTCGACCGCGCACTCCTCGATCCGCGCTCCACGTGGGCCGACCCGGACGCCTACGACGCGAAGGCGCAGGAGCTCGCCACGATGTTCCGCGAGAACTTCGCCAAGCGCTTCGCCGCTCACGCCGACGCCACCGTCGCGGCGGCAGGGCCGGGCTGACGGCGACCTGCCGGTGTCCGACTTCAGTCGGACACCGTCGAGTCGCGACAGACGAGCGCAGGCGTAGACCTGCCCACGCCCGCTGGTGCCCGACTCGAAGTCGGACACCCCGCTCGAGCTCGGCGCATGTTGGCGAATCGCGGCTCCGGCGCCATTCGGTAGGTTCCAAGCGATGGACTCGCCTTTCGACGTGCTGGTCGTCGGCGCCGGCTGCGCAGGCATGCGCGCCGCGATCGAGGCACACGACGCGGGGGCGCGCGTGGCGGTCGTCTCGAAGCTCCACCCGACCCGGAGCCACTCCGGCGCGGCAGAGGGCGGCATCAACGCCGCGCTCGGGAACACCGCGGAGGACAGTCCGGAGACCCACGCGTTCGACACCGTCAAGGGCTCCGACTACATCGGCGACCAGGACGCGATCGAGATCTTCACGCGGGAGGCGCCCGACGACATCTACCAGCTCGAGCACTGGGGCTGCGTGTTCTCGCGCAACGCCGACGGCAAGCTCGACCAGCGGCCGTTCGGGGCGGCGGGCTCGCCGCGGACCGTCTTCGCGGCGGACATCACGGGTCACGTCCTGATCCAGGTGCTCTACGAGCAGCTGCAGAAGCGCATGGCCGACGGGCTCGTCGTGTTCGAGGAGTACTTCGCCTTCTGGCTCGTGGAGGACGACGGCCGCTGCGCCGGAGTCGCGTGCTGGGACCTGCTGAACGGTGGAGTGAAGCTCGTCACCGGATCGGCGACGATCCTCGCGACCGGCGGCGTCGGCCGCCTGTACCGCGCGACCACGAACGCCTATGCGTGCACCGGGGACGGGATGGCGATGGCGCTGCGGGCGGGGCTGCCGCTCAAGGACATGGAGTTCATGCAGTTCCACCCGACGACGATGTACCCCTCGGGGATCCTGATCACCGAGGGTTGCCGTGGCGAGGGCGGCTACCTGCTCAACAAGGACGGCGAGCGCTTCATGAAGCGGTATGCCCCGAACGCGCTCGAGCTCGCGTCGCGTGACGTCGTGTCGCGCTCCGAGACGACGGAGATCGAGGGCGGCAGGGGCGTCAACGGCTCCGTGATGCTCGACCTGCGCCATCTCGGCCCCGAGAAGATCCTCTCCAAGCTTCCCGGCTCGCGGGAGCTCGCCATGACGTACGCGGGCGTCGACCCGATCCTCGAGCCGATCCCCGTCCGCCCCGGGGCGCATTACCACATGGGTGGCGTCGAGACCGACGAGTGGGGTCGCACCGCGCTCGAGGGGCTCTACGCGGCGGGCGAGGTGGCGTGCGTCTCGGTGCACGGCGCGAACCGGCTCGGCGGCAACTCGCTCATGGAGACGATCACGTTCGGCCGCCGCTCGGGGCGCCATGCGGCCGAGTACGCGCTCGACCGCCCGAGGAGGGCGAACAGCGTCGAGGCCGCCCGAGCCGACGCCGAGTCCTGGGTCAAGGACCTGCTCGCGGTCGAGCAGGGCGAGCGTCCGTGGCAGATCCGCGACGAGCTCGGCCAGTCGATGCTCGACAACTTCGGCGTGTTCCGCTACCCGGACCGCATGGAGGCGCAGGTCGGGATCATCGACGGGCTGCGGCGCCGATACGAGCGCGGCGTCGTCGTCGAGGACAAGGGATCGATCTTCAACTCCGACCTCACGCAGGCGATCGAGCTCGGCTACCTGCTCGACCTCGCCGCCTGCATGCTCCAGGCGGGCCTCGCACGCAAGGAGTCGCGCGGCGCGCACTCGCGCCCCTCCGACTTCCCGGAACGCGACGACGAGAGCTTCATGAAGCACTCGATCAGCGAGTGGGTCGACGGCGCGCCGCGCCTCTCGTACCGCGAGGTGCGCATGACGAAGTGGGAGCCGACGGTGAGGACCTACTGATGGCGCACAATCGACACACTGTTGACACACTCTCGTTGCTCTTTTCGGCAACGAGGCCGATAGAATTGACAGTGGGTGGTGGGTTGGGGTGCCCCGACGGATCGCCCGCCGTCGACGATCTGAACGGGGTCGCATGAAGGTCGAGCTGAAGATCTGGCGCTACGACGCCTCGACCGGGGAGCGAGCGCTGCGGCCGTACGAGGTCGACGTCTCCGACGAGGCGACGCTGCTCGACACCCTCGACGTGGTCAAGGACCGCGTCGACGGCACGCTCGCGTACCGCAAGAGCTGCCGCATGATGATCTGCGGCTCGTGCGGCATGCGGGTCGACGGCGGCGCCGTGCTCGCGTGCAAGACGCGGATCGCGGACATCGCCAAGGACGGCCACGTGCCCGTCGTCTCGGCGATGGGGAACCTGCCGATCGTGAAGGACCTGGTGGTCGACATGGATCCGTTCTGGCAGAAGATGCAGGCGATCCAGCCGTACCTCGAGCCGCGCCTCGACCGGCCGACCGAGGGCGAGAACGTCGTCTCGCAGGAGCGGATGAACGCGGTGCACAAGGAGTCGCTCTGCATCAACTGCGGGTGCTGCGTGTCGGAGTGCAACTCGATGGAGTCCGATCCCGACTTCCTCGGCCCGGCCGCGCTCGCGAAGGGCTTCCGCTTCGTCGGCGATCCGCGCGACGGCGCGTCGATCGAGCGCCTCGAGCGCTACAGCGAGGAGCACGGGATCTGGGACTGCACGCGCTGCTACTTCTGCAACGAGCGCTGCCCGAAGGGGGTCGATCCCCGCGATGCGATCGCGAAGCTCGGCGCCGAGGCGATGAAGGCCGGCATCGACCGCGACATGGGCGCGAAGCACGCGAAGTGGTTCGTCACGTCCGCGAAGACGACGGGCTGGCTGCGCGAGACGGAGCTCGTCCCGAAGACGCAGGGCGTGGTGAAGGCGATCAAGGAGATCAAGTTCGCGATGTCGCTCCTGCCGAAGGGCAAGGTGCCGCCGCCGTTCCCGCCGCACGTCGCGGCCGACGTGGGTGAGTCGCGCGCGCTCTTCGACCTCGTCAAGACCCAGGGCCGCGACGGCGCCGCCGGGATCGTCCAGGGCGAGGCCGCGCTCCTCCACCTCCAGCACGAGGGGGAGAGCATCGACGGCGGGCCGGCGCACCCGTACGACGACCCGAGGTCGTTCCCCAAGCCGTACCTCCCCGACGACGAGGAGCCCGCCACGTGAAGCAGGTCGCCTACTACAAGGGCTGCCTCGCCAGCCTCTCCGCGAAGGAGCTCGACACCTCGACCCGCGCGCTCGCGCCGAAGGTCGGGTACGAGCTGCTCGAGCTCGAATCGGTCACGTGCTGCGGCGCGGGCGACATCCACGAGGCGGAGCCCGACTACTACCTCCACCTGAACGCGCGGATCCTCGCGTACGCGGCCGCGACGGGGGCGGACACGCTGATGACCGTCTGCAACGTCTGCACGCTGAACCTGCGCCAGGCGAACCACCAGCTCCTGAACGACGCCGCGCTGCGAGAGCGGGTGAACGACAACCTCGAGCGCGTCGGCGCACCCCGCTACGAGACCGACGTCGAGTGCGTCCACTTCCTCTGGCTCGTCGCCGGCGAGAGCTTCGCGTCTCTGCGCGAGGTGGCGCACAAGGGCCTCCGCGGCCTCAAGATCGCCCCGTTCTACGGGTGCCAGATCCTGCGTCCGTCGAAGCTGATGGGGTTCGACGACCCCGACAGGCCGGACTCGCTCGAGCGGATCATCACGGCCTGCGGCGGGGAGCCGATCGACTACCCGGCGAAGATCAAGTGCTGCGGCTTCCCGATCATCCAGGCGCGCGAGGACACGGCCCTCGGCGAGCTGATCCAGCCGATCGAGCAGGCGAAGGAGGCCGGCGCCGACGCGATCGTGACGCCGTGCCCGCTCTGCCACCTGTCGCTCGACGCGTGGCAGTCGAAGCTCAAGCAGCAGACCGGGAAGGACTTCCAGATGCCGATCCTGCACCTGTCGCAGCTGATCGGCGTGGCGGCGGGCCTGGAGGACTCGCGAGCTCCGCTTCAAGCGGCACGTCGTCTCGATGCAGCCCGTGCTCGAGAAGCTCGCGCTGTAGGCATTGCCACGCGGGAGCGCAGGCGGAACGCCTCGTCCCACAGCGCGAGCGCGACGAGCGACCAGCCGAGGAGCTCGAGCCCCTCCTTCGCGACGATCTGGTACTCGGCGATCGGTTCGCCCCGCTGGCGCTGGAAGCGGTGGTCGAGCCGGTCGAGCCCGCTGACGAAGAAGGACCCGCCGAGCACGACCGTCGCGAACGCAAGGAGACACCACGAGCGCGCCGACGATCCGAAGCCGACGAACGCGAGAAGCCCGAGCGTCGAGAGAGCCGCCACGATCACGAATGGACCGATGCGTCGACGGGTGCGCGCCGTCGTGCACGAGGTCGGCGAGCGTCAGCGCCAGCAAGAGCAGCGCCGCGGCCAGCAAAGCGACTCGGCGGACACCGACTCGGCCCGCTACAGCGTGGCGGCTCCGCCGGCGGCCACAGCGAGCGCGAGGGTCGAGACGATGTCGGGGAGGCCGTTGCAGCGGTCGAGGTCGACGAACGTCCCATTCACCCGCCGCCAGCGTAACCACGAGATGAACGACAGACTGGGCGACAACGAGCACGACGATGAGCACAACGCACGCGACATACGACGTACGGCGCATTACGCCGCTCCTCCCCTCCCCATGCACGCAGAGTAGTGGGTCATCACCCTCCAGTCTCTAGGGTCCCGGCGTGCTGGTCGTCACATTGCCCGCGTGCGCAGTCGCGGTGGTCGTTCTCTACGGCTGGCTCGAGGCGGGGTGGCTCCGGACACGCGTGCTCGAAGTGCCGGTTGCCGGCCTTCCCGAGGCACTCGACGGCGTCCGGATCGGCCATCTCTCCGACTTCCACCTCGGCGCGAGGCTCTCGCGCGGGAACCGCGCCAGCGCGCGGCCGCGTGGGTGGCCGCAGGCGACCCGACATCGTCTGCGTGACGGGCGACCTCGTCTCCCATCCCCGCGGCGAGGCGCGGCTGCGCTCGCTCCTCGCCCAGCTCGCCCGGCCCTTCGTCGTGCTCGGGAACCACGACGTCGCCGTGACCCGCGATCCGTTCTCGCGCGCGGCCGAGCTCCGCGACCTCGAGCAGGCGATGCTCCTCCGTGACGCGTCGGAGCGCTGACATCCGCGGCGAGCGCGTCCAGGTCGTCGGCGTCGACCCCGAGAGCTACCGGCCAGGCCGGCCGCCCCGCACGAGCTCGTCGACCCCGAGGCATTCCGGCTGCTGCTCTGCCACTTCCCGGGCATCGTCGGGCGGATCATCGGCGGGTCGTTCGATCTCATTCTCTCCGGCCACCTCCACGCCGGCCAGATCTCTGCCTTCCCCTCGGCGCCGGCGCGTGACGCTCGCACACCCGCGCGCCAGGTTCGTCGCCGGGCTCTACGAGACCCCGGCGGGTGCCATGCACGTCTCGCCCGGAACCGGCACGACGTTCGTCCCGTTCCGGTTCTTCGCTCGTCCCGAGGTCACGGAGATCGTGCTCCGCCGCCGCTGATACGAGCGCTGATCAACGTCAGGCTTTCGATCACCCGACGATACCGATCCGAGGACTGGCGGAGTCGGCGATCTTCGTCTACATATCGAGTGTGAGTTGGCGTCGAAGGCTACGGCAATCGCCATTAGGGTGGCCACCAAGTTGCCCACCACTCTGCGAAACGAGTACCTATTCGGTGACTGGGCGACGAGCAAACCTACGCAGTCGATCTGCCTACCCCCGACATGGTGCTGGTCGGCCCTTCACGTACCTTGTCGTCAATACGGGCGAGCTGTGGCGGATCACGGCACACAAGCATTTAGGGATCCGGCGCAACTTGCAGCGACGTCGACCATCTACCACACGCCTCGCTCTGACCTCACGCCACGCTGATCGACGTGACGCCGTACCGTAGAGCGCTCTCCGCTACGTAGGTGGGCGTTTCCGTCTATACGGTGGCCAACGAGCGATTCTTCGTGGGGTTGGTCGGACTCATCTCCTCGCTCCGTGTCAACGGCCATGACGGGCCGATCGTAGTCGTTGACACGGGTCTTTCCGCGGCGCAACTGAAGGCGCTTTCCGACCAGATCGTCCAGATCCCCGCTCCGCCGGGACTCGCATCGCATTACGCGAAGGTCGTAGGCCCTCTCGCACACCCCGACGACGTCATGATCTTCATCGACGCAGACATTCTCTGCGTTCGTCCGTTCGGGGATCTCGTGGCTCGTGCCGACGAAGGCGCAATCCTAGCGTTCGAGGACATCGGTCGCCCAGGATTCTCGGACGAACTATGGGCTGTGTGGGGGCGGCGACTTTCGCTCGGTCCGCTCGAGCCTGGCCCGTACCTCAACAGCGGCTTCCTTGCGCTCTCGCGCAGAATCGGCGTCCGCTTTTTCCAGGACATCGAGACAGCACTCGAGTTAGTCGACCCGCTGGAGACGTATATCCATTCACCCGACGGCGACGTGCGCCGGCCGTTTTTCTACGCCGATCAGGACGTCGTCAACGCGCTCCTCGCGAGCGATCCATACCGTAACCATAGACAGGCGCTGCCGTACGTGCTCGCGCCCCATGCCCCGTTTCGGGGAGTCCGGATCGACGGCTCGCTGTGCTGCATCGACCGATTCGGGAATCGTCCTTATCTCCTCCATCATGCATTGCAGAAGCCGTGGCTCGAGGCGCTGCCGGGAAATCCGTACACCGACCTGCTCATCGCCTATATCCATGACCGTGCGGCGCCTCCGCTCGACGATCGTCTGCTTCCGCCGTTCATGCGAGCGGGGCAAGCGGCTGTTGTCACGCGTCGGATCCGATCGGCGCGTGGCCAGGTCCGGGTTCACGTTCGCGGTAAGCTCGGGTTGCGGCCGTACCTCGCGCGCCTGTTCCGCGAACGCTCGGGTGCAACCCACGTCTAGGGCTCAGGGCTGTCAGGACTCCGTCGCCGTCTGCACGTTCCCGATCGCTTCTCGTGCGATCGTGATCGGTGCGCCGAGATCAGCCCTGCTCGTGGAGACTAGACCGGCGAGCGTGGCGACGAACGCGCAAATCGCTCCGACGAGCGCAGCGTCAAGCGCCGACTCCATGCTCACGTCCAACAGAAGTCCCACACTACCGCCTGCTAGACCTATGGCCGTCGGGGGAGCGACCTGTTTCACCAAATGTGCCCGGAAATGGGCTGAACCGCGGCACCGAGCAGCAACGCCTCGACCGCGTCGTTGTCGATCGACCCCACGCCGAGCGCCGGCCAACGCGATCTCCAGGTTCTGCTTCGCCGTCCAGCTGCGGTACTTGCGCTGCTCGCTCAACCGCATCTCCTCTCGGTTGAGCGGCCCATCCTGGAAGGAGCACCGGACACGATCGCCGCTCCGCACGGCCTTCGGCCTCGGCTCCACACGGACCGTGTCCACCACAACCTCAACCAGGCAGATGTCTACGCGCTACCGGGGTCCAGGCCACCTCGGCGGTGGACGGTTCGTCCCCGCGTCGCACGAGGCCGGCGACGAGTCCTCCGTCTCCTATGGCGCTCGCGAGCAGGATCACTGTCAAGCCGAGCGCGACTGCTCCGAAGTCTGCGGATACGAGCAGTTGCCGAGGACGACGTTGCCGATGACTATTCTGTAGATGCTGAGCAAGTCGTGTCCTGTCGACCCGCTCGGGCCGGTAACGCATCAGAAGCAACGAACAAGACGCCGAGATGGCAACGCCGACAGCGACTGTCGTGATCCCCGCGCACAATGTTGGCGCGGTTCTGCCCGACCAGCTCGAGTCACTCTGCGCTCAGGACTACAGCGGGGAATGGGAGGTCGTGGTGGTGGATAACCGGTCGACGGACCGTACCGTCGCCGTCGCCCGCGCGTTCGAGGAACGTCTCTCGCTTCGAGTCGTCAGCGCTCCCGACAAGCCGTCGGCAGGCTATGCGCGGAACGTCGGCGTTCGAGCCGCGCGCGGTGGCCTCATCGTTTTCGTGGACGGCGACGACGTCGCGGACGCGGGGCTCCTGTCCGCTTTCGCTCGACACGCCGCCAACCATAGGATGATGGGCGGGCACTTGGACAACTCGGGCTTGAACGATCCGGTAGTCGCGTCGTGGCGCTACTCGTTCACAGACGGCAAGCTGCCTGTGACACTCGAGCGGTATCCCTTCGTTCTGACATCCAACATGGCGGTCAGACGAGATGTCTTCGATGAGATCGGCATGTTCGACGAGGATCTTGAGTATTTCGGCGAGGACACTGACTTCTCGATCAGGGCAAATCTGGCGGGGATCGAGATCGGCTGGGTACCCGAGGCCGTCGTGCATTACCGCCACCGCGCGTCTCTGCGGGAACTTGCTCGCCAGCAGTTCACGTACGGCCGCGGATCCGTTGTCCTCTACGATCGTTATCGAGCGGTCGCGGGCCAGCGACGGCGTCATGGACCTCGATGATCCAGGGCCTGCATGTCGCCGTAGGCATACTGAATCTCGTACGCGGGCGCGCCCGGCGTGGGCAATGGCTCGCGTTTTCGTCCTTCATCGGGGGCCAGGTCGTTCAGAGCGCAGCGATGCGTACCTGGTATGTCGGGTGACCGATGAGCGCCCATGTGCCGCTGGTCTCGCTGGTCACCCCCGTCCACAACGGCGAGGCTTTCCTTGAGGAGTGCATCCAGAGAGTAGCGTCCCCGTGCGTGGTGTTCGAGCGCGATGAGGTGAGCTCCGTCGCCGGCTCGCTGCCCTTCGTTGAGGCGAGCGGGACGGCGATGGCGGGCGCGAAGCGCCCGATGTAGCTGACCACCGCGTCATCCTCGCGGAGTCCGATCAAAGACAGGCAAGGAGGAGCACGGTGGTCGAGGTGACGATGGACGTTCAGAGCTGGCTGCCCAAGCGGCTTGAGCAGGCGAGCCCGGATCTGCTGCGGGCGATGGTGCGCGAGTTCGCCGAGGCGCTGATGGGCGCGGAGGCGGACGCGCTCTGCGGCGCCGACTACGGCGAGCGCTCGCCGGAGCGGGTCAACATCAGCAACGGCACCGGGAGCGGGCCTGGAACACGCGCGTGGGGACGATCGAGCTCGCGATCCCGAAGCTCCGGCACGGCTCGTACTTCCCCGACTGGCTGCTGGAGCGACGCCGGCGCGCGGAGCAGGCGTTCGTGTCGGTGATCGCCGACGCCTACCTGGCCGGCGTCTCCACCCGGCGCCTCGACAAGCTCGTCCGCCAGCTCGGGGTCGAGGTCATGTCGAAGAGCCAGGGCTCGCGCCGGGCCAAGTCGCTTGACGGATCGTCGAGGACTTTCCGCACGCGTCCGCTGGACGGACGTGGTGTTCGAGCGCGATGAGGTGAGCTCCGTCGCCGGCTCGCCGCCCTTCAGTGAGGCGGCGGGACTGCGACGGCGGGCCCACGGGGCCCGAGTTGCTGACCACCGCGTCATCCTCGTGACGTCCCGTCAAAGACGAAGCGAGGAGGAGCACGGTGGTCGAGCCCACGATGGACATCACGAGCTGGTTGCGCAAGCAGCTCGAGCAGGCGAGCCCGGATCTCTTGCGGGCGATGGTGCAGGACTTCGTCGAGGCGCTGATGGGTGCCGAAGCGGACGCGCTCTGCGGCGCGTCCTACGGGGAGCGCTCGCCCGAGCGGGTCAACATCCGTAACGGCTACCGGGAGCGGGGCTGGGACACGCGCGTCGGGACGATCGAGCTCGCGATCCCGAAGCCGAGACAGGGCTCGTGCTTTCCCGACTGGCTCCTGCAGCCCCGACGGCGGGCGGAGCAGGCGCTCGTTTCGGTGATCGTCGATACCTACCTGGCCGGCGCCTCCACGCGGCGGGTGGAGAAGCTCGTGAGCCAACTCGGGATCGAGCAGATGTCGAAGAGCCAGGTCTCACGCCTGGCGAAGACGCTCGACCAGATCGTCGAGGACTTCCGCACCCGCCCCCTTGACGGGTCGCCCTACCCGTCCTTGACCCTCGACGCGCTCGTCGTCAAGTGCCGCGAGGGTAGCAGGCCGTGAATGCCTGCGTCGTGCACGCGGTCGCCGTCAACCGCGAGGGCTTCCGTGCGTCACTCGGGCTCGACGTCGCGACCTCCGAGGACGGCGCCGCCTGGGTCGCCTTCCTGCGCTCGCTGGTGGCCCGCGGCTTCTCGGGCGTCAAGCTCTGTACCTCGGACGCGCACCCCGGCCTCGTCGACGCGATCGCCGCCACCCTGCCTGGCGCCGCCTGGCAGCGCTGCCGAACGCACTTCATGCGCAACCTCCTGACCCGCGTCCCCAAGGCAGCGCAGGCCTTCGTCGCCACGATGGTGCGCACGATCTTCGCCCAGCCCGACGCGACCACCGTGCGCGAGCAGTACCTGCGCGTGCTCGCCCAGCTCGACGAGCGCTTCCCGGAGGCGGCGGCAATGCTCGCAGAGGCAGAGCCCGAGCTCCTCGCCTTCACGTGTCAGCCGAAAGAGCACTGGCGCCAGCTGTGGTTGAACAACTCGCTCGAGCGGCTCAACAAGGAGATCCGCCGCCGCACCGACGTCGTCGGGATCTTTCCCGACCGCGCCTCCATCGTCCGCCTGGTCGGAGCAGTGCTGGCCGAGCAGCACGACGAATGGGCGGTCGCCCGCCGCTACATGAGCGTCGTGTCGATCGCGAAGGCGCTCGCCGAAGCCGCCGTCGATGAGCCCGAGGAGGTGATCGCTATCGCCGAGGCGGCCTGACAGTCAAGCGAGGATGGCGCCCTTCGCATCACACAGCACTTGACGGGACGTGGCCCCCCGCGCGGCCGGATGGACGACTGGAGCGTGTCCGCCAACGACCAAGCCGTCGCCCGCGGCAGGGGCCCCAACCTCACGAAGGCCGTGACTTGACTCAGACCCGCTTCTTCATGGATGACGGGACGCGGCCCCGGGACTCGTAGCAGCAAGCACTCAGCGATTGCGGAAACGCTCTGCGCAAGTATCATGCACTGAGATACCACACCAGTGATGCGGGGTTGGCACCGTCGCATCGGGGGGAGCCACGTTCATTGGACATACCGCGCTATTGGGAGGTCATCAGTCGGCACCGTCTCATCGCACTAGGGGGCGTAGTCACGTCCGTGGCGCTCGTCGTCGCCTGGGCGCAGCTGACGGAGCGTACGTATCGAGCCACGGCGAGTGTCCTTGTCACGCAGGAAGCGCGCCAACCCCTCGGCAACTCGGCGGTGGTCGATCCGAGCCGCTTTGCGTATCTGGCTCAGTTCTACGCCCGGCTGGCTGGCAGCGACGCCATCAAGCATCTCGCGAAGCGCTTGGATCCGAACCTCGGCCATTACGCGACGGGTATTGATCGGTCTGCGGATGGCACAGTCCTCCCAGTCATTTCGATAACGAGTGAGGCGAGCAGCGCCGCGTCAGCCATCACTTCTGCCAACGCGGTTGCCTCAGCTCTCAAGAAGTCGCTCCGAGCCGCGCAGACCAGCGACGGCGTTCCCACTCGCGCGCGCGTGGAACTGTCTGTTATCGAGTCCGCCGAAGGGAACCTTGTCCCATCGGGACGAGCAACGCGCGCAGCCATGCTCTTTCTGCTCGGCCTCGTGGTGACAGCGTTGGCTCTCGCCGTCGTCGAGAACGTCCAGTTGGCGCGCAGTCAGCTGCTGCCCGACCTTGGCGCGCCCACTCCCGAAGAGGGCGACGACAGCCCATTGTCCCTTCCGGCGCGTCTCGATGTTCGCTCGAGCGAGCCGACTCGCCTTGATGTGGGCTCGAGCAGGTCCGAGACCAGGCGACGCGGCGGGGTGCCGACGTTGGGTGAGGGAAAGGACCATTCCGGATCCCGGGGAGTCCAGCGCACCCGCGGGTAGGCGGCGGTGGGTCACCGCGGAGACATCGGAGAACGCGAGCCGGTACTTATCGTCGCCGAGGGTGCGGTCGGGCAGCGGCGAGGAGGACGTGTCGCTTGGACCAGCGTACTCGTCGGAGTTCTCGTGCTCTCGCTCTTTGTCCCGGCGTGGGGACACCTTCCACTTGGATCGTTTCCAGTCCAAGTGGAGCCGGCCCGCCTGGCAATCATGGTTGCGCTGTTCGTGTGGTTCATGTCATTGCTAGTCGAGCCGAACAACGTGCGTCTCAGGCGGGTTGGTCTACGCGGTCCAATCGGGCTCTACTTGCTCGCGATTTCCGGTTCGATCGCTGTCCACCTCGGAAGGGTTGGAAATCCAGGTTCGCAAACGATACGGTCCGTGTATGTCATATCAATTTTTCTCCTTGTTCTCTATTTTGTAGCCTGTTCAGTAGTGCGGCTAGACTCGATCGTTCGAGTATTCAGGGCTCTCGTGTTGTCAGGTGCCGTCTTGGGCGCTTTGGCGGTGGTTGAGCGACAGACAGGCTGGACACCGTTCAATAGGATCTCGAATCTTCTCTCTCTAGTCCAAGGCACTGCTGCATTTGACTTTCGTGCTGCAGGCAGTCGGGCTCATGGACCGGCGGAGCACCCAATTGCCCTTGGAGCCCTTCTGATCATCCTTGTGCCGCCTGCTATTTCTCTCGCTATGACCCGGACGAGGATCTGGTGGGCCGCAGTATTGATGCTCATCATTGGGGGCATAGCAACGCAGTCGCGCACACCGGTCGTAATGCTGACTTTCGCAACTTTAATGTTGTTGGTGATAAAGAGACGAGCGATCGCACCCTATGCCGCCCTTCTCGTGCCGCTGTTGGTTGCAGCGCACTTGATGATGCCCGGTGCGCTGGGATCACTTCGATCTACATTCTTCCCGTCGGGCGGACTCATCGCTCAACAGTCCTCGTCTGCTGGATCCGAATCGTCCGCCGGTCGGGTTGCAGACTTGGGCCCCGCCCTGCATGAGTTTTCCGCGCAGCCGTTGTTCGGATACGGTATCGGCACTCGCGTTGTCACCGGTCCGTTTGCTAACGCCCCGATCCTGGATGACCAGTGGCTCGGAATTCTCTTGGACGTCGGCTTGCTGGGGGTGATCGGGATTGCCGCGATGTTCTTTCGCTCGATCGGGCGTATGGCGGTCATCGCTCGTTACGATGAATCAGAAGTAAGTTGGATTGCCGCTGGGCTCGCGGGTAGCCTTACCGCGTACGCGGTAGGGATGTTCACGTTCGATTCCCTTGCCTTCACGCAGGTGAGCCTAGTCTTGTTCGTGCTTCTCGGCCTCACTGCCTCCCTAGGGCTCGCCGACGGCGCAATCGTCCCGGTGAGAAGCGTGGGGTTGACGAAGCCGAGTACGTCGGCACCTTCAGCGCGCGCTCAACTGACCGAGCGTCTAACGTAGCTGCCGAGCCAGGTTTCGAGGAAGAGGGCAGCGAGCAAGAACTGGGTGTGGGATTTTGACCCTTCACGGTATTGGCTGACTGCGCACCTGAGTGCCGAGCGATCCACGAACCCTTCAGCCAAGACGAGTCCGTCGCTGAGCCGATCGCCACCAGGCCCTAGCAGCTGCTCATCAAGCCATACCCGCGCAACCTTGCGGAAGAAGCCCACCTTCGGCCGCTTGAGTATCTCCGACGGTAGGACGCGCCCCGCCACGCGGCGGAGCAAAATCTTCGTGGAAGCTGGTGTGACTTTGAGACCCGAGGGCACCCGTGCTGCAACCTCGACGACCCGAGGATCGAGGAAGGGCACACGAACCTCGAGCGAGGCAGCCATTGACATGCGGTCGAAGTAGTGGAGCATATGGTCGACCAATCCTAGTTGGGCGTCCAGGAAGAGTGTTTCGGCCACTGGATCGCCTCTCATGTTCTGGTTCTCTTTTCGCATCGCGCTCAGAACAGTCGAGTTGATGGCTTCCTCAAAGCGAGGCCCCATGAATCGTATTGTATCCTCGGGCAACAGCTGACGGCTCATCGCAAGGACACGCTGATAGGCATCGTTCGATGAGAGTGTCGCTCCGATGCGCTCGAGTCGCGTGCCCTCGGTCGCGCCCAATGCCCAGCGGCCAATTCGCGAGCTGGTCAGCAGCTTCATGTCGCGTGCAAGTGCGGCAGCGCGGTATTTCCGGTATCCGCCGAACAGCTCGTCGGCGCCCTGCCCCGAAAGTGCAACCTTCACACTTGAGGACGCTAGTCGTGACAGTGCGAGAAAACCGATCGCTGACACATCCGCCACCGGCTCGTCGAGATGCCATATAAGTGTCTCGAGGTCGACGAGATCTCGGACAGACAGTTCGGCCTCGCGATGCTCCGCAGAGAATAGGGCGGCCGTTCGACGGGCAGCGGCGAGCTCATTGTGGTCGATGTCCTCTTGAAAGCCCACGGTGAAGGTCTCAACCGGCGTACTGCTTTGCTCGTGCATGAGGGCAAGAATCAAGGCTGAGTCGATCCCGCCCGACAGCATCAGGCCAAGCGGGACGTCTGACATGAGCCTGTCACGCACGGCGTCACTCAGAGACGAAATTAGCTCGTGGCCCAACTCCTCCGGCGGCGTACCATCCGGGTTTGGAGGGGGAAAGCTCCAGTAAACGTCCTCGCGAGTTCCTGAGTTATCAATAATCAGGATGCAGCCGGGTTGAAGTTTCTGAACGCCCTCGAGAATCGACATTGGCCCAGGCACGTATCCAAGAAGCAGGTACGCCGCGACGGCGTCTACGGAAATTCGCGGCTCGATCAAGCCGCTGGCGAGGATTGCCTTAAGTTCTGAGCCGAACACAACGAAATCGCCGCTTCGAGCCCAGTAGAGAGGCTTGATACCCAGACGATCCCGAGCGAGGACCCCTCGACGGCGGTTCGCGTCCCATATAGCGACACCAAACATGCCCTGGACGCGCGCCGGGAAACTCACGCCTGTCTTTCGTAGAGATGGGAAAGTATCTCGGTATCGCAGCTGGTAATGAGTCTATGACCGCCCCTTCGCAGTTCGTTCCGGATCAGCTCGTGGTTGTACAGCTCGCCATTGTGGGCTGCGACTACGCTTCCGTCCTCGTTGCAGAACGGTTGGTGACCGTGCACCACGTCGATGATCGACAATCGACGCACACCGATTGCCACGCCGGGCGCCATGTAGGTGCCTAGGTCGTCAGGCCCGCGGTGAGTCATGGAGTCCGTCATGCGATCGAGAACACGTTCGGATACCACGGCGGCGACTGGCCGCCGATCTCGAAAACACCACAGATGCCACACATGACCTGGAGCGTAGACGATCGTCTCGAACGACGGATCGTCTTGAGCGTTATCCGCCACCCTCTGTGAAGATCTCAGTGAGAAATTCGCCTATTGTTTTCACGAGCGGACCAGATCCGAGGGGCGGCGCAAGTCGCTGACCCTGTGGCCATAGGGAGCGTGCCGCCGTCACTGGATCATCGGACGAGACTGCGAATCCGCGACTCGAAAATGCAGCCGCAATCTGCAGTTGGTGATCGTCTACGTGTTCACCAAATCTTGCCAACCGAGGAACGACAAGCGGAATTTGTCCTTGGGAGAGCGATACGACAATTGAGCCCACGCCCGCGTGCGTGATCACCAAACGAGCCTTCGTCACGAGTGCCACCATCTTGTCGAAAGGCACGAATTCGACCGATTCGCAAGCGTAACGCGAACGGTCGACGTGCCCTTCTGGACAACAACGTCATCGAGCGTAGCGAGCTCGTCGGCAGCGCGAACCAGCCGATCAAACGGGTACTTGTTGGTCCCTACCATGACCACGATCATGCGTTATCGGGGCACCCTGTCGCGTACTCGCGAGGCGGACACCTGACATTATAGGTGGCATTCCAGACTGGATGGTGGCTAGAAAGTGAACTGCGACCGCCCTGCTTCCGGACTGCTTGTCGCGTCTAGTGGAGGCCATCTCCTCCAGCTTCTCCAGATCCGGGGAGTATCTGCCAGATGCTCACTGGACGTGGGTCACCTTTGACACGCAGGACGCCGTCTTCCTTCTTCGTGACGAGTGCGTTGTCTATGCGCACCACCCGACGAACAGGAGTCTTGTCAACCTCATCAGGAACACGCTGCTCGCCATTCGGTTGGTGGCGCGTTCGTCCGCAGGTCGTCGTGTCAACCGGAGCGGGCGTTGCCGGCGCCTGCTACGTTGCAAAGCTGTTTGGAGCGAGCATCGTGTTCATCGAGAGCTTTGCTCGAACGAGCAACTTGTCTCTTTCGGGCAGATTGGTGAAGCCGATCGCTAGTCGCTTCTTCGTACAATGGCCAGACACAGCGCCTGATGACCATAAAGCTGAGTATCGGGGCGCACTATTCTCGTCCGATGATGCGCACCGCGGAGTCTTGACGAGACATTGACGACGTGAGCCGCAAGCTCGGCGCGCTCTATTCGTTTCCGCACCCGCTCGGTGCGGCTGGTATCAGCACGACCGCATGGCAGCAGGTTCAGGCGGCGGCCGATCTCGGGACTGAGATGACTGTGTTTACGACGAGTGTGGCGCGACCGTTACGAGGGAGTGTCGCGGGAGTCGAACGCTTCGGTTTTTTGGGAGCCGCATCCCCCACCGCGCCCTTGGCGTCACCCGAGCGTGGCGCTACCACGACCGTCGCGTCGCTCGTCATCCAGTCCAACGTTGGGGACTACGACGTGATCCACTGCTGGCCAGCGTCGTGTCCAGGCGACCCTCGCTGCGGCCCGAGGACGTCTTTCTCCCGTCGTTACGAGAGGTGCCAAGTGCTCATACTGAATTAACTCTCAGACGAGCGCAAGCTGCCGCTGCGGCTACCGGAATCGAACTACACGAAGGATGTCCGTTCCGCTTCTCGCCGGAGGAGCGGGCGCGCGAACTTCGTGAGTTCGCGGCCGCCGACCGCCTTCTTGTTCCTTCCGAGTACTGTGAATCGAGCTTTATCGATCAGAGCATTCCAGCGGATCGGCTGGTACGCCACGGGGACCGGCTTCGACCCAAGGGCGTTCTTTCCGGATGATCGGCCGTCTCGGACGGCCCCCTTAATGCTCTACGTCGGACGGATTGAGCCAACCAAGGGACTCCACCACGCCCTGGAAGCGTGGAAGGAGGCCGAGCGGCGGGGGCGATGGGCGCACGATTTCTCATTGTCGGCTCCGCACAGCCGAGCTACCGCGAGTACCTTCGACGTTGGCTCGATGATCCGAGTGTCGTCGAACTGGGCTTCCGCCATGACGTCGGCCGCGCGCCTCATGCGGTCATCCGACGTAGTTGTGTTCTTGTCCGCGGTCGAAGGGAGCGCGCTTGTGACATACGAGGCTATCGGCTCGGGATGTGCCTTGCTCGGTGTCCACATCAGCAGGAACCCCGTCGACTCGTCCGTGTTGGGAGCACGAGTTCGGCGAGCGCTTCAGCCCTGCCGAGCAGATGAATGCCCAGGCACAGGACGGTGCGCTCCGCGAGCGACTGAAGTGTGAAGCGCGCGCTGTCCGGTCGACGCTCACCTGGCGCGCTGCTGGAGAACGGCTCGTTGCGATCTACGATGAGACGTCGCGTTGGCACCTTAAAGGCTTGCCGGAAGCAGGTGCCTAACCGTTCGCCTCCTGGTCCACGCCGAGCCAGATTCCTGACCCGTTGGTCTTCGCGAAGCAAGGCACGTCCCGCACGATCATTCCACTGCGGCGCGCGCCGTAGCGAAGAGACTAGAAACCCCCATGCAAGGCCAAGTGCGTGCCTGTCTCGGTGCACTTGGTGCGCGGTGCGCAGCAGGAGATACGAGGGCCGGTATCCCATGAAGTGCGCCGTCTCTCCGTTTGCGCGCCAGTGTGCCCATCTCGACCCGTCGCGATCCCCTTCGGGTCGATGGTGCCGAAAGTTCAGGTCCAGAGTGTTCTCGTCCTCCAGCCCTGGGAGCGGGCCTTGAGTTGGTCAAGACCATCCCAGCCGTGGCGGGGCTCGAACGGAAGAACGTCCTGGAGGCACTCCCAGCGGAACGCGCGCGGTTGCCCCCCAAACGCTCCCGCCCGTAACAAAACGCGGGCGCCACTCATCGCTCTCGTGCTCGAGCGCCGCCCCTCCTGCGATCCCGAGAAGTGGATCCTCGTCGAATGCTGCATGCAGCCTCTCGAAGTAGTCCGCCTCGAACGTAACG
>CAVPZH010000036.1:0-11954 GCA_963710125.1 uncultured Actinomycetes bacterium | reverse complement strand
GCGCGCCTTCACCGTGAGCAGGCCCTCGGAGACGAGGCGGGTCAGCGCGTGGTGCACGGGGCTGCGCGACACGCCGAGCTCCGCCGCCAGCTCGTGCAGGCTGAGCTTCTCGCCGGGGCCGTGCTCGCGCGCGAGTATCCGCCCTCGGAGCGTCGCGTAGACCTGCTCGTTGAGGTTCGCTCGGGGGAGGACGACGGCCACGGGGCAGATGTAACATGACACGCCCCCTCCACGGCAACCGCGGTTACGCTGGGTCGCGTGAAGGTCGCCGTGAAGCTGTTCGCTGCCCTCCGCGAGCAGCGCGGTGCACGTCAGGTCGAGCTCGAGCTGGCGGACGGTGCGCGGGTCGAGGACGTGTGGCCGGCGCTCGGGCTCGGCGACGAGCCCGGCGGGCTGGTGTACGCGCTCAACCGGGCCTACGCCGACCGTGGCGCGCGGCTCTCGGAGGGTGACGAGGTCGCGCTGATCCCCCCTGTCTCGGGCGGTGCGTACCTCCTCTCCGAAGAGCCGTTGTCGGTGGAGCGGTGCGCCGCCGAGGTCGCGTCCGACGACGCGGGCGCGATCGCGACGTTCGTGGGGACGACCCGGAGCCGGTCGCGCGGTCGTGACGTGGTGCGGCTCGAGTACGAGGCGTACGAGGGCATGGCGGAGGCCGAGATGGCGCGTCTCGCGGCCACCCTCAAGGAGCGGCACGACCTGATCGAGGTCGCGATCCACCACCGCGTGGGGCCGGTCGAGATCGGCGAGACGAGCGTCGTGATCGCCGTCTCCGCGGCGCATCGCGCGGCCGCGCTCGCGGCGTGCGCGGAGGCGATCGACACGCTGAAGCAGACCGTGCCGCTCTGGAAGAAGGAGCTGTACGTGGGAGGGGAAGAGTGGGTGGGGCAGGGCTCGTGACGGCACGATGAGCGACCCGCGCGATCGGGACCTCGAGCCGGTCACCGCGCCGGAGCCCGCGACCCTGCCGAGCGAGCACGACCGCACGCGCCGGTCGCTGCTCGGGCGGCTGCTCGCGCCGCTCGTCGTCGCCGTCGGGGTGATCGTCAAGTTCGGCGTCTTCGTCCTCAAGTTCTTCGGGATCTTCCTCGCGGTCGGCGGCTACACGCTGATCTGGGGCTGGCGGTTCGCGGTCGGGATCGTCGTGCTGATCGGGATCCACGAGCTCGGCCACTATCTCGAGGCGCGGCGGGAGGGGCTCGACCCGCAGTTGCCCGTCTTCATCCCGTTTCTCGGTGCGTACGTCGCGCTGCGCAACATGCGCTTCGACCCGTGGGTGAACGCGCGCGTGTCGCTCGCCGGGCCGGTGGCCGGCGGGCTCGGGGCGCTCGGGTGCCTTGCCGTCGCGGTCGCACTCGACTCGGACCTGATGCGCGCGCTCGCCTACGCCGGCTTCCTGCTCAACCTGATCAACCTCCTCCCGTTCGGGATCCTCGACGGCGGCCACGTGCTGCGCTCGTGGCGTGTGCTGCGGGCCGGCGGCGGCGCGTCCGACCCGGCGGTGGCTCGCCGGCGGGCGGCGCTCGTCGCGGTGGCGTCCGCCGTCACCGTGGCCGCGCTCGTCGTGGGCATGGTCGCCGCGCACGTCCCCCAGAATCGGCTGTGACCGACGCCGCCTCGATCGACCGGCGTCTGCTGCGCCGCACGCACGAGACGCTCGCGGCAGACGTCTCCCTGATCGCGTCCGAGTTCCTCGCAGGTTTCCAGGCCGTCGCGCGGATCGACCGGCCTGCGGTGACCATCTTCGGCTCGGCCCGTGTCCCCGACGGCTCGCCGGCCTACGCCGCGGCCCGGGAGACGGCGTCGCTGTTCGCCCGGGCGGGCCTCGCGGTCGTCACCGGCGGCGGCCCGGGCGTGATGGAGGCCGCGAACCGCGGGGCGAGGGACGGCGGCGGCCTCTCGGTCGGCTTCAACATCCTGCTCCCGCACGAGCAGGGCCTGAACCCCTACTGCGACATCGCGCTCACGTTCAAGCACTTCTACGCGCGCAAGGTGATGTTCGTGAAGGCCGCGGAGGGATTCGTGTTCTTCCCCGGCGGGTTCGGGACGCTCGACGAGCTGTACGAGTCGTTGACCCTCATCCAGACGGGCGTGATCGGCACCTTCCCCGTCGTGCTGTTCGACTCGGGCTACTGGGGGGAGCTGCTCGGCTGGATGCGCGGCGCGATGCTCGACGACGGGCTCATCTCGCCGGGTGACCTCGACCTGCTCGAGGTCACCGACGAGCCTCGGGCGGCGGTCGAGTGGATTACCTCGATGATCGGTGCCCGCCGTGCGGAGGGATCGGCCTGAGCGACATGCTGGACGAGGCGCTCGCGGCGATCGTCGCGCGCACGTCGCTCCGTCCGCGCGTCGGGGTCGTGCTCGGCAGCGGGCTGGGGCCGTTCGCCGACGCGGTCGAGGAGCGGGTCGAGATCGCGTACGGCGAGATCCCGGGCTGGCCGGTCTCGACCGCGGTCGGGCATGCGGGCACGCTCGTCGTCGGCACGTTCGGCGGGGTGCCGGTGGCGGTGATGAACGGGAGGGCGCACCTCTACGAGGGAGCTCCCGCCGCGAAGGTCGTGGTCGGAGTGAGGGTGCTGGGGCGGCTCGGGATCGAGAGCCTCGTGCTCACGAACGCGTGCGGCGCGATCGACCCGGCGCGCGAGCCGGGAACGCTCGTCGCGGTCTCCGACCATCTCAATCTCCAGGGCACCTCTCCGCTCGTCGGCCCGAACGACGAGTCGCTCGGGCCCCGTTTCCCCGACATGACGGACGCCTACGACCCTGCGTACCGGGCGCTCGCGCACGAGGCGGCCGAGCGACTCGGGATCCCGCTCGGAGACGGGGTGTACGCCGCATGGCTCGGGCCGGCGTTCGAGACGCCGGCGGAGATCCGCATGCTCCGCGCCCTGGGTGCCGACCTCGTCGGGATGTCGACGGTGCCGGAGGTGCTCGCGGCACGCCACATGGGCATCCGCTGCCTGGCGCTCTCGTGCGTGACGAACGCCGCCGCCGGCGTCCTCCCGGAGCCGATCGACCACGAGCGAGTGCTCGAGGTCGGTGCGCGTGCCTCCGGTGATCTCGTCGCGCTGCTGCGCGAGGTCGTTCCGGCGCTCGCCTCGTAGCCACACGGGTGCCGCGGGCCCGCCGCGAGCGCCGGGCGGGAGGTGACCGAAAGGGAACTAAGCTTGTGATCATGCGCCTCCGCGACCTCCCGTCGGTCGACCGGCTGCTCGGCGACGAGGTGCTCGCCGCCGCGCCGCGTCCGCTCGCGACGGAGGCGGCGAGAACCGCGCTCGAGCGCGCGCGGGAGGTGATCCGCGCCGGCGAGGAGCCGGAGGACGTCGTCGCGGAGGCCCGGGCGGAGCTCGAGCGGCTCGCTGCGCCGATGCTCAGGCGGGTGCTCAACGCCACCGGCGTGATCGTCCACACGAACCTCGGGCGGGCGCCGCTTCCCGATGCTGCGCTCGAGCGCGTCGTCGAGGTGGGTGGCGCGTACTCGAACCTCGAGCTCGACCTTGCGTCCGGTTCGAGGGGCTCGCGGCAGGACCACGTCGCGGGCGTCCTCTGCCGGCTGACGGGAGCCGAGGCGGCGCTCGTCGTGAACAACAACGCGGGTGCGGTGCTCCTCGCGCTCGCGGCGCTCGCCGACGGCCGGGAGGTCGTCGTCTCGCGCGGCGAGCTCGTCGAGATCGGCGACGGCTTCCGGATTCCCGACGTCCTCTCCCGCTCGGGGGCGCGCATGGTGGAGGTCGGCACCACGAACCGCACGCGCGCGGCGGACTACGAGCGCGCGATCGGCCCCGACGCCGCGCTGCTGCTCCGAGTCCACCAGTCGAACTTCAGGATCGTCGGGTTCACGGAGCGTGCCCCGACGGAGGAGCTGGCCGCCGTCGCGCGCGCCGCCGGGCTCGTCCTGGTCGACGACCTCGGCTCGGGGTCGGCGACCGACGTCGGCGACGAGCCGACCGTCGCGGCCAGCCTCGCAGCCGGGGCCGACCTCGTCTGCTTCTCCGGCGACAAGCTGCTGGGCGGCCCGCAGGCGGGGATCGTGGTGGGACGCGCCGACCTCGTGGAGCAGCTGCGCCGCCACCCGCTCCAGCGCGCCCTGCGCGCCGACAAGCTGACGCTGGCCGCGCTCGAGGGCACGCTCGCGCTGCACGCCGATCCGGAGCTGGCGCGACGGGAGATTCCGGTGCTCCGGATGCTCGACGAGCCGATCGAGCGGGTGCGGGCCCGCGCGGAGCGCCTCGCCGGGCTCGTCGGCGGCGAGGTGGAGGAGACCGTCGGGCGTGTCGGCGGCGGCGCGCTGCCGCTCGCGGAGCTCCCGAGCGCGGCCTGCGCGATCGAGGAGTCGCTTGCGGCGCCACTGCGCCTCGGCGACCCGCCCGTGGTCGGGCTGGTGCGCGACGGCAGGCTGCTCCTCGACGCGCGGACGCTGACCGACGCCGAGGTCGACGAGGCCGCGCGCGCCGTGCTGCGGGCGCGACGCGCAAGTTACAACTTGTAACTTGCGCGTCCGGCCCGGATCGTCTTCGCAGCTCGTCTCGGGTCGCCGATGGCGCTGACCGTCGGCACCGCGGGCCACGTCGACCACGGGAAGACGACGCTCGTCCGGGCCCTCACCGGCAAGGACACCGACCGGCTGCCCGAGGAGCGCGCGCGAGGGATCTCGATCGACCTCGGGTACGCGCCGCTCGAGCTGCCGGACGGAACCACCCTCTCGCTCGTGGACGTGCCCGGGCACGAGCGCTTCGTGCGGACGATGGTCGCGGGCGCGACGGGAATCGACCTCTATCTCCTGGTCGTCGACGCCGCAGAGGGCGCGCGCGCGCAGACGCACGAGCACCTCGCGATCCTCCGGCTGCTGGGAGTCGAGCGCGGGGTCGTGGCGGTCACGAAGGCCGACCTGGTCGACCGGGAGACGCTCGAGCTCGCCCTGGAGGAGATGCGAGAGCTCGTCCCCGGCGCTGCCGTGGTGCCGGTGAGCGGCGTCACGGCGGCAGGGCTGGACGACCTCCGGGCGGCGCTCGCGACCGTCGCGGCCGAGGCGATCGAGCGGCGAGCCGACTTCCCGACGCGGCTCTTCGTCGACCGGGTCTTCACGCTACGCGGCATCGGAACCGATGGTCACGGGCACGCTCTGGTCGGGGGCCGTCGGCGTCGGCGACCGGCTTCGCCTCGAGCCGTCGGGCCGGGACGTGCGAGCCCGCTCGGTGCAGGTGCACGACGTCGCGGTCGAGCGGGCGGAGGCGGGCCAACGCGTTGCCGTGAGCCTCCCCGGCGTCGAGCGCACGGACGTCCGGCGCGGCGACGCGCTGGTCGCGCCCGAGTCGTTTCCTCGCTCCTACCGCCTGGAGGTGGCGCTCGAGGAGCTCGAGCCGATCGCCGACGGCGCGCGTCTCTCCGTCCACCACGGCACGAGCCGAATTCCGGCGCGCGTGGTGCGCGTCGGCGACGACCACGCCCAGCTCAGGCTTGCGGCCCCCGTCGTCGCTGCGCGCGGCGACCGGGTGGTGCTGCGCGACGCGACGACGGTCGGCGGGGCGGTCGTCCTCGATCCGGCGCCGCCACGCGGCCGGGACGCGGAGCGCGACCGCCTGCTCGGGCGAAGGCGATCCGCGCTCGATCGTGCGCGCGCTCGTGCGGGAGCCGGTCGCGGTCGACACCCTCGCCGGACGCGCGCTGCTCGGCGGCGCCGAGCTGGAGGAAGGGCTCGACGCGGTGCGCGTCGTCGAGGGCTGGGCGTTCGCCGACGACTGGCTCGACGAGACCGCGGCGGCCGTTGAGGAGCGACTGCGGAGCCGGATGGAGGAGGCTCCGCTCGAACCCGGTTTGGCGCTCGCCGAGCTGCTGCCCGCCGAGCCGTGGGCGCCCGCGATCCTCCCGCTGCTGCCGGTCGAGCGACGCGGAGCGACTGCCTACCTCCCGGGCGCGGCGGCGTCGCTCGGCTCTAGGGCAGACGCGGCGGACGAGCTCGAACGGGGTCTCGCCCGTGCGGGTCTCGCCGCGACGAAGGTGGAGGACGCCGAGCTGGCCCGCTTCCTCGAGTCCGAGGGCAGGCTCGTGCGCCTTAGCGAGGGATACGCGGTCGGGGCGGGCGCCTACGAGGTCGCGCGCAACCTCGTGCTGACGGAGTGCAGCGCGGCCGGGGAGATCACGCTGGCGCGGTTCCGCGACCTCGCCGGTGTCGGCAGGCGCGACGCGCAGCTTCTGCTCGAGCGGATGGACGTGGACGGCGTCACGCGGCGGGTGGGCGACCGGCGGATCCTGCGCAGGGCCGCCCGGGCAGAGCTGTGAGACACTGACCGCGACATCCGGGAGCGGGAGGCGCGATGGCCGGCAAGGCGGATTTCACCGAGGAAGAGTGGGACGAGCTGCGCAAGGGCGCGACCGCCGCCGGGCTGCTGGTGTCGGTCAGCGACCGGAGCTTCCTCGACTCGTTCAAGGAGGCGTCGTCGTTCGCGAAGTACCTCATGGGCTCGCGGGAAGACGACAGCCAGCTCGTCCGCGAGCTCGCCTCGGAGCACGGCACGGGCTTCGGCGCCGTCGCCACGCCGAGCGAGGTCGACGAGGCCGCGGACGGCGCGCTGCGCTCTGCGGTCGCGACGCTGCGGTCGAAGGCACCCGACGAGCTCGAGAGCTACCGCGCGTTCGTGCTGGAGCTCGCAGAGACCGTGGCGAGGGCCGCCAAGGGCGGCGACGAGGCCGAGAGCGCCGCGATCGACCGGATCAAAGCCGCGCTCGCCTGAGGCTCCCGTTCCGTGTTGCGGGCGCGTTGCGCCTGCGATCCGCAGCCTGCCGCCGAGCCGTACTCCTTTGTAGTGGAACCTACGAAGGAGGCACTCGTGTCATCTCTCAAGCTCGGACGCTGGGTCGCGATCGGGGCTGTGATAGCCGTCGCGGCGATCGGGATCGTGCTGCTCGTCGTCTTCGGCGGCGGTAGCTCCGGCGCGGGGTATTAGTTGCACGACGTCGTGCCGGCTCGCGCGCAGGGGGCGCGAGACGCCGCATGTAGCCTGCCCGGCGGAGCGGCACGGGCCCGGTGGCCCAGCAGGTCTTCAAAACCTGTGCGGTGTGGTAGCCCCACGCTCGGTCGGTTCGACTCCGGCGCCGCTCCGTTAGGCCGCGAGGCGTACGTCCCGTACATGGGCTAAACGATCGGGGCGGCTTGCCGTCCTTCCTCTTCCTCCCTCTCCGAAATGGTCCACACGACGGCACGCGACAACGGAGTGCCCCGACTACCGGCCGTCCGCGACGCGTCGAGCGACATCGACCGTTTCGTCCGACGGGACTATGCTGAACCGCTGTGGTCGATGACAAGGGGGTCGTGTTGGTCGTCGACGACGACCCTCTCAATCGTGCCATCCTGACCCGTGCGCTCCAGCGGGACGGGCACGTCTTCCGCATCGCCGCCAGCGGCGAGGAGGCGCTTCGGTCGCTCCGAGAGGAGCCCGCGGCCGTCGTCCTTCTCGACGTCGTCATGCCGGGGATGGACGGCGTCGAAGTCCTCGAGGAGCTCAAGCGCGATACGGCGCTGCGAGATGTGCCGGTCATCATGATCTCGGCCCTCGACGACTACGAGCGCGTCGTCCACTGCATCGAGATCGGCGCCGAGGACTACCTGCCGAAGCCGTTCGACCCGGTGCTGCTTCGGGCACGCGTCAACGCCGGGCTCGCGCGGGCGCGGCTGAACGCGCTCGAGCGGAACCGGGTGCGCGGCGCGTTCGCACGCTTCCTCCCCGAGAGCATGGTCGACGACATGCTCAGCCGAAGCGGCGCGGACCTTCGGCTCGGAGGCATCAGGATCGTCGGCACGGCGCTCTTCACGGATCTCCGCGGGTTCACGGCATTCGCCGAGGCGACGCCGCCGGACCGGGTCGTCGACGTCCTCAACCGGTACTTCGAGGAGATGAGCGGTGCGATCCTCGACGCCGGCGGCACGCTGCTCGCGTACCTCGGTGACGGGATCCTCGCCGTGTTCGGCGCGCCGATCGAGACGGATGACCACGCCGATCGGGCGCTCCGCGCCGCGCGCGAGATGGTCTACGAGCGTCTGCCGCGTTTCAACGCATGGCTCGTATCCGAGGGGATCGGGGACGGGTTCGCCATGGGCGTCGGCATCGCGAGCGGCCCCTTCATGTCGGGCAACGTCGGCTCCGAGCGGCGGCTCGAGTACACGGCGATCGGCGACACGGTGAACACGGCGGCCCGCATCGAGTCACTGACGAAGGAGCACCCGCACGCCGTGCTCGTCTCCGACACGACCCGGGCGCTCCTCTCGGGCGACGGCGGGCTCGTCTTCGTGGACGAGGTCACCCCGCGCGGCAAGACGCAGGCGCTGCGGCTCTGGGCCTTACCGGCGTAGAACCGGGTCAGGCACCGTCCGCGCCGTCCGCCAGGCGACGGAGCGCCGCGCGGAGCCGGCCGATCTCGAGCTCCAGCCCGTTGCCGGACGCGACGGCGTCGTCCAGCCGGCCGCTCCGGGCGCGTTCCTCGAGGTCTCGGGCGCGCTCCTCGAGCTCTGAGGCGCCGAACGTCGCTGCGCTCGACTTGAGCGTGTGGGCCACCCGGCAGAGCCCGTCGGCGTCGCCGTCGTCGATCGAGCGCCGGAGAGCTGCGACGTGGCCGTCCGCGCCCGCGAGGAACGTGTCGATCAGCTCGACGAGGAACTCCTCGCCGCCGAGCTCGCGGAGGCGCGCGATCGCGGCCTCGTCCAGCCGGAGCGGCGCGAACGTGTCGGAGCCCTCCAGCGCCGCGAGCGGGCGCACCCTCCCGAGCGCCTCGCCCAGCGCCTCAGGCCGGATCGGCTTCGCCACGTAGTCGTCCATCCCGGCTGCGAGGCACGCCTCGCGATCCTCGGCCATGACGTTCGCCGTCATCGCCACGAGACGGGGACGCTCCCCCTTCGGCCACCGTTCGCAGATCCTGCGAGCGGCGTCCAGCCCGTCCAGCTCGGGCATCTGCACGTCCATCAGGACTACGTCGTAACGCGAGCGCTCGAGCGCCTCGATCGCCTCGCGACCGTTCGACGCGACGTCGGCGGAGAACCCGAGCCGCTCGAGCAGGCGGATTGCGACCATCTGATTCACGGCGTTGTCCTCGGCGAGCAGGATTCGGAGCAGCGAGCGATCCGCCGCCTCCGGGGCACGGACCGGCTCGGTGGCTTCCACACCGGCTTCGGAGAGCACGCGCGCGAGCGCGTCGTGCAGCTGGGACGCCTTGATCGGCTTCGACAGCTGCGCCGCGAAGTCCTTCGTCGAACCGTCGACCGACTGCCGGCCGAGCGAGGTGACGAGCACCAGCGGGAATCGGGCTTCCGGGCGTCGCCGTATCTCGGCCGCGAGGGCGACGCCGTCCATCTCGGGCATCACGAAGTCGAGGAGTCCAACGTCGAACCGCTCTCCGGCGTCGAGTCGCGCGAGCGCCTCGGACGGAAGGCCGACGACCACCGGCTCCATTCCCCATGCAACCGTCTGACGCCTGACGATCTCCCGGTTCGTCTCGTTGTCGTCGACGGCGAGGAGCCGCCGGCCCTCGAGTAGCGTGAGATCGTCCCCGACGGACCTGCCGGGAGCCTCGGCCTCCGCGAGGGTCAGGTCGATCCGGAACGTCGACCCGGCGCCCTCCTCGCTCTCGACCGTGATCGACCCGCCCATCAGCTCCACGAGACGACCGGAGATCGCGAGCCCGAGGCCCGTCCCGCCGTAGCGCCGGGTCGTCGACGCGTCGACCTGGCTGAACGACTCGAAGAGGTGGCCGATGCGGCTCTGCGGAATCCCGATCCCCGTGTCGCGCACGGCAAGATGGAGGTGGTGCGCGCCGGGGCTCGCCGGCTCCGCGTCGACGTGCACGACGACGTCGCCCCGCTCGGTGAACTTCACCGCGTTCGACAGGAGGTTGAGCAGCACCTGACGCAGCCTCGCGGAGTCTCCGACGACGCCCTGCGGGACGCCGTCGCCCGACAGCCACCCGAGCTCGATCCCCTTCTCGGCGGCACGCGGGGCGACGATGTCGAGTGCGCTCTCGACGCACGCGCCGAGATCGAACGGCGCCTGCTCGAGGTCCAGCCGGCCCGCCTCGATCTTCGAGTAGTCGAGGATGTCGTCGATCACGTGGAGCAGCGCGTCACCGCTCGACCGGACGACCTCCGCGAGCTCGCGCTGCTCGTGCGTCAACTCGGTGCCGAGGAGCAGGTTCGTCATCCCGATCACACCGTTCATCGGCGTCCTGATCTCGTGGCTCATCGTCGCCAGGAAGGCGCTCTTTGCCTGCGCCGCCGCCTCTGCCTCCTGCCGGGCGGCCTCGAGCTCGCCGACCGTGCGTGCCGTCTCGATGGCCGTCGCGGCGTAGGCGGCGAAAGCTTTGGCCGTGTGGGCGTGCTCGGGCGTATAGAACGCCTCCTCGAGCTTGTCGAGCGTGAGCATCCCGATCAGCCGGTTCTCGAAGAGCAGGGGCACTCCCATCCATCCCTTGACGCGCCCGCCGCCATGAGCCTCGTTGCTGAAGTGCACGAACCGCTCAGACACATTCGCGATGATCAGCGGCTCTCGCCGCTCGACGACCTTACGGGCGGGGTCGTCGGGCCCACTCCAGTCGAACCGCTGCCCGAGCAGCTCCTCGAGGTTCGGGAAGCCCTGCCCCCCGACGATGACCATCTCGCCACGGTCGATCTGCTGCACGCTGCAGCTGTCGTAGGGGACGACCTTGCGCAGCTCGGAGAGGATGAGGTCGAAGAGGTCGGTGAGGTGCAGCGCGCTCCCGAGCGACTGCGCGGCCGCGTGGAGTGTCTCCGCCTGCTCGCGCGCGGCGCGCTCCGTCTCGAGCAGGTGGGCGTTCTCGATCGCCGTCGCCGCCTGCGCGGCGAACGCCGTCAGGAGCTCCGCGAGGTCGTCGTCGTAGAAATCCGGCTCGTACTTGTCGCACGTGACGACGCCGATCACTCGGTCCGCGAAGATCAACGGCGCGCACATCCAGCCGCGGATCCGCCCTCCGCCGTGGACGACGGTTGCGAAGTGCGGATGGTCGGACACGTCGTCGATCACGAGCGGGCGCTTCGACCGCAGGACGCCGACGCTCGGGTTCGTCTCGTCGTCGAGGTCGAACCCGACCCCGAGAAGCGGCTGCAGGTCATCGAAGCCCCGCCCGCCGACAATCACGAGACGATCGCTCTGGATCACCTGGACGGAGGAGCTGTCGTAGGGCACGACCCGCTGCAGCTCCCGGAGGATGGTCTCGAACGTGTCCTCGAGGCTCAGGGTCTTGCCGAGCACCTGCGTCACGGCGAAGAGGGTCTCGGCCCGGAGGCGCGCGGTCTCCAGCTCCGCGATGCGGGAGTGGGCGGCCTCGAGCCGCGCCTGGAGCTTCGCCTTCCTCGGCTTGCCCATCGCCGTGACCTTAGACCGCACGCGGACGCGCGGCCGAGAGCGACGCGGTCAGTTGAGGCCCAGGGCGAGTTCGGCGCGGGCGCGACGCTCGCGCTCGGCGGCCAGGAGCCCGGCGACGTGCCCGAGGAGCGCCCAGCACACGTCCGGGTTCTGCTTCGCGAACTTCCTGAAGTCCCACAGGGCGATCACGTGGCAGGTGAGACGCGTGACGGCCGTGACCGTCGCCATCCTCGCGTCCTCGGTGACGAGTGCGAGCTCGCCGAAATAGTCGCCCGGGCCGAGGCGGGCGACCTCCTGCGCGTCGACCGTGACCGCGGCCTCGCCCTCGACGACGATGAAGAAACCGACGCCGCTCATCGTGTCCTGGCTGAGAACCTCGACGCCGGGGCGGAACTGCCGCACCTTCGTCTGGCGCGCGAGCCGGGAGAGCTGACGCCTGCTCAGCGTGCTGAAGAGCTTGACCCGGGCGAGGTCGTCGGCGATCGACGGCACCGGGCGATCATATAGCCGCCCCGTCCACGTCCCCGGGCAGCGCGCGTCCTCGGCGTCACGGCCACCAAAGCGCCACGGCGCCGGAACGGGCCGGAT
>CAVPZH010000035.1:0-26692 GCA_963710125.1 uncultured Actinomycetes bacterium | reverse complement strand
AGTAGCGGGGGCAGGATTTGAACCTGCGACCTCCGGGTTATGAGCCCGGCGAGCTACCTGACTGCTCCACCCCGCGTCGCGGCCACTATCGTAGCACCGGCCGTGGTCTTCTGGATCGCACTCGCCCTGCTCCTCGTCGGCGTCGTCGGCGGGCTCGTCTACGTGGTCTTGCGTGGGCTCTCGCTCTGGCGGCAGCTGAAGCGGACGACGGGGGTGGTCGGCGAGGAGACGGCGCGGATCGAGGACGCGACCGCGCAGATCCAGGTGCACCTCGACCGGGCCAGCGCGTCGGGAGCGACGCTCGGCGACGCGGCCGCCAGGCTCGCCACCTCGCGCGCGACGCTCGACGTGCAGCTCCAGGCGCTGCGGGAGGCGCGCCAGACGATGCGGCGCGTGCTCTGGTTCGTCCCCGGAATCTGAGCCCTCCGGGCGCGTCGAACCCAGGTCTGGACTCGTCCTCGGCGCACGTCCAGGCTAACGTCGAAGGGAATGCGTGTCGCCGCCGTCGACCTCGGCACGAACACAACCCGCCTGCTCGTCGCCGACGTAGAGGACGGTCGGGTCGTGGAGGTCGTGCGGCGCGAGGCGATCACACGGCTGGGCGAATCGGTCGACCGGCGCCGGATCCTCCTCCCCACCGCCGTCGCGCGCGTGCGCAACACGCTCGTCGACTACCGACGCGAAGCGGAGTCGCTCGGAGCCGAGCGCGTGCTCGCGGTCGGGACGAGCGCGGTGCGCGACGCCGACAACGGCGAGGCGTTCCTCGGCGAGGTCGAGTGGAGCTACGGCTTCACAACACGGCTGCTCACCGGCGAGGAGGAGGCGGAGCTTGCGCTCGCCGGGGTCGGGAGCGACGGCCCGCTCGCGCCCCGGACGCTCGTGGTCGACGTCGGGGGAGGCTCGACCGAGCTCGTCGCGGTCGGGGAGTCGGGCGTCGAAGCGGTCAGCACGGACGCCGGCAGCGTCCGCCTGACCGAGCGCTTTCTCCCGTCCGACCCACCGCACGGCGAGGAGCTCGCAGTCTGCGAGGCGCACGTCCGGTCTCTGCTTCCGCGACTCGCCGTGAGCAGCGCGATCGGAATCGCCGGCACGATCACGACGGCGGCGAAGATCGAGCGAGGCGGCGCGCTCACGGTGCACGGCGACCGCCTCACATGGGAGTCGATCGGCACGATGCTCGACAGGCTCACCGCGCTCCCGCTCGCGGAACGCGAGCGCGTGCTTGGCCTCGCCTCGGCCCGCGCGCCGGTGATCGTCGCCGGGCTCATCGTGATCCACGAGATCCTCGGCTTCTACGGGCTGGCCGAGCTGACGGTGAGCGAGCGCGACCTCCTCGACGGCGCCGCGCTCGCGGCGGCGGAGCTCCCCGCCCCCGACGAGACAGGGGTCCACCCGGGCGCGTTCACCTGCTGCTGACCGATGTAGCGCCGGTGGGCGCAGCGACGAGGAAAACCGCGCCCGCTCCCCGCACGACCTCTGCGCGCCCCGCACTGACACGCCGCAGATCTCGGTGCCGGGCCTCGGGTCGTGCACGACCAGGGTCGTCCACGGGTCGCCAGGGTTCGCGACCTTCCCCCTGCGGAGGACGTCGCCAGCGCGATCGTCTCGCCGACGAGCGCGTCACACAGGCACGGCGTGGACGACGCCGCCGGGCTCGCTACCCGTCGGGCTCGGTCTCCGGTGGGCCTTCGTCCTCGGCGAGGCGACGCTGGAGGACGGCCCGCGAGAGCACCCCCACCAGCCGCCCCTCGTCGATCACCGGAACGCGCTCGGCGTCGTGCTCCTCGATGAACCGATATCCCTCGTCGAGCGGCGTGTCGGCGTCGATCGTGTAGTAGGGCGGCTCGGCGACCTCCCCGAGCCTCGTGGTGGACGGGTCCCGGCCCTCCGCCACGACTCGCGCCACGAGTGTCTTGCGGGTGACCACGCCGACGAGCCTCCCGGACCCGTCCACGACGTACACCGCGCGCACCTCGGGCGGGGTGAGCACCTCCCCGGCCAGGCGGGCGGTCTCCGAGATCGTGAGGGAGCGGGGCTCCGCGATCATCGCGTCCCGGACGCGAATCGTCGGGTCGTCGGACACCAGCGCCACCTACGGGTAGAGGCCGCGGGCCTCGAGCGCCGACGCGACGTCGCGGATCCCACCGACGAGGGCCGCCGTGCGCATC
Organism: uncultured Actinomycetes bacterium; assembly: GCA_963710125.1. GTDB lineage: Bacteria > Actinomycetota > Thermoleophilia > Gaiellales > Gaiellaceae > Gaiella. The sequence continues at coordinate 24,524 of CAVPZH010000035.1, read as the reverse complement.
GGGATCTCCCGCTCGTGCGAGATCTCCCACACGCGGTCGAACGCGTCGTTCAGCTTCTCCGCGAGCTTCGCCCTGATCTCGTCCCGGCCCCAGAACAGCCGCCCGAGGTCCTGCACCCACTCGAAGTACGAGACGGTGACGCCGCCGGCGTTCGTGAGGATGTCGGGCAGCACGGGTATCCCGCGCTCGCGGAGGATCTCGTCGCCGTCGAGCGAGGTCGGCCCGTTCGCCCCCTCGGCGACGAGACGGCACCGGAGGCGAGCGGCGTTGTCCCCATGGATCTGGTCCTCCCTGGCGGCCAGCACGAGGATGTCGCAGTCGAGCTCGAGCAGCACCTCGTTCGTGATCGACGACCCGGACGCCCAGCCCTCGAGGGAGCCGTGCTCCGTCGCGAACGCGCTCATCGTCGGGACGTCGAGGCCGTCTGGGTCGTACACGCCGCCCGAGACGTCCGAGACAGCCACGACCGTCGCCCCCCGATCCACCAGCTCCTGCGCGGCGATCCGGCCGACGTTGCCGAAGCCCTGCACCACGCAGCGCTGCTCGGACAGCCTCCAGCCGAGGCGCTCGCAGGCTCGCGCGATCACCATCACGACGCCCGCGCCGGTCGCCTCGTGGCGGAAGACGCTGCCGCCGATCGCGATCGGCTTGCCGGTGACGATCTCGGGCACGGCGTGCCCGCGCTGCATCGAGTAGGTGTCCATCATCCACGCCATCGTCTGCTCGTTCGTGGCCATGTCGGGCGCGGGGATGTCCTCCTGCGGGCCGATGAACGGCAGGAGCTCCGACGTGAACCGGCGCGTGAGCCGCTCGAGCTCCGCGCTCGACATCGCGCGTGGCTCGCAGCGCACGCCGCCCTTCGCGCCGCCGTACGGCAGCCGCAGCAACGCGCACTTCCACGTCATCCAGACCGCGAGCGCGGCGCACTCGCCGAGCGTCACCTCCGAGTCGAACCGGACTCCTCCCTTCGTCGGGCCGAGGACGCTCGAGTGCTGGACGCGGTAGCCAGGGAGCACGATGCGGCGTCCGTCGTCGAGCCTGATCGGGCACGAGACGATGATCGAGCGCTCGGGATGCCGCAGCCGCTCCGCCACCGCGTCGTCGACGCCCGCGTGCGGGACCGCCTGGTCGAACTGGGCGATCGCCGTCCGGAAGAGCGGCGTGTCGTACTCGAGGTGCTCGTACGACGGGGCGTGCTCGGTGCTCGCCATGGCCGGCTGAGTGTAGCGCCGGCCCGCGAGCGGGCCGGGGTCGGGATCGGCGCCCGGGAGCCGGCCTCGACGAGGTGTCAGGTGCCGGGGGAGGGAGTCGAACCCCCATGTCCCGAGGGACAGCCGGGTTTAAGCCGGCCGCGTCTACCGTTTCGCCACCCCGGCTGGGCGGTGGAGCTTAGTTGCGGCCGGGTAAGAGCGTGTTCGCCGGGAAGCGCTCGGGGCCCCTGAACTGGAACTCGCCGAAGAACGCCGCGAACGCGTCCTGGTCGAACGCCGGGCACTTCGCGAGGTGCGCGGTGCCGTTGGTGGGGTCGCTCGCGCTCTCCGTCGTCCAGGCGCCGACGGCGATCCGGTTCCCGAGCGACGGGAGCGGCGCGAGGATCGTGCCGCGCGTGTGGTCGTCGTAGAACGAGCGGAGCTGTGCGACCGTGGAGTCGGGGACACGGGGGCCGTAGAGGATGTAGATCCCTCCGTGCTCGAGGTTGTGCACCAGCTGGGCGAGGTTGAGGGGCTGCGTGTACGCGCCCCAGATCGCCGGGATCTCGTAGTGGGGGCCGGAGGTGGGCGGGTTCGTGTTCCACAGCGGCGAGGTCCCTGTCGGGGTCGTGACCGAGTGGACGCCGCGCAGCGCGGGCTTCGTCGTCAGCGTGCAGCCCGCCGCCTGAAGGGCGGACGCCGCATCGCCGTTGCTGCTGCCCCCGAACGCGACGGCGATCCCGATGCCGACGGCCACGAGCACCGCGAGCCCGGCGGCGGCGAGGCCGACGAGGAGTCGCTTGTCCCCCGCCCCCTTGCCCGGGGAGGGAGGTTTGGCTCTTCCCTGCGGACGCGGCTTCGGAGGCACGACGAGGGAACGATAGCGGCGCCCGGAGCTCCGTTTTGGCCGCGCCGCGGCTCCGTCCGCCGCGAGCGCTACGGTCCGTCGCCCTCGTGACGATCCTGACGCTGCTCATCGGTCTCGCCGCCGGCATCGCGCTCGGCGCCGTCGGCGCGCTGTTCGCGATCCGCGAGCGGCTCGCCGGCGCGGCCGCAGCCGCGACACGGCTGACCGCCCTCGACGCGGACGCCCGTGCCCTCGAGCGCCGCGCGATCGAGGCCGAGGCGCAGCTCGCCGCCGAGCGGGGGACGCTCGACGATCGCGTCGCGAGCGCGGTGAAGACCGCGTCGGCCGCCGCGATGAAGGAGAGCTCGGGAGCGTTCCTCGATCTCGCACAGACGAAGCTTGACGCGTACGTCGCGCCGCTCAGGGAGTCGCTCGGCAAGGTCGAGACGCAGGTGAGTGCGCTCGAGAGCGCGAGGAAGGAGGCATACGGTTCGCTCACGGAGGCGGTGCGCAACCTCCGCGAGGAGCAGCACCGCCTGCACGGCGAGACGAGCAACCTCGTCACCGCTCTCCGCACCCCGCACGTGCGGGGTCGGTGGGGGGAGATCCAGCTCCGCCGGGTCGTCGAGATGGCGGGGATGGTGCAGCACTGCGACTTCGTCGAGCAGCCGACGACGACCGACGGCGAGGGGCGCATCCTGCGCCCGGACGTGATCGTGCGACTTCCCGGCGGCAAGCGGATCATCGTCGACTCGAAGGCGCCGCTCGCGGCCTATCTCGAGGCGTTCGCGACGGACGCGACCGACGAGCAGCGGCAGACGCGCTTCGTCGATCACGCCCGCCAGGTGCGCGAGCACATCCTCAAGCTCGGGCAGAAGGGCTACTGGCGCCAGGTCGACTCGACGCCGGAGTTCGTCGTGATGTTCCTCCCCGACGAGTCGTTCCTCCGCGTCGCGCTGGAGCACGACCCGTCCCTCATCGAGCTCGCGGTCGACAACAACGTCATCCCGGCCTCGCCGACGAACCTGATCGGCCTGCTGCGGGCCGTCCACTACGGGTGGCAGCAGGAGACGATCGCCGAGGGCGCGCGACAGATCTCCGACCTCGGACGCGAGCTCTACAAGCGCCTCTCGACCATGGGTGCGCACGTGTCGAAGCTCGGACGGTCGCTCGACACCGCGGTCCGCTCGTTCAACGAGACGGTGGGCTCGCTCGAGCGACAGGTGCTGCCGCAGGCGCGGCGCTTCGAGCAGCACGGCATCACGGGGATCTCCGCGCCCGAGCTCACGCCCATCGAGCGCCAGACGCGCGCCCTGTCCTCGCCGGAGCTGGTGGTCGACGAGCCGGCGGAGATCCTTCCCGGCGAGGCGCATGCGGCCTGAGCCCGGAACATCGCCGCCCGGGTGATCGTTTCCCTCTATAAAGGGTAATCGTCGATAGAGGAGCGCTCGAAGACCGTGGAAGACGTTCGCAACGTGATCGTGATCGGCGGCGGCCCCGCCGGATACACCGCAGCGCTGTACGCAGCGCGCGCGAACCTGGAGCCGCTCGTGATCGAGGGCTTCAACTGGGGCGGGCAGCTGATGATCACCTCCGACGTGGAGAACTATCCCGGCTATGCGGACGGTGTCCTCGGCCCCGCGATGATGCAGGACTTCCGGCGCCAGGCGGAGCGGTTCGGCACGACCTTCCTGACGGACGACGTGACGCGCGTCGACTTCTCGGAGCGGCCGTTCAGGGTCTGGGTGGGAGACGACGAGCACCGGGCCGATGCGGTGATCGTGGCGACAGGCGCGACCGCGCGCCAGCTCGGGCTCGAGTCGGAGCGCAGCCTGCAGGGGCGCGGCGTCTCCTACTGCGCGACGTGCGATGCGGCGTTCTTCCGCGACAAGACGGTCGTCGTCGTCGGCGGCGGCGACTCGGCGATGGAGGAGGCCGGCTTCATCGCGCGCTTCGCGAGCAAGGTGGTGGTCGTCCACCGCCGCGAGGAGTTCCGGGCCTCTCCGATCATGGTCGACCGAGCACGCGCGAACGAGAAGATCGAGTTCCGGCTCGACAAGTCGGTGGTGGAGGTGCTCGGAGAGGGGTCGGTCATGGGCGTCCGCCTCCGCGACACCGTCACCGGCGAGGAGAGCGTCCTGCCGACCGACGGGCTGTTCGTCGCGATCGGCCACGATCCGAACACCGGCCTCTTCGTCGACCAGCTCGACCACGACCCGGACACCGGCTACCTGATCACGCGCGGCAAGTCGACCGAGACGAACGTCCCCGGCGTGTTCGCGGCGGGTGACGTGCAGGATCACGTATACCGCCAGGCGGTCACCGCCGCGGGCTCCGGCTGCGCCGCCGCGCTCGACGCCGAGCGCTGGCTCAGCGAGCAGCGTCACGCGTCGGTCACCGCCGGCGTCGCGATCTCGTAGAGAGTCGCACCGGCCGACACGGGAAGTAGCCTCGTTCCGTCGTGGCGGTGAACTGGACCGACCTCGTCGACCCGACGCGGGACGAGATCCTGCAGGCGACGGGGGATCTGAGCATTCCACCCGCGGTCGTCCGCCGGATCTCCGAGCGGCCGCGCGAGGGCCGTCAGTCGCTCCCGCTGCTCGAGGGGCACGGCGGATGCGTGTTCTCGGTGCTCGTCTACCCCTTCCCGGCCGCCGGGGAGGATCGCGCCCGCTACGTCCCGCTGGACGTGGTGGCCACAGCGGCCGCGATCGTGACGATCCGGTGGACCGACGCGTCCGGCGCGGTGGCGCCGGTCGACGGGGTGGCCGCACGCGCGAACGCGAACGCGTCGGCCGGGGTCGTGTTCCACGCTGCGGTCGACGACGCGACGGACGCGTTTCTCGAGCTCGTCGACGACATGTACGAGACGATCGACGATCTCGAGGGCGAGATCGAGCACCTGTCCGGCGCCGACGTGCGCTCGCGGATCGCGCTGATCCGGGACGAGCTGCTGCGCGCCCGGCGCGTCGCGAGCATGACCCGCACGATCGCCAGGCGGATCCTCGACGGACGCGTCGACGTCGGGCCCTCGGAGCTCTTCCCGGCGGACGTGGAGAACAAGTTCGTCGACACGTACGAGACCCTCGTCCGGGTGACGGAGGAGCTCGACGTCGCCCGCGACCTGCTCGGCGGCGTGCGCGACTACTACCAGGCCAAGATCGCGGAGCAGCAGAACGAGGTGGCGAAGATGCTGACTGTGATCGCGTCGCTCGTGCTCGTGCCGAGCCTGATCGTCGGCTTCTACGGCCAGAACTTCGCCGGCCACTTCGGGGACTGGTACTGGACCTTCGGCGTCTCGGTCGGCCTGATCGTCGCCAGCACCGTCGTGCAGCTCGCGCTCTTTCGCCGCCGCCGCTGGCTCTAGCGTCCCGGCAGGCTCCGGTCGCCGCCCCGGCGGCCGGCTCCAGTGCGCGCCGGCGCGCCGGAGCAGGCGAGGGCCGCCGAGGCGTGACGACTCACGGCGACCTCCACGTCAGGGGGTACACGGCCGCCCAGTGCTCGGCGTGGCGGCCGAGCTGCGCGGTCCAGCGGTCGGCGAGCGCCTGGAGAACCTCCTTCTCGGCCGCCCGCCCGCCGTCGCGCGGCGGCGGGTCGATCGGCGGCTCGACCTCCACGCGCCACCGCCTCGGGGCGAGCGGCAGCACCGTGAAGGGCACGATCGGCGTCCCGCAGAGGCGCGCCAGCGCGACGACTCCGGCGGGAAGCTCCGCGACCGCATCGAGCAGCCGCACCGGGTACGTGCGCATCGTGTCCTTCGCGTAGTCGCCCAGCACGAGCACCGCCTCGCCGGCTCCGAGCAGACGGGCTGCGCGCGCTGCGGGCTCCGAGTCGTAGAGGAGGCCGAGGCCCGACCGGGCCCGGACTCCGTCGACGGCCCAGGCGATCCAGTCGTCCGTCACGATCGCCGTCGTCCGCACGGGGACGAGTGCCCGGGGCAGGGCGGTCGCGACCTCCCACCCGCCGATGTGGGCGGAGACGAGGAGCACGCCGTTGCCCCGCTCGAGCGCGGCGAGAAGGTGCTCCCTGCCGTCGACCCGGGTCGTGCGGACGAGCTCGTCCGGCTTGCCGAGCGCCCAGAGGAGATCCGCCGAGCGACGCGCCTCGTTCACGACCTCGCGCCGCACGAGCGACCTCACGGAAGGCTCGCCCGGTGCGAGGCCGAGCGTGTGGCAGAGATTCTCGGCGAGCCGACGGCGCTTGCGCGGGCGGAGCGCCCACTCGGCGGTTCCTCCGGCCCGCGCGAGACCGTGCGCCAGGCCCGCAGGGAGCCTCGATCCGACTGCGGCGGCGCCGACGACGGCCGCGCGGAGGACGCGGGCGGCGAAGGGACCTTGCCCGAACGGCGCGGACGGACGCGGCCGGCCGTCGGGAGCGAGACGAAGCGCCTCGATCCGTCCAGGTCGGCGTCGCGGCGTCACCGATGCGGCGTCAGGGACGTCAGCGCGAGCGACACGTCCTCCTCGTAGTGGACGTCGCCGATCAGGGAGCCGGTTGTCGTCCGGCTCACCATCGAGACCCTGATCGGCAGCCCGGTGTCCCGAGCAAGCCAGAAGTCGAACGTCGCCGACCCGCTCGTGCCGCCGCCGAACGCGGTTCGCGTCCTCACGTGGACGCACGCCACGGTCTTTCCGCCCACGCCGAGGCGGTCGCGCCCGACGACGCGGCCGCGACCGCTCTCCGTCGCGGAGCCGGTCGTGCACGAGACGCCGAACCGCGTCCCCGGCCGGTCGCCGGCCGGACGAAAGGACGTGTCGCGACAGGAGTACGTGGTCTGGTCGGCGATGCCGAAAAACGTGTGACGCTCGTCGCGGGCCCGCTTCGTCCACCCGGCCGCACGCGTGCAGATCGTCCACGTGGTGAAGCGCCCCCTGAGCACGTCCCAGCGCAGGCGGACCCCGCAGGGGTCCGCGGTCACGGTGATCGTCGACCGCGCCGGATAGCGGTGGGTGACGCCGCCGAGCGCGTCGGTCCGCTCGAAGCCGTCGGTGTCGTAGACGTAGACGCCGACGGGAATCGGGGACGATTCGCTGCGTCCGGCAGCCTCCTGCTCCCGGAACGCGGCGATCGCGTCGCCGACGCTCGCCGGCTCCGCGACGTCCCGCAACAGGAAATACCACCCGCCGAGCGCCGCCAGCGCCGCTACCGCGACCACGGCCAGCACACCCGCCGCGAGCCACCTGCGCGACATGGTCCGGGAGGCTATCGCGGTGCCCGCGCAGCGGGCGCTCGAGAGCCGGCCCGCCGACTCCGCCGCTACCCTCGGTGCGGGTGAGCGCGCCGGCCCACAGCCCGACCCCGACGGACGAGTCGGTCGCAGTGGCGGGACGGTCGCTTGCCGTCCTCGATCGCGCGCTTCCGTTTCTCGGTCCCGTCGTCGCAGGCGTCCTCGGCGTCGTCGCGCTCGGCCGGCGCTCTCTGACGATCGACGAGGGCGCGATCCTCGCCGCCACGCAGGGGTCGTTCTCCGACGTCGTGCAGCGCGCGCTCTCGGACGAGCCCGCGAAGGCGGGCTACCTCGCGCTCCTGCAACCCGTCGCCTCGCTCGGCGACTCCGAGGTGTGGCTCCGGCTCCCGTCGGCGGTCGCGGGGGTCGTCGCGGCCGTCGCGGCCTACCGGCTCGGCCGCCGCCTCGCTGGACGCCACGCAGGCGCGGCGGCATCGCTGATCGTCGCATCCTCGGCGGGCGTCGTGCCACTCTGGCGCAGCGCCGGCCCGCTGGCGCTCGCGCTCGCCGCGATGCTGCTGTCGAGCGCGCTGTTCGCGCGCGCGGTCGAGCGCGGCAACGCCTTCTGGTGGGCGGCGTACGCCGTCAGCGCCGCGCTCCTCCCACTGACGCACCCGATCGCCGCGAGCGCGCTCGCGGCGCAGATCGTGGCGCTCTGGGTCGCGCGAAAGGAGGTGGACCTCCGCCTCGCGGTCCCCGCGGTCGGCATCGCGACTCTCGAATGCGGGTTCTTCCTGACCGCGGCGGTGCTCGACCGGGCCGACGCGCCCGACGCGGCCGGACCGCTCGAGCTCGCGGACGTCGGGGAGGGCACCGGTCGTGCGCTCGGCTGGAGCCCGCTGGTCGCGGCGCTCGCCGTCTGGGGCGTGGTCGCGCTGTACCGTCGGACGGAGCCGGGACGAGGCCGCTGGAAAGCGACCCTCGTCGCGGGCCTGGCCGTGATGCCGTTCCTCGCGGTGCTCGGGGCGGGTGTCGCCCTGCCCGTCTTTCCACGCGTCGCCCTGACCGTCGCGGCGGGCGGCGTTGCGCTCGGTGCAGGGGTCGGTCTGTTCGCCATCGCCGACCGGGGTGTGCGGCTGGTCGCGGGGCTCGCCGTCGCCGTGGTCGCGGTCGCCGCCCTCGGTGCGGCAGCCGCTCGCGACCAGTCCCAGGACTGGCGCGCCGCCGCGGGCATCGTGCGCCGCAGCGTGACGCAGAAGGACACGGTCGTCGTGCTCCCCGCTCGTGCCCGTCCGGTCCTCGCCCACTACGCGCCCGAGCTCCGCCTGAGCCGCGTCGGGCGTGGCCAGGCCGTGCTCGTCGTCGTCGCGGGCGATCCCGCGGAGGCGGCGGCGTCGGGACGACGGGTCGCGTCTCCCCCACGCTACGCGCTCCTCTCCGAGGAGCACGCCGGCGACGAGCTCGTCGTGCAGCGCTGGATCAGGCCCTGAGAACCTCGCCGGCTAGGGAGCCGGAGACCGCACGGCGTCGACCCGCGACGACGGGCAGAGGTCGTTCACGACGCATGCCTCGCAGACCGGGCGCCGGGCGATGCAGACGCGCCGTCCGTGCCAGATCAGGAGGTGCGGGAACCGCGCCCAGTCGCTCCGCGGGACGACCCGCTGGAGGTCACGCTCGATCTTCACGGGATCGTCTTGCCGCGTGAGGCCAAGGCGCTGCGAGAGGCGCCGGACGTGCGTGTCGACGACGATGCCCTGCGCGTGGCCGAGCTCCGCCGCGACGACGTTCGCGGTCTTGCGGGCGACGCCTGGCAGGCGCAGGAGGTCGTCGAGCCGGGTCGGCACCCGGCCCTCGTAGTCGTCCAGCAGCACGCGCATCGCCCCCCTGATCGCCTTCGCTTTCTGCCGGTAGAAGCCGGTCGCGTAGATGTCCCGCTCGAGCTCCGAGATCGGAGCGGCCAGGTAGTCCTCCGGGGAGCGGTACTTGCTGAACAGGTGCTCCGTGACGCGATTCACGTTCACGTCGGTCGTCTGCGCGGAGAGCATCACGGAGACGAGGAGCTCGACGTCCGTGCGGAAGCGGAGCGCGATCGCCGCGTCCTCGTGCTCCGCCGCGAGACGGTCGACGATCGGCCCGATCCGCTCCCTGCGGCGGCCGAGGCCGCGGCGGCGTGCCTCGCGGACGTAGCTACGCGTCACGCCGGCGCTCGAACGACTCGGTCGCCTCCTCGGCGCCGACCTCGCCGCGCAGGGCATCCACGAACCAGCGGTCGAAGAGCGGGAAGCCGGGCTCGGCGAGCGTCCCGAGCGCCGCTTCGGCGTCGTACGGCGTCGACACCAACTGCACGGTCCCATCCAGCAGCGCCCACCGTGCGTCGGCCGACCCCTCGTAGGGCATCCCGACGCTCCCGGCGTTGACGAGCCGGAGGCCCGCCGCGGCGCGGTCGTACTGGACGTGGGTATGGCCGCACACGACGACGTCGGCCGCGACGTCGCCGAGCTCGCGCGCGACGTCCTCCTCCGGCGTGATCCGCGTCAGGATCGGCATGTCGGACGAGGGCGTCGCATGACAGAAGAGCACGCGCCCCAGCGCCGCGACGTCGAGGTCGAGCGTCAGCGGCCACCCTGCGACGTGCGAGACCCGTTCGGCGCCCAGCCTTTCGTGACTCCAGCGGGCGGCGGCGCCGAGCTCCCCGTCCTGCGGCAGCTCGACTGCTTCGCGGTCGCAGTTGCCCGTGATGAACCGGGCCCGGGCGCCGAGCGACCCGAGAGCGTCGAGGCACTCGGCGGGATACGGCCCGAGGACGAGATCCCCGCCGCAGACGACGGCGTCGGCGGCGAGGCAGCGGGGATCCGCCAGCACGGCCTCGAGCGCGGGCAGGTTGCCGTGCACGTCGTAGAGCGCCGCGACCTTCACGGCCGGAAACGCTACCCCGCTGCCGTCAACTCGGGAAGCTCGAGGCCGTCGGGCTCACCGCCGAGACGGGGGCCTGCGCAGACACGGTCGAGCGCCGGGCAGCCCGCGCATGCGAACGGGCTCGGGGTCGGCCGGAAGTCGTTCTCGCGGACGCGGGCGATCACCGCCCGGAGCTCGGTCTCGAGCGCCGAGACGTCCGCGACCGTGAACGTCGCGGACACCGGGGCGTGCGGCGCCTCGAGGAAGTGGTAGACGACCTCGACCTCGCGGACGCCGGCCCGCAGGCAGGCGAGCGCATAGACACCACGCTGGCCCCGGTACTCGTGCTCGACGATCTCCGCCGGCTCGCGGCCACCGAGCGCGTTGGTCTTGTAGTCGAGCACCAGCGCGCGCTCACCCGAGCGCCAGAGGACGTCGAGCCGGCCGTTGAGCAGCACGCCGTCGAGCAGGAACGCGAACGGACGCTCGACCCGGACGCCCTCGAGCGCCGCGATCCGCGCGGCGAGCGCGGAGTCGCAGTAGGCGGCCACGAGGTCGCGCACGTGCCCCAGCTCTCCGTCGTCGATCGTCGGGTACCAGCTGCGGACGTGAGCGTCGAGCTCGTCCGGCGGCGCGGGTCGCGCGAGGTCGACGCGCTCCAGCAGCCGGTGCACCGCATCGCCGAGCTCGGTCGCGTGGAGGCCCCCGTCCCCCGTCTCCGGCGACGTCCACGCCACGGGCCTCATCCCGACCACGCGCTCTGCGTAGTAGCGGTACGAGCACCGCTCGAACAGCGAGATCGCGCTGAACGACAGGCGACGGACGTCGTGGAGCGGCGGCTCGGGCAGAACCGTCAGCTCGCGGAGCCGGAGAGCGGGCTGGAGGAGGCTCTCCCCGGCGTCGTCGAACAGCGCGAGCTGGCCGGCCTCGGGCACCTCGATGTCGGGCTTCGACGCGGGGGCGGGAACAGGCTGGGGCTGCCCGTGATCGAGCCGCAGGAGCACCGTCGCCCCGCCGCGACGCACCTCGTACGGCGACTCGAGCCCGCGCTGCCTGACCTCGTCCGAGAGGCCCAGCCGCGCCAGCACCCACGAGATCGGGGTCTCGTCGGAGGTGTCGCCGGCAGGCCCGATCGAGCCAGAGACGATCAGCCGCTCCATCGCACGGGTCATCGCCACGTAGTAGAGGCGGAGACGCTCGGCCCGCTCCGCACGCTCTCGCTCGCCCTTCACGTCGCGGTACGAGGCCGTGCCGACCCTGCTCCCGGTCGCCGGGTGCGCGACCTTGAAGCCGAACCGCCCGTCGGAGAGCGCGAGGATGTCGGAGACCGGCGGCCGGCTGCGCCCGGCGTCGGCGACCACGACGACCTTGAACTCGAGCCCCTTCGCGGCGTGGATCGTGAGCAGCCGGACCGCGTCACCGCCCTCCTCCTCCGAGACCGCGTCCGACTCCTTCGCCCCGAGCGCCTCCTGCCCCTCGACGAAGCGCACGAACCCCTCGAGGTCGGCTCCCCGCAGCTCCTCGTACGAACGGGCCAGCCGTGCCAGCTTGCGGAGGTTCGCGTACCGCCGCCGCCCGTCGGGCCGGGCCAGGATCGCGAGGTCGTAGTCGTGCTCGGCCAGGATGCGCTCGCAGAGCAGCTCGAGCGGCGCCCGGGCGGCGAGCTCGAGCAGCCTGTCGTAGCGCTGGCGGAAGGCGAGCAGCAGGCGCCGATCGTCGTCGGAGAGGTCGGCGGGCACGGAGCGCTCGATGCCGCGGAAGATGGGCTGTCGCACCGCGTCGGCGCGGATCAGCACGAGGGCGTCGTTCGAGATCCCGACGAAGGGCGACGCGAGCACGGTGAGCAGCGCCTCGTCGTCGTACCGGTTGTGCAGGAGCCTCAGGTACGCGAGCAGGTCGACGACCTGCTGCTGCCCGAAATAGCTGCGGCCCGCGGCCCTGAACGTCGGCAGGTCGAGGGCGCGGAGCTCCTCCTCGAACCATTCCGCGTCGGTGCCGGCCGCGAACAGCAGCACGATCTCGCCGGGGCGCGCGACGCCCGCGTCGACGAGCTCGCGCACCCGACGCGCGACGTGTCTCGCCTCGGAGCGCCGCCAGTGCACCGCCGCCTCCGCCGCGGCGGCCTTGTCGGTGACGAGCAGCTCGAACGCGCCTCCGAGCCCGTGCTCGCCGGCGCCTTCGGCCGGCTCGAGCCGCTGGAACTCGTCGCCGAACTCCGAGCCGAACAGCTCGTTCACGGCGGCGAGCACCTCGGGGCGCGAGCGGTGGTTGCGCGTCAGCGGCAGAACGGTCTCGGCCGCCGCGCGTCGCTCCCTGAACACGGCGACGTCGGCGTGGCGGAAGCCGTAGATGGACTGGTACTCGTCCCCGACCACGAAGAGGTCGCCGCCCGTGCCTTCCGAGAGGAGGTCGAGCAGCTCGGTCTGCAGCCGGTTCGTGTCCTGGAACTCGTCGACCATGATCGACCGGAAGCGCTCTCGCGTGCGTGCGCGCAGCTCCGCGTGGTCGCGGAGGAGGTCGCGCGCGCGGAGCTGGAGGTCCTCGAAGTCGAGGGCCGCCTCCCGCTCCTTCGCCTCCGCGTACGCGTCCGCGAAGTCGCTCAGGAGCTCCTGGAGCAGCTCCCGATCGCGCGCCGCGAGCTCCTCGAGCGCGGCCGCCACGACCGCGTCGCGGGCCTCGACGAACGTCGCCGCCCGCGGCCCGCGCGCCTTCAGGTCGGACAGCGCGAGGAGCCTCTCCGGCAGGGTCGAGACTGCGAGCAGGTCGAGCGCCGCCTGGGCCGCCCCGCGCTGGAGCTCGGTCGCCCGGAGGTCGTCGACGAGGCACGTCGCCGCCTCGCGAAGCTCCTCCGCACGCTCGTCGAGCGCGGCGCGCGCCGCCGGCTCCAGCACGAGCGCCCGTCCCGCCGAGCGGAGCGTCGCGTACACGCCGACGAGCATCTGCCGGAGCCCGGTCGCACCGTACGTCGCGAGCAGGCGCCAGCGGTCGGGCTCGTCTGCCGCGCAGAACCGCTCGAGCGCGGTCGTGAACGCCTCGGCCTGCACGACCGTCGCCTGGGGCTCGTCCAGGACGCGGAAGGACGGGTCGACGCCCTGCCGCGAGCGGATGCGCGCCGAGCAGCCGCCGGCAGAAGCCGTGGATCGTCGAGACCCAGGCGCCGTCGAGCTCGAGCGCGAGATCGGGCCGACGCAGCTCGAGCAGCCGTCCGCGGATCCGTGCCCGCAGCTCGCCCGCGGCGCGCTCCGTGTACGTGATCACGAGCAGCGACTGCACGTCGAGCCCCTCGTCGACCACCGCGCGCACGAACCGCTCCACGAGCACGGCCGTCTTGCCGGTGCCTGCCCCCGCCGCGACGAAGACGTTCCCGCGTGCCTCGATCGCGGCGCGCTGCTGGGCGTTGGGAGCAGGTCTCACGGGCGCGCCTTCCGGCAGATCCGCCACAGGTCGCACCAGTGCGGACAGTCGCCGCCCTGCGGATCGTGCCGGACGTCGCCCGCGCGGATGCGCTCGACCAGCCCGACCGCCGTGCCGCGAGCTCCCTCCACCGCCTCGTCGAACTCGGCGGGCTCGAGGTAGTCGCGCGCGCTGAAACCCGGGACGCCGTCGGCGCCCGAGCGCAGCATGCCGCGGGGGCGGCGCCCACCGCCGACCGGGACGTAGACCCCTCCGACGGGCTCGATCCCGAGCTGGTCGCGGAGCACGAGCATGTAGAGCGGGAGCTGGAGGAGGTCGCGCTCGCGGATCTCCGAGGCGGACGACGCGGCGCCCGACTTGTAGTCCACGACGATCCCTCTCGCGCCCATGGGGTCCCCGTCGACCCGGTCGATCTTCCCGCTCACGACGACCCCGGGCTCGAGCTCGTACGACCGGAACGACACCTCGAGGTGACGCGGCACGAACGGAGATCCGGTGGCGGCCTCGTCGCGCACGAGCTGCTCGAGGTCGCGTTGGAGCCCCTGCTCGAGCTCGCGCCGGTCGAGGTCGCCCGCGTCGATCCTCAGCCCGGTCTCGACGGCCTGCGTCACGCAGTCGTGCATCAACACGACCGCCGCCTCGACGTTTCCCTCGTCCACCCGGTCGGCACCCGGGATCGCGCTCGGCAGCTGCTGGTAGAAGCGCTGCAAGGCGGCATGGAGGATCGAGCCGCGCATCATGCGGTCGATCTCCTTGTCGATCGTGGCGGGGCGCAGGTACCGCTCCACGAACCAGGCCGCGGAGCACGACGCCATCCGCTCGAGCTCCGAGACCGAGTATGCCTCCCTGCTGCCGACGAGCCGGAGCGCTCGCTCGTGCGTGAGCGCCGTCGGCCGTTCGAACGCCCTGCGCGCCCGCCGCAGCCGACGCTCCCAGCCGTTCTCACGGGCGAGGGCGGCGGCCTCCGCCGGCGCACCGACGGAGAGCCTGGCCAGCGAGCGCAGCCGTTCCCGCTCGGTCGGCGCAGCCTCGAGCTCCCGGGTGAGTGCCGAGAGCGGTCGCCGCGTCGTGTGGCGTCGGACGTCGTCCGGGTCGAAGACCTCGCGCACCGCCTCCCAGAACGGGCTCGGCTCGCGCGGCGTTCCCTCGTCCCCGGCCGCCTGCCGGACGAGCACGAGCCCACGCGTCGGTCGCGTGCAGGCGGTCGCGAACAGATACCGGTCGCGGCTCGCCCGGTCGGGGCGGACGAGCCGGCCGCCGTGCCGCTCGTCGAGCCTGCTGCGCTCCTCGTCGTCGAGGAAGGGCTCCACCCGCGTACGGCGCGGGAGCGTCCCCTGCTCCAGTCCGAGCACGAAGACGGTGTCGTAGCGCCGGGTGCGCGCGCGCAGGAGGTCGAGGACGGCGACCCGGCCCTGTGCCCCCGGCCGGTCGCCCTGGACGGTCGCGCGCTCGAGGCTGGAGAGCACGTCGAGGCGGCCGACCGGCATTGCCGTCCCGAGCGCCTCGAGCTCGTCCAGCGTCCGCGCCGCGCCGTCGTGGGCGCGAAGGTCGTCCTCGACGTCCGGCCCGGTCGCCGGCGACAGCGTCCCGTGGGCGTTCCGGACCATCGCGTCCGTCAGCGACCTGACGGTCTCGACCGGCGGTGCGTCGGCCAGCACGAGTTCGAGCAGCGCTGGCATCCGGCCGCCGCGCAGCTCGCTCGTGACCTCGATCGTCCGGTCGCCGCGCAGGATCCCCCGCCCGCGCAGCTTGCCCTCGACCCAGTCGACGTCGCGGCGCGTGAGCCCTGAGTACGGCGAGCGCAGGTGCGCGTACAGCTGCGGCCGCTCCCCTCCGAGCCAGGCGAACCGCAGCAGCGAGAGCAGGGAGGCGCCGAGCGGGGTCGCGCGCAGCGCTCTGCGGCCCTCGAGCGCGAGCGGGACGCCGACCGCGGCGAACGCGCTCTCGAGGGGCACTCGGATCGCGTCGACCGAAGGGCAGACGAGCGCGATCTCCTCGGGCGCGGTGCCGGCGCGGACGAGCGCCAGGATCTCCTCGGCCGCGAGCTCGAGCGTGCCCCGGGTGCCCGCGCCCTCGAGAAAGCGGACGGAGCCGTCGAGCGGCGCCCGGGTCGGTGTCTCGGCGAAGAGCTCGCGCTCGAGGTGTGCCAGCGGCGCAGGCAGGTACTCCGAGCTCCGCGTGCGCAGCTCGCGCACCGAGCCGGTGGCGAGCGCCGCGAGATCGCCGGCGGTGCGCGAGAGCGACGCGTACACGGCGCGCCCGGGCTCGTACGGAAGCGACACGTGCACCTCGGCCCGGCCGGCCAGCGCCTCGAGCAGACGCCACTCGGCCGCCGTCAGGTCCTCGAAGCCGTGCGCGAGGACGGGGCGGCCGTTCCAGGCGCCGAGCTCGCTCGTCAGCCGCCGGATCGCGTGACGGCGCAGCGCGCCGCGGTCCCAGGCGTGGAGGCGCTCGAGCTCCTCGCGGTAGCGGCGCATGAGCGGCCCGAGCGGCTCGCCCAGGGCGTCCGGCTCGAGCAGGGCGCCATCGAGCTCGGCGAGCGTGTGCGCGAGAGCGTCCGCGAAGCCCGGGTGACGGCCTCCCGGCGCGTCGCCCTCGCCGACCACCCGTCGCAGCAGCAGATGCCGCTCCGTATCGCCGAGAAGCCGTCTCCGGTCGCCGTTCGCTCCGGCGGCGAGCTGCTCGAAGAGCGTGTCGAACGTCCCGACCGTGCCCGACAGCAGTCCCTCGCAGCGGCCGACGAGCTCGCGCTCGGCCCGGTCGACCTCGGCGCGATTCGGGACGATCAGCCAGGGGTCGCGGTCGATCGCCTCGACGAACCGGTCGAGCAGGAGCGCGACCTTCCCGGCGTGCGCCGGTCCGACGACGAGGGAGAGACCCACCGGTGCATGGTAAAGCGGGCTCCGGCCTTCGGCCGGAGCCCGCTTGGTACTGCTCATCGCTCTTTGCGACCTACCATGCGCACCCGGAGCTCGGTCACACGTCTGGCAGGACCTAGGCTCCAGCGAAGCTGGAGCCTAGGCGAGCGACTTCGGCTTGCGGCCGCGGCGGGCGACCGCAGCGCCGGGCATGCCGCCGGCACAGGAATCACAGAGATCCGCGGCCTTCGCGCCGCGCCGTGCGTCGTTGAAGGTCACGCGGAGCACGGCTCCCTTGCCTTCCTCGACTTCCTTGCCGCACGAGTCGCAAACGAGCACTGTCTTTCGTGCCACGATTTTTCCTCCAGTAGTGGAAATGGCTACGCGATTTCCACTAGGTCATGGATGACGTCGGACTTCGGAATGATACGCAAAATCTTCCTTCGAATTCTAGTGCGGCTGCGAAAGCGGCCGCGTTATTACACTCCGCGAGATGGACGCACACACGATCGTGGTGTTGGGGGGCGACCAGACCGGACAGGAACTGCTGGAGGCGGCGCTCAGGGTCCTCCAGGCAGATGTCGTCGGCGTCGAGCTTTCGTTCCCGGAATTCGATCTGTCGCTCGCGAACCGCCGTGCGACGAACAACGCGGTCGTGCACGACGCCGCCCGAGCGGTCGCCGAGCACGGGCTCGGGCTGAAGGCCGCCACGATCACGCCCGAGGGGGCCGACGACGTGGGCTCGCCGAACCGAATCCTGCGCGAGGACATCGGGGGCAAGGTGATCGTCCGCACCGGACGACGCATTCCCGGCGTGGTTCCGGTGGGCGGGGTCCATGCGCCGATCTCGGTCGTCCGGATGGCGGTCGGCGACGCCTACGGCGCGACGGAGTGGCGCGAGGGCTCCGGCGACGAGGAGGTCGCGTTCCGCACCGAGCGCATCGAGCGACGCATCTGCCGTGCAGTCGCGGAGTTCTCGTTCCGGCAGGCGGAGCGGACCGGCGCCAAGGTCTTCGGCGGGCCGAAGTACACGGTGAGCCCCGTCTACGAGGGCATGCTCAAGGAGGAGATGGACGCCGCGGCGGGACGGCATCCCGACGTGCCGTACGAGCCACAGCTGATCGATGCGACGTTCGCGCTCCTGATCTCCTCGAGCGGCGCCCCGATGGTCATTCCCGCCCTCAACCGCGACGGCGACATCCTCTCCGACCTCGTGCTCCCGCTGTTCGGCTCGATCGCAGGGTCGGAGTCTCTCCTCGTCGCGTTCGGCGACGAGGGGATCGACCTCCCCACCGCGGTGATGGCGGAGGCCGCGCACGGCACCGCCCCCGCGCTCGAGGGCAAGGACGTCGCGAACCCGATGGCCATGATCCTCGCCGCTGCCGCGCTGCTCGTGCAGACGGACGAGGAGCGGTGCCAGGAGGCGGGCCGCGCGATCCGCGAGGCGACGCTCGAGGCGGTCGCCGAGGGCATCCGCACCGCCGACCTCGGCGGTCACCACGGTACGATGGCGTTCACCGACGAGGTCATCCGGCGGACCCGCACCAAGCTCGACGTCTGGGCGTCGCTCTAGCGGCGCATCCACCTCGTTCCGGGTGTCGGCTGCGCTCGGTGTCCGACTTGGAGTCGGACACCCTGTCTCAGGCTGCGACGGCGGCTTCCCCGGGAAGGATCTCCCCGGCGTCGAGCGCCTCGAGGAACGCGTCGGCGATGCCGGGGTCGAACTGGGTGCCGGCGCAGCGGACGATCTCGTTCGCGGCCTCGTCCGTCGAGAGCGACCGTCGGTAGGGACGCCGGGAGGTCATCGCGTCGAAGGCGTCCGCGACCGCGAGCACGCGGCCCTCGAGCGGGATCGCGGCGCCGGCACGCCGGGTCGGATACCCGGCCCCGTCCCACCGCTCGTGGTGGAAGAGGACGTAGGGCAGCGCGGGCGAGAGAGACGGGACGCCGGCGATCAGCCACGTGCCTTCGACCGGATGCGCACGGATCTCCGCGAGCTCGCGCTCGTCGAGCAGGCCCGGCTTGCCGAGCACCTCCGGCCGCACGTTCACCTTCCCGACGTCGTGGAGCGCCGCGCCGAGGCGGAGCCCCTCGAGCCTGTGGTCGGCCCAGCCCAGCCGCAGCGCGACGGCCTCGGCGTTCGAGGAGACCCTTGCGGCGTGTGACGCGAGCGCGGGGTCGCACACGTCCATCGCGGTGGCAAAGGCGGCGAGGCGGACCACGGGATGTCTCGTTCCCGCCGCACGGCCGGAACCCTTCCCGTATTTTTCGCCGATGCGCGTGCGTGTGCCCCGGGAGTCCGGGCCCGGAGAACACCGGGTCGCATTGACGCCGGAGACCGTGTCGAAGCTCCGGTCGGCGGGATTCGAGATCGCGGTCGAGCGGGGCGCCGGAGTGGTCGCCGGGTTTCCGGACGACGCGTACGCCGATGCAGGAGCCGGCCTCGCCGACCGCGGGGAGTCGCTCGAGGACGTCGACGGCGTCGTGCGGGTCGGCCGCCCGCCCGAGGAGGACGTCCGGGCGATGCGGGCGGGCCTGGTGCTGGTCGGTTTTCTACAGCCGTTGACCGACGACGAGGGACTCGCCCTCTTGCGGGAACGAGGGGTGGTCGCGTTCGCAATGGAGTCGATCCCGCGGATCACGCGCGCGCAGTCGATGGACGCGCTCTCGTCGCAGGCGACGGTGGCCGGCTACAAGGGCGTGCTGCTCGCCGCCGACCGCAGCCCGAAGCTGTTCCCGATGATGATGACCGCCGCGGGCACGATCGCGCCGGCCCGCGTGCTCGTGCTGGGCGCAGGGGTCGCGGGCCTCCAGGCAATCGCGACCTCACGTCGGCTGGGCGCCGTGGTCTCGGCCTTCGACGTGCGGCCGGCGGTGGCCGAGCAGGTCGAGTCGCTCGGCGCGACGTTCCTCGATCTCGGGATCAGCGGCGAGGAGACCGAGGGCGGGTACGCGCGCGAGCTCACCGCCGAGCAGCAGGAGGCACAGCAGCGCGCTCTCGAGGCGCGGATCCCCGACTTCGACGTCGTGATCACGACCGCCGCGGTCCCGGGACGGCCTGCGCCGCGGCTGATTCCCGCCGGCGCGGTCGAGTCGATGCGGCCGGGCTCCGTGATCGTCGACCTCGCCGCCGACACGGGTGGCAACTGCGAGCTCACCTCTCCGGGCCACGAGATCGCCCACGCCGGCGTAACGATCGTCGGCCTGACGAACGTCCCCTCGCTCATGCCCCAGGACGCGAGCCGCCTGTACGCGCGCAACGTGGTCGCCTTGCTCGAGCACCTCGCGCCCAACGGGGAGCTGAACCTCGACTTCTCCGACGAGATCACTGCCGGCGCGTGCGTGGCCGGACAACCCACGGAGGCGGCCGCGTGACGAACACGAGCCTCGTCGTCGAGCTGACGATCCTCGTGCTCGCGATCTTCCTGGGCTTCGAGGTGATCTCGAAGGTGCCGACGATGCTGCACACGCCGCTCATGTCCGGCACGAACTTCATCCACGGGATCGTGATCGTGGGCGCGATCATCGTGCTCGGGTACGCGGACGACGGCGTGACCAAGACGATCGGATTCGTGGCGATGGTGCTCGCCACGGCGAACGTGGTCGGCGGCTGGTTCGTCACCGACCGCATGCTGGAGATGTTCAAGCGACGGCCGACCGACCGGGAGCGCAAGCGGTGATCTCCGATCCCGACGTCGTCGGGCTCCTCTACCTCGTCGCGATCGTCTGCTTCATCGTCGCGCTGCGGTTCCTCTCCTCCCCGAAGCACGCCCGCCGGGGCAACTGGATCGGCGGGATCGGGATGCTGGTCGCGATCGGGACCACGCTCGCGCTCGACGGGATCGGCAACTGGGGCCTGATCATCGGCGGCGCCGCGATCGGCGCCGTGGTCGGGCTGGTCGGGGCACGCACCGTGAAGATGACCGCGATGCCCCAGATGGTGGCCCTGTTCAACGGGGTCGGCGGCGGCGCGGCGGCTCTCGTCGCGTTCTCCGAGTTCCACGTCGCGGGCGGCGACGTCTCGGGCGACGAGATCGTCTCGATCGTGCTCTCGAGTCTGATCGGCTCGGTCTCGTTCGCGGGGTCGATGGTCGCGTTCGCGAAGCTGCAGGAGCTGGTGTCGGGCAGGCCGATCGTGTTCAGAGGCCAGAACGTGGTCGACTCCGCGATCCTCCTCGGCGCGGTCGCCCTCGGCATCGCGCTCGTGGCGGGGCTCGAGGAGCAGTGGGCGCTGGTGGCGCTGATCGGCTTCGCGCTCCTCTTCGGCGTCATGTTCGTCCTGCCGATCGGCGGCGCGGACATGCCCGTCGTGATCTCGCTGCTGAACGCGTTCACCGGGCTCGCCGCGTCCGCGACCGGCTTCGTACTGGACTCGACGGTGCTGATCGTGGCAGGGATGCTCGTCGGCGCCTCGGGCACGCTGCTCACGCTGAAGATGGCCACGGCGATGAACCGCTCGGTCGCCAACGTCCTGTTCGGCGCGTTCGGGCAGGTGCAGGCAGTCGCTCCGGGCGAGCGGGCCGACGACGGCCGCACCGTGCGGGCGACCACCCCGGAGGACGTGGCCGTGCAGCTCTCCTTCGCCCGCAAGGTCGTGGTCGTGCCGGGCTACGGGATGGCGGTGGCCCAGGCGCAGCACGACGTCCGTCAGCTCGCCGAGGTGCTCGAGGAGCGGGGCGTCGACGTGGCGTACGCGATCCACCCGGTGGCTGGCCGGATGCCCGGGCACATGAACGTTCTGCTGGCGGAGGCGAACGTGCCGTACGACCAGCTCAAGGAGATGGACGAGATCAACCCCGAGTTCGCCCAGACCGACGTCGCGCTCGTGATCGGGGCGAACGACGTGACGAACCCCGCGGCGCGCAGCGATCCGTCCAGTCCGATCTACGGGATGCCGATCCTCGACGTCGACAAGGCGGCGAGCGTGATCGTCATGAAGCGGAGCATGAATCCCGGCTTCGCGGGGATCGACAACGAGCTGTACCTCGACCCGCGCACGACGATGCTGTTCGGCGACGCGAAGGACTCCGTCGTGAAGCTGATCGGCGCCGTCAAGGCCCAGTGACTCGCACCGTGCCGGTGTTCTCCGGCGCGGCGGTGCGCGACGCCGTCTCGCCGCTCGAGGCCCACGCCGCCGTCCGGGACGCGTTCGTCCGCCACGCGCGGGGCGAGTGGACGATGCAGCCGAAGCTCTATGTGACGAACTACCCCGCCGGCGACTTCCGGGCGATGCCTGCGCTCGGCGGCGGCCACGCGCTCCTCAAATGGGTCACGTCCTTCCCCGGCAACCCCGGGCGGGGGCTCCCGACCGTCGCGGGCCTGGTCGTGCTCTCGAACGCCGAGACGGGAGAGCTCGAGGCGCTGCTCGACGCCGCCGCCGTCACGGCGCTGCGGACTGCGGCGGCGGGCGTGATCGCCGCCGAGACGCTCGGCCGACCCGGCGTCGGCGCAGCGGTCGTCGGCTGCGGCGTCAACGGCGCAGAGACCGCACGCCTGCTCCGGGCGCGGGGAACCGACACGATCGTCTGGGACGTCGATCCCGCCCGGCTCGCGTCGATCGCGGCGGAGCTCGGCGTCCGGGCCGCGGCGAGCCTCCACGAGGCGCTCGCCGCGGACGTCGTGATCACGGTGACGCCGGGCGGCGCGATCCTCTTCGCCGACGGGTCGCTGCAGCCCGGGCAGCACGTCTCGCTGATGGGCGCCGACGGCCCGGGAAAGGCCGAGATCGCCGTCGGCGAGCTCGCTCGCGCGCGCGTCTTCTGCGACGACTGGGATCAGGCGAGCCACGGGGGCGAGCTGACCGCAGCAGTCGGGGCGGGCGCGCTCGGGCCGGACGACGTGACCCAGCTCGGCGCGGTGCTGGCGGGCGACGCGCCGGGGCGGTCGGACGAGCACGAGATCACGCTCTTCGACTCCACCGGCCTCGCGATCCAGGACCTCGCGATCGCGGGCGCGGCGCTCGTCCACGCGGACGAGCTCGACCTCCAACGGCTCGCGCTCTAGCGGCGGCGGCCCCGCCCGCCCCCGAGTTTCTTACGACCACGTAAAGACGGGCGGACGGCGGCCGATGCGTTGCTAGCGTGAGGCTCTTCCGACCCACACCCGAGAGGAAGGAGGTGTGAGCATGTCGCTCACACTCACCGAGAACGCGGTGGAGGCCGTGAAGGAGATCGTGGCTTCGGCTCCGGGCGATCAGGATTCGAGCGGTATGAGGATCGTCGCCAGCGAGACCGCGGAGGGGCGAGCGTCGTTCGAGCTCAGCATCGCCTCGGTCCCCGGCGAGGACGACGAGGTGATCGAGGAGCAGGGCGCGCGGGTCTTTCTGGAGAGCGGCGCCTCGGACCTGCTGGACGACAAGTCGCTCGACGCACGCGTCGGCAGCGACCGCCAGATCGCGTTCCTGATCGGCGACCAGTAGCGCACGCGAGCCCCGGCCGGCCGAGCGGGGTCATTTGATCCCGCTCCGGCCGGCGGGGACGGTGCCGCCCCTGGCGGGCGCTCGCGAACCGTGCCACGCGAGACGAAGTCCCGCGCGGTACGGCCGACCGAACGCCATTGCCGCAGTTGCCGCGGCGCCGCCGGGCCCGGTTTGTCACCCGAGCAGCCGGGCGGGCTCGAAGAGGTCGAGGAGGGAGTCGCGGTCGCCGGTGATCGCGCGGGCGACGAGGCGCCCGCACGCGAAACCGAGCACGTTGCCGTGCCCCGAGTACCCGCCGGCGACCCACGTCTCGGATCGACCCGGCACGCGGCCGACGACCGGCATGAAGTCGAGCACGAGCCCGAAGATCCCGGCCCAGCGGTAGTCGACCCGCACCTCTCGACCGACCAGCTCGTTCACGAACCGCTCGAGGGACGCCTGCACCTCGTCGGTCAGCTCCTCGACGGCGGTGAACTCCCGTTCGAGCGCCACGTCGCGGAAGCCCCCGGCGACGAGTCTTCCGTCCGCCGGCTGATGCCAGTAGTCGAACCCGTGCCGGCCGTAGTGCGGTGCCTCGAACAAGCGCTCCGTGAGCGGCTCTGTCGCGATCACCTGTCCGCGGGTCGGCACGATCAGTCCCTCGAGCTCGCCGAGTAGCCCGCTCGGATAGCCGTCCGTCGCCACCACGACCGTGTCCGCCCCAAGCTGCGCCGGATCCGACACCCGCTGCCCCTCGACGAACTCCGCTCCCGCGGAGGCGGCCAGCCCGGCGAGCCGTCGCACCCAGCGGGCCGGCTGCAGGGCGCCGTCGGTGGGGTGGCGGATGGCAGCGGTAAAGCGACCCTCGAGCGCCCCGGATGGCGCATCGATCCACTCCGCCTCGAGACCGTCGGCCCAGAGCCCCTCAACCTCGTCCCGCAGCTCCTCGCGCTCCTCCGCGTCCGCCGCGAGCCGCAGGCTGCCGCCGCGGCGGAACGCGTCGCCCGCCAGCGCGGCGATCGCGTCGAGCTCTGCTTCCGTCCAGCGCCACAGCTCGAGTGCCCGTTCTCGGCCGAACGAGGCCACCACCTCGTCGTACGGGGCCGCGGTGCCCCGGAGCGCGAAGCCGCCGTTTCGGCCGCTCGCGCCCCCCGCCACCCGCCGCTCGTCGACGACGCGGACGCGCAGACCGCTCTCCGCCAGCGCGAGCGCACACGCGCATCCCGTCACGCCCGCGCCGACGACGCCGACGTCGACGGGCTCCGTCCCGGCCCCGCGCGGCAAAGGGGAAGTGGGCTCCTCGAGCCAGTAGGACAGCGTCACCGCGCGATCGTACTGCGCACCACCCCCTCCTCCACCGCGACCGCGCCGGCCAGCTCGAGCAGGGCGAGCGCGGCGGCGAGCTCGCCCGCGGCGAGGCCGGTCGCGCGCGCCAGCTCGTCCGCGGTGCCGGCTCCCGCGGCGAGCGCGGCCAGCACGGCGGCCGACCCTGGGTCGTCCGGGACGTCCCCACCCGGCGCTCGGGGGTCGAGCCCCAACGCCTCGAGGACGTCGCCCACGCACGTGGCCGGCGTTGCGCCCTGACGGAGCAATGCATTGGCTCCCGCGCTCAGCGTGCTGGTGATCTCGCCCGGAACCGCGAGCACGTCGCGACCGTCCTCCAGCGCGAAGTCCGCGCTGATGAGCGCACCCGACCGCTCTCGCGCCTCGACGACTACCGTGGCCGCCGCGAGGCCGGCGATGATCCGGTTGCGTG
>CAVPZH010000034.1:0-18287 GCA_963710125.1 uncultured Actinomycetes bacterium | reverse complement strand
CGGGATCGGTCTGCCGAACACCATGGCCCACGAGACGGACCGGTCGTTGATGCTCGACTGGGCGCGCCTCGCCGACCAGGCGGGCTTCGCGATGCTGGGCACGATCGACAAGCCGAACTACGACTCCTGGGACCCGCTCACGACGCTCGCCGGCGTCGCCGGCGTGACCGACCGCATCGGTCTGGCGACCACGATCCTCCAGCTGCCGCCGCGCAACGAGGTGGTCGTCGCGAAGCAGGCCGCCGTCGTCGACCGGCTCTCGGCCGGACGTCTCGTGCTCGGCGTCGCGCAGGGAGGGCGCGAGGACGACTACGAGGCGCTCGGTGCGGCGTACGAGGGGCGCTCCGCACGCTTCGAGCGGCAGATCGCCCGGATCCGTGCGATCTGGGAGGAGGCACGGACGTCCGACCGGGACCACGGCGTGCTCGGGCCGCCGCCGGTGCAGGATCCCGGTCCGCCCATCTGGGCGGGCGCGTCGCAGCCGAGGGCGGTCGAGCGGGCGCTGCGCAGCGCCGACGGCTTCGTGTTCGGCACCGCGGGCGCCGCCGCGATGGCGGAGCGCGCCCCGGCGATCCGGGACGGTTTCGCAGCGGTGGGAAAGCCGGACGCCACGCTCGCCGGCCTCGCCTACGTGGCGGTCGACGACGACCCGCAGACGGCCCTCGAGGAGGGTGCACACCATGTGCTCCGCTACTACGGCGCGCTCTGGACGGAGCCGGCGAACCTGATCCACCACGGCCCGAGCGGGAAGATCGCCGAGGAGATCGCCGCCTATGCGGACTCGGGGATCGACCTCCTGATCGTCTTCCCCCAGATCCCGCGGCTCGACCAGGTGGAGCGCATCGCCGAGGACGTCCTGCCGGCGTACATGGGCTCCGGCATTCCTTCGACCGCCTGAGCCGGCCGGCCGGGCCAGTGTCGGCGATCGCGCGGGGCCGGCGGCGGCGCGGGTTCCCGCTTGTACGCTTTGCCGCGTGCGACGACGCGTGCCCGGCGACCCCGACGCCGCCCCGGCTCCCCGGCGTGGCTCCTCGCGTGCGCTGCGGGCGGTCGTGCCGGCCCTCGGCGTTCTCGCGCTCCTCGGGGTCGTGACCGTCGCCGCCACGGGATCGACGCCGAGGGGCTCGGGCAGTTCCACCTCACCCGCGGATTCCTTGCTGGACACCGTCTTCAGCCTGATGCTCGTCGCGCTCGCCGTCACGCTGGCGGCCGTCGTCTTCGTCATCGTCCGCTGGCGGGAGCACGAATGGACTGCGCCTCGCAAGCGACGCGACCTGCACGCGCTGGCGTCCCTCCTGGCGTTCGGGTTCGCGCTCGCCCTGTACGTCCGCCTGCGCGGCTGGCACCTCTCGTTCGACCCGCAGCAGACACCGCTCGATCGTGGAGAGGGGAGCCCCCCTGCGCCCAGCCTCCCGGCCGGGTCCGATCCCGGCTACCAGTTCGAGTTCGCGTGGCTCCCGGTCGTCGTCGTGCTGGCGCTCGCCGCGGTGGGCGCGGCGGCACTCGTCCTCTCGGCCCGGCGCAGGCAGTCCTCCGAGGAGGGCGTGGCACTCGCGGGCGACCTCGCCGTCGCGCTGGATCTCACACTCGACGACCTCCGCGCCGAGGCCGACCCCCGCCGGGCCGTGATCGGCGCGTACGCGCGCCTCGAGCGGGTGCTCGCCGCACACGGCGAGCCTCGCCGGCCCGCGGACACGCCGGAGGAGCACGTGTCACGCGTCCTGTCGACCCTCGACGTCGACAGGAGCAGCATCCGCCGTCTCGCCGACCTCTTCGTCCGGGCGGAGTTCTCGCAGCACCACGTCGACTCGGGGATGAAGGACGAGGCGATCGACGCGCTCGAGCACGTGCGGGACGAGCTTCGGGCGGCCGCGCCGCGCCCCCGTGGAGCACCTGCCGCCGCCGGGGTGCCGGCGTGACCGGAGGCGGGCTCGCGCGCGCCCTCCGCCTGCTCGTCCTCCCGACGGTCGCTCTCCTGATCGTGGCGGCGTTTCTGCCGGGCAGGCTCGCGCCGGGCGTGCGGATCTACGCGCTGATCGCGTGCGGGATCGTCCTCTGGCTCGCCCTGGGGGCCATGCGCCGCGCCTTCCCGCCCGTCGGCAGCCTCCGGGGCGGGCGACCGAGGCCGACGCGCCGCCCACCGGCGCCGCGCGGCCTCGCGGAGCTCGAGAACGTCGTCGCGCTCGGGCTGGACGACGCGCTCGACCTGCACGTCAGGCTGCGTCCCCGACTGAGGGCGCTGGCGGCGTCGCTGCTGGAGAGTCGCCGCGGCGTCGTACTCGACGACCAGCCGGAGACCGCGCGAGAGCTGCTCGGAGACGAGACATGGGAGCTCGTGCGACCCGATCGACCCGCGCCCGACGGGCGGGCTCGCGGACCGTCCCCCGAAGCCTTCGACCGCGTCGTCGGCTCGCTGGAGCGGCTGTAGTGGAGCTCCGGGAGGTCCACGAGGTGTCGGGCAGGGTGCTGGACGAGGTCGAGCGGGCCGTCGTGGGGAAACGCGACGCGCTCGAGCTGACGCTGATGGGGCTCCTCGCCGACGGACACGTCCTGCTGGAGGACTATCCGGGGCTGGCCAAGACGCTCGCCGCCCGCTCGTTCGCACAGACGCTCAGCATGGGGTTCACGCGCATCCAGTTCACGCCCGATCTGATGCCGTCCGACGTGACGGGCGCGTCGATCTGGAACCAGCGCGACGGCGACTTCGAGTTCAGGCCGGGGCCGATCTTCACCAACCTCCTCCTCGCCGACGAGATCAACCGCGCCCCGCCGAAGACGCAGGCCGCCCTGCTCGAGGGCATGCAGGAGCGGCAGGTGACGATCGAGGGGCAGACATACGCCCTCGAGGCTCCGTTCCTCGTGATGGCGACCCAGAACCCGATCGAGTACGAGGGCACCTACGCGCTGCCCGAGGCCCAGCTCGACCGTTTCCTGCTGCGCACCGCGTTCGGGTACCCCGCCCGCGAGGACGAGGTCGAGATCCTCGGCCGACGCATCGAGCGGCAGGCAGACGACCTCGAGCTGCGGGCGATCGTCGACCGCGAGACGTTTCGCGAGCTGCAGCGCGCGATCGAGGACGTTCACGTCGCCGACAGTGTCCGCGGCTACTGCGTGGACGTCGCCGCGGCCACACGGGCGTCACAGAGCATCGCGGTCGGCGCCAGCCCCCGCGGCAGCCTCGCCCTGCTGAAGCTCGCCCGCTGCAAGGCGGCGTTCGCCGGACGCGACTTCGTCCTGCTCGACGACGTCAAGGCGGTGGCGGTGCCGGCGCTCGCGCATCGGCTCGTGCTCCGACCCGAGCTCTGGGTGCGCCGGATCTCGGCGGAGGACGTCGTCCGCGAGGTCCTCGACGCCGTCCCCACCCCGCGGGTCGAGGTCGTCCCGACGTCGGGATGAGCCGCCGGGGCGGCGCGCGGCTCGGCGGCTACGCGGTGCTCGCGGCGGTCGGCCTGGTCGCCGCGCTCGCGCTGCGCAGGCCGGAGCTCGCGATCGTGGCGGCGCCGTTCGCGCTGCTGCTCGTGCTCGGCACGGGCCTCGCGCGCGAGCCGCGCGTCCATGCCTCCCTCACCCTGGAGACGACGCGGTCACTCGAAGGAGACGACGTCGCGGCGGAGCTCAGGGTCGAGTCGCCGGCACGGGTCGACCGTCTCGAGCTCGCGCTCGACCTGCCCGAGGGCATCGAGGCCGCAGACGGCGGCGACGTCCGCGCGATGCGGCTCGAGCCCGGCCGGGAGCGAGTCGTCCCGCTCACCCTCCGCGGCGCGCGCTGGGGCGCCTACGACGTCGGGGGCATCGAGCTTCGGGTCACGGACCTCCTACGGCTTGTCGTCTGGGAGCAACGGCTGAGGACGGCCCTGGTCCTCAAGGCGTACCCGCGTCCCGAGACGGTCGGCAGGGTGCTCGCGGCCCTCGACACCCAGGCATTTGTCGGCAGCGAGGTCGCCCGCACCTCCGGTGACGGGATCGAGTACGCGGATCTCCGCGACTTCGTGCCCGGAGACCGCGTCCGCTCCATCAACTGGCGCGCCTCCGCCCGGCGACAGGCGCTGGTCGTCAACGAGCGCCACCCGGAGCGCAACACCGACGTCGTCCTCTTCGTGGACACCTTCGTGGACGTGGGCCTCGGGGGTCGCAGCACCCTCGACGACGCCGTGCGCGCCGCGGCCACGCTCGCGGCGCGGTACCTGGAGCGCCGCGACCGCGTGGGTCTCGTCGGGTACGGCGGGATCCTCCGGTGGCTACGCCCGGGGATGGGAGTCGGCCAGCGGTACCGCCTGATCGAGACGTTGCTCGAGACGGGCGTCGAGCCGACCTTCACGTGGCGCGACGTGAACCTCGTCCCCGCCCGGATCCTCCCGCCGAAGGCGCTCGTGGTCGCGCTGACACCGCTCGTCGACCCGCGCTTCGTGGCCGCGCTCGAGGATCTCCGCGCACGGCGGTTCGATCTCCTCGTCGTCGAGCTGGACGCGGCCGGGCTCGTCACGCACGGCCCGGGTCGGGTCGGCCGGCTCGCATACCGCCTCTGGCTCCTCGAGCGCGAGGTGCTCCGCGCTCGGCTGGAGCGGCTCGGCGTCGGCGTCGCGCGCTGGGGAGACGGGTCGTCGCTCGGCGAGGCGCTCGAGGGGGTGAGGACATACCGGCGCTACGCGGGGCGGGCACGCGCCTAGCGGCCGGGCTCGGCGCCGTCGCGTGCGTGGGCGGGCTCGCCGTCCTGCCGCTGGTGCGTGGGAGCGACACGGTCCGCGAGGTGGGGACGCGCGTGGCCGTCGCCGCCCTCGCGGCGCTCGTCGTGGGCCTCCTGCGCGGATGGCCGTCGCTCGTCACCGCGGCACTCGTCCTGGTCGGCGGCATCTACGCGGGCCAGCTGGTCGCCGACGACGTCCCCCTCGACGTCGCTGCGCCCGCGTTCGCCGCGGGAACGCTCGTTGCGGCAGAGCTCGCCTACTGGTCGATCGACGAGCGGACGAGGGCGCTGGGCGAGCGAGGCGACGGACTCCGGCGCCTCGGCTGGGTCGCCGGGCTCGGCGTCGCGACGCTGGTCGCGGCCGCCGTGCTCCTGGCGGTCGCCGACGCCGTCCGCGCCCGAGGTCTGGGCGTGGACGTGGCAGGGGCGGCCGCGGCGGCCCTCGCCCTGCTCGCCGCGGTGTTGCTCGCGCTCCGCCGCGGACCGTCGTCCGCATAGACCGGGGGCCGGGCCGCTAGCGGCGCCGCTCGGCGCGTCGGAGGGCCTCGAGACGCCTGCGGTCCTGCTTCGTCGGGCGTGCGCCGAGGTCCGCCCCGAGCGGGCGTGCGAGTCGCCGCTCGAGCGCCCGCTGCTCGCGCAGCGCGACCGACTCCGGCGTCTCCTCGTAGAGCGTCGCCGCGACGGCTGCGGGGCCGCGGCGCTCCGCGACCCCGCGGACGACGAGCTCGCGACGGACGTCGCCGACCGTCACGACCAGCCTGTCGCCGCGGGAGACGTCCTTGGCCGGCTTCACGCGCCCGCCGTTCAGGTGGACGCGGCCGCCGAGCACGGCCTCGGTCGCGGCCGAGCGCGTGCGGAAGAGGCGCGCCGCCCAGAGCCACCTGTCGATCCGCACCGCCTCCATGCGCTGGTCCTCCTCTGCCGGTGTGCCCGGCCAGTGCCCGCTCCACGGGACATCGTCGTCTGCGGGGCAACGGATGTCCACGGCACTGCGCCACGTGGCTCGCGGGCCGTGGCCGGGCGGTGCGCTCGAGCGCCGTGCAGACCTGCCGCCGCCCCCGTGTCCCGGTCCGAGATCCGACCTCGGCCCGGCCGCGTACGACCGGTTGTCGCGCCGCGAATCGGGTATCACACTACGAAGACGCTCGAGAAAGGGGGTCAGCCATGCGCCGCACGCTTCTGCTGCTGACGGCGGTCGCCGCCGTCGCCGCCCTCGCCGCCTCCACCGCCTTCGCGAAGGCCGTGTTCCCCGAGACGATCTCGCTGCCCGACGGCTGGCAGCCGGAAGGCATTGCGATCGGCAGGGGGACGACCTTCTACGTCGGCTCGATCCCGACGGGAGCGATCTTCCGGGGCGACCTGCGCACGGGGCAGGGTGCGACGCTGGTGGCGGGCGCGTCCGGCCGGGCGGCGATCGGGCTCGACTTCGATCGCGGCAGGCTGTTCGTCGCTGGCGGGGGAACGGGCAAGGGCTTCGTCTACGACGCGCAGACCGGTGCGCTCCTCCGCGAGCTCCAGCTCGCGTCGGGAGGCGGTGCGACGTTCGTGAACGACGTGGTCGTGACGAAGCGCGCCGCGTGGTTCACGGACTCGAACCGTGCCGTGCTCTACAGGCTGCCCCTCGAGAAGAACGGCAAGCCGGCGTCGGCGGCTCGGGCCGTCCCGCTGACGGGCGACTTCCGGCTGGTGTCCGGCTTCAACCTGAACGGCATCGACGCGACCCCGAACGGGAAGACGCTCGTGGTCGTCCAGAGCGCGACCGGGAAGCTGTACCGCGTCGTCGCCGCGACCGGGGCCACGACGGAGATCGGGCTCGGCGGCGCGACCGTCCCGAACGGCGACGGCATCCTGCTGCTCGGCCGGACGCTCTACGTCGTCCGGAACAGCGACAACCTGATCGCGGTCGTCGCGCTGGCGAAGGGACTGGCCTCGGGCACGGTGGCACGCACGATCACCGACCCGGACTTCGACGTGCCGACGACCATCGGCCGCCTCGGCAGCCGCCTCTACGCGGTCAACGCACGCTTCGGCACCGCGCCGACCCCGTCGACCGCGTACTCGGTGGTGCAGGTGCGACGCTGACGGGCGCGGCCTACTCGTAGCGGAGCGCCTCGGCGGGTGCGACGCGCGACGCGCGGAGCGCGGGCGCAAGCGTCGCGAGCAGGGCGACCGCGTAGACGACGACGAAGATCAGGACGAGATCGCCCCAGGGGACGACCATCTGGAGGTCCGCCCAGCTCGGCTGCTTCCGCGAGTCGGCGATGATGTTCCAGCCGAGCAGCAGCCCGAGCCCCGTTCCCACCACGATCGCGGTCAGCGCGACGAACGAGGACTCGAGCAGGAACACGGCCTGGATCATCGTGCGGCGGAATCCGATCGCGCGCATGACGCCGATCTGCTGCCGGCGCTCGACGACCGCCCGGGCGCTGATCACGCCGAGCGCCGCCACGCCGACCACCAGGCCCAGCGCCATGAAGCCCTGGATCAGCCGGTTGAACGTCTTGTTCGCGGCGACCGAGTCGGCGACGACCTTCCGGATCGAATCCGCCTCGAGCCCGTTCGAGAGGAACGCCGCTTCGAGTCGGGCGGCCGCCTTGTCCGGGTCGACGCCGGGTGCCACGGTGAAGTAGTGGATCGTCGGGTCTGCCCTGCCCGGGAACGCCGAGGCGAGAGTCGACTGTGACGTCGAGAGCCCGCTCATCTCGAACGGCGCGGAGTCGGCGAGGACGCCGATGATCGTGAGGCGCGTCTTGTTGCCCGTCTGCTTGTCGAGCACCTCGACCGGCACCGGGTCGAACGGTTTGCCCTCGTCGGCGTAGAAGCCCGTGATCCTGAAGTCCGAGGGCATCGCGTTGAAGCCGAACTGGTCGCGTCGCTGCACGACGAGGCTGTCGACGACGGCGAGCCCCTGGTGTTGCCGAACGGCAGTCCAGACGTCGTTCGAGCTCGTGTAGCCGCGGGCGATCGCGCCGAGCTGGAACGTCGTATGGGAGAGGAACGGGCCGTCGAGGCCGCGGACGTGGTACCCCTCGAACGCTCGGCCGGTGCCCAGCTGGCGCGCGTCGACGGCGAGGACCGACTGACTGGCGACCAGGGGGTAGTCGCTCGACCTGTCTGCGAGGCGGTAGTCGAGCTCGGCGCGCATGTCGGGGATCGACGCGCGCGCACCGGTCCCGGCGCGGATGTCGAACCCGCCGCCGAAGGTGTCGGTGTTGCTGAGGGCCGCCTGGAACGACTCGGTCGACGTCGAGCCGGTGACGAGCGTGAACACCACGAGCGTGAACATCGCGAGCGTCGTGCCCGTCCGGAACCGGCTCCGGAGCGGGTAGGCCATCGACATCCGCAGGAGCGGCGCGAGCGCCTTGACCCGGCCGAGCGCCGCCATCGTCGCGCCGAGGAGCAGGTCGGCGTTGTAGACGATCACCCAGACCGCACCGACGACGATCATCAACCCCGACACGATCCAGGTCGAGAAGTCCATCGAGAGCGGGCCGAAGACCGACTCCCAGGCGCTCCACGGCAGCATCAGCAGGACGACGATCAGCAGGCCGGCGACCGTGTACGCGGGCCGGTCGTGGATCCCGACGAGCCGCGCGAAGGGGACCAGGCTGACGATCAGAAGCGACACGCCGAGCATCAGCGGCGTCGCCGCGTTCCCCGCGCTGAGGACGAGCAGGAGGCCGAAGGCGAGGCCGAGCCCTCCGACCACGACCCTGCGGCGCTTGCGCACGACAGGCGGCTCGGGCAGGTTCCTGATCGCCGTCGCGATCGTCATCGTGCTCACGCGCCAGGCGGAGAACGCGACGACGATCAGCGTGAGCAGGACTCCGAGCGAGAACGCGATGAGCAGGCTCTGCCAGGTGAACGCGTACTCGATCTGGAGGCCTGCGTCCTCGTTCTCGGCGCTGAACGCGCGCGCCATCACGTAGACCATCCCGAAGGCGACCATCGCTCCGAGAATCGCGCCAACCGCCGCGGCGACGAGGTCGTACGCCGCACCTTCGAACGTGAACATCTCGGTGAGGTGCCCGCGCCGTGTCCCCACCGCTCGGGCGATTCCGAGCTCCCCGCGCCGCTCGGCGGCGAGCATCACGAAGATCAGGAAGATCAGGAGGATCCCCGCGGCGATCGAGAACGACCCGAAGGTCGTGAAGAAGGCCATGAAGGCGCTCCCGGCCTCGTCGGCGGCCTCGATCGCGTCCTGCTTGATCGTCTGTACCTCGAGTTCGTGCGAGGCCAGCGTCGGCTGGAGCTTCCGCTCGACGGCGTCGGACAGGGCGACAGCCCCGTCTCCCGAGCCGCGGTTCGAGATCATCACGCCGAGCACGTCGTGGAAGCGCCCGTACATGATCTGCGCCTCGTGGAGGGGGAGGAGCACCGCGGCGTCTGCTGTCGCGGCGCCGTTGAACGACACGACGTCCCGCACCTTCAGGTACGCAGGTTTGCCTGCAGGGAAGGCGATCACCATGTCGCCGGGGCGCGCGCCGAGCTCGTCGGCGGCGTCGACGTTCAGATACGCCTGCCCGGAGCGGAGGTCCGCGAGGGAGCGCTCCTCGCCGTTCGAGCCGACGATCGGCGAGA
Organism: uncultured Actinomycetes bacterium; assembly: GCA_963710125.1. GTDB lineage: Bacteria > Actinomycetota > Thermoleophilia > Gaiellales > Gaiellaceae > Gaiella. The sequence goes on along the minus strand of CAVPZH010000034.1, from coordinate 9,022 downwards.
ACCCGTCCATCGCAGCCGGATCCGCGGCGAAGAGCATGGCGCTCGGCTCGCCCTGCCCCGTCCGGGGCGCCTGGAGCGCGGTGTTGTCGACGACGACGTTCACGACGCCGTCGGCCAGTCCCGGGCCGAGAGTCGACTCGATCTCGCCGGCCACCGTCTCGGGGAACCACCGGATCCCGCTCGCGTCGCCGAGCTCGCCCGGGATGTCGTCGACGGCGCCCTTCGCCGAGACCACCTCGTCCGACTCGCCGAGCGCCGCCGTCGCGGTCGTCCGGATCGTGTGGCTCATCGTGTCGCCCGTGACGAGCGCCGCGGCGACGATGGTCGTGCCGAGCATCAACCCGAGCACGATCAGCCCAGTGCGCGCGCGTCGACGGCCGAAGTTGCGCACGCCGAGCCGCACAAGCACGGGATTGCGGATCGCGAGCACCGCGAGGATCCCGAACGCCACCCCCAATCCGATCGCGAGGACGACGACCAGGGTGTCGAGCGGGATCCCGAAGAGCTCGTTCACGACTCCACGGTCACCCTCGGCATCTCCGCGTAGGCGACCCGATAGTGCTCACGCCCCGGGGGCGCACGGTAGACGGTCACGAACTCCTCGACGGCACTGGCCGCGAGTGTCGCGCTCGCCTCCACGTCCTCCTCGGTGTCCCAGAAGCTCACGACCATGCCCTTGCCCTCGGGCGTGACCATGACCGCGATGCCGTCGTAGCCGGGCATCTCGCGGACGTCGGGCAGGATCCGCGTCTCGAACTCGTGGAGCACGTCCTCCACGTCCACGCGCAGCGTGTCGATCTCAAGCAGCGTGACGCGCGAGTACATGCGGCACCTCCAACTGTTGCTCCTCGACGACGGCGCCGTCGAGCATGCGCACGATCCGGTCGGTCTGCCTGCCGACGGAGATGTCGTGCGTGACGATCAGGAAGCTGAGCCCGCGCTCGAGGTTCAGTCGCCGCATGAGCGCGACGATCTCCTGCGCGTTCTCCGAGTCGAGGTCGCCGGTCGGCTCGTCGGCCCAGACGATCGCGGGGTCGTTGACGAGCGAGCGTGCGATCGTGACGCGCTGGCGCTCGCCGCCCGACAGCGCGTCCGGCACGTGCCCGGCCCGGTCGGCGAGACCGACGAGATCGAGCGCGTCGAGCGCCCGGCGACGGGCGCTTCGTGTGTCGACGCGGGCGACGAGCAGCGGCAGCTCGACGTTCTCGACGGCGCTCAGCACGGGCATCAGGTTGTAGAACTGGAAGACGAAGCCCATGTGTCGCGCGCGGTAGTCCGTTCTCGCCCGGTCGGACATCCGCGAAAGAGAGGTCCCGTCGATCACGACGTCTCCCGAGTCGATCGTATCGAGGCCGGAGAGGCAGTTCAGGAGCGTGGTCTTCCCGCAGCCGCTCGGCCCCATGATCGCGACCATCTCGCCGCGCTCGAGCGTCAGATCGACGCCGCGCAGCGCCTCGACCCGTACCGCACCGGTGTCGTAGGTCTTCACGATCGTCTGCGCCTCGACGATCGGCGGGCTCGCGCTCATCGCGCCTCCTTCCCGCGCTGGCAAGTACCGACCCGAGTGTCCCCGGCGTGGAGACGTGCGCCATCGGCACGTCCGCGGATCGTGGGGTGTGGCGAACTACCGAGACCGGGTCGGCCCGGCCCCGGTCGGATACCCGTGCTCCGCCGGTCCCGCTGCGTGCGAGGTGTCCGACTCGAGGTCCGACACCCGGGTAGCGCCGCCGTTCCGCGGTGTCGGACTTGAGCTGCACACCCGGGTACCGGGGCCCGTCCGCGGTGTCGACCCGAGTCGAACACAGCCGCCAACGGATCCGCGTCGCGGGCGGCGGGGGCCAGACCCCGTGAGCTGCGTCAGCCGCGCTGCTCCAGAGAGACGTACGGGCGCTCGGCCTCGCCGACGTAGACCTGTCGCGGGCGGGCGATCTTCTGCTCCGGGTCGGCGAGCATCTCCTCCCACTGGGCGATCCAGCCGGGCAGCCGGCCGACGGCGAACAGCACGGTGAAGTAGTCGGTCGGATAGCCCATCGCCTGGTAGATGAGCCCGGAGTAGAAATCGACGTTGGGGTAGAGCTTCCGCTCGACGAAGTAGTCGTCCTCGAGCGCGATCCGTTCGAGCTCGAGCGCGATCTCGAGCTTCGGGTTGAGGCCCGTCTGCGCGAAGACGTCGTCCGCGACGCGCTTGATCAGCTTCGCGCGCGGGTCGTAGCTCTTGTAGACGCGGTGACCGAACCCCATCAGGCGGCCGTGCCCCGCCTTGACCTCCTCGATGAAGGCGGGCACGCCGCGGACGTCGCCGATGTCGTCGAGCATCCGCAGCACCGCCTCGTTCGCGCCGCCGTGGAGCGGCCCGTAGAGCGCGGCGATCCCCGCCGAGACGGCCGAGAACGGGTCGACCTGCGACGACCCGACTCCGCGGACTGCGCTCGCCGAGCAGTTCTGCTCGTGGTCGGCGTGCAGGATCAGGAGGATCTCGAGCGCGCGCTGGAGCACCTCGTTCGGTTCGTGGCGTCCGCCGATCTCGAACGTCATGTTGACGAAGTTCGCGATGTAGCCGAGGTCGTTGCGGGGGAGCACGTACGGCAGGCCGCGGGAGTGCCGGAAGACGAACGCGGCGATCGTGGGCAGCTTGGCGAGCAGACGTACGCGCTGGAGCCTGCGGCTCTCCAGGTCGGCGATCTGCTTCGCGTCGGGGTAGAAGGTGGAGAGCGCGCCGACGGCGCCGAGCAGCATCCCCATCGGGTGCGCGTCGTAGCGGAACCCCTCGAGGAACTTCTGGACGTTCGTGTGGACGTACGTGTGCGAGCGGACGGTCTGCTCGAACTCCTCGAGCTGCGGGGCCGTGGGCAGCTCACCCTCGAGCAGCAGGTACGCGGTCTCGAGGAAGCTCGTCTCCTCGGCGAGCTGCTCGATCGGGTAGCCGCGGTAGCGGAGGATGCCTGCGTCGCCGTCGATGTAGGTGATCGCGCTGCGGCACGAGGCCGTGTTGAGGAAGGCCGGGTCGTAGGACATGAGGCCGCCGTCGCCGTCCACGAGCCCGACCTGCCGCAGCTCCGTCGCGTGGATCGTCCCGTCGGTGATCGGCAGCGTGTACTCCCGGCCCGTGCGGTTGTCGATGATCGTGAGCGTCTCGTCCGGCACCGCGCGTCCCCTTTCGTTCGCCTCCGCGTGGATGGTCTCAGATCGTGTCCGTAGGCGCGGCCCCGTCGATCGTCTAGCGTGCACCGCGAGATGCACCGCGTGCCCACCGAGGTGATCCCGCGCGTTCCCGACCCCGTGCGGAAGGTGGTTCGCAACACGATCTGGGCGTCGGGCAGGTTGACGGCCCGCTGGCGGGGGCTGCCCGACTTCCTCGTGATCGGCGCGCAGAAGGCGGGCACGACGGCTCTCTACGCATACCTGCGCTGGCATCCGGCGATCCTCGGCCCGTTCTGGAAGGAGGTCAGCTTCTTCGACCGGCACTGGTGGCGGGGAGAGGCGTGGTACCGCGGGCAGCTGCCGTTCCGCACCGAGGGCAGGCTCGTCGGGGAGGCGAGCCCGAGCTACGTCTTCCATCCGCTCGCGCCCGAGCGCGTGTACTCGCTCGTCCCGGACGTCCGGTTGATCGTGCTCGTGCGCGAGCCCTCCGAGCGCGCGTACTCCCACTACCAGCACGAGGTCGCGCTCGGACGCGAGCCGCTCTCGTTCGAGGACGCTCTCGACACGGAGGACGAGCGTCTCCGCGGCGAGGTCGAGCGCCTGCGGGCCGACCCGCGGGCGTTCAGCAGGGAGTGGTGGGACCACGCATACGCGGCGCGCGGCCTGTACGCCGAGCAGATCGAGCGCTGGCTCGAGTTCTTTCCCCGCGACCAGCTGCTGATCGTGACGACGGAGGAGCTGGGCGAGCGCCCGGCGGAGACGTACGCCTCGGTGCTCGCCTTCCTCGGCGCGTCGCCCCACTCGCTGGGGGCCTATCCTCGGGTGTTCGACCGCGACTACCCGCCCATGCGGCCCGAGACGCAGACGGAGCTCGCGGCACGGTTCGCGGAGCCAAACCGGCGGCTGGAGCGTCTGCTCGGGCGCCCGCTCGGCTGGTCGACCCCGTGATCCTCGCTAGCCCCCCTCGCTCGAGGACGACCAGATGTTGATCTCGCTCTCGGTCGCGTAGCGATCGATCTCGGCGAGCTCCTCGTCGGAGAAGTCGAGCCGGTCGAGGGCGCGCACGTTCTCCTCCAGCTGCCCGACGCTGCTCGCGCCGACGAGGGTCGACGTCATCCGCGGGTCGCGCAGCGTCCAGGCGAGCGCCATGCCCGGGAGCGTCTGGCCGCGCGCCGCCGCGACCTTGCGCAGGGCCGCGGCCTTGGCGGCGGTCTGCTCGTTGAGCTGGTCGGCGGGGAGGCTCAGGTCGCGCGCGATCCGCGAGTCCCCGGGGATCCCGTCCACGTAGCGATCGGTGAGGAGCCCCTGGGCGAGCGGGGAGAAGCCGATGCAGCCGACGCCGAGGGCACCCAAGGTATCGAGCAGCCCGCCCTCGATCCAGCGGTTCAGCATCGAGTACGAGGGCTGGTGGATCAGGAGCGGCGTGCCGAGGCGGTCGAGGATCGTGGCCGTCTCGCGGGTTCGCTCCGGCGAGTAGGACGAGATCCCGGCGTATAGCGCCTTCCCCTGGCGGACTGCGGTGTCGAGCGCTCCCATCGTCTCCTCGAGCGGCGTGTCGGGGTCGGCGCGGTGCGAGTAGAAGATGTCGACGTAGTCGAGCCCGAGCCGCCCCAGGCTCTGGTCGAGACTCGCGAGCAGGTACTTCCGGGAGCCCCACTCCCCGTACGGGCCGGGCCACATGTCGTACCCCGCCTTCGTGGAGATCACCAGCTCGTCGCGGTACGGGCGGAGGTCCGTGTGGAGCAGGCGTCCGAAGGTCTCCTCCGCGGAGCCGTACGGCGGGCCGTAGTTGTTCGCGAGGTCGAAGTGCGTGATTCCGAGGTCGAACGCACGGCGGACGATGGCGCGGCTCGTCTCCAGCGGTCGGTCGGCGCCGAAGTTGTTCCACAGCCCGAGCGAGATCGCGGGCAGGTGGAGCCCGCTGCGCCCCACGCGCCGGTAGGGCATCCGCTCGTAGCGATCCGGGTCGGCGACGTACGTCATTCCGCCTTCCATTGTGCTGATCGGGCCAGCTCCTCGAACGGCCGCAGCGCGTCGGGGTTCGCGAGCGCGTCGCGGCTCACGGTGCGCTCCACCGGCTCGCCCGAGAGGATCCGCTTCACGGGCACCTCCAGCGCCTTGCCTGAGAGCGTCCGCGGGATCGCCGGCACGGCTCGCACCTCGTCGGGCACGTGCCGCGGCGAGCAGTCCTCGCGGATCCTCGCCCGGATCCGCTCGGTCAGCGACTCGTCGAGCTCGGCGCCGTCGCGCAGCACGACGAACAGCGGCATGTAGCCCTGCGTCCCCGGACGGGGGAGGTCGACGACGAGGGCGTCGACGACCTCGTCCAACGCGAGGGCGGCACGGTAGATCTCCGCCGTCCCCATCCGCACGCCGCCCCGGTTGATCGTCGCGTCGGAGCGCCCCGTGATGATCGCCGTCCCGCGCTCGGTGATCTCGATCCAGTCGCCGTGACGCCAGACCCCGGGGTACGTCTCGAAGTAGCTCGCGCGGTAGCGGGAGCCGTCGTCGTCGCCCCAGAGGCGGAGCGGCATCGAGGGCATCGGCTCCGTGAGCACGAGCTCCCCGACCTCGCCGACCACCGGGACGCCTTCGCGGTTCCACGCCTCGACCTTGGCGCCGAGAGCACGTGCCTGGAGCTCGCCGCGGTAGACGGGCAATGTGGGCACCCCCCCGACGAACGCGGTGCAGAGGTCGGTCCCACCTGAGGTCGAGAAGAGCCACACGTCGGGGCCGAGCGAGTCGTAGACCCAGTCGAAGCCCTCCGGGGAGAGCGGCGAGCCGGTCGAGCCGACTGCACGGACCCGCGACAGGTCTCGTCCGGCCCGCGGATTGACTCCCTCCTTCAGGCAGGCGGCGATGTAGCTCGCAGACGTCCCGAAGCACGTGATCCCGGCCTCCTCGGCGAGCCCCCACAGCGCCCCGAGGTCGGGATGGCCGGGGTTGCCGTCGTAGAGCACCACCGACGCCTCCGTAAGGAGCCCCGCGACGAGGAAGTTCCACATCATCCAGCCGGTGGTCGTGAACCAGAAGAGCCGGTCGTCGTCGTGCAGGTCGACGTGGAGGTTGAGCGCCTTGAGGGACTCCAGCAGGATCCCGCCGTGCCCGTGCACGATCGCCTTCGGCAGCCCGGTCGTCCCCGAGCTGTAGAGCACCCACAGCGGGTCGTCGAACGCGACCTGCGCGAACGTGAGCGCCTCGTCGCCCCCCTCCTGCGCGAAGTCCTCCCACCCGGTCGCGTCCCCGAGGCCGCCGAGGGCCGGCTCGGGGCGGAGGTAACCGAGGACGATCGTGCGCTCGAGCGTCGGCAGCGACGCCTGGAGCCGTGCCAGGACGTCGAGCCGGTCGTGGTCGCGGCCGCCGTACCGATACCCGTCGACCGCCAGGAGCACGCGCGGCTCGATCTGCGCGAAGCGGTCGACGACGCTGCGCACGCCGAAGTCCGGCGAGCAGCTGGACCAGATCGCGCCGACGCTCGCACATGCCTGGAACGCGACCACGGCCTCCACGATGTTCGGGAGGTACGCCACGACCCGATCTCCCCGGCCGACGCCGGACGCGCGCAGCGAGGCGGCCAGCCTCCGCGTGTCCTCCTCGAGTTCGCCCCAGGTCGTCTCGGTGAGCGGGCGGAGCTCGGACGCGTGGCGGATCGCGACCGTATCGGGGTCGCGGCTGCGGAAGACGTGCTCAGCGAAGTTGAGACGGGCGCCCGGGAACCATTCGGCGCCGGGCATCCGGCGCGAGGCGAGCACGCGGTCGTACGGTGCGGAGGCGCGGACCTCGAAGTGCTCCCAGATCGATGCCCAGAACTCCTCGAGGCTGTCCACCGACCAGCGCCAGAGCTCGTGGTAGCCGTCCGTCTCGACGCCGCGCCCGGCGAGCCAGCGCGCGTAGCGCGTCAGCGCGGCCCGTTCGACGCGCGCCGCGTCCGGGTCCAGAGAACCGGGGGCGCCGCCGTCACGGCCGCCGCGTCACCGTTGCCGGAACGTGATGCGGCCGCGCGTCAGGTCGTAGGCGGAGAGCTCGACCGTCACGCGGTCGCCGGGGTTGATCCGGATCCTGTAGCGGCGCATCTTGCCGGACACGTAGCCGAGCGTCTCCTGGCCGTTGTCGAGGGCGATCCGGTACATGCCTCCCCGGAACGATTCCACGATCTCACCCTGCAGCTCGACCTTGCCGTCGTTGTCCGCCACGCCTCTCCCGGGTAGGCAGCGCCATGAAAGGCCCGGGCGCGCCGTGTGCGGCGCGCCCGGGCGAGCGGAGCATCAGCCGGCGACGACCACGTTGGTCGCCTGCGGGCCCTTCTGGCCCTGCTCCGGCACGAACTCGACCTTCGCGCCCTCGGGGAGGGACTTGAAGCCTTCGCCCGCGATGCCGCTGAAGTGCACGAAGAGGTCCTTGCCGCCGTCGTCGGGGGTGATGAAGCCATACCCCTTCGCGTCGTCGAACCACTTCACGGTTCCGGTTGCCATCTGCTGAAACACCTCCTTGCCAAGTACTCACGAACGGGCAGGAAGGTGCAGAAACGCACGACCGGACCTCGTCCTGATTTTGATCGATCGGCACGGTAGCACCGATCGCCGGACGGGGAGAAGCGGGATGGGCCCGGGGCCCATCCCGCCGGTGGTCCTAGGCTGCGTCCGCGAGGTCGCGGCGGCGCTGCAGCGGCCTGGGGTCGCTGTCGAGCGCGTGCTGCAGACGGACGAGCGCGGACTTCTCGAGCTGTCGGACGCGCTCGCGCGTCAGCTCCAGCTCCCGGCCGATCTCCTCGAGCGTCAGGCTGTCCCTGCCGTCGAAGCCGAACCGGAGCTCCAGCACGCGGCGCTCGCGGTCGGGCAGGCCCGAGAGGGCGGAGCGCACGCGCTCGCGCTGGAAGGTCTCGTCGGCCTCCTCGACGGGGTCCGGCGCGGTGCGGTCGGCGAACAGGTCGCCGAGCTCGCCGTCGCCGTCCGAGCCGACGGCCTGGTTCAGCGAGACCGACGCCTCCACCGCGTCCAGGGCCTCCTGGACGTGGTGCAGCTTCAGCCCGGTCGCCTTGGCGAGCTCCTCGACGGTCGGCTGGCGCCCGAGGCTCACCTCGAGGCGCTGGCGTGCGCGGTTGAGCTTCTGCTGGCGCTCCTGCACGTGCACCGGCACGCGGATCGTCGCTGACTGGTTGGCGACCGACCGCTGGCAGGCCTGGCGAATCCACCAGGTCGCGTACGTCGAGAACTTGAAGCCCTTCCGGTAGTCGAACTTCTCGACCGCGCGGTTGAGGCCGATCACGCCGTCCTGGATCAGGTCGAGGAACGGCACGCCGTGGCCGCGATAGCGCTTCGCGATCGAGACGACGAGGCGGAGGTTCGAGTTGATCATCCGCTCCTTCGCGGCACGGTCGCCGCGCTCCACGCGCTTCGCGAGCGCGATCTCGTCCGCCGCCGTGAGCAGCTGGTAGCGCCCGATCTCGGAGAGGAACAGGCCGAGCGAGTCCGTCGTGGCGGGGCCCGAGCCGGGAGTCAGGTCGAGCTCGAGCTCGTCCTCGTCCACGGGCAGCTCGACGCCGCGCTCGGTCAGGAGCGTGCGCAGTGCGGCCAGTGACTCCTCGTCGAGCTCGTGCTCGAGCACGAGCGCGTCGAGCTCGTGGGCCTCCACCTTGCCGCGCTCCTCCGCCTCTGCGGCGAACGCGTCCAGTGCGGGAATTTCGATGATGCTGGTCTCCAAGTCGTCCTCGTTTCGTGTTCAGGCGCGCGGCCAGCGAGGCCCGCGCGGTGATGGCGTGTGTCCGGAGGTCGACGCCGCGCGCAGCAGCTCACGCTGTGCGGCTCGGCGCGCTCAAATAGTGTGAACGGTCGCGAGCCCCGTGTCATTCCCCGAAAGGGGTTTCATACGAATTGTTTACGTT
>CAVPZH010000033.1:0-46805 GCA_963710125.1 uncultured Actinomycetes bacterium | reverse complement strand
ACTCGAACCCGCGACCTCCGGCGTGACAGGCCGGCGTTCTAACCAACTGAACTACGCCCCCAGGGCCGCGTGATTGTAGCCGTGCCGCGATCGGGCGAGGACACGGGCCCCGCGATGTGCATGCTTTGCAGGATGAATCTCGTCGACTGGATCGCGCTCGCGGTCATCGTCCTCACCGGGGTCGCGGGCGTGCGCCGCGGTCTGATCACCGGCGTCCTGTCCCTCGGAGGGCTCGTCGCGGGCGCCATCGCCGGGTCGCGGCTCGCACCCGGGTTCCTGGGCGGGCTCGGCGGGTGGACGCCGCTCGTCGCCCTCGCCGGCGCGGCCCTCGGCGGGATCCTCGGGCAGTACGTCGGGCTGTTCGTGGGCCACACCGCTCGGCGCTCGCTGCTCCCGGTGCCGCCGCTGCGGATCATCGACTCGGCCGGCGGGGTGCTGCTGGGCGCCGTCACGGGGATCGCGCTCTGCTGGGTCGTCGGCGCCGCTCTCCTCTACATGCCCGGCCAGAGCAACCTGCGGCGGCTGGCGCAGGAGTCGTCGATCCTCTCGGGGCTCACCGAGGCGCTTCCGCCGGAGCGCGTGATGGACGCGCTCGACAAGATCGACACCTTCTCCGCGATCGTCGGCCCAGCCTCGGGCGTCTCGGAGCCCGATCCCGCGATCGCCCGCGACGCCGAGATCAGGTCGGCGCGGAGCTCGGTCGTGCGCGTGCGGGGGTTCGCATGCGGCCTCGGGATCGAGGGCTCGGGATGGATCGTGCGACGCGGGTTCGTCGTGACGAACGCGCACGTCGTCGCGGGCATCCGGTCGCCGGTCGTCGACCGCGGCGACGGTCGCGGCACCCCCGGCGTGGTGGTCGCGTTCGACGCCTCGAACGACGTCGCGATCCTGAAGGTCCCCGGCCTCGAGGGCAGGCCGCTGTCGCTCGCCGATCCGCAGCGGGGCGACCCGGCGGCGCTGCTCGGCTACCCCCTCGACGGGCCGTACGTCGTGACGCCCGTCCGCCTCGGGCGCACGTCGCGCGTCGCCGCGCGCGATGCGTACGGGCGCCTGAAGCTCGGACGCTCGGTGGTCGGCTTCCGCGGCGGGGTGCGGAGCGGGAACTCCGGTGGGCCGATCGTCGATCCTCAGGGCAACGTCGTCGCGACCGCGTTCGCGCGGCGCCAGAGCTCGGACGACGGGTTCGCGGTGCCGAATGCCGCAGTGCGCGGGGCACTCGGGAACGTCGCCTCGCGCGGGCTGAGCACCGCCTGCGTCGAGCGCTAGCTCCGAAGCTCAGTCCGGTGGAACGATCCGGGCGACCGGCTCCGGACGTGGTGCGCCACGCGCGGCGTCGCCCGGCCCGCTCTCCGCGAGCGCGCCCGCCTCGGCGAGCAAAGCAGTCAGCGACCGCACGAGCGCACGCTGCTCCTCCGACGCGAGGCGGTACCCGGCGGGGCCGACGTCGTCGGCCCGGTCGACGAGCTCCGGGTACGAGCGCTCGCCGTCCGCCTGCGACTGCCAGGCGTGCGCGAACTGCTCGAGCTGCATCGCGAGCGCGGCGACCGCGCTGCGATAGCGCACCCAGCGGTGGTTGTCCCACGAGAGGCCGGGCGCGGTGCCGGGCGTCTCCGCGAACCGCTCGACCAGCGCGCGGCCCGCCGCGCGGCCGCGGGACGTGAGCGCCTCGATCACGGCGGCCGGCATCGTGAGGTTCATGCCCCCCTCGTCCGGTGCGGTGTGGACGTGGACGATCCGGTCGCGGTAGCCGGGCTGATGCGTGAGCGCCGCGTCGACGTGGTTCTGCATGGTGCGGACGATCCCGCCGAGGAAGCCGGTGAGGCTGCCCAGCCCCGGCTTGGGATCGAGGCGGTGCCACGTGTCCAGCAGGCCGCCGACGTTGGTCGACGGCAGGTAGACGTTCTCGGCCTGGTCGTCGCTGCGCGCGAAGTCGGGGTGGAAGCCGTCGAGATCGATCGCGAAGGTCGGTCGGGTCGGGAGCGGCGTGTCGAAGAAGTGGACGGGGAAGTTGCTGGTGATGCCGCCGTCCGAGAACCAGCACACGTCGGCCTCCAGGGGCGTGGCGGGCACGCGACCGGCCTCGACCGCCGCGAGCGCCTCGCGCGTGCTCGCGCGCGTGAGGTCGAGCGCGTGGAGCGGCACTGCGCTGATCAGCAGCGGGAAGCTGAGGCTCATGCGCGCGGCCACGACGACGGGGAGGTCGTCGGGGTCCGGGAACGGCCGGAGCGGCGCCAGCGCGTCCAGCGTCCTCCGTCTCCGCTCGCCCTCCTCGCCGTCCCCGGCCGCGGGAGGGTGCGCCTCCATCCAGGCGACGACGCGCTCGGGGAACAGCCATCTCAGCTCGGTGGGGTCGAAGAGCAGCTGGTGGTGATCCCACGGCATGCGCTGCGGTCGCCTGTGGGTCACGTTCGTCGTCATCACCTGCAGGCGGATGCCCTTGGCTCGCAGGTCGCCGAAGGTGAGCGGGTCGTCGCCGTCCTTGCCCGCGAGGTCGTCGATCAGGCCCGCGAGCCACGGCGTGAGGGCGGGAGCATCGCTCCCCTCGGGGGAGTTCCCCGTGCAGAGACCGAGGTCGTTCCGACCCACCGCCCGGGGCAGCCCGACGGCGAGGCGGAGCGCGAGGGCGAGGCCGAGGCCCAGCACCGCGAGCACCACGCCCGCCAGGATCGCGCAGACCGCCAGGGCGCCCGAGCCCGTCCACGCGGCGAGCACCACGAGCGCGACCCCCGGGGCGACCCCCGCGAGCACCGTGAGCGGAAAACCCCGTACGGCCGCCCCGCCCAGCCGGAGCCACTTCCCCGCGCCCGTGCTCCCGAGCCCCGCGGTGAAGAGCCGGAAGTACGGGCGCGTGCCCCGCTGCGGCTGGAACAGTCCCAGGAGGTTCCCGCCGGCACCGATCCAGGCGGGCAGCGCGGCGAGCCACTCGAAGCCTCCCCGGTCGCGACCATGCTCCGCCGCCGCCGCCCCCGCCGCCGCGATCGCGCCGGCCGACGTCCCGCCCACGTTGACGAACCGGTACGTCCGCGCCAGCTCGCAGATCGCGTGCGGGTACACGACGCCGCTCGTGATGCCGCCCTTCATCACCACGTCGCAGGTCAGGGTCGGGTGCGAGTAGTCGTAGGCGCGCGGGTCGTCGCTCACGACGTCAGCTCCTCGAGCACTGGCTCGATCAGGGCTCGAGCGGTGGCGCTGTACTCGTGCTCGGGGTCGACGAAGCGGGCCAGCGCCTGGAGCTCGAGGGCGAGCAGCGCCTCGAGATCGGCGTCGGGGCCGTCCTGCTCGAGCTTCTGCGCGAGCCCCCGCGCGATCGAGATGTGCGTGAGGACCTCGATCTGCAGCGCGCGGCGCGCCTGGACGAGCCCCCGACGCAGGAGCGCATAGACCCGGATCGACTCCCTGCCCTTGCGCGAGCGCCAGCTCACGATCCCGTCGGGCTCGAAGGTGAAGTGCGTCTCCGGGCGGTCGAGGCACGGGTGCACGAGCAGCCGGGACTCGGCCTTCTCGTCTCCCTCCTTCGCCGCGCGCACGTCCTCAGAGGAGAGCGGGAACTGGTTCGCCTTGCCCTGGGTCTGCTCGCTGCCGTCGGGCAGCGACTGCTTTCGCGGCCGGTTGCAGTCGGTGCACGAGGGCAGGAGGTTGCCCCAGCTCGCCGCGAGCCAGTAGTAGACGCCCCACACGAGCTTCGTCCCGACGAGCACCCCGCTCTTCGGGCGGAAGTGCTCGACGTCGAGCGGCTGCGTCGCGCCGAAGTAGCTCTCGCAGTAGGCGCACTTGAAGCGGAACGTCTCGTTGAGCGCGCTCTTCACCGCGGGGAGCTTGTAGACGCCGAACGCGAACGGCGTGCCGTCGTTCGCCGGATCGCCGAAGTGCGCGCGCGCCTTGCCCAGCTCGACGGCGCCCTTGTCGACGAGCTCCTGCGGCGCCCCCGGCAGGCGGACCCTGATCACCGGACCGCTTTGCCCGCGCTCGCCTGCTCCCAGATCTTCGCGATCCTGCGCTTGGTCGACTGCCTGAGCGCGAGCCGCGCGTCCGGGTCCGCCAGGGCGCCCGCCTGGGCGAGGTAGTCGTCGGCCGCCTCGAGCACGATCCGCTCGCGTCTCGTCGAGCCGAGTGCCTCCAAGCCGTCGAGCCGGGCGTGGAGCTCCTGCGTACGCCGCCGGTCGGCCGCGGTGGGATGCGGCTTCGCCTTCAGGAGGTAGTACTCCGCGAAGAGCGCGTCGAGCTCGGGGTCGATCGTGCTGTTGAGGCCGAAGTGCTCCGACGTCAGCAGCTGGTCGACCCTGAGTCCCGCAACCGGAGGGAGGTCGGTCACGGCGACGATCGCCCCCACCTCGTCGCGTTTCACGACGACGACCTCGCCGTCGCCGAGGCCGCGGAGGCAGAGCGGATCGTGCGTCGAGCAGATGAACTGCACCCGCGGGAACACCTGGCGCAGGCTCGTCACGATCCGCATCCGCCACCTCGGGTGCAGGTGGGCGCCCAGCTCGTCGATCAGGACGGTGCCTTCGGCGGCGTCGACGGTGGGCCACTGCTGGAGGAGCGAGATCATCAGGTCCGTCGAGAGCGCGACGACCGATTGGTAGCCGTCGCTCAGATGCTCCAGCGGCACCCGGATCCCGAACGCCTCGACGTCGACGCGGCCGGCCCTCCGGTTGCGGATCAGCCTGTCGCCGCTCTCGAGCTCGAGCAGGACCTTGAGCGCCCGCGCGATCGCCCCGAACGTGTCGTCGTCGAGCGAGAGCAGCCAGTCGGTCGAGTTGCCGATCGGCGAGAACGGGTCGAACAGGTTCCGGACGCGGGCGCGGGCCGAGGCCGGCGGCGGGGCCTGGTCGCCCGCGCGCGGGAGCAGCCGCGTCGCACCGTACGCGAGCAGGATCACCTTCGGGTCGTCTCCGCCCGCGAACGTCCGCTGCCCGCGCGAGAACCTCAGCTCGATCGGCTCCGGGCTGCCGGCGAGGTGCACGCGGACATGCCCGCTTCTCGTGCCGTTGCGAACGCAGGTGGACGCGTCCAGTCCGAGCGCGTCCCGCTCCTCGGCCCCCATGAGCGCGAGCGCGACGGCCTGCAGGAGCGAGCTCTTGCCGCAGCCGTTCTCACCGAGGAACATCAGCCACGGTGCGGTGGCCGTGGATGAGGCGAGGCTCGCCGGGGTCAGCTCGAGCCGGGCAATCACCTTGAAGTTCCGCACCTCGATCCGCTCGATCCTCCTCGTCCGGCGGAAGTAGTCCTCGCTCGCGTTCGCCTCGCCCGCGAGCGAGTACGCGTCCTGCGCGACCTGCGCCTGGACGAACGCGCCCTTCACCCGCGTCCGCTCCGCGCCGGTCACGACCGGCAGGTCGCCTGCGACCTCGGCGACGGACGACGGCCCCTCGGGGGCGGCCTCCAGCGCGCGGTCGAGCTCCGGCCGCCGGGCGTTGGCCCACGTGTTGAGGAACTGGCGACGCAGGCCGGAGAACGGGAGGCGGCGGTCGAAGAGCGCGTCGAACGAGACCGGGTCGATCCCGGCCTTCTTCGCCACGCCCGAGGCGGTGGACTCCCACTCGCGCCGCACGTCGGCGAGAGCGGCGACCCGGTCGGCGACCAGCTGGGCCCGGTTCAGCCCGAGGACGTCGATGGTGGTGCGCCCCTCCTCGGTGCTCGACGCGACCGTCCCGTCCTCGGCGTACACGAGGTGCTGCTCGGGGTCGTCGTGGCGCGGCTCGAGCAGCAGCGGCCGCTCGGCCCGGAGGGACTCGCCGGTCGTCCCGGGCGCGGCCCGCGCCTCGCGCACGGGGAAGCGCGAGCCCTTGAAGCTCAGGCACTCGACGCAGCTCGGATAGAGGTTCTCCCACGTGTAGGCGAGCCACCAGTAGTGATCGGGGCTGAGCGTCCCGTCGAGTGCGAGCGCGTCGCTCGGCGGCCGGAAGCGGTCGACGTACATCGCCTGCTCGGCCAGCGGCGTCTCGCAGTACGCGCACTTCCCCGCGTACGCCTCCCTGAGGGCCGACCGCACCTCGGCGTCGGCGAGCGGTCCGTCGGCGAACGCGAAGCTCTCCTGCGCACGTTCCTTCGCGGGCCGTTCGAAGAACGCCTGCGCGCGGTCGTGGAGCGCCCGCGTCTCCGCTGACGCGAGTGCCCGCGGCGCGTCGGGCTCGCTCGTGGCGGCGATCACGCGGGGCCCTCCCGGGCGGGGCGCCGTGCCGCAGCGTCAGCGGGTCGGTGCATCTGCTCCCTCCGAGCGCTGGTGAGCAGCGTTACACAGGCCGTGCCCGGACGCCAAGCGCGCCGCGCGGGCGGCGCGCGCTCAGACGAGGAGATCGAGCGCGGCGAGCGGCTGCTTGAAGGGCGGGATCACGTAGATCCCTGCCGCGCGCGTGCGGGATCCGGCGACGAGCTCCCGCGCGAGGTCCAGCCCGACGGACGGCGCGTCCGCGCCCGCAGCCTCGAGCGCGTCGAGGACCGTGGGCGGCACCGAGATCCCGGGAACCTCGTTGTGGAGGCGCAGCGCCATCGCGTGGCTGCGCAGCGGCCAGATCCCCACGAGCAGCGGGACCGGCCAGCCGCCCAGGCGCTCTGCGAACCGGTCGAGCAGCGCGATGTCGAAGATCGCCTGTGTCATCGCGAAGTGCGCGCCGGCCTCCACCTTGAGCCGGAAGCGCTCCAGCTCGAGCTCGAGCTCGTCCGCCGAGGGGTTCACCGCCACGCCGACGAAGAACGAGGTCGGGGCGTCGAGCCCCTTGCCGACGTAGTCCTCCCCACGGTTCAGCGACGAGACGAGCTGCACGAGCCCGATCGCGTCCACCTCGTAGACGCCGCGCGCACCGGGATAGTCGCCGACGTGGGGCGGGTCGCCGGTCACCGCCAGCACGTTCCGCACGCCCTCGGCGTGCGCGCCGAGGAGCATGCCCTCGAGGCCCATCACGGTCGTGTCGCGCGGGGTCACGTGCGGGATCGTCTCGATGCCGACCTCGCGCTGGAGTGTGGCGGAGGTCATCAGGGCATTCATCCGCGCGCGCGCCATCGGGTTGTCGTTGACGTCGACGAACCCGACCCTTCCCGACGCATGGAGCTCCCGCGTCGTCTCGACGAGCCCGTGCAGGGAGCCGCCTTTCGGAGGGTCGAGCTCGACGCACACCACCCACTCGCCCTCGCGGAACGCGCGCGCGAGGCCGGTCTCCACCGCGTCGGCGGCGGGGGCGACGGGCAGCACCGGCTCGTCGACCAGCAGCGTCGCAGCGGGCGTGCGCCCCGCGTCGAAGGCCCTGCGGATCGCCTCGATCTGGGCGGGAGTGGTGCCGCAGCAGCCCCCGACGATCCGCGCGCCGAGGGCGACGGCCTGCACCGCGAACTCGGCGAAGTAGTCGGGTGTCGAGTGCGGATACACGATCTGCCGCCCCGTGAGGCTCGCGAGCCCGACGTTCGGGAGCGCTGCGAGCGGCAGGCCCGCGTCGCGCATCTCCCGCAGCGCCCGGAGCGCGACCGTCGGCCCAGCCCCGTGGTTCGTGCCGATCGCGGCGACGTCCAGCGCGGCGAGGCGCGCTGCCGCCGCGCCCGCTCCCACGCCTCCCGTCACCTCCGCCTCGTCGTCGAACGTCAGCAGCGCCACGATCGGCAGGGACGAGACCGAGCGCACCGCGTCGACCGCGACGACCAGCTCGTCGAGGTCGAAGAACGTCTCCACGGTGAACAGATCGACGCCGCGGCCCTCGAGCACCCTCGCCTGCTCGGCGTACAGCGGCCCGTGCTCCGCCGGCTCGAAGACCTCGAGCTCGCCCAGAGGCCCGATCGAGCCCGCGACGAAGACGTCCCGACCCGAGACCTCACGCGCCTCGCGCGCGAGGCGGACGCCCGCCGAGTTCAGCTCCTCGAACGCGTCGTCGAGCATCACGCGGGCGAGCTTCCGGCGGTTCGCGCCGAACGTGTTCGTCTCGATCAGCTCCGCGCCCGCGGCGATGAAGCCGGCGTGGACCGCGACGACGCTCTCCGGCGCCCGCAGGTTCGCCTCCTCGGGACAGCGGAGACCGTGGACGGCCCCGGACACGAGCGCGCCCATCCCGCCGTCTGCGACGAGCGGCGGGCCCGTGCTGAGTCGGTCGAGGAAGCGGCTCACCGGACGGCCACTGTAGACGCGCGCCCGCCACGCGGGTCCAGACGGACGAGGCAGGGCTGCCGCCGGTCCCTGCTCCGTCCGCTGCCGGCCCGCCGGAGGGGAACCGGGCCCGCCCTCGCGCCCCGCGCGGCGGACGAGCCTCCCGACCATCGGCGCGGCGCCCGGGGCGGTCGATCACCCTTGCGGGTAGGGGCCCTGGAGGTTCCACGGGCAGCGAGAAGGGGCGGCCAGCGCCGCCCCTGTCTCGAACTCCGCGGCCACGGAAATGATTGCCGTCAGTTCCCGACCAGGAGCTCTCTTCCACCATCGGCAGGAACGCGCCGAGCTTGAGTCCGCCCTCGCCGAGACGCCGCTACGGCTCGGGGTGCACGACGCGCCCCTCCATCCCGCCGGCGACGGTCACGAGCTCACCCGTCACGTGGCCGGAGAGCCGCTCCGAGGCGAGCACGACGACCTGCGCGGCGACGTCGTCCGGCGTCGCGACCTTGCGCAGCGGCATCGTGCGCGTGATCCGCTCCACGTCGTCGGGCTCGAGCAGCCCGCGCGTCATCGGCGACGCCGTCCAGCCGGGCGCGACGGCGTTCACGCGCACGCCCGGGCCGAGCCGGGCGGCCTCGTTCTTGAGCGACAGGAGCAGACCGACCTGGATCGCGGCTTTGGCGGCGGCGTAGTCGGCGTGTCCCGCCTCGCCGAACCGGCCCGCGGTCGAGCCGACGAGCACGAGCGAGCCGCGTCCCGTACGGGCCGCCTCGCGGAAGAAGGCCCGCGCGGTGAGGAACGTCGCGGTGAGGTTCTGCGCGATCGTCCGCTCGAAGCGGTCGAGCCCCAGCTCCCAGACCGGCTCGTCCGCCGACGGGTAGACGCCCGCGACCGCCGCGCACACGTCGACGGCCCCGAGCGCCTCGCGCGCCTGCGCGAACAGCCTGTCGACGTCGGCCTCGGCCGTGAGGTCGGCCCGGACGTGCAGGGCGCCGCCGAGCTCCGCCGCGAGCGCCCGCGCACGCTCCTCGCCGCGGTGGTAGTGGACGAGCACGCGCGCCCCCTCCGCGGCGAACATCCGGGCGCAGGCCGCCCCGATGCCACCCGAGGCGCCGGTGACGACGACACCCTGTCCGGCGAGACCGGTCTCCACGCCGCGAGCCTACGAGGTCAGTAGGTCTCGAGCGAGGCGCGGCGGCGGCCCTCCGCCTCGAACACCCGGAAGAGGACGTACGCGGCGGTGGCATACGCGAGCCCGATCAGCGCCTCGGTCGCAAGCAGGCCCGAGACGTCTGACAGCGGCGTGCCGTCGACGATCTCGCGCGCGGCCTCGATCCCGTGCGTGAGCGGCAGGCAGCGGCCGATCGCGCCGAGCCAGTTCGGCAGGTCCTGGTTCGCGATGTTGACGCCGCAGACGAGCAGCATCACGAAGTACACGAAGTTCGCGCCGAAGAACACGTCGCGCGCGCGTAGGCCGATCGAGCCGATCACCATGCCGAGCGCGACGCACGAGCAGGTCGTGATCAGCATCGCGACGCCGAGCGCGGGGAGGCTGCCCTCCGCGGGGCTGAAGTCGAGGAAGAGCCACGCGACGCAGAACCCGAACGTCGACACGAGCAGCCCGTTCGCGATGAAGGGCAGCGCCCGGCCCGAGAACATCGCGAGCCGGTTCGCGGGCGTCGCGAGCAGCGGTTGCAGCGTCCCGTACTGTCGCTCGTTCGCGATGCCCATCGTCATCCCGTAGATCCCGGCCTGCGCCGAGACCTGGATCGCGTTCCCGACGATGAAGAACGCGTCGTCCTGGGAGCCCGCGTACCGGCCGAGGTACGTGAAGAACAGGATCTGGAAGAGCGGCGCCCCGAGCATCGTGGTCGCGTACGTGATCGGGTCGATCCAGTTGAAGAGCGCGCGATACGAGATCACGCCCCCCACGAGGAAGACCCTGGACGTCGCGTTCACGTGAGCGACAGCGTCGCGCGATCCCGCGCGAGCCGCTCGAAGTTCCGCAGGGCGAGAGCGCCGAGCGCCACGTAGACGACGCCGAGCGCGCCGCAGAGCGCGATCTCGGGCCATGCGTCTCCCCCGAACGCGGCCTCGCGGATCGCCCGCATGCCCCAGGTCGGCGCGAGGACCCACGACAGCGGGCCGACCCACCCCGGCAGGAGCGACAGGGGCACGAGCAGACCCGTCACCAGCCAGACCGGGTACTCGAGCAGGTTCGAGAAGGCGTTCGCGTGCCGGTAGAGCACGAACGTCGACGCGAGCAGGAGGCCGAGCATCCCGAGGCTGAGGATCGTCGTCGGCAGGGCGACGGCGAGCTGGAAGGGCTCGGCGAAGTCGAGCGGCACGCCGAAGAAGATGCGGCCCCAGACGAGCGTCGCGACGATCGAGTAGAGCCCGAGCGTCGCGGTCGCGACCGTCATCGGGAGCAGCACGGCGACGAACGGCGGCGGTGCGCCGACCAGGAGCTCGAGTGTCCCCTGCCAGCGCTGCCACTGGATCGCGCCTCCCGACCCGAACAGCGTCGCCGACCAGACGCCCATCAGCCCGGCGCCGAGCGCGACGTAGAGCAGCGTCCCGGAGCTGTTCCCGGTATCGACCATGAAGAACGCGATCGAGGCGAAGATGATCGGCTGCATGATCGAGATCAGCACGAAGAACAGCGAGTTCGTGAGCGTCTTCAGGTTGAAGAGCCAGCCGATCCAGAAGAGGCGCAGCGTCACGCCGCCACGCTACCCGCCTGGGGAGCGGACGGGCGCCCTCAGTACCACTTGCCGCGCGCGAAGCCCCCGAACGCGACGAGCCCGACCAGCGCGATCAGGATCCCGATCCACACGCTCCAGACGATCGCGACGACGACGCCGACGATCACGAGGATCCCACCCAGCCCGATGCCGAAGGCTCCACGGTCTGCGGTCCGATCAGCCATCTCTCCTCCTTGGGTCGATCGTCTACGGGGCGTCCAGTACCCGCAATCGCCCCGGGGTACTCGCCGCGTCTCGCAGCGAGCGAGGTCCGATGCTTCGAACCTCGGGCCGCCGGGTACACGTCGGGTATGGCACCGAAGAGAGAGCATACGACGAGCCGCGCGAGCGAGGAGAGCCCCGACCCGAGGCCGCCGGACATCCCCGAGCCCGCGCCGAGCCCCGACCCGGTACCCACGCCGCGGCCCCAGCCGGGCGAGCCCGACCCCGGCCCGCAAGGAACAGGGGACGAGCACCCGCTCGAGGCCGACTATCCGGACGCCGGCGACGAGGGCCGTCCCGACTGAGGCGGCCGGTGGAGCCGTCTCGGGCGCCGCGGGCGGAGGAGCCGCTCCGGCTCGCAGAGCCGGGGCCGCCGCCCCGACTCCGTGACCTCTCGCTCTCCGAGTGGCGCGAGATCGGGGCCCGCGCGGTGCGGGAGTCCCTCGACGACGACGTGCCGTTGATGGCCTCGGCGCTCGCCTACAGCGCGTTCTTCGCGATCCCGTCCGCGCTGCTGCTCGTGCTGGGCATCTTCACGCTCGTCGCCGACCAGGCGACGATCGCCGATCTCGTCGACCGCCTCACGGCGATCGCGCCCTCCGACGCCGCGACCCTGTTCGGCAGCAGCCTCGACCGGCTCAGCCGCCGCCCCTCGACCGGGATCACGCTGACGCTGGTGGGTCTCGGCCTCGCCGTCTGGTCGATGACGAGCGCGATGAGCACCGTGATGGCCGCGCTCAACGTCGCTTACGACCGGAAGGATCGACGCGGCTTCGTGCGGAAGCGCCTGACGGCGCTGGCGATGGCGGTCTGCGTCGGCGCAGCGGCCCTGCTCGCAGGCGTTCTCCTGATCATGGGGCCGCACCTGCAGGCGTGGCTCGGCAGCGCTCTCGACGCCCAGGGGACGGTCGCGATGGTGTGGTGGATCGGCCAGTGGCCGATCCTCGTGGCCGCCATGCTCGTCGCGTTCGCGGTCGTCCTGGCCCTCGGCCCCGACCTCGACCGGCGGAGCTGGCAGGTCCTCACACCCGGCGCCGTGGTCGCGGTGGTGGTCTGGCTCGCCGTCTCCGGCGCGTTCTCGTTCTACACGGCGCGCTTCGGCTCGTACGACAAGACGTGGGGCTCGCTCGGAGCCGTGATCGTGACGCTGATCTGGCTCTGGCTCGCGGGCCTCTCGCTCCTTTTCGGGGGTGAGCTGAACGCGGAGACGCGGCGGCGCGGGCGGCCGCGAGAACGCGCGGGCGCGCGCAGCCGTCCCTGACCGTACGCTGCGGCGATGGCGACCGCCGAGGTCGAGGCGCTCTACGGGCTGCCGCTCTCCGAGTTCACGGAGGCCCGCGCCGCGCTCGTCCGCGGGCTCCGCTCGGAGGGGCGTCGCGACGAGGCGGCCGAGGTGGCGGCGCTGCGCAAGCCCGTGCTCGCGGCGTGGGTGGTGAACCGGCTCGCGCGGGACGAGCGGCGCGAGATGCGCCGCCTCGTCGACTCCGCGGCGGCGGTCAGAGCGGGACGCACCGGAGCGGACGTCGGCTTCCGCGAGGCGCTCGACCGGCTCACCACCGCCGCCCGGGAGCTGCTGGTCGCGGCGGGGCGGCGGCCGGACGACGTCGTCCAGCAGGTCGCGAGCACGCTGCGCGCGGGGGCCGCGACCGCACCGGAGCTGCTCGCCGCGGGCAGGCTCACCCGGCCGCTCGAGTCGACCGGGTTCGAGGCGATGGCCGGTGCGACAGCTCGGCGGGCGCGGCATGCCGCGGGATCGCCGCGCGAGCAGCGGGCCACGCCGAAGGTCGACCGCAGGGGGATCGAGGCGGCAAGGCGCGCCGTCGCCGAGGCGCGCGACGAGGCCCGGCGGCTCGAGCGGGCCGCCCGCGACGCGGAGCGCACGGCGCACACGGCACGGGCCGCCGCGGAGTCGGCGCGTTCGCGTGTCGCCGCGGCGGAGGCACGCCTGGCCGAGGCGCGCGGACGCTGACGGCCGGGCCTGCCGGCGACCCGAGCGGCGTTCAGCGGGCGCGTGCGGGAAGACGCTGGTAGCGGGGGAGGAGCTCGGACGCACAGAACTCCAGGAAGCCCCGCTGGTCGGGGCCCACCTGGTGCAGGCACACGTGGGTGAAGCCGGCCGCGAGGTACTCGTCGATCCGTCGCGCATGCGCCTCCGGGTCGGGACCGCAGACGATCGCGTCGGCGATGCTCTCCTCCGTGACCATCCGCGCCGCCGCCTCGAAGTGGGAGGGAAGCGGGAGCTCCTGACCGAGCGGGCCTGCGAGCCCCGCGTTCGGCCAGTGCTCCAGGGCCGTGCGGCGGGCGTCCTGCTCACGCTCCGCCCAGCACACCGTCGCCTGCGCATAGCGGGGCTTGCCGTCCCCGCCCGCCGAGTCGAACGCCTCGACCACCGCTGCGTCCGGGGCGGTGCAGATCAGTCCGTCGCCGATCCGACCGGCGAGCTCGGCCGCCTCGGGGCCGCCGGCGGCGACCAGCACGTCGATCGGCTCCTCCGGGAGCGTGTAGATCCGGGCGTTCTCCACCGTGTAGTGACGTCCTCGATGGCTCGTCAGATCCCCGTCCCACAGGAGACGCATGACCTCGACTGCCTCCTCGAGCAGCTCGCGCCTGATCTGCGTCGACGGCCAGCGCTGACCGAGCACGTGCTCGTTGAGGTTCTCGCCGGTGCCCACACCGAGGAAGAACCTTCCCGGCAGCATCGACGCCGCGGTCGCGGCCGCCTGCGCGACGATCACGGGATGGATGCGGAGCGAGGGGCACGTGACACCCGTCCCGACCACGAGGCGCTCGGTCGCGAGCGCGAGGCCGCCCAGGACCCCCCAGACGAACGGGCTCTGACCCTGGCGGTCGATCCACGGGTGGAAGTGGTCGGAGACGAGCGCGAACTCGAAGCCGGCCTCCTCGGCGTGCACGGCATTGCGGACGAGGTCAAGGGGCCGGTGCTCCTCGCTCGACAGCGCGTATCCCAGCGTCATGGCGTCCTCCGTCGTCGTGTGCCGTCGGCTTCCCGCTTCCTCCGGGGCCCAAACGCCTCCCGGCGTCGATCCTCAGATGAGGGCGGCGGCGGCGCGGTCCACGATCGCGAGCGTCCGTCCGGCGGCAGAGCGGACGAGCGAGGCGGGTGTGGCGCTCGAGGGCGGCTCGGCAAACGCGCGCCGCGCCGCCTCCGCCTTGCCCTCGCCGACGACGAGGTACACGACCTCGCGTGCAGCGCAGAGCATCGGGATCGTCATGGTCACGCGCTCGACCCACGGCTCGAGACCCGCGGGCGCGGCCACCGCCCGCGCCTCCCGCTCGGCGAGCGACGGCGCGTCGGGGAACAACGAGGCGGTGTGGCCGTCCGGGCCGAGCCCCTGGAGGGCGAGACCGAGCTCGACGCCGTCCAGCTCGGCGTCGTATGCGGCCGCCGCCCGAACGGGCGAGAGCGTGGTCTCCACGGGATGCAGTCGCGGCGCGTGCGCGGCGCGGGCGACGAGCGTCTCGCGGACGAGACGGGCGTTCGACCGCTCGTCGTCCTGCGGGACGCAGCGCTCGTCGCCGAGCCACACGTCGACGGCCGACCAGTCGGGCTCGAGGCCGGCCGCGAGCTCGTAGGCTCGCCGCGGCGTCGATCCGCCGGAGAGCGCGACGTGGGCTCCCCGCGCGGCCGCCTCCGCGAGGCGCTCGGCCGCGATTCGCGCGGCGTCCTCCGCGTCCTGCGCGATCACGAGCTCGACACCCATCCGCCGAGAGTAGTCGCAGCTCGGGCGCGGCCGTACACTTGGGCACCGCCCGTTCCCCGAGCCAGGGACCCCGACATGAGCGACGCGCCGAGCATCGCCGACCTGCTCCACGAGGCGGCCGAGACCCACCACCTCGTGTGGCGCATCACCGACGGCGACGACCCCGACTGGGCCTCGTGGTACGCGGACTGGCTGCTCGACCATTCCGAGCTGCCGACGCTGCTGGGCCGCGCGCCGGTCCGGAGCCATCTCGTCCACGCGCTGGTCGAGCTCGACCGCGACCACCTCGCGAGCGGCTCGGACGAGCGCTGGGAGGACGTCTACGCGCGCGGGCTCGTCGAGCGCTTCCGGGCGGGGAGCCAGAGCTAGTTACAAGTTGTAACTTTCGCTGCCCGCCGCTCCCGTCCGATCCCGCGACGCGGACGAACGTGGGCCGCGAGTTGCTCGTCTGCAGTGCTTCCGGGCGGGGAGCCAGGGCTAGTTACAAGTTGTAGCTTTCGCCGCCCGCCGCTCCCGTCCGATCCCGCGACGCGGACGAACGTGGGCCGCGAGTTGCTCGTCTGCAGTGCTTCCGGGCGGGGAGCCAGGGTTAGTTACAAGTTGTAACTTTCACTGCCCGCCGCCCCCGTCCGATCCCGCGACGCGGACGAACGCGGGCGGCGGTCACCATGAACAGTGCTTCCGGGCGGGGAGCCAGGGTTAGTTACAAGTTGTAACTTTCACTGCCCGCCGCCTCCGTCCGATCGCGCGACGCGGACGAAGGCGGGCTGCGAGTCGCCGTCGACGGTGCTTCCGGGCGGGAGCGGCAGCGCGAGCGCGAACGTCGCGCCGGCGCCCGGCTCGCTGCGGACCTCTGCGGCACCGCCCATCGCCTCCGCGAGCTCGTGGACGACCGCGAGGCCCAACCCGGACCCGACGCGCTGCTCCCCGGCATAGCGGTCGTGGAGGTAGAAGCGCTCGAACGCGTGGCCCAGGTCCGCCTCCGCGAGCCCGGGGCCGTCGTCGACCACCTCGAGCCTCCCGGGCCGCGCGACGATCTGCACGCTCCCCCCGCGCGGCGTGGAGCGAAGGGCGTTCTCGACGAGGTTCGAGACCGCCTGGAGCACGCGGTCCGCGTCGCCGAGGGCCGTCGCGGCCGGTTCGGCCAGCACCCGCAGCTCCACGCCGAAGGCGCGGGCGGCGGGCTCGTGCCGCTGGAATGCGGAGAGCGCGACCTCCTCGAGGTCGACGGGCTCGCTGCGCACCGAGAACGCACGGCGGCGCAGCCGGGCGAGGTCGAGGAGATCTCCGACGAGCCGCTCGAGGCGGCGGGCCTCCCGCTCGATCACGACCCCCGTCGGGACGGGCTCGAGCACGCCGTCCTGCAGCGCTTCCGCATGACCCCGGATGGCCGTGAGCGGCGTCTTCAGCTCGTGGCTCACAGAGAGGAGGAAGGAGCGCTCGGCGTCCTGGGTGCGGCGCAGCTCGTCCGCGAGGTGGTTGAACGACGCCGCGAGCATGGCGACCTCGGGCGGCCCGGCGACGGGCACCGGGCGAGGAGGATCGCCGTCCGCGAGCGAGCGGCTCGCCGCGGAGACGCGCGCGACCGGCCGCGCGACCGCACGTGAGAGGCCGAGGGCGACGGCGGCGGCGAGCGCCGCACCGACGAGACCCGCGACCCCGAGCCCCAGCACGAAGGGCAGCCAGTCGGCCGACTGGCTCGAGGCGGGGCGCAGCAGCACGATCGCCTCGCCGCCACCCTCGCGGGCGGCGAAGAGGAAGCGGGTGCCGCGCACCTCGAGCGACCCGCTCGCGCTCGCGTCGTTCCGGAGGCGCCGCGCCGCTGCCTCGGGGAGCAGCGCGTCGGCCTGGGCCGGCGTGAGGATGGCGAGCCGCTGCTCGTCGGTGGAGAGGAAGCGCCCGAGCTCGTCGTCCGAGCCCCGTGCGGGGTCCTCGGCGCGTTGCGCGGCGATCAGCGCGACCTGGCGCTCGAGCGCGGCGACGGCCGTCGCCTCGAGCGAGCGGCGCGTGAGCAGCGCCCCGGTGACCACGGTCACCACGAGCGAGACGAGCACGGTGCCCGCGATCCCCAGGTAGATCCGCGAGCGGAGGCTCACGGGACGAGCTTGTAGCCGGCACCGCGCACGGTGCGGATCAGCGAAGGACGGCCGAGCTTGCGTCGCAGCTGGCCGACGTGCACGTCGACCGTGCGGGTGCCGCCGGGGAACGTCAGGCCCCACACGCGCTCGAGGAGCTGGGAGCGGCCGACGACGAGCCCCGGGCGCGCTGCGAGGTGCCAGAGCAGGTCGAACTCCCGCACGGTCAGGTCGATCTCGCCCCCTGCAACCGTGACCATCCGGGCGCCGCGGTCGAGGACGACGTCGCCGGCCGCCAGCACGTCCTCGTCCTCGCCCGGCTCGACCCTGCGCAGCACGGCGCGGATCCGTGCGGCCAGCTCTCGCGGCGAGAACGGCTTCGTCACGTAGTCGTCCGCGCCCAGCTCGAGCCCCGCAACCCGGTCGACCTCCTCGTCGCGAGCGGTCAGCATCACGATGGGGAGCCGCGACGAGGAGCGGATCGCGCGGCACACGTCGAACCCGTCCGCATCGGGCAGCTGGAGATCGAGGATCGCGAGCCGGACGTCGTGCTGCTCGAGCGCCGCGAGCCCTTCGGTGCCGCGGGTCGCCCAGACGACGCGGAACCCGTCCCGCTCCAGGTAGGCGCGAACGAGGGCGGCGATGTCCTCCTCGTCCTCGACGAGGAGGATCGTGCCCGCGCCGGGCACTACGCAGCCGTCCCGGCCACGCGCACCACTCGCGCGCTGCCGTCCGCGGCCCGTACCACCACGACCCGCGTGCCGCGCCGCAGTGCCCGCAATGCGACCAGCCTGCCCTCGCGCCGCACGAGGGTCCGGTCGGTGAGCGGGATGCGCACCCTGCCGGAGCCCGCGAGCCGCAGGACGAGCAGGGCGCGGCCCACGCGGACGACCCTGCCCTGCTCGACCGCGCGCGGGACGTGCCCGAAGGCGCGCACCCTGAGCGCGGGGCCCGTTCCGACGCGCACGGTCTCGGCCACGAATCCGGGCCGGATGTCGGCGAGCGTCGCCCGGAGCCCGTTCAGCCGGACCCGCGTCCGGGGACCGACCGGGACCGCGAGCTCGACGCCGTCCAGGCCTCGCAGCACGAGCGCCGACGGGCCGGCGGACTGGACGACGCCGCGCTCGACGACCCGGTCCGACGCGAGCGCCGGCGCGGCCGCGACGAGCGACGCGACCGCGAGCGCGACGACGAGGCCCATCCGCATGCGCGCATCGTCACACGCTCCGGTTAGTGAACCGCGGCACCGACGTAAACGCTCTGTAAGCCGCGCGACCGTCGTCTCGGCGGCCGGGCCGAGCGTCCTGTCAGGAGCCGCTGCCGAGGCGGCGCGGGTGCGGGCCGAGCTCGTGCATCGCGCTCGAGCCGTCCGGGAGGCGCACCGTCATCCCGTAGCGCAGCGGGCCGAGCCTGACGAGGCTCTCGTAGCGAGGCTGGACGACCATCGGGTAGAGGCCCTGCTGCTCCTGCTCGCGCTTCCACTCGCGGATCTCGTCCCGGCTCATGCCGTCGAAGTGCCTGTTCTCGTGTCGGATCCCGAACCAGCGGGCCGGGAACCACCACTTGACGAGCCGGCCGACCGTCGTGCGCCGACACCAGCAGTGCGGGTCGCAGCCGCACTCGTAGTTCCGCGGGTTGTGGAGCCGGTGGAGCAACGGCCGCTCGTCTGCCACGGGGGCAGCCTAGCGCGGGCGCGGCCGTGGGCACGGCCCGCCGCTCACGAGACGGCGTGCCCGGGCTCGCTGACGAGCGCGACGTACGCGTCCTCGAGCGTCGGCTCGCGCGTCGTCACGCGGCCGAGCGCGACGCCGTCGAGACGGGCGAGGATCTCCCTCGTCGGCTCGTGACCCGGTGTCGCCTGCACGACGACCACCTGCGCCTGCTCCTGGTCCTCGACCGCCACCGAGGTGACGCCGGCGATCGCGCGTAGCGACTCGAGCGCCCCGTCCTCGATCCCGTAGACCTCGATCTCGACCACGACCCCGTCGGAGACGGTCTGCTTCAGGTCGCGCGGCGTGCCTTCGGCGACGATCCTGCCGCGCGTAACGACCGCGATCCGGTCGCAGAGGGCGTCCGCCTCGAACATGTAGTGCGTCGTCAGGAGGACGGTCTTCCCCGACGCCTTGAGGCCGGCGATCATCGAGCGCAGCTCGCGGGCCCCGACCGGGTCGACGCCGATCGTCGGCTCGTCGAGGAACACGACCGCGGGGTCGTGCAGCAGCCCGCGGGCGATGTGGAGCCGCTGGCGCATGCCGCGCGAGTAGCCCTCGACCCGCTCCTTTTCGCGGCCCTCCAGGCCGACGAGCTCGAACAGCTCCGCGATCCGCGCCCGCTGGCGGCGCGGCTCGACGCCGTACAGCTCGGCGAAGTAGCGCAGGTTGTCGTACGCGGAGAGCCGCTCGTAGAGCCCGCGGTCGCCGCCGAAGACGTAGCCGATCCGCTTCCGCACCCAGTGTGCGTCGTCGACGACGTCATGGCCGAGCACCCGTGCGTGGCCGGACGTGGGGAGCAGGAGCGTGATCAGCATCTTGATCGTGGTCGTCTTGCCCGCCCCGTTCGGCCCGAGCAGGCCGAACAGCTCGCCCGCGCCGATCTCGAAGCTCACGCCGCGTACCGCCTCCACCTCGAGGGCGCGTCGCCGTACGGTGCCCGTGGTCGTGCGATACGTGCGGTGGAGGTCGATCGCCTCGACGACGGCTGCCATGCCGGCGACTGTAGCGCCGCGGGTTTCGCGCCCGCCGCGCTCGTTGACATGTCACCGTCCCTCCTGCAAGAGTTGAGGCGCGGGTAGACGTCGGGCCCGCTGCGGCGCTGCTGTCATCTGCCAGCAACTGGATCCCGATTTCCGACGTCGAAGCTTGCAGGACATTCAACAGGAGGGTCACGCATGAAGTCGAAGCTCACGCTCGTCGGGGTGCCGGTCCTGGCACTCGTCTTCGCGGCCGCCGCGTTCGCGCAGACCTCCGGCCCCAGCGCCAAGGCGGCGTCTCGGGCTGCAGCGATCACCTGCGGCAGCACCCGCACGATCGGGGTGGCCGCGCCGCTCACGGGGCCGGCCGCGTCGATCGGCGTGCAGCAGTTGCACTGGGCTCAGTTCTTCGTGAGCAACTGGAACAAGCTCAAGGCGAACAAGAACCGCAAGATCGCGATCGTGCAGGGCGACACCCAGCTCGGCGTCAACACGTCGTTCGCCGTCTCGACCGCGCAGGCGTTCGCGTCGAACTCCAAGGTGCTCGCGGTGGTCGGCCCGGCGGGCAGCCAGGAGGTCGTCGCCTCCACGTCCGCCTACAAGTCCGGTGGCCTCGGGTTCATCTCCGGCTCCGCGACACGCGTTTCGCTGACCGACGGCCACACCGACGGCAACCGCGTCGGGTACTTCTACCGCACGGTGCCGAACGACGCCGTGCAGGCCCCGACGGTGGCCAACTACATCACGGGCAAGCTGAAGGCCACCCGCGTCTACGTGATCGACGATCAGGAGGTCTACTCCCAGGGTCTCGCCGACGGCGTGCAGGCGATCCTGAAGAAGCGGGGCGTCACCGTCACCCGCGACTCGATCAGCCAGCAGGCCTCGGACTTCTCGTCGAACGTCGCGAAGATCCCCGGCAACACCCAGGTCATCTACATCCCGTGGCAGCTGGCTCCGCAGGCCCAGGCCTTCGGTCAGCAGCTCAAGGCCGCAGGGAAGGGCAACATCGCGCTGTTCGGCTCGGACGGTCTGTTCTCGCCGGACTGGACGATCGCCGGCTCGTACGACTCGTTCTTCCCGGTCGACACGTCCAGCGCGGTCGTGACCGCGTTCCAGAAGGCCCACAAGGGTGACGGCGAGTTCTTCGGGGCCCCGAGCTACGTCGCAGCGCAGGTCGCGGTGCTCGCGATCACCAGGGCGTGCGCGGACGGCAAGGCGACGCGCGCCGAGGTCCGCAATTTGATCCCCAAGATCAGGATCGGCCCGAAGGCCTCGCTCCTCGGCACCCGGGTCGTGTTCCTGAAGAGCGGCAACCTCCGCTACGGCGGGTTCGGCGTCTACCAGATCCAGCCGGACGGCAGCTTCAAGCGGGTCGGCTAGCAGCGCGCCCCGCATCCGACGTGACAGACGTGCGGCCCACCAGGTGGGCCGCACGTCTGGCGCGACGGCCCCGATCACACGAAGGCGGCGACGCCGCCGCGACCTTGGAACGCACACCGGGTTTCTGAGATGTTGCGACCCAGACCGTGAGCACGAACCTGCGGACCCAGCTCCAGAACCTCGTCGGCCTGGGCCTGGTCATGGTCGCGTTCATGTTCTACGCGGTCTACCTCGGCCCGACCCCCGCGGGCACCTCGCCGTGGGTCTTCTTCTTCCAGCTCACGGTCAACGGGATCATCCTCGGCAGCCTCTACGCCTTGATCGCCCTCGGGTACTCGATGGTCTACGGGATCCTGAAGCTCCTGAACTTCGCCCACGGCGACGTCTACATGATCGGCTCGTTCATCGGCTTCGGCGTCCTGACGCTGCTCGGGGGGCCGCTCAGCCCCGCGATTCCCGTCGTGCTGCTCGTCCTCTGCATGTTCGCGGTCGCGATGCTCGGCTCGGGCCTGCTGGGCCTCGCGATCGAGCGCTTCGCCTACCGGCCGTTGCGCGACGCACCCCGGATCGCACCGCTGATCTCGGCCCTCGGAGTCGCGTTCTTCCTCGAGAACTCGGCGCTGCTCCTGTTCGGCTCGCAGTACCGCAACTACGACGGCTTCGCCCTGATCAGCTACGACGGCCTCCATCTGGGGGGCGACAACGGCGTCTTCGTGCAGTACCTCGGGCTGATCGTCCTCTGCGGGGCGGTGGCGCTCATGATCGCGCTGCTCGTGCTGGTCCGCTGGACGCGGCTCGGGAAGGCGATCCGCGCCGTCTCGTTCGACCGCGAGGCGGCCGCGATGATGGGCATCGACACCGATCGCGTGATCGCCGGCACGTTCTTCATCGGCTCCGCGCTCGCGGGTGCGGCAGGCGTGATGTTCGGCCTGCTCTTCAGCCAGATCTACCATCTGATGGGCTTCCTCGCCGGCCTCAAGGGGTTCACGGCCGCCGTCGTCGGGGGGATCGGCAGCATCCCCGGCGCGATGGTCGGCGGTCTGCTCGTGGGGATGGTCGAGTCGTGGGCGAACGGCTACCTGAGCGGCAACTGGTCGCAGCTGGTGGTGTTCGGAATCCTGATCGCGGTGATGTTGATCCGACCCACCGGTCTCCTCGGCACGCCCGCCCTGCAGAAGGTGTAGGAGACGGTGACCGAACACCCCCCACGGGACCGCGACCAGGCCGAGCCCGCCGACCTGGGGATCGGCGTCGACCAGTGGGTCGCCCAGTCCGACGAGCGCAGAGCGGAGCTTCCCGGCCTCCGCGGCGTGATCGCACGCGGTTGGAGCAGGCTGCCCCCCGCGGGCAAGCTCGCGCTGCTCACCCCGGCCATCCTGGTGCCGTTCCTGCCGATCAGCAGCGGCAACCTCTACAACTACGGCCTCTTCATCCTCATCTACGCGTTGCTGGCCCTCGGGCTGAACGTCGTCGTGGGGTTCGCCGGGCTGCTCGACCTCGGCTACGTCGCCTTCTTCGGGTTCGGCGCCTACCTCTACGCATTTCTCTCGGGCACGCACGAAGCCGGCGGCCACGTCTACACCCACCACTGGGGCGCCGAGACGTCGATCCCGCTCGTCGTCGTCTTCTGTGCCTTGCTCGGTCTCTTCCTGGGCACCTCCTCGCGCAGGCTGCTCGGCGACTACCTCGCGATCGTGACGCTCTTCTTCGGCCAGGCCTTCGTCGTGTTCACGAACACCGCGAACCCCGCCGGGATCACCAACGGGTCGAACGGCCTCGCCAACGTCGATCCGCTCACGTTCTTCGGCGGCCGGGTCGTGATCGACACGACGCGGGGCTACTTCTGGTTCCTGCTGGGCGTTCTGGCGCTCGTCCTGATCGTGCTCTACTGCCTGAGCGAGTCACGCACGGGCCGAGCCTGGAAGGCGTCACGCGAGGATCCGCTGGCCGCCGAGCTCATGGGGATGCCGGTCAACCGGCTGAAGATCATGGCCTTCAGCTTCGGCGCCGGGATCGCCGGCCTCGCGGGCAGCATCTTCGCCGCCGTGCAGACGGGGGCGTTTCCCCAGAACTTCGGCACCGCGGTGCTGATCCTCATCTACGCGGTCGTCATCCTGGGGGGTGCGGGCAGCCTCACCGGGATGATCGTCGGGGCGATCGTGATCGTCGCCGCCAATCAGGCGCTCGACCCGACCTCCCCGGCGAACCTTCCCCGCGTCCTCTTCTACGGCGCCGTCATCGCGGCGGTGTACTTCACGATGAAGACCTGGCCGAAGAGAATCGCGGCTCTCGCCGGGACCGCGGTCTTCGGCCTGCTCGTGCACGCGATCGTCGGCAGCGTGTGGTCCGCCGGCACGAGCGGCCAGGTCACGTCGGGCGGCTTTCTCGGAGGCGTGATCGAGAACTGGGTGCTGATTCCCGAGCACCCGAGCAGGCTCGCCGTCTACGGCTATCTGATGCTGATCGTCTCGGTGACGGTGCTCGTGCAGCTCAAGGGCTGGTGGCGGATCGCCGTGCTCGTCCCGACGCTGTACCTGACCGCGTTCGTGTGGGAGAACCTGATGATCCAGCAGCCCTCGGTGACGCGCCAGGTGCTCCTCGGCCTCATGCTGATCGCGGTGATGACCATCCGCCCGCAGGGACTGTTCGGTCAGGCCAAGGTGGAGATCGTCTGATGGCTCCGATGCTGGAGCTGAAGAACGTCTCCAAGGCGTTCGGCGGGCTGAACGTGATCTCCGGGCTCGACTTCCATGTCGACGAGCACGAGATCGTCAGCGTGATCGGCCCGAACGGGGCCGGCAAGACGACGCTCTTCAACATCGTCACCGGCGTCTATCAGCCGGACCAGGGCGAGGTGCTCTTCGAGGGCGAGTCGATCGTCGGGCTTCCTCCCTACAAGATCACGCAGCGTGGGATCGCCCGCACGTTCCAGACCCTGCGGCTCTTCCTGAACATGACCGTGAAGGAGAACGTGACGGCGGCCGAGTACGGGCACACTCGAGCGGGCGTCGTGCGATCGATCCTGCGTACGCCCGGCATGCGCCGGGAGGAGCGGGAGATCAGCGCCCTGGCCGAGGAGAAGCTCGCCTTCTTCGGCCAGCGTCTGGTCGGCTACCGGTGGAACGAGCCCGCATACTCGCTCTCCTACGCCAACCGGCGCCGGCTCGAGATCGCGCGCGCGCTGGCCACGAACGCGCGGCTCCTGCTGCTCGACGAGCCCGCCGCCGGGATGAATCCGGTCGAGACGCACGAGGTCACCGAGCAGATCGCCAGGCTCCGCGACGACCTCGGGCTCACGATCTTCGTCATCGAGCACGACATGCACCTCGTCGAGGGCATCTCGGACCGTGTCGTCGCGCTCGACCACGGCATCAAGATCGAGGAGGGGACCTTCGACGAGGTGGCGACGAGCCCGAAGGTGATCGAGGCGTACCTCGGCCTGCGAGCCGGCGCGGAGGGGGCTGCGTCGTAGTGGAGGCTGCGGCCGCACAGTCCCCTGCGGTGACGACGCCGCTGCTCGAGTTCGACCACGTTCACACCTACTACGGGCAGATCCACATCCTCGACGACGTCTGCGTCAAGGTGTACCCGGGCGAGCTGGTCTGCCTGCTCGGTGGCAATGCATCGGGCAAGTCGACCACGCTGAAGACCTGCCTGGGCATCGTGAGGCCGAGCGCGGGCCGTGTGCTGTTCGGGGGCGACGACGTCACGACGAAGAAGACGAGCCTCCGTATCGCGCGCGGGATGGCGATCGTGCCCGAGAACCGGCGCCTGTTCGCCCCGATGAGCGTGCTCGAGAACCTCCAGATGGGCGCCTATCTGCACGGCAAGGGCGAGCAGGAGGACTTCGAGCGCGTGTACAGCCTGTTCCCGCTGTTGTACGAGCGGCGCGCACAGCTCGCGGGAACGCTCTCGGGCGGCGAGCAGCAGATGGTCGCGATGGCCCGCGCGCTGATGTCGAAGCCCAAGCTGCTGCTCATGGACGAGCCCTCGATGGGCCTCGCCCCGCTCCTCGTCGAGCGGAGCTTCGAGATCATCCAGCAGGTCAACGAGACGGGAGTCGCGATGCTCGTGGTCGAGCAGAACGCGAACGTCTCGCTCTCGATCGCCGACCGCGGCTACGTCCTCTCGACGGGCCGCATCGTGCTCGAGGGCCCGGCCTCCGACCTGCTGGAGAACGACGACCTGCGGAAGGCGTACCTTGGCCGTTGAGGCGGGACGGGCGCCCGGTGCCGCCGTACGGGCCGAGTTCCCCATCTTCGAGACCGCGACCTACCTCAACTCGTGCTCGCAGGGCGCGCTCTCGCACCGCGTCCGCGACGCGGTCGAGGGATGGCTCGCCGGCTGGGACGAGAACGGGGCCGAGTGGGACTTCTGGGTCGAGCGGAACGAGGCGTTCCGCTCCGGCGTCGCCGAGGTGCTCCACGCACGGCCCGACGACGTGGCGGTGACGACGTCCGTCTCGCAGGGGGTGAGCGCGCTCGTCTCCGCGCTGCCGCTCGAGGGAGAGCGGAACCGGATCGTGATCTCCGAGTACGAGTTCCCGACGATCGGCCAGATCGCCCACGCCCAGGAGCTGCGGGGAGCGGAGGTCGTGCACGTCGTCCCGGACGAGGACGGGTCGATCGGCCCCGACCGGTTCGCGGCCGCGATCGACGAGCGGACGGCGCTCGTCTGCTGCACGACGCTGTCGTACCGCTCGGGGCACCGCCACGATGTCGGCGCGATCGCCGTGGCGGCCCACGAGGCCGGCGCGCTCGTGCTCGCCGACAGCTACCAGGCCTGCGGGGCGGTCGAGCTCGACGTGCGCTCGCTCGGCGCCGACGCGGTCACGGGCGGCACGGTCAAGTACCTGCTCGGGACGGCCGGACTCGGGTTCATGTGGGTCCGGCCGGGGCTGCACGAGACGCTCGTCCCGACGCAGACCGGCTGGTTCGCGGACGAGGACATCTTCGCGATGTCGATCGCCGACTACTCGCCGCACCGGAGCGCGCGGCGGTTCGACTCCGGCACCCCGCCGGTGCCGTCGCTGTACGCAGGCGTCGCCGGCCTCTCGCTCGTCTCCGAGACGGGCGTCCCCTCGATCCAGGCGCACGTGCTGGCGCTCGGCGACCGGCTGCTGGACGGGCTCGACGAGCTCGGCGCCGCAGTCGTCACGCCCCGCGACGCCGCACGGCGCGGGCCTCTCGTCTGCGTGCGCTCCACCGACGTCGAGGCGCTCGTCGGCGCGCTCGCCTCCGAGCGGATCGTCGTCTCCTCGCGCGAGGACAAGCTGCGCATCGCCCTGCACCTCTACAACCTCGAGGAGGACGTCGACACGCTCCTCGCCGCGCTCACCCGCCACCGGGCGCTGCTCGCGTGAGCACCGGACGGCGATTCGGTCGGGGGCGCGCAGAGCGCTAGTTACAAGTTGTAACTAGCGTTGTCCGCCCTGCCGCCCGCACCCTCGATCGCGTACGGCGACCACCCGGACCAGGTGGCCAACCTGCACCGCCCGGCGGGGGAGGGCGGGCCGTGGCCGTGCGTCGTGCTCGTCCACGGCGGGTTCTGGCGCACCGGCTGGGACCGGACGCTGATGACGGCGCTCGCGGCCGACCTCGCGCGCCGCGGGCTCGCCGCCTGGAACGTCGAGTACCGGCGGGTGGGGCAGGACGGGGGCGGCTGGCCCGGCACGTTCGAGGACGTCGCCGCGGCTGTCGACCACCTCGCCGGGATCGACGACGTGGACACGGGGCGGGTCGCGACCTGCGGGCACTCGGCCGGCGGACAGCTCGCGCTCTGGCTCGGCGCGCGGCAGCGGCTGCGCGAGGGGCCCGGCGCCGGCCCGGCCGTGCGTCCCGTCGCCGCCGTCTCGCAGGCGGGCGTCTGCGACCTCGAGCGTGCGTGGCTGGACGACCTCGGCGGATCGGCGGTCGAGGGGCTATTGGGCCCGCTCGTCCAGGGGTCGCCTCGCCTCGCCGTCTCGTCTCCGACCGCGCTCGCGCCCCTCGGCATCCCCCAGCTCCTCGTGCACGGGACGGAGGACGACGTCGTCCCCGTCTCCCAGAGCAGCGGCCATGCCGAGCGCGACCCGCTGGCGGAGCTCGTCGAGCTGGAGGGAGCCGACCACTTCGACCTGATCGAGCCGGGCGGCGCCGGCTGGGAGGCGGTCGTCGACTGGCTTTCGCCGCTGCTCCGCGGCTGAGATACTCGTCGGGTGGGCGACGTGGACTCGGCGGCCGCGCTGGAGCGCACGATCGAGCGTTACAACGAGGCGTGGAACGCCCAGGACCTCGACGCGATCCTCTCCTGCCACGCGCCCGGGATGGTGTTCGAGAACCACACCGCGGGGGAGCGGGCCGAGGGGGAGGAGGTGCGGGGGCACATCGCGGCCATCTTCGCGAAGTGGCCCGACCTCGCCTTCGCGGGCCGGCGCCTGTACGCCCGCGACGGGCTCGTGGTGAGCGAGTGGACCGCGACCGCGACCGCAGCGGACGGCCGCCGGCTGACGTGGGACGGCATCGACGTGTTCCCGTTCGAGAACGGACTGATCCTGCGCAAGGACGTCTACTCGGCCGCCCACCGCGCCCGGACGCTCGACCCGTAGCCGCCGGCCGGTGCCGCGACCGCGGATCCACGTCACGGCGCCGGTGCCTGCCGAGGTCGCCGACGCGCTGGGGACGGACTTCGAGACGAGCGACGCCCCGGAGGGCGTGGACGGGATCGTCTCGATGCTCACGACGCGCGTCGACGGGGCGTACCTCGACCGTGCCGGTCCGCAACTCCGGGTCGTGGCGAACTACGCCGTCGGCGTGAACAACGTCGACCTCACGGCTGCGGTGGAGCGGAACGTCGTCGTCGCGAACACGCCCGACGTCCTCACGCGCGCGACGGCCGAGCTCGCGGTCGGGCTGATGCTCGCGCTCCTGCGCAGGATCGTGGAGGGCGACCGCTTCGTCCGGCGTCGCGACGAGTGGGAGTTCTCGCTCGAGTTCATGCTCGGCGCCGGCCTCGAGGGCAAGCGGCTGCTGATCGTCGGACCGGGGAGGATCGGGCGCGAGACCGCGCGCCTCGCCGAGAGCTTCGGCGCGCGACCGGTGTTCGCGGGCCGCGACGCGGTGCACGGGATGCTGGGCGAGGCGGACATCGTGAGCCTGCATGTCCCGCTGACGCCGGAGACCAGGCACCTGATCGACGGGCCCGCGCTCGCGGCGATGCGATCCTCCGCGATCCTCGTCAACACCGCACGCGGTCCGGTCGTGGACGAGCGTGCGCTGGTCGAGGCGTTGCGGGCGGGGACGATCGCGGGCGCCGCGCTCGACGTGTTCGAGCGCGAGCCGCAGGTCGAGCTGGGGCTGCTCTCGCTCGAGAACGTCGTGCTCACGCCGCACCTCGGGAGCGCGACCCGCGACACGCGTGTCGCGATGGGAATGCTGTGCGTGGAGGCGCTGCGGGCGGTGCTGCTGGAGGGGCGCAGGCCCGCAAACGCGGTCGTGTAGCCTGCGCCGGCCGTGGGCGCCTACGGGAGCGCATCGATGTGGGGCGAGCTCCGCCGGGTGCTCGTGCGGCGGCCGTTGCCGGCCGACGCCGGCGCCTGGGAGGCCTACGGGTGGCGCGCGGCCCCCGACGTCGCCGCGGCGCAGGCGGAGCACGAGGCGCTCTGCGCCCTCCTCGGGGAGGCGGGCGCAGAGGTCGTGGTCTCCGAGCACGATCCGGGCAACCCGGACGCGATCTACACCTACGACCCGACGCTCGTCGGCCGGGAGGGTGCCCTGCTGTTGCGCCCCGGCAAGGACGGCAGGCGCCGCGAGCCGGAGGCGACCGTCGCCGCGCTCGAGGCTGCCGGGATCCCGGTCGCGGGACGGATCGACGCTCCGGCGACCGTCGAGGGCGGCGACACCGTGTGGCTCGACGAAACGACGCTGCTCGTCGGGATCGGCTACCGGACGAATCCCGCTGCGCTCGACTCCTTGCGGGACGCCCTGCCGGGCACCGAGGTGATCGCGTTCGACCTCCCGCACTGGCACGGCGCTGCCGAGGTCATGCACCTGATGAGCCTGATCTCGCCGCTCGACCGCGACCTCGCGCTCGTCTACCCGCGCATCGCGCCGACGCGGCTCCTGTGGCTGCTCGCCGAGCGGGGGATCGAGGTCGTCGAGGTGCCCGACGAGGAGTTCGAGACGATGGGGCCGAACGTGCTCGCGCTCGGCCCGCGGCGGGCGCTCGCGCTCGAGGGGAACGACGAGACGCGTCGCCGAATGGAACGGAAGGGCGTCGACGTCGTGACGTACCGGGGCGACGAGATCTCGCGCAAGGGCGACGGCGGGCCGACCTGCCTCACCCGTCCGCTCCTGCGGGACGCGTGATCCGGCGCGGGCTCCCGCGGTTCCGCGGGCGAGCAAGGGCGAGGGCCCGACGTGCCTGACCCGCCCCGACCGGTCCTCAGAGCTCGTCGAAGGTCAGCTGACGCACGCTCGTGAGCCCCGAGACGCCCACGCCGAGGAGCCGGAGCGCACCGGGACGGTCCTGGAGGCCGCGGTCGAGGAGGCGGCAGGCGAGGTCGCCGATCCGCTCCGACTCGTCGATCGGCGTCGGCAGCGTCGTGGAGCGCGAGCGGATCGAGAAGTCGGAGTAGCGGAGCTTCGTGGTCACGGTCCGCGCGGAGATCCCGTCCCGCTGGAGGTAGGAGGCCACCTCGACCGCCATGCGCCGGAGCTCCGCGTGCATCGAGCCCCGGTCGGTGAGGTCGCGCTCGAACGTCTCCTCCGTCGAGATCGAGATCCGCTCGGCGTCGAGCTCCAGGTCGCGGGGATCGATCCCGCGGGCGCGATCGCGCAGCAGGCGACCCACCTGACCGGGGAGGAGCGCCCTGAGCTCGGCGTCGGAGAGCGCCGCCAGCTCGCCGATCTGCTGGACGCCCGCGCGGGCGAGGCGCTCCTCGGCGCGCGGCCCGACGCCGGGGAGGAGCCGGGTCGGCAGGGGCGCCAGGAAGCGCGCCTCGCGTCCGGGCGGCACGACCGTGATCCCTCCCGGCTTCCGGCGATCGGACGCGACCTTGCAGACGACCTTGGACGTCGAGATGCCCAGCGAGCACGACAGCGAGGTCGACCCGCGGACGGCGACCTGCACCGCCTCCGCGAGCCCCCTGGCCTGGGAGAACTGCTCCGCGACGGAGCCGAGATCGA
This sequence comes from uncultured Actinomycetes bacterium, assembly GCA_963710125.1. Taxonomy (GTDB): domain Bacteria; phylum Actinomycetota; class Thermoleophilia; order Gaiellales; family Gaiellaceae; genus Gaiella. The sequence continues at coordinate 16,741 of CAVPZH010000033.1, read as the reverse complement.
GGTAGCCCTCGTCGAGGCCGGTCCGCTCGATGCGCGGTACGACCTCGCGGATCGCCGACCAGACGGCCTGCGAGTACTGACGGTAGAGGGCGTGCCGGGGCCGCAGGAACACGGCGTCGGGGCAGCGGCGGAGCGCCTCGGCCGCGCTCATCGCGGAGCGGATCCCGAAGCGTCGTGCCGCGTAGTTCGCGGTCGCCACCACCCCGCGGCCTCTGGGGTCGCCGCCGACGACGAGCGGGCGCGCCCGCAGGGCCGGGTCCTCGAGCTCCTCGACGGCGGCGAAGAACGCGTCGAGATCGAGGTGGGCGAGGATCGGCACGGCTGCACGCAAGGCTACGGTTCGCCCGTGATCGACGTGCCCCCGACTCCGCCTCCTCCACGGCCGCCGGCGATCGAGCGGCCGGCCGCCTACCAGGTCTCGTACGGGCTCGTCACGGGAACCGCGGCGCGCGGCGCCCGCCGCGTGATCGTGCGGGTCGACGGGGAGGTCGTGCGCGACGTCCGGTTGCGGCAGCGGTCGTTCTCGCTGGACGTGCCGCTGCCCGCGCGCGAGGTGCGTCTGCGGGTCGAGACGGTGGACGGCCGAGGTCGTCGCGCGGGCCGGACCGTGACCCACGTGCTCGGCCTCCCGCGCGCCGCCCGCCCCACCGAGCGGCCGCTGCGCCTCGAGCCGCGTCTCGAGCGCGACGTGACCAGGCTCGCGGCCGGGTACCCGGGCACGGCCGCCGTCTACGTCGAGAACCTCACCACGGGAGCCGGAGCAGCCTGGAACGCCCGGGCGACGTTCCCGGCCGCGTCCACCCTGAAGCTCGCGATCGCCGTGACGCTCCTCGCGCGTGTCGACGGGCCGCCCCCACGCGGCAGCGAGCTCGACGGCCTCCTGCGGCGGATGCTGATCCCGTCCGACAACGAGGCGGCGAACACGCTGCTCGTCCGCCTCGGCGGGTCGACGAGCGGCGGCGGTGCCGTCGTCGACGACGAGATGCGGGCCACCGGTCTGGAGCGGACGGTGATGTACGGCGGGTACCTCCTGGGCACGTCCTTCGGCGCCCCGTCCCGCGCTCTCGCCTCGGCTGGAGTGCCGCTGAGGGTCGTCTCCCAGCCGCAGTGGGGGCCGGGAAAGTCGACGACCGCGCTCGACCTCGCGCGCCTCTACCGTGCGCTGTGGCTCTCGAGCGGCGGGCTCGGCCCTCTCGTCCGCAACGGGTCGGGCGTCAGCCCCGCGGAGGCCCGCTATCTCCTGTACCTGCTCGCGCTCGTCGCCGATCGCGGCAAGCTCGCGCGCACGGTCGCGTCCCTGCCGGGCGTGACCGTCATGCACAAGGCGGGCTGGGTCGACGCTGCCCGCCACGATGCCGGGCTGATCGCGTGGCAGGGGGGCATCGTGGTCGCGGTCGTCATGACGCACCGCTCGTCGGGCGCGGGCTCACGCGCGGACACGTTCGCCGGGCGGGTCGCCTCGACGGCGCTGCGCCGCTTTCGCGGCTGAGCCCGGAGGCGGGCAAAGAGACCGAGGGAGGCGCGAGGGCGCGGCCAAGACGGGCCCGCACCCTCGCTGCGGGCCGGCGGGCGCCCTCGGAGTGCGCTACCGGCCCGTCCGGCGGATCCCTGGGAGGCGGTTCGGGATCGCAGGGCCTCGTCCGTCATTCGACCTGCGGCCTGCGAAGGCTTTGTGAGGTTTCGGTACGGGTGTGGTCAAGATCGCCCGCTGCGCGAGCCGGGCGCGGCGGGCGGTCGTACGCGATAGCTATCTTTTCTATATCTAGTAACTGAGAAGATCCGTGAGGAGCGTGAGCCGGTGAGCAAGCTGTTGCTCGTCCCACTCGACGACATCGTCGTCTTCCCCCATATGAACGTCACGCTGACCGTCGACGTCGGCGACGAGAAGCGCGTGCTGCTCGTGCCCAAGCACGAGGGCGAGTACGCCGCCGTCGGCACGGTCGCCCTGGTGACCGACACGGTCAAGCTGCCCGGAGGCGCCGTCGCGGTCGCGGTGGAGGGCCTCCATCGCGGCGTCGCGGGCGCGGCCGAGACCGATCCGCAGGGTCGCCTCTTCGTCGAGGTCGAAGACCACCCGGACGGGGCGCGCGCCGACGAGCGCACCCGTGAGCTCGAGACCGAGTACCGCGCCGTCGTCGAGGAGATCCTCGAGCTGCGCGGCGACGACGGCCGCGTCCAGGCCTTCGTCCGGTCGATCGGCGAGCCCGGCGCGCTCGCGGACACCTCCGGGTATGCGCCCGACCTGAGCTTCGAGCAGAAGCTCCAGCTGCTCGAGACGCTCGACGTCACCGAGCGGCTCGAGCTCGCGGTCGCCTTCCAGCGCGAGCGCCTCTCGACCATGCAGATCCGGCAGAGGATCCGCGAGGACGTCAACGCCGGGATGGAGAAGCAGCAGCGCGAGTTCCTGCTCCGCCGGCAGATGGACTCGATCCGCAAGGAGCTGGGCGAGGACGACGCGTCCGTCGTCGAGGAGTACCGGACCAAGATCGCCGAGGCGGGCATGCCGGAGGCCGTGCGCGAGCAGGCCGACAAGGAGCTCGCGCGCTTCGAGCGGATGGGCGAGAGCTCACCCGAGTCGCAGATGATCCGCAGCTACCTCGACTGGCTGCTCGCGGTGCCCTGGGGCGTCCGCTCCGACGAGGTGCTGGACCCGCAGCGCACGCGTGAGGTGCTCGACGCCGACCACGCGGGGCTCGAGGACGTGAAGAACCGGATCGTCGAGTACATCGCGGTCGCGAAGCTGCGCAAGGAGCGCGGGATCGAGCCGGACAAGCGCGCCGGGGCGATCCTCACGCTGATCGGGCCGCCCGGCACAGGCAAGACGTCGATCGGCGAGTCCGTCGCGAAGGCGCTCAACCGCGAGTTCGTGCGCATGTCGCTCGGCGGCGTGCGCGACGAGGCCGAGATCCGAGGCCACCGGCGCACGTACATCGGCGCCCTCCCGGGTCGCCTCGTGCGCGCGCTGCGCGACGCGAAGACCATGAACCCGGTGATCCTGCTCGACGAGGTCGACAAGGTCGGCGCCGACTGGCGCGGCGACCCGTCCGCGGCCCTGCTCGAGGTGCTGGATCCCGCCCAGAACTCGACGTTCCGCGACCACTACCTCGACGTCGAGGTCGACCTCTCCCAGGTCTTCTTCATCGCGACCGCGAACATCGCCGAGACGATCCCCGGGCCGCTGCTCGACCGCATGGAGGTGATCCGCTTCGACGGCTACACCTCCGACGAGAAGGTCGCGATCGCGCAGGGCTACCTCTGGCCGCGGCAGCGTGAGCGCGCGGGGCTGCGTGAGGACGAGGTCTCGATCTCGGACGGCGTGCTCGAGACGGTGATCTCCGAGTACACGCGCGAGGCTGGGGTGCGGCAGCTCGAGCGCGAGCTCGGCTCGATCCTCCGGAAGACGGCGACCCGGATCGTCGCCGACGAGGCCGAGACCCCGGTCGAGGTCGACGTCGCGGCAGTGCGCGACGCCCTCGGCCGGCAGAAGTTCTTCCGCGAGGCGGCGGAGCGGACGGCGGTGCCGGGTGTGGCGACCGGGCTCGCGGTGAACATGTCGGGCGGCGACGTGCTGTTCGTGGAAGCGACGGCCGCCCCCGGCGAAGGCCTGGTGCTCACGGGCCAGCTCGGCGACGTGATGAAGGAGTCCGCGCAGATCGCGCTCTCCGCCGTTCGCTCGCGGGCCGACGCGCTCGGCATCGACCAGGATGCGTTCGAGCGGAAGTTCCACGTGCATGTCCCGGCCGGGGCGATCCCGAAGGACGGGCCGAGCGCCGGCATCACGATGGCGACGGCGCTCGCCTCGCTCCTCACCGGGCGCCCGGTCAAGCACACGGTCGGGATGACGGGCGAGCTGACCCTCCAGGGCCGCGTGCTCCCGATCGGCGGGCTGAAGCAGAAGGTGCTCGCCGCGCACGCGGCGGGCCTCACGGACGTCGTGCTTCCCGAGCGGAACCGCGGCGACCTCGACGACGTCCCCGAGCACGTCCGCGAGGAGCTGACGTTCCATCCGGTGATGTCGCTCGAGGAGGTGCTCGGATTCGCGCTCGAGCCGGCGCAGTCGTCCCAGCGCCATGTCTCGGTGTAAGCACTGCCCCCCGGTGCCCGAGGAGGTCCGCCGCGCGGCGGGCCTCCTCGAGCGGCGCTGGACGGTCTCGATCCTCTGGGCCTCCGTCGAGGGAGCGAGCCGGTTCAACGAGATCAAGCAGGCCGTCGGCGAGATCCCGCCCCGGACGCTCGCCCAGCGGCTGCTCGAGCTCGAGGCTGCCGGGCTGCTCGAGCGCCGCGTGATCGACGCGCGGCCGCCGCGCGTGGAGTACGTCCTCACCGACGACGGGCGCCGGCTGCGGTCGGTGCTCGACGCGCTGGCCGCCTACGCGGCGCGGTGAGATTCCCCCTATAGCTCGATCGAGGGACTGCCGATAGACAAGGGGATGAACCTCCCCGAGGCCGTCTCCAACAGACGTATCGGCGCGCTGTTCGTCGAGCGGGGGCTCGTGTCCGAGAGCCAGCTGATCGTCGCGCTAGAGCTGCAGCAGGAGACCGGGCAGCAGCTCGGGCAGATCCTCGTCGAGCGCTTCGGCGTGCAGCGGGCGGAGCTGGCGAAGGTCGTCGCAGAGCACTGGGCCCGCATGGGGCAGGGCGAGGACGCGGCCAACACGCGCGCGAACGAGTCGTGGCGTCAGCTGGGCGAGATCCTCGTCTCGCGCGGCTTCGTCACCCGGGAGCAGCTCACACAGGCGCTCGACCGTCAGCGCCAGACCGGCGAGCGCCTCGGCGAGGCACTCGTCGGTCAGGGCATTTTGAGCAAGTTCGAGCTCGCCGGCTCGCTGGCGGAGCAGGCGTCGACGGTCGATGCGCCCAAGGAAACCGAGTCGGAGCCCGCTCCGGTCGTGCCGCTGGCACCATGGCTCGCCAAGCCAGACGAGCCGGGCGACGCACAGAGACCGGCGAGGCCGCCCTGGGCGATCACGCCGAGCCGGGCCGCCGAGGACTCGGAGACCGGTGAGGCGACGAGGGAGGAGCCTCCCGCACCCGCGGAGCAGGAGCCCGGCGAGCCGGATTCTCTCGAGCCGCAGGCGGTCGAGCAGGAGGCAGTCGGGCAGCAGGCGGCCGAGCACGAGCCCGCCGAGCCGGATTCTCTCGAGCAGCAGGCGGTCGAGCAGGAGGCAGTTGAGCCGGAGGAATTCGAGCAGCAGGCAGTCGAGCCGGAGGCGGTCGAGATGCCGGTCCGGGAACCCGTCGAGCCGATCGGGCCCGAGCGGGTCGAGACGCCCGACCCGGTTGCCGCCACGTCTGCGGACGAAGCTCCCGCGGCGGGCGACGGACCGCCGGAGCAGGTGGCCGTGGCCACGTTCGTCGCCTTTGCGTCGACGCCGCGTGGCTACCGCCTCGTTGCGCTCGACGCGGGAGTTGCACCGGAGGTCGGAGAGCGGATCGAGCTGCCGGAGCTCGGCGAGCTCGTCGTCCTGCGCCGCGGCGCCTCCCCGCTGCCGCTCGACGAGCGCGTCTGCGTCTTCCTCGAGCGCCCCGTGCCGGCCGCCCACGCCGGCTGAGCGACAGCGCGGGCTCCGGGCCCGCACGCCGACCGGCCGGGGAGGAGACGATCTGCGTAAGCTCGAGCGCGACCGTCCGTGAGCGACGCACTGCGCGACGAACGCCCGATCGGGCCGGCGGGGCGGCCCGGCCTCGGGGTGCCCGCGTGACCGCCGTGCTCGCGCAACCGCCGCTGGCGGCCGCCGGCGTCTGGGGCCTCGTGACCGCGACCGCCCTCGCGTCGTTCGTCGAGTTCGTGGAGGCCTTCACGATCGTGCTCGCGATGGGCCTCACGCGCGGCTGGCGCTCGACTGCGATCGGCGCGGTCTCGGCCCTCGCGGCGCTCGTCGCCGTCACCGCGGTCGCGGGCTTCGCGCTGATCCGGTGGGTGCCCGAGTCCGCGCTCCAGCTCGTCGTCGGGACGCTGCTCCTGATCTTCGGCCTCCAGTGGCTGCGCAAGGCGATCCTCCGCTCGGCGGGCATCGCCGCGCTGCACGACGAGGAGGCGGCGTTCCGGGAGGAGCGCGAGGCGGCGCTGCTGGCCGGCGGCGACCGCCGGCTGGGGCTCGACTGGTTCGCGTTCGTGGTCTCGTTCAAGGGCGTCTTCCTCGAGGGCCTCGAGGTCGTGTTCATCGTGATCACGTTCGGCCTCAACGCGGACGACGTGCCGCTCGCGGCCGCGGGTGCGGCGGCGGCCGGAGCCGCCGTGCTCGTGCTCGGCGCGCTGGCCCACCGCCCGCTCTCGTCCGTGCCCGAGAACACCCTGAAGTACGTCGTGGGCGTGCTCCTCGCGACGTTCGGGACGTTCTGGGCGGTCGAGGGGCTCGGCGCGTTCGCCGCCGGCAGGGAGAGCCTCGCATGGCCCGGTGGGGACTGGGCGCTGCTCGTGCTGCTCGCGTGCTGGCTCGTCGTCAGCCAGGGCTCGATCCGGATCCTCCGGCGGGCGGTCGTGCCGGACCGCGCCCGATTCGCCGGCGGGAGCGCGTAGCGGTGCGACACGTGCGCGGGTTCCTCCGGTTCTGGCTCGAGTTCGTCGTCGGCGACGACTGGCGCATCGCGGCGGGGGTCGTGGCGGTACTCGCGGTCGGCGCCGTGCTCGTGGGGACCGATGCAGTCGGCCACGCGCTCGTGGCGCTCGTCGTGGGTGCCGGGGTGATGGCCGTCGCGGTCACTCGAGTGGTGGTCGGCGGAGTCGCCGCCGCCCGGCGTGCGCGTCCCGACGCGTAGTCCCGCGCATCTCGTCGAGCGTGGACGCGCTACCCCGCCGCCGAGTTCCGGGTCGCGTGCTCGCGGCGGCGGCGCCCGGTGCGCGCCGCCGCGAGCACGACCGACCCGGCGACACCGTGTCGGCTACAACCGTGTCGGCTACAACCGTGTCGGCTACGAGCGTGTCGGCTACGCCGTGTCCGCTACGCCGTGTCCGAGCGCATCAGCGGCGTGGAGGCGAGACCGTAGACGACCAGCACGGCCAGCGTGATCATCCCCGCCGAGAACCAGGGGGTGATGTTGATCGTGAGGAAGCCGTTCACGATCACGAGGATCGCCCAGATGTACGCGATCACACGGCCGAACTCACCGCCGCCGAGAAGAGAGTAGGCGGCCCAGATCGCGACCGCTGCAATCCCGAGGTCCCAGAGCCCCCAGAGCCACATGTTGTCCCCGAACAGCCCGAGCGTGTAGTCGCTGATCCTGTGGCTGTCCACGAGGTAGCTGATGCCCGAGATGATCCTGAGGAAGCCGACCGAGAACATCACGATCGCCGCGAGCATGATCCAACCGGTCCGGTTCGCGTAGGACTGCATGGACTGCATCGACACTGTGCCTCCCTTCGTAGCGGAGTCGCGACTCTAACACTGTGCGGGCGAGAAAACATGCTCCTCCGGGCCACCCTGGCAGCGCGGGTGGGACTCTCCGCACCACCAGATCGCGTCGAGATTGCGTACACGGGTTGTATAGTGACGCGGTGGCCGACGCGACGCTTCGGATCGGCGAGCTGAGCCGGCGTTCGGGCGTGAGCCCCGAGCTGCTGCGTGCGTGGGAGCGGCGCTACGGCCTGCTCTCGCCCACGCGGTCGGCGGGAGGCCTCCGCCTCTACTCCCTCGACGACCTCGAGCGGGTGCGCGTGATGCAGCAGCACCTCGCGGCGGGCCTGGCGGCCGCCGAGGCCGCCGCCGAGGCCTCGCGGGCAGCCCCCGACGGGGAGACGCGCGGCGCGTCCTTCGCGCCGGACGAGGTGCGCGCCGAGCTCGGCGACGCGCTCTGGCGGTTCGACGAGCCGCGTGCCCAGACGGTGATCGACCGGGCGCTCGCCGCGGCGAGCCTCGACGTGCTGCTCGTGGACGTCCTGCTCCCGTACCTGCGGGAGCTCGGCGATCGTTGGCAGCGGGGCGAGGCCTCGGTCGCGGAGGAGCACTTCGCGTCGGGCGTGATCCGCGGCCGGATGCTCGGGCTCGCGCGCGGCTGGGGGCGTGGCCTCGGTCCTGCGGCAGTGCTCGCGTGCCTCCCGGGCGAGCAGCACGAGCTCGGCCTGATCGCGTTCGGGCTCGCGCTCCGTGAGCGGGGCTGGCGGGTGGCGTTTCTCGGCGGCGACACGCCGCTCGAGACCATCGAGCACGCGGGCGCGGCCGAGTCCGAGCTGGTCGTGCTCAGCGCGGTGACCCCGGCGCGCGTGCGGCCCATCGCCGCGCAGCTCCGGGCGGTTGCCGGACGCCGGCGGGTCGCGCTCGGAGGCGCCGTCGCGACCCAGGAGGACGCGGAGGAGCTCGGCATGCTGGGGCTGCCGGGCGATCCGGTCTCGGAGGCGGGAAACCTCACGAAGACGTGGCTCGCCGCCTGAGCGCTCTGCCGACGGGCGCGGAGCTCCGCCGCACCGGCCCGCCGGGCCCGCGCGCCGTGGTCTGCGCGAACGGCGGCCAGGCAGCCGCCGTGCCGGGCACCTGGAGCGCCTCCCTCGAGTGGCTCGTCGACCGGCTTGCGCCACGGTTCCCCGGCCTGCTCTTCGCCGAGGTGCGCTACCGCGTGAAGTCGTGGCAGAGGCTCGACTGGTGCGAGGAGGACGTTCGCGCCGCGGTCGCCGAGATCGGGGCGGCCCGGACATTGCTCCTCGGGTTCTCGATGGGGGGCGCGGTGGCGGTGCTCTGCGCGGACGCGCCGGGCGTCGACGCGGTCCTCGGGCTCGCTCCGTGGCTGCCCGACCGGCTTCGGCTCGACCACCTGCGAGACAGGCGGCTGGACGTGCTGCACGGTGCCCTCGACCGCCCGCTCCCCGGCGTGCCGGGCGTCAGCCCGGCGAGCTCGCGGCGGGGCTTCGAGCGGGCACGGGCGATGGGCGTGGACGGGAGCCACACCGTCGTGCGCGGCGCCCTGCACGGCATCGCCGTGCGCACGCCGCTCGGGCTGCTGCCGTTGCCCCGGGCGTCGCGCTGGGCCCGGCTCGCGGGCGAGCGGATCGCCGCCTGGGTCGGGCCGCCGGTCGAGGCGGGAGCGCGATGAGCACGTCCGTCGGCACGGTCGCCCCGCGCACCGGCCGGGTCAGCCGGATCGTGACCCTGGTCGCCCTCGTCGTGCCGCCGCTCGGCATCGCGATCGCCGCGGCCGAGCTGTGGGGGACGGCGTTCCACTGGGTCGACGTCGCCGTGCTCGTCGGCTTCTACGTCGTCTGCGCCTTCGGCACGACGATCGGTTTCCACCGGTACTTCACGCACAAGGGATTCGAGGCGCGCGGGCCCGTGAAGGCGACGCTCGCCGTCCTCGGGTGCATGACCATGCAGGGCCCGCTGATCCAGTGGGTCACGGACCATCGCAAGCACCACGCCCTCTCCGACAGGCCGGGCGACCCGCACTCGCCGCACGTCGGTCACGGCGAAGGGCTCGGCGGGGCGGTCAAGGGCTTCGTGCACGCCCACGTCGGCTGGCTGTTCACGAGCCTCGGGACGGAGGAGGGCGGGGAGTACGGCCGCGACCTCCGTGCCGACCGCATGCTCGTCTGGATCGACCGGCTCTACCTGCTGTGGGTCGCGCTCTCGCTCGCGCTCCCCTTCCTCGCCGGCTACCTCCTCGGGGGCACGTGGGCGCGCGGCGTCGAGGCGATGGTCTGGGGAGGTCTCATCCGCATCTTCCTCTACCAGCACGCGACGTTCGCGGTGAACTCCATCTGCCACATGTACGGCCGCCAGGAGTACCGCTCGCGCGACGAGGCGCGCAACAACTGGCTCGTCGCGCTGCTCGTGCTGGGCGAAGGCTGGCACAACAACCACCACGCCTTCCCGGCGTCCGCGCGCCACGGGCTCGGACGCTTCCAGGTCGACGTCTCGTGGCTCGTGATCCGCGGGCTCGAGCGGCTTCGCCTCGTGTGGAACGTCCACGTTCCCTCCGCCGGCCAGCGGGACCGCCGGCGCATCGAGTCGGCCTGAGCTTCTCTCTTCCGGACACGGCGATGTGCCCCGGCACGCATTCACCGTCCAGAGGTTGTACATATTCGGTATAATCATCGTACAGATGGTGTACACGCGCTCCATCGAGGTCTCGCGCCCGCCGGCGACGGTCTTCGCGTATGTCGCCGACCTCTCGCACGCAGCCGAGTGGGATCCGGGTGTCCTGGAAGCGCGACTTCTCGGCGACGGCCCGGTCGCCCTTGGGAGCAGGTTCGAGCTCGTCGCGCTCTTCCGCGGCCGGCGCCGGCGGTTCGAGTACGTGGTCACGTCGCTCGACGAAGGCGACCGGATCGAGCTTCTCGGCACCGGCGACCAGGTAACGTCGCGCGACGCCATCGCCGTCGAGCCGCGCGGCGCCGGCGCGCGGATCACCTACAGCGCGGAGATCCGGCTCGCGGGGCTCCGGCGCGTGGCGGAGCCGTTTCTGCGGGGGACGTTCCGGCGGATGGGCGACGAGGCGCTCGACGGCCTGCGCGCCAGGCTGGAGACGCTGTGAGAGTCGCGGTCGTCGGGGCCGGCGTCGCCGGGCTCGGTGCCGCGTATCTCCTCTCGCGCGCGCACGAGGTCGAGGTGTTCGAGCGGGAGGGCCGGGCCGGCGGCCACACGCGAACCGTCCGGCGAGACGGTCTCGCGCTCGACACCGGGTTCCTCGTCCACAACGAGCGCAACTACCCCTTGCTGACGCGTCTGCTGGGTGAGCTCGGCGTCGCGACCCAGGCCTCGGAGATGTCCTTCTCGGTCACCTGCCCGTGCGGGCTCGAGTATTCGGGCAGGAGGCCGTTCGCGCAGCCGCGCCGCGCGGTCGACCGCCGGTTCCACCGGCTGCTGTGGGAGATCGGCCGCTGGCTTCGCACCGCTCGTCGGTCGCTCGACGAGATGGACTGCGAGCGCTGGACGCTCGAGCGATACCTCGAGGAGCGCCGCTTCTCCGGCGAGTTCAGGCGCCACTTCCTCGTGCCGCTGACAGCCGCGCTCTGGTCGACCGCGCCCGGACGCGCGCTCGAGTACCCGGCCGCGGCCGCGATCCGCTTCTTCGACAACCACGGCATGCTCGGCCTCCGCCGCTTCCGCTGGCGGTACGTGACCGGTGGAAGCGACACGTACGTGACCGCGCTCGCCCGCGTGCTCGGCCCCCGCCTCCGGCTGGGCGACCCAGTTCACTCGCTCCGCCGGGAAGCCGACGGCGTCGAGCTCACGTCTGCGGACGGCACGCGGCGACAGTTCGACGCCGTCGTCGTCGCGACCCACGCCGACCAGGCTCTGGGTCTCCTCGAGGACCCCTCGGCCGACGAGCGCCGGGTGCTCGGCGCCTTCGGGTACACCCGCAACGAGGTGACGCTCCACACCGACTCCTCGCAGCTTCCCGGCACGCGCGCCGCGCGCTCGTCGTGGAACTACCGGCTCGGAGACGGCGGGCGGCCGACCGTGACGTACTACCTCAACCGGCTGCAGCGACTGGAGACGGACCGGGACTGGTGCGTGACCCTCAACGGCGAGGTGCCGGCCGAGCAGGTCGTCGACCGCACCGTCTTCCGCCACCCGCTGTTCACGATCGAGAGCATCGCCGCGCAGCATCACCTCGCCCGCGTCTCCGGCGCGCGCAGGACGTGGTACGCGGGCGCCTACCACGGCAATGGCTTTCACGAGGACGGGCTCGCATCCGGCGTCCGGGCCGCGGCCGGGCTGGGGGTTCGCTGGTGAACTCGGCGCTCTACGAGGGGACCCTGGTGCATGCCCGCAGCGACCCCGTCGAGAACGTCTTCCGGTACCCGGTCGCGTACTGGCTGCTCGACCTCGACGAGCTCGACGAGCTCGGCCGGCGGTTCGGGCCGATCGGCGTGAACCGGAGGGGCCTCGTCTCCTTCCGCGACCGGGACCACTTCGACGGTGACGACACGCCGCTCAAGGACGCCGTGGTCGCCTTCGCCGGCGACGAGTCGATCGAGCGCGTGCTCGTGCTCACCCAGCTCCGTGTGCTCGGCTACGTCTTCAACCCGGTCTCGTTCTACTGGTGCTACCGGGGTGACGGGTCGCTCGCCTGCATGGTGGCGGAGCTGAACAACACCTTCGGGGAGCGACTGCCCGAGCTCCTGCCCGGCGGCGGGCTCGTCTACGAGCACGACAAGCGGCTGCACGTGTCGCCGTTCATGGGGCTCGACCAGAGGTACCGGTACTCGTTCTCGGAGCCGGGTGAGAGCGTCCACGCCCGGATCGAGGTGCACGAGGGGGAGCGCATGCCGCTGCAGGCTGTCCTCTTCGCGCGCCGGCGCGAGCTGTCGCGCACCTCGCTCGTGCGATTCCTCGTCCGCTACCCCCTGATGCCGCTCCAGGTGATCGGGCTGATCCACTGGCAGGCGCTGAGGCTCTACCTCAAACGGGTGCCGTTCCGGCGCAAGCCGCCGTTCCAGCCCGGGCAGGGATCGATCTCCGCGTGAGCGTCGCGCTTCGCCACGAGCCCGCTGCGCGCCTGCCGCTCGTCGAGCGACTCGGGACGCTGGCGCTCCAGCGCGTCGCCGAGGGGATCGAGGGCGGCACGCTCGCAGTACGGACGCCCGACGGAGCCGAGCTGCGCTTCGGCTCGGGGCCGTCCGTCCACATGACGATCGACGACAACCGCCTGTTCCGCCGCCTGGCGACCCGGCCGAGGCTCGGGCTCGGCGAGTCGTACCAGGCAGGCGAGTGGCGCTCCGACGACCTCCCGGCACTGCTCGAGCTCCTCGCCCGCAACGCGGACAGGGCAGCCGCGCGGCACCCTCGGCTCGGGCGTCTCGCTCGCCTCGCGCCCCGGCTCAACAGGCGGACCGGCCTGCTTGCCGCGCGACGCAACGTCGAGTACCACTACGACCTCGGCAACGAGCTGTTCGAGCTCTTCCTCGACGAGACCATGACCTACTCGTGCGCGATCTTCGCCTCCGAGGAGGAGCCGCTCGCGGCCGCGCAGCGTCGCAAGCTGCGCCTCGTCTGCGACAAGCTCGACCTCGGTCCCGACGACCACGTGCTCGAGATCGGCTGCGGCTGGGGCTCGTTCGCGCTCGTCGCAGCGGGCGAATACGGCGCGCGTGTCACCGCATTGACCCTCTCCCCGGCGCAGGCCGAGCTCGCCCGCGCGCGTGTCGTCGAGCACGGGCTGGACGACCGCGTGACGATCCGGCTCCAGGACTTCCGGGCCGTCCAGGGGATGTTCACCAAGGTGGCGTCGATCGAGATGATCGAGGCGGTCGGCGAGCGCCTGCTCGCGCCGTTCTTCGCCACCGTCGACCGTGTCCTGCTGCCCGGAGGCCGCGCCTGCATCCAGTCGATCCTGGTTCCCGACGAGCGCTACCGGCGCTACCGCTCGAGCCCCGACTGGATCGAGCGCTACGTATTCCCCGGCTGCCTGATTCCCTCGCTCGGAGTGCTCGCCGACGTGGCGGGGCCGCTCCGCATCACGGGCGTCGAGCACATCGGCGGCCACTACGCCGAGACCCTCGCGCGGTGGCGCTCGGCGTTTCGCTCCCGGCTCGACGCGGTGCGCGGGCTCGGCTTCGACGAGCGCTTCGTCCGGACCTGGGACTTCTACCTCGCCTCGTGCCAGGCGCTCTTCTCGGCCGGGCTCCTCGACGACGCACAGCTGGTCCTCGCGCGATGATCGATTCGCGGATCCTCCTCTTCCTGCTCGCGTGGGCGCTCGCAGCGGCGATCCAGGCGGCGCTCTACGTCCGTCAGCGGCAGACGGGAGACGCGACCGCGGTCGACGCCGGCTGGGCCGGCTCGCTCGTCGTGATCTCCGTCCTCTACGCCGTGCTCGCGCCGGGGAGCCTCGCGTATCGAGTGCTGATCGCGACGATGTGCGGGCTCGAGAACCTGCGCGTCGGGCTGCTGGTACGGGCACGCGTCGGCGCCGGCGAGGACGAGCGGTACCGGGAGCTCCGCCGCCGCTGGAGCGTCAAAGGCAACGTGCAGCTCCGGTTCTTCGTCTTCTTCCAGGCTCAGGCGTTGCTCGCGGCGGTCCTCTCCGCTCCGGTTCTCCTCGCCTCGTTCGACGCGTCGCCCCGGCTCGGGCCGCTGGCCTGGACGGGAGGAGCGCTCTGGCTGGTCGCCGCCACGCTCGAGCGGACCGCGGACCACCAGCTGCGTCGGTTCAAGCAGGAGCCGGCCAACCGAGGCACGACCCTGGAGACCGGCCTGTGGCGCTACTCGCGCCACCCGAACTACTTCTTCCAGTGGCTCACATGGGTCGCGTACGCGCTCGTCGCGCTGGAGGCTCCGTACGGCTGGATCGGCCTCGTCGCGCCGGCCCTGATGCTCTACCTCATCCTCTTCGTCACGGGCGTCCGCCCCGCCGAGGAGAGCTCGCTTCGCTCGCGCGGCGAGGAGTATCGCCGCTACCAGCGGCGGACGAGCGCGTTCGTCCCGTGGTTCCCGCGGGAGCAGCGGGCATGAGTCTCGTCGACCGGATCGTCGCCACCGACGCGGTGCCGGAGCCCGTGCTCCGGCTCGGCATCCGCGCGAACCTCGCAGCCCGGCTACGCCGCGAGCGGGCCCGGGGGCAGGCCGAGCGGGAGCGCTTTCGCGCGGAGCTCCTGCGGGCGCCGATCGCCGCCGTGCCCGCAAAGCCGAACGAGCAGCACTACGACGTCCCGGCCGAGTTCTTCGAGCTCGTGCTCGGGCCGCGCCTCAAGTACAGCTCGGGCCACTGGCCGGGCGGGGTGGAGACGCTGGCCGAGGCCGAGGAGGCGATGCTCGCCCTCACGTGCGAGCGTGCCCGGATCGAGGACGGACAGGCGATCCTCGACCTCGGCTGCGGCTGGGGCTCGTTCACCCTCTACGCGGCCGAGCGGTACCCCGAGGCGCGTATCACAGCGGTCTCGAACTCCCACTCGCAGCGGCGCTGGATCGAGGCGCATGCGCCCGCGAACGTGGAGGTGATCACGGCGGACGTCAACGAGCTCGTCCTCGAGCGCCGCTTCGACCGCATCGTCTCGGTCGAGATGTTCGAGCACCTGCGGAACTACGAGGTGTTGATGGCACGTCTCGCGGCGCTGCTCGACGGCGACGGCCTGCTCTTCGTCCACCTCTTCTGCCACCGAGAGCTCGCGTACCCGTACGACGACGGCTGGATGGCGCGACGCTTCTTCACCGGAGGCACGATGCCGTCCGCCGACCTCCTGCCGTCGTTCGACCGCGATCTCCGGCTCGTCGAGCGCCGCCTCGTAGACGGAACGCACTACGCCCGCACCGCCGAGGCATGGCTCGCGCGCCTGCGCGCGCACGAGGACGAGATCGCCGACCGCTTCGGGCGCGCGTTCCTCGCCGACTGGCGGGTGTTCTTCCTCGCCTGTGCCGAGCTCTGGGGCTACCGCGGCGGCACGGAATGGCTCGTCGCCCACTACCTCTTCGCCCGGTGAGCGCCGGCGGGGCGATGCTCACATCGCGACGGGCGTGAGACGCGTTCCCGACGGCTGGAGCTCGATCGAGCGGCGGGGTCGCGACGGCACGATCGAGAGCGAGCAGCGGGCGACGGCGGTCGCGCCGCCTGTCGAGCCCTCGGAGGCGGGGGCGGCCCTGCTCGGGGCGAGCTACTGGCGCGCGGTGACCTGGGCGAGCGCCGGGCTCGTCCACTGCGTCACCACCGACGACGCGGTGACCCTCCGTCTTCTCCGCCGGGGCCCCAGGCTGCTCGTGCTCGGTCCGGTCGAGCTCGCCGTCGACGGCGACGAGGTCGCCTGGCGCGCCCGCATCCGCGGCGGCCTGCTCGTGAGGCGGCGAGGGGGGACGTTCAGCCTGGTGCAACGCGGCGTCGTCCTGGCGGTGCGCGTCGAGGGCTTCGTCCCCCGCCTCGGTCGGCTCTACGCTGCGCTCTTGCAGCGCTTCCACCTCGCCGTCAGCCGTCGCTACCTGCGCGCCTTGGCCACCGGAGGCCGGCGGTGAGGGTCGCCGTCCTCGGGGCAACCGGTGTCGTCGGCCGCGCCCTCGTCGACGCGCTCGCCGAGCGACACGACGTCGTCGCGATCTCACGGCATCCGGGCGCGGTGCCGCCGGGCGTGCTGCCCGTCGCCGCGGACGTCACCGACGCAGACGCGGTTGGCCGGGCGCTCGACGGCGTCGAGGTCGCCTACTACCTCGTCCACTCTCTCGGCTCGCCGGACTACGCGGCGCGCGACCGTCGCGCGGCGCACACCGTCGCGCACGAGGCCGAGCGCGCGGGCGTCTCGCAGCTCGTCTACCTCGGCGGCCTCGGCGACGACCGCCCCGACCTCTCGCCGCACCTCCGCAGCCGGATCGAGACCGCGGCGGCGCTCTCCTCCGGCAGCGTGCCGGTCACGACCCTGCGCGCCGCCGTCGTCGTGGGCCGCGGCAGCGCCGGCTTCGAGACCATCGTCGCCCTCGTCGACCGGCTCCCCGCGATGGTCGCCCCCAGGTGGATCTCGACGCCGACGCAGCCGATCGCGCTCGCGGACGTCGTCGCCTACCTCGCCGGTCTCGCCGGTGAGTCGCGCGCGCTCGGCCAGACCTTCGACGCGGGCGGGCCCGAGGTCCTCACCTACAGACGGATGATCGAGCGGATCGCCCGGATCCGTGGACGCCGACCCGTGATCGTCGAGGTGCCGGTCCTCAGCCCGCGGCTCTCCTCCTACTGGCTGCACCTCGTCACCCCGGTGCGCGCGAACGTCGCGCGGCCGCTGATCGAGGGCCTCCGGAACCCGACGGTCGCCCGGGACGACCGCATCCGCGAGCTCGTCCCGATCGACCTCACCCCCTTCGACGACGCCGCCCGCGCCGCGCTCGCGTAGCGG
>CAVPZH010000032.1:0-84820 GCA_963710125.1 uncultured Actinomycetes bacterium | reverse complement strand
CTCGCTGACGAGCTAGGCGGACACGGCACCGTGGCGGCGCCACGGGCAACTCGACGTGAACGACGGAGGCCCGCCGCCAGGCGGGCCTCCTGCAATGCCGGGCTGTCGTGCCGCAGAACGCGGCAGCCTGTCAGTAGAGCGCACTCGCGAGGCGACGGCGGTAGGCGGCGACGAGAGGGTCGTCCTGGCCGAGGCGCTCGAACAGGGCGACCGCCACGTCTCTGAGGCGGTCACGCTCGTCGGTCGCCGCCGCCGGGACTGCGTCGACCAGCAGCTCGAGCGCACGTTCGACGTCTCCTGCGTCGAGCGCCTGGACGACCTGCGGAAGCTCGCCGCCGGCCCGCAGCTCCTCGACGAGCGCGTCCGCGCGCGGCGGCGCGAGCAGGTCGTCGAGGAACAGCGAGACCGAGGTGGGTGACTGGGCGCCGACGAACTCCTGCACGAGCCTGCCGTCGCGGAACGCCTTCACCGCAGGAATGCCGCTCACCCCGAACTGCTGCGCGAGTCCCGTGTTCGCATCGACGTCCACCTTGACGAGCTCGACCGCGCCCGCCCGATCCTCGATCGCGCTCTCGAGCACGGGTGCCAGGGCATGGCACGGGCCGCACCAGTCCGCCCAGAAGTCGACCACGACCGGCACGTCGTGCGATCGCGCGAGCACGACGTCGTCGAAGGTCTGCTCCGTGGCGTCCATCGCACGCCAGCGTACCGGCGGACCGCCCCGGCTCAGGAGGTCGGCGCGAGGACGACGTCGGCTCCGCAGCCGGAGAGAAGCGCCGCCCGGAGGTGCTCCTGGGCGACTCCCGCGAGTGAGGCGTGCGAGGTGTCGACGTCGATCTCGCCCCATGTCTCGAGCCCGAGCGCCGCGGCCCCGTTCGCGCCTCCGATCGCCCACAGCTCGTCCGTCGAGAACACGTCTCGACGCCCGTCCTGGCGCCGCGCGATGCCCTCGAGCTGGCGCAGCTCCTCGAACGGATCGATCCGAACGTTCGAGTCGGAGCCGATACAGAGAGGGATGCCGCGATGGCGGACGCGAACCGCGGGCAGGAAGCCGTCGCCGAGATCCGCCTCCGTCGTCGGACACACGCAGATCGTGGAACCGCTGTCGCGCAGGAGATCGAGCTCGGAGCCGTTCGCGTGGGTGGCGTGGACGACCGTCGTCCGCTCGCCGAGACACCCGCACTCGGCGAGCAGCTCGATGGGTCGGAGGCCGTGCTCGGCCAGGCACTCCTCAACCTCGCGAGGCTGCTCGTCCGCGTGGACGTGGAGTGGTAGGCCCTCCGCGCGCGCGTACCCGCCGAGCTCCACGAGCCAGGAGCGTGGGCACGCCCGCACGGAGTGGGGGGCGACCGCGACCGCGACGTCCTGGTCGCGCAGCCACTCGAGCTGGCCGAGATACGCGGCCACCGTGTCCTGCCGCATGCGGGACAGCCCGCCGCGCGCGTATGCGACGTGGATGTACGTGAACGCGATGCCCGCCTCCTCCGCCGCGGCGGCGGCTGCGAGCGCGGTCTCGGCACCGAGGTAGTGGAACTCGCCGACAGCGGTGTAGCCGGCCGCGCGCATCTCCGTGTAGGTGCGTGCGTACGACGCGCGGACGGTGGGCTCCGTCTGCCTGGCCGCCTCCTCGAGCATCCCGTCGCGCCAGGCCCAGAAGTCGGCTCCGGCCGCCCGTCCGCGGAGGGCGCGCTGAAACGCATGGCTGTGCGCGTTCACGAACCCGGGGAGCCTGGTCGGTCGCGTCACGGCCGGCCACACTAACCTAGTGGCATGGCGTACGAGAACTCGGTCGCCGCGCCGCTGCGGCTGCTCCCGAACGCGCTGACGATCGTCCGCTTCGCGGCGATCCCGCTCTTCGTCGTGCTGCTCGTCCGTGACCAGGACGGGCCAAGCTGGCCGGCCGGGGTCGTCTTCGCGCTCGCGGCGATCACCGACCAGCTCGACGGCTGGCTCGCGCGACGCTGGCGGGTCGAGTCGGCCTTCGGGAAGGTCGCCGACCCGCTCGCCGACCGGCTGATGATCGACGTCTGCGTCGTGCTCCTCGTGGCGTACGACCGGCTCCCCTGGATCGCGCTCGTGATCCTGCTGCGTGACGTGCTGCTGGTCGGCGGGTACAAGCTCGTCGTGCCGCGCGGATACGACTTCGAGGTCTCGCTGCTCGGGAAGGTGGCGACATGGGGGCTGTACGCGTCGCTGGCGCTCGTCCTCGTGACGGAGCGTGACACGTGGTGGCCGCTGGCCCTCTTCTGGGTCAGCCTCACGCTCGCGGTCGTGGCGGCAGGGCAGTACCTCATGAAGGCGCGGCGCGAGGTGCGCCGGTGAAGGCCGTCGTGATGGCCGGTGGGGAGGGGACGCGGCTGCGTCCGCTCACCTCGAACCAGCCGAAGCCGATGGTGCCGATCGTCGGCAAGCCGTGCATGGAGCATGCGCTCGACCTCCTCCGGCGGCATGGACTGACCGAGGTCGTGGTGACGCTCGCCTTCATGCCGCAGGCGATCCGGACGTACTTCGGCGACGGCGAGTCCCTCGGGCTCGAGATGGACTATTCGATCGAGGAGCAGCCGCTCGGGACCGCGGGCTCGGTCGCGCTCGCGAAGGAGCGCCTCACGGACACGTTCCTCGTGATCTCCGGCGACGCGCTCTGCGACGTCGACCTCACCGGCCTGATCGACGCACACCGACGGAACGGCGCGGCGGTCACGATCGGGCTCAAGTCCGTCGAGAACCCGCTCGAGTTCGGGATCGTCGTCACGGACGAGGACGGCCGCGTCGAGCGCTTCCTCGAGAAGCCGTCGTGGGGCCAGGTGTTCTCCGACACGATCAACACCGGGATCTACGTGCTCGAGCCCGAGGTGCTCCGACACGTCCCCGACGACCGGCCGTTCGACTTCTCCAAGGAGCTCTTCCCGCTGCTGCTCGACATGGGGCGGCCGATGTACGGGCACGTGCTCGACGGGTACTGGCAGGACGTCGGCACGCTCGAGCAGTTCCGCCAGGCAAACTTCGACGCGCTCGACGGCGCCGTCCAGCTCGAGGTGCCCGGCCTCCGGCTGCGCGGCAACGTCTGGGTCAGCGAGGACGTCGACATCGACCAGCTCGAGCCGATCGTCGGGCCTGCGTTCGTCGGGGTCAACAGCCGTGTCTCGGACGGAGCCTCGATCGGTGCCTACACGGTGCTCACCCGGGGCGTGATCGTGCGTGAGGGCGCGCGCATCGCGAGGACCGTGGTCGACGCGGGGACGTACCTCGGTCGCAGCTCGGTGGTCGAAGGGGCGATCCTCGGGCGCTCGTGCGACATACGCGACCACGTGCGCGTCCACGAGGGTGTCGCGATCGGCGACGAGGTCACGATCGGCGAGGAGGCGAGCATCTTCCCGGGCGTCCGGATCTACCCGTTCAAGGAGATCGAGACCGGCGCGCAGATCCACGAGAGCATCATCTGGGAGAAGCGTGCGGTGAAGAGCGCCTTCGGCCGGGACGGTGCGACGGGGCTCGTCAACGTCGACCTGACGCCCGAGACCGCAGTCCGTCTCGCATCCGCGCTCGGCACCGCGCTGCGACGCGGGAGCAGGGTGGTCGCGAGCCGGGCGTCCGCGGACGCGTGCCGCATGATCCAGCGCGCGATCATCGCCGGCCTCACGTCGACGGGGGTCCATGTCGCGGACCTGAGGATCTCGCCGGCAGCGGTCACGCGCCACGTGCTGAAGACGCAGGGCCTTGCGGCGGGCGTGCACGTCGGCCGCTCGAACCTCGACCCCGAGCTGATCGAGGTGCGCGTTTTCGAATGGCCCGGCATCCAGATGACCGACGGGCTGCGGAAGGAGGTCGAGAAGCACTTCGGTCGCCAGGAGCTCCGCCGCGCGACCTTCGCCGAAGTGGGGGAGACCGCCTACCCCGCGCGGGTGCGCGAGAGCTACGCCCAGGACATCCTCGACGTGCTCCACCTCGAGCGCATCCGAGCCCGGCGCTTCCGGATCGCGATCGACTACGGCCATTCCGCGGCCACCTTCACCCTCCCGCTCGTCCTCGGCCCCATGGGGGTCGAGGCGATCGGCACACGCGGCTTCTACGCCGAGGACGCACCGGCCGAGCTCGAGCCACTCGACGCGCGGCGGATCGTGACCGGCGTCGGCGCGGACTTCGGGGTCGTCCTCGATCGGGCCGCCGAGCGGCTCCTGCTCGTCGACGAGCTCGGGGAGCCGGTACCGCCGGATCTCGGTCTCCTGCTGGTCGTGCGACTGCTCGTGCTCTCGGGTCAGTCGGGTGAGATCGCCGTGCCGGTCACGGCCACCGACCTCGTCGACGACCTCGTCGAGGGCTCGGACCTGACGGTGGTACGCACCCCGGCCTCGCTGAGCGACCTCACGCGCGCCGCGACCCGGGAGGGGGTCGTGCTCGCCGCCGCCTCGACCGGCGGGTTCGTGTACCCGGACGTGGTCCCGGGCTACGACGCCGTCACGGCGCTCTGCAAGCTGCTCGAGCTCCTCGCGGGACAGGACGAGCCGCTCTCGGCGCTCGTCGCGAGCCTGCCGCGCTCGACGCTCGTCCACCGGGCGCTGCCGTGCCCGTGGGGGAGGAAAGGGCTCGTGATGCGGCTCCTCAACGAGCACCTCGCCTCGCGCCGCCTCGACCTGCTCGACGGGGTGAGGGCGTACGACGAGCGCGGGTGGGTGCAGATCCTGCCCGACCCCGACGAGCCGTTCGTCCACGTGTACGCGGAGGGCGCGTCGTTCGAGCTGTCGGAGGAGCTCGCCGAGGAGGTCTCGACGTGGGTCGCCGCGATCGTGGAGGGAGACGAGCTCCCGGCGCGAACTGTGGAGCAAGCCTCAAGCTGAGGTTGACCCCTCGGCTGCATGGCTGCTTCAATCGGTACTCCGTTTCGAGCGAAAGGTGCTCCCAGAACACCGTGGACGTATTCCCCGATCTCACCACCACCGACGACGACGAACTCGACCGGCTGCTGCGTGCCTCGGAAGAGGAGGCGGACGCGATCTCCGTGCGCCGCCGGGCGCTCCACGTGCGCATCGACGCGCTGCGTCACGAGCGCGTCGGGCGCCTGCGTGCCCAGGCGGCCTCCGGCACGCTCGAGATGCACGCGCCGGCGACGTTCGAGCGGCCGATCTTCGGGGGGACCGGCGACCTGCCCGAGGCCCACGAGGACGCGTCGCCTCGCGACCTCTCTGCCCTCACCGACGACGAGCTGCGCGAGCAGATCGTCGAGCTCGAGCGGGAGGAGGACGACATCTCCCTGCGCCGGCGGATGCTGCACGGCCGGATCGACATCCTGCGGGCGGAGCGCGAGCGCCGGCGGAGAGGGCTCCACGTCGAACCCGACGAGCTCGGCCCGATTCTCGGCCGCACCCCGCGATGAGCCACGTCTACTGCCCCGAGTGCGGCTTCCAGAACCCGGAGGCAGCGAACTACTGCGCCCGCTGTGGGTCGTACCTGCGACGGGACGACCAGGGCGAGACGACCCTCAGCCTCGACCCCGACGAGGTCGTGGAAGACGCAGCCGGCGCCCTCGCGCCCCGCCTGCCGGCGCTGGTCGTCCGTGCGGGAGGCGGCAGGGCGGGGGAGACGTTCGAGACGGCCGGGCTGCGGACGCTGATCGGCCGGTCGCCCGAGTGCCACGTGTTTCTCGACGACGTCACCGTCTCGCGCCGCCACGCGGAGATCCTCCACGAGGACGACCGGTACGTGATCCGCGACCTCGGCAGCCTCAACGGCACGTTCGTGAACCGCAGCCGCATCGAGACCGCGGTGCTCTCGGCCGACGACGAGGTGCAGATCGGCAAGTACCGGATGACCTTTCTCGTGCCATGACGACGACGGCCGCCAGCGAGCCGGCGACCCAGCCGCGCCTCCACACGATCGGCGCGGTCTGCGAGCGGCTGCGCGCACAGTTTCCCGACGTCTCGATCTCGAAGATCCGCTACCTCGAGGACCAGGGCCTCCTGCGGCCGCGCCGGACGCGCGGGGGCTACCGGCTCTTCTCCGACGGGGACATCGAGCGTCTCGAGACGATCCTGCGCATGCAGCGGGACGAGTTCCTGCCCCTCCGCGTGATCCGCCAGACGCTCGACTCTCAGGGTGCGGCGCGCACGAAGCGGAGGCCGCCCGCGCTCAGCCAGCCGATGGGGGAGATCGACCTCTCCGAGCTCTGCGAACGCACGGGCATCACGCCGGACTTCGCCCGTCGGCTCGAAGAGTACGACCTCGTCACACCGAGGATCGAGGCAGGGGAGCGGATCTACCGCGAGAGCGACGTCGAGATCGCCGCCGCCTGCGGGCGTCTCGCCCACCATGGCCTCGACGCCCGTCATCTGCGGGCCTTCCGGACCGCCGCCGGACGCCAGTCGGCCCTGCTCGAGCAGCTCGTCGCCACGGGGCTGCGCTCACGGGACCTCGAGCGGCGCCGGGCGGCGCTCGAGGATCTCGAGATCCTGGCCGGGGTCGCGACGGAGCTGGCGCAGCACCTCCTCGTGCGCGACCTGCGGGAGGCATCGGTGCGATGACGACCGACGAGCTCAAGGCCCTCGTGCGCGACGTCCCCGACTTCCCGCACGAGGGGATCGTGTTCAAGGACCTGATGCCGTTGATCGGGAACGCAGCCGCGTTCCACTCCACGATCGATCAGCTCGCCGAGTGGGCGAGGCCGCTGCGTCCCGACGTGATCCTCGGTGCCGAGGCGCGCGGCTTCATCTTCGGCGGCGCGCTCGCGTACGAGCTCGAATGCGGCTTCGTCCCGGCCCGCAAGCCCGGCAAGCTTCCGTGGGAGAGGATCCAGGCGACGTACGAGCTGGAGTACGGCAACGACTCCCTCGAGATCCACTCCGACGCGTTTGGCGAGGGCGCGCGCGTCGTGGTGCTCGACGACGTGCTCGCCACCGGGGGAACCGCGCAGGCGAAGCTCGAGCTCGTCGAGCAGCTCGGCGGTCGCGTGGTGGGCGCGCTGTTCGTGATCGAGCTGACGTTCCTGCACGGCCGCGAGCGGCTCGCGGGCACGGACGTCCACGCGCTGATCGCGTACTGACGCGAGGTCGACGCGTCCCCGGCGGCGCGCGTTCACTCCCGGGAGGGATGGTCGAGGAGGGTGTTTCTGTCCGATCATTGGAAGCATGGATGCAGCCGTCGAACAGACCCCCCAAACGGACACTCACGTGTCCAGCCTGCACCTCCTGCGTGACTGCCTCGCGTTCGGCAAGCCGACGAGTCGGCGCCGGCCCGCGAAGGTCAGGCTCGAGGAGGCGCTGGGCCCCGAGCTGACGCAGAAGCTGCTCGAGAGCCTGGAGAGCAGCGAACGCACATAGCGCTCGGCGTGGCGAGACGATAGACCGGCGCGAGCAGTGTCAGCGCCGGTCGAGGGGGTCGTCGTCGCCGCGCGTCCGAATGAAGAGAAAGACGACGAAGCCGACGACGAGCGAGATCACGAGCGCGGTCCCCTTGGCGATTGCGATCGCCACCATGCCGAAGTAGAGGAAGAGGAAGAACACCACGGCCCAGATGAAGCTCTGGACGCCGCGGTCGACACTCGGCATGCGCAGGTGCATCGCCGCGATGCTAGCCATTCCGCGTCGCGGACTCGCTGGGTGCGGCGCGGCTCCATCCGGCGTGGTCGCGGCCCGGGGAGTTGCGGCGCCCGAAGCCGGCCGCCTTCAGGGATCTGCCCCCCCCGTGGCAGGCGGGTGAATGACCCGCGGCGCGATTCCGCTCCTGCGTGAGTCGCGGCGCGGGGGTTGCGGCGCCGAAGGCGGCCGCCTTCAGGGATGTGCCCCCGCCGGAGGCGGGGGATCACCCGCGGCACGATTCCGCTCCTGCGGAATCGTGCTCGGCGGACCAGAAAAAAATTCACCGAGCCGGTAACGCTTTCGTCCACCTGCCACGTCGACCTTCCGCTTGCGCGTACTGCCTGCGTGACGGGCTTCGACCTACTCGCGTCCCGTGCTCGGTGCACGGCAAACCTACGGGGCGGGGAGGGGGCGGTCAAGTCGCTCCGGAGAGCCTTTGCCGCAATTTGCGGACAATCCGTTGGCGGCGGCCGCGCGAGGCAGGGAGCGTAGGATGCGCCGGTGCGCCGACCGCTCGTCCTCACCGTCGCCGGCGCCGCGCTCGCCCTCGCGCTCGTGCTCGCGGTGGGAGGAGTGGGGGACGATCCGGACAAGCTCACGAACTGGCAGGCGCTGGTCCTCGGGGTCGTCCAGGGGGCGACGGAGCTCTTGCCGATCTCGTCGTCGGGGCACCTGATCCTCGTCCCGTGGCTGTTCGACTGGACGTACCTCGAGCAGCACGACGCGTTCAACCAGACGTTCGACGTGTCACTCCACCTCGGGACCTGTGTCGCGGTCGGGGCGTACTTCTGGGGAGACGTGGTCGAGCTCGTCCGCGCCTGGCTGGGATCGATTCGCAGACGGAGCATCTCGACCCAGCCCGAGCGGCTGGCGTGGGCGGTGGTGGTGGCCACCGTCCCGGCAGCGCTCGTCGGGGTCGCGCTCGAGAGCGTGATCGCGGATCGACTCGGCGACCCGTGGCAGATGGCGATCCTGCTCGCCGCGTTCGGTCTGTTGCTGGGGTGGGCCGATCGGCGTCCGGGGCCGGACGGGCTCGACCGGGTGACCGTGCGCAAGGGGCTATGGGTCGGGCTCGCACAGTGCCTCGCGCTGATGCCGGGAGTGTCGCGCTCGGGGATCACGATCACCGCCTCGCGCTTCCTCGGTCTCGACCGCGACGCCTCGGCACGTTTCTCGTTCCTGCTCTTGCTGCCGATCACGCTCGGGGCGGTGCTGCTCAAGGGTCTTACCGACGTCGTGCTCGCGGACCTGCCGTCCGGCACGACCGGCCCGTTCGTGGTCGGCGTGCTCGCGTCGTTCGGAACCGGGCTCGTGGCGATCCTCGGGCTGCTCGACTACGTGCGCCGGCACACCTACGACGTGTTCGTCGTCTACCGACTGGCCCTCGCGGTCGCGATCCTGCTCCTCATCGCGACGGGCGCCCGCAGCGCGACGTTCTGAGCCCCGTGCGTGGGGCGGGAGACCGCGCTCCGCGAGAAACCTCCCAACTCGACATAACGCGCGTTATCGTGCATGGAGATTCATGGCGCTGAACGTGGCGCGGGCGGACGACCCAGGCCCGTGCCTCGTCAGCGTCGACCGTCGAGGCGCGACGAGCACGCGGGACAGTGCGGCTGGAGTTGGCCGAGGGCATCTGCCCGGAAGCGCCAGCCGCGTCGCTCGGCGACGGACTCGCTCTCGACGATCTCCCCGCACTCGACGCAGCGGACGAACCACTCGAGCATCCGGAGGGCCGACGCGCACCTCAGGCAGTAGCGTCCCGGCACCTCCGCCGAGGGCGGGCTGACCGCCCAGCCGTGCCGGTTCATCCCAGCAGCCTCGGCGGTACGACCGCATCCGTCACAGCGCGCCGGCGGCCGCCGTCGTTCGATGTTGCCTGCGTGCCCCATCCCCGTCCCTCCCACAACCTAAGCGGGGCGCACGAGATTTCCAGCGTCTCGATTCCCGAATCCAGGGCTTGACCGGGCGCCGCGAACTGTGGGAACCTCGTACGAGCACGCGTCGAGAGCTGCACCGCGTCTCTCCCCCATGACGACGGTAGACATCGAGACCCTGCTCGGCCAGGACGAGTTGCGCTCCCTGATCGAGGCCTGCGAGCACGCCGGAGCGATCCGCGCGCCCGAGGTGCACGAGATCGTCGAGACGCACGAGCTCGACGGGCTCGAGCAGGAGGCGCTCGTGCGCGAACTCGAGAAGCGCGGCATCGAGATCGTCGAGACACAGGCGGCAGACGCCCCGCCGCCTCCAGAGGCGCAGCCGGTGACGCCCGTCGTCTCGGCGCCTCTCGAGTCCACGACGGACGCGCTGCAGCTGTTCCTCCGCGAGGCGAGCCGCCACCGGTTGCTCACCGCCGCGCAGGAGGTGACGCTCGCGAAGCGGATCGAGCGCGGCGACGCCCTCGCCAAGGCCGAGATGATCCAGTCGAACCTCCGGCTCGTGGTCTCGATCGCGAAGAACTACCGCAACCAGGGCTTGCCGTTCCTCGACCTGATCCAGGAAGGCACTCTGGGGCTGATCCGGGCGGTGGAGAAGTTCGACTGGCGCCGTGGCTTCAAGTTCTCGACGTACGCGACGTGGTGGATCCGTCAGGCGGTCGCGCGCGCGCTCGCGGACAAGGCGCGCACGATCCGGATGCCGGTGCACATCGTGGAGCGGTTGCAGAAGATCAACCGCGCCGAGCGGTCGCTCTGGACGCAGCTCGGACGTGAGCCGAGCCTCGAGGAGATCGCCGACGAGGCGTCCCTCACGCCCCAGCAGGTCGTCGAGGTGCGGGCGGCGGCGAGGACGTCGGCGAGCCTCGACGCGCCCATCGGCGACACGGAGGACGCCGTGCTCGGCGACTTCGTCGCGGGCACGGATCCGCTCCCCGAGGAGACCGTCGAGACCCAGCTCCGCAAACAGGCCCTCAGGCGCGCCCTCTGTGGCCTCCCCGCGCGAGAGCGCGAGGTCGTGACGCTCCGGTACGGGATCGACGGAAACGAGCCTCGCACGCTCGAGGAGATCGGCCGCAGGCTCGGGCTGACCCGGGAGCGCGTGCGCCAGATCGAGCTCGACTCGCTGCGCCGGCTCTCGCTGGCGCACGAGATGCAGTCCGTGCAGGGCTGAGCTCGGGCGCCGCGCGCCGCTGTCAGGTGCGGAGATAGAGCTCGAGCGCCGGCGCGACATTCCGGAGCTCGCGCAGCGCGCGGGTCTCGAGCTGGCGTACGCGTTCCCGCGTGATGCCGAGCTCGACGCCGACCTGCTCGAGCGTCCGTGCAGTCGACCCGTCGAGGCCGAACCGGAGGACGAGCACCCGCTGGAGCCGCGGCTTGAGCTGCGCGAGAGCCCGTGCGAGCTCGGTCGAGCGCAGCCGGAGCGCCGTCTCCGCCTCGGGCTCGACCGCGAACGTGTCCTCGATCAGGTCGCTCATCACGCTCTCGCCGTCACCGACCGGCATCTCGAGGCTCACGTGCTCCTGCACGAGGTCGAGCAGCTCCTGGACGCGCAGGGGCGTGAGCTCGGTCTCGGTCGCGATCTCGTCGATCGAGGGGTCTCGGTTCAGCTGCTGTCCGAGCGCCCGGCGCGCCCGCTGGATGCGGCGCACCTGGTCGGCGATGTGGACGGGAAGCCGGATCGTGCGGCTCTGCTCGGCGAGCGCGCGCTGCACCGCCTGCCGGATCCACCAGGTCGCGTACGTCGAGAGCTTGTAGCCCATCGTCCAGTCGAACTTCTCCACGGCCCGGATCAGACCGAGGTTCCCCTCCTGGATCAGGTCGAGCAGCGGGACGTCGGCACGCGTGTAGTTGCGTGTGATCGACATGACCAGCCGGAGGTTCGACTCGATCAGCTTCTGCTTCGCGAGCTCGTCTCCCTCGTCCTTGCGGCGGGCGAGCTCCCGCTCTTCGACGGGGGTCAGCAGCCTCCCGTCGCCGATCGCCCGGACGTAGAGCTTCAACGGGTCCTGGATCGCCTCCCCGGTCTCGGGCTCGTCGTGGGTCTCGCCGACGGTGTCGAAGAGCGGTTCGGCCGCATTCTGCTCCACGCGAGACGTATCGGCTGCACGCGTCCCCCGCTTGAGGCATTTGTCGACATTGGGGGACGAGGAGTCGTCCGACGCAATCCGAACACTTTGCTCACCAGCGGCTGAGTACGCTGAGGCGAAAGGGATAGGCGGCTTCGGAGGACGGCAGGCTCGACGTGTGCGGCATCGCTGGCTACAGCCTCGGCCCCGGTTCACGGGTGAACCGGACGCTGGCCGCGCAGGCGCTGCTCGCGGGAATCGCCGAGCGAGGGGCGGACGCGGTCGGGTACGCGTACCGCGCCGAGGCCACGCTGTCCGTCCACAAGCAGCAGACGGGCGCCAGCGCGATCCTCGATTGCGTCGCGCTCCCCCCCACGACCGCCGACGTCCTCGTGCACGTGCGCGACTACACCAAGGGCCACCCGGCGATCGTCGCCAACAACCACCCGATTCGCCATGGTCGCGTGGTCGGAATCCACAACGGGGTGATCGCGAACGACGACGAGCTGTTCGCGCGCCACGGGCTCGCGCGGCAGGAGCCCGAGATGACCGTCGACTCCGAGGCGATCTTCGCCCTCGTCGACGAGCTCGGCACCTCGCCCGCGACGCTCGAGCTGCTCGTCGGCGCCATGGCCGCGGCGTGGGTCGACGAGCGCGAGCCGGAAGTGCTCCATCTCGCCCGCGGCGTCGGCCGGCCGCTGTGGGTCGCCCGGGGCAGGCACGAGGTGTTCTTCGCGTCCACGCGCTCCGCGCTCGAGATCGTCGAGCGGGCGCTGCGGACCACGTTCCTCAAGTCGCAGGTCGAGGAAGGCAGGCTGCTCACGCTCGCGGGCGGGACGCTCGCCGCGGCGCGCCGCTGGCGACCCGACTCGAGCTACCGCGAGGATCGGCGCGCTTCCCGCCGTACAGAGCCCCGCACGAGGGCCGCTCGTGCCTCGAGCTGCTCTCTGCGCTCGTCGCGCCCGCCTCGGCCTGACCGGCGTCGTCAGACGGGGTTGACGCAGCCGAGCGGCTCGAGCACGGCTGCGGCGCGCTCGCGTGCCGAGCGAGCGTCGTCGGGCCTTCTCGCAGCCTCGAGAGCGCGGGCGAGATCGAGCTCGAGGCATGCCGCACGGTAGTGCCAGCCACATGACCGCTCGCGCCCGAGGGCCCACTCGAGCTGGTCGACGGCGTCGTCCGCTCGCCCCTCGGCCAGTGAGAGGAGGCCGTCCGTCACCGCAAGGCTCAGTGCAGTTCTCGGCGCCTCGGCGTTTGATCGTCTCTGCGAGAACGCCGTCGCCAGGCGCCGGAGAAGCGCCGTCTCGCCGGCGGCCGCAAGCACGCGGGGTATCGCGGTCGTCGTCAGCTGCGCCCACTCACGATCGGTCGAGGCGAGCACCGACTCGGCGAGCTCCCGCACCGTCTCGCGGTCACCGGACAACAGGGCGTACGGCATCACGACGCTCGCCATCGGCAGGATGCGCTGTGGCTCGCCTGCCGCGAGCGCGAGGGCACGCAGCGTCTCGAGCGGCTCGGCTGCGCGTCGCAGGTCCCCGCGGCGCAACGCCAGGCCGCCGACGAGCTCGTGGGCCAGCATTCGCGACCCCGAAAGGCGCATCGCGTGGAGCTGGCGTTCGCGTGTGATCAGCGGGTCGAGCGGCGCCCAGTCGCCGGACGGGACGAGAACGAGGGTTGCGTACGACAGCTCGAAGTAGACATCGAGCCCCTCCACGGGCGGCATGTCGACCACGAGGCGCCGGAGACTCGTCGAGCGCGTCGTCGAGCTCGTCCCTGCTCAGTCCCGCCTGGCCCATCCACAGCGCGTTGACGAGACACCGGTACGCCTCGAGCGCGTCACCTGAAGCGACAGCGCGCGTGATGATGTCGCGTACGGCGCCCAGGTCGAGCGATGGACCACGGTTGACGAGCGTGACGAGAAGGTTCGAGCGGGCGTTGAGCTCTGCGTGGAGGTCGCCAACGCGTTCGGCGACCGCGATCGCGTTGCGCGCGCGCGTCTCCGCCGTCGGCAGCCCGCCGGAGCATCTCGAGCTGTGAGAGGCGCGCGAGCGCCCGCGCGAGCTGCGAGGTCTCTTCGAGTCCGGCGAGTGCCTCGACCGCCGCCGTCGCCTCGGGGAGCGCGTCCTGCCAGCGGCCGGTGACCCAGCTCGCGCGAGAGAGCCAGCTGAGCGCTTCGGCGAGGAGCCGGGGATCGTCGAGAGCTACCGCGATGTCGCGCGCCGCTGCGAAGCTGCGCGTGCCCCTGATCGAGGTCGGCAGACATGAGGTTCGCGCGTCCGAGTCCGACGAGCGCCGCGGAAGCGCTCCGCGGTCGTCGTCCGCCAGCTCGACGGCTCTCGCGAGCAGCCGCGCGGCAGTGTCTGTGGCGACCCGAACGATGGCTGCCTCGCCCGCGACGAGGAGCAGCTCGCAGCACCGGGCGCCGCACCTCCGGTGCCGTCTCCCCGTACTCGAGCGCGCGATCGAGGTGGTAGGCGGCGACCTCTGCCATCTCCGCCTCCCTGCCCGGGGCGACGTCCTCGACCCACACGCCGACACGCCGGTGCAGCTCGCGGCGCTCCGCTCGCGGCAGCGTCGAGTAGGTGACGTCCTGCGTGAGGGCGTGCTTGAACGCGAACTCGCGCATCCCCGCCACGGTCGACTCCGGGTGCTCCCCGACGAGCGCTTTGCGCTCCAGCGCAGCGATCACCTCGTCGTCGACCCCGACGGCGCTCGGCCAGAACACCCGGCCCATCACCGAGCACCGTCGCAGCGCCTCCCGGGACGCCGCGTCGAGCAGGTCGACGCGGGAGGCGATCACTCCGTGGATCGAGTCCGGCAGCTCCACGTCGTCGACCCGCTCGCGAACCGACCAGCCGCCGTTCTCGCGCGCGATCGCGTCGCGGTCGATCAGCATCTGCAGGATCTC
The DNA here is from genome assembly GCA_963710125.1 of uncultured Actinomycetes bacterium. Taxonomy (GTDB): domain Bacteria; phylum Actinomycetota; class Thermoleophilia; order Gaiellales; family Gaiellaceae; genus Gaiella. Next base: position 70,347 of record CAVPZH010000032.1, on the reverse strand, counting down.
CTCCACGTAGAACGGGTTCCCCTCCGCCCGCTCGACGATCCTCCGGGTGAGCTCGGTCGGCAGGCCGCCCGCCCCGACGAGCGCCTCGACGAGCTGGAGAGACTCGTGCTCGGGCAGGGGTGAGAGCCGGATCGAGGTCGAATCGCGCAGCCCCCCGCCCCACGCCGCACGCGCGTCGAAGAACTCGGGCCGCGCCGTGCAGACGATCAGTACGGCGGTGTCGACGAGCGCGTCCGTGAGGCGCTCGAGGAGCTCGAGAAACGGCTCCGACGCCCAGTGGACGTCCTCGACCACGAGCACCGTGAGCCGCTCGCCCCCGAGCCCGCTGAGGAACCGCCGCCAGCTCTCGCTGAGGAGGCCCCGGATGTCCCGGTCGTCGTCCTCCGGGGAGCGTCAGGCCGATCGTCCACGCGATCGCCTCCGACGACTCCGGCGACGCTCTCGGGCGGTACGTGAGCCGCGATTGCCGCTTCGAGCTTCCCGAGGGCGGCATCGACCGGGTCGCTGTCGAGGATCCCGGCGTACCCCTTCGCGGCCTCGCCGAGCGGCCAGTACGTGATCCCCTCGCCGTACGGGAGGCACCGGCCCTGCAGCAGGTGCGCATCCGGCAGCCGGTCGACGAACTCCGTCAGGAGGCGGCTCTTCCCCACGCCCGCGTGTCCGTAGATCGTCACCAGCTGTGGGGCTCGCTCACGCTCGACGCGCGTCGTCAGGGCCTGGAGGACGACCAGCTCCTCCTCGCGCCCGATCATCTCGGCCGAGAGCCCCTCGACGCCCCGCCGGCCTGGGAGCGAGACGACTGCCGTGGCCTCCCACGCGGGAACGGGGACGTCCTTCCCCTTCGCCGGCGCAGCGCCGAGGCTCGTGTACCTGACCGAGCGGCGTGTGGCCGCCCGAGTGCGCTCGCCGACCAGCACCTGCCCCGGCTGCGCCCGCTGCTGCAGCCGGGCGGCGACGTTGACGGCGTCGCCGGTGACCATCAGCTCTCCCCGGGCGGCAGCCTCGCGTCCGGCGACGACCTCGCCGGTGTTGACGCCGATGCGCAGTCCGACGTCGATCCCGTGCCGCTCCATGACGTCCCCCGCGAACCCGGGGAACCGCTCCCGGACGGCGAGCGCCGCGCGCACCCCTCGCTCCGCGTCGTCGTCGTGCGCCAGCGGCACGCCGAAGACGGCCAGGACCGCGTCGCCGACGAACTTCTCGCTGATCCCGCCGAACCGCTCGACCTCCCGGTTGACCAGCTCGAACAGCTCACCCTGGAGCGTGCGGAGCTCCTCCGGGTCGATGCGGGCACCGAGTGCGGTCGATCCGGCGAGATCCGCGAACAGCACGGTGACGACACGCCGCTCCTCGTGCTCCGCCACCCCCGAGGCACGGCCGACTCCGTCGCGCAGCGCGGCCCCGCAGGACGAGCAGAAGGCCGCGTCCGGCGGCGCCTCCGTGCCACAGGCGGGGCAGATGCGGACGAGGGCCGCGCCGCACGCGCTGCAGAAGCGCCCGCCCGCGGGTTGCTCGCTCCCGCACGATGTGCAGGTCACGCTCACCGTCCCCGCTCCCGGCGACCGGCCACCTCAGGGACCCGCCACCGTGCCGTCCGGCCGGACGTCGACTCCCTCCTCGAGCAGCCGTTCGCGCACGAGGAACTGGAACGCCGACCAGGCGCCCGGGTGCACGTCGACCATCCGGTAGACCTGCCACTCGGAGAGGAGCGTGGCGTCCCGGGTGCGCGCCGCCTTCCAGTCGGCCATCTTCGGCAGCCGTCCGAGCTCGCGCGCGAGCGCCGCGCCGTCCGCGACCGCGCGCTCGAGCCGCTCCTCGCCGATCGGGACGTCGAAGCCCGCCTCCCGCAGTGCGGCGGCGAGCGAGCCGAACGTGTGCCAGATCAGGGACTTGGAGGCGATCCGACCCCGGCGCTCCTCGATGTCGCGCACCGTCGGCACCCTGCCGAGCTCCTCCCCCACCTCGCGCAGCTGACCGAGCAGCTCCTCGCGGCTGATGAACCTGCGCGGCGTCAACCCGGCGGCTCGCTTCGCGGCGTTCCACGTGCCGAAGTGCTCGATCACGGTCTGAGGGTGGACGGCGGCGCCGGAGTCGGCTGCGAACTCGCGCATGGTCGGGGAACGGCCCAGGCGCGCCGCCGAGGCCCGCAGCTCCGCGAGGATCTCGTCGTCCGTGTAGCGCCTGCGGAGGCCGGCGCGGAACGCCTCGAGCGCGCCCTCGTCGATGCCCTCGAGGGCGGGATGACGCCGCTGGGGGCGAGCCATGCAATCATGGTAGAGCATTTTCGACCAACTGCAAGCTCGGCAGAGCGGTGCGCGGGCGCTAGGCTCGCGCGCATGTCCGCGCGCCTCGCGATCGAGAGCTCCGTCGCCCGCCTCGTCGGGCGCCTCTCTCGTGCGACGGGTCGTGGCGGCGGCACCACCCTGCCCGGGCAAGCTCGTCTGGAGGCTCGACCCCGCCGCGCTCGACGCGCTCGCCGCGCGCCTCCCTGCGGGCGTCGCCCTCGTCTCCGCCACGAACGGGAAGACGACCACCACGGCGATGGCGAGCTCCATCCTCTCCCCCCTCCAACGCCTGGCCTGGAACCACTCCGGCGCGAACCTCGCGTCCGGCGTGACGTCGACCCTGCTCGCGGCGCGAGGCGCCGAGCTCGGGCTGCTCGAGGTCGACGAGTTCGTGCTGCCGGAGGTCATGCGTCGCACACGGCCCCGAGTCGTGTCGCTCGGCAACCTGTTCCGCGACCAGCTCGACCGCTACGGGGAGCTCGAGCACGTCGCGGAGCGCTGGCGCGCCGCGGTCGCGGCGCTTCCCGGGTCGACGACGCTCGTGGTCGGCGCCGACGACCCGCTCGTCGCCTCGCTCGCGGAAGGCCGCGGCCGCGTGCTCCGCTTCGGCGTCGACGACCCGGCGCGCGCCCGGTCCGCCCTCCAGCACGCGTCCGACTCGAAGTACTGCGTGCGCTGCGGCGCCCTCTACCACTACGACGCGGCGTACGTCGGCCACCTCGGCGCCTACCGCTGCGCGGCGTGCGGGCACGTACGACCGCCCCTCGACGTCGCCGCCCGCCACATCGCTCCCCACGGGCTCGACGGCGTCTCCTTCTCGCTCGAGACCCCGGGCGGCAGCGCCCGCGTGCGCCTTGCGCTGCCGGGCCTCTACAACGTGTACAACGCGCTCGCCGCCGCCTCGCTCGCGCTCGCGCTCGGGGTCGCGCTCGAGGACGTCGCGGCCGGTTTGGAGCGGTTCCGCGCCGCGTTCGGCCGGTTCGAGCGCTTCGAGGCCGGCGACCGCAGGGTCCTCCTGCTGCTCGTGAAGAACCCCGCCGGCGCGAACGAGGCGATCCGGACCCTCGAGGAGGGTGGCGTCCCCGCGATCGTCGTCGTGGCGCTCAACGACCGGATCGCCGACGGGCGCGACGTCTCCTGGATCTGGGACGTCGACTTCGAGCCGCTGCTCGAGCACGCCCGTCGCATCGTCGTGAGCGGGGAGCGGGCGACCGAGCTCGCTCTCCGACTCGCATACGGCGGCTTCCCGCGTGATCGCCTCGACGTCGTGCCGGCGCTCGACGAGGCGCTCGACCGGGGGCTCGCGCTGACGGCCCCGGGAGACGAGCTCGCGGTGCTGCCGACGTACACGGCCATGCTGTCCCTGCGCGCGATCGCCGCCGAGCGTGGCCTCGCGCAGCCCTACTGGGAGAGCACGTCCTGAGGATCAGGCTCGGACATCTGTACCCGGAGTACCTCAACATCTACGCCGACCGCGGCAACATCGCCGTGCTCGAGCGACGCGCGGCCGCGCGCGGCCACGAGCTCGACATCGATCCCGTCACGGTCGGAGCCGCGCTCGTCCCCGGGAACCACGATCTGCTGTACGTCGGCGGGGGCCAGGACCGCGAGCAGGCGATGATCGCCCCTGACCTCGCATCGCGCGGCGACGACGTGCGCGCCGCGGTCGCAGGCGGCTCGGCGCTGCTCGCGGTCTGCGGCGGGTATCAGCTGCTCGGCCGCGGGTATCGCGGCCGCGACGGGTCGTGGATGGCGGGTGCAGGGCTCTTCCCGCACGAGACCGTCGCCGGCGACACGCGCATGATCGGCGACGTCCTGCTCGAGAGCATGTTGCCCGAGGCTCCCGGCCGCACGATCGCCGGATTCGAGAACCACGCCGGCCGGACGCTGCTCGATCCGGGCGCGCGGCCCCTCGGCCGGGTCGTCGCCGGCTACGGGAACGACGGCTCGTCGGGCGCCGAGGGCTGCCGGCTCGGCACCGCGCTCGGGACGTACCTCCACGGTCCGTTGCTCCCCCGCAACCCGTGGCTCGCCGACCTGCTCCTCTCGTGGGCGCTCGCGCACGCGACCGGTGCGGAGCCCGAGCCTCTCGCCCCGCTCGACGATTCGCTCGAAGATGCTGCGCACGCCGTGGCCGCCGCGCGGGCGCGCGACCGGGGCGGCCGCCCCGCCTGAGCCGACCGGTGGAGACGCCGGCGCAGAGCGGGCGCCGCAAGTTACAAGTTGTAACTTGCTCGGCTCGGATGCGGGCTCTCGGCTGATCCTCCGGTCGCACAGCGACGCGGCGTGGGGCTTCGCCGCGTGCCTCCGGACCAGTGACGCGAGCACCAGGTCGAGGAGCTGCAGAATCATCCACACACGTCTCGCGGCAGGCGGCGGGCCTGCCGGGCAGGGCGCGGAAGAGAGAGCTATCCACGCTGCCGCGGGCCCTGGAGAGGATTATCGGATCGGCCCGCACGACTCCGAGCTCGGAAGTTGGTATCTCCCCGCCGAGAACCCGCGGCCCCGACCGTCATTCCGCCCAGCGGGCGCCGAGGTAGACGCACGGGTCGCCCGGCTCGTAGCGCCGCAGAAATCGCGCGATCGGCGGGTGGATCGTGATCGCGTCGAGCTCGTCGAGCTCGAACAGGCGGTGGCCGCGCACGGCCTCGTCCGTGGAGGCCACGTCGGTCAGCGAGCCGTCGAGCTCCCCGGCGAACACGACGTGGACGACGTGCTTCGACCACAGGCTGCGCTCGGGCGAGATCGACTCGACGATCGCGACCGGTCCCTCCACCGGGAGCACCTCGTGCTCGCGGACGAGCCCCGTCTCCTCGGCCAGCTCCCGCTGGAGCGCCTCCACGAGCGTCTCGCCGCTGCGGACCCCTCCTCCCGGAAGCAGCCAGTGCTCGCGACCCCGCTTCTCGTGCCTGCAGAGGAGGATCGCGCCGCGCCAGCGGAGGAGGGCCGAGACCCGGATCCGCGGCTCGGGGCGCATCAGTGGCCCGACGAGCCGAGACCCGCGGCCCCCCGCTCGGAGGGTGGCAGCTCGTCGACCTCGACGAGCTGCACCCGCGGCAGCTCGACGATCACGAGCTGGGCGATGCGCATGCCCGGCTCGACGACGAACGGCTCCCGACGGTCGGTGTTGATCAGGATGACCTTCACCTCCCCGCGGTACCCCTCGTCGATCAGGCCCGGGGCGTTGACCTTGCCGAGCCCATGTCTCGCGGCGAGCCCGGAGCGCGGCACGACGAGGCCCGCGTGTCCCGGTGGGATCGCGACCGCGATTCCGGTGCCCACGACCGCCCGGGCGCCGGGCGCCAGCTCGACGCGCTCGCACGCGGTGAGGTCGAGGCCGGCGTCGCCCGCATATGCCTGTGCCGGCAGCCGTGCGTCGGGACGAAGCCGCGTGACCTGGACGGCCGTCACCCCTCTCCCAGGCCCTCCAGATCGAGCCCGGCGACGAGGTACTGCGCGAATCGCCGGACGTCACGGTGCGGGAGCCGCGCGCGCACGACGACGCCGGCGTCCGTGTCGGTCCGCTCGTCGATCGGCGCGCCGAGCGCGTACAGGTCGGCGAGGACCTTGCCCTTGTCGTACGGAACGAGCAGGCGCACCTCCTCGTACCTTCCGGCGAAGCGCTCGGAGATGCGCGTCTTGAGCTCGTCGATCCCGCTGCCGTCGGACGCGGAGACCTGGATCGCGTCGGGGAAGCGGTTCGCGACGCGCCGCCGGCCGAGCGGGTCGAGGAGGTCGACCTTGTTCACGACGACCTCGACCGGGACGTCTCCCGCCCCGATCTCCGCGAGCACGGTCTCGACCGCGTGCACCTGCTCGCCGAGCACGTCGTCGGGAAGCGACGCGTCGACGACGTGGAGGACGAGGTCGGCCACGAGCGTCTCCTCGAGCGTCGATGCGAAACCCTCGACGAGCTGCGTCGGCAGCCGCCGGATGAACCCGACCGTGTCGGTCACCAGGTAGCGCTTCCCGGCGTGCTCGAAGCTTCTCGTCGTGGGGTCGAGCGTCTCGAAGAGCCGGTCCTCGACCGGCACCTCGGCGCCCGTGAGCGCGTTCAGGAGCGTCGACTTGCCGACGTTCGTGTAGCCGGCGAGCGCCACGGTCGGCGTCTCCGAGCGGCGGCGCGCCTTGCGGCGGGTCGCGCGATGGGATCCGACCTCGCGCAGCCGCCGGCGCAGCAGCGTGATCCGGCGGTTCGCGAGCCGGCGATCGGTCTCGAGCTGCGACTCGCCGGGGCCGCGGGTGCCGACGCCGCCACCGACCTGGGCGGTGCCTCCGCCGCCCGCGAGGCGCTCGAGGTGCTTCCACATGCCACGCATGCGCGGCAGGTTGTACTCGAGCTGGGCCAGCTCGACCTGGAGCTTTCCCTCGGCCGACACGGCGTGCTGGGCGAAGATGTCGAGGATCAGCTGCGTGCGGTCGACGACTCGGGCGGAGAGCGCGTCCTCCAGCGCCCGCTGCTGCGTCGGCCGCAGCTCCTCGTCGACGAGCAGCACCTCGGCTCGTGCCGTACCGTACGTCGCCTTCAGCTCGTCGAGCTTCCCCTTGCCGACGAACGTGCGTGGATCCGGCCGGGCTCGATGCTGCACGATCTGGCCCACCGGGGCGACACCGGCCGCGCGCGCGAGCTCTGCCAGCTCTGCCAGCTCGCCCTCCTCGTCGGCCCCGTGCGGCAGGACGGCGAGCAGTAGGCCACGCTCTGGCTCGAGCGCGCGCTCGGGGTCGGCCACCGGCATCGCGGGAAGTATGCCGCGCCTCCGTCGCCGGTAGGCTCGCGGCGCGTGAGCGCCCTCGCCGAACGTCTCGCCCGCCGCACGCTCGAGCTCGTCGACATCGCGTCGGAGAGCCTCCACGAAGCGGCGATCCGCGAGCACCTGCGCGGGCTCGTGCCGCCGGAGTTCGTACCGGTCTGCGAGGCCGACGAGGCGTTCCTCTGGGCCCGCGAGCGCCGACCGGAGGTTCCGCTGCTCGTGCTGGCAGGCCACTACGACACCATCCCGCAGCAGGACAACGTTCCGGGACGGATCGGCGACGGAGCCGTGCACGGCTGCGGCGCGAGCGACATGAAGGGCGGTGTCGCGGTCGCCCTGGAGCTCGTCCGGGAGCTCGCGGGCGCGGCCCCCGGCCCCGTGGACGTCGGCCTGCTGCTGTTCGGTCGCGAGGAGCTGCCGCCGGAGCACGATCCGCTGCCGGCCCTGTTCGAGGCCTGTCCCCTCGTCCGGGCGGCGGACCTCGCGGTGCTCCTCGAGCCCACTGATCTCGCCATCCAGGCTGGGTGCGTGGGCACGCTCACCGCGCGCGTCACCTTCCACGGCGTGAGCGGTCACTCCGCTCGCCCGTGGCTGGCGAGCAACGCCCTCCACGCCGCAATCGAGGGCCTCGCACGCATCGCCACGCTCGAGCGGCGCGAGGTCGTCCAGGACGGCCTCGCGTTCTACGAGGTCGCGTCGGTCACCCGTCTCGAGGCGGGCGTCGCCGACAACGTCGTGCCGGACAGCGCCGTCGCGACGGTCAACCTCAGGTACCCGCCCGACCGCACGCCGGAGGAGGCCGAGGAGCTCCTGCGCACGCTCGTCCCGACCGATGCGACGATCGAGGTCGCGGGCAACTCGCCGCCCGGTGCCGTCACGCTCGATTCGCCTCTCGCACGCGCGCTGCAGGCGGCCGGCCGCTTTCCGGTCGAGGCGAAGCAGGCATGGACGAACGTCGCCGACTTCACGTCGCGCGGGATCCCGGCGCTCAACTTCGGTCCGGGGGCCACGCGCTACGCCCACCGGCGCGACGAGCTCGTCGAGATCACGTCGCTCGAGCGCGCCTACCTCGCCCTCCGCAGCGTCGCCCTCGGCGGGACCGGCGTCGTCTAACGTCCGGGCGTGCCGCTCTCCCCCACGCTCCGCGCGCAGGCGACCTACCCGTTCGTGCGGCTCAACGACGCCGCGGCGCGCCGCCGCGCCGCGGGTCTCGAGGTGATCGACTTCGGGATGGGCGACCCTCGCGAGCCGACCGACCCGGCCATCCTCCAGGCGCTCCGGGACGGCGTGCGCGAGCGTATGGGCTACCCCGCGGCCCCCGGCCTGCCCGAGCTGCGGGAGGCGATCGCGGCCTGGGCCGCCCGTCGGTACGGATCGAACCTCGACCCGGACCTCCACGTGATCCCGACGCTCGGCTCGAAGGAGGCGATCTACTCGTTCGCGCAGGTCGTGCTCGACGGCCCAGCCGGCCGCGACACGGTGATCGTCACCGAGCCGGGGTACCCGGTTCCGGCCCGCGGCGCCGCGTTCGCCGGCGCGCAGGTTGTCGAGCTGCCGCTGCTCGAGCGACAGTCGTTCCTTCCGGACCTCGACGCCGTCGAGGACGACGTCTGGCGCAGCGCCTCGCTCGTCTGGCTCAACTCGCCCAACAACCCGACTGGCGCGGTGGCGCCGCTCGAGCTCCTCGAGCGTCTCGCGCAGCTCGCGCGCGAGCACGGGTTCGTGCTGGCCTCGGACGAGGCCTACAGCGAGCTCTGGTTCGACGAGCCGCCCCCCTCCGCGCTCCAGCTCGCCGACCGGACGAACGTGCTCGTGTTCAACACGCTGTCCAAGCGCTCGTCGATGACCGGGTTCCGGAGCGGTTTCGCCGCGGGCGACCCGGAGCTCGTCGCCGCGCTGCGCCGGTTCCGGCCGAACGTCGGCACTGCGCCGCAGGAGTTCGTCCAGCGCGCGTCGATCGTCGCCTGGAACGACGAGGAGCACGTCGTCCGCACACGCGCCACGTACGGCCGAAAGCGTGCGCTCCTGCTGGACGTCCTCCGTCGGAAGGGCGTGCGCAACGCGGGCGGCCCCGCGTCGATGTACCTCTGGGTCGCGGTGCCGGGCGGGGAGACGTCCGAGCAGCATGCCTCGCGGCTTCTGGAGCACGGTGTGGTCGTCGCGCCCGGCTCGTACCTCGGCGCCTCGGGCGAGGGCTTCGTGCGCTACGCGCTCGTCCCGACCGAGGACGAGTGCGCCCGCGCGGTGGAGATCCTGGAGGATGCGCTCTGATGGAGCTCCGCGAGCGGATAGACGAGCTCTGGGAACGCGGTGAGCTCGACCCGGCGCCGATCGAGGAGACGATCGAGCTGCTCGACCGCGGAGAGCTCCGGGTGGCGGAGCCGGGCGCCGGGGGCTGGACCGTGAACGAGTGGGTGAAGAAGGCGATCCTCCTCTACTTCCGGCTGCGAAAGGTCGAGCCGATGGAGGTCGGCGGGCTGCGCTACCTGGACAAGATCCCGGTGAAGCGGGTCGACCCCGCGCAGGGCGTCCGTGTCGTACCCCCTGGGCTCGCGCGGCGCGGCGCGTTCCTCGGCGAAGGGGTCGTGTTGATGCCCGGGTTCGTCAACATCGGCGCCTGGGTCGGGCCGCGGACGATGGTCGACACCTGGGCCACGGTGGGGTCGTGCGCGCAGATCGGGGCCGACGTCCATCTCGCCGGGGGCGTCGGCATCGGCGGCGTGCTCGAGCCGCCGCAGGCGGCGCCCGTGATCGTGGAGGACGGCGCGTTCGTCGGCTCACGCGCAGTGATCGTCGAGGGCGTCCGCATCGGCGCCGGCGCCGTGATCGGGCCGAACGTCGTGCTGTCGGCGAGCGTGCCGATCATCGACGTCACCGGCTCGGAGCCGGTCGAGCACCGCGGCGAGGTGCCTCCCCGCAAGGTCGTGCTCCCCGGTGTCCGCCAGAAGGAGTACCCGGCCGGCAGCTTCGGGCTCCAGTGCGCGCTGATCGTCGGCGAGCGGAGCGCGTCGACCGACCTGAAGACATCGCTCAACGACGTGCTGCGCGAGTTCGAGATCGCCGTCTGAGCCGCGCGACGCGCCTCAGAGCGGCGTCGTCCCGCTGCAGATCGGCTCGGCCGGCCCCGTGAGCACCACGCCCTCCTCCGAGACCGCGACGAGCAGGTCGCCACCGGGCATCGCGATCCGCACCGGGCTGTCGCACCAGCCACGCGCCACCCCGGCAGCGCCCACGGCGACCGCAGAGGAGCCCGACGCGGGCGTCTCGCCGGCGCCCCGCTCCCACAGGAGGGCCCGCACCGTGTCCCGGGACTCCGGGCGAGCGAGCTGGACGTTGGTGCGCGCCGGAAAGCGCGGGTGCGTCTCGAGCGCGGGACCCAGGCGAAGGAGGTCGTCCCGCGAGAGCACGTCGCGCAGCAACACCGCGTGCGGGTTGCCCACGTCGACGGGGATCAGCGAGATGCGCTCGCCGGCGACGTCGAGCTCCTCGTCCGCCGCCACCGCGACGGCACCGATGTCCTGGCGGACGAGGCCGCCCGCGGCCGCGGCCGAGCGGACGACCCGCCCGCCGGTCTCGACGGCGACCTCGCGCGCCCCCGTCTCACGGAGCAGCCACGCCGCGGCGATCCTGGTGCCGTTCCCCGACATCTCCGCGGTCGACCCGTCGGGGTTCCAGATGCGCAGCTCCGCGTGCGTCCCCGTCCGGGCGAGGATCTCGAGCACGCCGTCGCTCCCGATCCCCCTGCGCGAATCGCAGACACGGCGAACCCGCTCCGCGGTGATCTCTCCCGCGTCCGACTGCTCGACGAGCACGTACGCGTTGCCGAGCGCGTGCCACTTCTCGAACCGCATCGCGGTGAGGCTACATCCACCCCGGCGAGACACCGAGCGTCGCCGCCGCACGGGAGGCGTGGGAGACAGCATGTGCCACGATCGGCCTCGTGCTTTTCGGGCTCGAGCACGTCCACGTCGAGGAGTCGGCGCGGGAAGCGAGCCGCTGTCCGCGCCCCGACAGCCAATGGCGTTCGTCCTCGGACGCAGCCGGCGCCTCGGCGATTCGTCGCGATGGGCGAGGTCTCGGCACGGGTCTGTGCGCTCCAGGCAGGCCGTCTGCTCCGAGTTGAAGGAGCACCGTCCCGGCTCGGATGACGCGCTCGCCTGCGCTCGAGCGTGGACGCTCCGGTGAGCCGGATCATCCTCCGGTCGAGACGGCGTTCCCGTTGTGAGTGCGGGACTTGCGCGCGACATCGACGATCTCCTCTGCGATCGCCGAAACGCGTCGGTCGCCGTCCACCACGAAGATGCCCGGGATGCGCCGCATCCACTTCTGCTGGTAGCGCGCGTAGCGCCTCGTGCGCGTGACGAGCCGCTCGAGCGCCTCGGTCGCGTCGAGCGTGGCGATCTCTCGCAGCCCGAGTGCCTTCTCCACGGTGCGTGACAACGGTTGCTCGAGCGCCGCCCGGACCTCATCCACGACCCCCGCGTCGAACATCCCCTGCGCCCGCTCGCGGATCCTCCGGTCGAGCTCCTCTGCAGGGAGTACGAGACCGACGACGAGCGTCGGCCTTCGTGTCTCGGCGCCCCAGAGCCGGTCGTCCGCACGGGCGAGCGACGCGCCCGACTCCGCCAGCGCGAGTGCGCGGCTGAGCCGTTGACGGTCGTTCGGATGCACCGCGAGCGCGGCAGCCGGATCGAGCTCGGCGAGCCGCGCGTGCGCCGCGCCCGAGTCGCGGTCGATCTCCCGCTCGATTCGAGCCATGGTCGTGTCGTCGACGACCTGCGGGACGTCGAGCTCCGCTAACGCCGCTCGGAGATAGAGGCCCGTGCCACCCGTGACGACCGCGACGCCGCGCTGCGCAACGAGCGCGTCGATCTCCGCGTGCGCGAGCGGAGCGAACTCCCCCACCGTCATCTGCTCCGCCGGTGAGCGAATGCCGACGAGTCGCGTGGCGCCTGCCGGCTGGTTCGTGAGGATCGGGAGCCCGCGGTAGACCTGGAGCGCGTCCACCGAGACGACCTCGGTCCCGAGCCGCGCCGCGGTCGCCTCCGAGACGACGCTCTTGCCCGACGCCGTCGGGCCGAAGACGGCGATCACCTCGGCCGGCGGGCGCTCGTCCCGGTCGGACACGTGCCTATCGGACATGTCCGGGCGGCCCGTCGTCGGGCCACCGGCCTCCTCCCCACGCGACGAGCCTAACGCCGAACCACAGACGGATGGGTGCCCGCTTCGTTCCGAATGTGCGCCGATCGCTCCACACCGCGCGGCGGCGGTCAGGCCGCGACGAGCGCCGCCGTCCGCCCGCGGAGCGTCGTCGACGTCGCGGCCTCGATCAGCACCGGCACGAGGTCGCCGGGCTCCGCCTCGCCGGCGAAGTTGACCGTCGTGTTCCGCCGCGTGCGGCCCCGGAGCAACGTGGGATCCGTCCGGCTGGGCCCTTCGACCAGCACCTCTTCCTCGAGCCCGACGCGTGCCCCGTTCCGTACGGCGGCGCCCAGCTGGACGAGCTCCACGAGCCGCTCCATCCGTTCGCGCTTCACGTCGTCGGGCACCTGGTCGGGCAACGCCACCGCTTCCGTCCCCGCCCTGGGCGAGTAGACGAATGTGAACGCGCTGTCGTATCCGACCTCGTCGACCACTTCGAGCGTCTCGCGGAAGTCGTCTTCGGTCTCGCCCGGGAAGCCGACGATGATGTCCGTGCCGAGCGCGAGGTCGGGGATCTCGGCGCGCAACCGCTGTACGAGCGCCAGGTAGCTCTCGCGTGTATACGTGCGGCGCATCGCCTTGAGGACCCTCGTCGAGCCTGACTGGAGCGGCAGGTGGACGTGCTCGCACACCGCGTCGCACTCGGCGATCGCGGCGACGACCGGAGCGCGGAAGTCCTTCGGGTGAGGGCTCGTGAACCTGATGCGCTCGATTCCCGCGACGGCGTCGCAGGCGCGGAGCAGCTCGCCGAAGTCCGTCCGGACCGCCGGCGCAAGGTCGCGCCCCCACGAGTTGACGTTCTGGCCGAGGAGCGTGATCTCCTTGACACCCTCGCGCGCGAGCGCCTCGACCTCGGCCACGATCTCGCCCGGCCGTCGGCTCTGCTCGCGCCCGCGTACCGCAGGGACGATGCAGTACGAGCAGACCGAGTTGCATCCCATCGAGACCTGCACCCAGGCCGAGTGCCGGCGCTCGCGATGCATCGGGAGCGTCGCCGCGAACGTATCGTGTGTGCCGAACCGCCCGCGCGGCACGGCGTTGCCGCCCGCCTCGATCCAGTCGCCGAGGTGCGGGATCGAGCCCGGGCCGAACGCGACGTCGACGAACGGGTAGCGCTCGAAGATGCGCTCGCGCTGGGCCTCGGCGTAGCAGCCGCCGACCGCGACAACGAGGTCGGGGCGCCGGCGCTTGCGCGCGGCGGCCTCGCCGAGGTACGCGGCGAGCTTGGTGTCGGGCTTCTCGCGGATCGTGCACGTGTTGAACACGAGCACGTCCGCCTGCGACTGCTCGACGGCCTCCCCCAACCCGAGCGACTCGAGCATGCCCTTGATGCGCTCCGAGTCGTGGGCGTTCATCTGGCACCCGAACGTCGTGACGTGGTAGCGGCGCACGGATGTCGATGGTACCGGCGTGGTCGCGCGGCTACAGCAGCGCGCGGAGCACCTCGACGTGTTCGTCACCGGACAGGTACGCGCCACGGATCACCGCCCACGTCCGCATCCGTCCCTCGTCGAGGCCGGCGGCGGCGAACGCGGACAACCGGCGCTCCGTCACGTCCCGCCGCAACCGGGAGCTCAGCGGGTTCACGAGGAACGAGTACACGTCGTACTCGGGCTCCCCGAGCATCGGCTTCGGGTCGATCGCGAGGTAGTGCTCGCCGTCCGCGAGGAGATTGTGGTGGTGGAAGTCGCCGTGCACCAGGGTGCTGCGCCCGACGTCGAGCCCGTCGTAGAGGGACCGCGCGAGCTGCGCGAGCGGTGCGCCGCGTCTGGCTGCGTTGTCGAGCCAGCGAGGCACGTGGTCGCCGATCCAGCGGAAGGGCTCCGACGCGGGCCGCCACAGACGCCGCCCGACGTCCACGGCGATCGCGAGGGCCTCGTCCTCCTCCACGCCGGCGAGGTCGGTGCCCGGTCGCGCCCGTTCGAGGAGCATCGCCCGGCGGCGCACGTCGCGGCGCAGCAGCCGGGCGGCGCCGTCTCCTTCCCACAGTGCGAGCGCGTCCGCCTCCTCGTCTGCCTCGTCGTCCTCGACGGGCGTCACCTTGAGCACGGCGTCGCGCCCCGCCGGGGCGACGAACGAGTAGCGGGCGAGCACGAACGGCGGGCCGAGCTCGACTCCCCACTCCGCGGCGACCTCGTGGGCGGTCGCCGCGAGCGGCCCGAGGTCGGGCCGCCCCACCGTCTACTTCGCGACCTCGACGGCCCGCGACTCCCGGATCACGGTCACCTTGACCTGCCCGGGGTACTCGAGCTGATCCTCGATCTGGCGGGCGATCTCGTACGAGAGCAGCGCGGTCCCGTCGTCGTCGACCTCCGACGGCTCCACGATCACGCGGATCTCGCGGCCGGCCTGGAGCGCATAGGCCTTCGAGACGCCCGGCTTCGAGCTCGCGATCTCCTCGAGCGCTGCGAGACGCTTGATGTAGTGCTCGAGGCTCTCGCCGCGCGCTCCAGGTCGTGACGCCGAAATCGCGTCGGCCGCGATCAGCAGGACCGCCTCGACGGTCTGCGGCTGCACCTCGTAGTGGTGGGCCTCGATCGCGTGCACGACGCCGTCCGACTCGCCGTGGCGCCGCGCGAGCTGGGCGGAGACGAGTGCGTGCGAGCCGTCGACCTCGTGCGTCATCGCCTTGCCCAGGTCGTGGAGCAGCGCGGCCCGCTTCGCGGTCTTCACGCCGGCGCCGAGCTCGGCGGCCATGATTCCCGCCAGATGGACGACCTCGAGCGTGTGCTTGAGGACGTTCTGGCCGTAGCTCGTGCGGAACCGCAGCCTGCCCAGGATCGTGACCAGCTCCTCGCTCAGCTCGCCGCAGTTCGCCTCGAAGACCGCCTGCGCCCCGGCCTGGTGGATCTGCTCCTCGAGCTCGGCCTTCGACTGGTAGTACATCTCCTCGATCCGGGCGGGGTGGATGCGCCCGTCGTCGATCAGCTTCTCGAGCGTCAGCTTCGCGATCTCGCGGCGGATGCCGTCGAAGGACGAGAGGACGACCGCGTGGGGTGTGTCGTCGACGATGAAGTCGACGCCCGTGAGGTGCTCGAGCGCGCGGATGTTCCTGCCCTCCCGGCCGATGATCCTGCCCTTCATGTCGTCGCTCGCGAGCTCGACGACGGTCACGGTGGTCTCGGCCGTGTGGCTCGCGGCGACACGCTGGAGCGCATCGGCGACGAGCGCACGGGCGCGGCGGCGTGACTCGGCGCGCGCCTCCTCCTCCATCTGGCGCACCGACCGCGCCAGCTCGTGCCTGACCAGGTCGAGGGAGCGCTCGAGCACCACAGCCTTCGCCTCCCCGAGGGTCATCCCCGAGGTGCGCTGGAGCTCGGTGAGCGCGCTGTCGCGCGCGCCCTTCAACTCTTCCTGCAGCTGCTTCAGGTGCACCTCGCGGTCGCCGATGCCCTGCTCGCGCCGCACGACCTCGTCGAGCTTCTGCTCGAGCTCGATCTCCCTCTGGGCGACGCGCTCCTCGACCTTCGCGATCTCCACCCGGCGGTCCTGCACCTCGCCGTCGACCTGTGCCCGTAGCCTGACTGCGAGCTCACGCGCCTCGACCTGCGCCTCGCGGCGGATCGTCTCGGCCTCGCGCTCCGCGTCGGCGACCGCCCTGCGCCGCTCCTCCTCGCTCCGGCGAACGGCCGAGTTGCTCGACGAGCGCAGCCAGACGGCTGCGGCGACCGCACCGATCCCCAGTCCGACGAGCGCAGCGATCACCGTGAGCATCCCGACTCCTCCCGGAGTTGACCCTGTTTGTCGCGACGAGCGCCGCGACAGCTCACATCCGGCACCTCCCCCACCCAGGCGGGGTCCCGGTCCGCTGCGTTGTGTGGCTCTAGGCCGGTGCGGCCTCCTGCGTGCGCGCGATGCGCGCCCGCTCGCTCGCGAGGTCGGTGTTCGACACGAGGGTCACAGGCTCAACGGTTTCGGAACTACGCTGGTTGCAGGAACTACCTCGGATGAAGCTCACTCATGGTAGCGCCCCGCTCTCGACCTCCGCAATCAGGCCGTCGAGGCTCTCCAGCGTGTACCCCCTCGCCGCGAGATAGCGAAGCGTCCGTGCCGATCGTCCGCGGGTCGCGACGATCCGGGCGGCCCGGGCCGGCTCGGGCTCGAGCTCGGAGAGCGCGCTCCGGGCGACCTCCTCGGCTATCCCGTGCCGACCCAGGTCGTCGAGCACGAGAAGGTCACCGGCGCCGCGGTCGACCAGCGTGCGAGCCCGCGTCGCGGCGAACCGGAAGTCGTCCACGAGCCCCGCTCTGGAGCCTCGCTCGAGCGCCTCGCGCCGCTCGTGCTCGCCCACCCCGGCTCGTGCGAGACGCGCCTCCAGCTCGGCGCGCGAACGGTCCCGCCGGGCGACGGCGCGGACGAGAACCCCGGTCGCGCGTCCCCGGCGGAGCGCCTGGGCGAGCACCCGCGCCCGCTCGCGGTCGAGCGCGAGGCCGACCGCGAGGCCCGCCTCGGCGACGGCGGCGACGGGGAGCGTCCGCCACGGGGCGCCGTCGAGCTCGACCGCGACCCTGCCGCCGCGCTCGCGCAACCCGGTCACCGTGGCCATCCCGACCTCCGCCCGACGGCGCTAGACGCCGGTGGCGACCTCCTCCTCGGCGGGCATCGCCTCGGGCACCGCGTCCGCCGCCCGCGGCAGCAGCCTCGCGGACACGATCTGCTCCGGTCCCGCCTCCACCTGGATCCGCGCGAGGATCGCCTGCACGAGATCGGGGTTCTCCTGGAGGAACGCCGTGGCGTTCTGCCGACCCTGGCCGAGCCGCTCGTCCCCGAAGGAGAAGTACGAGCCCGACTTCGAGACGATCTTGCGCTCGAGGCCGACGTCGAGCACCGTCCCCTCCCACGAGATCCCCTGGCCGTAGATCACGTCGAACTCCGCCTGCTTGAACGGCGGCGCGACCTTGTTCTTGACCACCTTCACCCGAACACGGTTGCCGATCGCCTCCGTGCCCTCCTTGAGCGTCTCGATGCGGCGGATGTCGAGGCGCACCGAGGAGTAGAACTTCAGCGCCCGGCCCCCCGGGGTCGTCTCCGGCGAGCCGAACATGACCCCGATCTTCTCGCGCAGCTGGTTCGTGAACAGGCAGATCGTGTCCGTGCGGTTCAACGTGCCGGCGAGCTTGCGCAGCGCCTGGCTCATCAGCCGCGCCTGGAGGCCGACGTGGCTGTCGCCCATCTCCCCCTCGATCTCCGCCTTCGGGGTGAGCGCCGCGACCGAGTCGATCGCGACCACGTCCACGGCCCCTGAGCGGATCAGGAGCTCGGCGATCTCGAGCGCCTGCTCTCCCGTGTCGGGCTGGGAGACGAGCAGGTCGTCGATGTTCACCCCGATCCGGCGCGCATAGGTCGGGTCCATCGCATGCTCGGCATCGATGAAGGCGCAGATCCCGCCGCGACGCTGCGCCTCGGCGATCACGTGGTAGACGAGCGTCGTCTTCCCGGACGACTCGGGCCCGAAGACCTCGACGATGCGGCCCCGCGGGAGACCGCCGATGCCCAGCGCGAGGTCGAGCGAGAGGGAGCCCGTCGAGACGGCGCCGACGGAGACGTGGGCGGCGTCGGTCATCCGCATCACGGAGCCCTTGCCGAACTGCCGCTCGATCTGGCCGAGCGCGAGGTCGAGCGCTTCCTCTCGGTTCATCGGTTCATCCTCCTGCGTTCAGCGAGACACGTTCGAGCACCTCGTACCGGGCGCCGGACGGGTGCAGTCGGGATAGGTAAGCAGCCGCACCGGACGGAACGAATGTTCCCGTCTCCGGCAGCGGCGGCCGGAGCCTCGGGCGGCTGCGGAACCGCAGCACCGTGAGGTGCGGCAGCCACGGGCGAGCCTCGGGCCGATAGACCCCCAGCCGGGAGAGCCGCCCGTGCAGCCGCGTGGCCAGGCCGGTCGCCTCCCCGGTCGGGTCGCGCAGCACGATCATCCCCACGCTCCGCGTCTCGCGCCAGCGGTCGGGCTCGAGGGGCGGTGGCTCCGTCGCGGCAGCCGCGTCGCGGAGCGCGCCCACGATCGCGGGCAGGTCGCCGGCAGGGCGGGAGCCGAGGAAGGCGAGCGTGACGTGAAGGCTCGCCCGGTCAAGCGCCCGGCCGTCTGCGAGGTGCTCGTCGCGCCAGCGCTCGAGGACGTCCAGCGTCTCCGCTGGGAGCTGGAGCGCCAGGAAGAGCCGCAGACGGTCATCTCCCTCGACGGTAGCGCCCGAGGTCATCCGTCTTCGTGCCGACTCCGTGTCAGGACTCGCCGTGCGAGGTGGAGCGAGGCGACGGTGGCGCGCGAGCGGATCGTCGCCCGGTCGCTCGGGAGGGAGAGCTCGCGACCCTCCTCGGCCTCGGGCGTGCTGACGTGGTAGTGGACGAGCCCGACCGGCTTCTCGTCGGTCCCCCCACCCGGGCCCGCGACGCCGGTGACCGCGATCCCGACGTCGACCCGCAGGCGTGCCCGAACGCCCGCCGCCATCGCCGCGGCGACCTCCGCCGACACCGCGCCGTGCTCGGCGATCAGCTGGGCGGGCACGTCGAGCTCGGACGTCTTGACGTCGTTCGCGTAGGCGACCACGCCTCCGGCGAGAACGTCGCTTGCGCCCGGGACGTCCGAGAGGCGGGCGGCGACGAGCCCGCCCGTGCACGACTCCGCGGTACCGAGCCGTAGCCCTCGGGCGCGGCAGAGGTCGAGCACGATCTCCGCGATCGGTCGCTCGTCCTCGGCGAAGAGGTACCGGGCGAGAGGGGCGCGCAACGCGTCGCCCAGCGCCTTCGCCCTGTCCTCCGCCCCGGCCTCGACGACGAGGTCGACGTGGATCTCGAAGTCGCGCGCGCAGATCGTCGCCTCGACGCCGTCGCCGTCGCCGCCCGCCTCCGCGAGCGCGCGCGCGACCGCGGACTCGCTCGCGCCGAAGAACCGCAACACGTGCCGGCCCGGCGGCACGGCGTGCCGGAGGACCGAGCCGAGGGCCTCGCTCGCCACCGCCGACGGCCAGAGCCGGCGGAGCTCGCCCGGCGGTCCTGGAAGCACGACGAAGACGCAGTCGCCGCCGCGGAGGACCAGCCCCGGTGCCGTGCCGGCGATCCCGATCACCTCCGCGCCCTCGGGCACCGTCGCCTGCTTGGTCACGCCGGGCGCGAAGTCCGCGTAGGGCCGCCCGAGTCGCTCCGCGACGGTCCGCGAGATGCGCCCGATCTCCTCCTCGAGCCCGTGATCGACGCGGAGGGCGGCACCGGCGACACGCGCCACGAGCTCGACCGTCCGGTCGTCGTGGGTCGGCCCCAGCCCACCCGAGACCAGGCAGACGTCCGCCTCGCTCGCCGAGCGCAGGGCCCCCTCGAGGTCTGCGGGGTCGTCGCCGACGATCAGGATCCGGTCGGGCACCAGTCCGAGCGAGAGCGCCTCGTGGGCGTAGAACGGGCCGTTGCGGTCCGTGCGCTCCCCGCGCACGAGCTCGCTGCCCGTGACGACGATCGCCGCGCGCGGGCGGCTCACCCGGTGACGGTGGCCCCGGAGACGGTCAGTCGCCCGCTCGGGCCGAGCGGGATCCGCCGCCCGTCGACCTTCACGACCACGTTCCGCGGTCGCGCGACGGAGAGGAACAGCCCCTTCTTCGTGAAGCGCTGCATCTGGCCCTTCTCGAGCGTCCCGGTGTAGAGCGGAGTGCCGTCCTCGGCCATCGCGCGAACCTCCATGAACGACGGCCGCAGCGCGGTAACGGTCACCGTGACGCGCTGCTGCGCCGAACGGGTGGACGTCGCCGCACGCGCCGGCGGCACGCCCTCGACCTGCGGCGTGTCGTGGCCGCCGAAGCGCCACGCGGCGATCACGAAGGCGGTGACGAGCAGGATCGCGGCCAGCGCGATGGCGACCGTACGCGTCTCCCGCCGGTCGCGGCGCCGCCGCGGCGACCGCGCAGGCCCCCGGGGGAGCCGGGGCGAGGCGTCGTCCTCGCCCGTGACGTAGCGGGAGTTGTACTCCTCGACGTACAGGCGGCCGTCCAGGCCGAGCGCGCTGGCGTAGGCCTGGAGAAACCCCTTCGTGTACGCGTGCCCCGGAAGCTGGTCGAAGCGCTCCTCCTCGAGGAGGCGGAGGTACTTCGCGCGCACCTTCGTGCGCTGCTCCATCTCGTCGAAGTCGAGGTTCTGGCGCGTCCGCGCCTCGTGGAGGCTCGAGCCGATGTTGAACATGGAGGGGCCAGTCTAGACGCGATCCGGAGCGGGCGATCGCTACCGCTCGCCGAGGTACGTCAGCAGCCCGTAGACGCACAGCGCGACGAGCGCGGTCGCGGCGAGCGCGATCCCGAGCACGCCGAGCGCGCGCCCCAGACGTGCCGTCCGGCGTCCGCCGGCCCGCCCGAGTCGTGCGTCGTCGTGGCGCAGCGCGGTGCGGCCCAGCCAGATGGCGAGGGCTCCGAGCGCGACCGCGACGGGAATCGCGAACCCGGCGTGCAGCAGCTCGTACGACGCCGAGTAGCGCGTCGCGAGGATCGCCACGGGCAGGGTCGCCGCGGACAGGAGGCCGGCGCCGACGGCCGCAGCCGCCCGGCCGTTCCCCGAGGAACGCGTCGCCTCGGACGCCGCCACTACTGCTTCTGGTAGGGCCGGCCGTCGGCCGCCGGTGGGATCGACCGTCCGATCACCCCCGCGACCGCGATGAGCGTGAGGACGTACGGCAGCGCCTGGAAGAGGACCGCGGCAGACTCCGAGTACTCGGGCAGACGCTGCGCGAGCGCGCTCGAGAAGCCGAACAGGAAGCAGGCGGCGGCCGCGCCGAACGGTCGCCAGTTGCCGAAGATCACCGCGGCGAGCGCGATGAACCCGCGACCCGCCGTCATGTTCTCGTTGAAAGAGTTCACGAATCCGATCGAGAGGAACGCCCCGCCGGCCGCGGCGAGCATCCCCGAGGCGATCACCGCGCCGTACCGGATCCGGTAGACGTCGATCCCGACCGTGTCCGCGGCGCGCGGATGCTCGCCGACCGCGCGGATCCTGAGCCCGAGCGGCGTCTTGAAGAGCACGAACCAGGAGGTGGGGACCAGGATCAGTGCGATCCAGATCATGAGGTTGAGGTTCCCGAAGATGTCCCCGAGGAACGGCACGCCGTCGAGGAACGAGAGCCGGACGTTGGGGATGCTCGGGATGTCGGTCGGCGTCCCCTCCTGGCCGTAGACGTCGATGAAGAGGTAGCCGGTCAGGCCGAGCGCGAGGAAGTTGATCGCGAAGCCGCTGATGATCTGGTCGACGCGGAGGTGGACCGCCCAGATCGCGTGGAGCAGCGCCATCGCCCCGCCGGAGGCGACCCCCACGAGCAGGCCGAGCAGCCACGAGTCGAGCTTGTCCGCCGCCATGATCCCGAAGAAGGCGCCCATCAGCATCATCCCCTCGAGACCGACGTTCACGACGCCGGAGCGCTCGGAGAACATCCCGCCGAGCGCGGCGAAGATCAGGGGTGTCGCGTAGCGGAGCATCGCCGCGAAGAGCGCCGACCAGACGACGACGGTCTCGAGCTTCCCGACCTCGGAGCGCGTGGCGAGGTACGCGAGACCGAAGCCGAGCACCGCGGCCACGATCGCGTACCAGCCGAACCGTCGCTCGCCCCGCGTGATCGCCCACACCCCCGCGAGCGCGGCGAGGAGGCCGATCAGGAGGCTCCAGACCCAGGATCGGGCGGTGATCGGCGGGAGCGCGACGAACGCCGCGAGGAGCCCGAGCACGATCCCGGCCCAGGCGAGCGCCCGCAGAGGGTTCTGGATCCGGCGGCCGGCGACCGCGAGGCTCGTCATGCGGCGGCCGGCCTCCTGCGGAAGCGCCCGAGCACCCAGAGCACGAGGACGTCGACCCCGACGAACAGCACCACGAGGCCCTGGATCAGGAGGGTGAGGTTCGAGGCGAGCTCCGGCTGGAAGACGTCCGGGTCGAGGTTCCGCGTCGAGGTGCCCGTGAAGAGCGCGCCGAACAGGAGGGCCGCGAGGCCGGTCCCGATCGCGGTGTTGCGCCCGAGGAGCGCGACCGCGATGCCCGTGAAGCCGACCACCGAGGTCTGCACGTCGCCCGTCGAGAGCCGGAACTGCCAGCCGAGGATGTCGATCGCACCCGCGAGCCCGGCAAACGCGCCCGAGATCGCCATCGCGAGGAAGTAGTTCCGCGCGACGCTGATCCCGCCGTAGCGCGCCGCCTCCGGGTTGAACCCGACGGCCTTCACGCTGTACCCGAGCGTCGTCCGGTTGAGGATCAGCGAGTAGACGACGAGCGCGCCGAGCGCGAAGAAGATCCCGATGTGGAGGCCCTGGAGCAGCGGGTCGCCCCAGAAGACGTGCAGCTTCGCGCCCTCGGCGATGTCGTTCGAGACCGGCACGGATTGCTGCGTGTCGTTCTGGAGCGGTCCCCCGAGTCCGAAGAAGTAGACCCCGACCCAGAGGACGATCCAGTTGAGCATGATCGTCGAGATCACCTCGTGCGCCCCGACGGTCGCCTTGAGGAAGCCGGCGATGCCCGCGATCAGCGCACCGGCCATCGTTCCGATCACCATCGCCAGCCCCACGTGGAGGTACGGGTTCAGGCCCTGGAAGGACGAGCCGATCCACACCGCGAGGATCCCTCCCGCGAGGTACTGGCCCTGGCCGCCGATGTTGAACAGGCCGCAGCGGAACGCGAACGCGACCGCGAGCCCGACGAGGATGAACGTCGTGGTCTGGATCAGCGTCTGCTGGAGATTGAAGGCCGCGATCGAGTCGAAGTCCCACGGGAGCTGGAAGAACCAGTTGAGCCCGGCACCCTCGAAGATCGCCTGGTACGTCTTGATCGGGTTCTTGCCCGTCGTGACGAGCACGACCAGTCCGCCCATCACGAACGCGATCAACACCGTCAGGAGCGGCGCGACGACGCCCCCGGCCCGCTGCGCGATCGCCAGGCGTTGCCCGAAGCTCTCGTCCGGCTCCGGCGGAAGCTGATCCGGCTGCCCGTACGGCTGGACGGGCGGAACGCCGCCCGGGGGCGTGACGCTCATCCGCGTCCCCCGCCGGCCGACGCTCGCGTCACGCGGCGACCCCGCCGCGGCGACCCCCGGTCATCGCGATGCCGAGCTCTTCCTCGGTCGCCGTCGGCGGGAACTCGCCCGCGACCTCGCCCTCGTACATCACGAGCACGCGGTCGGAGAGCGAGAGCACCTCGTCGAGCTCCAGCGAGACGAGGAGGATCGCGCGGCCCTCGTCGCGCTCCTCGATCAGCCGGCGGTGGACGAACTCGATCGCGCCGACGTCGAGCCCGCGGGTCGGCTGCGCGGCGATCAGGACCTTCGGGTTCCGGTCGATCTCGCGGGCGAGCACGACCTTCTGCTGGTTCCCCCCCGACAGCCCGCCGGCACGGGTCGTCGGCCCCCCGCCGCGGACGTCGAACTCGCGGATCAACCCCCGCGCCCGCTCGACGAGGCGACGCGGGAACAGCCAGCCGAAGCGGGACGCCGGCCGTGAGCGGAAATCGTGCAGCGCGACGTTCTCCGCGATCGAGTACTCGAGCACGAGCCCGCGCCGCTGCCGGTCTTGGGGGATGTGGCCGAGACCGGCCTCCAGGTGCCCGCGAGCGGAGGCTCCGGTGACGTCCTCCCCGCCCACGCGGACGGTGCCGGACGCGACCGGATGGAGCCCGGTCATGGCGTCGATCAGCTCTGTCTGACCGTTCCCGTCGATCCCTGCGATCGCGACGATCTCGCCCGCACGCACCTCGAACGACATCCCCCGCACCTTCTCGATCCCGCGGTCGTCCACGACGTGCAGATCCTCGACCTCCACCAGCGGCTCGCCGGGATGCGCAGGCGTCTTGGCCACGCGCAGCAGCACCTCCCTGCCGACCATCAGCCGGGCGAGGCTCTCCTCGGTCGCGCCCGCGGCGGGCAGCGTCTCCACGAGCTTCCCGCGCCGAAGCACCGTGATCCGGTCCGCGACCGCGAGCACCTCGTTCAGCTTGTGCGAGATGAAGACGATCGACTTGCCGCGCTGGGTGAGGCTCCTGATCACCTGGAACAGCTCGTTCGCCTCCTGCGGAGTCAGCACCGCCGTCGGCTCGTCGAGCACGAGGATGTCGGCCTCGCGGTAGAGCGCCTTCAGGATCTCGACCCGCTGCTGCTGGCCGACCGAGATCTCCTCGATCCGGGCATGCGGGTCGACGGCGAGCCCGTACCGATCGGAGAGCTCCTGGACCCGGCGCTCGGCCTCGCGCCTGTCGAGCACGATGCCGGCCGTGGTCGGCTCCTGCGCGAGCACGATGTTCTCGGTGACGGTCATTACCGGGATCAGCATGAAGTGCTGGTGGACCATGCCCACCCCGGCGTCGATCGCGGCGTTCGGCGAGCCGAGGCGCACCGACTTGCCGCGGATCAGGATCTCGCCCTCGTCCGGGTGGTAGAGCCCGTAGAGGATGTTCATGAGCGTGGACTTGCCCGCGCCGTTCTCGCCGAGCAGCGCGTGCACCTCGCCCTCCAGGAGGTCGAACCCGATGTCGTCGTTCGCCACGATCCCGGTGAAGCGCTTCGTGACGTGCCGCATCTCGAGGACCTGGGCGCGCTCCGGCATCCGCGGGATTCTAAGCCGCGCGGCGGCGACGATGGAGCCGGCCCGGCAAGCCTGGAGGCGTCAGCTGCGGGGGATCTCGACGTCCCCGCCGGCGATCTGCTGCGAGACGTCCTCGAGCTTCGCGATCAGCGCGGCGCGGTTCGGCGCGTCGGGGCTCACCTTGCCGTAGCCCACGCCGCCGTTCGCGACGTCGTACAGCGCGTCCCCGCCACCCTCGAACGTCCCCTTCTGCACCGTCCCGATCGTGTCGAAGACCGCCAGGTCGACCTTCTTCGTCGCGCTCGTGAGGATGTGCCGGCCGAGGAACGACTGGTCGTTGTCGACGCCGATGCCCCAGATGCCACGCTCCTTCGCTGCTTGGAGGGCTCCGAGCCCGCAGCCGCCGGCCGCGGCGAACACGACCTTGGAGCCTCGCGCGATCTGGTTCAGCGCCAGCTCGGTGCACTTCGCCTGGTCGACGAAGTCCTGGGAGTAGCCCTGCAGGACCTTCACCGAGGGATCCGTGGCCTTCGCCCCGGCGCGATACCCGGCCAGGAACGCCACCACGGCGGGGACCGCCTGCCCGCCGATGGCGCTTACCGTCCCGCCCTTGGCGACGGTCGCGGCCGCGACGCCCACGAGGTAGCCCGCCTCTTGCTCGGCGAAGACGAGGCCGCGGGCGTTCTGCGGTTTGCCGCCGAGTGCGGACCACGGGTAGTCGACGATCGCGAACTTGGTGTCCGGGAACTGCTGCGCGACGCTCGCGAGCGCGTCGCCCATCAGGAAGCCGACGCCGACGACGAGGTCGTAGCCTCCGCGCGCCGCCTGGGAGAGGTTCGGCACGTAGTCGCTGGCCGAGTGCGAGATGAAGACACGGCCCTCGATCCCGAGCTGGTCCTGCGCCCGCTCGAGACCCTTGTTCGCGAGCGCGTTGAAGCCGCGGTCGTTCAGCCCGCCGATGTCCGTGACGAGCGCCACGCGGACGGCGGAGCTCTCCCCTCCGCCGGCCTCGCCGCTCCCCCCGCCGCCGCACGAGGCTGCGAGCAGCGCGAGGAGCGCGATCGCGGCGAGCTGCGGCAGGCGGCGGGCCATTGAGATCGGGGTACCCCGCGCCGTCGTCCTGGAAACGCGGTGGGCGGGCTCGAGAGCCCGCCCACCGGCGAATCTCCGTGCTGGTCGGGCCGCTAGCCCTTGACCGTGCGCGGGGGCTTGACCTTGCCGGACGCGAGCATCTTCTTCCACTTGCCCAGCAGGTTGATGAGCGCGACGCGGTGCGGTGCCGCCTTGCTCACCTTGCCGAAGCCGACGCCGTTGTTCTTCGCGTTGAAGAGGCCGTCGACCCCGCCCTTCCACTTGTTGCCGCCCGCGAGGGCGATCGTGGTGAAGACGCCCACGTCGACCTTCTTCTGGGCGCTCGTCAGGATGTGCTTGCCGAGGTAGCCCTGGTCGGCGTCGACGCCGATGCCCCAGTCCTTGTTGTCCTTCGCCGCCTGCAGCGCACCGAGGCCGCACCCACCGGCCACCTGGAACACCACGTCGGAGTCCTCGCCGATCTGGTTCAGCGCGATCTCCTTGCACTTGTCCTGCGCAACGAAGTCCTGCGAGTACCCGTTGAGGGTCTTGACCTTCTTGTTGAGCTTCTTCGCGCAGTACTGGTAGCCGGCGATGTACGCGTCGACCGGCGGGATCTTCTGGCCGCCGACCGAGCTGATCACCTTCGTCTTCGAGACCGTCGTCGCAGCGACACCCGCGAGGCAGCCCGCCTCCTGCTCGGCGAAGAGGATGCCCCGGGCGTTCTTGGGCGCGCCCTTGAGGGCGGCCGCCGGGTAGTCGACGATGGCGAACTTCGTATCCGGGAACCGCTTCGCGACCGCGGCCAGCTGGTCGGCCATCAGGAAGCCGACGCCGATCACGAGGTCATAGCTGCGTGCCCCGGTCGAGAGGTTCGGGATGTAGTCGGCGGAGCTCTTCGAGAGGAAGACGCGGCCGTCGATGTGAAGCTTCTTCTCGGCGTTCTTCAGACCCTTGTACGCAAGAGCATTGAAGCTCTTGTCGTTCAGGCCGCCGATGTCGGTCACGAGCGCGACCTTGATGCCGGACATCGCCTGCGTCTGGTGCGCCTGCGCCGGCTTGGCCGAGCCGACCGAGGCGACGGTCAGCGCGAGCGCCGCGCAGAGCGCGAGCGACGCCACGACCGTCCATTTGCGAATCGCCACATTCCCTCCTTGGTGGTGCTGATTGACGGGGCTCCCGCACTGTGACGCGGGATTCAACACGAAGTTGGACCCCGGCGGCAACGGCGGAATCGTAAACGGTCGCGCTGCCGGAAGTTGTTAGGGCTTTGCCGAAAACTCTTACGCCCGGGGGGCGATCAGCGTCGCCAGCTGGTGCTCCTCGACGAGCACCCTGCGGGGCTTCGAGCCCTCGTACGGGCTCACGATCCCCCGCCGTTCGAGCATGTCGACGAGCCGCCCGGCGCGGGTGTACCCGACCCGCAGACGGCGCTGGAGGAGCGACACCGAGGCCGTCTGGGTCTGGACGACGATCTCGATCGCCCGGTCGAGCAGCGGGTCCTCGTCCGGGTCGAACTCGCCCTCCCCGCCGCCGTCGTCCTCGAACGCGCCCTCGGGCACCTCCAGCAGCGTCTCGTCCAGCTCCTGTCCGCGCTGCGCGCGGCACTGCTCGACGATCAGCGCGATCTCCTCCTCGGTCACGAAGGCGCCCTGGACCCGTTGCAGGCGAGACGTGCCGAGCGGCTTGAACAGCATGTCGCCCTGGCCGAGCAGGCTCTCCGCCCCGGAGCCGTCGAGGATCACCCGCGAGTCGGTCTGGCTGGAGACCGCGAACGCGATCCGGCTGGGCACGTTCGCCTTGATCATCCCCGTGATCACGTCCACCGACGGGCGCTGCGTGGCGAGCACGAGGTGGATGCCGACCGCGCGCGACTTCTGCGCGAGCCGGATGATCGCGTCCTCGACCGCCTGCGGCGAGATCATCATGAGGTCGGCGAGCTCGTCGATCACCACGAGCAGGTACGGGAGTGGATCGTCGCCCCGCGCGCGGAAGGCGCGGTTGGCCTCGGGCAGGTTGCGGGCGCGCACGAGCGAGAGGCGCTCGTACCGCCGCTCCATCTCGGCGACGACGTTGTGGAGCACCGCGGAGGCCTCCTTCGGGCTGGAGACGACCGGCGTCAGCAGGTGCGGGATCGACTCGTAGAAGTTCAGCTCGATGCGCTTGGGGTCGATCAGGATCATCCGCACGTCGTCGGGCGTCGCCCGCAGGAGGATCGAGGTCAGCAGCGTGTTGATGCAGCCCGACTTCCCCGACCCGGTCGTGCCGGCGATCAGGAGGTGCGGCATGCGCGCGAGATCGGTCCAGACGGCGTTCCCGGAGATGTCCTTCCCGAGCCAGACCGAGAGAGGGCTGGCCGAGCCGGGGAGGTCGTCGAAGATGTCCCCGAGGGTGACCATCCGGGGCGCGAGGTTCGGCACCTCCACGCCCACCGCCTGCTTGCCGGGGATCGGCGCGAGGATCCGGATCTCGGTCGTGGCCAGCGCGTAGGACAGGTCGTCCTTGAGCCCGGCCACCTTGGAGACCTTCGTCCCCGGCGCGAGCTGGAGCTCGTAGCGCACGACCCGCGGGCCGGCGATCGTCCCGACGATCGTCGCGTCGACGCCGAAGTTCGCGAGCGTCTCCACGAGCAGCCGTGCCGTCCGCTCGCTCACGTCCGCCGCGTCTCCACGTGCCGGCGGGCTCGCCCGCAACGCGGCCCGATCGGGGAGCCGATACTCGGCTCCGCCGGCTGGCGCGTCGAACACGAGCAGCTCGTCCTCGCCCGTGGTCGCCTCGGGCTCGGGCGGGAGCAGCTGAGGCGGCTCGGCGGAGAGTGGGCCCGGAGCGACCACGTCCGGGAACGCCTCGACCCCGTCGACCGGAGCCTCCCGCCCCGCCGACGGGGGCAGCGGCGCCGCCCGTTCGGAGCCGGAGGCCGTGTCGGCATCGCCCCAGTCCGCCCACTCGAGGCTCTCGAGCGAGCGGCGCGCGACGCTGCCCGCGCGGCGGACGACCGTGCCCGACCGGCGCAGCAGCGCGCCCGCCGAGGCGCCCGTCACGAGCAGTGTCCCTGCGAGCACGAGCGCGCAGCCGACGATCAGCGCGCCCGCGTCGCCGACGACGCGTGCGAGCCCTCCGCCCAGAGCGGCGCCCACGCGGCCGCCGTGCTCGTCACCGAGCGCGACCATGAGCCCGAGTACGCCGACCACGAGCCCGGTCCTGAACGGGCGCACATCGACGAGGGCGCTCCGGACGAGCATGAGGGCCCCGATCCCGAGGAGCGCGAGCGGGACGAGCGGTGCGGCGGCGCCGAGCCCCGCGTCGAGCCAGTCGGCCACGCGGGAGCCCACGGGCCCGCCGTCCCAGCCGAGCCAGAGGACGGTCACGAGCACGAGCCCGGCCGCGACGAGGCCGAGCCCCCAGAGCTCCGGGTGATGGTGTCCGCGGGTCTTCTTCGCGCGCTTGCGCACGCGCGCCGGCGACCGCGGCTTCCGCGGCCGGGCCGGTCGCTTCTTCCTCGTGGCCATGGGCTTGCTGCTTCTGCGTGTCCGTCGCATCTCCTGCGGTTCGCCCCGGCGACTCGGGCGGGCGGATACCGTCACACTGCGCGCCGCGGAGGTCGCGAGCCACCATGACCCAGGAAGCCCAGCTCCCGCCGTTCCTGCGACCGTTCGTCCTGCCCCACGATCACGTGGTCACCGAGACGCTGAACGACGTCGACTACTACCTTCCGACCGCCACCGAACGGGCCGGCGCCGTCGTGCTCGTGCACGGCGGGCCGATCCCAGCTGACCGCTCGGTCGGGCCGCGCGAATGGCCCGCGTATGTGGGGTACGGGTCGCTGCTTGCCTCGTCGGGCGTGGTGGCCGCGATGCTGGAGCACGGCTTCCGTGACCCGACGAGCCTCGATCGCGCGATCGACGACGTGCGTCGCTGCATCGGCGAGGTGCGGCGGCACCCGCGCGTCGACCCCGAGCGGATTGCCGTCTGGGCGTTCTCGGCCGGCGGAGTGCTCCTCGGTGACGTGCTTTCCGCGCAGCCCACGTGGCTGCGCGCGGTCGCTGCGACCTACGCGCTGCTGGACGCCGGCGAGGAGGATGCGTCCTCGCCCTCGTCACCGACGCCGGTGGCCGTGGCCCGACGCCGAGCCATCGCCGTCCCGATGCTGCTCGTCCGCGTCGAGCACGAACGCGATTGGATCGCAGCGACCCAGGCTGCGTTCCTCCACGCGTCGACCAGCGCCAAGCCGGCTGTCGACGTGATCGAGGTTGCGGACGCCGAGCACGGGTTCGAGACGATCGACGACACCGACGCGTCCAGACGCGCGATCGCTGCGAGCGTCGACTGGGTGATCCGCCAGCTGCGCAAGGACGATGCCGGCGGACGAGCCCCGACGTCATAGCGTGCGGCTACACGAGCTCGAGATTGTGAGCGCGAAGTCCGCCGCCGAATGGTTCAGCGGAGCCGTGCGCGCGCCTCGTCGACGAGCGCCTCGGCCTCGCTGCGGTTGCCGAAGCCCCGCGTCTCGACCTTCTCGCCCTCGAGGTCCTTGTAGACCTGGAAGAAGTGCTCGATCTCGTTCCGGAGCTCGGGCGTGACGTCGTGCACGTCGTGCACCCGCAGCCACGACGGGTCGCGCAGCGGCACGCACAGGATCTTCTCGTCGGGCCCCTTCGCGTCCGTCATCCGGAAGACGCCCACGACCCGGGCGCGGATCCGGCATCCCGGGAACGTGGGCTCGCTGACGAGGCAGAGCGCGTCGAGCGGATCGCCGTCCTCCCCGAGCGTTCCTTCGACGAAGCCGTAGTCGGCCGGGTAGGTCATCGAGGTGAAAAGGCGCCGGTCGAGCACGAGCTCGCCGGTCTCCGCGTCGACCTCGTACTTGTTCCGCGACCCGGACGGCACCTCCACGAACATCGTCACGTCGGCCACGGGTTGCAAGTTACAAGTTGTAACTTGCGTCGCAGCTCAGCCCAGCCTCCCGATCCGCTCGAGGAGCAGGTCGAAGAACGCGTCGGGGTCGAGCTCGACGCCGACGTGGGCGTTCGCCGGCCGCCCCGTTCGGCGCCAGAGGTCGACGACCGTGCGGCCGCGGCACAGCTCCGAGACGCGCTCGACCTCCACGTTGCAGTGCTTCGTCTCGACGAGCCCGGAGCGAAGGAGGTGCGCGACCGCGACCGCGTCGTGGATCGGCGACCCGTCCCAGCCGTACGTCTCGCGGTGGAAGACGTTGAAGAAGTCGACGAGCTCGGCGACGAACGTGCCCACCGAGCCCGCCTCTCGGAGGCGTCGCTCGACGTCCGGGTTCGTGATCGCGCGATGCGTGACGTCCAGCCCGATCATCGTCACGTCGAGCCCTCCGTCGAACACGATCTGGGCGGCCTCCGGGTCGGCCCAGACGTTGAACTCGGCCGCGGGCGTCATGTTGCCCTCTGCGATCGCACCGCCCATCAGCACGATCCGGCGGATGCCTGCCGTCCCGTGCGCCTCGAGGTAGCGCGCGACGTTGGTGAGCGGGCCTGTCGGGACGAGCGTGACGGGCTCTGCGGACGCACCGATCGTCGCCGCAAGCCACTCCACGGCGTCCGCGGCGACAGGCGAAATGCTGGGCGGGGGCAGGATCGGACCGTCGAGGCCGCTCTCGCCGTGGACGTGCGCCGCGACGACGAGCGGCCGCGCGAGCGGCGCCGCGGCCCCCCTCGCCACCGGGACGTCGGCGCGGCCCGCCACCTCGAGCACCCGGAGCGCGTTCGCCGTCGTCTTCTCGACCGTCTGGTTCCCGTACGTCGTCGTGACGCCCAGGATGTCGAGCTCGGGGCTGCCGAGCGCGAGCAGGAGCGCGATCGCGTCGTCGTGACCGGGGTCGCAGTCCAGCACGATCGGCGTCGGCATCGCGGAATTATCCATCGCGGCGACGGAACGGCCGTCCGGGACGCTCGTGTTGATTCAACACAAGCTCGTCTGAGCGGCCCCGCCCGTCGTCCTCACGCCGAGAGAGCCTCGTCGACCTCGCGCGCCGTCGGCAGCGACGGCTGGGCCCCGAAGCGGGAGGCCGCGAGCGCGCCGGCGGCGCAGGCCCGCGCGAGCGCCTCGTCCTCGGCTCGCCCCTCGAGCAGGGATACGAGCAGACAGGCGGTGAACGCGTCACCGGCGGCCGTCCCGTCCACGGCGTCGACCGGCGGGGGCGAGGCGCGGGCGATCTCGCGGCCCTCGTCGAGCAGCACCGCCCCCTCGGCGCCCAGCGTGAGGGCGACGAGGCCGTCGCGCCGGGCGAGGCTCTCGAGCTCGTGACGGTTGACGACCGTCAGGTCCGGGTCGATCGCGATCGCCCGGGCGGGCGCGGCGTTCAAGCAGAATGTGCCCGTCGTCGCCTCCCAGGCCGAGAGCACCGGGGCGTCCGGGACCTCGAGCTGGCAGAGGACCGCATCGTGGTCGGGCAGCTCGACCGGGCCGAGTGCCGCGTTCGCACCGGGCGCGACGGAGATCGTGGTCTCGCCGGCACGGTCGACCTGGATCAGCGCGACCCCGGTGTGCTCGTCACGCTCCTCGAGGAGCAGCGTCACCCCGGCCTCTTCGAGACCAGCCAGCGCGTCCCCGGCGCTCGCGTCGCGGCCGACCGCCGCGATCAGGCTGACGTCCGCGCCGAGGCGGGCGCACGCGACCGCCTGATTCGCGCCCTTGCCGCCGGGCACGCGGGCGAACGAGCCGCCGCCGACCGTCTCGCCGGGCCGCGGCAGGGTCGGGACGCGCACGACGAGGTCGACGTTCACCGACCCGACGACGACGATCCTGGGTCGCATCGCACCATCCTCTCACCGCGTTGTCCGACGAGCCGGACACGTCAGGTGAGCGCTCAGGCAGCGAGCGCCCGGAGGTCTTCGACCGTCGCCGCGAAGAGCGTGTCGCGCAGGTCGAACAGTCCCGCCCAGAGCGACGAGCGGTCGGGCGCGGCGTCCATCCGCGCGGCATCGTCGAGCCCTTGCAGGGCGCGCACGAGCACGGCCAGCTCGAGGTAGACGGCCGCGACCCGGTTGGGGCACGCACCGACACCGGCGCGCTGGAGCACGGGACGCCACTCGACGAGCTCACCCGCACCGGGCCCGCCGTACCAGGAGCGACCCTCGGCGCGCTCGGGCTCGAGCTCGAGCAGGTAGGCGGAAAGCGGACGCTCGAGACCCGCCAGCGCCGTCTCGACCCGGTCCGCGGCGTGCCGCAGCGCAGCGGAGCGGGAGCCGGCCGTCGACGGGACGGCGTCGCCCCTCCCCCACCGCTCGAGCAGCCTGCAGAACGCGATCGCCGCCGCCTCGCACGCCCGGAGCTGGTTGACCAGCCTGCGCGCAGAGGCCGGCGAGGCCGCCTGGGACTCGATCACGTCCGCCCAGCCGGTCATACCTCGATCACGACCGGGAGGATCATCGGACGCCGCCGCGTGCGATCGTAGATCGCCTGACCGATCGCGTCGTGGAAGTGCTCCTGGACGAGCTTGATCTCGGCGAGCCCGTTCGCCGAGAGCTCGGCCGCGATCCTGCCCGCCTCCTCCCGCAGCTCGTCGACCAGCCCGGTGTCCTCGCCCACCCCGCGCGCGATCAGCTCGGGAGGCGAGACGGTGCCACCGTCCTCCAGCGACACCGTCGCGACGACGATCAGCACGCCGTCCTCCGAGAGCCGGCGCCGGTCGCGGAGCGCGACGTCCTCCACGTCCCCGACGCCCAGCCCGTCGACGAACGTCACACCCGCGGCGATGTGGTCGACCAGCCCGACTCCGGCCGGTGTGAGCTCGACGACGGAGCCGTTCTCGGCGATCACGATCCGCTCGTCGGGTACTCCCGCTTCGCGGGCCAGCTGAGCGTGGGCCGCCAGCATCCGGTACTCGCCGTGGATCGGCATCACCGCGCGGGGGCGCACGAGCGAGAGCAGGGTGCGCAGCTCCTCCGAGCAGGCATGGCCGGAGACGTGCACCGGCGCGATCTCCTGGTGGAGGACCTCGGCGCCGAGCCGCGCGAGATGGTTGATCGAGTCGTGTACGCGGAGCTCGTTCCCCGGCACCGGCTTCGCGGAGATGATCACGGTGTCGCCGCGCTCGACCGTGACGTTCGCGTGGTCGCCGTAGGCGATCCGCGTGAGGGCGGACATCGGCTCCCCCTGGCTCCCGGTGCAGAGGATCAGCACCTCCCCTGGAGGCAGGTCCATGGCCTCCTTCGGGGAGACGACCGACTCGTCCGGCAGCTCGACGTAGCCGAGGTTGCGGGCGATGTTCATGTTCTTCCGCATCGACCGGCCCACCACGGCGATCTTGCGTCCGTGCGCGATCGCGACCTCGGCGGCCTGCTGCACGCGGTGGATGTTCGACGCGAACGACGCGACCACGATCCGCCCCGTACGCAGCGGGATCAGCTGGCGGAACGCCTCGCCGACGAGCCGCTCCGAGCCGGTCATGCCCGGCCGCTCCGCGTTCGTCGAGTCGCCGAGCAGGAGGTCGATGCCGCGGGTGCCGAGCTCCGCGAGCGCACCCACGTCGGTCTTCAGACCATCGACGGGCGTGTGGTCGAGCTTCCAGTCGCCGGTGTGGAGGATCCGCCCGGCGGGCGTCTCGACCACGACCGCCATCGCGTCCGGAATCGAGTGCGCCATGCGCACGAACTCGAGCCGGAACGGGCCGAGCTCGAGCACCGGCTGTCCCGGCTCGACCTCGGTCAGCACCGTTGTGGCGCCGAGCCCGTGCTCGTCGAGCTTCGACTTCACGAGGGCGAGGGTCAGCCGCGTCCCGATCACCTCGCCCACCTCGATCCGCCGCAGCGCGTAGGGCAGGCCGCCGACGTGGTCCTCGTGGCCGTGGGTCACCACGATCGCCCGGAGCGGTCGACCCTCGAGGTAGGAGACGTCGGGCAGCACGAGGTCTACCCCGAGGTGCTCGTCGCGCGGGAACGCGAGGCCCGCCTCGATCGCGATGCGATCGTCCCCGTACTCGAGGACGGTCATGTTCTTGCCGACCTCGCCGAGACCGCCGAGCGGGATGATCCGGAGTGGAGTGCTCACGGCCGGAGTCTACGGGCGGCCCGACGTGGGGAGGCCCGAGACCGTCAGGCGACGGCCGCGAGCAGGCCCAGCCGCGCGAGGCAGTGGCGGATCGCGTCCGTCTCGGCCGCGTCGGCTTCGACCAGCGGGAGCCGGAGGCCGCCGACCTCGTGGCCGAGGAGCTGCAGTGCCTTCTTGATCGCGATCGGGTTCGACTGGACACGGAGGATCTCGATCGCAGGCCGGAGCTCCTCGTCGAGCGCCCGGGCGCCTTCCACGTCGCCCTCGCGGTAGCGGGCGACCATCGCCTTGACCCTCGCACCGACGACGTGCGTGTGCACGCAGACGCCGCCGACGCCGCCGACCTCGAGGAACGGAAGGATGAGGTCGTCGTCACCCGCGTAGAGGTCGAGCCCGCACGCGACGACGTGGCGGGCGGCGTCGAGGCTGGGCTTCGCCTGTTTCACCGCAGTCACGTTGGGGATCTCGGCGAGCCGCGCGACGGTCTCGGGCTCGGCGTCGACCACGACGCGACTCGGGATGTCGTAGAAGATCACCGGCCGGTCGGTGGCGGCCGCGACCGCCTCGACGTGCGCGACGATCCCACGCTGGGGCGGCTTGTTGTAGTACGGCGTCACGACGAGGAACCCGTCGACGCCCAGCTCGTGCGCCTGCTCGGTGAGGTGCACCGAGTGTGCTGTGGCGTACGTCCCGGTCCCCGCGATCACCGTTGCGCGCTCTCCAGTCCCGGCGGAGCCACGACCGCGCACGGTCTCCACCGCGGCCGCGTAGAGCGTCATCCGCTCATCGTCCGAGAGCGTCGGCGCCTCCCCGGTCGTGCCGGTGACCACGAGCCCGTCGGAGCCGTTGTCCAGCAGGTGCTCGCAGAGCCCGCAGAACACGTCGAGGTCGATCGAGCCGTCCTCGCGGAACGGGGTCACGACCGCGGTCAGGATCTCGCCCAGCACCCCGCCGATTGTAGAGGCTCCGGTTTCCCGCTAAGGATTGCGCCCGAACCACACCGAGGACAGGAGGCAGCGATGCTCAAGGAGTTCAGGGACTTCCTGCTGCGGGGCAACATCGTCGAGCTGGCGGTGGCGTTCGTGATGGGCGTCGCGTTCGCGGCGGTCGTGACCTCGCTCGTCGACAATCTCGTGATGCCGGTCGTCGCGATGATCATCGGCAAGCCCGACTTCAGCGACCTGACGTTCACCCTCAACGACGCCGTGTTCCGCTATGGCGCGTTCATCACCGACGTGATCCAGTTCGTCGCGATCGCGGGCGCGGTCTTCTTCTTCGTCGTCAGGCCGATGGACGCAATCATGGCCCGCGTCCGCAAACCGGCCGACGAGGAGGTCTCCGACGACGAGCGCCGCCACCAGGAGCTGCTCGCCGCGCTGCGGACTCGCTAGAGGAGGCTCTCGAGGCCCACCGTCAGGCCGGGCGGCAGCGTCCGCACGGCCTCCACCGCCCGCAGGACACCCGGCGCGAACGCCGCGCGGGAGGTGGTGTCGTGCCGGATCGTCAGCGTCTCTCCCGGGCCGCCGAGGATCACCTCCTGGTGGGCGACCAGGCCGGGCAGCCGGACCGAGTGGATCGCGACGCCTCCTCCCATGCGGGCGGCGGTCGCCTGCGCGGTGCCCGAGGGCGCGTCGAGCTTCGTCTCCGCGTGGAGCTCGACGATCTCGGCTCTCGGGAACGACCGTGCCGCCTCCTCCGCGAAGCGCATCATCAGCACCGCGCCGAGCGCGAAGTTCGGTGCGTGGAAGCAGGGGAGGCCGGCGTCCCTCGCCATCCGGTCGAGGGCGTCGGCGTCGAAGCCGCTCGTCCCCACGACGACGGGGACACCCGCAGCGAGGCAGGCGGTCGCGTTCGCGAGCACGGCGTCGGGTCGCGTGAAGTCGACGGCGACGTCGCACGCCGCCGGGCCGTCGGCCCGGCCGTCGACGACCACGTGTCCGGCCGAGCCGAGGGCCGGAGCCAGGACGGCGCCCACCTTGCCGCTGGCTCCGAAGAGGCAGACCCTCAACGGCGCTCCGCCAGGGCCGGGTTGAGCCGCGCGACCGCCCGACGGAAGCGGCTCTCCCTCGGGCCGATCCCTGCGGCGGACAGACGTGAGGGCGCGAACAGGGAGCGTGCGGCGTCCACGACGTCCGCCTCGGTGACCGCGCGCAGCCGCCGCAGGGTCTCCTCCGCCGAGACGACCTCCGTCTCGGTGACGAGCGCCTTGCCGAGCCTGCTCATGCGGTTCGACGTGCTCTCGAGCGACAGGAGCAGCCGTCCCTCGAGGTTCTCCTTCGCGCGGTCGAGCTCGTCCTCCCTGAGGTTCCCCGCCGCCACGTCGCCCAGCTCCGTGGCGATCACCTCGAGGCACTCGTCGAGGTTGTCCTCGCGCGTCCCGACGTAGATCCCGACCTGGCCGGTCTCGGAGTACTGCGAGCCGTACGTGTACACGCTGTACGCCATCCCGCGTGCCTCGCGGATCTCCTGGAAGAGCCGCGACGACGCGGAGCCGCCGAGGATCGCGTCGAGGAGCGCGACCGCATATCGCGTCTCGTCGTCGTGGGCGATCCCGGGCGCGGCGAGCACGACGTGGTACTGCTCCGTCTTGCGGCGCAGGAACCGGTAGCCGGGCCGGGGCAGGCGCCGCATGGGCGTCCGTCTCGGCGCGGGACGCGCACCGTTCGCCGCGGGGCGGTAGCCGGCGAACAGCTCCACGAGCGTGTCGTGGGAGACGTTCCCGGCCGCGGCGAGCACGGTTCGCGGGCCGCCGTACGCGCGTCCGTGCCACTCGCGCAGTGCCCGCGGCGAGACCCGGGCGATCACCTCGGCATCGCCGATCACCGGCCGCCCGAGCGGGTGGGCGCCGAAGACGGCCTCGGACGCGAGGTCGTGGACCAGGTCCTGGGGGTTGTCGTCCACCATCGCGATCTCCTCCAGGACGACCTCGCGCTCGGAGTCGACGTCGTCGAACCTCGGTGCGAAGACCATGTCGGTGATCGCGTCGAGCGCACGGGCGAGATGTCCGTCGGAGACGCGGGTGTAGACGACCGTGGTCTCCCGGGAGGTCGCCGCGTTCAGCTCGCCGCCCATCGTGTCGAACAGCTCCGCGAGACCCTGCGCGCTGTAGCGCGACGAGCCCTTGAAGAGCAGGTGCTCGATGAAGTGGGAGACGCCCGCGCGCGTGCGCGGCTCGTCGCGGGAGCCCGTCCCGATCCAGAGCCCGAGCGCGACCGAGCGGACGCCGCGCAGCCGGTCCGTGACGACCCGCTCGCCCCCGGGCAGGGTCGTGATCCGTGGGTCGCTCACGACGCGATCCTAGATCCGGGTGCGGCCCGGCCGACGCCGGGCCGCATCCGGACCTCTAGTCGCGGCGGCGTCCCCGGTCGCCGCGCCCGCGACCGCCGCGGTCCTCACGCGGAGGTCGGGGCTCGCGGGGCGGGGCGTCCTTCGCGCGCTCGACCAGCACCTCCGGCGAGACGAGCTCGCCGTTCTCGTGCTTCGCGACGAGCTTCAGCCCGATGCGGCCCCGCTCCTTGTCGACCTCCTGGACGACCACGTCCAGGGTGTCGCCGCGGGTGAGCACGTCCTCGATGTGCGCGACCCGGCCGGGGCCGACGTTCGAGACGTGCAGCAGGCCGTCCGTGCCCTTCTTCAGCTCGACGAACGCGCCGAAGTCGGTCGTCTTCACGACACGGCCCGTGTAGGTGTCCCCCACCTCGGGCTCCTTGGTCATCGCCTGGATGGCCGAGATCGCAGCGTCTGCGTTCGTGCCCTCGGTGGCGTAGACGAGGATCGTGCCGTCCTCCTCGATGTCGATCTGGACGTCATAGTCCCCCTCCAGCGAGCGGATCGTCTCGCCGCCCTTGCCGATCACCATCCCGATGAAGTCGGGGTTGATCCGGATCGAGGAGATCCGCGGCGCGTGGCCGGCGAGCTCCAAGCGAGGCGCGGAGATCGTCTCGAGCATCTTGTCGAGGATGAACGCCCGGGCCTGCTTCGCCTGCTCGAGCGCCGTCCGCATGATCTCCTGCGTGACGCCGGTGATCTTGATGTCCATCTGGAGGGCGGTGATGCCCTCGGCCGTGCCGGCGACCTTGAAGTCCATGTCGCCCAGGTGGTCTTCCGCGCCCTGGATGTCGGTGAGGATGACGTAATCGTCGCCCTCCTTGACGAGCCCCATCGCGATGCCCGACACGGGCGCGACGATCGGGACGCCGGCGTGCATCAGCGACATCGTCGAGCCGCACACCGAGCCCATCGAGGAGGAGCCGTTCGACTCGAGCGTCTCCGAGACGAGCCGGATCGTGTACGGGAAGTCCTCGACGGGCGGGATCACCGGCTCGAGGGCGCGCTGCGCCAGCGCACCGTGCCCGATGTCGCGCCGCTTCGGGCCGCGCATGAAGCCCGTCTCCCCGACCGAGTAGGGCGGGAAGTTGTAGTGGTGCATGTAGCGGCGCTCCTGCTCGAGCGAGAGGTCGTCGATCCGCTGCTGCTCCTTCGCGGTGCCGAGCGTGCAGAGCGTGAGGATCTGGGTCTGGCCGCGGGTGAACAGCGCGGAGCCGTGCGTCCGCGGCGCGACGTCGACCTCGGTCGTGATCGGCCGGATCTCGTCGGTGCCACGCCCGTCGGGACGCCGCTTCTCGATCGCGATCTTCTTCCTGACGAGGTCCTTGTAGACGGCATCCGCCGCCTTCTTGACGTATCCGCGGGTGACGGAGTCCTTCACGCCGTCCTCCCCTTCCCCGACGGGGAACGGCAGGCGGAGCTCCTCCTGGATGCGCTCGACGAGGATCTCGCGCTTGCGCGACTTGAGCTCCTTGGAGTCCTGCTCCGCGTCGGTCAGAGCCTTCAGGTCGTCCTCGAACTGCTCCCGGACGACTCCCTCGACCGAGGCGAGCCGCCTGCTCTCGAGCAGCGCCTGGAGCCCGTTTCGCACCTGCGCCTCGCGGACGATGTCGTCCTCGCTCGAGTCCATCGTGATCGCGGGGGCCGCGTCGGCGAGCAGCTCCTCGACGACCGTACCCGCCTCGCGCAGCCC
Source organism: uncultured Actinomycetes bacterium (assembly GCA_963710125.1). GTDB lineage: Bacteria > Actinomycetota > Thermoleophilia > Gaiellales > Gaiellaceae > Gaiella. The sequence continues at coordinate 30,479 of CAVPZH010000032.1, read as the reverse complement.
GACTTCCGCGATGCGCGTGCCAATCGCGTCTCCGTAGCGCTCCTGGAGCTCGGCGTTCAGGTCGACGTCGATCCACTTCGGCTTCCCGACCTCGCGGGCGAGCTCGTCGATCGCGTCGCAGATCCGGATGATCTCCGAGTGCGCGAGGGCGAATGCCTCGAGCATCGTCTCCTCCGGCACCTGGTCGCCCCCTGCCTCGATCATCGTCAGCGCGTCGCGCGTGCCGACGAGCACGAGGTCGAGCGCCGACTCCTCCATCTGCTGGAACGTCGGGTTGACGACCATCTGGCTGTCGATCAGCGCGACGCGCACGGCGCCGACCGGCCCGAGGAACGGGAGCGGAGAGATCGCGAGCGCGGCCGAGGCCCCGTTGATCGCGAGGATGTCGTGCGGCACGACGAGGTCGGCCGACAGCACGGTGCAGATCACCTGCACCTCGTTCTTGAACCCCTTCGGCCACAGCGGCCGGATCGGGCGGTCGATCATGCGCGCGGTCAGCGTCGCACGCTCGGTTGCGCGCCCCTCCCGCTTGAAGAAGCCGCCGGGGATCTTCCCTGCGGCGTACATGCGCTCCTCGACGTCGACCGTGAGCGGAAAGAAGTCCGCGTCGGCCCGTGCGTCGCGGCGTCCCACCGCCGTCGCGAGGATCATCGTGTCCCCGCTGCGGACGACGACCGCGCCGTCCGCCTGCTTCGCGAGCTTGCCCGTCTCGAAGCGCAAGTCGCTCGCGCCCACCTCGACGGAAACCGTGGCCTGTCGCCCGGCTTGCATCGTGCTCATTCCCTGTCCTCCGTCTTCACTCTTCCGATGTGGCGGAAGGTGGAGGTTTGAGCCAGCTCCGCGCGGCCCGCGCGAAGCTCGATCAAACGTCCACCTCCCGTCCCGTCCTGCTCGTCCCCTACCGGCGGAGACCGAGCTCCTTGATGAGGGCCCTGTAGCCCTCGAGGTCCTTGCGCTGCAGGTAGTTGAGGAACCGGCGCCGCCGGCCCACGAGCTTCAGGAGGCCGCGCCGCGAGTAGTGGTCCTTCGGGTGCGTCCGCAGATGCTCGGTGAGCTCCTCGATGCGCCGGCTCAGCATCGCGACCTGGACCTCGGTCGAGCCGGTGTCCTCGTCGGTCTTCCCGTGCTTCGAGATCAGCTCCTGCTTCGCTTCCTTGGTGAGGCCCATGGGTCTCCTCTCTTCGTCTCGTCTCCGCGATCCCCGCTCGGCGTGAAGGAAGAGCACGCGCGGCCGCGATCGCGGTCGCCCGCAAGGGTAGCAGCGAAGCGGCATGCCCTCCCGGGACGAGACCCGGCTCCGAATGGTGGTACAACGGCCGTGTGGGCGGGTCGACCAGCGACACCGAGCGGGGAACCGCGGACGTCGACCGCCTGCGCGTGCTCGTCGAGGCGGGCATCGCGCTCTCGTCCGAGCTGTCGCTCGACGCTCTCCTCCAACGGATCGTCGAGACGGCGGCCGAGCTGACCGGGGCGCAGTACGCCGCGCTCGGCGTCATCGACCGCACGGGGCAGGCCCTCGAGCGCTTCTACACGACCGGCATCGACCCCGAGACGCACGCCGCGATCGGCGAGCTCCCGCGGGGTCGTGGGATCCTCGGCGTGCTGATCCGCGACGCGACCCCGCTCCGCCTGCGCGACATCTCCGACGACCCGCGCTCGGTGGGCTTCCCGCGCAACCACCCGCCGATGCGGACGTTCCTCGGCGTCCCGATCCTGCTGCGCGGGGTCGCCTACGGCAACCTCTACCTGACGGAGAAGGCCGGCGGCTCGCCCTTCAGCGCCGAGGACGAGGATCTGTCGCAGCTCCTCGCCGCGCAGGCGGCCGTCGCGATCGAGAACGCGCGGCTGTACGAGTCCTCGACCCGCTGGCTCCACCAGCTCGAGACGCTCAACGAGATCGGCAGCGCCCTGGCGAGCGAGGTGGAGCTCGAGCCGCTGCTCGGGCTCGTCGCCCGGCGCATGCAAGAGCTCGTCGGTGCCCGGCGGGTGCTGATCGGGCTGCCGGACACGAGTGGTGCGCTGCGTGTGGCCGCCGCCGCGGGGGCCGCGGAGCTCGTCGGCAGCGAGCTGCAGCTCAGCGCGGCCAAGGTTCGCCGCGCGCTCGAGCACGGCCACACGGAGCGCGTCGACGCGGTGGCCGACGACCCCGAGGTCGATCAGCGCGTCGCCCGGGAGCTCGGCGTCACGTCCGCGATGTACCTGCCGCTCCTCGTGCGTGGACGGCCGTTCGGCGTTGTCGCCGCGCACGACAAGCTGGGGCCGGACCCGCGCTTCGAGGAGGGAGACGTGCGCCTGGCCGAGTCGCTCGTGTCGCGTGCGGCGATCGCAGTCGACCTGTCCGAGCGCGTCGGTCGCGACGCCCTCCGCCGGGTCGTCGATGCGCAGGAGTTCGAGCGCGCGCGGCTCGCACGTGAGCTCCACGACGAGACCGGGCAGGCGCTCGCCTCGATCCTGCTCGGCTCTACGGCAGCTCGAGGACGCGGTCGAGACCGACGAGGCGCGGCACGCGGCTGCCGACCTGCGCGAGCTCGTCGTCACGACCCTCCAGGGCGTCCGCCGCCTGGCCGTCGAGCTCCGTCCGAGCGCGCTCGACGACTTCGGTCTCGTGCCGGCCGTCGAGCGTCTCGCGGCGACGGTGGCCGAGCAGGCGGGGCCGGCCGTCGACGTCGTCGCGCGGCTCGGGGACGAGCGGCTTCCGGCCGACGCCGAGACGGCGCTGTATCGCATCGTCCAGGAGGCGCTGACGAACGTCGTCAAGCATGCGTCCGCGCGGCATGTCAGCATCACGTTCGTGCGCAAGGGAACGACAGCGGTCGTCGTGGTCGAGGACGACGGTCGGGGATTCGACCCCGGCGCCACCCGCTCGGACGCCCTCGGGTTCGTCGGCATGCGTGAACGGGTCTCGCTGGTCGGCGGCCGGTTGAAGCTCGAGTCGTCGCCCGGAGCCGGCACGACGCTCGTGGCCGAGGTCCCCGTCGGCGACATGGAGGAACCGCGCCCATGAGCATCCGCGTGATCATCGTCGACGACCACGCCATCCTCCGCTCCGGCCTGAGCCGCGTGCTCTCCGCCGAGCCGGACATCGAGGTCGTCGGGGAGGCCGCCTCGGCCGACCGAGCCGTGTTCGAGGCGCTCGCGAGCAAGCCCGACGTCATCGTGATGGACGTCGTGATGCCGGGGAAGTCGGGCATCGAGGGGATTCCCGCCGTCCTCCAGGCCGTCCCCGGCGTGAGGGTGCTGATGCTCTCGATGCAGGACGACCCACGGTACGTGCGCGAGGCCTTCGCGGTCGGCGCCTCCGGGTATGTGCTCAAGGAGGCTGCCGACACCGAGGTGGTGGGCGCGGTGCGAGCGGTGGCGTCGGGAGAGCGGTACGTCCATCCCGCACTGGGTGCGCGCCTGATCGCAGCGGACGCCGACGAGCGCCGTCGCGCCGAGGACGATCCGCTCTCCGAGCGCGAGCGCGAGGTTTTGCGGCTGCTGGCGCTCGGGCACACGAACCAGGAGATCGCGAAGCTCCTCTACATCTCGGTGCGCACGGCCGAGACGCACCGCGCGCACATCATGCAGAAGCTCCGGCTCACGAGCCGTGCTGAGCTGGTGCGCTACGCCCTCGAGAACGGCCTGATCGAGGCGACGGCCTGACACCGCAGGCCCGCCGCCCTCGGACCAGACGACGAGGGCGGCACCTCCCGGCACCGCCCTCGCCCCTCACTCCGGGAGGTCGGAGCGATCAGTGGCCGACTGGGGCCACCTTCGTCGTGATCCCGGGCTGCTTCACGGCCTCCTCCCGGAAGCGCCCGCCGAGGACGGCCAGCGCCAGGATCATCAAGCCGAAGCCGGTCAGCAGCAGCGCCACACCGACCACGATCCCGAACAGCGCGAGCTGCTCTGCCATGTAGCTCACGTTGAGCGCCGTGGACAGCGCGGTCTCGGTGACCCATGTGTTCCGGGCGCCGTTCGCGATCGGCGAGCCGGTCGCGTCCTTCGCGGCCGCGGCCTCGTCGTTCGTGCCCTTCGGGTCGCTCGGATTCGACGTAGCCTGGAACCGGCCCATCTGCGCGTACGTGAGCTCGCCGCTCGCCTCGAGCGCGTGCGTCCGCATGATCTGCGCGAACGCCCTCGCCTGGTTGCCGGTCAGGAGCTGCTCGCCGGCCCACTGGTCGGCGTACTTCGCGACCGCCGGATCCGTCGCGTCTCCGAAGTAGATCTGCTCCTGCTTCAGGTTGTCGCGGACGGTGTTCCGGCCGTCGACACCCATGTAGATGGCCACGGCGCCGAACGCGATCAGGACGACGCTGGCTGCGAGGCCACCCCATTCGAGAATCCTTCTGGTGTTCATCGCTCCTCCTCCCGATTGGACTATCGATGTACTGCCGGAGCATCTCCGCCGACGCGCTCGCCGCCATCAGGAATCGTTCGCCGGCGTGCTGCGACGAAGCCACGGTCCCGACTGTGGAGAACTACCGACGCGCTGCGCGCGTCACCAGGACTTCGCGCGGACGACGGTGCCCGGCGCGCGCACGCGCACGCGGGCGTCGACGGCGACGCAGCGGTCGGGCAGCGCGAGCACGGGGTTCAGGTCGAGCTCCGCCACCGCCGGGAAGTCCTCGCCGAGCCGCGCGAGGCGCTGTACGAGCTCGACGAGCGCCTCCCGGTCGGCCGCGGCCGCGCCGCGAAAGCCCGAGACGAGTCGTCCGGCCTTGCCCCGCGTGACGAGCTCCTCGGCGTCGATGTCCGTCAGGGGCGCGATCCGGAACGCGGCCTCGCCGATGAGCTCGGCGTAGACACCACCGGGACCGAAGGCGACGAGCGGGCCGAACACCGGATCCTGGACGACCCCGGCGAGCAGCTCGGCGCCTCCGGTGAGCATCGGCTGGACGAGCACCGGCGCGCCGATCCGCTCGGCGGCGACGGCGACCGCCTCCTCGCTCGCGAGATCGAGCGCGATCCCCCCCGTCTCCGTCTTGTGCGCTCCCGGCGTGGCGGTCTTCACGACCGCGGGCAGGCCGAGCTCCCGTGCGGCCGAGACGGCGTCGTCGACCGAGGCCGCGACACGCTCGGGCACCAGCGGCACGCCGTAGGCGAGCAGGAGCTCGCGCGTGGCCGCAGGATCGAGCCACTCGTCGTCGGAGCGCGCGAGCGCCGTCGCCACGACGGCTGCCGCGGCCGCGCGGTCGATCGCGTCGAGCGTCGGCAGCACGCCCTGGGGGCGCCGCAGCCATTCCGCCCGGTCGGCCACGCGTCCCAGCGCGCGCGCTGCGGACTCCGGGTACGCGAACGCGACGACGTGCCGCGAGGCCCTGAGCGCCTCCGGAATCCCCTCCGAGCTCATGATCACCGCGAGCACGGGCTTGTCGGACGCCGCGCGCCGAGCCGCGTCCGCGACCGCCTCCGCGACCTCGTCCGCGGTCGCGCTGACCGCGGGCACGAAGAGGACGACCACCGCGGACACGTGCGGGTCGGCCAGGAGCAACGGAAGGGCGTCCGCGTACGTCTGCGCCGTCGCCGACCCGAGCATGTCGACGGGGTTCGCGACACTGGCCTCGGCGGGCAGGAGCTCGCGGAGCGCCGCGGCCGTCGGCTCGCCGGGCGCCGGCAGCTCGAGGCCCGCCGCGTCACAGGCGTCCGCGCACAGGATCCCGAGCCCACCGGCGTTCGTGAGCACGGCCACCGAGCGGCCGTCCAGATGAGGACGGCCGGCGACGAGTGCCGCGACGTCGATCAGCTCCTCGAGCGACGCGGCGCGGATGACGCCCGCCTGGTGGAAGAGCGCGTCGACCGCCGCCTCCGAGCCCGCGAGCGCAGCCGTGTGCGAGCTCGCGGCGCGCTGGCCCGTGGCGGAGGTGCCGCTCTTCAGGGCGAGCACGGGCTTCCGGCGGGCGACGCGACGCGCGATACGCCCGAACTTGCGCGGGTTTCCGAACGACTCGACGTAGAGCAGGATCGCCTCGGTCTCGTCGTCGTCCTCCCACCACTCGAGCAGGTCGTTGGTCGAGACGTCCGCCTTGTTGCCGATCGACACGAACGCGGACAGCCCGAGGCCCCGGGTCACGGCCGCCTCGAGCAGCGCGAGCCCGAGCGCCCCGCTCTGCGACGAGAACCCGATCGTCCCCGCGACGGCCGAGCGCGATGCGAACGTCGCGTCGAGGCCGCGTCCGGGAACGGCGATGCCGAGGCAGTTGGGGCCGACGAGACGGGCGCCGTGGGCGCGGACGAGCGCCAGCAGCTGCTCCTGCCGCTCGACACCCTCCGTGCCGGTCTCGGCGAAGCCCGCGGAGATCACGACGAGCGCCCTGACCCCTGCCCGCAGCGCCTGCTCGGCCGCGTCGAGCACCGCGGTCGCGGGCACGCAGATCACGGCGAGGTCGACCGGGTCGGGGACGTCGGCGACGGAGCGGTAGCCGCGGACGCCGGCGACCGACGCGCCGTCGCGGTTCACGGGGTAGGCGGCGCCGGCGAAGTCGGCCCTGATGATGTTGCGGAACAGCTCGCCGCCGATCGTGCCGCGCCGCCGCGAGGCCCCGATCACCGCGACCCCCGCCGGCTCGAAGAACGGGCGCAGGGACGCGGTCACGGCGACGTGGTCGCGCTCCGAGACGCGCTCCTCGAAGCGCTCGGTGCGCGCGATGGGGAACGTGATCTCCACCTCGCCGCCCTCGCGCTCGCGCGTCAGCTCGAAGCCGAGCGCCTCGAAGACCCCGAGCATCCTGCGGTTGTCCGAGACGACCTCGGCCACGAACCGCTCGATGCCGTGCGCCGCGGCTCGCCCCGCGAGCTGCTCGACCAGCCGGGTCCCGATCCCGCGCTGCTGGTACGTGTCGGCGACCGCGAACGCGCTCTCGGCCATGGTCGCGTCCCGCAGCCGCACGTAGCTCGCGAGCGCCACGACGTGCTCGGTTCCGTCCTCGACGAGTGAGCCGAGCAGGGCGCCGCGCTCCTTCCAGTCCGGGTCGACGACCTGCTCGACGAGGCTCGGGCCGAGCGACGGAAAGCCGTGGAAGCGGAGGTAGAGGCTCTGTCGGGAGAGGTTGCGGAAGAACGCGAAGATCGCGTCCGAGTCCTCCTGCACCGGTGGCCGGAGCCTGAGCGTGCTCCCGTCCCGCAGGATCACGTCGGCGACGTCACTCACCCGGCCATTGTCCCCGAATCGGAGGCGAGGGGTCATTCGTAGTTTTCCGCCGTGGGATCCGTCGTCGCCCCGATCAGACCGGCGCCGCTGACGTGACGTGGAGAAATGGCGAAGCCGGCCCTCCCCCGCTCCCGCCGTCGCGTCGTGCAGCGAGCGACCGGTCGGGGCCCGCCGCCGGCGTTTACGGTTCCGGAGGAGCGCAGCCGGCCGACGGCCGCACGATCCGGCTTCGGGTCACGGTCGTGCCCCGCGCGCGCCGCGTCGAGTCCCGGCCCCACCTGCGAGGAGGTGCTTCCGTGTCCACCGTTCAGCCCTACCCGGTCAGGATCGAGGGCGAGCTCCAGCCGGACCTGAGCCGCTGGCTCTGGCTCGTCAAGTGGGTGCTCGCGATCCCGCACTACATCGTGCTCGTCTTCCTGTGGATCGCGTTCGTGCTCGTCAGCGTCGTCGCGCTCGTCGCGATCGTCGCGACGGGCAGCTATCCCCGTGCGCTCTTCGACTTCAACGTCGGCGTGCTGCGCTGGACGTGGCGCGTCGCCTTCTACACGTTCGGCGCCCTCGGCACCGACCGCTACCCGCCGTTCACGCTGGGGGCGGCGCCCGACTACCCGGCGACGCTCGAGGTCCCCTACCAGGAGCCTCTCTCGCGCGGGCTCGCGCTCGTGAAGTGGTGGTTGCTCGCGATCCCCCACTACCTCGTCGTCGGCGTGTTCGCGGGCGGCGGAGCGTGGCTCGGCTGGCGCGGAGAGCACTGGCAGTCGAGCTGGGGAGGCGGGTTGATCGGGCTGCTCGTGCTGATCGCGGGCTTCGCGCTCCTCTTCACCGGGCGCTATCCGCGCGGGATCTTCGACTTCGTCCTCGGGCTCGACCGCTGGGCGATCCGCGTCGCGGCGTACGCCGCCCTGATGACGGACGACTACCCGCCGTTCCGGCTCGACCAGGGAGGGAGCGAGCGCGTGCGCCCGCCCGACGCCTGAACCGGCACCGTCGCGTATCCGATCGACACCGGGCGCTCTCGACCGCCTTCCGGGGCGGTCGCGGTGCCGAAACCTGCGGGAAAGCCGAACCCGGGATCGGCGCACGGACGGATGCCCTGCCCGGCCGTGCTCGACGATCGTCGGAGCGAAAGGAGAGACTGTGCGCACTGACCTGAAGGCACATCGCGGGGACCGGCTCGTGATCCACGCGCACCACCTCGGGGAGCGGGTCCGCGACGCGGAGATCCTCGACGCGCTCGGCCCCGACGGCGGCCCGCCGTTCCGCGTCCGCTGGTCGGACACGGGCGAGGAGACGCTCCACTTCCCGGGCAGCGACGCGAGCGTCGACCGGCTGGCACGAAACGGCCGTCGACGCTGAGCCACGGCCCCCACGGGCGTCCGACTCGGCGGGCGGCAGCCCAGCCGCCCGAGCTTGGTCCGACCTGGACGTGCGGGGAGCGTGTGGGGAACTACTGAAACCCGAACCGCAGTCGCTCCGATGCCCGCCGGCGGCCGGCGACCGAGGATTCCAGGGTGTTCGAGATCCGGATCCACGGACGTGGCGGTCAGGGCGTCGTGACGGCGGCGGAGATGCTGTCGGTGGCGGCCTTCCTGGAGGGCAGGCAGGCGCAGGCCTTCCCGACGTTCGGGTCGGAGCGCACGGGGGCTCCCGTGACCGCGTTCTGCCGGGTCGCGGACGAGCGCATCCGGGCACGCGAGCCGATCGTGGAGCCCGACGCGCTGATCGTCCAGGACCCCACGCTGCTGCACCAGGTCGACGTCTTCGGGGGCGCCGGGGCAGACGCGTACGTGCTGATCAACACCGGGCGGACCCTGGCCGAGCTCGGCGTCGCCGAGCTCGCCGACCGCTTTCGCCAGGATCGCCTCGTGACGGTGCCGGCGAGCGAGCTCGCGCGCGAGCACCTCGGTCGGCCGTTGCCGAACGCCGCCCTCCTCGGCGCCTTCTCCGCGCTCACCGGGGTCGTCTCGCTCGACGCGGTCACGGCCGCCATCGAGCGGCGGTTCGCCGGAGCCACCGGAGAGGGCAACGTCGCCGCCGCGACGGCCGCCTTCGCGCTCGTCGAGCGGGAGAGGACGACGGCCCATGCGTGATCAGCTCGAAGGCTCGCTCGCGATCGCGCAGACCGTCGCGCGCTGCCGCCCGGAGGTGGTGAGCGCGTACCCGATCTCACCGCAGACGCACGTCGTCGAGGCGCTCTCGGACATGGTCCGCTCCGGTGCCCTCGCGCCGTGCGAGTTCATGCTCGTCGAGTCGGAGTTCGCGGCGATGTCCGCGGCGATCGGCGCGTCGGCCGCCGGCGCGCGGGCCTACACGGCGACCGCGAGCCAGGGGCTGCTCTACATGGCGGAGGCGCTCTACAACGCGTCGGGGCTCGGGCTGCCGATCGTGATGACCCTCGCCAACCGCGCGATCGGCGCCCCGATCAACATCTGGAACGACCACTCGGACGCGATGTCGCAGCGCGACTGCGGCTGGATCCAGCTCTACGCCGAGTCGAACCAGGCGGCGATCGACCTCCACGTGCAGGCCTTCGCGCTCGCCGAGGAGCTCTCGCTGCCGGTCATGGTGTGCGTGGACGGCTTCGTGCTGACGCACGCGGTGGAGCCGCTCGACGTCCCCTCGCAGGACGAGGTCGACGCGTTCCTGCCCCCGTACGACCCGCGACAGGTGCTCGACCCCGACGAGCCGGTCACGATCGGCGCGATGGTCGGCCCCGAGGCGTTCACGGAGGTCCGGTACCTCGCCCACGCGAAGCAGATGCAGGCGCTCGACCTCGTCCCGGAGATCGCGTCGAGGTTCACGCAGGCCTTCGGACGCTCGTCCGGCGGCCTCCTGCGCCGCTACCGCACCGAGGGCGCGGACACGGTTGTCGTCGCGCTCGGCTCCGTCCTCGGGACGATCGAGGACGTGGTCGACGGGCTCCGGGAGCAGGGCGAGCGGGTCGGCGCGCTCGGCATCACCTGCTTCCGCCCCTTCCCCCTCGAGGAGCTCCGCGCCGCGCTCGCGGAGGCGACCCGCGTGGTCGTGGTCGAGCGCGCGTTCGCGGTCGGCATCGGGGGCATCGTCGGGCAGAACGTCCGCCTGGCGCTCTCGGGCCTGCCGCCGGTCGTCTACGACGTGGTCGCGGGACTGGGCGGCCGCCCCGTCACGCGCCGCTCCCTGGAGGCGCTGCTCGCCGACGTCGGGGACGGGGGGCTAGAGCCGAACCGCCTGCACTTCCTCGATCTCGACGCGGGGCTCGTCGAGCGCGAGCTGCAACGGCTCCAGGAGCGCCGACGGTCCGGCCCGCACGCCGAGAACATCCTCCGCGACGTCGGCGTGGTGATGGCGAGGTCCCACTGATGTCCCGCACGCCCGTCAAGTTCTTCCAGGTCGGGAGCTTCGCGGCCGGCAACCGTCTCCTCGACGAGCGCGAGCGCTCGGTGCAGGCGGATCGCGAGCGCTCGAACGCGCTCACCAAGGGGCACCGTGCCTGCCAGGGCTGCGGCGAGGCCCTCGGCGCGCGGTACGTCCTCGACGCGGCGATGCGCGCGACGGAGGGCAGGCTCGTCGCCGCGAACGCCACGGGCTGCCTCGAGGTGTTCTCGACGCCCTACCCCGAGAGCTCGTGGCGGCTGCCGTGGCTCCACTCCCTCTTCGGCAACGCGCCCGCAGTCGCCGCCGGCGTCGCGGCCGCCCTGAAGGCGAAGGGCAGGACGGACGTCCGCGTGATCGGGCAGGGCGGCGACGGCGGCACCCTCGACATCGGGTTCGCCTGCCTGTCCGGCATGTTCGAGCGGAACGACGACGTGCTCTACGTCTGCTACGACAACGAGGCCTACATGAACACGGGCGTGCAGCGCTCGGGCGCGACGCCGCCCGGTGCGCGCACCGCGACCACGAAGCCGGTGGGCGTCGAGCCGGGGGCGGCGTTCGGCCAGGGCAAGAACGCAGCGCTGATCGCGATGGCCCACGAGATTCCGTACGTCGCGACGGCGACGGTCGCCGAGCTGCACGACCTCGAGGCCAAGGTCGAGCGCGCGATGAGCTTCCGAGGCGCCCGCTACCTGCACGTGCTCGTTCCCTGCCCCCTCGGGTGGGGCGCGGCGGCGAGCGACACGATCAAGATCGCGCGGCTCGCCAAGGAGACCGGCCTGTTTCCCGTGCTCGAGGCGGAGGGCGGCGAGGTCGTCGCGGTCTCGAAGATCCGCCGGCAGGCGCCTGTGGAGGAGTACCTCCGTCTGCAGCGCCGCTTCGCCCACCTGTTCGGCGACCCGCCGCGGACGGACGTCGTCGAGCGGCTCCAGGCGATCGCCGACCGGAACATCCGGCGCTTCGGGCTGCTCGAGGAGGTGTACGTCGCATGAAAAAGCCGTTCGCGATCACGCTCGACGTCGGCTCGAGCCTCGCCAACAAGACCGGCAGCTGGCGCACCGAGCGCCCGGTCTACCGTGACCTGCTGCCGCCCTGCAACAACGCCTGCCCGGCCGGCGAGAACGTCCAGGCGTGGCTCTACGAGGCCGAGGAGGGCGGCGAGGGCTACGAGCGCGCGTGGCGCAAGCTGATGGAGGACAACCCCTTCCCCGCGATCATGGGGCGGGTCTGCTACCACCCGTGCGAGACCGCGTGCAACCGCGGACAGCTCGACTCGGCGGTCGGTATCAACGCCGTCGAGCGCTTCCTCGGCGACGAGGCGCTGGCGCAGGGTTGGCAGGTCACAGTGGAGGTACCGCCCTCCGGCCGGCGCGTCCTCGTGGTGGGCGCCGGGCCGTCCGGCCTCTCGGCCGCGTACCACCTCGCGCGGCTCGGACACGAGGTGGTCGTCCGCGACGCCGAGGTGCTCCCGGGCGGGATGATGCGCTACGGGATCCCGCGCTACCGGCTGCCGCGCGAGATCCTGGACGCGGAGATCGGCCGGGTGGCCGACCTCGGGGTGAAGCTCGAGCTCGGCGAGCCCGTGAGCGACGTCGTGGCCGCGATGCGGGACGAAGCGTTCGACGCGGTCTTCCTCGCGGTCGGCGCCCACATCGGCAAGCGGGCCTACATCCCCGCGGGCGACGCCGCCCGGATCCTCGACGCCGTCTCCGTCCTCCACGACATGGAGGGCGAGGAGCGCCCCCTCCTGGGGCGCCGCGTCGCCGTCTACGGCGGCGGGAACACCGCGATGGACGTGGCGCGGACCGCGAGGCGCCTCGGCGCCGAGGACGCCGTGGTCGTCTACCGGCGCACCCGCGACCGGATGCCCGCCCACGACTTCGAGGTCGAGGAGGCAGAGGAGGAAGGCGTCAGGATGCGGTGGCTGTCCACGGTCAAGCGCGCCGACGAGGGCGTGCTGACCCTCGAGCGCATGGAGCTCGATGAGAACGGCTTCCCCCAGCCGACCGGGGAGCTCGAGGAGCTCGAGGCGGACGCGCTCGTGCTCGCGCTCGGCCAGCTGTCGGATCTCTCGCTGCTCGACGGCCTCCCGGGGATCGAGGTCGAGGACGGGGTCGTCCGCGTGGGCCCCGACCTGATGACCGGCTACCCGGGGATCTTCGCCGGCGGCGACATGGTTCCGGCCGAACGGACCGTGACGGTCGCGGTCGGCCACGGGAAGAAGGCCGCCCGGCACATCGACGCGTGGCTCCGCCGAGAGCTGTACGAGCCGTCGCCGAAGCACGCCGAGGCGGGGTTCGAGGCCCTGAACACCTGGTACTACACCGACGCGCCGAGGACGCTGCAGCGGACGCTCGAGCTCGCGCGCAGACGCTCGACCTTCGAGGAGGTGGTCTCCGGACTGGACGAGACGACCGCCCTGTTCGAGGCCCGGCGCTGCCTCTCGTGCGGCAACTGCTTCTCGTGCGACAACTGCTTCGGGGTGTGCCCGGACAACGCCGTGCTCAAGCTCGCGGGCGCGGACCGCGACGCCGCGGGCCGCGGCTACGCCTTCGACTACGACTTCTGCAAGGGCTGCGGGATCTGCGTCGCGGAGTGCCCGAGCGGCGCGATCGAGATGGTGCCCGAGCAGATCTGAGTCGCCGCCGCGCTGGTCACCCGCGCGGCGCCCGGACCAGGTCGGTGCGCGCGGTCTCCTCGACCAGGCCGGAGAGCAGCGCCGCCATGCCGCCGCTCCCGAACGCCGCGCGCTGCCGGGCCGCGCCCCCCGCCTCGAGGATCGACTGCACGCCGTCGAGCGCGTCCTCGTCACCGGCCTCGCGGGCGAGCGGACGGAGCCGGCGGACCGCGTCGGCCGCGACGTCGGCCAGCGGACGCGGCTGCATTCCGTCGAGCACGACCGCCGACGTGCCGTCCCGCGCGGCGCGAAAGGACGACCAGCTGAGCGCCTCGCTCGGGAGCTCGGGGCGCGGCGGCGCGTCCGCAGCCTCCACCACGAGCGCCCGGACGAGCGCCGCCAGCGCCGCGACGTGGTCGAGCGACGCCTGCGCGTCCATCTCGCGCAGCTCGACCGTGCCGTACGTCGGGTGCAGGCGCAGGTCCCACCAGAGAAACGTCCCGTCCGGCAGGCCCGCCGCGGCGAGGGTCGTGGCCGCCAGCTGCTCGAAGTCGTCGGCGTCCCGGAGCGCCCGCGGGACGCAGCGCCCTGGATAGGCACGCGTGAGCGCGAACCGCGCGCTCGCGAGCCCGGAGTCGGAGCCGAACCAGAACGGGCTGTTCGCCGCGAGCCCGTGCAGCAGCGGGACGTGCAGGCGGAGGGCGTTGAAGGCGCGGATCGCCGTACGCTCGTCCGGCAGCCCGACGTGGACGTGGAGGGCGGACTCCGGCGTCCGCCGGAGGAGGCCCCGCAGCTCTTCCGCGACGATCTCGTAGCGCCTGCCCTCGACGAGCTCGGCGTCGTCGGGCGCGGCGTCGGGGTGCAGGCCGGCCCCCATCAGCGTCGCACCCGCGGCCGTCGCGGTCCGGCGGAGCCGGGCGAGGTCGTGCGCGGCGGCGGCGGCCGACGGCGAGGGGGACGAGCGGAGCTCGATCTGGGCGGCGTACGCGTCGTGGCCCGCCTCCCGGCCGTCAACGTCCATCCCCGCGAGCACCGCCTCGGTCACGGGAGCGAGCGCGAGCGTCCGCTCGTCGACGAGCAGCAGCTCCTCCTCGATGCCGACCGTGAACTGGGAGCCGAACGAGGTCAACCCGCCTCCAGCGCGGAGGCGGCGGCGATGCGACCGAGGACGAGCGCGGCCGCGAGCCCGCTCGAGTAGCCGCCCGTGGCGATGCCGCCGACGTCGCACCCGGCGGCCCAGAGACCGGGTGCCGCCTTCGCGCGCGTGTCCACGGCGAGGCCGCCCAGCGTGGTCGTGATCCCGGCCACGACCTCGACCTCGATCCAACCCCGGTCCCGGCGCACCGGAGCTCCGGCACGCTCTGCCGCCGTGACCATGTCGCCGATCGTACGCGCGCGGATCCGCTCCGCGAGCGCCTCCTCCGCGACCCGGTAGACCGCCCGTGCCCCGGGCTGTCGGGCCGTCCACTGGACGACGTCGATCTCCGACCAGGTCCGCGCCTCGTAGCGCTCGCCGGCGGCGTTCTCCACGATCGCGTGCCGCGCGTAGAGCTGCGCGAGCCCCACGAAGTCCGCCTCGCCGACGCGTGCGGGCGGCGCGGGCATGTTTCGTCCGTAGAACTCGTCCATCCCGCCCGTCCGCCGGGCTCCGGCTCCGACGCCGAGGGTCAGCCCGTCACCGGTGCTCCACGGGGTGGCTCGGAGCGCCAGCGACCCGGCCTCGGGGGTGATCCACTCCTCGACGAGCTCGCGGCTCGCCTGGAAGCCGCCCGTCGCGAGCACCACGGACGCGGCGTCCGGCAGCTCGAGGAGCGGCTCGCCGAGCCGGATCTCGGCTCCCTGCCGAACCAGAGCCTCGGTCAGCGAGGCCGTGTCGAAGCGGACGCCGACCGTCCTCGGGTTCCCCGTCTCGCGCCCGGTCACCCGGGCACCGAGCGACTCGAGCCAGCGGAGGTCGTCGTCGAGCCGCTCGTACACCAGCCGCTGGAGCTCGGGGACTCCTCCGGGGCACTCGTGGAGGAAGTCGGACAGCTCGCGATGGCGCCAGACGACACCGCTCGAGAGCAGCATCGACCCGCCGGGGCGATCGCCCTTCTCGTGGACGACGACGCGAGCCCCGCGCGCGGCTGCCTCGGCCGCCGCGACGAGGCCGGCCATGCCGGCGCCCGCGATGACGAGATCGGGCACGGGTCACTCGAGCGAGAAGCCGGGCTTGTGCTCCACGAACTCGAGGCGCAGCCGGTCGGGCCCTCGCAGGAACACCGCCAGCGTGTTGGGGGCGTCGACGACCTCCTCGACGTCCAGACCCCGTGCGCGCGCCTCCTCCTGGACGACCGTCGCACTGTCGACGAGGAACGCGAGGTGGTTCAGCAGCGGCCGCTCTCCCTCCCGCGCCTCCTCCCGGCGCAGCACGACGTGACGGTCGTCCACGGAGAGCTGCCCACCGTCCCGCTCGAGGCCGAGCTCTTCGAGGCCCGAGGCGGTTGCGGCAGGGTCGGGCACCCGTAACACGACCCCGTCGAGGTCCGCGACGTCGGTCTCCGCGCGCTCGACGATCGCGAGCGGGACCCCGCCCGGGCCGTCGACCCGAAGCGCCTCGCCGTCGTCCGTCGCGTCGTAGCCCTCGCGGGCCAGCCGGGCCCGGACGTCCTCTCGGTCGGGAACCCGCAGCACGATGCTCTCGAGCACCCCGCGCTCGCGCGGGCCCTCCGCTGCGAACAGCGTCACCTTCCCGCGGCGGGCATGGCCCCCGACGAGCGTGAAGGCGTCGGTCCGGCTGATCACGTGCATCCCGCAGCAGTCCGTGAGCAGCGCCGCGAGCGCATCGCGCTCGGGCGTCCACAGGGCGACGTGGTCGAACGACTCGAGCTCCACCGCCCGAATCTACCCACGCGACGCATGGCTGCGGGGGCGCAGTCCGCACCGGCCCGGCCGCGGTGGATGCGGGCTCAGGCGGTCCGGGCGAGCGCCCGTGCGAGATCGAGCGTCGAGAGGACGCCCACCGGCCGCTGTGGGCCGTCGGAGAGCACGAGCAGATGGGACACCCCGTGCTCCACCATCCGGTGCGCCGCATGCACCAGGCTCTCGCTCGCCGCGATCGTGACCACTGGCGTGTTCGCCGCGCCCACCGCGGAGGCTGCCAGCTCGTCGCCGCGCGCCGCAGCGGCGACGAGGTCGACGTCGGAGACGACGCCCCAGACGCCCTCCGAGTCGTCCTCCTCGTCCCCCCACACCACGACGAGGTGGATGCCGGCCCTCGCCATCGTCCGCGCGACGTCCCGCAGGGTCGAGCTCGGGTGGCACGTGATCACACCGTGGTGCATCGCGGAGGAGACCGAGCGCAGGGCGAGGACGTGCTGCGCGGACGAGACCGGCGCGGCCGCGTGCGGCGAGACGGCGTGGTCCAGCTCGAACTCCTCGCGGCGTGGCTCCAGCCACTGGGAGTGGTCGGGCGTGTCGTCGAAGGTGAGGTCGGCGCTGGCCATGGCCACAGCGTCTCCCGCGCCGCCCGCGACGGCATCAGTGCGCGGCCGGATGTCGCTTCGGCCAACTACGCATCCGGCCCCGACCGTCCGCGGACCGCGAGTCGGGACCGAAACCCACGTGGCGATCAGCGCACGTACGGATGCCGAGCGCACCGCTCGCCGCGATGATCGGCGGCACACGACCGACGACGGAACCGTCGTTCTCCGCACCCGCGATCAAGGTCGCCGCGTAACGGCGTCGCGGGCGGGGAAGCTCGGCACCCCGCCGGACGCTCCGAGGAGGCCGCGACGGACGTCAATGCCTCCTCCCCGACAGATCTGACGTCTGGCGCGGCTCACTGCGGGCGGACCACCACGGCCACGCCGCCCGCATGGGTCGCGCAGTACTGGCTGACGGAGCCGAGCACGAGGCTCGCGAACCCTCCCCGCCCGCGCGAGCCGACGACGAGCACGTCCGCATCGGCCGCCGCGGCGACGAGCGCAGGCCCCGGCTCCGCCTGGACGCTCTCGACGGTCACGTGGACGTCGTCGGGCGCGGAGCGCCGGACCTCTTCGAGAATTCGTTCGGCGTCCTCGGCGAGCGCCTCTTGCACCTCGAGCGCCGCTCCCGGGCTCGCGACCAATCCAGCCGAGAGCTCCCAGGGCTGGTGATAGGCCGCGACCGCGTGCACCGTGCTGCCGCGGCGGCGCGCCTCTGCGAAAGCCCATCCGAGCGCGGCAGCGGCGCCGGGGGAGCCGTCCACGCCCACGACGAGCCTCGCGCGCTCGCCGTGGTGGGCGTGGTGGACGACCGCAACGGGGCAAGGCGCGTGGTGGAGGCACGCCCTCGAGACGGATCCGAGGACCGCTCCGGCGAGGGCGCCGCGGCCGCGGGAGCCGACCACGAGCAGGTCGGCGTCCGCCGACACGTGAACGAGGGCGCCGGCTGCGTCGCCGCGCACCGCCCGGCGCTCGATCTCGACGTCCGGCGCGCCGACCCGCTCGAGGTCGGCGCCGATCGTCTCGGCGGCCGCCTGCTCCAGCTCGTCCGCCAGTCGCTCGAACGTCGGGGTCATCCCGATGCCGGCGGTCGTGAGGGGCGGCACGGTCCATGCGTGCACGACCCGAAGCTTCGCCCCGCGCAGGCCTGCCTCCGAGAGCGCGAAGCGAAGCGCCTCGCGTCCCGTCGAGGAGCCGTCGGTGCCGACGACCACGATGCCTGCCATCTCGACCGAAGTCTGCCGCTCGTCCTCCTGCCGCGCGTCGGCAGAAGGTCCGTCGCGCATGCGGACTTACCCGCAGCGTCGCACCCTCCGCTTCCTCAGAAGCCGAGCCCGACCGCCAGCCGTGTCGACAAGGTTCGCGAGCGCGTCAGGTCCCGCAGCCCGACCATGCCGAGGAGTCGACTGTCGTCGACGACCGGAAGATGGTGAATCCCGTGCTCCGTCATGGTCGCCGCGGCGAGGTCGAGCGGCGTGCGCGGCCCGACGACGATCGGCGCCGCCGTCATCCACGCCCGCACGAGCGCGTCACCGGTATCCACCCCGCCGGCGACCGCGCGCAGCACGTCCCGGGCGGTGAGGATGCCCACGAGCGCACCGGCGTCGACGACGAAGACGCAGCCGCTGTCGTGCTCGCGCATCGCACGCGCGACGCCGTCGAGCGTCGTCTCCGGCTGGACGATGGGAGGCAGGGCGCGCATCACCGACTCGACCGTCGCGCGAACGCTCGGGTCGTGGGCCGTGCTCTCGTCCGGGTCGGGGAGCGCCACGGCGAGCCGGTGGGCCTCGGTGCGGTCGAGCGCGACGTCGACGTCGACGCTCGCGACCCCGGGCTCATCGTGCTCGGAGGGCTCCCCCACGATCGATGCGAGGAACGGGGTCAACCGCCTGCCGACGATCTTGGTCGGCGGCCACCAGATCGGCGCCGTGCTGGCCCACTCGGACTCGCCCTCGGGCGCGAAGTCGCGGCGCAGGTACCGCGGCTCTCCCCCAGTCAGGAGGAGGCCGCGCAGGACCGGCCGGAACGGGTGCGGCACCAGAGTGGCGCCTGCGAGCACCGCGATCGCCTCGGCCGCCACCACGGCCTGCTGCGCCGCGATGCCACCCTGCTTGACCGGGAAGCTCGTGATGTCCCCCGCCGCGAACACCGCGTCGGCGCCGAGCGCGCCGCAGTGGTCGTCGACAGGGACGAACCCCTCGGAGGTCTGTGCGATGCCGTCGATCGTCCGGCCGCGCAGCCGAGGCAGCGCGACGACCCGGTCGGCCGCGACCCAGCCCTCCGAGAGAACCAGCCGCCCGTCGGTCAGCTCGACGGGATAGACGCCGCCGACGAACTCGACGTCCGTGTCGGAGAGCAGGTCGCTCACGGCGTCGCTCGCCGCACGGCCGAAGAGGTGGAGCGGCTCCGGCTCGGGCGTGACGATGCTCACCTGGACACCCGGAAGACCCGCCGCCGCCACGCGCCGCGCGGTCATCAGCGCGAGCTCGTAGATCGGTAGCGGCCATGCGGCGCCCCACGGCACGGCGAAGGCCACGCGCGACACGTCGCCTCGCTCGAGCTCGTCGAGCAGTTCGCGGAAGCGCACGCCGTCTGCGGCGCCCCGGAACGTCAGCGCGCCCGGCACGGCGGCGGTCGGCACCGCGCCGCAGGCGATCAGCAGCGCGTCGTACGAGAGCCGCGCGCCGGCCTCGGTCCGCGCCACGTGTCGATCGACGTCGACACCGGCGAGCGAGCCGAGGATCAGCCCGGTGCCGGCGCGCTCCGCGAGCGCACCGAGGTCGAACTGCCGCACCGTGCCCAGCCCGAACGGCTCGGCGACGGCGACAGGGCGATACCGAAAGACCGGCTCGGGCGCGAGCAGGTCGACCCGGATGCGGCCCTCCCCGACCTCGCCGAGCGTGAGAGCCGCTTCGAGGGCGGCGACGCCGCCGCCGGCGATCAGGACCGAGAAGCTTCGACTGTTCATGCGCCGATCGTGCGCGCGACGAGGCCGCCCGGCATCGGGAAATGACTCGGCCAGCGGGGCGGGTTTCTACGGATCCGCTCGACCGCACGACGTGCAACCGGCAACAATTCCGGGCATGTGGAGCCTCGCGGGCCTGCGCGTGCTCCGGCTCGGGAACCCGCTCGTGCGGCTCGTCCTCGAGTCGCGGGCGCACCGGCTGCTGAGCGGCCGGCTCTTGCTGCTCTCGTATCGCGGGCATCGGTCGGGCCGGGAGTACCGCATTCCGTTGCGGTACGCGGAGACACCGGAGCGCCGGTTCGTGGCGCTCGCGCTTCGGCCCGACGGCAAGGCGTGGTGGCGGTCCTTCACAGCGCCCGCGCACGCGACGCTCACCGTCCGCGGGTCCCGGATCCGCGTGTCCGGGGAGCTCGCGACGCGGGCCGGTCGCGAGGAGGCGCTCGACGCGTACCTCGCGCGTTACCGCCGGAGCGCCCACGTGGCGCACGGGGCAGCGGTCGTCGTCTTCACGGCTGCCGGCGGATAATCCCGCTGTGCGCCTCTACGGAGACCTCGCGCCCTGGTTCCACCTGCTGACCGCGCCCGAGGACTATGCCGCGGAGGCCGAGCGGTATCGCAGCCTGATCGCCGGCGCCGCCCCCGGTGCCCGCACCCTCCTCGAGCTCGGATCTGGTGGAGGCAACAACGCCTCTCACCTCAAGAGGCACTTCTCGTGCACGCTCTCGGACATCTCTCCGCAGATGCTCGCTCTGAGTCGCACGGTCAACCCGGACTGCGAGCACGTCCTCGGCGACATGCGTACCGTGCGGCTGGGACGGACGTTCGACGCGGTCTTCGTCCACGACGCCGTCGCGTACATGGCGACCGAGAACGAGCTGCGCGACTGCCTCGGCACCGCCTACGCCCACACCCGACCGGGCGGCGTGGCGCTGTTCGTGCCCGACTACACGCGGGAGACGTTCCGGCCGAGGACGTCCCACGGCGGGCACGACGGCGCGGACGGCCGGTCGCTGCGCTACCTGGAGTGGTCGACCGACCCCGATCCCGCCGACACGGCGTACGAGGTCGACTACGCGGTCGTGCTCCGGGAGCCCGGCCATGACCCGCGCGTCGTCCACGACCACCATCGCGAGGGACTCTTCCCCGAGCACACCTGGCTGTACCTGCTCGAGCAGGTCGGCTTCGAGTCGCCGGTCGCCCACGGCAGGGCCGATCCCGACGACGACACCTCCCAGACGGCCTTCGTCGCCCGACGTCCGGGCTGACCCCGCAAGTTACAAGTTGTAACTTGCGGCCCCCCCGCTCGGCCGGTCGGTGGCGGCGCTCAGAGCGGGCGGACAGCGGCGCGGGTCGCCTCGACGTCGCGGGCGATCTGGTCGATCAGCGCCTGCTCCGACGGGAACACCGCCTCGTCCCGCAGCCGCTCCCACAGCTCGAGGACGAGACGCCTGCCGTACAGGTCGCCCTCGAAGTCGAGCAGGTACGGCTCGATGCGGCGCTCGGTGCCGCCGTAGTGGGGATTCGTGCCGATCGACACGGCGGCGCGGTGGCCGAGAGCCTCCCCGGCGTAGATGCCGAAGCGGGGGCACACGAGCTCCGGGCCCATGGCGATGTTCGCGGTGGGGTAGCCGAGCGTGCCGCCACGCTGGTCGCCCGCCACGACGGTGCCGTCGAGCTCGAACGGACGGCCGAGCATGGCCGCCGCGGCGCCGAGGTCGGCGTCGCGTACGGCGTCCCGGATCGCAGACGACGAGACGCCTTCCACCTCGTCGACCTCCAGCACCGTCAGGCCGAGCTCGGCGAGCGTCTCCACGCTGCCGGCTCGCTTGCTGCCGAAGCGGAAGTCGCCCCCCACCGCGACGGCCTCGGCGCCGATCGCCAGCAGGTACGTGTCGACGAACTCGGGCGGTGAGAGCCGCATGAACTCCGGCGTGAAGGCGGCGACGAGCGTGTCGCTGACGCCCGCCTCGGCGAGGAGCTCGAGCCTGCGCTCGAGCGTCGTCAGGAGCTCGACGCGATTGCCGAGCACGATTCGCGGATGCGGGTCGAGCGTGATCACGGTCGGCTCGAGCCCGGACTCGACGGCCGCACGGAGTACCGAGCGGTGCCCACGGTGGACGCCGTCGAACGTCCCGATCGCGACCGCACGGGGACGGCGGTCGAGCTGGGACGGGGCGTGCGCGATCCTCACGGCGCCGAGTAGTCTCGCACCGCCGCGAGGCGCGGCAGCGCCTCCTCGAGCGGCACGACGCGGGCCTCGTCGGCCTCCTCCACGGCGAACGGGCCGATCTCGGTGCGCCGCAGCGAGACGCAGTGGCCGCCCAGTGCGTCGGCGAGCGAGCGGATGTACGTGCCGGAGCCGACCAGCGTGTCGAGCCGCGCGAGGCCGCCGTCGTACGAGATCAGCTCGAGCCGGTGCACGCGCATCACGCGCGTCGGCATCTCGACCGCGACTCCCTCGCGGTGGAGCCGGTAGGCGCGCTTTCCGCCGAGCTTGACCGCCGAGGCCGCGGGGATCGGCAGCTCGACCTCGCCGCGCAGGCTGTCGAGCGCCTGCTCGAGCTCCACCGGCGTGGGCGCCGCGTGCTGCTCGAGCACGGTTCCCTCCGGGTCGCCCGTCGTGGTGCGGGCGCGCAGGTCGAGCTCGGTCACGTACCGCTTGTCGAGCTTCATGAAGCGGTCCTGGAGCGCGGTCGCACGACCCGAGAGGAGGACGAGCAGACCGGTGGCAAACGGGTCGAGCGTCCCGGCGTGCCCGGTCTTGGCCCCGGTACGGCCGCGGACCCGGGCGACGACGGCGAACGACGACGGCCCCGCGGGCTTGTCGGCGAGGATCACGCCCGTCGGCTCCAGCCCCTTCGGTACCGCCATCAGCGCCGCGCCCGTCGGTGCGGCGGGGCGGCGCGCCCACGTGCCTGCGATCGCGGCGCACGCACGGCCACGACTACGGCTCGCCGCCGCCGTCGGCGGCGAAGGCCTCGACGATGCGCTGCGTGATCTCGTCCATCCCGAGGTCGGTCGAAAAGCCGGCTGCGCGCCGGTGGCCTCCCCCGCCGAAGCTGCGTGCGATCGCGGACACGTCGACCCCGTTCGGATGCGAGCGCAGCGAGCCCTTGCGCCGTGCGGGAGCGCCCTCGGGGAGCTCTCGCACGAGCGCCACGAGCTCGGCGCCGTCGGCGGCGCGGAGGTGGTCGATGATGCCTTCCGAGTACGGCTCGTCGGCCCGCGCAGCCTCGAAGTCCGCGCGGGTGAGCTCGGAGACGACGATGCGCCCCCCGGCGAGCTCCGTCGCGTGCTCGAGTGCCCGTGCGAGCAGCTTCAGCTTGGGGAACGGGGTGGACTCGTAGACCTCGACGAACACCTTCCCCACGTCGGCCCCCGCCTCGACGAGCTCCGCTGCCAGCCTGAGCGCCTTCGGCGTCGTGTTCGTGTACTGGAAGCGCCCCGTGTCCGTGACGATCGCGGTGTAGAGCGCCTCGGCGAGCTCGGGCGTCGGCGCGACGCCGAGCTCGGCGAAGACGTCGGCCAGGAGCTCGCCGGTCGACGACGCCTCCTCGACCACGAGGTTCACGGCGGCGAACCGCGTGTTGTCGTGATGGTGGTCGATGTTCACCGTGAGCGCCGCGGAGGCGACGAGCGTCGGCTCGACGATCCGGCTCGCCTGCGCGCAGTCGAGTGCGACGAGCACCCGCTCCCCGGCGTCGCCGGGCGCGACCCGGGCGAGACCCCGTGCCTGGAGGTCGAGGAACGCGTACTCCGGCGGAAGCGGTGCGTCGCCGCCGAGCACCATCGCCGAGTCCTTGCCGAGCGAGACCAGCGCGAGGTGCAGCGCGAGCAGCGAGCCGAGTGCGTCGCCGTCGGGGTTGTCGTGCGACGTGACGACGAAGCGGTCGTGCGCGCGCAGCGTCTCGACGACCGCGTCCATGTCACTCCTCTCGTCGTCGTCTTCGTCGGGCGGCGCGAGCTCGTCGATGAGGTGGGTCATGCGCACGCCGTGCTCGACCGCGCGATCGTAGACGAACTCGAGGCGGGGCGTCCGCCGGAGGCCGAGCTCCCGGCCGAGACGAGCCTGCAGCACCCCCGTCGCTCCGTCGAGCGCGTTCAGTGTGCGCTCCCGCTGGCGCTCGCCCCCGAACACGCTCACCCAGACCTTCGCGTGGTCGAGGTCGCTGGTCGTCTCGACCGTCGTGACGGTGACGAACCCGATCCGCGGGTCCTTCAGCGTGGGGATCGCCTCCGAGAGCACTTCCTTCACCGCGGCGTTCACCCGCCGCATGCGCCCGCTCGGGCTCATACGCGGTCGCCGTCCTCGAGATGGACGAGCTCGCGCTCCTGCACCGCGAGCTCGAACGCCTGCCCCGAGAGCCAGCGCTCGGCCTCGTCGAGCAGGCGTGCCGCGTCGCCGGCGTCCCGGGTGACGCACGCAAGCGTCAGCTGCGCACGCTGCCAGACGTCGTGGTGGTCGACCTCCGCGATCGAGCAGCCGACGCGGTTCGCGAGCTGCTGCTTCACGGACCGCACGTGCATGCGCTTCTCCTTGAGGGAGTGGCTCTCCGGAAAGTGGAGCTCGAAGGAGAGGATGCCGACGTAGCCGGTGGACATGTTCGGATTCCGTTGGCGGCCGCCGGGAGGAACGGAATGCGGCCTACCGTAGTCGAAATCATGTTCCGCGCCCTCCGTCTCGCCCCGGTCGCGCTCGTGGTCGCCGGCGTGCTCGTCGCCGCGTCGCAGGCCCCGGCGGCGGGCAGCCGCACGGTGCTCAACTACGGCGACTCGCTCGCGGTCGGCACCCAGCTCTTCCTCGGCGACTACCTGCGCGGCTGGCGGGTCTCGGCCGAGACCGAGGTCAGCCGGCATGCGACCGACGTCCCGGCGGCGCTCAGACGGTTCGGGGCCGCGCTCCCCCGCGTGATCGTCGTCAGCGCGGGCACGAACGACGACCCCGGTGCGGTCTCGCGCTTCGCACGCACGGTTCGCGAGACGGTCGCGGTCGCCGGACGCTCGCGCTGCGTGATCTGGGCGACGGTCGTGCGGCCGCCGTACGCGGGCGTCTCCTACACCGGCTACAACCGTGCGCTCCGGTCGATCGCACGGACGCATCCGACGCTCCACGTGCTCGACTGGTCCGCGATCGCGCATGCACACCGCAGCTGGTTCGGGTCGGACGGCGTCCACCCGTCGATGACCGGCTACCGCGCCCGCGCCATGGCCACGGCGCGGCTGATCAAGAGGTGTTAGAGGCACTTTCGCGCCGCGAAAGTGCCAGTCACTCCGCGGCGGTCGCCGTCAGCTCGGTCCTCTCGACCTCGCGCGTCTCGAAGACCTCGAGGACGTCGCCTTCCTTCACGTCGTTGAAGCCGTCCAGCAGGATGCCGCACTCGAAGCCCTCGGCGACCTCGCGCGCGTCCTCCTTGAAGCGCTTGAGCTGTGCGATCGACGTGTCCTGCACCACGGTGCCGTCCCGCACCACCCGGACGTGCGCACCACGCCTGACGACGCCGTTCGTGACCATGCAGCCCGCGATCGTGCCGAGCCTCGAGACCTTGAAGAGCGCACGCACCTCCGCCTCGCCGAGGATCTCCTCCGTCGTGACCGGCGACAGCATCCCGACGAGCGCCTGCTCGATGTCCTCGGTCAGCTTGTAGATCACGCGGTACGTGCGGATGTCGACGCCCTCGCGCTCGGCCAGCTGCCGCGCCTCCGCGCTCGGGCGGACGTTGAAGCCGATCACGAGCGCGTTCGAGGCGGAGGCGAGGTTCACGTCGTTCTCGGTGATGCCGCCGACCCCGGTGTGGATCACGTTCACCCGCACCTCGGGGTGCTGGATCTTCGCGAGCTCCCCGACGAGCGCCTCGACCGAGCCCTGCACGTCGCCCTTGAGCACGATGTTGAGCTCCTGGACGGCACCCGCCTGCATCTGCTCGAAGAGCGTCTCCAGGGAGAGGCCGCCGGCGCTCGAGCGCTGCGCGAGCTGCTCGCGCCGGAGCCGCTCCGCGCGCTTCTCGGCGAGGTCCTTGGCCTGCCGCTCGTGCTCCACCACACGTGAGAGCTCGCCGGCCGCAGGCGGGCGGTCGAAGCCGAGGATCTCGACCGGCTCGCCGGGGTGCGCCTCCTTGACGCGCTCGCCGCGGTAGTCGTAGAGCGCGCGCACCTTCCCTGCAGCGTCTCCCGCGACGATCGCGTCTCCCACGCGCAGCGTGCCGCGCTGGACGAGCATCGTCGCGACCGGGCCTCGCCCGACGTCCAGCCGCGACTCGATGATCGGGCCCGAGGCTTCCGCGTCGGCGTTGGCGCGCAGGTCGAGCTCCGCGTCCGCGACGAGCAGGATCCGCTCGAGCAGGTCGTCGATACCAGTCTGCTGCTTCGCCGAGACCGCGGCGAACTGCGTCGTCCCGCCCCAGTCCTCGGGCTGGAGACCCTCGGAGGCCAGCTCGGTCTTGACGCGGTCCGGGTTCGCGTCGGTCACGTCGACCTTGTTGATCGCGACCACGATCGGCACCTCCGCGGCCCGCGCGTGGCTGATCGACTCCTTCGTCTGCGGCATCACGCCGTCGTCGGCGGCTACTACGAGCACCGCGATGTCGGTCACCTTCGCGCCGCGCGCGCGCATCGCCGTGAACGCCTCGTGGCCGGGCGTGTCGAGGAACGTCAGCTTGCGCCCGTCGACCTCGGCCTGGTAGGCGCCGATGTGCTGCGTGATGCCGCCCGCCTCCGTGTCGACGACAGACGTCGAGCGGATCGCGTCGAGCAGCGTCGTCTTCCCGTGGTCGACGTGGCCCATGATCGTGACGACGGGGGGCCGCGCCGTGAGGTCGGCCTCGTCGTCCTCGACGATCTCCGGCTCCTCGTCGTCGGCGGCGTGCTTGACCGTCACCTCGCGCCCCACCTCGGCCGCGATCAGCTCGACCTCCTCGTCCGAGAGGGACTGGGTGGCGGTGCGCATCTGACCCAGGCCCATGAGGATCTTGATGATCTGGGACATCGGGACGCCGAGGGCGCCGGAGAGGTCCTTGACGGTGACGCCGGACTCGACCGTGACCGGACCGGTCGGCGGCGCCGGAGCCTGCTGGCGCGGAGGCGCCTGCTGCGCGCGGTCGCGCGCCGCGCGCGCGTCCCGGCCGCGGGCGGCCCCGCCCTCGATCACGACACGGCGGCGCCTGCCCCCCGCGCCCCCGCCGCGCGGGCGGATCGGACGGTTCGGCCTGTTGGGACCGTCAGCCACGCGACACCTCGATTCCGTCAACCATGCGACCCCTCAGTGTAGAGACGCGCGAGATTCGGCTCGACGACGACCGCACGCCGAAGCGACCGCGCGAACGCCCGCTGCGCAAGGGCCTGCTCGAAGCAGGCGACGCGCCGACACGTGTAGACGCCTCGCCCGGGTCCCGACGACTCCGTGAGCACGCCGTCGACCTCGCCGAAGCGGACGAGCTCCTCCGTCGGCGCTCGGCGGCCGCACCCGACGCACGTCCTGAGGGGAGCAGTGCGCTCACGCGTCGTCGCCGGCCTCCTGCGGGGCATCGCCCTCGGGCGCCACGTCCGCGGCGAGCGCCACCTCGGCCGCATCGGCCACGACCTGCTCGGCGACCTCCGCCTCCTCGGCCGTCAGCGCGCCGTCGGCGAGCGCGTCCTCGACCTCCTCGAGCGCACCTTCCGCGATCGCGACCTCCGTCGCGACCCCGCCGGCCGCCTCCTCCGTCTCCATCTCGGTCTCGGCCGTCTCCGCCGTCCCACCGTCCGAGAGCGGGATCGCGGCGCCCCGGTCGGCAGCGGTCGGGTCGTCGGCGAGCGCCTGGTGCGCCGGCACGCCGCAGTAGCGCGAGCCGGGCAGGGCCGCGTTCGGGCAGCGCTTGCCGTTCGAGAGGAGCGCCGCGCAGCGGCCCGAGAAGTCGCGATCCCCCTCGTCCTCGCCGGCGAAGGCGGCCTCTGCCTCCTGCTGGGCGAACTCGGAGTCGGACTTGATGTCGACCTTCCACCCCGTGAGGCGGGCGGCGAGCCGGGCGTTGAGGCCCTCCTTGCCGATCGCGAGCGCGAGCTGGTCGTCGGGCACGACAACCGTCGCGTCGCGGCTCTCGTCGTCGATGTAGACCTCGCGCACACGCGCGGGCGAGAGCGCCTTCGCGACGAACCGGGCGGGCTCGGTGTTCCACGGGATGATGTCGATCTTCTCCCCGCGCAGCTCCGAGACGACCATGCGCACGCGCGAGCCGCGCGGGCCGACGCAGGCGCCGACCGGGTCGACGCCCTGGACGTGCGACTCGACCGCGATCTTCGAGCGGTAGCCCGGCTCGCGTGCGACGCCGCGGATCTCGACGAGGCCGTCGGCGATCTCGGGCACCTCGAGCTCGAACAGCGCCTCGATCAGCTGCGGCGCACGGCGCGAGAGGATCACCTGCGGCCCCTTCGTCCCGGAGCGCACCTCGATGATCACCGCCTTGATGCGGGAGCCCTGCTCGTACCGCTCGCCGTCGACCTGCTCGGAGCGCGGCAGGAGCGCCTCGACCTTGCCGAGGTCGACCAGCACGTTGTTGCGGTCGCCCGCCTGCTGGACGATGCCGGTGACGACCTCGCCCTGCCGGTCGACGTACTCCTCGTACATCATCGCGCGCTCCGCCTCGCGGATCCGCTGCTGGATGACCTGCTTGGCGGTCATCGCCGCGATCCGGCCGAAGTCGTGCGGTGTGGCGTCCGTCCGGTCGACGAGGTCCTCGGGCACCTGCTCCCAGTCGAGGTCGAGCTCGTCGTCGACGATCAGCGTGTGCTGCTTCTCGCCAGTCTCCTCCTCGATGCGCTCCAGCTCGTCGATCGCGCGCTCGCGTGCCTCCTCGAGCAGGCGCGCCTCGAGATCCGACGGGATGTCGAGGGCGAAGACCCTGAACTCTCCCTCGTCGTCGAGCTCGACCGCCGCGTGGCGGGCGGCGCCGGGCGTCTTCTTGTACGCGGCGAGGAGGGCGTCCTCGAGCGCCGCGACCAGCGTCCCGGCCTCGATCCCCTTCTCCCGCTCGATCGTGCGGATGCCTTCGATGATCTCCTGGCTCATGACTCCCGTCCCTCGTCGATCAGGTTGCCCCGGACGATCTCGCCGACCGGGATCTCGAGCGTGGAGCCGTTCACCGCGACGGTGACGGCGTCGTCGTCGGCCGCCAGAAGCGTCCCCCGGAGACGCTTCGAGGAGGCCGTCTTCAGCTTCACGGTGCCGCCGATCGCCCGGCGGAAGTGCTCGGGCCGGCGCAGGGGCCGTTCGGGGCCGGGCGACGAGACGTCGATCGTCCAGTCGGAGCGGTAGGTGCCGAGCAGGCGCGTGACGCGCTCGCAGAGCGCGAAGTCGACCCCGGCGGGATGGTCGACGTAGACGCAGAACCGCGCGGGCGAGAGGAGCTCGACGGCGAGCACCTCGACGTCGGGCAGGGTCGACTCGACGAGCGGCGCGATCGCCGCCTGAAGCTCCCGCTCTCTCTCGTACGTGCCCGTCGCCATGGAATTCGCCCCTTTACAACACGAATGGGCGCGACCCGCGCCCATTTCGCCTCGCCGGTGAAATGTGGTGAACAAAGGGTAGCACTGCGGAGGCCGCGGGGCGATCGCCGCGCTCCAGAGGCCGGGGCGCCGCCTCGCGAGCTCCGGCGTTGTAGTCTCGCGCCGAAAGGGGAGCAGGAGTCAAACGAAGGAGGGAAATCGCATGAAGCGTCTCGCACGCCGTCGGCGCGCGCCATGGGTGGTACTCGCGCTCGGCATCGCCGCGCTGGCCGCGGCCGCGGCGGTCGCCGTCGCCGGCCTCCAGCCCGCGAACCTGTCGTACACGCCGAACTCGGAGAGCCAGGTCACGAACATCGACGTCGCCCGGGCGTGGATCAAGAACTACTACGGCTCTCCGGGAGCGGGGACGGGACCCGGCGGCGCCTGGGGAGCGTCGCTCAACCCGGACAGCAACTACGCGAACGAGGCTCGCTCGGTCGCCAAGCAGGGCGAGAACTGGCTCGCCGCCCGGTCGAAGGTGCCGCATCGGGCGATCGTGCTCGACGTGGACGACACGACGCTCACGACCTGGAACTACGAGCTGTTCAGCAACTGGGACTACAACCCGTCGACCAACGCGTACTTCGTCGGCCTCGGCAATCCACCGGAATTGCCGACGACCTTCACCGGGAACATGTTCCCCGCCACGCCGGGCATGCTCGACATGGTGAACCAGGCGAAAGCCCTGAGGTACGCCATCTTCTTCATCACGGGACGCGGTGACTCGCAGCACGACGCGACGATCGCCAACCTCGTCAACGACAAGGCGGCCTACGGCCTGAACTCCACAGACATCACCTCCGTGACCTATCTGGGATCGAACCCGCCGACGACGTCGATCACCGTCCCGGAGGTCGACGCCAACTACCCGATGCCGACCCCGTTGGACACCGGTCACGGCGGCTTCACCGACGGCCTCTTCACGAAACCGGCCGTCCTGGATTACCCCGAATACCTCCACGACGCTTGCTCGGCGGACGTCGCGGCAGGTCACTCCTGCTCGACCATCCATTACAAGTCCGCGACGCGGGCGTACATCGAGTCGCAGGGCTACGACATCGTCGCGAACTTCGGCGACCAGTTCAGCGATCTCGAGGGCGGCTACGCGGACAAGACGTTCAAGATGCCGAACCCGAACTACTACCTCCCGTAACGAGGAGCAGCACGTCGTCCGCCGCTCCCCCGCGCGACGTGCGTCCGCGGGGGAGCGACGGCTGTGCGGAGCGGGTACCGGCCTGGCCGACGTCGCTACGCGTCGAGAACGATCGTCACCGGGCCGTCGTTGACGAGCTCGACCTCCATCCGCGCGCCGAAGACCCCTGTCTCGACCGGGACGCCGAGCGCGTGGAGCGCCTCCGCGAAGCGTGCGACGAGCGGCGCCGCCTCGTCGGGCGGCGCGGCGGCAGTGAAGCTCGGACGGTTTCCCTTGCG
>CAVPZH010000031.1:0-21450 GCA_963710125.1 uncultured Actinomycetes bacterium | reverse complement strand
ACACAGCGATCGGCGCAAGGGACGACCCTTGCTCCTCGTCGAGCAGCGCGTCGACCTCGCGCTCCGCGTGTGCGACCGTGTCTACGTCCTCGCGTCCGGTGAGGTCGCGCTCGAGGAGCGGGCCGGCGACGTCCACGCCGAGGAACGGTCGCTGATCCGCGCCTATCTCGGCTAGATGATTGATGCCACGGCTCTGGTCGTGGCGATAGGGACCAACGGGGGCAGGTCGAAAGTCGGCGGTGTCTTCGACATCGTCGACCAGGAGGCCACGATGGACGCCGACCTCGACCGGAGGAGAGACGATCGTCTGTGACAAGGGCTACGCCGGCCGCGAGTTCGCGGCCAAGGTCGCGGCACTGGGGGCCAAGGTCGTGCACCTGCAAGGACCTGCTCTCCCTCGAACGCCACGGAGCCCGAACGCCGCGCAACCTGTTCGCACGAATCGCGACCCGCCTGCTCGCCCTCGCGGCCTGCATCAGCCTCAACCACGAACTCGGCCGCCCCAGTCGCGCAATCGCCAACTACACCGCGTAGCCGCGTGGCATCAATCATCTAGCGGCGGACGACCCGCAGCACGACGGTCGCGTCGTTCCGGATGCCGGCGGTGTCCATCACCTCCACGTCGAGCGGATAGGCGCCCGGCGCCTTCGGCTTGCCGACGATCGTCCCGTCGCCGAGAACCCGAAGCGGCGCGGGCAGGCCCTTGACCCAGACGCGGTACGGCGGGGTGCCGCCGCTCATCCGGAGCCGGTCGACGTAGCGCACACCCGCCCGCGCCCGGCGGAGCGGCCCACCGACGACGAGCATCGAGCCGCCGTCGGCGCACGCGGCCCGACACGCAGCGACGACGAGCGGCCGCAGAAAGCGCGCGAACGCGTCTCCACCGATCGACGTCATGTGGATCCCGTCCACGAACCACTCGTCGTGCGCGCGACTCTCGAGCTCCCAGTCGCCGACCGCGAGCTGTGGCCAGCGCTTCGGCGCCTCGCGAATCTGGTCGTTGATGTCGGCCCAGCTCGGACGCCGCTCGCGGAGGGTGACCCAGACCACCTGGTCGACACCGGCGTCGAGGAGCGCGCGCATGACGCGATCGATGCCTGCCGCGAACCCGGTCGGCGCGTCGTTGTAGCCGACGTCGACCACGGCGACCCGCCCGAGCCCCGAACCGACGTCCCGGATCGCAGCGAGCGCGCTCGGCGGGCGCTCGCCGCCGTAGACGCATCCCTCGGTGACGAGTCGACGGCACGTCCTGACGTCGATGCGGAGGTCGATGCCGCGGGCGAGGGCGTCACGCGAGTCCTGTTGCCAGGACAGAACGCCGCCGACCGAGTCGGTGACGAGCGTCACCCGCGGCGCAGCCGTGGGGGCCGCGCCAGGGGTTCCCCCTCCGACGAGCACGGCGAGGGCGGTCGCGGCGAGCAGAACTCTGAACAGGGTCGGCATGCGCGTTCGTCCCGAGCGGGATGGTGCCGGAGCGCGCGACGGCGCGCCACCCGAGGATCCCGAGCCGGCGGTCTGGTATCAACGCAGGATCAGAGCGTTCCCGAGAGTGCGACGACGCCGGCGGCACCTGCCGTGAAGATCGACTCGTTCACCCACTTCCTGCCCCGCGCATATGCGGAGCGTCTGCTGAGCCTGCCGGA
The DNA here is from genome assembly GCA_963710125.1 of uncultured Actinomycetes bacterium. Classification (GTDB taxonomy): domain Bacteria; phylum Actinomycetota; class Thermoleophilia; order Gaiellales; family Gaiellaceae; genus Gaiella. Next base: position 19,807 of record CAVPZH010000031.1, on the reverse strand, counting down.
GACGCCCGCCTCGAAGGACATCCGCACGCGGATCGGCGCGATTCCCGCGATCGTCGAGCTCGACGTCAAGCGCCGCCAGCTCGAGGAGTTCGGCGACGACTACCGTCAGATCACGAGCCTGCCGGCGCCGCCGCTCGAGGACGTGGGCGACGCAGCGACGGCGATCGAGCTGGCAAAGATTGCGAACGAGGGTCAGGCGGAGCTCGTCGAGCAGTACCCGGACACGTTCGCCGGCTGGGTCGCGCAGCTGCCGCTGAACGACGTCGACGCAAGCGTCGCCGAGCTGGAGCGCGCGGTCGGCGAGCTCGGCGCGGTCGGGATCCAGATCTACACCAACGTCGGCGGCCGTCCCTGGGACGAGCCGGAGTTCGAGCCGATCTTCGCGAAGGCCGCAGAGCTGGACTGCACGATCTGCGTCCATCCGAGCCGCAACAGCAGCTTCGCCGACTACCAGACGGAGGACCGCTCGAGATACGAGATCTGGTGGACGTTCGGCTGGCCGTACGAGACCTCGGCGTTCATGGCGCGCATCGTGTTCTCGGGTGTCTTCGACCGGTACCCCGACCTGCGCTTCCTCACCCACCACGGGGGCGCGATGATCCCGCACTTCTCCGGCCGCATCGGCCCCGGCTGGGACCAGCTCGGCGCGCGGACGCCTGACGAGGACAGGCATCTGGTCGAAACGACGATCCAGGGCCGGCCGCTCGACTACTTCGAGAAGTTCTACGCCGACACGTGCATGATGGACGCGGCGCACGCGATCCGGTGCTGCATCGAGTTCTTCGGCGTCGACCACGTCCTGTTCGCCTCGGACTCGCCGTTCGACCCCGAGAAGGGCCCGTACTACATTCGCACGACGATCGCCAACATCGAGGAGCTCGGCCTCTCCGGCGCGGACAAGGACGCGATCTACGCAGGAAACGCACGCCAGGTCTTCAACCTCGACTGACGGCCGCCTGCTTCACGACCGAAGTGCCATCGCCGTCCACCTTCCCTAGTTAAAGGTGCGCCCACCGTTGACCCAGATGTTCTGGCCGGTGACGAAGTCGGAGCCTGGCCCGATCAGGAACAGGAGCGCACCGACCATGTCCTCCGGCGTCTGCTCGCGGGCGAAGATCCGCTGGGCGGCGAGTGCCGGCTCCATGTCGGGCTGGCGGTTGTCGTAGTCGCGGTCGAAGGCGATGTAGTCGGGCGTCAGCGTGTTGACGCAGATCCCGTCCGAGCCGAGCTCGCGGGCGAGCGCGCGCGTCAGTCCGACCACGGCCGCCTTCGACGCGACGTAGTGCGCGAAGCCGGGCGGCGCGGTGGGCACCGTCGTCGACGAGACGTTGACGACCTTGCCTCGCCCTTGTCGCCGCATCGCCGGCGCGACGGCTCGCGTGCAGAGCCAGGCCCCTTTGACGTTGACGGCCAGCACACGGTCCCACTCTTCGTCCGGGATCTCCTCGAACGGCTTCTTGACGATCGTGCTGTAGACGGCCGCGTTGTTCACGAGCGCGTCGATGCGCCCGAACCGCTCGAGGACGGCCTCGGCCAGCCGCTCGGTCGACGCGCGGTCCGACACGTCGACCCCGACCCCGAGATCGACTCCCTCGACCGGCTCGATGTCCGCACCGACAACTGCGTATCCTGCCGCCGCGAGCTCGCGGCAGTAGACGGCGCCGAGCCCCGACGCAGCGCCGGTGACGATCACGACGTCGCTCACGGATCCCATTCGACATCGAGCGACGTGAAGCCGCGCGCGAAGAACACCGGCTCGCGCACCGGTGGGCGCGGGCCTGGGCGGAGACGCGGGAGCCGCCGGAGCAGCATCGGCAGCGCGACGCGCAGCTCGAGCCGCCCGAGCGGTGCGCCGATGCAGAAGTGGATTCCCTTGCCGAACGCGAGGTGGGAGCCGATGTCGTCGCGCTCGGGTCGAAACACCTCGGCGTCGGCGAAGACGCACGCGTCGCGGTTGGCCGAGGCAAAGTGCGCCATCACGCGCGCGCCCTCGGGGAGGGTCGCGCCGCCCAGCTCGACCTCTCTCGTGGTGACGCGGAACAGCCCCTGCGCCGGCGACTCGAGCCGGAGGATCTCCTCGATCGCCTTGGGGCATAGCTCGGGGTCGAGGAGGTGCTCGCGCAGCACGGGCTCCGCGAACATGCGGTGAAGCGTGCTGCCGATGGCACGCGTGACCGTGACGTGGCCGGCGACCATGAGGTCGAGCGGCAGGCCGGCGATCTCGATCGTGTCGAGCGGCGCGTCGGCGGCGTCGTTCGCCGTGACCATCGCGCCCAGGAGATCGTCGGTCGGGTTCGCCCGGCGATCCTCGACCGCTGCGACGCAGTACCGCTGCAGCTGCACGAGCCCGCGCGCGTGACCAAGCTGCTCGTCGAGCGGACGCTGCTGCTGGAGGAGCAGCCAGTCGGTTCCCCAATGGTGGATCTGCTCGAGATCGTCGCGCGGGAACCCGAACAGCTCGCCGAGCACGCGCAGCGGCAACGGCCACGCGAACGCGTCCACGATGTCCGCCCGCCCGTGCGGCGCGAGCTCGTCGAGGAGCTCCGACGCGATCACCTCGATCCGCGGCTCGAGCTCGTCGATCCGGCGCGGCGTGAACGCCCGGGCGACGAGGCCGCGGATGCGGTCGTGCAGCGGCGGGTCGAGCTCGATGATGTACGGCATCTCCGGGTACCCGTCGGCGAGCACGTCGAGCACCTCGGGTGGGAGCGACGACGCCGACGACTTGAGCGCACCCGCCGACGAGAACGTCCGGTGGTCCTTGAGCACGGTGAGCACGTCCTCGTGACGCGTGGCGACCCAGAGGTCGAGGGCCGGAGCGTAGAAGACCGGCTGGTCGCGGCGTGCGAGCGCCAGGACGTCGAACGGGTTCTCGCGTTGCTCGGGTCTCGTCGGGTCGAATGGGATTGCCGCGTTGGCGCTCACGACGTCGGTGCCTCTACCGGGCCCGTGGCGAAGGACGCCACGGCCGCCAGGACGGTCGGCCACGCCCCCTCTGCGCTCGCCGCCGTCCATCGGTCGCCGACGCGCCGCATTTCCTCGGACGGCTCCACGGCCGGAGTGTGCTCGAACGATTGGGGGAACACAATTCTTGGGCGTGCTCGCGACGGCGTGGGTCTGTCAGTGTGTGACGCCGTGATGGCCGACCGAGCCCGTGCCGGCGACCGAGCATCCGGGTGACCCCCGCCCCGACGCAGTGACCGCGCCCGCGCCGACGCCCGACCCCTGGTGGCGGCAGGCCGTCGTCTACGAGATCTACGTGAAGTCCTTCGCCGACAGCGACGGGGACGGGCTCGGCGACCTCGACGGGGTGACGGCGCGGATCGACCATCTCGTCACGCTCGGAGCCGACGCCCTGTGGCTCACCCCGTGCTACCCGTCACCGGATCGCGACGGCGGCTACGACGTCGCGGACTACTGCGCGATCGCTGACGTGTACGGGGGCGACGCCGCGCTCGAGCGGCTGCTCGCCGCCGCGCATGCGCGCGGGCTTCGCGTTCTCCTCGATCTCGTGCCGAACCACTGCTCGACCGACCACCCGTGGTTCCGGGCGGCGCTGCGCGAGCCGCCGGACGGCCCTCACCGCAGGCGGTTCCTGTTCCGTGACGGGCGTGGTCGGCACGGAGAGACGCCGCCCAACAACTGGACCTCGGTGTTCGGCGGCCCCGCGTGGACGCGCGTCTGCGAGCCCGACGGCACGCCGGGCCAGTGGTACCTGCATCTCTTCGATCCGGGCCAGGTCGATTTCGACTGGCGGAACCCCGAGGTGCCCGCCTACTTCCGGCGCGTGCTCCGGCACTGGTTCGACCTCGGCGTCGACGGGTTCCGCGTCGACGTCGCGCACGGCCTCCTGAAAGCGCCCGGCCTACCCGATTACGACCCGGAGCTCGACGCCGCCACGCCGATGCTGAACCAGGCCGACGTGCACGACGTCTACCGCGGCTGGCGGGCGCTGGCCGACGGCTACCGGCCCGGGCGCGAGCTCGTGTTCGTCGCCGAGGCGTGGGCGCCGAGCCCCGTCGAGGCGGCGACGTATGTCCGGGGCGGCCAGCTGCACCAGGCCTTCTACTTCGATCTCGTCATGCGACCGTGGGGCGCCGTCGGGTTCCGCGAAAGCGTGCGGGACGGGCTCCGGGCCCTGGCCGCGGCGAGTGAGGGAACGGCTCCCGGGGAGGTCGGAGAGTTCGCGTGGACGCTGAACAACCACGACGCCTTCCGCTCGGTCACGCGGTACGGGCTGCTCGAGCGGACGCTGCCGGTCCCGTCCGACCCGCACGCCGCCGCCGTCCGACCGAGGGGTCGCGTCGACGTCGAGCTCGGACGAGCGCGGGCGCGCGCCGCGGCGCTCTTCGTGATGGCTCTGCCGGGGCCGGTGTACCTCTACCAGGGCGAGGAGCTCGGTCTGCAAGAGGTGCTCGAACTCCCCGACGAGCGCCGCCAGGATCCGATCGCACGACGCGGGGACGACTCCGACCTCGGCCGCGACGGGTGCCGGGTACCGCTCCCGTGGAGCGCCGACTCGCCGACGTTCGGGTTCTCTCCGCACGGCGCGAGGGCCGAGCCGTGGCTGCCGCAGCCGGCCTCGTTCGCCGCGCTCGCCGCCGACGTGCAGGGCGCCAGCCCAAGCTCGACGCTGACGCTGTACCGGCAGGCGCTCGGGCTCCGCCGCGAGCGGATCGTCGACGCGCCGCGGACGGTCGAGTGGCTCGAGATCCCCGGCCGCGAGGACGTCGTCGCGTACCGGCGCGGCGACGTCGTCGTGGCGACGAACTTCGGCACCGAGCCGTGCGCGCTCCCTCGGTCGTGGGGAAGCGTGCTGCTGCGCAGCGACGGCGGGGAGTCCCATCGTCTCGCGGGCTCGAGCACCGCCTGGCTCCAGACGGCAGACGTGGCCGCGGGCGTGCCCTCGTTCCTCGCCGACTAGCGCGCACTAGCGCAATTTCTTCAGGGCACGTCCGAGAGCCTGACCGCCTGCGAGCACGGGTGCGAACAGGTCGCCGTGCCGTTCGACCCGCTCGAGCGCCTCGCGCATCCCGAAGCGCCGCGGCGTCACGTCCTCGGTCAGCTCGTCCCAGCGAAGCGGTGTCGAGACCGGCGCACCCGGCTTCGGCCGCACCGAGTAGACCGAGGCGATCGTCTTGCCCCGCGCGTTCTGACGGTGATCGACGAGCACCCCCTCCCGCTTGCGCTTCAGCCACTCGGTCGTGACCAGCCCCGGGTGCTGCTCTTCGAGCCCGCGCGCCACGCGCTCCGCGAACACGTAGGTCTGCTCGTAGGTCGCCCGGCGCGCGATCGGGACGAGCACGTGGATCCCGTCCGCGCCGCTCGTCTTCACATACGACTCGAGCCCGAGCCGCTCGAGCTCCCCGCGGATCAGATGGGCGACGCGGATCGCGAGCGCGAAGCCGCCCTCGGGCGGATCGAGGTCGAAGAGCACGAAATCCGGGCGGTCCGGCTTGTCGACGCGCGAGTACCAGGCGTTCATGTCGATGCAGTTCATCTGCACCATCCAAAGCATGGCTTCCGGCGAGTTGACGAGCGGGAAGTCGACGAGCCGCGACCCGCCCTCGCGTGGGTACGTGCGGTAGGTGCGCGTCGGGATCCAGGAGGGCATCCCCTTCGGCGCCTGCTTCTGGAAGTAGAACTCCCCGCCCACGCCGTACGGCGCGCGCTTCATCGTGAACGGCCGTTTGCGCAGGTGCGGGACGAGCACCGGCGCGATCGCGCGGTAGTACTCGAATAGGTCTTGCTTCGTGATCCCCTCGCCGGGGAACAGGACACGTTCCGGGCTCGAGAGGCGGACCGACCGCAACGTCACGCACGGGTTGTACCCGTCCGGTGCGCAGGTCGCGCGCACGCAGCCAGGTTCGAAGTGTCGGCCCTGGCGGCGCAGTGGCGGCTGTACAGCTTCGGGCTCGCGGAGCGGCCCGCGTGAGGGCTCAGCTCGCCTGCGGGAGCTCGTGATCCGTCGGAGCGTCGTCCCGGCCGTCGTCGAAGACGATCTCGAGCGCATCGGCGTTGCGCGGATCGAGCGCGACGTACTGGTCGCACGCCGCCTGCGCCTGCTCCAGCGTCGGGTACTCGCCCAGCAGGTTCCCTGACGGGGTGCTCACGAGCACGTACATCGGCTCAACGTCCATCGTCACATTGAACGATCAGGCAATGGCGGCGGTCATCCGGTCGACGTCCAGGAGGGCGCTGACGTTGGAAGGGAGAACGAGGCCGTCTCACGCCTACGCCAGGTCGGCGAGCTCCCCCTCCGTGCCCTCAGCGCGGAGGTCGTCAACGAGCGCCTGCAGGCGCGCCGCGGCGCTTCGATCACCCAACCTGTCGGCGACCTTGATCGCACGACTCCACAGCACTGCCGCATGCCTTGCCGCATCGAGCGCGGCTGCGCGTTGGCCTGCACGTTCGAGGCAGTCGAGCGCACGCGCGAGATCGCCGCTGCGTACGAGGTAGTGCGCGAGTAGCTCGGCATGCTCGTCGGCCGACCCTGCGAAGTACTCGTCGAAGGCAACGACCACGGCGCGATACAGCTCGCGCCGCCTGGGCGGCGGCAACGTCGAGAGTATGGCCTCGCGAAGCAGCCCGTGCCGGAAGACGTACTCGATATCGCGGTAGCGCCGCGCCTCGCGGATGACATCGGCTTCGATCAGAACGGCGAGATCGTCGGCAATGTCGGCGCTCGAGTCGACGTGGGCGAGCAGGCCCAGCGGGACGCGGCGACCGATGACAGCCGCGGCCTGTGCGAGCGTCCGAGTGCTTGCCGGCAGCCGGTCCAAACGGGCGAGCATCAGGCCCTGAAGCGATGGAGTGAACAGGCGGCCGCCCGTCGCCGTGGGGGCCCAGGTCTCTTCCGGCCGCCGCGCCCGGCCTTCGACGAAGGCGTTGAGCAACTCCTCTAGGTACAGCGGGTTCCCCTCTGCGCTCAGGACGATGAGTTCGAGCGACGACCGGTCGAGGCCGCGGCTCTGCGGTAGGGCGTCGAGCAGGGTACGGCTCGATTCCGGCGACAACGGTTCGAGCTGTAGCTCGGTGCTTCGATCGGCGTGCTCGCTCCGGATCAGCTCACGGAGTCTCCGCCCCTCGGACTCGGGATCCGCCCGGAGCGTGCCGACCACGAGGAGCGGTGCCTGCTCGGTCTGACGGACGAGCCCTTCGACGAGTTGGGCCGACGAGACGTCCAGCCAGTGCAGATCCTCGAGCGCGACGACTACGGGCCCGCGCAGCGTGAGGCTGCGCACCCAGAGGTTGTACGCCTGCTTGATCTCCTGACCGGGGTCTCCCAACGGGGTCGAGCTCGACGGTGGCTCCGGTTCGACGCCCAGAGCGAGGACGCGGGCGAGATAGGGGAAGAAGTCGACGCCCCCCAAGCGAGGAGCGAGCGCCAGTCGCGCACGCAACTTCGCCTCGACGCGTGCGCCCGACTCGCTTTCCGGGGCCCCGATCCACCGCTGCAAGATCTGGATGAACGGGCCGTAGAGCACCTCCGCGCCGTACGACAGGCAGTGCCCTTCGAGCCACGTTGCCCGACCCTCTGTCCGCGCGTGCAGCTCGGCGAGGAGCCGCGACTTCCCGATCCCGACCTCGCCGAGGAGCAGCACGATGTGGCCCCGGCCGGCCTCGAGTTCGTCAATCACGGTCCGGAGGGTGTCCACCTCGTGTTCGCGCCCGACCAGACGCGTCGTGAAGTACGACGGGTGCGTCGTCTTCACGCCGTCCAACCGCCACGCGCGTACCGGTCGGGTGCGGCCCTTGACGGCAAGTTCACCGAGCGGCTGGATCGAGAAACGGTGGGTGAGCGCCTTCGCCGTGGTTTCCCCCACGATGATCGTCCCGGGATCAGCGGCAGCCTGCAGCCGTGCGGCGATATTCGTCATGTCGCCGACCGCGACGGCTTGCGGCATCGCAGCGCCAACGAGCCCGACCGCAGCCTCACCGGTGTTGATGCCGACTCGCACGTTGAAGTCTGCGATTCCCCATTCCGACTCGACTTCGCGCCCGTACTCGCGAACGACGCTCAGCAGGGCAAGGCCCGCCCGGGCAGCGCGTTCCGGATCATCCTCGTGTGTGATCGGATGGCCGAAGAACGCCGCGATCCCGTCACCCATGTACGCCTGCACGTAGCCGTCGAACCGCTCGACGACGCGGCTCATGCGGGTCACGCATTCGCCGATCAGTGCCTTGGCGTCGTGGGCACCGAGACGCTCTCCGATGCCGGTCGAGCCGACGACATCGGCGAAGAGTGCCGTGACGCGGCGCAACTCGTCTCGCTGGTGGTCCTTTGCTTGCCGGTGCTGCCGGGCTCCGGGAGCGTCCGACGGTTGGCTCGCCGCCGATGAAGAGCGTGGCGCGGCGCGCTCCTCTGCCCGTTCGCTCTCGACCACGATCGCCGTGCTGCCAAAGGCGACGACATCACCGTGTGCGAGCCGTCGCGGCGTCGAGACCCTGTCACTGTTGAGCCACGTGCCGTTCAACGAACCGAGGTCTTCGAGCTCGAGGACGCCATCCAGTGCCTGTCGGATGACGACATGCCGCCGCGATACCAACGGATCGTCGATCGTGATGTCCGCCTCCGCCCGCCCGAGGACGAGCTCGCCGTTCACCTCCAGTCGTCGACCGGCGAGCGGGCCCTGGGTGATCAGAAGGGACGCCACGGACTCGGTCGTGCTTCGCACGAGTTCGCGCGCGTCTCCGTCACCGTCGGATGCGGGCAACGGAGGCTCAGCTTGCGATGCGCTTGATCGTCGTGAAGCATGTCACCTCGCTGATCCGTGGTCGACACTTGCCCAGCGAGTCGTTCAGTGCGTCCCACCAGCTGAAGGTAGTGGGAGCACGTCCGGGTTCCTTCGCGACGGCGAGCATGTCGACGTGATCGTCGCTGCCGAGCTTCTCGTGGGTCCAGACGATCACGAACTTGCCGCTCGAGTCCACGTAGCAGAAGCGACGTCCGCCCCGCTTGCCCGTCTCTTCGTGGATCCAGACTCGCTCTCCCCGCGTCACGCCGCACCGTCCCATAGTGACATCCTTCTTCGCGTTGCCATACGCGAGCTCCAGCTGGCTCGCATTCTCGAAGAAGTCGATCCTCAGCTCGTTTGGGAATGCGGTCGAGGCGTTCTCCGGAGGCACGCACTCTTCGCTCTCGACGGCAGGGCGCGCGGGCGTCGGTGCTGTCGTGCACCCCTCGGCGATCTGCGACGGGACGAGCACGTCGAGCAGGGTCTCAGGTCCTGCGGAGGACGCTTGGCTTTCAGCCGTGGTCGTGACGCCGGCAGTTTCCGACGGCGCCGAAGCGCTCGACTCGTCCCCGCCTCCTCGGAAGAGCAGGAACCCGAATCCGACGCCGACAACGACCGCTCCGAGCACGGCGAGGCCGCCGACGACGAGACCACGCCTCGGGCGCATATCTCCGGACTGACCGGCCGGGCCGTCGCGCGCGGGTGGGGGAGGTGGCTCGGCGGGTCCGCCGGCGCTACGCTCCGCGACCGGGGCGGTCGCACCCGACGCACCCGACGCCGCCGGTGGAGCCGCAGCGATCATCGTCGCCGACGCTACGGGACCGACCGCATCTTCCGGAACGCTGGAGAGCACTTCCGTGAGTGCTGCAGCGAGCTCCTTCGTCCCGGCGTACCTGTCGTCCGGTGACTTAGCCATGGCGTTGAAGACGACGTGGTTGATCTCGGGAGGCAGGTCGGGACGTATCTCGGTCACCACCGGCGCGGGCTCGAGGAGGTGCGCGTACATCTGCGCGACCTCCGAGTCCTTGTCGAACGCCGTGTTCCCCGTCAGACATTCGTAGACGACACAGCCGAGCGAGTAGACGTCCGCCCGCGCATCCAGTTGTCGTCCCTCGATCTGCTCGGGTGACGCATAGTTGGCCGTACCAACGAACGTCCCCATCTTCGTGATGCCCGGGGCTGCCGTCTGCTTCGCCACGCCGAAGTCGGACAGATACACGTGGTCGGACTCGCCACGCCCTGCACCCGGGTCGATCAGAATGTTGGCCGGCTTGACGTCCCGGTGAATGAGGCCCTGCGCGTGGGCCGCAGCGAGAGCGTTCGCAGTCTGGTCGATGATCGAGACCGTCGCCGAGAGCGACAGCGGGCCCTCCTTAAGCCTCGTCTTCAGATCGGGGCCGTCGACGTAGCGCATCGCGATGAAGAAGACGCCGTCGAACTCGGAAGCCTCGTAGATCGGGATTATGTTCGGGTGATCGAGACTCGCCGCGAGACGTGACTCGCGCTCGAAGCGCGCCCGAAACGCATCGCCCTCGCTCAGTTGCGGCGACAGGAGCTTGAGCGCAACGGTACGGCCGAGAGCGACGTGCTTGGCTCGGTAGACGATGCTCATCCCGCCGTGCCCGAGCATGGCCTCGAGGCGGTAGCCCGCGAAGTCGGAGCCTATGGGCGGAACCCAGGTCACGTCTCGTATTGATAACACCCCTGCGACGCCGCCACGATCGGCGCATTCAGCCAGGTGCACCGCGGCGTACCCGGTGACCCGCGCGCATCGAGCCAGAACAACCTCGTGATCGAGTTCCTCGGCGACTACGTCTACGCGGTCGCGGGCAACTCGTACGCGGCGGCCGTCTGGAACGACGTCCGCGAGGGAGCGGACTGCCCGGCAACCGACATGTGGCGCGCAGGCGTCCAGACCGCCACGACCGCGGACGACGTGCCGAGGCCGGCGCCGCAAACCGCCTGCCCGGCGACATTCGGCAACACCGACAACTTCGGCTGGACATCGGCGCCCTAGCGGTAAGCCGTGGGGAGGGCTGCACGGGCCGCCCTCCCCACGGCTGAGCTCGAACGGTACGAGCCCCCTGGTCGAGCCTCTGGTTCAGGCGCGTTAAATCGACGTCACGCGCTCTGGAAGACCGGGGAGTGGAGCCAGATCGTCCGCGGCGCGGTGATCATGTTCGAGCACGAGCATCAGCTCGACGTCGACGGCTTCGTGGGGTCGAAGGTGTGGGGCGCGCTCCTCGCCGACACGCTCGCCGGACGCAGGAAGACCGACGGCTACAGCTACGTCTACGTCCACCGCAACGTGCCCCAGTCCCTGACCCTCTGGCACGACGGGCGCACGATCCTCTCTTCGCCGGGCAACACCGGCGTGCCCGCGGCCCCCACGCAGCTCGGCACCTTCCCGGTCTTCGAGCACATCCCGGTCGGGACGATGAGCGGCACGAACCCCGACGGCACGCACTACAACGATCCCGGCATCCGCTGGATCAGCTACTTCAACCGCGGCGACGCGATCCACGCCTTCCCGCGCGCGAGCTTCGGCACGCCGCAGAGCCTCGGCTGCGTCGAGCTTCCCCTCGCCGCCGCCGCCACGGTGTGGCCGTACACCCCGATCGGGACGCTGGTCACCGTCGAGAACTGACCCACGAGCGTCGTGGCCTACCCTGCCGGCAGGCTGACGAAGCGGACGTCGGTGGGGTTGCGGGTGTCGTGGCTTGCGGTCGGGAGGGCCGCGTAGACGACGCGCTTTCCGACGGCGAGGCCGGTGTAGTCGCCGACGAACAGTCCCGGCGGCACGAGGAGTGAGGGATCCCCGGCGAGCAGGGGCGCGTCGCTCAGGGCGAACGCCGGACCGACTGCCCGGCGGCTGAACGTCTTTCCCGCGTCGGTCGAGATGGCGAGCCAGGTTTGCGCGTCACGGGCGGTTCCCCCTGGCGAGACTGCGTAGTACGAGACGGCCACGACCGTGCCGGCGGCGGCGACCGTCGGGACGACGCCGAGCGTGCGCGTGCCGACGTCCAGTCGGCGCGGTTTCGACCAGGTGCGGCCGCCGTCGGCGGAGCGTGAGAACGCGACCTGGTCGATGCTGCCGCCGCCGAAGCGGGAGTCCTGCCAGACGGCGTAGAGCCGACCGCTCGAGCCGAGCGCGAACGACGGCACTCCCGGGCGGATCACCTTCCCGCTTGCCGGGTCGCGCAGCGTTCCCGCTGCTGTCCGGATCCGGGCGATCCGGCGGGGCGCGGTCCACGTCCGGCCGCCGTCGCTCGAGCGCTGGACGAGGAGGGTGGAGAGGTGCGCCGCACCGGGCCCGGGAACGCCGCCCGCCTGCCGGTAGGCGAGGTGAAACAGCGCTCCGCGCGTCCCGGGAAGGACGACGCTGGCGACGTCGCCCGTGTCGTTGGTGTGGGCGAGGACGAGCCGCGGCGCGCTCCAGCGGCGACCGCCGTCCCTGGTCACGCTGAGCAGGGTGTCGCTCTCGATCGGCGGGCCGTTACGGCGACGGAGGTAGCGCTGCCAGACGGCGTAGGCGACGCCGGCCTGCGCGGGGTGGGCGGTGACGGTGCACTTGTCGACCAGGTACGTGCCGTCGTTTCGAATCCCATCCCCGCGTGCGGGCGTACGTGAAGAACCACAATCTCGGGCTCGAGGTCCCGTACCGCTACGGCTCCGAGAGCCGGACGTATATCCCGGACTTCGTCGTCCTCGTCGACGACGGGCACACGGACGACGACCTGCTCCACCTCGTCGTCGAGATCAAGGGCTACCGCAGAGAGGACGCGAAGGAGAAGAAGTCGACGATGGAGACGTACTGGGTGCCGGCGGTCAACCACGCCGGGTCGTTCGGTCGCTGGGGCTTTGCCGAGCTCACCGACCTCCACGAGATCGAGTCCGGCTTCGAGTCGCTCGTCGAGAGCGCGTTCGAGCAGATGCTCGGTGGCGTCGCGGGCGAGACCGTCGGCGAGGTCACGTAGCGATGGCGAGGAAGCGAGCCGCACCCAAGACGGTCGAGACGATCACCCACGTCGACGACCGGCGAACGAACATCCCGACCGCCGAGTACCAGTCCGTCCTCCGCGACGACGAGCGGGCATCGGTGCGCGTGGCATACGAGTGGCGCAACCGCGATCTCGACCCGCAGCTCGTCTGGCGCGGCAAGGACGAGCAGGACTGGAGCGACCTCGTCGTCCACGCACCGCCTCTCTACATCCAGGAGAAGGTGCATCCGAAGGTGCTGATCGATGACCTCGCCCGTCAGTCGAAGACGGCGCCGTCGGACGATGCAGAGCAGCAACTCGACCTCTTCGCCGACTTCAACCGGCTATCTGAGGGCGCCGAGAAGACGGAGTTCTACGAGCACGAGCAGGGCTGGACGAACCGGATGATCCTCGGCGATTCGCTTCAGGTGATGGCCAGCCTCGCCGAGCGAGAGGGCCTACGCGGAAAGGTGCAGTGCATCTACATCGACCCGCCGTACGGGATCAAGTTCAACAGCAACTTCCAGTGGTCGACGACGAGCCGCACCGTGACGGAGACCGCTACCCACATCACACGTGAGCCCGAGCAGGTCAAGGCCTTTCGCGACACCTGGCGAGATGGAACCCACAGCTACCTCACGTATCTCCGCGATCGCCTGACGGTGGCACGCGATCTGCTGTCGGAGTCTGGATCGGTCTTTGTGCAGATCGGCGACGAGAATGTCCATCGAGTTCGGGCGCTCATGGAGGAGGTCTTCGGGGAGAAGAACTTCATGGGCCAGATCTCGTTCAAGAAGACTAGTTCGCTGACCTCCGAGTTCTTGCCCAGCAACTTCGACTTCATCGTCTGGTTTGCGAAGAGCCGGGCGCGAGCGAAGTTCCGGGATGTTCTGGTCGACAAGGGCTACGAGAGCGACCTTGCGTTCTACAGCTATCTAGAGGGCGAAGATGGTCAACGACGGAAACTTGGCTCAGACGAACAGCCAGACCCAGCTACCGCGTATTCAGTCGGAGATCTGACGAGCAGTCATGACTACAGCGAGGGGAAAAGAGAGTTCGAGTTTCATGGGCGGCGATTCGCCCCCGGCAGAAGATTCTGGACGACATCACCCGCGGGAATGAGACGCCTCGTATTTGCGAACCGAATCCACGAGAGTACGAACTCCATTCGGTTCGTACGATTCTATCGCGACTATCCGGCTCAGCCCCTCGGGTCGACTTGGGTGGACACAATCACCGGGCAGTACAGCGATCCACGCGTATTCGTAGTGCAAACGGCAACGAAGGTCGTTCAGAGGTGCCTACTGATTACAACTGATCCTGGAGATCTCGTGCTCGATCCAACGTGCGGCTCAGGCACCACAGCGACTGTCGCAGAGCAGTGGGGTCGCAGGTGGATCACGATCGACACGTCGCGCGTTGCGCTCGCGCTCGCCCGGGCTCGCATAATGGGTGCTCGCTACCCGTATTACGTACTGGCCGATTCGCGTGAAGGACAGCTCAAAGAAGCCGGGCTCACCGATACGGCACCGAGTTCGCAACCTGTCCACGGGAGCGTTCGCCACGGCTTCGTGTACGAGCGCGTGCCCCACATCACTCTGAAGTCGATTGCGAACAACGTCGAGATCGACGTCATATGGGAGCACTGGCAGGAGGTGCTCGAGCCACTCCGCGACGCGCTCAACGCCGAGCTTAAGCGGGGACTCGAGGAGTGGGAGATCGCTCGCGACTCTGGCGACGCGTGGAGTGAGGGTGCGAAGAATCTGCACGCGAAGTGGTGGGAGGCGCGGATCGCTCGCCAGCGTGAGATCGACGCGTCGATCGCCGAGAAGGCCGAGTTCGAGTACCTCTACGACAAGCCGTACGAGGACAAGAGCAAGGTACGCGTCGCCGGCCCGTTCACCGTCGAGAGCCTCAGCCCGCATCGTGTGCTCGGGGTCGATGAGAACGACGAGTTGATCGACCCGCTCCGGTCGGAAGCGCTCGACACCGACGCCGAGCGGACGTTCACCGAGACGATCCTCGAAAACCTCGAAGCCGCCGGCGTGCAGCAGGCGCACAAGGATGACCGGATCGTCTTCACGTCATTCGTACCGTGGCCGGGCGAGCTCGTCTGCGCCGAGGGCAGGTACCTCGAAGGTGAGACCGAGAAGCGGGCGGCGATCTTCATCGGGCCCGAGTTCGGGACGGTCCAGCGCACCGACCTGGTCGCGGCCGCGAGGGAGGCCGGCGACGCTGGCTTCGAGGTCCTGATCGCGTGCGCGTTCAGCTACGAGGCACACGCGACCGAATTCACAAAGCTGGGACGCATCCCGGTGCTCCAGGCGCGCATGAACGCCGACCTCCACATGGCCGATGACTTGAAGACGACCGGTAAGGGCAATCTCTTCGTCGTCTTCGGCGAGCCGGACATCGAGCTGCTCCAGGCCGACGGGAAGATGCAGGTGAAGCTCAACGGCGTCGATGTGTTCGACCCAACCACGGGCGAGGTGCGGAGCGACAGCGCCGACGGGATCGCGTGCTGGTTCGTCGACACCGACTACAACGAGGAGAGCTTCTTCGTCCGGCACGCGTATTTCCTCGGCGCGGACGATCCGTACAAGGCGCTCAAGACGACGCTGAAGGCCGAGATCGACGAGGACGTCTGGGCGACGCTGCACAGCGACGTTTCGCGACCGTTCGACAAGCCGGAGACCGGACGCATCGCAGTGAAGGTGATCAACCACCTCGGCGACGAGGTCATGAAGGTCTTTCGTGTCGACTGATGCAAGTCGCCATCGCCGAAACGCTCATCGAGAGCCTCACGCGCCTCACTGCAGATGAGCAGAAGGCCGTCAAGACCACGGTCTTCGACCTCCAAGCAAATCCTGCCCAGCCAGGCCTGAAGTTTCACCGACTCGACCGCGCCCGGGACAAGAGGTTCTGGTCGGTCCGCGTAGGGCGAGATATCAGGCTGATCGTGCACCGCGACGACTCGACGCTCGCTCTCTGCTTCGCCGGCCACCACGACAAGGCTTACGCCTGGGCTGAAAGGCGGAAGCTCGACGTTCATCCCACGACTGGTGCCGCGCAGCTCGTCGAGGTGCGCGAGACGTTCGAGGAGATTCGCGTGCCTGTGTACGTCGAGGTTAAGGAGCCTACGCGCGCTCGACCCTCGCTATTCGCGGAGCTTGGGGACGACGAGCTTCTTAGCTACGGCGTCCCGGTCGAGTGGATGGAGGACGTCCGGCGCGCTGACGAAGACGAGCTTCTGACGCTCGCTGATCACCTTCCCGAGGAGGCCGCCGAGGCGCTGCTCGAGCTCGCGACCGGCGGCAGGCCGCAGATGTCCGTAGCCGTCCCCGACGTCGACCCCTTCGAGCATCCAGACGCGCAGCGGCGCTTCCGAATCATGGTCGATGCCGAGGAGCTCGAGCGTGCTCTGGACTACCCATGGGAGCGCTGGATGGTGTTCCTGCACCCGGCGCAGCGGGCGATCGTCGACCGCGACTACGGCGGGCCCGCACGAGTTTCGGGGTCGGCGGGCACCGGGAAGTCGATCGTCGCGATCCACCGTGCTGTGTATCTCGCGCGCTCGAACCCGGACGCTCGCGTGCTTCTGACGACGTACACCGACGCGCTCGCCGCGTCGCTCGCGAACCGTCTGGAGCTGCTGGCCGGGAATGAGCCGCGTGTCCGCGAACGCATCGAGGTCTACTCGATCGGCGAGGTCGGCCGGCGCCTCCATCGAGCACACGGAGGCGATCGACAGATTGCAACCGAAGACCAGGTTCGCGGGTTCGTGCTCGAGGCGTCTAAAGAAGCCGGTCAGCAGCGTTTCCGGCCCCAGTTCCTCGTCACTGAGTGGGAGCAGGTCGTAGACGCGTGGCAGCTTCGGTCCTGGGACGACTACAAGGACGTTCGCCGCCTCGGGCGCAGGACAAGGCTGCCGGAGGAGCAGCGTGCCGTCTTGTGGGAGGTCTTCGAGCGCGTCTTCTCGCGCCTGGAGCACGAGGGCTTGCTCACTGAGTACGGCATGTTCACGCGGCTCACAGAGCTGCTCCAAGCAAGGCGGATGCCGTACGACTTCGTCGTGGTAGACGAGGCCCAGGATATGGGTGTCGCACATCTGCGGTTGTTCGCGGCGCTCGGGGAGGACCGTCCGAACGCGCTGTTCTTCGCGGGCGACCTCGGGCAGCGCATCTTCCAGCAGCCGTTTTCGTGGAGAGCGCTTGGGGTCGACATCCGCGGTCGCTCGCGAACACTGCGAGTCAACTACCGCACGTCCCATCAGATCCGGCAGAGCGCGGACAGGCTGCTCGATCCGGAACAAACGGACGCCGATGGTGTGGTCGAAAGCCGTGCGGGAACGGTCTCGGTGTTCAACGGCGTCCCTCCTGAGGTCAGGCTCTTTGACGACGAGGAGGCGGAAGAAGCGGCAGTCGGAGACTGGATCGCCGACCGGTCAGCGGAGGGCCTGGCGCCGGACGAGCTTGCGGTGTTCGTGCGGTCAGGTGAAGAGCTCGAACGAGCGACGCGGGCGGTGAACGAAGCGGGATTGCCTTCAGCCGTGGTCGACGAGGAGATGCTTTCGACGCGGGGTGTCGTCTCGGTGAGCACCATGCATCTCGCGAAGGGATTGGAGTTCCGAGCCGTCGCCGTGATGGCCTGCAACGACGAAGTGCTCCCCTCGCAGCCCCGCATCGACGCCATGGCCGACGAAGCGGACCTCGAAGACGTCTACAGGACGGAGCGTCACCTGCTCTACGTCGCGTGCACCCGGGCCCGAGACCATTTGCTCGTCACAGGCGTGATGCCTGGATCAGAGTTTCTGGAAGATCTTCGCTGGACGTGAAGGCGAGCGATCGAATCCACGCACCGAAGCGCTAGGATAGGGAACAGATGTTCGGGTTCTTGGACGAGAAGGCCATCCAGCGGATCCTTGCTGAAGGTGGGACATTCGCAGATAGTCCTCGCTGGGTGAGTCGCCCTCAGAATCTCCAATGGGTTCAGTTCGGTGGGTTCGTCGACTCTCCGATTGATGCAGCGCTCAGGTTGAACATGGCAGTCAGCCGGCGCCGGCCGGAGAAGTACACGATCGCGTATCTCCGAGGGGACCAGATGATCCGTCGTCTCGATGTCCGAGGGAGTCACGCGAATCCGACGAGTGTCTCCGGCGACCGGTGGGTGTCGACGACACACAAACATCGCTGGTCCGACCAGCACGCCGACGAGATCGCGTACAGCCCGCCCGATGTCTCAACGGCCTCGTTGCTCGAGCCAGGCGAGCACCGGCGTGTCTTCAATGAGTTTTGCGGCGAGTGTCGTATCCAGTTCACGGGGAATTGGACTGACCCGCCGCTCCATCATCAAACCCGGCTGTCCGTCGAATGAACTGCACTGAACTGATCTCGAGTCATCTGAGACATCTCGAGGACGGGTTTGTCTGTCAGCCCCGGCCTGATGGCAGTGCGGTTCTCGTCACGCCGTACCG
This sequence comes from uncultured Actinomycetes bacterium, assembly GCA_963710125.1. GTDB lineage: Bacteria > Actinomycetota > Thermoleophilia > Gaiellales > Gaiellaceae > Gaiella. The sequence goes on along the minus strand of CAVPZH010000031.1, from coordinate 1,616 downwards.
GCTTCCAGACGGCGATCTCATCGAGCTCGTGGTCGAGGTAGGAGCGACCGGGAAGGTGATGGTGAGCGATTTCGGGGAGACGCTCGCGATGCTCGCCGTGCAGGGCTTCGATGTTCACGCTTCCGAGAAGCGCAAGTGGCTACTCGAGCGTGCAGCGCGGCTGACCGAGGTGACCCTGGCAGAAGGAGAGTTGCGAAAGCAAGGCGCGCCCGACGATGTCGGCGCACTCGTATTGGACGTGGCCGCTGCTGCCCGAGGCGTGGCCGACCTGATCTATCTGCACCGAAGCCAGGAGCCACGTGACTTCGATTCGCGGGCCGTCGAGTTCATGGCCGATCACGCGGCTGAAGTACAGCCCCGAGTATCTATCACCGGTGAGAGCGGACATCGCTATCGCGTTACGGCCAGGGTGCTGCGCGAGGACAAGAAGCCGCTGTTGATCTCTGCTCTCTCCCCGAGAGGGAAAGGACAGATCAAAGGGAGCGTCGATCGCACGATCCGTCAATGGGTCGACATCAATGGTGCAGTCGCTCGCGCACAGAAGATCTCATTCCTGAACGACGTCGGCCTGGAGTGGAAGGAATCGGATATCCGACTTCTTAGTCGATTCAGTGTGGTCAGCACGTGGAACACGCGCCACGCCCTTGAGCCCGTGCTCGCGGGGGCGTCCGATCTGGTCGAGCAAGTCGAGACATCGACCCTGCTTGCTGAAGACAACAAAACGTCCTAGCGTCGGCACCGGCGCGCGCACCGGATCGTGCGGCGGCTCCTCCGCGACGACGCTGCCGCAGCCCGTCGCGAGCAGCGCGGCGGCGACGGCGATCGCGCTCCGCGCGAGGCGCATCAGCCGAACCTCGCCCGGAAGGAGTCGAGGCTCGCGTTCGCGTCGCTACAGCTCGAGATCCGGTCGCGACCGTAGATCGACACCCAGCTCCAGTCCTCGTCGAGCACGGCATTGAGTACGTCGACGAGGCCGTCGCTGCAGTCGATGAACCCCGAGGCAACACTGACGAGCGCCGCCTGTTGTGCCTGGAGTTGGCGTCGCTCGTCCTCGACGTGCGCCTTCTCGTTGGCGAGCTCGCGCTGGCGCCGCGTGAGGGAGTTCACGTCGCCCTCCGACCGCTGCAGCGCCGAGCGGGTCGCCCGGAGCTTCGCCGCGAGCCGGTTCGCCTGCGTCGTACGGCGGTTCAGCGCCTGGCTGCGCTATCCGATCACCACGCGCTGACCCGAGACAACCTCCTCGGCCGCGATCGCGCGCTGACGCCAGTCCTCGGCGCGGTCGCGGTTCTCCTTCGCGGCGAGCGCCAGCGCAGCGGCGCCGGCGAGCAACGACAGAACGAGGATTACCGCCGCGATTCTCCGCCAGAGCGGATGCATCCGTCCCCTCCCATCTCGCTGTCGGGAGAAGTCGCGCGCTGCGGGTGCCGGGCTTACGCAGCCTGTGTGCGAGCTGTGTGGAACGCGGCTCCGACGACCGTGCCGGGAACGCCGTAAGACATCGGCGGTCGAAGAGTGACGTTCCCGCAACGATAAAGCGGCGGCGCGGTGCACGAGTCGCACTGCCCGCGGGAATGGGAGATCGAACGTCGAGGCGAGGACACATGTGCCTTTGCGAG
>CAVPZH010000030.1:0-3937 GCA_963710125.1 uncultured Actinomycetes bacterium | reverse complement strand
CAGCTGACCGTTCGCGTTGCCGGGGGCGGCCGAGCCGGGGCTCGCGGGCGGCGCCGCCGAGGCGGCGAGGGCGACGATCGCAGCGACGACCCCGGCGACGGCCAGCGCCGAGAGCACTCGCGTCGCGCTCCTCCTGGCGCGCGCCTTCGCGGCCGTCACGGGCGAACGTGACATGTCAGCGACACTATGCGCTGGCGCCTCGACGTGTCAACCCGATGCTTGCCAGAAGTCCCGTGCGTGCGCACGATGCGGAAGGCGATGAGACGCGCACCTGGACTCGAGCGGCGCTGGTCGGCCGTCGCGGCGATCGTCGCCACCCTGACGCTGTCGGGCTCGGGGGCGGCTGCTGCCGCTCCGAGCGGCTGGACGCGCATCGAGCACCCCGCACTCGTCGGCGGCAACTCGATCTCGTACGTGATGGACGTGCTGCCGCCGGAGAGGGGATCGGGCTGGCTCGCAGGGGGCTTCGTGGTCGACCCCGACGGCATCCGGACGCCAGCGGTCTGGGGGTCGCGGGACGGGGCAACGTGGCGGCGCACTGCACTGCCCCCGGCGCCGTCGACGGAGCCCCGGGACGGCGTGTACGAGATCGCGCGCCGCGGCGACGTCGCCGTCGCCGTCGGCGAGCGGTTCGCCAACGGAGTGAGAACCGCCGCGTGGCACGCGACGGGTGGCAAGTGGTCGCCGCTCACCGACGAGGGCGACGCCCTCCTCCGCTTCGCCGGCCGAATCGTGGACGTGACCGCGTCGCCGACCGGCTTTCTCGCGGTCGGCTCGGATGCGCGAAACACGCTGGTGGAGGTGCTCGAGTCCGCGGACGGGCGGTCGTGGCATCTGCTGAGCACGATCCCGCTTCGCGCCGGCGAGCGGTTCAGCCCCTCCGCGATCATCGCGGCGGGCGCACGCGTCCTGGTCTCGGGCGAGGCCCTCACAGCCGGGCGGAGCCAGGGCCGAATCTACTCCTGGGACGGCTCCGGCTGGGCGCAGGCCGATCCGGTGAGATCGGGGATGACGGGCCCAGGCCGCACGCAGGTCGCGTCCCTCGCCTACCTGCCGCGGCTCGGGTTCGTCGCCGGTGGGCTCGCACGCCCGGCCACGGTCGAGCAGCCCGCTGCGTGGTCATCGCGCGACGGCGTCCGCTGGGTACGGCTCCCGGAGAGCGCGGTGCCGTTCCCCACCGGCGGGGCGGCAGTCCATTCGATCGTGGTCGCGGGAGGGCGCTTCGTCGCAGCGGGGAACTCGCATTCGGGCCCCGTTCTCTGGCAGACGTCCGACGGACGGCACTGGAGCACGATCGACGCGCCGACGAAGCGCAACGTCGCCGATTGGGCGAACGTCACGGTCGCGTCGACCGGCCCGGTCACCGTCCTCGCCGTCGCGGGAGACGGTGCCGCCGACGCGTATCGGCGCGGTCCGGCCGGACGGTGGTCGGTGATCGACAGGGCGCCGGCGTTTCCCGGCGCCTCCGGAGGCGTGGCGCTTCTCCGCGACGTCGCTGCATCCCGCGATCGGCTCGTCGCCGTCGGTCACGATGCGCGCGGGCGGGCGCTGATCCTCACGTCCGCGAACGCACGATCGTGGAGCCGGGCGCCGCTCCCCGACCCCCACGCGCGACTCGAAGCGGTCGCGGTGAGCCACGGCGTCTTCGCCGTTGCGGGCTGGCGGCTCCTGAAGGGCAAGGCGCACGTGGCGCTCTGGACCTCGACGAACGGCCGTCGCTGGCGTCGACTCGGCGGCGGCGCCCTCGATCCCGTCGGCGCATTCGTCGACGTCGCCCCGGACGGAGCCGGATTCGTGCTCGGCGCGTTCGAGGGGTCGCCTCGCGGCCTGCAGGTCAGCACCTGGTCCGCCGGCGCACGAGGCTTGACGCCGGGGCGGATCCTCGGGCCCGGGGAGACGCGCGCGATCTGCAGCGGCCCGCACGGCGCCACAGTGATCGCGACGAGGGGCGCGGGGAGGGACGAGCAGGTGCTCGCCTGGCATCGCCGGTCGGGCGTCTGGTCGCGTGCCTCCGAGACCGTCGCGGCCTCGGCCGAGGCCGCCGACTGCGCCGACGGCACGACGGGAACGCTCGTGGTCGGCTCCGGCGCGACCGGCGGCACCGCCGTCGCCTGGACGCAGGACTCGGCCGGCGCACCCTGGCGGCCCACGGTGCTCGCCGACACCCTCCCGAGGTCGGCGCTCTTCGGGGTGACACGCGTCGGCCGAGGCTTCGCGACAACCGGACAGGGAGGAGCGCGGGGGCAGCTCGACCTCGTGCTGTGGACGACGAGCGGCTCGGGCTGGAGCAGCGTCGGCGGCTCGGCGCCGGTGTTCTCGGAGCCGGGCGCCCAGGCCGGGCTCGCCCTCGTCACGTTCGCCGGTCGGATCGTGGTCGTGGGAGAGACCGGCACCGGAAACGGGGCCATCTGGACCGGGACCGACGGGCCTGCGACACCGCCCGCCGCCGGACCGTCCTGACGGGCACCGTCGAGGAACGGCGGCGGCGCACCGGGACACGCCCGCGAGGGCGCCGCATCGCTAGAGTGTGGGCTGGCGCGGGACTCGTCCCGCTCCACATCGAGAGAGGCTGAGGGACCGGCCCTGCGAAGCCTCGGCAACCCCCCTCCGGCGGAGGGCACGGTGCCAAACCCGGACGGATGTGTCGAGCGAGACGAAGGAGGTTCCCCCGTGTCAGCCCTTTCCCTCTCCTGCCGGGTGTGCGCGACCGAGCATCCGCTCGAGGCGCGCGGCAGCTGCAGCCGTTGCTTCGGCCCGCTCGACCCGGTCTACGACTGGGACCGCGTGCGCGAGTCCTTCACGCCCGCACGGATCGCGTCGGGACCGCACTCGATCTGGCGGTACGCCGACCTCCTGCCGGTTCCCCCTCCCTCGGAGGCGCGGCTCGCGCCCGGCTTCACGCCGCTCGTTCCCGCACCGCGCCTGGCGGCCGAGATCGGCGTCGCCGAGCTGTGGCTCAAGCTCGACACCGCCAACCCGACCCACTCGTTCAAGGACCGCGTCGTCGCGGTCGCCGCGCGCAAGGCCCAGGAGCTCGGGCTCACCACGCTGTCCTGCTCGTCGACCGGCAACCTCGCCGGCGCGGTGGCCGCCCGGGCGGCCGCCGAGGGCCTCGAGGCCGCGGTCTTCGTGCCCGCCGACCTCGAGCCCGAGAAGCTCGCCGCCGCGGCCGCGTACGGGCCGCGGCTCTACGCGGTCGACGGGCACTACGACCACTGCTCGCGGCTGTCGGTCGAGCTCTCCTTCGAGCTTCCCTGGGGCTTCGTCAACGTCAACCTCCGCGCGTACTACGCCGAGGGATCGAAGACGCTCGCCTACGAGGTCGTCGAGCAGCTCGGCTGGCGCGCTCCGGACGTGATCGCGATCCCGATCGCGTCGGGCGCGCTCTTCCACAAGGTCGGTCAGGGCCTGTCGGAGCTGCGCTCGCTCGGTCTCGTGGACGGCGCGCCACGGCTGGTCGGCGGCCAGGCCGAGGGCTGTCAGCCGGTCGCGACCGCGTTCCGCGAGAAGGCCGCGGTGCAGCCCGTGCGGCCCGACTCGATCGCGCGCTCCCTCGCGATCGGCTCGCCCGCCGACGGAGACTTCGCCGTCGCGACCGCGAGAGAGACGGCCGGGTCGATCCATGCGGTGCCCGAGGCCGAGATCGGCGAGAACATGGCGCTGCTCGCGCAGACGACCGGGGTCTTCGGCGAGACGGCCGCCGGGGTGACGCTCGGCGCCCTGCGCGCCGCCGTCGCGGCGGGCGAGGTGGGCGCCGCCGACCGGGTCGTGCTGCTCGTCACGGGGGACGGCCTGAAGACGCTCGGCCCTGTGTCGTTCACGTACGAGCCGATCCCGATCGCCGCGGACGCGGACGCGTTCCTCGACGAGGTGCTGGTCGGCGGCTAGCCGCGCGTACCCTTTCGGCATGGCCGCGACGCTGTTCGAGAAGGTGTGG
>CAVPZH010000029.1:0-206797 GCA_963710125.1 uncultured Actinomycetes bacterium | reverse complement strand
ACGACCGGGCAGGGCTTCGTCACGCGCCGGCTGATGCCGAAGCCCGACCTCTCCGCGCTCAAGCGGAGCTCGCGAACGCCGCCGAAGGACGAGCCCGCGCCGGCGCAGACGTCGAAGGGGCGAGCCGGCCAGAACCAGCCCGCCCAGCCCGCCGACGGCTCGGGCCGCGTCGTCGCCGGGCCGCCCCGTCGCGTCAAGCGCAAGCGGAGCGGCGGAGGCCGCCGCCGGTGAGCGAGGAGCGCCCCGGCTCCGCGGAGGAGGCTCCACCGGAGGCGTCTGCCGAGACCGTCTTGCCCGAGGCGTCCGCCGAGACCGTCTTGCCCGAGGCGTCTGCCGAGACCGTCTTGCCCGAGGCGTCTGCCGAGACCGTCTCGCCCGACGCGTCTGCCGAGACGGCTTTGCCGGAGGCGCCTCCCGAGACGCTCTCGGTCGAGGCGACCGGCGAGACCGTCGGCGAGGCGAAGTGGGCGGCCCTGCGAGAGCTCGAGCGCACTGTGGCCGGGCTCGACCGCGACAGCGTCCACTTCCAGGTCGTGAGCGAGGGCGAGCGCGGCCTGCTCGGCGTCGGCTACGCACCCGCCCGGGTCGTTGCGACCGTCTCGCGTCCCTCTGCCGGTGAGGTCCCGGAGGAGGTTCCCCTCGAAGGCGAGTCGGCGGTCGTGCGCGAGCTCCTCGAGCGAGTGGTCGCGACGCTCGCCCTCGACGCCAGGGTGCGGGTCGAGGAACAAGGCGACGAGGTCAGGGCGACGGTGACCGGCGACGACCTCGGGGTGCTGATCGGGCGTCACGGCCAGATGATCGACGCCCTGCAGTACCTCGCGAACGCGATCGCGCACCGGGCGGTCGGCGAGGAACGCCGCCGGATCGTGGTCGACGCCGCCGGGTATCGCGCCCGCCGGAGCGCGACCCTGGAGGGTCTGGCCCGGCGGAGCGCAGAGCGTGCGTCCGCGGCCGGCCAGCGCGTGGAGCTCGACGCGATGAGCGCAGTCGAGCGCCGGATCGTCCACGAGGCGTTGAAGGACGATCCCGAGGTCTCGACGGTCAGCGAGGGCACCGAGCCGAACCGCTACGTCGTCGTGGTCCCGCGCCGCTCTGCCGACTAGCGGTGTCCGACTCGAGTCGGACGCCATCGAGCGGCGCGTCCGGAGCGGCGCATGCGTCCGACTGACGTCGGAGACGGCCACCTCCTCGACCGCTGGCTGGCCGAGGTCGTCGCGACAGCGGGCCTGACGGCGCTCCGCGACCCGGCCGACGCCCGCCGCGTGCTCCTCGACGACGCGCTCCGGGGAGCCCCCTTCGTGGCAGGCGAGGAGGGCCCCATCGTGGACGTCGGCTCGGGCGGCGGCACGCCGGGGATCCCGCTCGCCGCGACCCTCCCCGGCCGCCCGGTCACCGTGCTCGAGGCGGAGCGTCGCAAGTGCGACTTCCTCGAGCGGTGGACGGCCGAGCTTCCGAACCTCGACGTCGTGTGGGGACGCGCGGAGGAGCAGCCGCTCGAGCGCTACGGCGTCGCCGTCGCGAAGGCGCTTGCGCCGCCGCCGACCGCGGCCGAGTGGTGCCTTCCGCTCGTCCGAGTGGGCGGCGCCGTCCTGCTCTGGGTCGGCCCCTCGGCAGACGAGGACGCGGTCGCCGCCGTGGCCCAGCGGCTGGGCGGCTCGCTCGAGGAGAGCCTTCCCGGATTCCTGCTCCTGCGGAAGCTCGGCCCGACCCCGCCGGGCTTCCCCCGCCGTCCAGGCATGGCGCGAAAGCGCCCGCTCGCCTGACGGCACGACACAAGGACTGCGCCGCGTCGCCGCGAAAGGGCCGGGTGGTGGGCGAGGACGATCGTCTGGTCAGACTCGAGGCCGCCGCGCTCCTGTTCGAGTCGGCTGCCGACGAGCTGGAGCTCGCGGGCGCCCACGCGCGCCGCGCCGCCGAGCACTTTCGGGAGGGCGAGGTGCCGCGGGGCACCGCCCACGCGTGGGCCGCCATCGGGCACCTGAAGACCGGAGAGGAGAGGCTGCTCGTACAGGCGCAGGAGCACCGCCAGCGCTCCCTGCTCTGACCCGGACGCGTCCGGGTCCCGGAGTAGCCTGATCCCGTGCGCGGGAGGATCGTCGCGGTAGCGAACCAGAAGGGCGGCGTCGGCAAGACGACGACCGCGATCAACCTCGCCGCCTGCCTCGCCGAGGCCGGCGAGCGCTGCCTGCTCGTCGACCTCGACCCGCAGGCGAACGCCACCTCGGGCCTCGGGCGCCGCGCGAACGGGCACTCGACGCTAGACCTGCTGGACGGCGTGCCGCTCGGGGAGCTGACGATGCCGAGCTCGTTCGCGAACCTGGATCTCGTTCCCGCGCGTCCCGAGCTGGCGGCGACCAGCGTGCAGCTGTCGGCCCTCGCGGGCGGCGAGCGGTACCTCTCGGAGGCGCTCGCCGGCGAGGCGACGGACGCCTACGGATTCGTGTTCCTCGACTGTCCCCCCGCCTTCGGCCCCCTCACGGTGAACGCCCTCGCAGCTGCCGACCGGGTGCTCGTGCCGGTACAGGCCGAGTACTACGCGCTCGAAGGCCTGTCCCAGCTCCTCGGCTCGATCGACCTCGTGAAGCGGAGGCTGAACCCGCAGCTCGGCGTGGCGGGGATCCTGCTCACGATGGTCGACGGCCGGACGCGGCTCTCGGCCGAGGTGGAGGCGGAGCTGCGTTCCCACTTCGGCGGGCTCGTGTTCGCGACCACCGTGCCCCGCTCGATCCGCCTGGCGGAGGCACCGAGCCACGGCGTTCCGGCGATCGCGTACGACCGCCGCTCGGCCGGGGCCGAGGCCTACTGGAAGGTGGCGATGGAGCTTGTCGAGCGCGCCTGACGCGCCTACGCCGCGCCGCGGCCTCGGCCGGGGCCTCGAGGTGCTCGTCGGCGGAGCCGAGCCGGGCGACGCGGAGCTGATCCGGCTGCCGCTCGACGCGATCCACCCCAATCCGCGGCAGCCGCGCCGCCGGTTCGAACCGGAGGCGACGGCCGGCCTCGCGTCCTCGCTCCGCCACCAGGGCGTCCTGCAACCGGTGGTCGTCCGGCCCCGCGCGGCGGGCGGCTACGAGCTCGTCGCCGGCGAGCGGCGGTGGCGGGCCGCGCGCGAAGCCGGCCTGGCGACCCTCCCCGCGCTCGTGCGAGACACCGACGACCGCGAGACGCTGCTCCTCTCGCTCGTCGAGAACGTCGCCCGGGAGGATCTCTCGCCGGTGGAGGAGGCGCGCGCCTACGCGGCCCTCGTCGACGAGTTCGAGCTCTCGCTGGGCGAGGTGGCGGAGCAGGTGGGCCGCTCCAAGGCGGGGGTCTCCAACCGGCTGCGCCTGCTCGAGCTGCCCGAGGAGGTGCTGTGGATGCTCGCGCGAGGGGAGCTCACCGAGGGGCACGCACGGGCGGTGCTCGCGGTGCCGGACGACGGCGCGCGGGTGCGGCTGGCACGGCGGGCCTCGCGCGACGGCCTCACGGTCAGGGCCACGGAGCGCGCGGCGCGGGAGAGCGGAGCGCGCCGCCGGCCCCGGTCCTCGCCCGTCGACCCGGCGCTGGCGCAGCAAGCGAGGGACGCCGCCGAGCGGTTGACGGGGCTTCCGGCACGTGTCTCGGCCGGCAAGCTCGAGCTGCTGTTCGGCGACGAGACGCGCCTCGCCGAGCTCGTCGAGACGCTCGAGGCGCTCTAGGCCGCCGGGCTCCGAGGCGGCTCCCCCTCTCCGGTACACTCGTCGGCCGCCGGGCGATTAGCTCAGTCGGTTAGAGCGCCGCTCTGATAAGGCGGAGGTCCCTGGTTCGAATCCAGGATCGCCCACCTCTGCACGGTGCGGGCCGCGGCGGCGCGGTCGCCGTGCCGTGTCCCGCGTCGAGGGCCGTGTCTACACTGAGATGCGGGCCATGCAGGAGATGACGGTCTACGGCGTCAGCTTCGACCTCGTCGGCAAGCAGCCGATCGTGCTCCTGCGAACGGCCGAGGGGCGGACGTTCCTGCCCATCTGGATCGGGCATCCCGAGGCGGCCGCGATCCTGATGCGCCTCCAGGGCCAGGAGCCGCCGCGACCCCTCACGCACGACCTCACGTGCTCGATCATCGACTCGCTCGGTGCCGCAGTCGAGCGGGTGACGGTGACCGAGCTGCGCGACAGCACGTTCTTCGCCCAGATCACGCTCGTCAGCAACGGGACGGAGATCGAGATCGACTCCCGTACGTCCGACGCGATCGCGATCGCGCTGCGGGCGGACGCGAAGATCTTCGCCGCGGACGACGTGATCGACGAGTCGGGCGTGCAGTTCGAGGGCGACGAGCCCGACTTCGCCCAGGCCCGCGGCGTGATGAGCCTCGGGGACGTCGACCTGAACGAGTTCCGCCAGTTCCTCGACACCGTCTCGCCCGACGAGTTCGCGACGGGCGAGGACGAGCCGGACTAGCCCGTTCGCCCGCCCGGCTCGCCGAGCTCGCGCTTGGTGAGGTCGAGCAGCTCGCCGACGAGCCGGTCGAGCCCGTCCGAGGACAGCGGCCCCGCGTTCGTCGCGTGCAGGGCCTCGCGCAGCCGCCGTTCCCGCTCCGGGTCGAGGCGATCGGCTCCGCGCTCCTCCTTCAGCCGCCACAGCTCGGCGACGAGGGCCAGCCTCCGGCTCACCGACTCGACGATCGTCCGGTCGTTCGCGGCGATCTGCGCGCGCAGCTCCTCGAACCGGTCGTCGCGGGACGTCACGCCGCCACCGCCGCGAGCAGCGCCACGCCGTTGAAGAGCGCGTGGAGCATGATGGTGGGGTAGATGCTCCCCGTCTGGAGCCGGAGCCAGGCGAGGATCAGTCCGAAGATCGTCAGCACCGGGAGCGCGACGAAGAGCCCGTGCGCAAGCCCGAACGCCAGCGCGGTGACGACCACCGCCGCCCCGGTCCCGTAGCTGTCCCGGACGGCGGCGAAGCCCAGCCCTCGGTAGGTGAGCTCCTCGACGACCGGCGCGACGCCCACCACGACCACGAAGTTCGCGACGAACGGCGCGGCGCGCCCGGGATCCCACCCGTTCGGGACGAGACCCTGCTCCTTCCCCGCCTGGAGGAAGATGTTGAGCACCGCCCCGATGACCCAGATGGCGGCGAGCGCCATCCCGAGTCGCGCAGCGGTCCAGCGCCACGAGTCCGGCCGGACGAGACCGAGTGTCGCCGGCGCGATCCCGCGCGCGATCGCCAGCACCACCCCCAGGATGATCGCGTACTGGATGAGCCCCCCGACCGCCGACGACCAGCGGTAGAGGAGGTCGTCCGGCGGGTCGCTCGAGTCCGCGAGATTCGCGGCGTACGAGAGCGCGGCCAGGACGGTGACGAGCACCGTCCACCCCACGAGGCGCGGTTTCGGGACCTCGGTCAGGCGACCCAGTACCACAGCGCCCATCGAACCACGTCGACCGCGAGCGTCGCGCCGAGAACCGCGACGACGACGGCGTGCACGCGCCGGTCGCGGCCCAGCACGGCGAGCGCCGCGAGGCACGGGAAGGCCGCGAGCGCGAGGCGCGGAAACGAGTAGAGGCCGCCCAGCCGCTCGGACGGGAATGCCATGGGCAGCGCGAGCGCCGCCAGCGCGTAGACGCCGTAGGCCGGCCCGAGGATCCGCCACGCGAGCAGCGCGAGCGCGACCAGTCCCAGCGCGAGCGCCGGGCCGAGGACGTCGCCCTCGCCCACCGCCTGCACCAGGCCGCCGAGCGGGCCGAGCGGTGCGAGCGAGCGGTCCCAGACCCGCTGGGCGTCGAGGAACGCGAGCCCGTGCCCGATCCACGCCTCGAGCACGAGGGGGAAGGCGCAGAACATCACGAGCGGGACCGCGAGTAGCGCGAGCGCGCGGCCGCGCCGCTCGGCGCGCCACGCGAAGAGCGCGAGCGCCGGGAGCAGCGCGACACCCTGCGGACGCGTCAGGAGCGCGAGCCCGGCCGCGACGGCGGCCCAGCCCAGGCGATCGCGCTCGGCCAGCACGAACGTCCCGATTGCGAGAGCGAGGAACAGGGCCTCGGCGTAGACGGCGCCGAGGAACAGGGAGGTGGGAAACAGCGCGAGGTACAGCACCGTCCGGCGAGCGTCCGGCGCCCCGAGCCGCGCGCACACGAGGTCGTAGAGGAGGACGCACGCCGCCGCGCCCGCCGCGAGTGAGACGAGCACGCCGGCGAGCAGGAAGTGGGCGTCGAGGAGCCGGCCCACGCCGCCGACCAGGGCCGGGTAGAGCGGGAAGAACGCGGGTGTGCTGGAGGGCCACCGGTAGCCGCCCTCCGCGATCCGCAGGTACCAGTCGCTGTCCCAGCGCGCCCAGACGTCGACGACGGCGCCGAGCTCGTGGAGCCGGGGGCTGTCCCAGCGGCCCCTGGCCGGGTTCAGGTGATCGCCGAACAGCACGACGGTGCCGGCGGCGAGCGCCCAGAGCGCGAGCCTGCTCACAACGAAGATCGCGAGGGGGACTCTCGCGGCGAGGCGACTCGGCGAGACGTCGTCGCACGAGGCCCCGGCCGCCGGCCGCGTCGCTACGACGCCGCGCACGGGGCCGACGATAACGGCTCGACGTGCTTCGGGCGAGGTGCCCACCCGCGCGCGGAGAACGTTGGCGGTGGCATGGCTACCATCGCGCCATGAGCCCCTCGCGGCGACCGCGCCCGAGGCGCACTCCTGCGCCGGCGCCGCTGCGCCCGCGCCGCCGTCGGCCGAGAGCGCGCCGCCGCGGACGCGTCCTGCTGCTCGTCGCGGGGCTCGCCGTCCTCGTGGCCGCAGGAATTGCGGGCGCGACCGCCGTCGTGGCGCTCGCGCCACGCTGCGACCTGTCCGCCCTGCGGCCGGTGAAGATCGGCCAGAACACGTTCGTGTACGCCGCGGACGGCTCGCTGCTCGGGTCGATCCCCGCCGAGCGGAACCGGCAGGTCGTCCCGCTCGTGCGCATGTCGCGCTGGCTGCCCCTCGCGACCGTCTCGATCGAGGACCGGCGGTTCTACGCGCACGGCGGTATCGACGCCGAGGGCATCGCGCGCGCGCTGTGGCGCGACCTGAAGGCGGGCCGCGTCGTCGAGGGCGGCTCGACGATCACGCAGCAGCTCGTCCGCACCCTGTACATCTCGAGCGAGCGGACGGTCGAGCGGAAGGTGACCGAGGCCTGCCTCGCGGTGAAGCTCGACGGGCAGTGGTCGAAGAAGCGGATCCTCGCGACCTACCTCAACTCCGTCTTCTACGGGAATCTCGCGTACGGGGCGGAGGCGGCGGCGCACACGTACTTCTCCCGCTCGGCGAGTCGCCTCACGCTCTCGCAAGCTGCACTGCTCGCGGGTCTTACCCAGGCACCGTCGGCCTACGACCCCTTCGTCGACCCCGCCCGCGCGGTTGCACGCCGGAACGAGGTGCTCGGCGCCATGCTCGCGCAGGGCGTGATCACAAGGAAGCAGTACGCGCGCGCGAGCCGGAGCAGGTCGCCCGGCCTGCGGCCGGGAAGCCTCTACGAGGAGATCCGCGAGCCGTACTTCTTCGGCTTCGTCCGGAACGAGCTCGCACGCGAGTACGGCCTTGACACCGTCCGCTCCGGCGGGCTGCGCGTGTACACGACCATCCAGCCGCGCCTGCAGCGGCTCGCCCGCGAGGCGATCTCCGGCACGCTGACGAGGAAGGACGACCCGGCCGCCGCCCTGATCTCGATCGACCCGGCGAGCGGCGCGATCCGCGCGATGAGTGCGATCGTCCCCGGCCGGGCGAACAACCAGTTCAACCTCCTCTCCCAGGCGCGGCGTCAGCCGGGGTCGACCTTCAAGACGTTCGTCCTCACCGCGGCGGTCGAGCGCGGGATGGACCCCGACTCGACGTACTACGTCTCCGCGCCGTTCACGTACCGGCCGGATGACACCGGCAGCTGCGAGGACGAGACCTGGTGGTGCGTGAAGACGTACGACTCGAGCTACACGGGCTGGACGTCGGTGACCAGCGCGACGCTCCGCTCCGACAACACGGTCTACGCGCAGCTCACCCTCGACGTCGGCCCCGAGCGCGTCGCCGCCACGGCCCGCAAGCTCGGCGTGCGGACGCCGCTCGACGTGAAAGGGCAGTTCGTGCCGGCGATGGGCCTCGGCTCGATCGCGGTCTCGCCGCTCGACATGGCCTCGGCGTACGCGACCCTGGCTGCCGGCGGCATCTACTCCGAGCCGACTGCCATCCGCAAGGTCGTGCTGCCGAACGGCAAGCTCGACACCCGCTGGGCGAGCGACCGGAAGCGGACCCGTGTGATCCCCGACGGGGTTGCCTCCGTGGTGACGAGCATCCTCGAGGACAACATCCACTACGGCACGGGGACGCGCGCCGCGATCGCCGAGCCCGCGGCCGGCAAGACGGGCACGACCGACGAGCACGCCGACGCGTGGTTCGTGGGCTACACGCCCGCGCTGGCGACCGCCGTGTGGATGGGCTACACGCGCGGGGAGATCCCGATGCTCGACGTCCACGGCATCTCCGTGTCGGGAGGGAGCTTCCCGGCGGAGATCTGGCGCCGGTTCATGTCTCCCGCCCTCGCGGGGCGCCGCGTCCTCTCGTTCCCCGAGCCGCGCCAGCCCGCGGTGTTCTCGACCTGGCAGCGCGGGCCGAACGCCCTGTCGTACGACCCGTACTACGTGGCTCCGACGACCACGACCGAGCCGACAGACACCCAGGGCGGCGCGACCACCTCGAAGGGGACGCCGGGGAACGGAACGCCGGCGGGAGCCGGCCGAGCGAACAGCCCGTGAGGCCCGGTCCGGCGCTCGCCGCCGGCCTCCTGACCCTCTGTCTGGTCGGCGCAGCCTCGGCCCTCGCCTGGCAGCACGACTCCCCGCTCGTCCCACTGAGCGGAGCGTCGAGGCCGGCGGGCTCCGCGTGGCCCTTCCTCGTTCTGCTCGCGTCCGCGTTCGTCGCCTACGTGGTCGGACTCGCGCTGGCGCGTCGCGGGCCGCTCGCGCTGCGCGCGGCGGCGGTCGTCGCGGTGCTCGTGCAGGCCGTCCCACTCGGCGCGCCGCTGCTCCTCTCGACCGACGCATGGACGTACTGGGGCTACGGGTGGATTGCCGCGGACGGCGCCGGCAATCCGTACGTCGATCCACCGTCGTCGTTCCCGGAGAGCCCGGCGGCACCCTACGTGGGCGCCGCGTGGCGCGACACGACCACGGTCTACGGGCCCGCGTTCACCGGGCTCTCCGAGCCCGTGGCCGACGTGGCGGGCTCGTCCGCCGACGCGGCCGCCTGGCTGTTCAAGGCCCTCGCCGCGGCCGGCGTGCTCGCCGCCGCCGCGGCCGTCGCCAACGGGGCGAGACGACCCGCGCTCGCCCTCGCGTTCGTCGGCTGGAACCCCGTGCTCGCGATCCACGCCGCCGGCGGGGGTCACAACGACGCGCTGGTCGGCGGCCTCGCCGCGCTCGCGGTCGCGCTCGCGCTCCGCCGGCGGCACGAGCTCTCGGGCGCGGTCTGGGTGCTCGCCGTGCTCGTGAAGTGGGTTCCGCTGCTGTTCCTGCTCCTCGCGGCGCTCGCGGCCCGGGCGCGCGCCCGGCCCGTCGGCGGCCGCGGCATCGTCCTCGCGGTCGCGCTCCTCGGCGCCGCCGCCACGTGGGCGTACGGGCTCGACTGGCTCCGGGCGGCAGAGCCGCTCGCCGCCAACGCGGCACGCGAGACGAGCTACGCGCTGCCCGCGCGGCTGGAGCAGCTGGGAGCCCCGCACGCGCTCGCGCTCGGGCTCGCGCTCGCCGGGCTCGCGGGCGGGCTGGCCGCGCTCGCGCGGGAGGCGACCCGGGGGCGGGCACGGCTCGGGCTCGCGGCGTGTCTCGTTCTCGTCACGACGCCGTACCTGGCGGTCTGGTACCTCGCGTGGGCCGTCCCGCTCGCCGCGACGGGCGAGGATCGGACGGCTGCGCTGGCGGCCCTCGCGCTGACGGCGTACCTCCTCCCGCAGACGATCCCTCTCTAGGAGCCTCGCCGCAGGACGAGGACGCCGTCCTCGTCGAACACGACCCGGAAGCGTCCACTCGAGCGGAGCGTCGCGAGGGCGGCGCGGAACTGGTCCGCCCGGCCCGTCTGGTCGCGGTAGCTGGGCCGGGTCGTGTCGACCGCGACCCAGTCCGCCTCCCCGAGCACCGGGAAGCTGAAGACGCGCCGGCGCTCGGAGAGATGTGCTCCGAGGGTGTTCGTGGCGCTCACCGGAGCGGCCGGCGGAACAAGGCGCAGTGCGCGCGCGGCGACGTCCGCATGGTGGCCGACGACGTGCTCCCGCGCACCGAGGCCGGAGCCGAGCGGCACGTGGCTCCACACCGGGAGGGGCCCGAGGAGCAGCCCGGCGACGAGCGTCGAGACGACGACGGCCCTCCCCTCTGGGCGCCTGGCCCACGCAAAGCGCCGCCGGAGCCGCGCGGCTCCGAGAACGGCGGCGACCATGAGCCCCGGCAGGGCGCCCGCCGTGTAGTGGAAGTGGATCGAGGTCTGGCTGCGCGTGTCCGAGAGGAGGCTCAGGGCGAGCTCGGGGAGAGCCGTGAGCGCGGCGAGGGGCGCGAGGAGCGGAAGCGCGAGGAGCGGCAGGAGGAGGTCGGCCAGGTACGCGAGGTCGCGGCCGTGGGTGGCCGCGGCCACGATCGTCCCGGGGTCCGTCACCGCGGTCTCGAGAATGCCGTGGGGCGACCCGCCGATCTCGGTGTAGCGGCCCTCGAAGCGAGACGCTCCCGAGATCGAGTAGTGCGGGATCACGACCGCGATGGCGAGCGTCGTGATCGCGACGCCTCCCGCCGCGACCGCGAGCCCGGCTCGCCGGCGTCCCGGGCGGAGCGCGTACCAGAGACCCATCGCCGCGACCACCAGCCCGATCTGCTCTTTCGTCAGACACGCTGCGAGCGCGACCGCCGCGAACGCAACCAACCGGTCCTCGTCGAGGAACCAGAAGCCCCAGAGGAGCAGAGGAGTCGCGAGCGCGACCGCGTGGAAGTCGTCGAGCACGAGCCACTCCGTCGCCGGGTGGAGAAGGTATGCGAGCGCGAACCCCGCGGCGGCCCAGTCCGAACCCAGGTGCTTCCGGCCGAGCAGGAACACGGGAACCGCCCCGGTGGCGACCGCCGCCGCCTGGCAGACGAGCAGGAGCGAGGCGTCCGGCCACAGCCACCAGAGAGGTGCGAAGACCGCGATGATCGGCTCGAAGTGCGCGCCGAGCCGCGAGATCTGGACTCCAGGCAGCCCCGTCACGGAGAACGGGTGGCCGTGGGCCGTCGACCAGACTGCCTGCCCGACGTTCCCCAGGTCGAAGCGCCCCGTCCAGAACGCCCGATGCTGGAGCACGGCGAGCGCGCCGAGCCCGGCTGCGAACGCCGTCGAGCCGGCGGCGACGAGCACCGCCGGGCGGGGGCTCACGCGCCCACCGCGTCCTCGAGCAGCGACCGCCAGCGAGCGCCGAGCACCGGCTCGGACGCATGCGCCATGTAGGTCGCCCGTCCCGCGGCCGCGAGCGTCGCCGCGAGCTGCCCGTCGTCCGCGAGTCTGCGGACGGCCTGCGCCAGTGCCTCTGCATCACCGGGTGGGACGAGCAGTGCATCGAGCTCGTGCGTCAGGAGCTCCCGCGCGCCGGGGGTATCCGCCGTGATCACCGGCCGGGCGGTGGCGAGCGCCTGGAACACCTTGTTCGGGATCACTCGCGCCGCCTTCGGCCCGGCGCCGAAGATCCCCAGCGCACACCCCGCAGTGCGATACGCGTCCGCCAGGGATTCGTAGGCGATCCAGGGTACGTGCTCGACGTTCGGCGGACGGTCCCGCAGGAGGGATGCGAGCTGCCCGTCCCCGGCAACGACGAACGGGACCTCGGGGACGAGCGCGGCGGCCGCGAGAATGGTCTCGAGCCCGTGGAGCGGAATGAGCTTCCCGACGAAGAGGGCATGAAACGGCCCCGGGTCCGGGCGGCCTGGCCGGAACAGTGCGTCCTCAGCACCGACAAGCGCGACCTGGACGCGGTCGGACGGCAGCTCGAAGGCGTCGCGGAAGTAGATGGCGTGGGTCTCGGTGTCCGCGACGACGAGGTCTGCCGCCCGGAATGCGCGACGGTCGAGCGTCCGCAGCGCGGCTGCGGCGGGGGACCGTCTGGACACCAGGCCGCGGTCTCCGACCAGTGTGTCCGCGAGCGAGACGAGGGGATTGAAGACCACGGGTCTGCCGGCGGCCACCCGGCGTGCAGCGGCCAGGTCCGCGTGACCCGGGTAGCCGACAACGATCACGTCCGCGTCGGCGTCACGCACCCGGCCGAGCGCGACCTCGGCCCGGACCAGCCTCGCCAGCGTCCGAGGGCCCGGTGCCCAATTGTGGCGCCCGAAGACTCCACGGTGGTGCTCGACGACCGTGACTCCCGCGCCGCGCAGGCACGAGATCACCTGCGTGTTACGCGGCGACGTGCGGTCGTACGTCCCGAAGTAGAGGACCCTCACCTGCGGGTCAGCGGAGGATCTCGTCGACGAGCCGCGACGGCCGGTCGTCGTCGGCTCGGAAGCGTTCGCGGTGTTGGCTCGTGACGAGCTCCGAGAGGAGGCCGAGCGAGAGGAACTGGATTCCGACCACGACGAGCAGGACACCGAGCAGCAGGAGCGGTCGCCTCCCGATCGGCTCGCCCGTCAGCTTCACGATCGTGAGATAGACGAGGATCGCCGTCCCGATCGTGCCGAGCGCGAGCCCGAGCCCGCCGAACAGGTGCAGCGGCCGGTGCCGGTAGCGGCTCATGAACGACACGGTCAGCAGGTCGAGGAACCCGCGCGTGTACCGCTCGAGCCCGTAGCGGCTGCGCCCGTGCTCGCGGGGGCGGTGGTTCACGCCCACCTCGGTCACGCGATAGCCGAGGTCGTTGGCGAGCACCGGCACGAAGCGGTGCAGCTCCCCGTACAGGTCGAGGTCGCGGGCGACCTCCACGCGCAGGGCCTTGAGCCCGCAGTTCATGTCGTGCAGGTGCACGCCCGAGAGCAGGCCCGTCACCCCGTTGAAGACCCTGGAGGGCGCGCGCCGCGACCACGGGTCGTTGCGCCGCGTCTTCCAGCCCGAGACGAGGTCGTAGCCCTCGTCGAGCTTCGCGAGCAGGCGCGGGATCTCCGACGGGTCGTCCTGCAGGTCGCCGTCCATCGTCACGACCACGTCGCCCTCCACGACGCGGAACCCGGCGTCGAGCGCCGCAGCCTTCCCGGCGTTCCGGCGCAGCCGCACCACCCGGACGTTCGTGGCGGACTCGTGCAGGCGCGCCAGCGCGGCACGCGTGCCGTCGCGCGAGCCGTCGTCGACGTAGACGACCTCCCACTCGTCCTGCTCCCCGAGCGCGCTCGCCAGCTCCTCGTAGAGTGGCTCGACGGTCAGTTCCTCGTCGCGTACGGGGACGACGACCGAGATCACGCGCGCAGCGTACCCCGTGTGTAGCGTGCCCGCCGTGGCAGAGCTCCTCAGCGTCGAGGACGCACTGGCCCGCGTCCTTGCGCGTGCCCGCCCGCTCCCGGCCGAGCCGGTCGAGCTGGCGGCTGCCGCGGGGCGGGTGCTGGCGGAGGACGCGTCCGCCGCGATCGACCTTCCCCGCTTCGCGAGCTCGGCCATGGACGGCTTCGCGCTCCGGTCGGAGGACACGCCGGGGAGGCTCCCCGTCGTGGCGCGGATTGCGGCGGGCCGGCCGGCGGACGGCCCGCTCGGTGCAGGCGAGGCGATGGCGATCTCGACGGGCGGGGTCGTGCCTGACGGTGCCGACGCGGTGGTCCCGATCGAGCTGGTGCGGGAGGACGGGGACTCGGTCGTGGTCTCCGAGCCCGTGCACGCGGGCGCGCACGTGCGTCCGCGCGGCGGCGACGTCGCCGCGGGCGAGGTCGTCCTGCGGGCCGGCGCCGCCCTGACCCCATCGCGGCTCGCCGCGCTCGCGTCGGCAGGGGTGAGCCGGCCGCGCTGCTCCCGCCGGCCTCGGGCCGCGATCGTGTCGACCGGCACGGAGCTCAGGCCACCGGGCACACAGCTCCGCGAGGGCGAGATCTACGAGTCGAACGGACTGATGCTGCGGGCGCTCCTCGAGGGCGCCGGGGTCTCGGTGGAGGCCCCGGCGCAGGTCGCGGACGACGAGGAGGCGCACGAGGCCGCGCTGGCCCGGGGGCTCGAGGCGGACGTGCTCGTCACGTCCGGAGGCGTGTCCGTCGGCCCTCACGACCTCGTCCGGGAGACGCTGGGCCGGCTGGGTGCGGAGGAGGTGTTCTGGGGCGTGGCGATGCGTCCGGGCAAGCCGCTGTCGTTCTCCGTCAGGGGCGACACCCTCGTGTTCGGGCTCCCCGGAAACCCGGTCTCGTCGCTCGTCGGCGCGATGCTGTTCGTCCTGCCCGCGATCCGGGCGCTCCAGGGCGTGCCACACCCCGAGCCGCCGTTCCGTGCCGGTGTGCTCGGAGGGGCCGCGACGCGGCGTGCCGCGCGCGACGACTTCCAGCGCGCGTCCGTCGAGCGGTCGGGCGACGGGGTCCTCCTGCGGCCCCTGTCGGGCCAGGACTCGCACATGATCGCGCGCGCCGCGCGCGCGGACGCGCTCGTCCACGTTCCCCGCGGGTCGGGCGAGCTCGCGCCGGGGACGAGCGTCCGCTACCTGCCGCTCGACCCGTCCGCCGGCACGTAGCTCCCCGACGCGACAGAGCCGATCAGCCCGGCGACCGCCGCCCAGGCCGTGAGCGCGAGCGTCGCGCCCCAGGGAACGACCCCGGTCGTCAGGAGCGACGCTGCGTAGACGGGGGCACGGGCTCCGAGGTCGAGCTGCTCGGCGAGCACGACGAGCGCGAGCACCGGCCCGACGAGACCCGCCCCGAAGAGGACGTCGGTGACCCAGCCCGGCGTGCGGCGGAGCTGCGGGAGCCAGAGCCAGGTGTAGAGGGACGGCAGCACGAAGACGAGGCTGTACGGCGAGACCAGCGCCGTGCCGGCGGCGACGAGCAGCAGGGCGACGAACGAGACCGTGTACGCCGCCAGCTCGTCCTCCGGGCTGGCCGGCGCCCGTCCCAGGAGCCGCGCACGCGAGCGGAGCCACGCCAGCGACGCGACGAAGGCGAGGATCGCGAGCAGCCCGAGCGGCCAGGAGTCGACCGGAGGCTCGTCCGGCGGAGGCGGCAGGCGCGGCTCGCGCGGGAGCGCGCCCGCGAGTGCCGCGAGCCCGACGATCAGGAGGAGCACGAGCCAGAGCTCGACCCTGCGTCGCAGCGAGCGCCACGCCGCGCGCAGCGGGAGCCGGCGCCTGCGTGCGCGCGAGAGCAGGTCGAGCGCGGCCGCGCCGAAAGGGACCACGCTCGCGAGCAGCAGCAGCTGAAGCGCCCAGCCCCGCACGGTGCGCTGCGCGAGATAGATCGCGCCGTTCGTCGAGGCGGGCAGCTCGACGGTCTGGTCGAGCGAGTTGAGCAGCGACTCCGAGGCCCTGCCGAGCTGTCCGAGCCGGGCCGAGTCGAGCGCGGCGAGCTCGTCGCCGCCGGGCGGCACGCCGGCGTCGGGCCCGGTGGCGATCCGCACCGCCGGCGTGCGCTCGCCGAGCACCGGCGCCTGCTCCCCGTAGCCGAACGGGAGCCCGAGCCCTACGAGCTGGGTGAGGAGGCCCGGCAGCGCCGGCGGACGCCCCGTCTCCGCCGCGATCCGCGCGGTGGCGGTCCGCACGAGCGCCTGCGGAGGCGACCGTCCGTCGAGCCCTCCCACCTCGAGTCGCGGGCTCGTGTCGCCCGCGAGCCCGTCGAGCGACACCACCGCAACCGCTCGGCGCGCCAGCGGGGAATGCGTCGCGAACCGGGCGGCTCCCAGTGACCCGAACGCGTCTCCGTCCGTGGAGAGGAAGACGAGCGTGTGCAGGGGCGTCCGGGCCGACTCGGTGGTGCCTGCGGTCGCGTAGGCCCGCGCGAGCTCGACGAGCGCCGCGGTGCCGCTCGCGTCGTCGTTCGCCCCCGCGGTCTCCCCGTTGTTGTCTCTATGAGCAACGACGACGATGGTCTCCGGGACGGTCCCGGGGACGACCGCGGCGAGGTTGCGCAACTCCACGCGGCCGACTCCCGGCACGTCCTCGCGCCACCGGTCCTCGCGCACCGACAGCCCGTAGAGCGAGAGCTTGTTCCGGACCCACGCGGCTGCGTCGGCGGCGCCGAGCGAGCCGGGGACGCGGTTCGGGTTCTCGCGCGCCAGGTCGACCGTGAGCGACGTCGCCGTCGAGCGGTCGAAGGCAGGCGGGAGCGGAGGTGCCGGGAGCGGGCCGGAGCGTCCGAGGGTCAGCAGGAGGAGCAGGACCGGCGCGACGACGACGATGCTCGCCTTGCGCACGAGGCGCCCGTCGACGGGGCGCTCGACCGAGCCGCGCCGCGGCCTCCCCTTGCTCGTGCCGAGGCGGGCGGGCTCCATGCAGGGGGCAATAGTAGGCGCGGTCAGGCGCTCACGTCCGGCCGTCACACCCGGACAGCCTCGTGCGCCGCTCACGGCCTCGCGCCGCAGCGCCTCCGGCCGCGGCTCAACGCCCCGCTGACGGGCGCGCCCGTGGCCGCGTCCCCCCGAGGCCGCGCAACCGGCGCGCAACGCAGGAATTATTACGTTAAGGGACCCGACATGCCGGATTCCTCCTCGACCATCCTCCTCGTCGACGACGAGGACTCGATCCAGGCGCTCCTCACCTATCCGCTCGAGCGGGACGGCTACCGCGTCGTCCAGGCCCGGGACGGTGACGAGGCGCTCCAGCGCTTCGCGGAGGAGGCGGTCGACCTCGTCGTGCTCGACATCATGTTGCCGAAAGTCGACGGGCTGGAGGTGTGCCGCCGGCTGCGGTCGGAGAGCACCGTTCCGATCATCATGCTCACCGCCCGCGACGACGAGCTCGACAAGGTGCTGGGGCTCGAGCTCGGAGCGGACGACTACATCACCAAGCCCTTCTCGATCCGGGAGTTCCGCAGCCGTGTGCGCGCGCTGCTGCGCCGGGCCGCGAATCCGCACGTCGCGAGCCGTCGCGAGGACGTGATCGACCGTGGCGACCTGGTCGTCGACCTTCCCCGCCGGACGGTCGAGGTGCGTGGCGAGCCCGTGGCGTTGACGTTCGTCGAGTTCGAGCTGCTCGCGCTGCTCGCGTCCGAGCCAGGGGTGGTCTTCAGCCGACGGCAGCTCCTCGAGCGGATCCGCGGCAGCGCCGACTACCGCGAGCCGCGCACCATCGACGTCCACGTCCGGCACCTGCGCGAGAAGATCGAGCGGGACTCGCGCGAGCCGGAGCTGATCGTCACGGTGCGGGGAGCCGGCTACCGCTTCAGGGACGGCGCGTGAGGCTGCCGGGCGGCATCCGCACCACGCTCGCGGTCGCGCTGCTCCTGATCGTCGGCGGCGCGCTCGGCGGCGCCTACCTGATGGTCGTCCCCTCGCTCGAGCGCCGCCTCGTCGACGACCGCCTCGAAGAGCTGCAGCGGGACGGCGTCGCGTTGGCGGCCAACTACGCGACGCGTGACTTCAGCCAGCCGCTCACGCTCGACGGCTTCGTCGCGGGGGCGTCGTTCCTCTACAACGCCCGCACGGTCGTCTACCAGGTGTTCGGGCCGTCGCCCCTGTCGCTGCGGCCGCTCGCGGACTCCGCCTCGTCGGGTCTGCCGGTGACGGACGACGCCGTCGCGCTCAGGACCGCGCAGACGACGCGCATCGCGCGCGGGCGGGTGCAGCGTGGCGGCCGTCCCTACGGCGAGGTCGCCGTGCCGTTGCTCACGTCGGGGAACGTGCTGCTGCTGTCCGCGCCGATCGAGGACCAGCTCGCGACCGTGCGGGTGGTGAAGCGCCGCCTCCTGTACGCGACCGGCGTCGCGCTCGCGATCGCGGCGATCCTCGGCAGTACCGCGGCCGCGCTGCACGCGCGCCGCATCCGTCGGCTCGAGCGGGCCGCGAACCGCATCGCGCAGGGGAGGTTCGACCAGCCGGTCGTCGACCAGGGGGACGACGAGCTCGGCCAGCTCGCGGCGGCGTTCGAGCGGATGCGCGTCCAGCTCGCCCAGCTCGACACCGCCCGGAAGGAGTTCGTCGCGAACGCGTCGCACGAGCTGCGCACGCCGTTGTTCTCCCTCGCCGGCTTCCTGGAGCTGATGTCGGACGAGGACCTCGACGAGGAGACGCGCACGGGATTCCTCGTCACGACCCGCGAGCAGGTCGACCGGCTGACCCGACTCTCCGCGGACCTCCTCGACCTTTCCCGCATCGACGCCGGGCGCCTGCACGTCGAGAGCGAGGAGGTCGTGCTCGCCGACGTCGCCCGGGCGCTCGTGGACGAGCTGCTGCCGATCGCGGAGACGACCGACCACGCGCTCACGCTCGACACGGTCCCGGACGCGTGGGCGCTCGCCGACGAGGAGCGCGTGCTCCAGATCGGCCGGGCGCTCGTCGCCAACGCGATTGCCCACACACCACCCGGCACGCAGGTGGTGGTCCGGGTGGCGGGCGACGGCGGCAGGGCGGTGCTGAGCGTGACCGACGACGGGCCGGGCATCCCGTCGGAGCACGTCGAGCGGATCTTCGACCGCTTCTACCGCGTCGAGGGGCCGCAGGCGTCCGGCAGCGGCCTCGGGCTCGCGATCGCCAGAGAGCTGGCGGAGCGCATGGGCGGCACGGTGGAGCTCGACACCGCTCCCGGTTGGACGACCTTCGCCCTCCGGCTGCCGGCCGTCGCCGCGGCGCCGAGCGCCGTTCCCGTGCCGTCCTGACGCGCTCCGCGGCGCCGTTTCCACGTGGAAACGCCGGGCCGGCCGGCCAGGGGCCGCTGGTACCGTGGACATGATGCGTCTCTGGGTCGCAGCGGGAGTCGCTTTCGTCGCCGCTGCGCTCGGTGCCGGCGCTGCGCTCGTCGTGGCCCACGAGACTGACCTCGCGGGTGGGTCGACCACCGTCACGCGCGGGGCCGCCACCGCGCCGGAGACGGTTCCCGCGCGCACGGTCCCGCCGTCGGCCTTCGACCCTGCGGCGCTGTACGCCGCCCGCGCCGACGGGGTCGTGACGATCTACGCGAATCTCGGGGCCGACGGCAGCTCCCAGGGCTCCGGCTTCGTCGTCGACCGGGACGGGCTGATCCTGACCAACGCGCACGTGATCACGAACGTGACCGAGTCGCGCACCGTGCGCGGCGCGGGCGCGGTCTACGTCGAGTTCTCCGACGGCGATCGCGTCGGCGCCGAGATCGTCGGGTGGGACCTGTTCAGCGACATCGGCGTCCTGCGCGTCGCTGCCGCCGACCACCACCTCTCGCCCGTCCCGCTCGGCGACTCCGCCGGCGTCGTCGTCGGCGAGCCGGTCGCCGCGATCGGCAGCCCCTTCGGGCAGCAGACGTCGCTCTCGGTCGGCGTCGTCTCCGCGACCGGCCGCTCGATCGACTCCCTGACGTCGGGCTTCGCCGTGGCGAACGCGATCCAGGTCGACGCGCCGATCAACCGGGGCAGCTCCGGCGGCCCGCTGTTCGACGCCACCGGTCACGTGATCGGCATCAACGCGCAGATCGAGAGCACGTCGGGCACCGCGGAGGGGGTCGGCTTCGCGATCCCGATCGACGTCGCGCGGCGCTCGCTCGACCAGCTCGTGCGCACGGGCCGCGTGCGCTACGCGTACGTCGGGATCCGCACCCAGGACGTGACGCCGGGCATGGCGAAGAAGTTCGGCCTCGGTGCCGAGCGCGGCGCGCTCGTCACCCGCGTCGACGAGGGGACGCCGGCCGCGGCCGCGGGGCTCCGCGGCGGCACCCGCACCGAGGCGTACCAGGGGCTCGACGTGACCCTCGGCGGCGACCTGATCGTCGCGATCGGAGCGACGCCGGTGACGGGCACCGACGACATCTCGCGCGTCGTGGCGACGGAGCTGCTGCCGGGCCAGACGGTGACCTTCACCGTCCTGCGGGGTGGGAAACGCCGCACGGTCGAGGTGACCCTCGGGGAGCGGCCGCCGGGGACGCGGTAACGCGTGGCGGACCCCCTCGTCGTCGTCTCGAATCGCGGCCCGGTCGGCTTTCGCCGGCGACCCGACGGGTCGCTGGATACCGTCCGCGGGGCAGGGGGGCTCGTGGCGGCGCTGGGCCCGCTCGTCGACCGGCACGACGTCGCGTGGGTGGCGAGCACGATGAGCGACGCCGACCGCGAGGTCGCGCTCGCCGGAGCCCGTGAGGAGCGCTCGGACGCCGGCTCGAGCTTCCGGCTGCGCCTCGTCGCGCACGACCCGGCGGCGTACGAGCTCTTCTACACGGTGCTGGCCAACCCCGTGCTGTGGTTCGTGCAGCACGGGCTCTGGGACCTGAAGCGCGATCCCGAGGCCGACCTCTCTGCCGCCTGGGATGCCTACGTCGCCGTGAACGAGGCGCTCGCCGACGCCGCCGTCGAGGAGCTCGACCGACGGCCGGGAGCGCCCCTGTTCGTGCAGGACTACCACCTGTACCGTGCGCCGGCTCTCGTGCGCGCCGTCCGCCCTCGGACGCGGATCGCGCACTTCGTCCACATCCCCTGGGTCGACCCCGAGGAGTGGGGCGTCCTGCCGCGGTCGATCGCCGTCGCGGTCCACGAGGGCCTGCTCGCCTGTGACAGCGTCGGCTTCCACACGGAGCGGTGGCGATCGGCGTTCGTCGAGTGCTGCGAGGTGCTGCTCGGGCGCGGCGCCGAGGCCGAGCAGCGCTCCCACGCGAACCCCATCGCGGTCGACGCGGACGGCTTCGTCGCGCTCACGGGCACCGACGGCGTCCGCGAGCGGCGCCTGGCGCTCCTCGAAGAGCGCCCGGAGATTCTCGTCCTCCGTGTCGACCGGACCGACCCGTCGAAGAACGCGGTCCGCGGCTTCGAGTCCTTCGGCCTGCTGCTCGAGCGCGAGCCCGTGCTCCACGGCCGCATCGGCCTCTTGGCGCTGCTCGACCCGTCGCGGCAGCAGATCCCCGAGTACGCCGACTACCGCCGCGCCACGGAGGAGGCGGCCGCGGCCGTAAACGCCCGGTTCGGCCGCCCGGGGTGGGAGCCGATCCGGCTCGACGTGCGCGACGACTTCCTCGCCTCGATCGCCGCGTACTGCGAGTACGACGTCCTGCTCGTCAACCCGGTGATGGACGGCCTCAACCTCGTGGCGAAGGAGGCGCCCCTCGTCAACGAGCGCGGCGGTGCCGTGGTCCTGTCGCGGCAGGCCGGCGCGTTCGAGGAGATCGGCGAGTGGACGGTCGGCGTCGACCCGCTCGACGTGCCGGGGCAGGCCGAGGCGCTGGCGCTCGCGCTTGCGCTGCCCGACTCCGAGCGGCGGCACCGGCTCGAGCGCATCCGCGCCTCCGTGCGCGCGCACGACCTCGACGCGTGGGCCGAGCGCGAGCTCGACGAGCTCGACGAGCGTGCGCCCGCCGCGGTCGCCTGAGGCGCACGCCGGGGCTACGATGCGCCTCGTGAGCCACGGGTCTGTCGTCTGCCCCGGCAACATGTGCCGGTGAGCGAGCTGTCGCACGTCGACGAGGCCAGCGGCGAGGTCCGCATGGTCGACGTCGGGGGGAAGCCGCTCTCGCGGCGGCGCGCCGTCGCCCGCGGCCGGGTGCGGATGGCTGCCGAGACTGCCTCCCGGCTCCGCTCGCTGCCAAAAGGCGATGCGCTCGCCGTCGCACGCATCGCGGGCATCCAGGCGGCGAAGCGGACGAGCGAGCTCGTGCCGCTCTGCCATCCGCTGCCGCTGACGCACGTCGAGGTCGAGCTCGTGATCGATGCGGACGGGGTCGTGATCGAGGCGGCCGTCGAGACCACGGCCCAGACCGGCGTCGAGATGGAGGCGCTGACCGCCGTCAGCATCGCCGGCCTGACCGTCTACGACATGGCGAAGGCGGTCGACAAGGGGATGCGCATCGACGACGTCGTGCTCGTCTCGAAGACGAAGGATCCCGCGTGAGCGCCGTCGCCGCGCCGCTCCCGGTCCGCCTCGCGCGCCTCGTGCGGCTCGAGCACACGGTGTTCGCGCTCCCGTTCGCCTACGTCGGCGCCCTCCTCTCGGTCGACGGCTGGCCGGGGCTCGAGACGATGGGGTGGATCACGCTCGCGATGGTCGGCGCACGCACGCTCGCCATGAGCCTCAACCGGCTCGTCGACGCCGAGATCGACGCCGCGAACCCTCGGACGGCGGGGCGCGAGCTTCCATCAGGGGTGCTGACGCGCATCCAGGTCGTCCTCCTCTGCGCGCTCGCGCTCGCCGTGTATCTCCTGGCGGTGTTCCACCTCGATCCGGTGGTGCGGTGGCTCTGGCCGATACCGGTCGTGCTGTTCGTGGGCTACCCGTATCTCAAGCGGTTCACGTGGCTGTGCCACCTCTGGCTCGGGGCGGCCCTCGGGCTGGCGCCGGTGGGCGCCTGGGTCGCGATCACGGGGGAGCTCCCGTGGCAGGCCTGGGCCCTCGGGGGCGCCGTGTGCCTGTGGGTCGCCGGGTTCGACCTCTTCTACGCGCTGTTCGACCTCGAGCACGACCTCGAGGCGGGCCTGCACTCCTGGGCCACGCGGTTCGGCATACGCGGGGTGTTCGCCGGGGCACGCGCGATGCACGCGGGCGTGGTCGTGCTGCTCGCGCTCGCAGGAACGGGCCTCGACGCCGGCCCGTGGTACTGGCTCGGGGTCGCCGTGGTGGCCGCGCTGCTCGGCTACGAGCACGCGATCGTGCGGCCCGGCGACCTGCGCCGCCTCGACGCGGCGTTCTTCACCGTCAACGGCGTGCTCTCGATCGCGTTCCTCGCGTTCGTCGCGCTGGACACCCTCGGCTGAGGCGTCGCGCGGCCGTGGTCGAGCCCACGGCGTCGCGCCGGGTCCGCGCGACGAGGTCCGCCGCCCGCGGCGGGTCTTGGCTGCGCGCGTTGGTCGCGCGACGCACGTCACGGGTTGCGCCCGCGGGCACGGGTGTCGTCCGCCCCCGATCCGGGCCGACGACCCCTCGTTCGACCCGCGGCCACGTCGCCCGTCACGCTTCCGGCACGATCCCGGCACCCATGCGGCACGGATCTCCCGCTAGCGTGACATCAGGGCACCGGGGGTGCCCCTGGGGGAGGTTGGCCGCGCCGAGGTGGAGCCGGCGATGGCCGCGGGTCGGTGCGGGGCCCGTCCACGTGGCGGGGTCGGCAGTGGAGGGGGCGGGAAGGGATGGGTGACGCCGTGCTCGTCCGCGCCACCGGGGTCGAGCGGAGCTTCGGCCCGCGCAGAGTCCTGCGCGACGTCTCCTTCGAGCTCGTGCGCGGCGGGGCGCTCGTCGTCACCGGCCCGAACGGCTCCGGGAAGACCACGCTCCTGCGCCTGCTCGTCGGGCTCGCCACGCCGACGCGCGGGACGCTCGACGTCGCCCTCGACCGGGCGCGTCTCGGGTTCGTAGGGCACGAGCCGCTCCTCTACCGCGAGCTCACGGCGCTCGAGAACCTCGACCTCTTCGGCCGGCTCTACCGTGTCCCGGAGCGGCGGGAGCGCATCGGGATGCTCCTCGAGCGCTTCGGGTTGTGGGAGGCGCGAACCGAGCGCGTGCTGGCGTTCTCCCGTGGGATGACGCAGCGGCTCGCCCTCTGCCGGGCGCTCCTCCACGGCCCGGAGCTGCTCGTCCTCGACGAGCCGCACTCCGCGCTCGACCTCGACGGGGCCGCGCTGCTCGACCAGGAGCTCGAGTCGCTCGCGGGCACGACGACCTTCGTGGTCGCGACCCACGAGCCTGCCCGTCTCGACCGCCTCGCGACCGGGCGACTCGCCCTCGGGCGTCCATGACGGGCTACCTGGGTGACGTCGCGGCGCTGGCGCGGAAGGACCTGCGGCTCGAGCTCCGTGCCCGCGACACCCTCCCGGCCATGCTGCTGTTCGTGCTCGCGACCCTCGTCGTGTTCCATTTCGCGCTGCCCCAGGATGCCGGCGATCGGGCGGCGTACGGGCTGCTCTGGGTCGCCCTCGTGTTCACCTCGCTCCTCGGCCTCGCGCGGGCGTGGGTGCCCGAGCAGGAGGCCGGCGCCCTCGACGGGCTCGTGCTCGCGCCGACGGACCGCAGCGCGATCTGGCTCGGGAAGACGGTCGCCGCGCTCGCCTTCCTCGGTGCCGCGGAGCTCGTCGCGCTGCCCGCGTTCACGCTGTTCTTCGCGCCTCTCGACGCGAGTGCGCTCGCGGGCGTGCTGCTCGCGTCGGTGGGGATCTGCGCAGTCGGCTCGCTCGTCTCGGCGATGGCGGCGGCCTCCAGGGGCCGCGAGGTGCTCCTCCCGCTCGTCTTCCTGCCGCTCGCGATCCCCATCGTGGTCGGTGGCGTCGGCGCGAGCATCTCGGACGACCCCGGGAAGTTTCTCGGGTTCCTGGGCCTCTACGACGTGGTCTTCGCGATACTTTCCTGGGCGGCGTTCGAGTACGTCGTCACCGAGTGACCCCTCGCGCGATGAGCATCACGAAGCCTTCTCTCACCGTCCTCGCGACCGTCGCGGCGACGCTGTCCGGGGTCGCCGTCGCGATGATCTTCTTCGTCGCGCCCGAGGACGCCGACCAGGGGCTCTCCCAGAAGATCTTCTACGTCCACGTCCCGATCGCGCTCACCGCGTACGCCTGCTTCGGCCTCGCCGCCTGGAAGGCCTTCCGCCTGCTCACGACGCGTGGGCTCCGCTACGACCTGGAGAGCTACACGGGCGTGCACCAGGGAACCATCTTCGGGGCCCTCACCCTCGTCACGGGCTCGATCTGGGCGAAGGCATCCTGGGGCGTGTGGTGGACATGGAGCTCGAACCAGCTGGTGCTCTTCCTCGTCCTCTTCCTCTTCTACTGCGCGTACTTCATGCTCCGCTTCTCGATCGAGCCGGGCCCCCGGCGCGAGCGGATCTCCGCCGTCTACGCGCTCTTCGGGGTCGCGCTCGTGCCCGTCAGCTTCCTCGCGATCCGACTCGCGAGCGACTTCATCCACCCCACCGTCTTCACGCGCGACGGCCCCCAGATGACGGGCGAGATGTTCGCCGCATTCTGCGTCTCGTGGGCGGCGATCACGCTCCTCGCGTACGTGATGTACCGGGTCGAGCTCGCGGGGAAGCGAACCGACGCGAACCTCCGGGAGCTTCGCGAGGCGCTCGCTCCGTGAGCGCGGCCGAGAAGTACGTGGCGGCGGCATACGGGGTCTTCCTCGTGTTCGTCCTCGCCTGGGTGGTGATCATCTCGACGAAGCTCGCGCGGCTCGAACGGGAGACGGGTGAGCTCGTCCGTCTCGCGCAGGCCCGCGTCGCGGCGGGAGAGCCGCCCGATGGCTGAGCTGCTCGTCTGGCCGACGGTGATCGCCTACGGGGAGGCCGCGCTCGTGTACGCGGGCGAGCTGCGCGGGCACGCACGGTACGGCAGGCTCGGGATCTGGGGCGTACGCGTCGGCTGGCTCGCCCAGACGGGGCTGCTGACGGCGCAGGCGCTGTCGGCGGAGGGGTTCCCGTGGGGAACGTGGGCGGGCGCCCTGAATCTCCTCTCCTGGCTCGTCGTCTCCGGCTACCTCGTGTGGGGCTGCCGTCCGCGCTACCGGCTCGTCGGGCTCGTGCTCATGCCCCTCGCCGCGGGCCTCGTCGTGCTCGCCTGGGCCGGCGGGGGCACCGCGCTGGACGCAAACGGCGACGGAGTGGCCCTCGCGACGCACGCGGGGCTCATGCTCGCGGGTCTCGCGAGCTTCACCCTCGCGGCGGCGGTG
Source organism: uncultured Actinomycetes bacterium (assembly GCA_963710125.1). GTDB lineage: Bacteria > Actinomycetota > Thermoleophilia > Gaiellales > Gaiellaceae > Gaiella. The sequence continues at coordinate 181,177 of CAVPZH010000029.1, read as the reverse complement.
GCCGCGCTGTACATGTTCGAGGAACGCCGCCTCAAGCGGCGTGACACGCGCGTCCTGCGGCTCCGGTTGCCGTCGCTCGAGGCGCTCGACCGGCTCGCCGCCCGCGCGGTGCTCGCGGGCCTGGTGCTCCTCTCGGCCGGGATCGTCGTCGGCCTCGTGTGGCTCGACGTGAAGGGGCTCGACGCGGCGATGACCGTCGCGGTGCTCATCTGGGCGCTCTATGCGCTGGCGCTCGTCGTCCGCTGGGAGGCCGGCGTCCGCGGGCGCCGCTTCGCACGCCTGCTCCTCGCGGGGCTCGTGCTCGTGGTCGCGGTCCTCCCACTGACCCACTTCGCGGCATGAGGCTCGCGCTCGCAGGCGTCTCCCATCACCGAGCTCCGCTCGAGCTGCGGGAGCGCGTCGCGGTCGACCTCGAGACCGCCGGGGGGCTGGCGCGCGAGCTCGCGGCCGCGGCAGGCCCCGCGCACGAGGCGGTCGTCCTCTCCACGTGCAACCGCACCGAGCTGTACCTCGCGGGCGAGGACGGCGGCCTCGCCGAGCACGCCGACCGGGCGCTCTTCTCGCTCGCGGGGAGCGGTGCGGAGGCACTCGCTCCCGCCGCGTACCGGCTCGCGGACGAGTCTGCCGCGCTCCACCTCTTCCGGGTGGCAGCGGGCCTCGACTCGATGGTTCCGGGTGAGGGCGAGATCCTCGGCCAGGTGCGCGATGCGTTCGAAGCCGGCTCGCCGGGCCCGCTGCTCGGCCGGACGTTCCGGATGGCGCTCCGGGCCGGCCGACGGGCGCGGGTCGAGACCGCGATCGGCGAGAGCCCCTCCTCCGTGCCCGCGGCGGCGGCCGCGCTCGCCGAGCAGGTGTTCGAGGGTCTCGCGGGCAGGAGCGTCGTGCTCGTCGGCGCGGGTCGGACGAGCGAGCTCACCGCGCGGAACCTCCGTTCCCGCGGTGCCCGGATCGCCGTCGTCGCGAACCGGACGCTCGAGCGGGCCGAGCAGCTTGCCGCGTCGTTCGGGGCGCGCGCCATTACGATCGACGAGCTCGCCGGCGCACTCGGCGAGGCGGACGTCGTGGTGTCCTCGACGAGTGCGCCCGGGATCGTGCTGACCCCCGAGGCCCTGTCGCCGGCCCTGCGCGCACGGCGTGGCCGGCCGGTGCTGATCGTCGACCTCGCCGTCCCGCGCGACGTCGATCCGGCGCTCGCCTCGATCGACGGCTGCTTCGTCTACGACGTCGACGCGCTGGAGGGCGTGGTGGCGGCGACGCTCGAGGGGAGGCGCTCCGAGGCGGTGCAGGCGGAGCGGATCGTCAACGAGGAGGCCGAACGCTTCCGCGCCTGGCGCGCCTCGCTCGCCGTCGTGCCGGCGATCGCGTCGCTCCGGGCGAAGGCCGAGGAGATCCGCTCGGCCGAGCTCGCGCGGATGGAGAACCGGCTCCCCGAAGCGGAGCGGGACGTCGTCGACACGGTCACGGCACAGATCGTCAACAAGCTCCTCCATCTCCCCACGGTTCGGATGAAGGAGGCTGCGGTGACGGCTGACGGGCTGCTCTATGCTGACGTCGTGCGCCACCTGTTCGGGCTGGGCGAGGAGGAAGAGGCATGAGCCACGCCGTGGAGCGACGCCCCGGCCGGCCGCTCCCCGTGGTCGTCCCGACGGCGTTCGTCCGCATCCGTCCCCCGGGTCGGCGCAGGTGCGGCGCGCCGGTCACGCAGCGCCGAGGCCGGTGCCGTGCTGCTTCGCGTCGGCTCGCGCGGCAGTAGGCTCGCGCTGACCCAGGCCGAGCGTGCGGCAGACGCGCTGCGCCGGCCGGGAGTCGAGATCGTGCTCGTCCCGATCACGACCGCGGGCGACCGTGACCGCACCCGGCCGTTCGGCGAGATCGGCAGTCGCGGCGTGTTCGTCAAGGAGCTCGAGGAGGCGTTGCTCGCGGGGCGGATCGACGTCGCCGTGCACTCTGCCAAGGACATGACGTCGACCGACGTCGAGGGGCTCGCGGTCGGCGCGTATCCGGCGCGCGAGGATCCGCGGGACGCCCTCTGCGGGGCCGGCGTGATTCGCCCGGGGATGCGGATCGGGACCGCGTCTGCGCGGCGGCGCGCACAGCTCCTGGCGCTGGAGCCGAGCCTCTCGATCGAGCCCCTCCGCGGCAACATCGACACCCGCCTGCGGAAGCGCGGCGAGCGTGGCCTCGACGCGGTCGTTCTCGCCGCCTGCGGGCTCGACCGCCTGGGTCTGCAGGCGGAGATCGGGCTCCGGCTCGACCCCGAGGTGATGCTTCCCGAGGCCGGCCAGGGGGCGCTCGCGCTGCAGGTGCGGGCGGGGGAGGAAGACCGCGTCGCCGTCACCGACGATCCCGAGACGCGCCGCCGGGTCGAGGCCGAACGGCGCTGCGTGGCCGCGGTGGGTGGCGGGTGCCTCGCACCGGTCGCGGCGTACCACGACGGCACCAGGCTCACGGGCCTCGTGGCCGCCGAGGACGGCAGCTGGCTCGAGCGGCGGAGCGGCGTCGATGGGGACGCGCTCGGGCGGGAGCTCGCCGGGCTCGCACGATGACGCGCTCGTCTCGTCGCACATCTGGAGCGAAGTTGGTGCAGACGCGGCTCGTCTGCGCCCGTACCGTTCGGTCCCCGCGGGTGGGTGGGGGCTAGGGATGGCCTACCAGGCGCCTCGCGAGCGACCGCCCCGCGAACGACCCCCTCGCGCGGGCTCCCGGTGGGGCGTCCGGTCGCGGGCGGTCGTGCGGGCGCGGACCTGGTCAGGTTCGCTGGGACGGCGGCCGGGCCGCTCGCGACCCGACGGGCCGCGGGCTCGTGACGGGGGTTCGCGGAGGCGGACGCCGTGGCACGCGTCGTCGTGACCCGCCCCGCCGGCCGGGAGAGCCCGCTCGTCGAGCGGCTCGAGGCCGCCGGGCACCAGGTCGCGCACGTGCCGCTCGTCGCGATCGAGCCGCTGGGCGACGGGCCGGTGGACGTCGAGGGCTACGACTGGGTCGTGCTGACGAGCGCGACGGGCGCGCGAGAGCTGAGGCGGCGGATGCGCGGCACGCCCGCCCGGGTCGCCGCGATCGGGCCGGCGACGGCCGCGGCGTTCGGCGGCGCCGACCTCGTCGCCACGACCTCCACGCAGGAAGGGCTGCTCGCGGCTCTGCCCTCGTCCCCGGGCCGGGTGCTGTTCGTGGGAGCGGAAGGCGCGCGCCGGCTGCTGCCGGACGCGCTCGAGGCCGACGTGGTCGTGCTCTACCGGACCGTCGAGCTGAGCCCGACCGCGTGGCCCGACTGCGACCTCGTCGTGCTCGCCTCCGCCTCGGCCGCGCGGGCGCTCGGCCGGGTCGCGCCCGGGTCGCGCGTCGTGACGATCGGTCCCGAGACGTCCCGGGCAGCCGTCGAGGCTGGGCACTCGGTCCTCTCGAAGGCGGCGACCGCCGACGTCGAGGGTCTCGCCCAGGCGGTCGAGCGGGCGCTCGCGGCGCCGTAGACTCGGGGCGGAGATGGTGATCTCCTTCCTGAGCGACTTCGGGCTGCAGGACGACTTCGTCGGCACCTGCCACGGCGTGATCGCCCGCATCGCCCCGGACGCGCGCGTGATCGACGTCACGCACGGGATACCGGCGACGGCGGTGCTGCAGGGCGCCTATGTGCTCACGAGCACCCTTCCGTACATGCCGGCGGGGGTCCACCTCGCCGTCGTCGACCCGGGCGTCGGGGGTGTCCGGCGCCCCCTCGCGCTCGCAGATGCCGACGGCCGGCTCTTCGTGGGCCCGGACAACGGCCTCCTGCTCCCGGCGGCCGAGCGCGCCGGCATCGTCGACGTGCGCGAGCTCGCCAACCCGGCTTACGCGCTCGAGACGATCTCGCGCACCTTCCACGGGAGAGACCTGTTCGCCCCGGCGGCCGCGCACCTGGCGAACGGCGTGCCGATCGCCGAGCTCGGCCCTCCCCTCGACCCCGACGCGCTCGTGCGGCTCGACCTCCCGGAGCCACGCTTCGCGGGCGACCGGATCGACGCGACCATGCTCTACGTCGACAGCTTCGGCAACATCGCGCTGAACCTGACCCGTGAGGACGTCGAGCGCGCCGGACTCGTGCCCGGGTCGCGTGTCGAGCTCGATCTCGCGGGCGAGAGGTACTTCGCCGTGGTGGCCAGGACGTTCGCCGACGCGCGGCCCGGTGACGTGATCCTGTACGAGGACAGCTACCGGAACATGTCCGTTGCCATCAACCGCGGAAGCGCCGCCGCGATGCTGCACGCCGCTCCGGGCCAGCCGCTCGGGATCACGATCCTTGGCGGCGGGGGACCGATGCGCTAGGCTCGAGTCCTCCGAAGAGCGTTCGTGGCGCGGTCAGCCGGCCCGGACGCTCTTCTTTCGCCTCGTGGGCGGCGCCGTGCCCCTCCGCGTCAGAGGATCGATTGCCCCAGCGCGCTCGCCGCGAGCTCCACCGCGATCGCGGCGCTGCCGTTCTCCCGGTCGAGGATGGGGTTGACCTCGACGAGCTCCAGAGAGCCGACGAGGCCCGACTCGGCGAGATCCTCACAGGCCAGGTGCGCCTCGCGATACGTGAGCCCTCCCTGCACCGGCGTCCCGACGCCGGGTGCCACCTCGGGGTCGATCGCGTCGAGATCGAAGGAGACGTGCACGAAGCCCGGACCGGACGCGCGGTCGATCGCCTCGAGCACCGCGCGCTCGATCCCGATCCGGTCGATCTCCGTCATCGTGATCGCGCGGATCCCCGTCTCCCTGATCAGCAGGCGCTCGGCGGGGTCGAGCGAGCGGACGCCCAGCAGCACGACGCGGCCCGGATCGACCGCGGGCAACTCGAGAGCAGGGTGCGAGAACCCCTCGCCCGCCAACCCGAGCGCGGCCGCCAGCGGCATCCCGTGGACGTTGCCGGACGGGCTCGTCTCGGGCGTGTTGAGGTCGCCGTGCGCGTCGATCCAGATCACCCCGCCCGGCTCGCCGGCCGCCCGCCGGAGGCCGGCGAGCGTGCCGAGCGCGATCGAGTGGTCGCCGCCGAGGACGAGGGGCAGGGCCCCGTCCCCGACGACGTCCGCGACGAGCGCGGCGAGCCGGGCGCAGGCCTCGAGGATCTCGGCGAGGAAGCGCGCGTGCTCGTCGCCTACCACGAGCGCCTCGGGCTCGGTGGTCGCGAGGTTGCCTCGGTCGACAACGGCGCAGCCGAACGAGGCGAGGCGCTCTTCGAGACCCGCGTAGCGGATCGCAGACGGCCCCATGTCCACGCCGCGGCGACCCTGGCCGAGGTCGAGTGGGGCGCCGACGATCGTCACGGTCCTCGGGGTCGCAACCACGGCGCGGTGAGGCTACACGTCCCCCGGGGCGAGCCGGGACGCGCCGCGTTCCCCGGCTACACTCAGCGCGCGGGGCGAGGTAGCTCAGTTGGTAGAGCACACGGCTGAAAACCGTGGTGTCGCCGGTTCAAGTCCGGCCCTCGCCATTCCTTACTGGCCGCGGACGGCGCGGCCGCTAAAGCGGAGCCGGATCGGCCGGACGCCAAGGCTCGAGCCCGGCGTACGCGTCCTCCGGGGAGCGTGCCTCGACGTCGACGCCGGCTCCGTGGCGCCGTGCGACCTCGGAGACCGGGTAGGTGATCGCCCCGCCGATCCGCGCGCCGATCATCAGCAGCACGCAGGGCTCCGTGCCGCCGTTCACGAACGTGTGGCGAGTCCCCGGTGGACAGTGGACGAGGTCCCACTGCCTCACCGGCCGCTCCTCGTCCTCGACGATCGCGGTGCACGAGCCACGCAGGACGAGGAAGTCCTCCTGCGCCTCCTCCGCGTGATAGAGCGTCGAGTGGTCGCCGGGCCCGATCACCGAGAGATGGATGCCGACCTGCGGGAAGCGTCCGTCCTCGGGCTCGAGCAGCGCGCGCCTGCCGAAACCGGGGCGCTGCACCCAGCGAGCCGCCTCGCCGGAGGCGTCGACCACGAACCACCGGTCCGGCACGCGACGACCCTACTCCCGCCGGCGAGCCAGCGCCACGCGTGCCTTACCGGGCACGGCGAGGGAGCCGTCCGGCTCGACGTAGCGCTCGAGCCGTCGCTCGGAGCCCCGCCGTAGAGCCTCCCCGTCCTCCGGGGTCGCGTCCTCGAGAATCAGCGCGAGCGTCCGCGAGGTGTCGCGGGCGACGTCCCACCAGGCGGCGAGCGACTCCGTCCGCCACGTGAGCTCCACGTCCTCCACCGTCTCGACGGCGAGGCCGCCGTCCGTGAGCACCTCGGCCAGACGGCCCTCGCCGGAGAGACGGAACGGGCCCGGCTCGTCGGGAGCGGGCCGCTGCTCGACGAGACCGAGCTCGAGCGCGGTTCGTCCCGGGGCCGTCATCCAGTCGTTCGCCTCGGGCTCCGCCCAGATCGCCACAGCCGCCCGTCCATGGGGGCGGATCACGCGCGCGACCTCCCGTGCCGCGCGCTCCACGTCGGGAACGAGCATCAGCCCCCAGCGGCAGAGGACGCCGTCGAAGAGGCCCGCGTCGAACGACAGCACGGCCATGTCCTCGACCGCGAACGACACCTCGTCGGCGGAGAGCCCGAGCTCCGCCGCCCGGCGCTCGGCCACCGCGACCATCTCCGGCGCGGCGTCCGTGGAGACGAGCATGCCGCCCGGCTGGAGTGCGTGAGCGGCGAGGAACCCGGTGTCGCCGGGCCCCGCGGCGAGCTCGAGGATCGTCTCACCCGACCGGGGGTCGAGCAGGTCGACGAGCCGCTCCGAGACCACCCGGGTCGACTCCCACACGAGCGGCCGTCGGCGCTCCCACCCCGCGGCGACGGAGCGCCAGGCCTCGATCTGCTCGCTCGTCTCGGTCACGCCTGCCGCCGCACTACGCGGGCGCTCCCGTGAACTGCGGGATCACGTCGCGCCCGTAGGTGTCGAGCGTCTGCTCCTGGCCGTGCGTCATGAGGTAGATCGAGTAGTGGTCGACCCCGATCGACTCGAGCTGACGGAGCTTCTCGGCGATCTGGGTGACGTCGCCGAGTACGGAGAAGCGGTCGCAGATCTCGTCGGTGACGAACTCGCCGTGCTTCGCCCCGACGCGCGAGTGCTCGTCGTAGTCGTAGAACTTGCGGGCCTCGACGTAGTCCGTCAGGGCCTTCGGCACGACCGAGCCGTCCGTGCCGTACCGCTCGATCAGGTCCTTCACGTGGTTGGAGACCATCGCCGGGAACCAGCGGGTCTGCTCGCGGCCGTCCTCGAGCGGGCCGACGTGGCTCGGGGCGCAGACGATGCACTTCAGCTCGGAGGGGTCGCGTCCGGCCTCCTCGGCGGCGGCCCGGGCGGTACCCATGATCCACTGGATGATCTCCGGGTCGGCGAGCTGAATGATCACGCCGTCCCCGACCCGGCCGGCGACGCCGAGTGCCCTCGGGCCGTAGCCCGCGACCCACATCGGGATGCGCGGCAGCTCCGGGCGCACCCACTTGAGGTGCAGGTCCTTGTCGTTCCAGTGCACCTCCTCGCCGTTCATGAACGCCTTGATCATCCGCAGGCGCCGCTCGAACTCCGCCACCCTGACCGGCTGCTGGCCGATGTACCGGCGCGCCGAGTCGCCGCGCCCGATGCCCATCACCATCCGCCCGTCGGAGACGTCGTGCATCGTCGCGTAGAGGCTCGCGAGGACCGTCGGGTCGCGGGTGCCCGGGTTCGTGACGAGATGCCCGAACTTCATGCGCGACGTGGCCTGGATCGCCAGCGTCAGCTGGACGAACGACTCCTGCCAGAGCACGTGGGAGTCGTACGTCCAGCCGATCTCGAAGCCGTTCCGCTCCCCGAGCTGCATGAGCTCGACGAGCCGTGACGCCGGCGGGTCGGGCAGAACGGTGACGCCGAAAGAGAGTGGCATGTCGTGATCCTCCGTCGTTGCGAGAACTTCAGTATCGGCGGTCCCCGCGGCTGCTGCCAGCGGCATCCGCTCGGAGGGGCAGGCGCCGGGCGAAGGGAAGCGCCGCGGCCGCGAGCGCCGCGATCGCGGCGAAGCCGAGACGCCCGTCGCCGGGCAGGCCGAAGGTGAGACCCGCGAGCGGCGTCCCGACGAGCACCGCGAGGACGGCGCAGCCGTTGACGAGCGCGACCGCCGCGCCCGGGGCGTCGGGTCGCAGGCGCTGAGCGGCCTCGAAGATCGTCGCGAACGGGAGGCCCGCGGCGAGCCCCAGGGCGAGCGCCCCGAGCGACGAGAGCCACACCGGCCCGCCGGCGGCGAGCAGCAGCGCGCCCGCCGAGACAGCCGCGAGGGAGACGCCGAGCAGAGCCCTGCGCCTCTCCGGTCTGCGGTGCACGACGTCACCTCCGAGTGGCCGCGTGACGATCCCCGCGAGGAGCACGAGCCCCCCCACCGCGCCCGCCACGGCAGGGCCCGAGCCGCGGTGCTCGAGGAGCGGCACGACCCAGTTGCCGGCGATCACCGCGAGGCCGAACGTCGCCGCCTGGAGCACGCCCAGCGGCAGCAGCCGAGCTTCGCGGAGGACCCCGTGCGACGATCGCCCGACCGACGTCAGCCCGCGAACCCGGGCGGTCGGCGCCGCCGCCACGAGCGCGAGCAGGAGCGCGCTCGCGTAGGTCGCCCGCCAGCTGGTCGCGGCGGTCAGCGGCGGCACGAGCACGAGCGCGAGCCCGCCTCCCGCCATCGTCGCGCCGCCGTACACGCCGTGCAGCACCGTGCCCCCTCCCCCGGCCCGGACGAGGTCGAGCCCTGCGACGAATCCGGCACCCGAGCCGATGCCGACCACCAGACGTCCCAGGAGGGCGAGGCCGATCGCGTCGTCCGCGAGGAGCACGGCATTCCCCGCCGCGGCGGCCGCGCACGCGACGAGCGCGACGCGGTGCGGCCCGACGCGGTCCGACCAGACCCCTGCGGGGAGCTGCGCGGCGAGGTGCGTGACGAAGAGCGCCGTCGTGAGCAGGCCGACCACTGCGAGCGAGACGCCGTACGCGTCCGCGAGCGGGTCCGCGTCGGCGCCGACGTTCGAGACGTTCCACGTGAGGAAGCAGCCGACCGCGAGCCCCGCGGCGATCGCCCCGCGGTTCGAGGGGCGTGCGATGTCGTGCATCTACGAGGCGGCTGCGACGTGCGCGATCGTCTTCGTCGCGAGGCGATCGAGCGCCGCGACGGAGAGCTCGAGGTGCTCCGGCTTCGTGTCCTCGACCTTCGTGTGCGAGAGACCTCGCAGGCTCTGGACGAACAGCATCACGGTGGGGACACCCGCCCGGGCGACCTCCGCCGCGTCGTGGAGCGGACCGGAGGGCAGGCGATGGGATGCGCCGGCGACCTCGTGGATCGCCTCCCCGGCGAAGCCGATCAGCGTCTCGTCGAACAGGATCGGCTGGATCGACCAGAGCCGATCCCAGTCGACCTCGATCCGCTCCTCCTCGGCGAACCCTCTGGAGAGCTCCTGTGCGCGCTCGAGCATGGACGCGAGCTTGCCCGCATCGAGGTGGCGCTGGTCGAGGAGCTGCTCCGCCGTCTCGACCACGGAGGTCACGATGCCCGGCCTGCAGACGACCCCGCCCGACGTGCAGACCGCGCCGTCCCCTGTCTCGCGCGCGACGTCCCGGATCGCGAGGGCGAGCTTCGCCGCGCCCGCGAGCGCGTCGCGGCGCTGGTCCATCGGCGTCGAGCCCGCGTGGGCGGCCTGGCCGGTCCACGTGATGCGCCACCGCTCCACCCCGAAGGTGCCGAGCACCGCGCCGAGCGGCAGGTCCAGCGACTCGAGCACGGGGCCCTGCTCGATGTGGAGCTCGAGGTAGGCCGCTGCGCTCGCGAGCTGGCTGCGCGCCTCGAGCGCACGGTCGAGGTCGATCCCGAAGGCCCCGATCGCGTCCGGCAACGAGACGCCGTCGCGGTCGACGAGCGTGCGCAGCTCGTCCTGATCCGCCATCGAGCCGCCCGCGGCGGACGAGCCGAACAGCGAGCGGCCGAAGCGCGCGCCCTCCTCGTCGGCCCAGTCGACGAGCCGCACGGTGACCGGGGGCGTCCCCTCGTCCGCGATGCGACGAAGCGTCTCGGCCGCGGCGAGCACGTTCAGACAGCCGTCCAACCAGCCGCCGTTCGGCACGGAGTCCATGTGGCCGCCCAGCAGGACGGCCCTCTCGGAGCTGCCCCTGAGCGTGTACCAGTCGTTCCCCGCCTGATCCCGCTCGACGTCGAGCGGGAGGTCCGAGAGGCTCTCGGCGAGCCACGCCCGCGCGGTCGCCCAGGTCTCGGTCCACGCCACGCGCTGCGCCCCGTCCTCGTTCCCGGTGAGCGAGCGGAGCTCTTCGAGGCGCGTGACGACGCGAGACGGGTCGAGCGGCACGAGGCCGAGCTTAACGCCCTCCGCACGCAGCGGGTCGGCAACCGCTCCCGGCCGGCAAAGCCGGCCTTTGCGGCTGCCTGTCGCCGCTCGCGGCACCGTGCTCTCCGGGCCCGTATTCCGCATACCGTGCCTCCGGCCCCGTCCCCGCGCGCGGCGCCCCCGAACGCGCGGGCCGCAGGGCTCTCGTGCATCGCGGGCGCCGCCGGTGTGGTAAGGAATGCGCCAGATGTCGGATGTCCCGGTCGAGGCCCGTCGGGCGCGCATCGTCCCCGCCCTCGGGCGGCTCGCGACCTACGTGCTCGTGATCGCGGTGCTCTGGGGCGCCTGGGAGGGCTACAAGTGGCTGTGGGAGACCACCGGCTGGACGTGGCCGTTCCTGGTCGACGACACGACGATGCCCCACATCCACGACATCCTCGACGCGTTCAGGCAGCCGGTCACGACGGGCGGGCCCGCCCTCATCCACCCGCTGCTCGACGCGGCGTGGTTCACGGCGAAGGAGGCGCTCGCCGGGTTCGTGCTCGGCGCCGTGATCGGCTTCGTCCTCGCCGTGCTGCTCGTCCACTCGCGCCTGCTCGAGCGGGGGCTGCTGCCCTGGGTCGTCGGCTCCCAGACGGTGCCGATCCTCGCGATCGCGCCCATGGTCGTCATCGGGCTCGGCTCCAAGGGCGTCGAGGGATGGAAGGCCGTCGCGATCCTCGCTGCGTACCTGACGTTCTTTCCGGTCGCGATCAACTCGCTGCGGGGGCTCCAGTCGGCCGACCCGCGCGCCTTCGAGCTGATGGACTCGTACGCCTCGGGCCGCTGGAGCGTGCTCTGGCGGCTCCGCGTCCCGGCGTCGCTGCCGTACCTGTTCACCGCGCTCAAGATCTCCGCCACCGCCGCCGTGATCGGGGCGATCATCGGCGAGACCCCTGCCTCGATCCAGGACGGCCTGGGCGGCGCGATCGTGAACTTCAACCAGTACTACTCCCTCCAGCCGACGGCCCTCTGGGCGACGAACATCGTCTGTGCGGCGCTCGGGCTCGTGCTGTTCGGGCTCGTCGCTTTCGCCGAGCGGCTGCTCCTGCACCGCGCGCCGGAACACGTCGCATGACCGCCGACGCGCCCAGCGTCGTCTCGATCGAGAGGGTCGCGAAGACCTTCCGCACGGGCGTCACGGCACTCCTCGACATCGACCTCGAGGTCGCACCGGGCGAGTTCGTCTCGCTGATCGGCCCGTCGGGCTGCGGCAAGTCCACGCTGCTGCGGATCATCGGGGACCTTGTCTCGCCGACGTCCGGGACGATCAGCGTGCACGGCAAGACGGCGCACCAGGCGCGGCTCGACCACGACTACGGGATCGTCTTCCAGGACGCGGTGCTCTTCGACTGGCGCACGGTCGCCCGCAACGTGTCGCTCCCGCTCGAGCTGCTCGGCTGGGATCGCGCACGGCGGCGACGGCGCGTCGCCGAGCTGCTCGAGCTCGTCGAGCTGACCGGGTTCGAGTCGAGTCGTCCGTGGCAGCTCTCGGGCGGCATGCAGCAGCGCGTCTCGATCGCCCGCGCGCTGTCGTTCGACCCGGCCCTCCTGCTGATGGACGAGCCGTTCGGCGCGCTCGACGAGATGACGCGGGAGCGACTCAACCTCGAGCTGCTGCGCATCTGGGAGAAGGCGGGCAGCACGATCGTGTTCGTCACGCACTCCATCCCGGAGGCGGTGTTCCTCTCGACCAGGGTCGTCGTGATGTCGGCGCGGCCCGGCCGCATCTCCGACGTGATCGAGATCGACCTGCCGCAGCCCCGGGGCACGGCGACGCACGAGGACCCGCGGTTCTTCGAGCTCGTGACGACCGTCCGCGAGGCGCTCGCGGTGGGTCACGGCGATCGTTCGGTCCGGGACGCGGCGCCGGCGGTGGAGGAGCTGTGACGAGCACGGTCGTCGAGCCGGTCCCGTCCGGCCTTCGTCAGGAGCTCGGCGGCCGGCTGCGTGACTGGATCCCCGCGGTCGTGGTGTTCCTCGTCGGGATCGGCCTCTGGCAGGGTCTGACGACCGCGTTCGACGTGCAGACGTTCCTCCTGCCGAAGCCGTCCGAGATCGCGCAGGCGTTCTGGGACGACAAGGGAGTGCTCTGGGACTACGCCGTCTACACGTTCAAGGAGGCGGCGGGAGGCTTTGCGCTCGGCTCCGGGCTCGGGATCATCACCGCGATCTTCCTCGCGCGCTTCCGGATCGTCGGGCGCGCGGTGCTGCCGTTCGCCGTCGCGGCGAACGCGATCCCGATCATCGCGTTCGCCCCGATCACGAACAACTGGTTCGGGCTTCTGAACCCGTTCTCGAAGATGGCGATCGCGGCGATCCTCTGCTTCTTCCCCGTGATGGTGAACACGTTGCGCGGCCTGACCTCGGTCGATCCGCGCTCGATCGAGCTGCTGCGCTCCTACGGCGCCGGTGAGGTGTCGGAGTTCCGGCTGGTGCGGATCCCGAGCTCGCTGCCCTTCATGTTCACGGGCCTCAAGCTCGCAGCGGTGCTCTCGATGATCGGCGCGATCGTCGGCGAGTACTTCGGCGGCCCGACGAACGCGCTCGGCGTGAGCATCCTGAACGACACGCAGCTGTTCAACTTCCCCCGCGCCTGGGCGGGCATCGCGCTGGCGAGCGCGTTCGGAATCGTGTTCTATGGAGCGGTCGCGCTCGTGGAGCGACTGACGACGAGCTGGCACCCGTCGGCGCGTGGCTTCCGCGGGGAGTGACGGCGGTTCAGAATGTCCACGACGCGGCCACGGGGGTCGCGCCGAACCGGAGGAGGACGACGTTGAGGCGGAAGCACATCGGGTTCGTGGCCGCCGCGGTCGCCTGTACGGCACTCGCCGCATGGGTCGCGGTCGCCGCGGCGGCACCGGCTCGTCCGGCGGCCACGAAGGTGACCCTGCAGCTGAAGTGGGTGACGCAGGCGCAGTTCGCCGGGTACTACGCGGCGCTCGAGAAGGGGTACTACGACCAGGCGGGGCTCGACGTCACGATCAAGGTCGGCGGGCCGAGCATCACGCCGGAGACCGTCGTCGCGGGCAAGCGGGCCGAGTTCGGGCTCGACTGGCTCCCGAACCTCTTCGCGACGCGTGAGAAGGGGTCCAACCTCGTCTCGATCGCGCAGGTGTTCGCGCGGTCGGGCATGACAGAGCTCACCTGGCGGAACAGCGGGATCAACACGATCCCGAAGATGCGAGGCAAGAAGGTCGGAGTCTGGTGCTGCGGCAACGAGCCCGAGCTGTTCGCGGCGCTCCAGAAGAACGGCATCGACCACTCGAACCCGAGCGACGTCACGATCGTGAACCAGCCGTTCGACATGCAGCTGTTCCTCAAGAATCAGGTCGACGCGGCGGCCGCGATGACGTACAACGAGCTCGCCCAGGTGCTCGAGACGAAGAATCCGAAGACGGGGAAGCTCTACACGCTCAAGGACCTGAACGTCTTCAAGATGGCGAGCCCTGCGGTGGGGACGGGGATGCTCGAGGACAACGTGTTCGTGCGCTCGGACTGGATCGCGGACAAGACGAACCAGGACACGGCGGTGAAGTTCCTCAAGGCCTCGTTCCAGGGCTGGATCTACTGCCGCGACCACCAGGCGGAGTGCGTGAACTTCGTGCTCAAGAACGGCTCGCTCCTCGGTCGGGGCCACCAGACCTGGCAGATGAACGAGATCAACGCGCTGATCTGGCCGAACCCGCGGGGCGTCGGGCTGCCGCCGAACGGCACGGTCGCCCAGACCGCCAAGATCGCCCGCACGTACGGCGTGATCAAGAAGGCGCCGAAGGGCGCGACGAACTACCGCTTCGCCGCGAAGGCGCTCGCGCAGCTCAAGGCGGCGCACGTGAACGTGACCGGCAAGACCTGGAAGAAGGCGACCGTCAAGGTCACCGTCGGCGGGAAGTAGGCGCAGGAGAGACGACGACCGAGGAGGGAGATCCGCGATGTCCGTGTTGATCAAAGGCGGCCGTGTCGTGACGGCGACCGACGACTACGTCGGAGACGTCTTCGTGGACGGCGAGCGGATCTCCCTCCTCGGCGAGGACCTCGACCTCGCCGCGGACACCGTGATCGACGCGGCCGGCAAGCTCGTGCTGCCGGGCCTCGTCGACCCGCACACGCACCTCGACATGCCGTTCGGCGGCACGACCACGATCGACGACGTGAGGTCCGGGCACGAGGCGGCGGCGTTCGGCGGTACGACGTGTCACGTCGACTTCTGCATCCAGGGCAAGGGCCAGAGCTTCGCGGACGCGCTCTCCGACTGGCATGCGAAGCGCGAGGGCAAGGCGCTGATCGACATGGGCTACCACATCGCGGTCACGGACCTCTCGGAGCCCGGCCGGCTCGAGGAGCTCGCGACGCTGCCCGACCAGGGCGTCACCTCGTACAAGCTGTTCATGGCGTACAAGGGGGCGCTCCAGGTCGACGACGAGACGCTGTTCCGGACGATGGAGGTCGCCGCGCGCACCGGCGCCCTCGTGATGGTGCACGCGGAGAACGGCGACGCGATCGACGTGCTCGTCAAGGAGGCGCTCGCCGCGGGCAACACCGCGCCGCACTTCCACGCCTTGACCCGCCCGCCCGAGACCGAGGGCGAGGCGACGAACCGGGCGATCCAGCTCGCGCGCGTCGCCGGGTGTCCGCTCTACGTCGTGCACGTCTCGTGCCGCGAGTCCGTCGAGCCGATCGCGCTCGCGCGCGAGAAGGGCTGGGACGTGTGGGGGGAGACGTGCACGCAGTACTTCTTCGTCGACTACACGTTCCTCGAGCGACCCGAGTTCGAGGGCGCCAAGTACGTCTACACGCCCCCTCCGCGCCCGAAGGAGAACCAGGACGTCCTCTGGAACGCGGTGCGCACGGACATCCTCTCCGCGGTCTCGACCGACCATTGCGCGTTCCTCTGGGACGGACAGAAGACCCTCGGCCGGGACGACTTCTCGAAGATCCCGAACGGCGGGCCGGGGCTCGAGAACCGGTTGCACATGATCCACCACTTCGGGGTCGGCGAGGGCCGCATCACGCTCAACCGGATGGTCGAGCTGCTCTCGACGAACCCTGCGAAGCTCTTCGGCCTGTACCCGCGCAAGGGGACGATCGCCCCGGGGTCGGACGCCGACCTCGTGATCTTCGACCCGGCGCGGAAGAAGACGATCACCGCCGCCGAGCAGCACTCGAAGACGGACTACAACCTCTACGAGGGCACCCAGGTGACGGGCGACGTCGAGACGGTGCTCGTCCGCGGGACGGTCGTCGTCGACGACGGGGAGCTGAAGGTCGAGCCGGGCTTCGGCCAGTTCGTGGAGCGCGCGAAGTTCGGCGAGGAGCTGCGTCCGGCCGTCACGGCCGCGTAACCGCCTCGCGCCCGGCGCTTGACATCCGTACCGAGGTACGGGTCTATCGTGCGGACATGAGCGTCGGCGAGGTCGCGGAGCGCGCGGGCGTCAACGTCGAGACGCTCCGCTACCTCGCGAGGAGCGGTCGCGAAGCGGGCGCGCCCCCGGCCGTCCTCCACGTGACCAACGGCGAGAGCGCGGCGAACACGTTGCGGCGCACTGCGCTCGGCGGCGACGTCCTGCCCTGGCAGGACGTCCTGCACGCGGGCCCGGTGCCCGCGGTGCCCCGGCCGGAGCTCCTGCGCCGCCGCGCGGCGTTCCTCTCCGGGTGCGGGTGGGGTGCGCGTCGTGCGATCCTCTCTTCGCTCGAGGGGCGCGACCGCCAGGTCGAGCGGGCGTTCGCGGCCGGAGTGCCGGTCGTGCTCTGGTTCGAGCACGACCTCTACGACCAGCTGCAGCTCGTCGACGTACTGGCGCTCGCCGACGCGGCCGGCGCGAAACCGAGCGCGATCGTCGTCGACTCGTTCGCAGGCAAGCCGGCCTTCCGCGGGCTCGGCGAGCTGACCGCCGACGAGCTCGAGACCCTCTGGCCCGCGCGCCGCGAGCTGACGGGCGAGGCACTGGCCACGGCCACGGCCGTCTGGAACGCGTTCCGCGCGGCCGAGCCGGAGACCGTGGCGGACTGGGCGGTGCGCGGCACTCCTGCCCTGCCGCTGCTCGGGCCGGCGCTCCGCCGTCTGCTCGAGGAGCTCCCCGCTCCCGGCGACGGGCTCTCCGCGACGGAGCGGACGGCGCTTCGCGTGGTCGAGAGCGGCGCGGCGACGCCTGCGGCGGCGTTCGTCGCCGCGCAGGAGGTCGAAGCGGCGCCGTTCCTCGGGGACACGTGGTTCTTCCGCGTCGTCGCGGAGCTCGGCCGCGGCAGCGGGCGCCTCCTCGAGACGCGGGACGGCGAGGAGCTTCCGGCGCCACCTCCGCTGGGCGACGGCCGCCGCTTCGCCGGGGCGCCGGTTCGCCTGACGGACGCGGGCGAGCGCGTCCTCCGCGGCGACGCTGATCGCGTGGAGGTGTTGGACATCGACCGGTGGGTCGGCGGGACGCATGTCGTCCCGGGCTCGGTCTGGCGGTGGGACGCCGCCGCGCAACGGCTCGACGCGCCCTGAGTCAGGGCACGAGCACGAGCTTCGCCGCCGGGCCCTCTGCCTGGCGCCGCCACGCGTACGCGACGTCGTCGAGCGGCACGCGTTCGACGTCGAAGACGATCTCGCCGGCGACGCCACGTGGCCGACGAGACGGTCGGTAGTGCTCCGCGTCAGCCTTGTCCTCGGGCATCGCGAAGGTCGAGTGGCCGAGGATCGTGAGGCACTTGCCGCGCACGGCGCCGGAGGCGAGCTCCGCGGTCGGCGCCGGCGGACTGGCCGAGGTTGACGATCGTCGAGCCCGCGGAGCGGCTGCCTGGACGGCAGCCGACCAGCGGCGCGCCCCAGACCGCGTCGAAGACGTAGTTCGGCCCGTCCCCGCCGAACGCCTCCCGGAACGCTGCGACGAGGTCGTCCACGCATCCAGCCGCACCGTCTCGTCCGCGCCGAGTGCGACCGCGCGTTCGAGGCCCTTCTCGCTCGTCCTGCGGCGACGACCCGCGCGGCGCCGAGGAGCTTCGCGGCCTGTACGGCGACGAGCCCGACCGAGCCGGTCGCCCCGAGCACGAGGACGTTCTCGCCGCCCTGGAGAGGCGCGCGCCAGGCGAGCGGGAGCCAGCCGGCGAGCCCGGCGATCCCGAGACCGGCCGCGACGGCCGGATCGGCGCCGTCCGGGCACCGCGACCGTCGACTGCGTCCCCGACCGAGACCCGCTCGGCACATGCCGCCGTCCCGCGTCAACGGCCGATTCCTCCGCCGAAGACCCAGACGTCCCGCCGTCGGAGGTGCGGCCCACCGCTTCGCACCCGGGCACGTACGGGAAGGCGGGTGTCCCGCGACGTAGCCGCCGGATGAGACTGCGAGGTCGATGGGGTTGAGCGGCGCCGCGAGCACCTCCACGACGTCGCCCGCCTCTCGCGCCGTCGACGTCCGCAATGCTCCGGCACGGCGCCCAGCTCACGGATCGCCGCCGCCTTCACGGGAGCACCCTACTCCTGACGCGCGCACGCAGATCGCGCGGTCCGGTCGCGCAGGCGGCACGATCTAGCCGTGACCCACCTCCTGGAGCGAGAAGACCTGCTCGCGCGGCTCGAAGGCGCGCGGCTGGAGGGCGGCCGCCTCGTCTTCCTCGGCGGCGAGGCCGGCGCAGGCAAGACGTCCCTTGTGCGCGCGTTCACCTCGGCCTCGGCGGCGCGCGTCCTCGGCGGGGCCTGCGAGAGCCTCACGACCCCGGCCCCGCTCGGTCCGTTCGTGGACATCGGCGACCGGGCCGGAGGGCGGCTGGCCGAGCTCGTGGGTGGAGGGGCGCACGCGCGCGAGGTGGCGCGCGGGCTGCTCGACGAGCTCGACGCCTCCACGATCGCGGTGCTCGAGGACGTCCACTGGGCAGACGAGGCGTCGCTCGACGCGCTCCGCGTCCTGGGACGACGGGTGGACAACCGCGCAGGGCTGCTGATCGCGACCTACCGCGACGACGAGATCGAGGGCAACCATCCGCTGCGCACGGTGCTCGGCGAGCTCGCGACCGCACCCGGCGTCCTCCGGCTGAGCGTGCCGCCGCTCTCCGTCGACGCCGTCCGTGCTCTCGCGGGTCCGTCGGGTGCCGACGCCGACGCGATCCACCGGCTGACGCGCGGCA
The DNA here is from genome assembly GCA_963710125.1 of uncultured Actinomycetes bacterium. Taxonomy (GTDB): domain Bacteria; phylum Actinomycetota; class Thermoleophilia; order Gaiellales; family Gaiellaceae; genus Gaiella. The sequence continues at coordinate 162,765 of CAVPZH010000029.1, read as the reverse complement.
ACCCATTCTTCGTCACGGAGGTGCTTGCGTCACCGCCCGATGCGCTGCCGGCGACGGTGCGCGATGCGGTGCTCGCCCGGGTCGCGTCGCTCGGGCCCTCCGCCAGGCGTGTCGCGGACGTCGCAGCTCTCGTTCCCGACCGCGCCGAGCTCTGGCTGCTCGAGGCCGTGGCGGGAAGCGAGCTCGAGCACCTCGACGCGTGTCTCGAGGCGGGCGTCCTGCGCGAGGACGGCGACGAGATCGCCTTCCGGCACGAGCTCGCCCGCCTCGCGGTCGAGAGCGAGGTCCCACCCGGTCGCCGTCGTCGCCTGCACGGGGAGCTGCTGGCCGCCCTGCGACGCGCCGCCGGCGACGCCCGCGCGCCACGACTCGCCCACCACGCCGAGCAGGCAGGAGACGGGCCCGCGGTGCTCGAGTACGCGGGAGTGGCCGCCCGGGAGGCGGCGGCCGCCGGGGCGCATCGGGAGGCGGCGCAGCAGTTCGCGCGTGCACTGCGGTTCGCGGGCGGGCTGCCCGCACGCGAACGGGCGGGGCTGCTGGACGCCTTCGGGATGGAGGCGCAGCTGACCGGGCTCGCGTCCGAGGCTGCCGACGCCTGGGCGGAGGCGGCTGCGCTCCACCGCGAGGGCGGCGACCGGCTCGCGGAGGGTCGTAGCCTCGTCTGGTTGACGCGGGCCTGCGTTCCCGCGGGGCGCAACGCCGAGGCGGAAGCGGCGAGCAGAGCCGCGATCGCGGTGCTCGAGTCGCTCGACCCGATCCCCGAGCTCGGGTTGGCGTACGCCACGCAGGCCTACGTCCGCATGGTGAATCGCGACAACGCCGAGGGCGTCGCGTGGGGGGAGAGGGCGATCGCGCTGGCGGAGCGGTTCGGCGACCGGGAGACGCTCGCCTACGGCCTGAACTCCGTCGGGACCTCCCGGGTGATGGCGGGGGCGATCGATGACGGGATCGCGGACCTCCTGCGGAGCCTCGACGTCGCCCGCGAGAACAGGCTCTGGCTCTGGGTCGGCCCTGCGCTGAGCATGCTCGGCACCGGCCTGGGCGAGATGTACGAGCTCGCGCGATCGGAGCGATACCTGCGCGAGCACGTCGCGTTCACCGAGGAGAACGACCTGTGGCCCCAGTACTCGCGCTCGTGGCTCGCGCTCGTCCTGGTGTACCGGGGGCGCTGGGAGGAGGGTGCGGCGCTCGCGCACGACGTGCTGGTGCTCGCTCCGGACCCGATCAGCCGGATCAGCGCGTGGATCGCGCTGGGCCGCGTCCGAACGAGGCGCGGCGACCCGGAAGGGCCGGCCGCGCTCGACGAGGCGCTCGCGCTCGCGCGCGCAGGGGGCCACCTCCAGCGCCTGGGGCACGTACATGCGGCCCGCGCGGAGGCGGCTTGGCTGGCCGGCGACGCGGAGCGGGCGCTCGCCGAAGCGCGAGCCGTGTACCCGCTCGCGCTCGAGAAGCGCCACCTGTGGTTCGCAGGCGAGCTCGCCTACTGGCAGTGGAAGGCCGGTGCGCTCGACGCGTGGCCGGGCTGGCTCGCGGAGCCGTACCGATTCCAGCTCGAAGGCGCGCCCCGCCTCGCGGCGGAGGCGTGGTCCGCACGCGGCTGCCCGTACGAGGCGGCGCGTGCGCTGGCCGAGTCGGACGACGAGGCAGATCTGCGGCGAGCGCACGCGGAGCTCCTCCGGCTCGGCGCCGGCCCTGCCGGCACGGCAGTCGGGCGACGGCTGCGCGCCGTCGGAGCGGCCGTCCCCCGCGGGCCCCGGCCCGCCACCCGTGCGAACCCGTACGGGTTGACGCCTCGGGAGCTCGACGTGCTGCGCCGGGTGGCGGCCGGACGGCGGAACGCGGACATCGCGGCAGAGCTCGTCGTCTCGAGACGGACGGTCGACCACCACGTCTCGGCGATCCTGCGCAAGCTCGGGGTGCGCTCCCGCGTCGAGGCCTCCCGTGCCGCCGCGGAGCTCGGGCTGCTCGGCGAGGGTCCCGAGCGCGACGCGGACGGCCCGCAGGCCGTCCGCGTTCCCCCCGAAAGCGCCGTTTGAGGCACGCCCCGGCGGCTAGCCGCCGTTGAACGGGTGCATCAGCGGGTTCATCCCGGAGTACACGCCGGCCGGGTTCGGGTACCAGGCCCAGACGTGCAGCGTCACGAGGTCGGGGTGCCAGAAGTTGAAGGCGGCACCGCTCTGCGGGCTCTTCGGCGCACATGCGCCCGCGTCCGCCTGGAACACGAACGTCCCGTCCTTGTAGTGGCACGCCGCGCCGAACGAGCCGTACGTCGCACCGGGGAGCGGCGGGCTCTTGGGCTTCGTGGGGAAGACCCATTCGAACGCGACCAGCTGCCAGCTCGAGCCGTGCTTCCCGTAGACGAGGATCGGCGGCCTGCGCACGTCAAACGTCGTGATCTTCGGGTTCATGAAGTGCCAGCCCATGTCCGGGATCATCCGTGTGATGACCCCGTAGCCCTGCTTCTTGGCGAGAGCCAGGTCGGTCGCGTACCTCGCGGTCGCGAGCCGTCCGAGCTGCAGCTGCGCCGCGAGCCTCGGGGAGATAGCCGGCGCCGACGTCGGCATCGTGTGACCGCGGGCGAGCAGGTTCTCGGCGTGCGCGCCGGCCATCGCCGTGGCGGCCGCGGTATCGTGGCTGCGGGCCGACGGGTCGGCCGCGGCGCCCGCCGCGAGGCTTGCGACCACGACGGTCGCCGCACCAAGTGTGAGGATCCTTCTCATCTCTCCTCCTCCTACGACTTGCAGACGACGTCGGGGTTCCACTGGAAGAACATGTCGGTCGGGTTCGGCTTCCAGACCCACGCGTGGAGCGCCCAGAAGGGCGGCAGGCCGTACCGGGCGCCGCTGTTCGCGTCGAACGGCACGCCGAACAGGCTCGGCCTGGATCCGGCGCCGTGCTCGGCCGCCCACGCCGCCTGGAACACCACGTATTCGAGCGCGACGAGCTTCAGCGTCCCGTCGTTGCGCTGCTCGTAGACGAGTACCTCGGGTCTCGTCGGGTCGAGCGTCGTGTCGTCGAACGGCGCTGCGGTGCTCGGGTCGTCGAGCAGCCCGAGGTTCACCATGTGGACGCCCATGGCGCCGGCCGAGGGCTGCGCGAGGTCCGTGATGCAGGTCTTCTGCGAGCCGTCGGCGAGCTCCAGGGTGTATCCGGCCTGCTTCGCGGTCTCGAGGTCGTGAAACGGGGCGGTGGCGTTCCGGGCCTGTGCGACCCCGGACTGCCCGCCCGCCGCTGCGTACCCTCCGACTGCCAGCACCGGCAGTGCGGCGACGAGCGCGATCACCAGCATCTTGCGCATCTCTGTCCCCTCTCCACTCAGGCCGCGACAGGCGCGGGGTCGGGCCGGACGATCACGGTGTCGGCGACCTTCACGATCTCGTCGACGGGGAGGTCTGCGGCGGTCGCGTGCCGCCGGATCGCCTCCGGGCTGGTCGCCTGGTAGACGCAGACGGTGCCGACGGTTCCGTCGGTCTCCGCGAGGACGTAGCTGCGGATCCAGCGCACGTCGTCCGGCATCCGCTCGCCCTCTGTGGTGGACCGCTCGGCCGCCTCTCCGAGGTCGTCTGCCGTGCGCCAGCCGTTACGGCGCAGGATCACGTACGTCTCCATGCGTTCCCCTCCTCGGGTGGTTGACGCGAGAGACGGTAGGGCCGGGCCGCCCGCCGCCGAATCGGCGGAAGTGCCTAGATTGCGGGCCCCGGTTACCGGTCTTCGAGCAGCCCGCTGCGGGCCGCGGCCGCAACCGCCTCGCCCCGCGAGTGGACGCCGAGCTTGCGCAGGATCGCCGAGACGTGATGGTCGACCGTCCGCCGCGAGACGAACAGGCGTTCCGCGATGCCCGCGTTGCGGAGACCCTCGGACAGGAGCCGGAGCACGTCGAGCTCGCGAGGCGTCAGCTGTGCGGTGTTCTCGCGTGTCGAGGGTCTCGGGCCACGCGGGATGCGGCGGGCTCCGAGCGCGCGGAGGCGGCGGGCAACCATTGTCGCGGCCGGACGCGCGCCGAGGCGCTGGAGCTGCTCCAGCGCGTCGCGCAACGACCGCTCGACGTTCGCGTCGGCCAGCGCCAGCGCTGCCTCGTACGGGCACCCCAGCTCGGCCCACGCCGCTGCCGCCCGCTCGTGCTCGCCGCCGAGCGTGAGCGCATACGGCCCCTCGACGCGCCCGTCGTGCTCGTCGCGGATGCCGCCACGCCACCGCCAGACGAGCAGCTCTCCGAGCGTCTGCCGCTCGCCGAGGCTGCGCGCCAGGTCGAGAGGGCCGTCGGTGATCGACCGGAACCGGTCCGTGTCGCCCCGGAGCCAGGCGGCCTCGGCCCGCGCCGCGGCGACCGGCGCGATCCTGGGAAGCTCGCCGGTCGGCTCGGCGAGCGCGCTTGCCCGCTCGAGCAGCGGCTCGACGTCCGGGTCGCCTCGGCGGGCGCGGACGAGCGCGAGCACGACCAGGGCGATGGTCGGCGGGAACGTCGAGACAGACGGTTCGCGCAGTATGGCCGCGGCGACCTCGGTCGCCTCCGGCCAGCGTCCCCGCGCGAGCAGCCCCTGTGCGCGATCCACGAGCACGTAGCGGCGGAGGAGGTCGTTCCCCTCCCTCACGCAGCGATCCAGCGCCGACTCGACGTAGGCGTCCGCGAGGTCCCACGCGCGTGCGTACGTCGCGCCGGCGGCGAGCACACGGAGCGCGATCGTGACGAGCCCTTCCTCGTCCGCCTCGCGGGCGAGCTCCGCGGCATGCTCGAGCGTGCGTCGTGCTGCCTCGAGCTCCGCGTACGCCTCCGTCTCCCCCGCGGACAGGAGGGCGCGTGCGATCGAGCGGCCGTCGCCGAGCTCGTGCGCGAGCTCCACCGCCCGCCGATCCCACGACCGCGCGCCGTCGCCGTCCGCCGCCGTGCGGCACAGGAAGGCGCTGGTCGTGTACGCCCGGACGAGCTCTGGCCCGCGCGCGAGCCCTTCGAGGAGGACCACCGCCTCCTGCGCCGTCCGCCGCGCCTCCTCGCCGCGACCGGGGCACCACAGGATGTCCGCGAGCTCGGAGAGGGTTTCGCCTTCCCTGAGCCGGTCGCCCGCCTGCCGGTAGCACTCCACCGCCGACCGCTGCGCGTCGATCGCGGCGTCCGCTTGATCGCTCAGGTAGCACTCGCGCGACCGTCGTTGCAGGAGCGCCGCCAGCTCGGAGGGCGGCAGCCGCGACCCGTAGCGGAGCGCGCGCGCGTACTGCTCGGCGGCCTCGCGGTGCGCGCCGAGCCCGGCCGCCTGGTCTCCTGCCTCCCGAGCGAAGCGGAGCACCGCCTCGGGATCTCGGGCCCCCTCGGCATGGTGCGCCAGCCGGGCGAGGTCCGGTGTCCCGTACGGCGGCGAGCGCAGCGCGGCGAGGGCCCTCCGGTGCAGCGCTACCTCTCGACCCGTAGGGATCGACTCCTCGACTGCGAGGCGGGCGAGCTCGTGCCGGAAGGAGACGGCGTCGGACGAGGAATGGAGCATCCCCGACCCGAGACATTCGTCGAGGTCGGCCAGCGAAGCCTCCGCCTCGACGAGCCACGCCTCGGTCTGCGGATGCGCGACCGCGACCAGGTCCAGGAGCCGCCGTGCGGACGGGCTCAGCCGGGCCGCGCGCGCGAGCACCGCGTCGCGGACCGTGGCCGGCAGCTGTCCGTCGCGCGCCTGCAGTGCCTCGGTGACGAAGAACGGATTCCCCCCCGTCCGACGGAAGAGCTCCTCGGCGTCCACGTCGTACGGCTGCGCCAGCTCGGTCACCGCCGCGAACGAGAGCGGCGCGAGCGCGAGGCGATCGGCCGCGCCCGCCGCCGCGAGGTCGCCGACCACGATCCGCAGCGGATGGGCCGTACCGAGCTCGTCGTCGCGGAAGGTGCCGACGACCAGGGCGGTCGTCTCGTGGATGCGCCTCGCGAGCCGTCTGAAGACGTCGAGCGTCGCCTCGTCGGCCCAGTGGAGGTCCTCCACCACGAGCACGGCGCACGCGCGCAGCTCGTGGAGCAGTGCCGTGGTGATGTCGTGGTGCCGCGCGTCGCCGTCGAGCACCGCGCGCAGCGCTCCTCCGCCCGCGTCCGCGACCTCGGCGATCGGCCCGAGGGGTCTCGGCGTGAAGAGGGCGTCGCACGCGCCCCACAGCACTCCATTCGTGTCGGGGAGCTCCTCGCAGAAGCGACGGACGAGCGACGTCTTGCCGACGCCCGCCTCGCCGGCGACGAGCACGAGCCGGCCACGCCCGCCGGCGGCGGTGTCATGGGCCGCGTGCAGCCTCGCGAGCAGGTGATCCCGCTCGAGGAGGTCGGTGCGTCGCGGCGCCGGCGCGATCGCCATCACGACATCGTTCTCCCTGTGACGGCCGAGCGCAAGGCGCCGGGCGTCTCGCGGCCCGGTTCGGTGCCGGCTCCCGCAGGGTTACGATCGAGCGGAGAGCGAGCCGAAGGAGTGTGGAGATGGCCATCGTCGAGGCGAACCCGAATCTCGGAGCGCAGATCGTCGCGGACGCGAAGGAGTACGTCCTCTACTCCTGGTCGGTTCAGAGCCAGATCGAGCCGATTCCCGTCGCGGGCGCGGAGGGCCGCCATTTCTGGGACTACGACGGGCGGCGGTACCTCGACTTCGCGTCGCAGCTCGTCAACGTCTCGATCGGTCACCAGCATCCGAAGATCATCCAGGCGATCAAGGACCAGGCCGATCAGCTCTGCACGATCGGCCCGCCGCTCGCGAACGAGTCCCGCTCGAAGCTCGGCCGGCTCCTCGCGGAGGTCACGCCGGGTGATCTCTTGGTCTCGTTCTTCACCAACGGCGGCGCGGAGGCCAACGAGAACGCGGTGAAGCTCGCGCGACTCGCGACGGGTCGGCACAAGATCGTCGCGAGGTACCGCTCGTACCACGGCGCGACGAACGGCGCGGTCACGCTCACGGGCGACCCTCGCCGCTGGGCGGTCGAGCCGGGCATGCCGGGCGTGGTGCGCATGTTCGACCCGTACACGTACCGCTGCCCCGCGGGGCACCCCGACCCCTGCCCTGTCTGCACGGGCGCGCCGCACCTCGAGGAGATCCTCGAGTACGAGGGGGCGCACACCGTCGCCGCGGTGATCCTCGAGACGGTGACAGGGACGAACGGGGTGATACCTCCCCCCGACGGCTACCTCCGCGCGATCCGCGAGGTATGCGACAGGCACGGGATCCTGTTGATCCTCGACGAGGTGATGGCGGGCTTCGGCCGCACGGGCCGCTGGTTCGCGTGCGACCACTGGGACGTCGTCCCGGACATCCTCACGGTCGCGAAGGGGATCAACTCGGGGTACGTGCCGCTCGGTGCGATGATCGCGCGGGGCGAGCTCGTCGACGGTATCCGCGACCGGTTCTTCCCCGGCGGGCTGACCTACGCGGGTCATCCGCTCGCGTGCGCCTCGGCGATCGCGTCGATCGAGGCGTTTCGCGAGGAGGGCGTGGTCGAGAACGCCGCCGCGATGGGGCAATGGTTCGCGGATGCTCTCCACGGGCTCGCCGACCGGCATCCGTCGATCGGCGACGTACGCGGCCTCGGCTGCTTCTGGGGGTTGGAGCTCGTGAAGAACCGGGAGACGCGCGAGATGCTCGTGCCCTACAACGCGGCGGGCGACGCGGCCGCGCCGGTCGCCCGGATCGCGAAGGCCGCGCTCGAACGAGGGCTCTACCTGATGACCCACTGGAACGTCGTCATGGTCGTCCCTCCGCTGACGATCACGCGGGAGGAGGCGGAGGAGGGCGTCGCGATCCTCGACGAGGTGCTCGCGCTCGCGGACGAGCACTACGAGGGCGCCTGAGCCTCGCCCGCGCGCCGAAATCGACGGCGGATGGCGAGCCGCGACGTCACCCAACGTCGAGATCGGGGCCGGCCAGGAACTCCGCGACGGCCGCCGCGGTCTCGTCGAGCGCGTCCCACAGCACGCTGTGCCCGCCCGGCACCTCGACAACGCGGAGCAGGTTTCCGAGTGCGCTGCGGTGGGCGTCGAGCAGGTGGTCGTACGGGAGGTACGACTCTGCCCCGAGCACGAGGAGCGTCGGCACGCGAACCGCCTCGAACGGCGGCGGGGTGGTAGCCATCTCGGCGTAGGCGGCGATCACGGCCGCCTGCGTGTAGCGATAGCGCCAGCCGTCGGCCTCCTCGACGAGGTGACTGCGGAGCTCCGACTCGACCAGTTGGCGTGGAGCGCCGTGGAGCTGGCTCTCCTCGTAGCGGCGGTCGATCGCCTCCGCGAAGCTCGCGTACCGCCGCTCGGGTCGCGCGTTCTCGGCGGCCCACAGCGCCACGTGCGGGGCGAGCAGAATCGCCGGATCCAGCAGCACGAGCCGGTCGACCTCGCCCGGATGGGCCGCCGCGTACTCGAACGCGAGCCGCCCGCCGAACGAGTGGCCGAGCCATACGCGAGCGGTGCCGCCGACGGCCGCTTCGAGGACGGCGAGCTGGGCTCCGATCCGCCAGGGCGGCTCGCGCGGCGAGTCCCCGTGGCCGAGGAGGTCGGGCGCGACCACCCCGTGGTCGGGCGCGAGACGCTCCGCGAGCGCCTCGAAATGGCCGCCCCAGGACGTGACGCCGTGCAGGCACACGACCGTCGGAGCCGCGTGGTCGCCGAAGCGCCGCACCGCGAGCTCAGGCATCGGAGGCTCCCGCACGCGGCGCTCTGCGATGCCACGCCCCGCCCGGTCCGCGCCCCCGGGTGGGGGCGCTCGGCCCCCTGGAGTCACGGTAGCCGGGAACGAGTGACGGGTGGGTGCACACTCCGTGTCGACTCTCCACCACGTCGTCTCCGCCCACTACGTCTCGATCCGTCGCCGCGTTCGGCCGGCGTCCGTCAGCCCGCCGGCTCGAGCGTGCCGAGCGAGCCCGGCACCATCTCGGTGCGGCGGGCGCCGCTCTCCTTCACGAGCGACCAGATCACGGTGCCGTCGAGGTCGATGAGGAAGGTCCCGCGCATCGGCGCGCCGGTCTCCTCGTCGAACACGCCGTAGCTCCTGGCGGCCGTCCCGTGACCCCAGAAGTCGGAGGCGAACGTGTACTCCGCGCCGAGCTCCTTCTTCCACGCCTGGCGCGCCGCCGGCGCGTCGCAGGAGACGAACACGATCTCGGTGTTCGCGTTGCGGAACGACTCGAGGTTCTCCTGGAGGTCCTGCGCCTCCTCGGCACAGACCTCGGTGAACGCGAACGGATGGAAGACGAGGAGGACGTTCGATCGGCCGAGGAAGTCGGAGAGGCGGACCCTCGGCCGACCCGGAGCTTCCTCCAGATCGAACTCAGGCGCCCTGTCGCCCGTGCCGATCGTCACGCCTCGCCTCCTCTCCTTCCTCGCCGGTGGAGGACGGAACATAGTACGTCCGTCCGCGCAGCCCCTCGGGAAGGTGGTCGCCGGCCGCTCGAGCGGGATCGACGTGGGGGGAGACGTAGCCGACGCCGTGGCCGCGTGCCTCGGCGCCCCGGTAGTGCGCATCGCGCAGCTCGGCCGGCGGGGAGGCGATTCCCTCTCGACGGACGTCGTCGCGCGCCCGCCAGATCGCCTGGGCGGTGGCGTTCGACTTGGGCGCGCACGCGACGTAGATCGCCGCCTGTGCGAGATTCAGCTGCGCCTCGGGCAGGCCGACGTGCTCGACCGCCTGCGCCGCTGCGACCGCAACGACGAGCGCGTTCGGATCGGCGTTGCCGACGTCCTCGCTCGCGGCGATCACGATGCGTCGCGCGAGGAACCGCGGATCCTCGCCGCCCTCGAGCATCGCCGCCAGGTAGTAGACGGCGGCGTCGGGATCGCCGCCGCGCATCGACTTGATGAACGCCGACGCGAGGTCGTAGTGACGGTCGCCGGCACGGTCGTACCGGAGGGGTCGCTTCCGCGCGGCGTCCTCGACGTGGCCGACAGCGAGTGGCTCGCCGGCGGCCGACGCCGTCTCCCAGGCGAGCTCGAGCGTCTGGAGTGCGGTGCGGGCGTCGCCCCCTGAACGTCGTGCGATCTCCGTGGAGACGTCCGCGGGCAGCTCGGCCCCGAGCTCGCGCGCGCCCCGGGCGAGGACGAGCTCGAGCTCCTCGAGCGTGAGCGGCTCCAGCTCGACGACCGTGCAGCGCGAGAGGAGCGCCTGGTTCACCTCGAAGTACGGGTTCTCGGTCGTCGCCCCGATCAGCGTCACCAGGCCGTCCTCGACCGCGTGCAGCACCGAGTCCTGCTGGCGCTTGTCGAAGCGATGGATCTCGTCGATGAAGAGCAGCGTCCGCGTGGCGTTGCCGCCGAGGCGGTCGGTCGCCCGCGCGATCACCGCGCGCACGTCGTCGATCCGGGCCGAGACCGCCGACAGCTCCTCGAACGACGCCGCTGACGCCTCCGCGACGATGCGCGCGATCGTGGTCTTGCCGACTCCTGGCGGTCCGTGGAGGATCATCGACGGCGCGCGACCCTCGGCGATCGCCCGTCCGAGCGCGGTCTCCGGCCCGACGACGTCCCGCTGACCCACGAGCTCGTCGAGCGTCCGCGGCCGCACGCGATGCGCGAGGGGGCCCGTGTGGAAAGCCTGCTCGGCGGCGGCGTCGCTGAACAGGTCTCCCATGTGCGCCAGTATGCTCCGAGTCATGTCAGGGACGGGCGAGGACTACGACACGCCCATCCTCCCCGGCGATGCTCCGTCGGACTACGAGCGCTACCTGAACACGGTGCAGCTGCTCGAGCTGCAGAAGCCGGTCGAGGACCGTGTCCACCGCGACGAGCTGCTGTTCCAGGTGGTGCACCAGTCGTCCGAGCTGTGGCTGAAGCTCGCGACGAGCGAGGTCGAGGAGGCGGCACAACTCGCCGAGGACGGGGAGGTCGCGGAGGCGGCCCGCCTTCTCCGGCGCCCGCTTCGCTGCATGCGTCTGGTCACCGACCAGCTCGACATGCTCGAGGAGCTCTCGCCGTGGGAGTACCAGGAGATCCGCAAGGTGCTCGGGCACGGCAGCGGCTTCGACTCGCCGGGCTGGAGGACGCTGCGAGCCGCGCTGCCCCGGCTGGGGCAGGCGTTCCACGCCCGCCGGCGCGAGACGGGGCTCTCGGTCGCCGAGCTGTACGTCCAGCGTCGTGAGCACGACGCGCTCTACCGGCTCGCCGAGTCGCTCGTCGAGCTCGACGAGTGGTGCCAGCAGTGGCGGGTGCGCCACTATCGCGTGGTCGCCCGCGTGATCGGGGATCGCGTCGTCGGGACCCAGGGCACGCCGGTCGAGGTGCTCGGGCGGCTCGTCCAGACCGTCGTCTTTCCGGAGCTCTGGGAAGCCCGGAACGAGCTGACCGCGCGGTCGCAGGCCGAGTCGGCTTGAGCCTCAGGGACGAGGCGACCGAGCTCCTGCGGGAGCTCATCCGGATCGACACCGTCAACCCCCCCGGCAACGAGACCCGCGCGGCAGACGCGCTCGCGCGCTATCTCGCCCGACACGGCGTTGCCTCGGAGCTGCTCGCCAGGACGCCGGAGCGCGCCAACCTCGTCGCGCGGCTGCCGGGCGGAGACGCGCCGAGCCTGCTGCTGATGGCGCACACCGACACGGTGCTCGCCGATCCCGCGGACTGGGCGCGAGATCCGTGGTCGGGAGACCTCGTCGACGGGGAGGTGTGGGGTCGTGGCGCGCTCGACATGAAGGGCCACGTCGCAGCCGCCGCCGTGGCCTTCGCCTCGCTCGCGCGCGAGGGCGTGCGCCCACCGGGGGACCTCCTGCTCGCTCTGACGGCGGACGAGGAGGTGGGCGAGGACGACTTCGGGATGTCCTGGCTCGCGGCGGCGCACCCAGGGAGCGTGAAGGCTGACTTCGCGCTCAACGAGGGCGGCGGCGAGCGGTGCGTGCTCGGCGGTCGGGTGCTGTACCTGTGCGCCGTCGGCGAGAAGGCGACCGCGCCCTTCCACGTGCGCCTGCACGGCCGTGCCGGGCACGCTTCCGACCCGCACGCCGCCGACAACGCGCTCCTGCGGGCGGTGCCCGTGCTCGAGGCGCTCGGGCGGCTCGGCTTCGAGCCGACGCTGATCCCCGAGGTGCAGGCCTTCCTCGAGGAAGCGCTCGGCGAGGTGCCACCGGCCGACGTGGCACTCGAGCGGGCGCGGGCCGTCGACCCGCTCGCCGCCCAGCTGCTTGCCCCGCTCCTCTCGGCGACGCTCTCCCCGACGATGATCGAGGCGTCACTCAAGCGGAACGTGATCCCCGGCTCGTGCACGATCACGGTCGACTGCAGGCTCCTTCCCGGCCAGACCCGGGGCGAGGTCGAGGCCCTCCTCCGCTCCGGCGTGCCGGGCGCGTGGGAGATCGAGTGGATCGAGCACGAGTGCGTCGGGGGCACGCGCTCGCCGATCGACACCGCGCTCTGGGGAGCGCTCGAGCAGTGGGTCGCCGAGACGGATCCCGGCGCCCGGCTCGCGCCGATCGTGTGCGGCGGCTTCACGGACAGCCACTACGTCCGCAGCACCCTCGGGACCACGGCCTACGGCTTCTTCCCGATCAGGGCAATGGCGCCGGAGCTCGTCGCACGGCTCGTGCACTCGGCCGACGAGCGGATCGCGGTCGACGACCTCGAGCTCGCGGTCGACCTCTTCCGCCGTCTCGCGACGACCCCGCTCGACTGAAGCCGGCTCCGCGGCTCAGGCGCCCGCCGCGGGCTTCTCGTGGTGCCCGCCGAACTCCTGGCGCATGGCCGACAGCAGGCGATGTGCGAACTCGCTCTCGGCCCGCGACGAGAAGCGGTCGTAGAGCGCCGCAGTGAGGACGGGCGCCGGAGTGCCGGTGTCGATCGCGGCGATCGACGTCCAGCGTCCCTCGCCGGAGTCGGAGACGCGTCCCGCGAAGCCGTCCAGCGCAGGCGACTCGTGCAGCGCAGCCGCGGTCAGGTCGAGGAGCCAGGAGGCGATCACGGAGCCGCGCCGCCAGACCTCGGCGACCGCCGCGAGGTCGAGGTCGTAGCGGTACAGCTCGGGGTTCTCGAGCGGCGCCGTCTCGGCGTCCGCGTCACGCGCGACCGAGCCGGCGTTGGCGTGATGGAGGACGTTCAGGCCCTCGGCGTACGCCGCCATCAGGCCGTACTCGACCCCGTTGTGCACCATCTTCACGAAATGCCCGGCGCCTGCCGGGCCGCAGTGAAGCCACCCGAGCTCCTCCGGTGCCGGGTCGCCGGTGCGTCCCGGCGTTCGCTCGATCGTCCCCAGGCCGGGGGCGAGCGACGTGAAGATCGGCGCGAGCCGTCCGACCACGGCGTCCTCGCCCCCGATCATCAGGCAGAAGCCGCGCTCCAGCCCGAAGACGCCGCCGCTCGTCCCGCAGTCCACGTAGTGGAGCCCGCGCTCGGAGAGCTCCTGTGCCCGGCGGATGTCGTCGTGGTACCGCGTGTTGCCGCCGTCGATGACGGTGTCGCCCGGCGAGAGCAGCTCCGCGAGCTCGGCGATCGCACGCTCGGTGATGTCGCCCGCGGGCACCATCACCCAGACGGCGCGCGGAGGCTCGAGCGCCTCGACGAGCTCCTTCGCCGACGACGCGCCCGTCATCCCCTCCGACGCGAGGGCGCCGACGACGTCGGCGCTGACGTCGGTGCCGGCGCAGCGATGTCCGTCCCGCATGAGGCGACGGACGATGTTTGCGCCCATCCGGCCGAGGCCGACCATTCCGAGCTGCATCGGGTTCGCCGTCGCCATCGCGCTCCTCCCGTGTACGACCGTCTAGAGTCGTCGTGAGTCTACGAGACCCGCGGCGGCCGCCAGGCCGCACCTCCAGGACGTGACCGAGAACGCGCTCACCGACAGCTCCGCCTGGCAGGCGCTCCAGCGCCACCACGCGGAGGTGCGCGGGATCCACCTGCGTGAGCTGTTCGCGACCGACCCGGGGCGAGTCGAGCGGCTCTCGTTCGAGGCGGCCGGAATCGAGGCAGATCTCTCGAAGCACCGGATCACCGCAGAGACCATCCCCCTCCTGCTCGCGCTCGCCGCCGAGCGCGGCGTCGCAGAGCGGCGCGACGCGATGTTCCGGGGCGAGCACGTGAACCGCTCGGAGAACCGTCCGGCGCTTCACGTGGCGCTCCGGATGCCGCGCTCGAGCTCGCTCCTCGTCGACGGGCGCGACGTCGTGCGGGACGTCCACGAGGTCCTCGACCGGATGTCCTCGTTCGCCGACCGCGTGCGAACCGGCGAGTGGCGCGGCCACACCGGGCGACCGATCCGTGCGGTCGTGAACATCGGCATCGGCGGCTCGGACCTCGGTCCCGCCATGGCCTACGGGGCGCTGCGCGCCTACAGCGACCGCGACACGGCGTTCCGGTTCGTGTCGAACGTGGACGCGACCCAGCTGGTCGAGTCGTTGCGCGGGCTCGATCCCGGGGAGACGCTCGTGATCGTCTCGTCGAAGACGTTCACCACGGTGGAGACGATGACCAATGCCCGCAGCGCCCGGCGGTGGCTGCTCGACGGCCTCGGCGGGGACGAGGAGGCGATCGCGCAGCACGTCGTCGCGGTCTCCACGAACCTCGATGCCGTCGCCGAGTTCGGGATCGACCCCGCGAACGCATTCGGGTTCTGGGACTGGGTCGGCGGACGCTACTCCATGGACTCGGCGATCGGGCTCTCGACGATGATCGCGATCGGCCCGGACCGCTTCCACGAGCTCCTCGCCGGGTTCCACGCGATCGACCGGCACTTCGCCGAGACGCCCGCCGCCGAGAACCTCCCGCTCCTGATGGGGCTCCTCCGCGTCTGGTACCGCGACTTCTTCGAGGCGCAGACCCATGCCGTGCTGCCCTACGACCAGTACCTCGCGCGCTTTCCGGCGTACCTGCAGCAGCTCGTGATGGAGTCGAACGGCAAGCGCGTCACGCTCGACGGCGCACCCGTGGAGGCCGACACCGCCCCCGTCGTGTGGGGCGAGCCCGGGACGAACGGGCAGCACAGCTTCCACCAGCTGCTCCACCAGGGAACCGTCCTCGTGCCGGCCGACCTGATCGCGTTCGCGACGTCGCTGAACCCGCTCGGCGACCACCACGTGCTGCTCCTCGCGAACGCGCTCGCGCAGGCGCAGGCGCTCGCGTTCGGGCGGACCGCCGAGGAGCTGGCTGAGGCGGACGTGCCCGCGGAGCTCGTCCCGCACAAGGAGATGCCGGGCAACCGGCCGACGACGCTGCTCCTGCTCGAGCGGCTGACGCCCTTCGCGCTCGGCTCGCTCGTCGCCCTCTACGAGCACTCGGTCTTCACCGAGGGCGCGGTCTGGGGCATCGACTCCTTCGACCAGTGGGGGGTGGAGCTCGGCAAGGAGCTCGCCGGCGTGCTCGCACCCGTCCTCGAGGGAGCGGCTCCGGACCGCCAGCTCGACGGGTCGACTGCGGCGCTCGTCGCCGGGATCCGCCGCCTGCGCGCCCAGAGCTGACCGTGCTCGAGCTGCACGAGGCGGACGGCGCCCTCGAGGGCAGCGGGGCGAGGCTCCGCGAGCCCCGTGACGCACAACTCGAGCCGGTCCGCGACCGGAGCAGCCGGCCGGCGGGGGCGCGCGCGTGAACGAGCGGCCCGTGTCGGTTGCGGTCTCGGGTCGGGGGCTGGTGGAGCCGGACGGCCTCGTGATCGCGGTGGACGACGAGGGGTTCTCGCGCGGCCGCGCCGCCTTCGAGACCCTGCGCGTGTACGGCGGGCGCCCGTTCCGGCTCGCGCAGCACCTCGACCGGCTGGTCGCCTCAGTCGAGAAGCTCGGCTTCGCGCCACCCGAGCGCGGGGAGCTCGCCGCCCTCGTCGAGCTCGTGCTCGACGATGCAGGGCTGCCGGACGCCGTCCTGCGCCTCTACCGGACCCCCGGGGCTCCGGGGACGGAGCCCGCCACGATCGCGCTCGTCGCGCCGCTGCCGGACGAGCTCGAGGCGATCCGGGAGCGCGGCCAGCGGCTGGCCTCGCTCGCGTACCCGCGGCGGTCTGTGCCGTGGCTCCTGCCCGGGACGAAGTCGGTCAGCTACGCGGCGCACGTGGCGGCCGAGGCGGAGGCGCGCCGCCGTGGCGCCGACGACGCCGTGTTCGTCGACCCGGACGGCACCGTGCTCGAAGGCACGGTGACGAACGTCTGGTGGCGCGAAGGGTCGACGCTCCTCACCCCGTCGCTCGAGCTGGGAATCCTGGCAGGCGAGACGCGGGCCGCGCTCGTCGAGCTCGCGCCGACGCTCGGGTACGGCGTCGAGGAGGGCGCGTTCGCGATCGACCGGCTGCGCGGGGCCGTGGAGATCTTCACGTCCTCCTCGGTGCGAGAGGTGATGCCGGTCGTCGCGCTCGACGGCCGGGCAGTCCCCCGGGGACCCGCGGCCGAGAGGCTGCAGGACGCGCTGCGCCGGATCGCCACAGGAGACGAAGGGGCCGGGGACCGAAGGCGGTAGCGCGGCCCCAGGTTCCGGGCGCCCGCGGGTGAGAGGGCGGCGGTACCCTCCTCTCATGGAAAAGCTCCGCCTCGGAGGCATGGCGCTGCAGAACGGTGTCCTCGTCCACGGCCCGCGCGCCTGGGGGGCAGCCGTGCGGCTCGAGGACGGCACGGTGAAGAGCGGCTCCGGCCCCAAGCCGACCTTCGCCCCGGGCGTATCCGTCCCGTTCGTACGGGGGCCGCTGCGGCTCGCGGAGGCATTCGCGGTGCTGCCCGCGCTCAAGCGCGGGCTCCCGGAGGCGCGGCTCGCGTTCGAGCGCCCCGCCGTGGTGGCCGCGCTCGTCGCCGCCTCCACGGGGGCGAGCCTGGCGCGGCGCTCCTCCCTGCCCGTGATCCCGCGAGAGGCCGCGGTCGTCGTCGCCTCGATCGTGCCGGCGCTCGTCGCGCTCCGCGGCGAGGAGCTGACCCGGTACCACGGGGCCGAGCACATCTCGATCGGCACCTACGAGACGGGCGAGCCCGCGGCGAAGGAGCACGACCGCTGCGGGTCGCACCTCGTCGGGCCGCTCACGCTCGCGACCGCGCTCGCCGGTGCCGCGGCCGAGCTCGCGCCCCCGCGGCACCGCACCAAGGCGCGGATCGCGGGGGCGGTCGGCGCCGTCGGCGCCGCAGTCGAGGTGTTCGGCTGGATGGGCCGTCACCCCGAGAGCCGGCTCTCCCGGGCACTCGCCCGACCCGGCACGGAGCTCCAGCGCCGGATCTCGACCCGCGAGCCTTCCCCCGCGCAGCTCGAGGTCGCGGAGGCGGCGATCCGGGCCTGCCTCGACGCCGAGGAGGCGCTCGCGCGGTGACCGTCGTCCCGTCTCGCCCTCGCCGGGCGCGACTCGACCCGGAGATCTTCGACCTGCCGGTCGAGAAGATGCGGGACGGCTACTACAGCGACGCGTACTTCAACCACACGCGCGCAGCGCTCCTGCACGACCACCGGAGTCCACGCGTGCTCATGCAGCTGTTCCAGCGACACCAGGCGATGATCGGCGGGATGGACGAGTCGACCGCGATCCTCGAGCTCTGCTCGCACGACTGGCAGGGGCTCACGGTCCACGCGGTCCGGGACGGCGACTGGGTCGAGCCGTGGGAGACGGTGATGACGATCGAGGGCGACTACACCTCGTTCGGTCATCTCGAGACGGTCGTGCTCGGGACGCTCGCCCGGCGCACGCTGATCGCGACGAACACCGCGCGCGTGCTCGAGGCGGCGAACGGGAAGGCAATCATCTTCATGCCCGCTCGCCACGACCATCACCGCGTGCAGACCGGCGACGGCTATGCGGCCCACGTCGCGGGGGCCGTGGTCGGGGCGGAGATCGGCGTCACGTCGGACGCGCAGGCGTCGTGGTGGGGAGGACGGGGAGTGGGCACGGTTCCGCACGCGCTGATCGCGGCGTACGGCGGCAACACAGTGCTCGCCGCGACGAAGTTCGCCGACTGGGCGCCGGAGGACTTCCACATCACGGTGCTCGTCGATTTCGAGAACGACTCCGTCCGCACCGCCCTCGAGGTCGCGCGCGCGCTCGGACTCGCGGCTCTGGGGCGTGCGGCTCGACACGTCGAGCCAGCTCGTCGACCGCTCGCTCTGGGACGAGCTGGGCGACTTCGACCCGAGGGGCGTGAACGAGCGCCTGGTGCGGAAGGTACGCGCGGCGCTCGACGACGACGGCTTCGAGCGCGTGAAGATCGTCGTCTCGGGCGGGTTCACGGTCGAGAAGATCGAGGCGTTCGAGCGACGCGGGGTGCCCGTCGACGCGTACGGCGTCGGCTCCTCCCTCATTCGCGGAGAGAACGACTTCACGGCGGACATCGTGCTGACGGACGGGCGCCCGACCGGGAAGGTGGGCAGGCGCTTCCGCCCGAGCGAGCGGCTCGAGCTCGTGCGGTGAGCGGACGCAGTTCGCCGGCGTCGGTGACGGCCGAATTTGCCACACATTCGGCACAGACACGTGACGGGTGCACCGGTAGCCTGGAACCAGGGCACCGGGGGTGCCCCTGGGGGTGGTTGTCGGAGTGTCGGCCACGTCGTGCCGGTGGTGGACGGGGCCTCGAGGGCAGGACGTGCGACGGATGAGCGGCCCACTGCTCTGGGACGTCGATACGCAGGTCGACTTCGTCCACGCGACCGGCAAGCTGCCCGTACCGGGCGCCGAGGATGCCGTCCCCGCCATGGCGCAGCTCGTGGAGTGGGCGCGAGAACGCGGTGTGACCCACCTCGCGACGGCTGACGACCACGAGCTCACGGACCCGGAGATCTCGGACGAGCCGGACTACGAGACGACGTTCCCGCCGCACTGCCTGCGCGGGACTCCCGGCTGCGCGAAGATCGCGGAGACCGCGCAACGTGACCCCCTGCCACTGTCGCTCACGCCGTACCCGCCCGGCCTCGTGCCCGGCCTCGTGCGCGACCGCCGCGAGCTGCTCGTGCTCAAGAAGACCTACAGCGCGTTCTCGAACCCCAACGTCGAGCCGCTGCTCGCGGCGCTCGACCCCGACGAGGTGCTCGTGTTCGGTGTCGCGACCGACGTCTGCAACCATGCCGCGATCATGGGTCTGCTGGCCCGAGGCCGGACGGTCGCGTTCGTCGAGGATGCCGCGCGCGGCCTCTCGGACGACCGGGTCGCGGCAGCGCTCGAGCAGTGGCGCGCGGGCGGCGTCCGCTTCACGACGAGCGACGAGGTCGTCGCCGGCGCCCGGTGACTCCGCCGCTCGTCGCCGGGCGCAGGCGATCGCGGAGGAGCTCGGCTCCGAGAGGGGCTACCGAGAAGAGGACGGAAGTGCCCCTCCATGGGCGTCCCTGCCGGGGGAGACTCGAGCGCGTCGCCGAAGACCCGACGTCCTATCCCGCGCTGCGCTCGGCCACGTGCTGGGCGAGCGCAGCGAGCCGCCCGTCCCACTCCGACCCGACCCGCTCGAGCCAGGCGGCCGCCTCGTCGAGCGGCGACCCGTCGAGCGCGTAGCGCGTCTCACGCCCTCGCCGCTCGCTCCGCACGAGGCCGGCGGCATGCAGCGTCGAGAGGTGCTTGGCGACGGCCTGGCGGGTGACGGGCAGTTGGGCGGCGAGCTCCGACTGGCTCGCGCTCTCCCGCCCGGCCAGCAGCTCGACCACGAAACGGCGGGTGGGATCCGCGAGCGCGTCGAAGACGCGGTCTACGCGAGCGTCCACGAGGCGAGCGCGCTCAGCTCCAGCGCCGTGCTCCACTGCGGCGACGTCTCGCGCACGAGCACGCGCGTCCCGCCCTCGTCGTCGGCCAGCCGGAGGTCGACGAGCCCGTCGTCGTCGAAGCGCAGCACGAGCCGCTCCTCGTCCTCGACGGTCACGACCTCCGCGCGGCGCAGGTCGCCGTCGCCCCACCGGAACACGGCGGCCCCGCCCTCCCGGAGCTCGAGCTCGACGTCGGTCGCGAACCACTCCTTCAGGCGCTCCGGCTCGGTGAGCGCCTCCCACGCATCCTCGCGGGTGGTCGGCAGCACGATCTCCCTGCGGATCTCCATCTGCAACCTCCAAGTTGCATGTATAGTGCAACCGTTCGGTTGCAGATTAGCGGAAGGAGGCGCCGTGGTGATCCCGACCGTCGTCGAGGCGGACGGACGCGCGGAGCGCGCGTTCGACATCTACTCACGGCTGCTGCGCGAGCGCATCGTGTTCCTCGGGCGTCCGGTCGACGAGGAGATCGCGAACGTCGTGGTCGCACAGCTGCTCTTCCTCGAGGCCGAGGATCCCGGTGCGGAGATCGACCTCTACGTCAACTCGCCGGGGGGAGACGCGTACGCGGGCATGGCCATCTACGACGCCATGCAGCACGTGAGGCCGGACGTGAAGACGATCTGCTTCGGGATCGGGATGTCCGCCGCAGCCGTGATCGTCGCCGGAGGCGCGCCGGGCAAGCGGCTCGCGCTGCCGCACGCGAAGCTCATGATCCACCAGGGCTCCGCGGGCGCGCGCGGCGCGCCGTCCGACATCGCCATCGCGGCGCGCGAGATCGAGGCCTCGACGAGGCAGATGGCGGAGGTCCTGTCGAGGCACACGGGCCGGCCCGTCGAGACCGTGCTGGAGGACATCGACCGCGATCGCTTCATGACGCCGGCGGAGGCGGTCGAGTACGGGCTCGTCGACCAGATCCTCGAGCCGCGCGTGCCGCGCGCGGCGGAAGTAGCATCGACCGCGTGACCGTCGGTGGCATCCACCACCTCGGCGTCGCCGTCGACGACCTCGACGAGGCGCTCTCGACGTATCGGCGCCTCTTCGGGGCGACCGTCGAGCACCGCTCGACCGTCCGCGACCAGGGTGTCGACGCGCTGTCGATCCTCGTCGGGGCCGACCGCATCGAGCTGCTCGCCGCGACCGGAGACGACACGCCCGTCGGCCGGTTCCTCGCGAGCCGCGGGCCGGGGATGCACCACGTCGCCTACGAGGTCGGCGACGTGAGCGCCGCGCTGGCCGAGCTGGTCGCCGCCGGAGCGGAGCTGGTCGACGAGGTCCCGCGCGTGGGGCTGTTCGGGCTCGAGGTCGCGTTCGTCCATCCCGACGCCGTGCACGGCGTCCTCACGGAGGTGGTGTGCCCTGTCTGACGATTCCATTCGCATCGAGCTCGCCTTCGACGGCGGGCAGATCGTCGCCGCGACCGTCCAGCCGGAGACGGCCGATGCGATCGAGCGTGCGGTCGGCGCGGGCGCCGGCGGCGCTCTGCAGCTCGACGCCGTCGACGGCCGCCTGACCGTCGTCGTGCCCAGGGTCGTGTACCTCAAGCGGTACCCGCCCGGGTCGCAGGTCGGCTTCGGCGCGTAGCGGCGCCGAGTAGCCTGACGCCGCGATGGCGCTCGAGGTCGGGATCGTCGGGCTGCCGAACAGCGGCAAGACGACGCTGTTCAACGCGCTCACCCGTGCGGGGGCGGAGATCACCGCGTACGCCTCGGTGAGCGACAAGCCGAACGTGGGCATGGCCGCGATCGACGACGAGCGGCTCGGCCGCCTCGCGGCGCTCGTCGACGCGCGGAAGGTGACGCCGGCGGCGGTGCGTGTCGTGGACGTCCCGGGCACCGGCCCGCAGCTTCTCGGGAACCTCCGTCAGGTCGACGCGATCCTCGCCGTCCTGGACGGCTTCTCGGACGGGGCCGCCCCCGACGACGACCTCGAGACGCTCGAGCTCGAGCTGCTCGTCGCCGACCGGGACCACGTCGAGCGGCGCCACGAGCGGGTCGCCAAGGAGGCCAAGTCGGGGGAGCTCGCGTCGCGCGCCGAGCTCGAGCTGCTCGAGGGGCTCCTCGCCCACCTCGACGCCGGCAGGACGCTGGCCGACTGGGAGGGCGAGCTGCCCTCGGCGCTCGACCCGCTCACGACCAAGCCTCTGCTCGCGGTCGAGAACGGTCCGCGCGGGATCGACTGCAAGCTCGAGGCCGAGCTGGCCGAGCTGCCGGACGAGGAGGCGGCCGAGTTCCGCGAGGGGCGCTCGGCGCTCGCCGAGGTGGTGCGCAGGCTGCAGGACGCGCTCGGCCTGATCACGTTCTTCACGGTGGGAGAGAAGGAGACGCGCGCCTGGACGCTCCGCCGAGGCCAGACGGCCCTGGAGGCGGCCGGCACGATCCATTCGGACATCGCGCGGGGGTTCATCCGCTGCGAGGTGATCTCGGCCGAGGACCTGCTCGAGGCGGGCTCCCACGCCGAGGCCGCGCGCAGGGGCACGCAGCGTCTGGAGGCCAAGACGTACGTCGTCCGGGACGGCGACGTGCTCAACATCCGCTTCAACGTCTGAGCGGACGCGCTGCGTCAGCCGACGGCGACGAGGGCCGCGCCGCCGAGCGCCAGCACCCCGCCGACGCGTCGCGTCGCGTCGAGCCGCTCGGAGAGGAACAGCCGGGCGAGGGCGATCGTGGTCAGCGGGTAGAGGGCGCTGAGCACGGCCACGATCCCGGCCGAGCCGTGGGTCGTCGCCAGGGCGACGAGGACGTTCGCGGTCGTGTCGAAGACCCCCACCGCGACCACCGCCGGCAGGAGGCGTGGAGGGGGGTGGAGCGGCGCTGAGAGGACGACGAGCGCGCCGACCGAGAGCAGCGTGGAGGTGGCGCGCGCGACGACCACCGCCCAGGTCGCGCCGCCGTCGGCGGCGGCATCGAGGCCGACGACGAAGAGGCCGAAGCCGAGCGCGGCGACGAGCGCGAGCGAGACCCCGGCCGCGAGCCCCGCCCGGAGAGTGCCGCCCGGCTTGCGCGCGAGGAGCACGACGCCGGTGAGCGCAGTCGCGATCCCTGTCCATTGCAGGCCGGTCGGCACGATTCCCCGGGCGAGGTCGACCGCGAGCGGCACCGCAGGGCTGACGGCGGAGATCGGGGCGACGACGCCCATCGCGCCGATCGCCATGCTCCGATACAGCGCCGCCAGCCCGACAGCCCCGGCCGCGCCGGCGCCCGCCGCAGGGAGCACGTCGCCCACGCCGGGCACGGCCGCTCCGGTCCCGATCGCCCACGTCGCGACTCCGACCAGCCCCACCGCCTGCGAGACCGCCAGCACCGTCAGGACGTGCGTCCGGCGGGATGCGAGCCCCCCGAAGAAGTCGCCCGTGCCCCAGGACATCGCGCCCAGCAGGGCGAGAGCCGCCGCGTCCATGCGGATCAGGCCTCAGTCGTCGCCGACGGGACGGGTGGCTGCCTGCGCGTCGAGCTGGTTCGCGTGGTACAGCACCGCCGCCTCGGCCGTCCGGGTGGCGCCGCGGTCGTGGTGGGCTGCGATCGCGTGCACGAGCTCGGCCCGCACCTCCGGCTCGAGCGCAGCGGCCTGCGTGTCGACGAGGCGCGCTCCGAGCTGGACGTGGCCGAGGAGCGCCCCCTCGCGCGTGGGCCGGAACGCGGGCCCACGTCCGAGCTCGCGGACGCGCCCGACGTCGTGGAGCAGCGCTGCGGAGAGGAGCAGGTCGGCCCGGAGGCGGGGGTGGAGCTGCGCGGTCTCACGGCAGAGAGTCGCGACGCCGACGGTGTGCTCGAGGAGACCGCCCGCGTAGCCGTGATGGCCGTCCGCCCCCGCCGCGGGCAGCAAGCGCATCCCGTCGCGCACGTCGGGAGCCGAGAGGATCGTGGCGACCGTCGCCGCGAGCCCGGGATGGGCGATCTCGGCGGCGAGGAACTCGAGGAAACCCTGGAGCTCGTCCGCGTCGCGACGCAACGCCGGCGCGAGCGCGGCGGCGTCGTCCTCCGTCGCCTCGAGCGCGCGCACCTGCAGCTGGAGCCGCCCGTCGAACCGCTCGACTCGGCCGAGGACGTGCACCGCGTCGCCCTCGGCGAACCGGCGGTCGAGCAGCTCGACGTCCTCCCAGATCCGGCCCTCGATCCGGCCGCTCGGGTCGACCAGCTCGAGCGCGAGGTACGGCTTCCCCTTACGGGTCGTCAGCCGCCGCTTGCGCGCGACGGCGAAGACCCCGTCGACCGTCCTGTCCTCCGAGAGCTCGGCGATCGTCGCCATCAGATTGGTGAGTGTAGGCTCGTCCGGTGGCCGACGTCCGTCCGTTCCGCGCGGTCACGTACGCCCGGCCGAGCGCGGACGTGACCGCGCCTCCCTACGACGTGCTGGACGAGCCGGCACGGGCCGAGCTCCGCGCCCGGGATCCGCACAACGTCGTCCGGCTGACCTCCGACCGGGACGAGGCCGCCGCCGGCCGCCGGTTTCGCGAGTGGCTCGACGCCGGAGTGCTCGTCCGCGACGAGGCACCAGGGGTGTGGCTGCTCGAGCAGGACGTTCCCGGGGCTGCGGCGGGTGGAGCTGCGCGCGTCAGGACGGGCGTCGTCGCCTCCCTGCGCGTCCAGCCGTACTCCGACCGGGTGGTGCTCCCGCACGAGCGGACGCATGCCCGCACCAAGAGCCGCCGGCTGCGCCTGCTGCGGGCGGCGCGTGCGCAGCTCGAGCCGATCCTGCTCCTCTACGACGGCCCGCCGCCGCTCGCGGTCCCGGATCGCGAGCCCGACCTCGAGGCCGGCGGCTCTCGGCTCTGGCGTCTCGCCGGCGGTCAGGGGGTGGAGGACGCCTTCGCTGCGACGCAGCTGCTGATCGCGGACGGCCACCATCGCTACGAGACCGCGCTCGCCTTCGCCGAGGAGGCGGGCCCCGACCGGATGCTGGCGGTGCTCGTCTCCACGGAGGACCCCGGCCTCGCGATCCTGCCCACGCACAGGGTCTTCGCCGGCCGGACGGACATCGCTCCCCCCGGGGAGCCGTACGCGGGGGCCGAGGAGGCGCTGGCCGCCCTCGCCACGGAGTCGTTCGACCACTCCGCGGCGGTGCTCGTCGACCCGGCAGGGGCTCGCCTCGTACGCGGCGCGGCCGGGGAGCTCGACGTGGAGCTCGTCGACGGCTTCGGGCGCGAGGGCCTCACCTACACCGCGGACGGGGCCGAGGCCGTCCGGCGCGTCCGGGCGGGCGAGGCCGAGCGCGCCTTCCTGCTGCGGCCGACGAGGATCGAGGACGTGTTCGACCACGCGCGGCGGGGCTCGACGATGCCCCCGAAGAGCACGTACTTCTTCCCGAAGCTTCTCTCGGGCCTCCTCTTCCAGCCGGTCGAGCCTTGACCGACTGGCTCGCCTTCTCGCGCACGTGCGTGCGCGACCTCGAGGGCGTGCTCGCGGAGCTGCCGACCCGGGCCGAACGAGAGCCGGTGCTCCGCGCGGGAGAGGGCGGCGACGACACGACCGCGGTGGACGCGGCCGCCGAGTCGGCGGTCGTCGCGCGCCTCGAGGAGCTCGACGTCGACCTGACGCTCGTCTCCGAGGAGCTCGGCACACGCACGTTCGGCGCGGGAGGTCCGCTGCGGGTGGTCGTCGACCCCATCGACGGCTCGGTGAACGCCAAGCGGGGGATCCCGTACTTCTCGCTCTCGCTCGCGGTCGCGGAGGGCCCGTCGATGGACGACGTGACGTTCGGGTTCGTCCACGACTTCGGCGCGCGCGAGGAGTGGGTCGCCGAGCGGGGCGGCGCCACACTCCTCGACGGGAGGCCGCTCGCTGGCCCCGGGCCGAAGGAGACTCTGGAGATCCTGGCGCTCGAGGGCACGACGACCGCCGCGATCGCCGACGTCCTCCCCGCGCTGCGCGGGGTCGCGCACCGGATTCGCGTGATGGGCTCGCTCGCGCTCTCCCTGTGCCACCTCGCCGCCGGCCGGCTCGACGCGGTCTGCTGCCTCAAGCCGGCGCGGTCGATCGACATCGCGGCGGCCCAGCTGCTCGTCCGCGAGCGCGGGTACGCCATCGAGCTGTTCGAGGATCCCCCGTTCGGTGCCGCGCTGCTCGACCTCGGGCAGCGCTCGCGCGTCGTCGCGGCTGCGAGCCCCGAGCTCTGCGAGGGAGTCGCGGCGGCCCTCCGCGGCGTCTAGCGGCGCGCCTTGGGCGCCGACTCCCGATCGCGTCCGGCTACGCTGGGCGGAATGGCACCCGACCGCGACGCGATCCTCGCCGCCCTCGAGCGGGTGATCGACCCGGAGCTCAAGCGGCCGGTGACCGAGCTCGACATGGTGCGCGACGTCACGTCCGCCGACGACGGCCTCGTCGAGGTCACGATCGCGCTCACCGTCGCCGGCTGCCCGCTGCGCGCGAGCTTCGAGGATCAGGTCGCCCAGCACGTCGGTGCCGTGGAGGGCGTGACGAGCGTGTCGCTCCGGTTCGACGTGATGACGCCGGAGGAGAAGGCCGCGCTTGCGACGCGCCTCCGCGGGGGGCGGCCGCCGCGCGAGATCCGCCTCGACCCGTCGACGCGGGTCGTCGCGGTCGTCTCCGGCAAGGGCGGGGTCGGCAAGTCGACGCTCGCGGCGAACCTCGCGGCGGCGCTCGCGGAGCGCGGAGAGCGCGTGGGCGTGCTCGACGCCGACGTGTACGGGTACTCGATCCCCCACGTCCTCGGCGTGTCGCAGCGACCGGTCGTGGTGGATTCGATGATCATTCCTCCGGTGCGCGGCGACCTGCACGTGATGTCGATCGGCCTCTTCGCGGAGGACAACGCGCCGATCATGTGGCGCGGGCCGATGCTCCACAAGGCGCTCGAGCAGTTCCTCTCGGACGTGCACTGGGGCGAGCTCGACACGCTCGTCGTCGACATGCCGCCCGGCACGGGCGACGTCGCGATCTCGATCGGACAGCTCCTGCCGCGGGCCGAGGCGCTCGTCGTGACGACACCGCAGCCTGCTGCCCAGCAGGTCGCCGTTCGCGCGGCGGTCATGGCGCAGAAGACAGGCATGCGCATCGTCGGCGTGGTCGAGAACATGTCGTGGCTCGTCGGCACGGGTCAGGAGCTGTTCGGCTCGGGCGGAGGCGAGGCGCTCGCGGCGGAGATCGACGCGCCGCTCCTCGCCCGGATCCCGCTCGACCCGGCGCTGCGCGAGGCGGCCGACGAGGGCCGGCCCGTGCTGGAGGCGGCGCCCGAGGCGGAGGTCACCGCGGTGATCCGGGCTCTCGCCGAGAGTGTCCGGGCTCGCCGCCCCGGCGGCATCCGCAAGGCCCTCACGGTGCTGTAGCCGGACGTCTACGCCGCTCTCGCAGGGAAGGGAGCCCGAAGGCTCCCTTCCGTGACGGCGAGCCCAGCGGCGGTGGGCCGATGCCGTCTCTGCACGTCCGCGCCGGGGGGAGGCGCGGCCATCCAGTCGCATCCTCGCACGATCGTGTGAGGATGTCGTAAGCCTACTGTGTCGGGCTAGGCTCGGGTCGTGACTGCCGCCGAGGCGATCGCCCGACTCGAGGCGAGGGGCATGTCGGAGCGCGATGCGAGGACGGTCGTCGACCACCTGCTCACCGCAGACCGTGTGGGGAAGTCGGGGCACGGCCTGTCCCGCATCCCGTGGCTCGAAGGGCTGTTGGGCAGGGGTGTCGATCCGGTCGGCCGCCCGCGACGCGTCGAGCGGTTGGAGGGGTTCGAGCGCTGGCACGGCGCCGGCGCGCTCGGCTACCTGACCCTCGCGGCGGTGTGCGACGCGCTCCTCGCGGAGCCGCCGACGGGCGCCCGACTCGTCGTCGCGGAGGCCTGCTTCCCCACCGGCGTCCTCGGCGCCTGGGCGAGGCGGCTCGCGGATGCGGGGCTCGTCGCCCTCGTGACAGCGACGTCCCCGCGTCGCCTGCCGCACCCCGAGGGCGGCCCGCCGCTCACCGGGACGAATCCGATCGCGGTCGCGATCCCCTCCTCGGAGGGGGGTGCGCTCGTCGCGGACGTCTCGATGGGGGCGGTGACGCACGGCGACGTCCTCACGGGCGCGGCGCGCCCGGAGGAGCTCGTCCCGTTCGGCGGCCCCCTCGCGCACAAGGCGTTCGCGCTCGCGGTCGGCGTCGAGCTGCTCGTCGGCGCCCTCGCGGGGCCCGAGCCCGGCGCGGTCGTGCTGGCCGCCCATGCCGAGCACGACCCGGTCCCGGCGTTCCGAGAGCTCGCGCGGGGGCTCCGGCTCCCGGGTGACGCATCCGTGGCGCGGAGCTGATCAGCCGGCGACGGCCGGCAGCCCCGCGAGGGCCAGTGCGAGCTCTCCCTCGTCGTACGACCGGTCCTCGAGCACGCCCGCGAAGTAGTCGATGTACGCCTGCATGTCGAAGTGTCCGTGACCGCAGAGGTTGAAGAGGATGGTCTCCGGGCTCCCCTCCTCCCTGCAGCGGAGCGCCTCGTCGATCACGGCCTTCACTGCGTGGTTCGCCTCCGGCGCCGGCAGCACCCCCTCGGCGCGCGCGAAGCGGACGCCTGCCTCGAAGACCTCCGTCTGGTGGTACGCGCGAGCCTCGACGAGCCCCAGCGCGTGCAGGTGGCTCACGAGCGGTGCCATCCCGTGGTAGCGGAGCCCGCCCGCGTGAAAGCCCGGCGGGACGAACGCCGAGCCCAGCGTGTTCATCTTCACGAGCGGCGTGAGGTGACCGGTGTCGCCGAAGTCGTAGGCGAACTCGCCCCGCGTGAGGCTCGGACACGCCGCAGGCTCGACTGCGATCACGCGGACGTCGGGGCCTCCGCGGAGCTTCTGTCCGATGAACGGGAACACGAGCCCGGAGAAGTTCGAGCCGCCGCCCGTACACCCGATCAGCATGGTCGGATACGCGTCGGCCAGGTCCATCTGGGCGATGGCCTCCTCGCCGATCACCGTCTGGTGCAGGAGCACGTGGTTGAGGACCGAGCCGAGCGAGTACTTCGTGTCCTCGCGTTGCGCGGCCTGCTCGACCGCCTCCGAGATCGCGATCCCGAGGCTCCCGGTCGAGTCCGGGTGCTCTGCGAGGACAGCCCGGCCGGACGCGGTCTCATCCGACGGGCTCGGCACGCAGCGCGCCCCGAACGCCTCCATCAACGCACGGCGGTAGGGCTTCTGCTCGTACGAGACGCGCACCATGTACACGTCGACCTCGAGCCCGAACAGCGCTCCGGCGAACGCCAGCGACGAGCCCCACTGACCCGCCCCGGTTTCGGTCGTGATCCGCTTGACGCCCTCGCGCGCGTTGTAGAACGCCTGCGGGACCGCCGTGTTCGGCTTGTGGCTGCCGGTGGGCGAGACGCCCTCGTACTTGTAGAAGATGCGTGCGGGCGTCTCGAGCTCCCGCTCGAGCCGGCGCGCCCGGAAGAGCGGCGTCGGGCGCCACTGCCGGTACACCTCGCGCACCTCGTCCGGGATCTCGATCCGCTCCTCGGTCGAGACCTCCTGGCCGATCACCTCCAGCGGGAAGAGCGGCGCCAGGTCGTCCGGCCCGATCGGCTCGCCGGTGCCGGGATGGAGCACCGGTGCGAGTGGCTCCGGCAGGTCGGACGCGATGTTGTACCAGGCCTCCGGCAGCCGGCTCTCGTCCAGCGTGTACTTCACGGTCTCGCCCACGACTGCGCTCCTCCCGTCTCGTGCCGTCCGCGTCTCCGCGCGCCCACCACCAATCTGTCACGTCGAGGCCCGCGGCGCGGGAGCCCACCACGCAAGTTACAACTTGTAACTTGCGCCCCTCTGCCGGTCGTCGGCCCGGGCGGAACGTCCTCCGCGGCGCGCGGCCGCGCGAAGGTCGGGCGTACGGGAACGACGGGGCTGGCGCGGATCGACGGGCCGAGCCGAATCGAGGCGATGATTCCCGTCCTGTCCCGCGGCGGCAGGGGCCCGCAAGTTACAACTTGTAACTTGCGCCCTCGGCCGGTCGCCGCCCCGGGCGGACGCCGTCCGTGGCGCGGCGTCGAGGAGGAGTCAGGAGCGCGGGAAGGACGGGTCGTCGCGGATCGAGGCGAGATCGTCGTCCGTCTGCGCGAGCTCGAGGAAGCGATCCTCGCCTGCGACCGCCTCGCGGAGGCGCGCGAGCGCCTCCTCCCGCCTGCCTGCCCGCGACAGCGCACACGCGAGGTTGTACAGCGTCCCGGCGTTGTCGGGCGTCTCGGCGAGGTGACGCTCGAGGACCTCGATCGCCTTGTCCCACTCCTCGCCCGGCCAGAAGGCGAGCGCCTCGGCAGTCCTCTCCCACGGCGACGGGGTGAACGCCTCTCCGCGCTTCGCCCCGATCGCGAGGATGGTCGTGCCGCTCGTGCCGACCGCGCCGCGCTTGACGGTCGGGTCGGGGACGTGGACGACGGTGCCGGGCGGGGCATCGAAGGTCTCGCCCTCCAGCGTGAAGGTCGCACGTCCGGTCAGCACGACGTAGAGCTCCTCGTGCCCCTCGCCGTCGGCCTCGTCGTGCTCGCCGATCACTTGCTGTCCGTCCTCGGTCGCCGTCCAGGCATTGATCCCGAAGGCCTGCACGCCGAGCGAGCTCCGGATCGTGTGCCAGCTCGCGCCGACGGCCTGGTTCACGACCATCTCGTCGAGCGCGGCGACGCGGTAGCGCTCGCTCATGCGGTCTCCCGCAGCCGCTCGAGCACGACCGGGTCGATCGCGTCCTCGCCGTCGACGCGCTCCTCGAGGTTCTCGACGCCGGCCCAGTCCGCCAGCGTGGCGTGGCCCGTCCTCGCGAGCAGCACGTCGAGCTCGGCGCGGAGCTCGTCGTCCACCGCCAACCACCGGTCGCGCGGCGTCGCCCCGAAGAGCGCGTCGTGCATCCGGTAGATCCGCCGCAGCTCGACGAGCGGGTCGCGATGGTCGTCGACCCGCAGGTCGACGAGGACGTCGGAGAGGCTCGCGTAGCCGCCGTCGCGCTCGACGACGAGGAGCGCCGCGGACTGGCGACCGCGGCTGTCCCCCCCGGCCGCCTCGGCTGCGTCGAGACAGTCGAGCAGCCGGGTGGCGAGCGGGGCGCCCGCCGACGACTCGAAGGTCGCGGCGAGCGCGTCGACGGTATCGCCCGAGACGAGGATGTTCCCCTGGG
Organism: uncultured Actinomycetes bacterium; assembly: GCA_963710125.1. Classification (GTDB taxonomy): domain Bacteria; phylum Actinomycetota; class Thermoleophilia; order Gaiellales; family Gaiellaceae; genus Gaiella. Next base: position 132,126 of record CAVPZH010000029.1, on the reverse strand, counting down.
CGGCGTAGCCGTCGCCCGTCCGGCCCCCAGCCCACGCGTGGCACGCCGCGCCGGTGAACGACGCGGCGCGGCCCTCGCCGTCCACGACGCCGAGCTGCCGGTGCGCGCGGCCGTCGTCGGCACCGGTGAGACGCTCGACCACCTCCTCCGCCGGGAGGCCGTCGCGGAGCAGGTCGAGCCCCGCCGGGCCGTAGCGCGGGTTCGCGTACGCCTGCGTCGCGATCGCGCCCACGTGCGGCTCGGCCCACGGGACGACCGCGCCGACCGCGAGGAACTTCGACTGGGTCGCGACGCCCCACTGACCCGCTGCGAGATCGCACGCGCAGATCGAGTACGTCGCGACGACGTCAGCCATACGTCAGCTCCGGGAGGTCGAGCTCGAGGAGCGCCGGGTCGGTGACGAGCACGCACGAGACCTCCGGTCGCGCGAGCGCCCTCGTGACGCCGGCTGCGTCGGCCGCGCGCACCACCACGGGGCGGCCCGCCGCATGGGCGGCGCGCAGGGGCGCGTCGTCGTCGAGCGTCTCGACGAGGAGCGCACCGCCGACGTCGACGGTGCCCTCCAAAGCGATGGCCGGCACCCGGCGTCCCGTTGCTCCGAACCAGCGCTCCCTCACTGCGGGGAGGGTACTGGAGCGGGTGAGGGACGACCGCGGGAACCCTCTCGCGCTCCGTGGTGTAGACGGAGCAACCGAAGGAGGCATGGATGAAGCGAATGGTGCTCGGGCTGGCGCTCGTCGGCCTGCTCCTCCCCGCCGCAGCGGACGCAGGCGGCTTTGCCACCGTCCAGTTGAGCTCGCTCCCCGCCGGTACCGACGCCGGCGAGACGTGGACGCCGACCCTGACGATCCTCCGACACGGCCGGACGCCACTCGACGGCCTGCAGCCGATCGTCCGGATCACCGACGACTCGGGCACGACGGAGGAGTTCCGCGCGACCCCCACCGGGGCGCTCGGGGCCTACGTCGCGAAGGTCCGCTTCCCGTCGGGCGGGACGTGGCGCTGGGAGATCTGGGACGGCTACTCGCAGACCCACACGTACTCGCCGGTCACGATCGGCGGCGGCGGCTCTTTCCCGACGGTTCCGGTCGCGGTCGCAGCGCTGGTAACGATGGCGGCCGCGGGAGTCGCGCTCCTCGCGCTCCGCAGGCGAGGGCCGAGCCCGCGCCCTGCGCTCGGCGGGTGACGGCTACAGCGTCAGCGTCTCGCCCGGCTCGGGGTCGAGCAGCTCCACGCCTGCGGGCAGAAGCGGGCGCAGCGCGGCGGGCGTGCCCGTCAGGAGGCCGAACGTGCCGTAGTGACTCGGGACGACCCGCGGCGCGCCGAGGAGCTCCGCCGCCAGCGCAGCCTCCTCCGGGCCCATGGTGTAGTGGTCCCCGATCGGGAGCACCGCGACGTCGGGCGCATAGAGGCGGCGGATCAGCGCCATGTCGCCGAACACGTTCGTGTCGCCGGCGAAGTACACGGACGGCGCGTCGTCCTGGCGCAGCACCACGCCGGTGGGCTCGCCCGTGTAGACGATCGCGCCGTCGCTCCAGTTGCTCGACGAGTGGTTCGCGTCCGTGAGCGTCACGCGGACGCCCGCGAACGAGACCGTGCCGCCCTTGTTCGGGGCCTGGGAGTCGTCCTCGGGGAGACCGTGCGCGACGGTGAGCCAGTCCCGCAGCTCGACCGGCGCGACGACGGGGCACTCGAACCGCTTCGCGATCTCGACGGCGTCGCCCACGTGGTCGCCGTGACCGTGCGTGAGCACGATGAGGTCGCAGCGCTCCGGCGCGCGCTCGTCGTCCGGGCACTTGGGGTTGCCGGTGAGGAACGGGTCGACGTACACGCGCGTACCCGATTCGGTGTCGAGCCGGAACGCCGCGTGACCCAGCCAGGTGAGTGTGGTAGCCATGCCAGCGAGCCTACACCGAGACCTGTCGGGGCGCTCGCCAATGGCCGGGAAGCCGAGCGATGCACCGTCTCCTCCTCGACGGACTGTCGCACCGCCCGGGCGCGGGCGCGACGAGCGCGAGCGTCCCGGCAGGCGCAATAGAAGGTTGCGCGCCGGAGGCGCATAATCGATGACGTGGGCGACGCCGCCGCCCCGACCGTTCGCCGGCCGGGCCTCGTCGGTCGTGACGCCGAGCTGGCGCACGTGGCGAGGCTGTCCGCCGGGCTGGGCGACGGGCCCCGTGGGCTCGTCGCCCGCGGCGCGCCCGGCATCGGCAAGACGGCGCTCTGGCGTGCAGGGCTCGAGTTCCTGCGCGATGCCGGTCACCGGCTGCTCGTCTCCCGGCCTGCGGAGGAGGAGAAGTCGCTCGGCGCGGGCGGGCTCGTAGATCTCTTCGAGGAGACGCACGCCGACGTCGCCGCGCTGCTCCGCTCCGACGATCCGATGGTTCGGGGTCGCACCGTCCTCGAGTCGTTGCGCGGTCTCGCCCGGCACGGGCCCGTCGTGGTGTGCATCGACGACGTTCAGTGGCTCGATTCGGTCTCGGCGCGAGCGTTGCGGTTCGCCTTGCGGCGGCTCGACGAGGAGCCGGTAGGGGTGCTCGCGACACAGAGGGCAGGCCCCGACATCCCCGACGTTCTCGCCGTGCGCGGCACGTTCCGGCCGGGCCGCTTCGATGTCGTCGAGCTCGGCCCGCTCAGCCTCGGTGCGCTTCGCCGTGTCCTCGCGGAGAGCGTCGAGTCGATCTCGCGGCCGATGCTCGCGCGCATCCACGCGGCGTCCGGCGGCAATCCGCTCTTCGCGATCGAGCTGGCCCGATCGGGGTGGGGCTCGGCCGGCAAGCCCCACCTGCCAGAGTCGCTTCTGGAGATCCTCGCGCTCAGGCTCGAGTCGGTGTCCGACGTCCTCGGGCCGGTGCTCGAGACCGCGGCCGCGCTCGGGTCGACGTCGGTCGCCGAGCTTCGCGCCGTGCTGCCCGACACGGACGTGGAGACCGCACTCGAGCAGGGCGAGGCGCAGGGACTGCTCGTCGTCGAGGAAGACCTTGCCGTGCGCTTCGCGCACCCGCTGATCGGCTCGGCGGTCTACGGTCGGACGAGCCCGCTTGCGCGTCGGTCGCTCCACGCACATCTGGCCCGCTCGACCGCCGAGCCGGAGCTTCGCGCACGCCATCTCGCCCTTTCGACGGACGACCCCGACGCAACGGTCGCGGAGGAGCTCGAGCGGGCCGCGGCGCGGGCGCGGAGCCGGGGCGCCCCCGACGTCTCCGCCGACTTCGCGGGCCACAGCCTCCGACTCACGCCGCCGGGGGAGAAGAGTGCGCGGCACCGGCGGGCGCTCCTGGAGGTCGAGCAACTCGCCGCCGCCGGCGAGGTGCGCCGGGCGCTCGACTGCTCGGATCGGCTCGTCGCGTCGCTCGCGCCCGGCCCAGGTCGCGTCGAAGCGCTCGTGCAACGAGCCGAGCTCGAGGACGACGACCGTGCGACCGCCGAGCGGCTTCTGCTCGGTGCGCTCGAGGAGGCGGCCGAGAACCAGCGGCTGCGCGGGAGCGTGCTGCACAGGCTCGCTCAGCTCAGGCGGCTGCGGATCGGTGACGTGGCGGGTGCGATCGTGTGCGCGCGGGAGGCGCTCGAGCTCGCGGAATCGGTCGGCGATCCGACGCTCGAGACCCCCTCGGCCGCGTATCTCGCCCATCTCGAAACGCTCGCGGGTCGTCCGCAGCGCGCGCTGATGGGGCGCGCGGTGGCACTCGAGAGCGAGATCGGAGGCCTCCCGATCTCGGTCGGGCCCCGTTCGCTTCTGGCCAAGCACCGTCTCTGGGCGGGTGACCTCGCCGGAGCGCGCTCCCTGATCGCGCTCGTCCACGCGGAGGCGCTGCGCGCGGGCAACGAGATGAAGCGCCCGCAGCACTCTTACGACCTCACGCTGCTCGAGTGCGCGGCGGGGAACCTGTTCGAGGCGGAGCGTGTGGTCCGCGAGGGGACGCAGGCGGCGCTCGATGCCGAGAACACGTACGCGGAGCGCGAGCTGCTCTATCCGCTCGCGCTCGTCCAGGCACTCACCGGCCAGGGGGAGCGCGCGCGGGCGACATCGACCCAGTTGCGCGACGAGGCGCTCCGGCACGGCGTTCGGCCTCTGCTTGTCCGGGCGGACTCCGTCCTCGGGTTGCTCGCCTTGTCCGAGGGCGACGTGGACGGAGCGGTCGTCCCGCTCGTGGCCGCCGTCCGGCTCCTCGACGAGATGGGCTTCGCGCATCCCGGCTGCTTCCCGGTGGCGATCGACGCGGTCGAGGCCCTGGCCCGGTCGGGGGATCTCACGACCGCCGAGAGCGTGCTCGAACGCCTACGGCGCCAGGCGGATGCCGTCGACAGCGCGTGCGCCCGGGCCGGTGCGCTCCGGGCGCACGGAATCCTGCTGCTTGCGGCCGGCGGCCCTCGGGCCGCGGAGACCGCGCTCGGGCGGGCATTCGAGGCCTCCGAGCGACTAGGCTTCCGGCTCGAGGCCGCGCGGGCCGCGCTCGGCCGGGGGCAGGCCCTCCTGCGCGACGGCCGGCGGACGCTGGCCGCGGAGACGCTCGTCGATGCGAGGGCCCGCTTCGCCGAGATGGGCGCCGCGCTCTGGGAGGCACGCGCCGTCGAGGAGCTCGAGCGGGCCGCACCCGGTCGTGCGGCCGGTGAGCTGACGTCGACCGAGCGCAGCATCGCCCGTCTGGTCGCTGACGGGAGGAAGAATCGGGAGGTCGCACAGTCGCTCTTCATGAGCGTTCCGACGGTGGAGGCGCACCTGACCCGCATGTACCGCAAGCTCGACATCCGCTCGCGAAGCGAGCTCACCCGTCTCGTGACGGAGGGCACCGTCACCGTGACGGACGCGTAGGGCGTGCGAAAGATCGTGTAGGGAGATCCCGCTAGAGCCCTGCGCCCGGATTCGCGATCCTGGACGCATGGGAATGGGCAATCCACTCGCAGCCCTGGTGCTCGCGCGGCCGTTCGCCAATGCGGTGCGCGACCGGGGCGCCCCGGCACCCGAACGCAGCTCCGAGCCCGAGCCCGGGCGCTCCGCGGCGCGGTCGATCTCGAGGGTGTTCCTCGCCGAGCATTACCAGCCGGGCCTCGACGAGGAGCGTCTCGAGGCGCTCGCCGGGCGCCTGCGCGCCGCCGCCGCCCTCTGGCGCGGCGACAAGGTACGCGTGCTCGCGTCGGCGAGCGTCCCGGGCGACGACACGCTCCTGGCGATCTTCTCGGCCACCTCCGCCGACGCTGTCGCCTGGACGGCGCATCGGGCGGAGATCGACGCCGACCGGATCGTCCCGATCGTCTGGCGCGCGGGAGTGGGCGGAGAGGACTGACGTCCGGACGACGACGCCATCGGAGAGAGGGAACCCGTCGTGCGCGTCGGCGACCGGCCCCCCAACGGGGCTCGCGGGAGGGTAACGCCGCCTCGACGCCCGCCCACCGAGCCTCGTCCCTTCGACCGGTCCGATCCTGCGGCCTCTCCTGACGACTCGGCTCCCGCCGACGTCCGACTACAAGGGCAACGAGGCGGCGGCGTCGCGGGCGAGGTCGACGAGCGGCTGCACGAAGAAGAACGAACCGACCGTGACCACGAGCGCGGCGGCGACCGCGCTCGAGAGAACGAGGTCCCGCGGGGGCGACCCGCCCGCTGCGACGACCGCCCCGCGCACCTCGCCGGGGCGCATGTAGAGCGCCCGCACGATCCAGAGGTAGTACGCGAGCGAGAGCGCCGTCGCGAGCACGCCGAGGACGACGAGCCACCACCAGCCGGCCTCGTAGATCGCGGAGAACACGAACAGCTTCCCGAAGAACCCGCCGGTGAGCGGGAAGCCGGCCAGGCTGAGCATGAAGGCCCACAGCGCCGCGCCGAGGAAGGGCCGCTCCCAGCCGAGGCCCTCGAGCGACGCGACCGAGACGGGTCGGCCGAGCTCGCGCTCCCGGGCGCCGACGATGGCGAACGCGCCCACCGTCGCCGCGGCGTACGGGATGAGGTAGTAGAGGAGCGAGGTGGCACCGTCCTCGGAGTTCGCCGCGATCGCGATCAGCAGGAACCCGGCGTGCGAGACCGACGAGTACGCGAGCATCCGTTTCACGTCCCGTTGCGCGATCGCCGCGAGGTTCCCGATCGCGAGCGAGCAGACCGCGAGCACCGCGACCGCCACCGACCAGATCTCGGCCTGCTCGGGGAAGGCCGTGACGAGGATCCGCAGCGTGACCACGAGCGCAGCGACCTTCGTCGCGCCCGCCATGAACGCAGTCACCGACGTCGGCGCGCCCTGGTAGACGTCCGGCGTCCACATGTGGAACGGCGCAGCGGACACCTTGAACGCGAGGCCGGCGAGGATCATCGCCATCCCGGTCACGAACAGCGGGTCGTCGGCGCCCGTCGCCTCCTTGATCGCGGAGAAACCCAGCTGACCCGTCGAGCCGTAGACGAGCGCGCAGCCGAAGAGCAGGACGCCCGAGCCGAAGCTCCCGATGATCAGGTACTTGAGCCCCGCCTCCAGCGACTCCCGCCGGTGGGTGTCGAGCGCGCACAGCACGTAGAGCGAGATCGAGAACCACTCGAGCGCGAGGAACATGGTCATCAGGCTCGAGGCGGAGACGATGAAGACCATGCCCCCGCCCGCGGCGGCGAGCAGCGCGTAGTACTCGCCGACGTGGCCTCGCCGACCGTCGCCCCACGAGACCAGGACGACCGCGAGACCGATCAGCGCCAGGATGACCGCCGCCAAGGCGCCGAGGCGGTCGCGGGTCATCGACTCCGAGAGGAGCATCGTCGGATCCGCGGAGCGGTCGAAGACGATCGCGGCGAACACGCCCGAGACGACGAAGCCGCTTCCGGTGACGGCGGCCGAGAACGCCCGCCGAGCGTGACCCGGTACGGTCACCGCGCCGAGGAGCGCGACGCCCGCCGCCCCGAGCAGCGCGAGTGTCGGCGAGAGCGCGAGCCAGTCGACGTGCGGTGTCTCGATCATCCGGCCGGCTCCTGCTGCGAGGTGATGAACGAGGTCGGCTGGTCGAGCGGGAACGACCGCTCGGTGACGAGCGCGGGCCACGCCGAGAGCACCACGAGGATCGCGACGATCGGCAGCACCAGCACGAGCTCGCCGCCGACGAGGTCGGTCCCTCCGTCGGCGCCGCCCGAGCTGCGCCGGTCGTGGAGGATCGCTGAGATGAGCCGGAGCGCGTACATCGCGGCGAGCACGATGGCCGCGGCGCCGACGGCGGCGTAGCCCCAGCCGCGCTGGAAGACACCGGCGAGGATCGCGAACTCGCCCGCGAAGTTCGTGGAGCCCGGCACGGCGAGTGTGAACATCCCGAGCACGATCACGACGGTCGCGAGCGCCGGCCGGCCCTTCGCGAGGCCGCCGAGGCGCGCGAGCTCGCCCGTGCCCGCCCGCGTCTCGATCATCCCGGCGAGCAGGAAGAAGCCGGCGGAGACGAGCCCGTGGTTGACGGAATGGAGGATCGCGCCGTCGAGGCCGAGGTCGTTGACCGAGAAGATCCCGAGCACGATCAGCCCCATCTGGGCCATGGAGGAGTACGCCACCACCCCCCGGATGTCGGGCTGGCGGAAGGCGAGCAGCGACCCGTACGCGAGCGTCCCGGCCGCCAGCACGAGGACGAGCCCGCGGAAGTCCTGCACGGGGCCCGGGAAGTGGGGGACCACGATCCAGACGAACCCGAAGACCGCGGCCTTCGAGACCACGCCGGAGAGGATCGCCGCCACCTCGGGCAGCGACTCGGTGTACGCGAGCCGCAGCCAGCCGTGGAACGGGAAGAGCGGCGCCTTCACGCAGAACGCGACGAGGAAGCCGAGGAAGACCCAGTCGTTCGAGCTCGTCCCGAGCCCGGCCAGCTCGAACGTCCCCTGCGAGATCCCGAAGGCGATGATCGAGGCGAGCATCAGGAGCGAGCCGAACATCGTGTAGAGCACGAACGTGACGGTCGCCTTGACCCGCGCCGGCCCGCCCCAGACGCCGACCAGCACGTAGATCGGGATCAGCATCGCCTCGAAGAAGACGTAGAACAGGAGCAGGTCCTGCGAGGCGAAGACGCCCACGAGCGAGCCCACGAGGAAGAGCAGGAGGCCGAAGTAGGCGCGCGGGCGCTCGCGGCCCGCCCACATCCCGTAGCCGATCGCGGCGGCGCCGACGACGACGGTCAGCCCGACCAGCCAGAACTGGAACCCGTACAGCCCGACCGAGTAGGAGATCCCGAGGTCGGAGAACCACTCGCGCGAGGCTGAGTACTGCTGCTCCTGGCTCGAGAAGTCGAAGTTGCGGGCACCGCCGACCCAGAGGCCGACCTCCGCGAGCGCGGCGAGGAGGGCGAGGCCCGCGGTCGACTCGTCCGAGAGCGGTAGCACCCAGACGACGAGCGCCGCCGCGAGGGGAACCACGATGAGCAGCGTCGTGAGCATCAGTGCACTAGCGGACGAGGAGGAAGACGAGGGTCAGGACGGTGACGGCGAGCGCGAACGTGAGCGCGTAGGTGCGGAGGAGGCCGCTCTGGGCCCGGCCCGCGATCGCTGCGGCGTCGAGCGTGCCCTCCGCGAACTCGTCGAGCCCGCGCTGCACGACCGGCTGCTCCACCTGGTCGCGCAGCCGCAGCGCGAGCGCCTGGGCCGGGCGGGCAAAGAGCGCGTCGTAGAGCTCGTCGAACCAGAGCTTGTGCTCCAGGGCGGTGCGGACGGCCCCCTCGGCGACGAGCTCGCGTCCGGCGCGGAACGCACGCCAGGCGAGGTAGATGCCGACGCTGCCGAAGGTCACGCCGAAGAGGCTCGTCAGCCAGTCCTGCGCGGTGGACGGCGTGACGAGCGGCTCGACCACCGGTGCGAGCCACGTCTCGAACGGCTCCCACACGCCGGGGATCGCGAGGAAGCCCACCACGGTGGCGCCGACGGCGAGCACGGCTACCGGAACGGTCATCGAGAGCGGCGCCTCCCCGTGGTGCTCGGCCGTGTCCTCCGCGTGCCTGGGCGTCCCCCGGAAGACGTAGAAGTAGAGTCGCAGCGCGTAGAGGCCCGTGAGCAGCGCCCCCACGAGCCCGCCCACGTAGAGCACCCAACCGAGGGCGCCGCCGTCGGCGAGCGCCGCGGCGAGGATCGGGTCCTTCGACCAGAACCCGGCGAAGGGAGGGATCCCGACGAGCGCCAGGGTGCCGATCAGGAATGTCACGTGCGTGAAGGGCAGCGTCTTGCGGAGGCCGCCCATCTTGCGGATGTCCTGCTCGCCGGCGAGGTGGTGGATCACGATCCCAGCCGCGAGGAAGAGAAGCGCCTTGAAGAACGCGTGGGTCACGAGGTGGAACATCGCTGACCCGTAGGCGCCGATCCCCGCCCCGACGAACATGTAACCGATCTGGCTCATCGTCGAGTACGCGATCACGCGCTTGATGTCCCACTGCACGAGCGCCACCACGCCGGCGACGAGCAGGGTCGCGAGCCCGAGCAGCGCCGCGAGGTGCTGCACGTCCGGGGCCGCCTCGAACACGGGGTGCGTACGGCAGATGAGGTAGACACCGGCCGTCACCATCGTGGCCGCGTGGATCAGGGCGGAGACGGGGGTCGGCCCCTCCATCGCGTCCGGGAGCCAGGTGTGCAGCGGAATCTGCGCGGACTTGGCGACCGCGCCGCCGAGCAGGCCGAGCGCGATCAGCGTCACGACCGTGTCCGAGAGCGCGCCGGAGGAGGCCGCGTCGAAGACCGCCCCGAAGTCGAGGCTGCCGACCTTCGCGAGCGCGAGGAACAGCCCGAGCGCGAAGATCGCGTCCCCGACCGCGTTGACGATGAACGCCTTCTTCGCCGCCGCGACCGCCGAGGGCCGGTCGTGGTAGAAGCCGATCAGAAGGTAGGAGGCCAGGCCCACGAGGCCCCAGCCGGCCAGCAGCAAGAGGAGGTTACCGGCCTCGACCAGGAGCAGCATCGCGAACACGAAGAACGCCATGTATGCGAAGTAGCGGCGCTCCTCGTCCTCGCCGGCCATGTAGCCGTTCGAGTAGAGGACGATCAGCCCGCCGATCCCGGTGACGACGAGCATCATCACGAGCGAGAGCGGGTCGACGAGGATGGTGAGCCCCGCCTGGAACTGGCCCGCCTGGAGCCACGTCCAGGCCGTCGTCAGCTCGGTCCGGTCGTCGGGGCTGCGCCCGAGCGCGTCGACGAACGCGATCGCGGCGCCTGCGAAGCCGACGAACACCGAGGCCGTCGCGAGGATCCCCGCCTGCCGGCGGGTGATCCTCGTGCCCGCGAGGAGCACGGCGAGGAAGCCGGCCAGCGGCGCGAGTAGGCAGAGCCAGCCGCCGAAGATCACCAGCGCGACCCCCTGTGCAGCACCTCGCCGCGTCGCCCGGCGCCGGTCAGGGCAAGCGGATGACGCTTGTGTTGAATCAACACAAGCTCGGACTCCCGCGCCGGGGGAGAGATCGTCCCGAAGGGCCGTCGGTCGTGCACCCTGCTAGCCCTTGAGCTCCGTCAGCGCATCGACGTCGAGGGTGAGCCGGCGCCGCGCCATGGCGACGATCAGGCCGAGCCCGACGCACACCTCCGCCGCGGCGACCGCCATCACCGCGAGCGCGAAGATCTGGCCGTCCATCTCGCCGTGCAGCCGTGAGAACCCGACGAACGCGAGGTTCGCGGCGTTGAGCATGATCTCGAGCGAGAGCAGCACGATCAGCGGGCTGCGGCGCAGGAGCACGCCGCCGACGCCGGTCGCGAACAGGATCGAGGCGACGGCGAGGTACCACGGAATGTCTGGACCGGTCATCCCGCGCGCCCCTCGCCGGCGCCGGCTCCCGCCCGGCAGAGCCGGGCTCCGCCGCCGCCTGACACCGCTCGCGGCACCCGCCCTTCCGGGGCCGTATCTCCATACTGTCCCCTCCGGCCGCGCACCGCGAGCGGCGTCCGAGGAACGCGCGGCACCGCGCCGCGCCCCTCGCCGGCGCCGGCTCCCGCCCGGCAGAGCCGGGCTCCGCCGCCGCCTGACACCGCTCGCGGCACCCGCCCTTCCGGGGCCGTATCTCCATACTGTCCCCTCCGGCCGTGCACCGCGAGCGGCGTCCGAGGAACGCGCGGCACCGCCGTGGCGGAGACGGTCGTCATCCCGCCTGCCCTTCTCCCGGGGCGTCCTCTCGCTCCGCCTCCGAGCGCATGCCGAGCACGACGCCACCGATCGCCGCGACGAGCAGGACGATCGAGGTGATCTCGAAGGCGAGCAGGTGGTCCGTGAGGAAGAGCTCGCCGATCGCGGCGGGCGAGCCGAACGCCCGGGTCACCTGCGCCTCGTCGGAGAGCTGGTCGCCGGCCTCGAGCATCACGGCCACGAGCGTGACCGCGAGCAGCGAGACGGCCGCGATCACCGACGCAGCCTGGATCAGACGCGTCCCGCCTGCCCACGGGGCGTCCGCTCGGCCCCCGAGGTAGGCGATCACGAAGAGGAACATCACCATCACCGCCCCGGCGTAGACGAGCACCTGCGCCGCGGCGACGAACTCGCCCGACGCGAGCAGGTAGAGGACCGCGAGCGACGCGAGGTTCCCGATCAGCGAGAGCGCCGACGAGAAGGGGTTCGAGGCGGTGACGACGCGGAGCCCGGTGCCGAGGCACGCCGCCGCAGCAGCGAGCCAAACGATCCAGACGAGCACGTTACCCAGCGTTCTCACCTCCGGTGAGACCGCTGGACGCCGCCGGCCGAGTGTTTCCTAGAGCTCTTCGGGACGGAGTCACGAAGAGCTCTTGTAGGCGGGGATCGGGGTGTCGTACAGGTCGGGGTCCTGCACCGGGACGCGCTTGATGGGCTCCGCCAGCAGCATGTCCTTCGTGTAGATCAGGTCGTCGCGCGAGTACTCGGAGAGCTCGAACTCGTTCCCGAGCGTGATCGCGTCGAACGGGCAGGCGAGCTCGCAGTAGCCGCAGAAGATGCAGCGGGAGAGGTTGATCTCGTAGATCCGGGCGTAGCGCTCGCCCGCGGAGACGCGGTGTTCGGCGGTGTTCTCGTCCGCGACGACGCGAATGCAGTCGGCGGGGCAGGCGGCCGCGCAGAGCGAGCAGCCGACGCACTTCTCGAGCCCGTTCGCGTGCCGGTGCAGACGGTGGCGGCCGCGGAAGCGGGGGTAGACGGGCCGCTTGAACTCCGGGTACTGCTGGGTGATCGGCTGCTTGAAGATGTGCTTGAAGGTGACGCCGAAGCCCTTGAGTGTCCCGAACGGCTGCAAGCTCATCGCCTCCCTTCGGTCGGCGCTGAGCTAGATGGAAGAACACCGGTCTGCATCGCGCGGAGGGTATTCATCTGGCACTTCTGGTGGGCGCTCACAGAGCGACCACCAGAAGTGCCGTGACGACGGCGTTCAACGTCGCCACGGGCAGCAGGACCTTCCAGCCGAACTTCATGAGCTGGTCGTAGCGCAGCCGCGGGAGCGTCGTCCGCATCCAGATGAAGAGGAACAGGAGCACCGCGAGCTTGAGCAGGAACCAGACGGGCCCCGGCAACCAGGGGCCGTGCCAGCCTCCGAGGAAGAGCGTCACCGCGAGGCCGGAGAGCGTGATCAGGTTGATGTACTCCGACATCGAGTAGAGCCCGAAGCGCATACCGCCGTACTCCGTGTGGTAGCCGGCGACGAGCTCCTGCTCGGCCTCGGGAAGGTCGAACGGGGCGCGCGACGTCTCGGCGGTGCCCGCGAGCAGGAACACGACGAACCCGACGAACTGCGGGATCACGTACCAGACCTCCGCGTTCTGCGCCGCGACGACGTCGACGAGCGAGAGCGAGCCGGCCATCAGCACGACCCCTAGCACCGAGAGTGCGAGCGCCACCTCGTACGAGACGAGCTGGGCGCAGGTGCGCATCGAGCCGAGCAGCGAGTACTTCGAGTCGGAGGCCCAGCCGCCGACGATGAAGCCGTAGATGCCGAGCGACCCGAGCGCGAACACGAGCAGCAGCGCAATGGGAACGTCCGCGACGTAGCCGTTCACCTGGTAGCCGGCGATCACCCAGCCGGGGCCCCAGGGGATCACGGAGAACGTCGTCAGCGCCGTGAACGCCGCGAGGAACGGGGAGAAGATGTAGAGGACGTCGACCGCCTCGGCGGGGAAGAAGCTCTCCTTGCGGATCAGCTTCACGAGGTCGGCGATGGGCTGCAGGAGCCCGTACGGGCCGGCGCGGTTCGGGCCGTACCGGAGCTGCATGCGTCCCATCACCTTTCGCTCGATCAGGGTCAGGTACGCGAACCCGAAGAGGACGAGGTTGATGACGATCAACGCCTCGATCAGCGAGATCCACCACGGCTCCCCGTTGGCGCCGCTCGCTGCGAGCGGGCTCACGCGCGCACCACCTCGACGTCGAGGTGGAGATCGGGTGCGTGCTCGTCCGCGATCCGCGCAACACCCTCGACGAGCAGCGGGTCGACGCGCGCGCTGAGCTCGACGGACGTGCCGTCGGAGCGCAGCGAGACGACGTCCCCGCTCGCGATCCCGCGGCGGTCGGCGTCCGCCGGCGAGAGCGCTATCTCGTGTCCGGGGCGCTGGAAGGCGAGCTCCGCGACCCGTTCCACCTGCGGCCCGGAGAAGAGCGGCCGGTAGCGGAGGAGCCGCAGCGTGCCGACGAAATGACCCGCGGGCACCGCCGCGTGCGGCGACGGTGCCTCCGCGACCCGGGGCGGAGGAGCGGTGTAGGGCGTCCGCGGCGGGAGCGGCGCGTGCTCCCCGAGGGCCGCCAGCTCGAGCCCGTCGTAGATGTGAGCGGAGAGCTCCTCGAACACGACTTCCGGGTGCGGCGAGAGGGCGACGCCGAAGCGGGCCGCCAGCTTCGCGAGCCACGCGAGCTCGTCGGGAACGGGCGCGATCACCGTCCGGCGCAGCCGTTGGACGCGGCCCTCGAGGTTCATCGCGGTGCCCTCCCGCTCGAGCGCCGCGGTCGCGGGGAGGACGAGATCGGCCCAGCCGGCCGCGAGCGAGTTGAACATCGTGATCGCGATTACGTGCTGCGCCCGCTCGGCAAGGGCCCGCACGCCCGGATCCGACGCGGCCTCGTCCCCCGACACGACGAGGAGCCCGATGCCCTCGGTCTCGGACTCGTCGTCGTCCGCGGCCGACGCCCAGGCCTCCGCGACCGCCCGCGCGTTGGGCGTCGCCGGCAGCTGGAACGCGGCGCAGCCCGGCTTCTCCGCGAAACCGAGCTCGTGCGCGGCCTCCGCGAGTCGCGCGCCGCCGCCCCCGCCGGGGCCGGACCAGACGAGCACCGCCCGATCGGAGGCGCGCAGTCTCCTGCCGAGCGTGCTCTTCGGCCCGAGGAGCTCCTGCAGCGCGTCGGCCGCCTCGCCGGGTGCGGTGGCGACCGACCCTCGCGCGCCGATCGTGACGATCTCGGCTCCGTTGCGCCGGGCGTGCCGCAGCCAGAGGTCGACCACCGGGGCGCGGTCGACGACCGCGTCGTCGCCGACGACGACGACGAGCTCCGCCTTGCCGATCGTCGAAAGTGGTGCGCGAAATGCGTCGAGCGCCGCCGACGTCGACTCGGGGAGCACGGCCGAGTGTGCCCCCAGGCCGCGCCGCAGGAGCGTCGCCAGGCCGTACGCGATCTCCGTCGTCTCCGACCCCGAGAGCGCGGTGACGACACCCGGGCCCGCGTCGCGCAGGAGCCGCTCGGCGCGGTCGAGCGCGTCGTCCCAGCCCACCGGCTCGAGACCGTGCGGGCCGCGGGCCAACGGCTCGAGCACGCGGTCCTCGGCGCCGAGGTGCGGGAACGTAAAGCGCCCCTTGTCGCAGATCCAGCCGCCGTCGACCTCCGGGTGGTTCCTCGACTGCACCCGCTTCACGGCTCCTTCGCGTGTGGTCGCGCGGATGTTGCATCCCGACGGGCAGAGCCCGCAGACCGTGGGCACGTCCTGGATCTCCCACGGCCTCGCCCGGAAGCGGTACTGGGTGGAGGTGAGCGCGCCGACCGGGCAGAGCTCGATCACGTTCCCCGAGAACGGCGCCCGGTACGGGTCGTCCCCGAAGGTCGCGATCTCGGAGTACGCGCCTCGATTGCGCGCGATCAGCTGGCCGTCCTCGGCGACGTCGCTCGAGAAGCGGGTGCACCGGTAGCAGAGGATGCAGCGCTCGCGGTCGAGGGCGATCAGCGGCGAGACGGGGATCGGCTTGTCGAACGTCAGCTTCGGGAACGTCATCCGCGTCGAGCCGGGCCCGAAGCGGAAGGTCAGGTCCTGGAGCGGGCACTCGCCGCCCTTGTCGCAGACGGGGCAGTCGAGCGGGTGGTTCACGAGGATGAACTCGAGCGTCCCCTTCTGCCCCTCGGCCGCGCGGGCCGACGAGGCGGCGGTGCGGACCACCATCCCGTCCTGGGCGCTGAGCGTGCAGCCGGCCTGGAGCTTCGGCAGGCCCTCGACCTCGACCAGGCACATGCGGCATGCGCCGACCGCCGGCCCGAGCCGCGGCTCGTAGCAGAAGACCGGGATCTCGATCCCGGCCGCCGCCGCGGTCTCGACCAGCCCGGTGCCCTTCTCGACCTCGACCTCGCGGTCGTCGATCGTGACGCGGACCGTCTCGTTCACCGCGAGCCCCTCCAACCGGTGTCCGACCAGGTGTCCGAAATTCCGCTCCGGTGTCCGACTTCAGTCGGACACCTGACGGCGGACGGCGGACGCTCGCCGAGAATGTCCGACCGACGGCGGACACCGTCGTCACGCGACCACCTCGAGCGGACGTGCGATCTGCGCGGGTCCGACGTGCGCGGCGTGGACGTCGGTCGGCGCGACGATCCCCTCGAGCGACGAGGCGCCCTCGAACGGGCAGCCCTCGCCGTCGACGTGTGCCAGGAACTCGTCGCGGAACTTCGCGACGTAGCTCGCGACCGCGATCGCGTCGGAGTCCCCGAGCGGGCAGAGGCAGGTGCCGTTGACGTGCTCGCCGACGTCGAGCAGGAGGTCGAGGTCGGCATGCGTCCCGTGCCCGGACTCGATCTTCTTCAGGATCTGCGTGATCCAGCGGGTGCCGACACGGCACGGGGTGCACTTCCCGCACGACTCGTGCTCGTAGAACTGCGAGACGCGAATCCCGAGCTGCACCATGCAGCAGCGGTCGTCGATCACGATCACGGCCGCGGAGCCGATCATGGTGCCCGCCTGGGCGAGCGAGTCGAAGTCGAGCGTCACCTGCTCTGCCTCGGCGGCCGTCAGCACCGGGGTCGAAGACCCGCCCGGGATCACCGCCTTGAGCGACCGGCCGCCCGCGATCCCGCCGCCGACGTCGTGGATCAGGTCCTTGAGCGGAAACCCGTGCGGCAGCTCGTAGTTCCCCGGGCGCACCACGTTGCCCGAGAGGGAGAACACCCTGGTGCCGGTCGAGCTCTCCGGCCCGATCTCGGCGTAGACGGCGCCGCCCAGCTCGATGATCGGCGTCACCGTCGTGATCGACTCGACGTTGTTCACCGCGGTCGGCGACGCGTAGAGGCCGGCGATCGCGGGGAAGGGCGGCTTGGTGCGCGGCTGGCCGCGCTCGCCCTCGAGCGACTCCAGGAGCGCCGTCTCCTCGCCGCAGATGTAGGCGCCGGCACCGCGGTGGATCACGATCGTGACCCCGCCGAGCAGCTTCCGCCGGCGCATCTGCTCGAGGGCGGCCACGAGCACGTCGAACTCGCGCTCGTACTCCCCGCGGATGTAGACGAAGACGTGGGTCGACTCGATCGCCCGGGCGGCGATCAGGCACCCCTCGAGGAAGCGGAAGGGGACGCGCAGCATGATCTCGCGGTCCTTGAACGTGCCCGGCTCGGACTCGTCCGCGTTGACGACGAGGTAGTGCGGCCTCGGGTTCTGCTCGGGCTTGGGAACGAAGCTCCATTTCCGCCCGGTCGGGAAGAAGGCGCCGCCCCTGCCGCGCAGGTTGGACGCGTTGAGCTCGGCGATGATCTCGTCGGGGGTCAGCTCGAGCGCGCGGCGGAGCGCGACGAGCCCCCCGCGTGCCTCGTAGTCGCCGAGGTCAGTGACGGCGCCCCCGTCGGTCCCCGCGAACACGATCTCGGGCGTCGCAGCGCTCACGTGCCTGCCTCCCCCCGGTGTCGGGCTTCGGTCCGACACCTGACGCCTGCCGCCGGCCGAAGGGGTTCGACCGACGTCGGACACCGGTGCGCTCGCGCGCTCATCCGCGGAGCTCCTTCACGATCTCCGGCACGTCGTCCTCGCGGACGTGCAGCCGGTGGTGGTTGTCCACCGCGACGACGGTCGCCCAGCCGCAGCCGCCGAGGCACTCGACCGTGCGCAGGGTGACGGTGCCGTCCTCCGTCGTCTCTCCCACGTGGACGCCGAGGCCCCGCTCGAGCGCGGCGACGACGTCCTGGGCCCCCGAGAGCGCGCAGGAGATGTTCGTGCACACCTCGACGAGGTGCTCACCGACGGGCTCGAGGTGGAACATGTCGTAGAACGAGGCGATCGAGAGGCAGTAGGCGGGGGTCTCGTCGAGGGCGTCGGCGACCTCGCGCAGCGCCTCCTCCGGCAGCCAGCCGTCGTGTCGCTCCTGCGCGAGCCGGAGCGCCGGCAGCACCGCTGACCGCGGCTCCGGGTACACGGCCCGCAGCCTCTGCACCTCGTCGAAGAACGTGGAGCTCACGCAGTTCTCCTAGGTGATTTCCGCGAAGCGGAAATCACCTGTCGACGTCCCCCAGCACGGGATCGAGCGACGCGGCCACCGCGACGAGGTCGGCGATCGCCGTCCCCCGGACGCAGGTGGCGGTCGCCTGGAGCGCGGCGAAGCTCGGCGCCCGGAACTTGACCCGCCACGGCCTCGGCCCGCCGTCCGAGACGAGGTAGCAGCCGCACTCGCCGCGCGCCGACTCGATCGCGACGTAGACCTCGCCCTCGGGAACCCGGTACCCCTCCGTGACGATCTTGAAGTGGTGGATCAGCGACTCCATCGAGGTGTGCAGCTCCTCGCGCGGCGGCAGCACGACCTTGCGGTCGTCCGCGATCCACGGCGCGCCCCGGAGCTCCTCCAGCCTCGTCACGCACTGGCCGACGATGCGCGCCGACTGGCGCATCTCGTCCATGTGCACCTTGTACCGGTCGTACACGTCGCCGTTCCCGTAGACGGGCACGTCGAAGTCGATCTCGTCGTAGGCGAGGTACGGCTCCGCGCGCCTCAGGTCCCAGTCGACTCCCGAGGCGCGCAGCATCGGGCCGGATTGGCCGAGCGCGAGCGCGTCGTCGGCGGAGAGGAGACCGATGCCCTTCGTCCGGCGGAGCCAGATCTGGTTGCGGTCGAGCAGCGCCTCGTAGTCGTCGACCGCCCGCGGCATGTGGCGCGCGAACGTACGCGCCTGGTCGTAGAACCCCTCCGGGATGTCCTCGGCGAGCCCGCCTGCCTGGAAGTAGCGCGAGTGCATGCGGACGCCGGTGACCATCTCGAACAGGTCGAGCACCATGTCCCGCTCGCGGAACGCGTACCAGAACATCGAGATCGCGCCCAGCTCGAGGGCGGACGTGCCGAGCCAGACGAGGTGGGAGTGGATGCGGTTCAGCTCCGAGAGGCACATCCGCATCCAGACGGCCTTCTCGGGTGTCTCGAGCGCGAGCAGCTTCTCGATCGCGAGCACGAACACGAGCTCGTTCGCCTGGAACGAGAGGTAGTCGATCCGCTCGGGGTACGTGATCCCCTTCCAGTACGTCTTCGCCTCCATGGTCTTCTCGAAGCCCGTGTGGAGGTATCCGACCACCGCCTCGATCCCTGCCACGTGCTCGCCGTCGAGGTCGACGATCAACCGTAGGACACCGTGCGTCGACGGGTGGTTCGGCCCGAAGTTGACGGTCAGGATGTCGTCGAGGTCGTGCTCCGCTGGGTCGATCTCGAGCTTCGTCGGGCAGGGCGAGGGGATCCGCGTGCCCTCGTAGATGCGCGTGGCGGGGACGACGGCCATCGTCGTCAGCGCTCTCCGGAGAAGCGGACGGGCTCGCCGCCGAGCGGGTAGTCCTTGCGGAGCGGGAATCCCTCCCAGTCGGCCGGCATCAGGATCCGGACGAGGTTCGGGTGGCCGCGGAAGACGATCCCGAAGAGGTCGTAGGCCTCGCGCTCGTGCCAGTCCGCCCCGGGCCAGACGGCCACGACGGAGTCGATCTCCTCGCCGTCGTCGAGCCGTGCCGTGAGGCGGAGGCGCGCAGGGCTGTCCGAGACGCGGAGCAGGTGGTAGACGACCGCGAAGCGCTTCGGCTTGGGATCGGGCACGCGCTGGTACCCCTGCGAGCCTGGGGCATGGAGGTCTCGCCCGTGCGGGGTGCCGATGTACCCGGCGACACCGGTCGCGCCCCAGCCGAGGTAGTCGACGCCCGAGACGTCGACGAGCGCGTTGTAGCCCTCGACGTCACGCAGGTGGATGCACGCCTCGACGATCCGGGCCGGGTCGACGACGAGCGTCGTCTCGCCGTGCGCCTCGACGGTCTCGACGACGCCGGGGACGGCGGCGCTCACTCTGCGACCCCGCGGATCTCGTACGCCGGCGGGACGCCCGCGCGGATCTTCTCGTGCAGGCGCACGATGCCCTCCATCAGCGCCTCGGGGCGCGGCGGGCAGCCCGGGACGTGGATGTCGACCGGGACGATCTTGTCGACGCCCTGGAGCACCGTGTAGTTGTTGAACATCCCGCCCGAGCTGGCGCAGGCGCCCATCGCGATCACCCACTTGGGCTCGAGCATCTGGTCGTACACCTGCCGCAGCGGGGGCGCCATCTTGTGCGTCACGCGGCCCGAGACGATCAACAGGTCGGCCTGACGCGGCGAGGAGCTGAAGCGCTCCATCCCGAACCGCGCGATGTCGTAGCGCGAGGAGACGATCGACATCATCTCGATCGCGCAGCAGGCGAGACCGAAGGTGTCCGGCCAGACGGAGCTCGATTGCGCCCAGGCCACCGCCTTCTGCACGGTCGTGATCAGGAGCGCGTCCTCGATCGACTCGAGCTCCTGCTCGAACACGCCGGGGCCGCGGTCGGGCCACAGCGTGCGCTCGGACTTGAGGCCCGCCTTGGCGGCCGGCCGGTCGGAGACGAGCGGCAGGCGCCGCGCTAGTGCCACTCGAGCGCCCCCTTGCGCCAGATGTAGACGTACGCGACCGCGAGGATCGCGACGAACACGAGGAACTCCACGAACCCGAACCAGCCGAGCGCGTCGAGCTGCACCGCGAGCGGGTACAGGAACACGATCTCGATGTCGAACAGGATGAACAGCATCGCGGTGAGGTAGAAGCTGACCGTGAAGCGCCGCTCGAGGCTCGGCGCGTCCTGCGAGACGCCGGACTCGAACGGCAGCATCCGCTGCCTCGTCCGCGAGCTCGGCCGCGTCGCGAACACGAACGAGAACAGGATCATCGTCGCCGGGATCGCCGCCGCGAGCAACGCGTAGATGAAAAACGGGAGCCAGTCGGAGAGCACGCTGTCCTCGTCCCGCGCCGAAGCCGGGTTCTCGCGAACGCTACCACTCTCGTCCGGGCGCACGAGCACCGACCCGATCCCGCACCAAATCTCCGTTTCCGGTGTCACAAAGTCGGGGTCCTCGCGACCACCCGACAGTCGGGTACGATCAGGGCGTGGAGATCGCGGAACGCCCAACCGACGTCCTGCTCGACCTGACTCCGCTTGCCGCGGAGAAGGTGAGGGAGCTGATGGCCTCCGAGCCCGACGCGGAGTCGCTCGTCCTGCGGGTCGCGATCCAGGGTGGCGGCTGCTCCGGCTTCCAGTACGGGCTCGGCTTCGACTCGGGGGCCGCCCAGGGCGACCACGAGCTCGTGCTCGAGGGCGTGCGCGTGGTGGTCGACCCGTTCAGCGCCCCGTACCTCCAGGGCGCGACGATCGACTACCTGAACGGGCTCCAGGAGTCCGGGTTCAAGATCGAGAACCCGAACGCCGTCTCCTCGTGCGGTTGCGGCCACTCGTTCCAGGTCGAGGAGGGCGAAGACCTCCCCGAGGGAACGCAGGTCGGCGGCTGCGGCTCCGGCTGCAGTCACTGACGCCCGAGCGCATCCGCCGCGCGGCGGCGGTCGGCGACCGCGCCGTCCCCCCTCCGCGAAAGCTCCTTGCCGTCATCCGGCGTTCGACCTAGGCTCGCCGCCACATCGCCAGCAACGTGTGACGGAGGTCGATGATGACTGCGGTCTACAAATACCTGTCGGCTCTCGTGCTTCTCGCCGTCGTCGTCCAGATCGGGTTTGCCGGATACGGCGCGTTCTCGGTCGCGAAGGACACGGACGGTGACGGCGTCGTGGACGAGAAGCGCTTCGAGGACGTCTTCGGCATCCACGCGGGGTTCGGCTACCTCGTGATCCTGCTCGGCCTCGTCCTGCTCGTGGTCGCCCTGATCGGCCGCGTCAGGATCAAGCACACGCTGATCCTGGCCGGCCTGCTGATCCTGCAGTTGCTGCTCGCCTGGATCGGCTACGAGGTGCCGTGGATCGGGTTCTTCCATCCGATCAACGCGATGGTGATCGCAGGCCTCGTCGCGTTCATCGTCACGACGGAGTTCCGCGGACGCGCGCCGGTGCTCGCCGGCTAGGTCCGTTCGAACGCGCCGTCGCACGGTGACCGACACGTCGGCGGGTCGCGCCGAGCGGCCCGGCGACGCGACCGTAGGATCAGAGGCCATGGGAGACCGGCCGTACCGCGTTGCCGTCGTGGGCTCCGGGCCCGCGGGCTTCTACGCCGTCGGCGCCCTGCTCGCGTGCGAGGAGCCGCGCTTCGAGGTCGATCTGATCGAGCGCCTGCCCACCCCATGGGGGCTCGTCCGCCTCGGCGTCGCGCCGGATCACCCGAACATCAAGGCCGTCTCGCGCGCGTTCGAGAAGATCGCGCGCGCGCCCGGCTTTCGCTTCCTCGGGAACGTCGAGGTGGGTCGCGACATCCGTCACCAGGAGCTCGTCGACCACTACGCCGCCGTCGTCTACGCGTTCGGCGCGCAGACCGACCGCAGGCTCGGCATACCGGGCGAGGACCTGCCCGGCTGCTGGCCGGCGACCGCCTTCGTCGCCTGGTACAACGGGCATCCCGACTTCCAGGGTCTCGAGTTCGACCTCTCGCACGAGCGGGCCGTCGTGATCGGGAACGGGAACGTCGCCCTCGACGTCGCACGCATGCTCGCGCTGACCCCGGAGGAGCTCGAGCCGACGGACACCACGGATGCCGCGATCGAGGCGATCAACGCGGCGGGCGTCGAGGAGATCCTCGTGCTCGGACGCCGCGGTCCGGTCCAGGCGGCCTGGACGCCGGTCGAGGTGGGCGAGCTGGGCGAGCTGGCCGGCGCCGACGTGCTCGTCGACGCGTCCGACCTCCGTCTCGACGCGGCGAGCGAGCGCGAGCTCGAGGCGGCGGCGCCGACCGTCAAGCGGAACATCGAGCATCTCCGCGACTACGCCGCGCGCCCCCCACTCGGGAAGCCGAGGGCGATCAGGCTCCGCTTCCTCGTCTCGCCGGTCGCAGTGCTCGGCGACGGGAAGGTCGAGGCGATCGAGCTCGTCCGGAACGAGCTCGTCGACGGCCGCGCCGTGCCCACCGGCGAGCGGGAGATCGTGCCCTGCGGAGTCGTGTTCCGGAGCGTCGGCTATCGCGGCACGCCTCTCGACGACGTCCCGTTCGACCCCGAGTCCTGCACCGTGCCGAACAGCGGAGGACGCGTCCTCGCCGACGGTGGGGAGCCGGTACCCGGCGTCTACTGCGCGGGCTGGATCAAGCGCGGGCCGACCGGCGTGATCGGGACGAACAAGAAGGACGCGACCGAGACGGTCGCGCTGCTGCTCGAGGACGCCCGCAGCGGCGTGCTTGCGCACGGGAGCGACGCCTCCGTCGTCGACGGGCTGCTGGGCGCGCGCGGCGTCCGCGTCGTGACGCAGGAGGGCTGGGAGGCGATCGACCTCGCGGAACGCTCGGCCGGGGAGCCGCGTGGCCGGCCCCGCCTGAAGCTCGGGGAGTGGGAGTCCCTGCTCGCGGCCGCCGGCCTCGACGGGGCGCCGCGCTGAGGGCGGCGCGAGGCGGCCGCCGGGGAGAGATCGCGCTTCCGCTGACGGAACACGGTGCCCTGACACCGATCCCGTCCCGCCCGCCGGCGATACACTCGTCTGCGTGAGCGGCACGGCGGAGCGGCAGGAGCTGTGGGGGGGCGAGACGACGAAGGCTGTTGCGAACTTCCCCGTCTCCGGCGAGCCGATCCCGGCGGCGGTGGCCCACTGGCTCGGTCGGATCAAGGCCGCCGCGGCGCGCGCGAACGCCGAGCTCGGACTGCTCGACCCTGCCACCGCCGAGCGCATCGCCGCGGCGGGCGACCGTATAGCCGCCGGCGAGCTCGACGACCAGTTCCCGATCGACGTCTTCCAGACGGGCTCGGGCACCAGCTCGAACATGAACGCGAACGAGGTCATCGCGACCCTCGCCGGCGAGGGCGTGCACCCCAACGACCACGTCAACATGGGGCAGTCCTCGAACGACGTCTTCCCGTCGGCGGTGCACCTCGCGGCGCTCGACCGCGCGGTGAACGATCTGCTGCCCGCGCTCGAGCTGCTCGCGCAGGCGCTCGAGACGAAGGCGGAGGAGTTCGCCGACATCGTCAAGTCCGGGCGCACGCACATGATGGACGCGGTTCCGGTCACCCTCGGCCAGGAGTTCGCCGGGTACGCCGCGCAGGTGCGCCAGGGAATCGCGCGGATGCAGGACGCCCTGCCGCGACTCGGGCAGATCCCGCTCGGCGGTACCGCGACCGGGACCGGCCTCAACACCCACCCCGAGTTCGCGGCGAAGGTGCGCGCGCTGCTGCACGCCGACACCGGCCTGCCCATCTCGCCCCCGGCCGACCCGTTCGAGTCGCAGGCGGCCCGAGACTCGCTCGTCGAGGCGTCCGCCGCCGCGAAGGTGGTCGCGGTCTCCCTCACGAAGATCGCCAACGATCTCCGCCTGATGGGGTCGGGCCCGCGCGCGGGCCTCGGCGAGCTGTTCCTGCCGGAGCTGCAGAAGGGCTCGTCGATCATGCCGGGCAAGGTGAACCCCGTGATCCCGGAGGTCGTGACGCAGGTCGCGGCCCAGGTGATCGGGAACGACACCGCCGTCGCGATCGGAGGGATGAGCGGCCAGTTCGAGCTGAACGTGTACGTGCCGCTGATGGCGCGCAACCTGCTCCAGTCGCTGGGACTGCTCGCGAGCGCGTCACGGCTCTTCGCCGACAAGTGCGTCGCGGGCATCGAGGCGAACCGCGAGCGCAACGAGGCGTACGCCGAGGGCACCCTCAGCGCCGCGACCGCCCTCAACCCCCACATCGGGTACGACAAGGCGTCCGAGCTCGTGAAGGAGGCCGTTGCCTCGGGCCGCTCGCTGCGCGAGGTCGCGCGCGAGGCCGGCGTCGAGGAGCGCGTGCTCGACGAGGCGCTCGACTACCACCGCATGGCCCGCCCGCACGGCTAGCCACCGGTCCCGCAGGGGACGATCTCCAGGTATTTCGCGCGCTCGCGGCGTCCGCGCGACGAGCACGTGCGCGCGGCCGGTTCGCGGAGCATGCCGAGCACCCCGGCCCGAGCGAGGCGACACTTGCGGAACGAGGAGCGCGCCGCCCCGGCACCCCATGACTGTTGTTGTA
Organism: uncultured Actinomycetes bacterium; assembly: GCA_963710125.1. Lineage (GTDB taxonomy): Bacteria > Actinomycetota > Thermoleophilia > Gaiellales > Gaiellaceae > Gaiella. Next base: position 107,589 of record CAVPZH010000029.1, on the reverse strand, counting down.
TCGAACTCCGCTTGACTTCGCGCGCGACTCGACGCAGAATCGCGCCGCCGCAGACACCATCTCAAAGGGGAAGAAGATGATGAAGCGAATCCCACTCCGGCGCGCCGTCGCCGCGGTGGCCGCGGCCGTGATTGCCCTCGTGTGCGCGTTCGCCGTTTCGCGGGCGCTGTCGGAACACGAGGGCGAGGGCGGCGCAGCCGAGGCCGAGTATCCGACCGCGCTCGGACGCTATCTCGAGAAGCAGAGGGAGGCGACACCCGGAAGCATCGTCGAGGAAGGTCCGGCGAGTGCCGCCGAGGCGGCGTTCGAGGAACGCGCGTATCCCGCCGGCGCGATCTCCGTCGCGCAGATGAACGGCGCGGCCGCAGCGTTCAGCTCGACGAAGGGCCGGCCTTTCCCCGCGGGAAAGGGGAGGCCCGGCACCTGGGTCTCGGTCGGGCCGAACGAGGCCCTCTACCCGGGCACACCGCTCCTCACGTCGGCCGACTACATTCCGAACAGGTACGTCGCGGGCGGCCGGACGACGTCGATCGCGATCAGCGACACCTGTAAACCGGGCAACTGCACCGTGTACGTCACCCCGGCGGGCGGCGGCGTCTGGCGGACGAAGAACGCGCTCACGGGCCAGCCCAACTGGGAGTACCTGGGCGGCCCGTTCGGAATCAATGCTGCCGGCTCCGTCTACCTCGACCCGAACGACGCGAGCGGCAACACGGTCTACGCGGGCACCGGCGAGGCGAACATCTGCGGCTCCGGCTGCGTCGCCGGCGCCGGGCTCTACAAGTCGACCGACGGCGGCCAAACCTGGACGAAGCTCGGAGGCAGTACTTTCGACGGCCTCGGGGTCGGCGCGATCGTCGTGAAGCCGGGCAACCCGAACACGATCTACGCGGGCACGACGACCGCGTTGCGCGGCATGTCGTCCACCTGCTGCTCGGGCGTCACGCGGCCCGTCCCGGGTGCCGGGCAGTGGGGGCTCTACAAGTCGACGGACGGCGGCGCCAGCTGGACGTTCATCCACGACGGCTCCGGTGACAAGACCCTCTGCACCGGCGACCTGAACGAGTTCAACAACGGCGACGTGTGCTCGCCGCGGGGCGTCCGCGCCCTCGCGCTCGACCCGACCGACCCGGAGATCGTCTACGCCGGCTCGTACGCGCGGGGGGTCTGGCGCTCGTCCGACGGAGGAGCGACCTGGACGCAGATCAAGCCGTCGTTGAGCGCCGGCAACGTCACGACGCGGCCCACGATCGCCGTCACGACGCTCCCGAACGGGAAGACTCGCATGTACGTGTACGAGGGTGCCCAGGGCGCGCCGCGGTCGCGGCTCGAGCGGAGCGACGACGTGGCGACGGGCGCGCCGGCCTGGACGAGCCTGACGAGCACGAGCACCGCCGATCCCGGCTGGGCATGGGACAACCTCTGCACCGGCCAATGCTGGTACGACCAGTTCGTGTACACGCCGAAGGGGTACCCGGACATCGTCTACGTGGGCGGCTCGTACTCGTACGGCCAGTCGATCGCCAACAAGCGCGGGGTGGTGTTCTCGGACGACGCCGGTGCGACGGGCTACGACATGACGTTCGACGGCACCGATCCGATCCATCCGAACGGCCTGCATCCCGACCAGCACGCGATCGTCACGAACCCGAACAACCCGTACCAGTTCTTCGAGACGAGCGACGGCGGCATCGTGCGCTCGAGCGGTGCGCTCGTCGACCGCTCCGCCTGGTGCGACGACCGGAGCCTGTCGACGAACAGCCTCAACCGCTGTCGGCAGATGCTGTCGCGCATCCCGTCGAAGCTCGAGAGTCTGAACATGGGCCTCTCGACGCTGCAGTTCCAGAGCCTGTCCGTGAGCCCCAAGAACGTTAACGTGCTCCAGGGCGGCACGCAGGACAACGGCACCTGGCAGACGAGCGGGAATCCCAACAAGTGGGAGAACACGATGATCGGCGACGGCGGCCAGTCCGGCTTCGACGTCGCCATCCCCGAGTTCCGCTTCCACAACTTCACGGGCGCCTCGCCCGACGTCAACTTCAACAACGGCAACATCGCGGACTGGATCTGGACCGGGTCTCCGCTCGGTGACGCCGGCAGCGAGTTCTACACGCCGATGATCAGCGATCCCGTCGTGAGCAAGACGCTGTTCTCGGGCACCGGCCTCACCGTCTACAGGACGAAGACCGCCGGTCTCGGCTCGAGAACGGTTGCCGAGGCGAACGCGGTCTGCAACGAGTGGACCGGCACCGGCCCGTTCGGTACGTGCGGAGACTGGGAGCGCCTCGGCCCGACGCCGCTGACCGACGGCGCCTGGGGCGACCGCGCGGGCACGGCGATGGCGGCGATCGCGCGGACGACGGCGGACACGTCCACCGAGTGGGCCGCCACGACCAGGGGCCGGGTCTTCGTCACGAAGAATGTGGACGCCGATCCGGCGTCGGCGGTGTCCTGGACGCGGCTGGACGACGACTCCACGGCGAGCCCGGGACGGTTCGTCTCCGGAATCGCCGTCGACCCGGCCGACCCCAACCGCGCCTGGGTCTCCTACAGCGGCTACAGCTCGAGCACGCCGACCACACCCGGCCACGTGTTCGAAGTCGTTTACGACCCGAGCTCGGGCACGTCAGCGTGGACCGACTGGTCGAACGACCTCGGCGACGTCCCGATCACGGGCATCGCCTACGACGACGTCACCGGCGACCTCTACACGTCGAGCGACTTCGGCGTCATGCGGCTCGCCGGCGGGACGACGAGCTGGACGCTCGCCGCACCCGGCATGCCGAACGTCGAGGTGGCGGGCCTGACGATCGTTCCCGGGAAGCGGATCCTTTACGCCGCGACACACGGTCTCAGCGCCTGGCGCCTGAACCTGCCGTAGAAGCACGCGAACGCCGAGAGGGGCCGCGACAGCGGCCCCTCTCAGGTCGCGGGACGGAGCGGGGGCGGCGGCCAGCAGGTGCGCTGGTCGATCTTCAGCCCCGCGCGAGAGCCGTGGTCGCCGACCGCGACGACCGAACGTGCGCGCTGGCAGAGGATCGGCGTCAGCTCGATGCGTGCCGTGAAGGATCCGACTCGCGACGCCGTCCGCGCTGTGGCGCGGAGGGGACGCGTCGTCATCAGCATGATCCGGACATGCTCGCCTGCACGGAACCCGGACCCGCGGACGACGAGGGGCGTCGAGTCCAGGGCCGTGAGCACTGGCCGCCGTTCCGCCGCCGCCGTCCCGGTGGCCGCCAGAGCGAGGATGAGCAAGGCGATCACTGCCCGCACGGCATGAAGTATTGCGCTCGGAAGCGTGTGGGCCGAGGATTGCGCGTGCGCCGATCTCGAATTCCCTCCGACCCAGGCCCCGCCGAGCTGTTCCTTCGCCGTCGGCGGCATGACGCGGCAGTTCGAGCTGAACGTCCCACGGCGTCCGCGCTCGTGAACGAGGCCGTTGCCCCGGGCCGCTCGCTGCAGGAGGTGGCGCGCGAGGCGGGCAGCGAGGAGCACGTGCTGGGAGGCGCTCGACTACCACAGGGTGGCCCGGCCGCACAACACGTAAGGATTTCGAGCGCTTCGCGCGCCTGTGCGCGCAGAGCACGCCGTCGGGGCCAATCCTCCTTTGGGGGTACTCACTTGCTGTTTGGCGAGTGTCCCGTTAGTTTTCTGCGTCGGCCGACCCATGGGTTGGCGTCGTCAGAGGGTTGGACACCTCGACAACGGGAGAGAGATGAGGCCTTCGTCGCGTCCCGGCTGGGGCGCGCGCAGTCAGACGAACGAGAAAGGGGAGCAATCCATGAGACGACTCGCCATCGGACTCATCGTCACGAGTCTCGCGCTCGTCGTGGCACTCGCCACGGGCGTGGGGACAGCCAGCGCCGGCGCCACCACTGTCGCCGCCGGCAGGGGACAGGGGCCCGGGATCAAGAACGTCGGCCCGAACTACAACCACGGCAAGAAGCTCGGCCTCTCCAAGTCGGAGAACGAGCCGCCGCACCGCGTGCCGAAGAGCGTTCCGAAGGTCGGGGACGTACGGACGATGCTCGGGCTCGACGACTTCAACAACAGCATCTACCTCAAGAACTACACGCTGCGCGGGATCGGGAAGCACATCGAGGTGTGGGTTGCGAACAACCTCGCGTTTCCCGGCAATGACTGTCGGAACTCGCTCGGACTCACGAACGTGACCGACCAGCAAATCAACAGCTTCATGAACGAGTTCGACTCGAACATCTACCCGAAGGAGTCGGAGGCTTTCTCCGTGCCTCCGCGACTCGACGGGAAGGCCGCGGTGCTCGCGCAGTTGCTCGGGCTCGACGCGAACTACTACCACGGTCAGGGTGACAACATCGTCGTCCTCATCGACAACGTCCGCGACGCCAATTACTACGAGCCGACTACACCCGACGGCCAGACCTACATCGCCGGGTTTTTCTATTCGGTGTTCAACGACTACCTCGATCGCAACGTGATGACGATTGACGTGTACGACTGGTTGCACCGGACGGGCGCCAACCCGCCGAACAACAGCGGAGACGCCGCGTACCAGGGGTGCGCGGCCGAGCTCGGTGCAGCCGCGATCGGAACGCCGCGGCCGCACCTGTACGAGGGCGTCTTCGCGCACGAGTACCAGCACCTGCTCGAGCACTACTCCGACCCCGATGAGGTGAGCTGGGTCAACGAGGGCCTGTCCGACTGGGCGCAGACGCTGGTCGGCTACGTCGACCCGAACGTCCCGCAGAACCCGGCCGGCCCCGGCGCGGACTCGCACTTCGGCTGCTTCGAGGGCTGGCTCGACCCGAGCTTCGGCGGGCCCGAGAACTCTCTCACCTCCTGGGGCGACCAGGGCGGCCCGGAGATCCTCTGCGACTACGGCGCCGCGTACTCGATCATGCAGATGCTCGCGACCCGCTACGGGGACTCGTTCATGTCCGCGCTGCACAGGGATCCCGGCAACGGGCTCGCGGGGCTCGACGACGTGCTCGGCTCGTTCGCGACGGGTAAGACGTCGCGTCAGGTCGTCCACGAGTGGGCTGCGCTGATGGCACTCGACAACCAGGCCGGCTCGAGCCTGACCGGAGGATCCACCGACGACTACACGTCGCCCGGCCTCTGGAGCACCATCAACTGGGACAACCCTCAGGCGTACGACGCCCCGGGCGCGCCGGCGAACGGCTCCGACTACGTCCCGCTGGGACCGGTGTCTGGGCTCTCGTCGATCGACTTCCAGGGGTCGCCGAGCCTGCCGCCTACCCCGGTGGCCTGGACGTCCGGGGCCGCCCCCGGCGCGGCCAGCCCGCCGGTCCTCATCTCTGGGGCTGCGAACAACCGTGACGAGGCGATCGTTCGCTCCGTGACGCTGGGATCGAGCTTGACGTTCGACGCCCAGTGGAACGAGGAGACCGGCTGGGACTTCGGCTTCGTCCAGGTCTCGACCGACGGCGGCGACACGTACACGAGCCTGAGCTGCACCGACACGACGTCGGACCACGACCCTGGCGCGCTGCCGACGGCGGTCAACAACGTGCCCGGGTTCACGGGCGACTCCGGTGGTTGGAAGCCACAGACGTGTGACACGTCCGGGTACGCGGGTCAGACCGTGCTGCTCTCGTTCCGCGCCTTCAACGACCCCGGTACGCTCGGAAGCGGGAGCGGCACGTCCGTTCCGCCGGGGTTCTACGTCGACAACGTCGCCAGCGGCGGCTCGATTATCAGCGACGGCACGCTCGCTGGCTGGGATTCGCCGACTCAAGTGAACCCCGTCGACGTGAACGGGTTTACGGTCCAGCTGGTCGCCTACGACGGAGCGGGCCACGCGTGGATCTCGCAGCTCTCGCTCGACGGGAACTTCCACGGCTCCCTTGATGCTGCTGCGATCCAGGCGGCGCTCGGTACGACAGCGACGACGGTCGGCGCGCTCGTGATGTACGACGAGCCGACCGAGTCGGTCCTCGCCGAGGCGCCGTACACGCTCACGGTGAACGGCACCGTCCAGCCCGGCGGAAGCTAGCCGGTCGGGACACAGCAAATGCGGGAAGGGCCGCCGCGGCGGCCCTTCCCGCATTCGGGCGCTAGGGAACGATGTTCCGGTTGGAGCGGAACAGATTCGCCGGGTCGTAGCGCCGCTTCAGCTCGACGAGGCGGTCGTAGTTCGCGCCGTACGTCGCACGGATGCGGGCGTCGTCCTCGTCGCGACCCTGGAAGTTGACGTACGTCCGCCCGGTTGAGAAGGGGCGCAGGCGCTCGTGTGCGGATCTCACCCAGCGCGGCAGGTGTTCGCCGACCGGCGCGTCCGGCGGCCACATCGCCTTCGCGCCGATCGCGTAGCGGGCGTCGCGGTTGCCGACCGCGCCATCGTCCTCGTCCCGCTCGTTGAGCGCGCCGCCGACGTGGAGCACGCCGAGCTCCGCCTCCGGGAGCTCCGACTCGGCCGTCACGTCACGCATCGCGTCCAGGAGGCCGTCGTCCAGCTCCGCGAGGAACTCCGTCCGCCAGTAGTGACAGAGGCCCTTCGGCTCGGTCTCGTCCAGATACGACTGGACCTCGACGTACGGCTGCTCGTGCAGGAGGTCGACGACGGGGTCGCCGAGCGCCCGGATCGGAGCGAGCGCTTGGTCGGTCTGCCCGAGCTCGCCGCTGTAGCAGACGGCCATCGCGCAGATCTTGCGGCCGCGCCACTCGGGGGGGACGAACGGTGCGGGCGGCGCATGGAGGAGCAGCAACCACACTGCTAGCTCGCGCGGTGCCTCCGTGGTCAGCGTCCGGTACGCGGCGAGGATCTCGTCGGCCCGCTCGAAGGGCCAGGCCACGAGCCCTCCGACCACGGTCGGGCCGACCTCGTGGAGCCGGAACGTGAACGAGGTCACCACGCCGAAGTTGGCACCCGCCCCGCGAATCGCCCAGAAGAGATCCTCGTTCTCGTCCCGGCTCGCTCGCCGGACCCGCCCGTCGGCCGTCACGAGCTCGACCTCGAGCATGTTGTCAACGGCCCAGCCGAACCGTCGCGTGAGGTACCCGAGGCCGCCGCCGAGGGTCAATCCCGCGACGCCCACCTCGGAGACGAAGCCGAGAGGGGTGGCAAGGCCGTGGCGCTGCGTGGCGCGGTCGACGTCGCCGAGCAGGCAGCCGGGCTGCACGGTGGCGAGCCGTCGCACGGGATCGACGGCGACCCCTCTGAGGAGGCACATGTCGAGCGTCACGCCGCCATCTGCGAGGGCCGTTCCCGCGATGTTGTGCCCACCCCCGCGCACGGAGACCGCGGAGTCGCGCCCGCGCGCGAAGTCGATCGCGGCGACGACGTCCGCGACCTCGCGCGGCTGGACGACGAGCGCCGGCGAACGGTCGATCATCGCGTTCCACAGGAACGTCGCGTCCGAGAACCCGTCGTCTCCCGGCCTGAGTACGGAGCCGCCGACGGTTCGGCGCAGCGCCTCGAGCGTCTCGGTGTCCATTGCCGTCATCGGGTCACCTCCATCCGTCCGATCGAGGTGCGCAGCGTCTCGAGGAGTGCTTCGGGCTGCTCGAGCGCGGGCGCATCCGCACACCGCTCGATCACATGCAGCGGCCAGCCGTATCGCGCACTCGCCCCCTCGGCGACCGCGAGCTCGGTCGCGAGGTCGTGCCTCCCCCACACGAGCGTCGTCGGCGCCTCGATCCGCTCGAGCTCGTCCGGCGGGATAGCCTGCAGCGCGAACTCCTGCATGAGTGAGCCCAGCCCTGCCATGCCGGCGGGCGTCGCGATCCGGCCGAGGTGGTAGCCGACGGCCGACTCCCATGTCGCGCCGAGCGCGTCGCGGATGCGATCGACGTCGTATGCGCAAACGCGCCAGAGCTCCTCCTGGGTCGTCCGGTCGGGGCGTGCGAGGAACCCGTTCAGGGCCTGGCCGAACCGCGGATCGGGCGCGAACGCCGTCAGGCCGAGGGTGTCCACCAGGACGAGAGCGTCGAGCCGACCAGGGTGCGCGGCTGCGAACCGCGCCGCCACCGCACCGCCGAGAGTCGCGCCGACGACGACCGGTGGGCTCTCGCACGATTGGTCGACGAGCTCGCCGAGCCAGTCGACCGTCGAGGCGGGGCCTCCGTCAGGGGCTGCGCCCGACGCACCGTGCCCGGGCAGGTCCGGCGCGACGACGCGATGGGCGGCGCAGAGCGACGGGATCACGCGCATCCAATGGAACGCGCTCTCGCCCGGCCCGTGCAGGAGGACGACGGGTGGTCCGTCGCCGCCCTCCAGCACTGCGGTCGTGATGCCGGCGGCCGCGAGACGCCGGTCGGTCACGGGGAGCTCGGCACGCAGGGCGTCGCGAGTTGGGTCGACGGACATCGCTGCCTCCCTCGGTCGTTGGAACGAACGAGTCAAGGATGCGGTGTCGCGGACGGCGCGACTTCGGCCGTTCCACTCAAGTGCGCGAGCCCGCTGGCGTGGGTGGTTCTACCCAGGCGCCGGACCGCCGACGAGCCGGTGCTCGTAGGCGTAGGCCGTCGCCGCCGCACGCGAGGTCACCCGGAGCTTCCCGAAGATGTTGCTCACGTGCCGGTCGACGGTCCGCTCGCTGAGGACGAGCTCGGCGGCGATCGCCTTGTTCGTCGCCCCGGCGGCGACCCGCCGGAGCACCTCGAGCTCGCGCGGCGTCAGGCCGTGGTCGTCACCGGCGTCCGTGCCCGCGGCGAGCGCCTCGACGGCGGCGACGTCGCGCACGGCTCCGAGACGGATGAACACGTCGCGTGCCGTGTCGAGCTCGAGGAGCGCGGCGTCCTCGTCGCCGAGCGCCCGACATGCCCGACCAACGAGCACGCGGGCGCGGGCGGCCTCGTACGGCGCGTCGAGCGCCTGCCACGCTCGCGCCGCGTCGCGCAGCAGGACGAGCGCCTCGTGCGGCTCTCCGGCTGCGAGCGCGACCTCCCCGCCGGCTCGCGCCGCCATCGCGGCGATCGCCTCGCTTCGCTGCGTGCGTGCGATGCCGTCCAGCTCCCGCCACGCCTCGGCCGCGTCGTCGACGTCGTCGCCGGCGAGGGAGATCTGGACACGGGCCGGCAGCAGCACGACCCGGTCGAGGCGTCGCGACGTCTCCTGGAGGGCACGCCGGATCGCGGCCCCGGCTGCGGCGACCTTTCCCTGCTCGAGGCGGAGGAGCGCGAGCCCGGGCTGAGGCTCGTAGCCGCAGCGGCTCGCCGCCCGATAGGCCGTCTCCGCCGCGTCCAGCCGCCCCTGGAGTCGGTGGAGGTCACCCTCGAGGTAGAGCGCCCTCCCCCGCGGGCGCTGCTCGGCGACGCGAGCCTCGAATCGCCCCGCCGCGCGGCGTGCCTCCTCGAGCGCGTCCGGCCACGCGCCCCGGAGCCCCATGATCTCCGCACGGTGGACGAGACAGACACCTGTGTGCGCCACCATGTCGGGCTGCTCCTCGCACCACCGCGTGAGGTGCTCGGTCCACTCCCGCGCGCGGCGGACGTCGAAGACGCTCTGGCAGAACGCGATCGTGTTGCAATAGACGATCCCGGTCGTGACGGGCGACAGCTCGCCGGCGGTCACGGCGACCATGGTCTCGTCCAGCAGTCGCAGCCCCTCCTCGACCCGACCGAGCCGGATCAGAGCGTGCCCCTGCTCGTGCACCGCGAGCGCGAGCAGGTCGCGGTCGCCGAAGCGCGCGGCGATCGCGGCAGCTTCCGACGCGGCCTCGTGAGCGGCGTCCGGGTCGTCCTCGATCACGTGCTGGATCACCGTCGGGATGACGAGGTAGCCGCGCTCGACGCACTCGATCCGCTCGGCGTCCAGCAGCCGCTCGGACCGCCCGAACCAGCCGCGCGCCGGGCCGACCTCGCCGTGGGTCATCAGGTTGAGGCCGATCCAGAACGAGCAGCGGACCGCGCGCGCAGTCTCGCCGGCCTCGAGGTGCGCCCGGTGGGCCCGCTCGAGGCCGGCGACGTACTCGTCGTCCAGACCGAGCATGAAGGCCGAGACGGCGAGCCGCTCGAGGTCGTCCCCTCCGAGCGCGGAGCGCATGGCCGAGGCCTCGAACGCGTCGTGCGCCTCGCCCCACGCGCGGCGGTCGAAGGCGCGGCGACCGGCTTCGGTGTCGGTGCTCGCCACGCGTGAAGTATGCGCCGACCCGAGCTGCCGGCCGCAAACCTGAAATGGGGGTACCGACTTGCCCTTTCCCCGCGCTTCGGGTTAAGTTCCGCCTCGTTCGGCCCGGGTCAAAGGGCCTGGGGCTGAGCAGACGGGCAGACACCTTCACAAGGGGAGAGACATGAGGAAGCCGTTCCTCGCGCTCCTTTCGGGAGCGCTGATAGTCGTTCTTTCCGTGGGCGTGGGCGCCTCCACGGCCGCCAGTTCGGCGGCCGCGGCGGGCGACCCCGCGACCCGCGCCAAGGACAATCTCGAGTCTCCGCTCGGGAAGAAGCAGGCAGCTCTGAAAGAAAAGGGCCTCGCCATGAAGCTCCAGGGCAAGGTCGCCCAGGATGCGAAGGTCGTGAAAGTGGCGAAGGGCCAGTACGTCCAGCTCGCCCGCGAGGGCGAGGACAAGATCTGGACGGTGCTCGGCGACTTCGGTCCCAACGATTCGCCTTTCACGAGCCTGAAGAGCGGGATTCCGGGACCGGTGCACAACCAGATCCCCGAGCCGGACCGGAGTCGTCGACAACTCGACGATCTGGGCACCTGACTTCACCCCCGGGTACTACAAGAACATGCTGTTCTCGGAGGCGCCCGGCGCCGTCTCCATGCGCAACTTCTACATCGAGCAGTCGTCGAACCGGTACACGGTCAACGGCGACGTGACGGACTGGGTGACGGTCCCGTACAACGCCGCGCACTACGGGCGTAACTACTGCGGCGGGATCGTCTGCCAGCAGACCTGGCAGTTCGTGAACGACTCGATCGACGCCTGGTACGCAGCGCAGAAGGCGGCTGGCAAGTCAGACGCGGACATCAACGCGTACCTGGCCCAGTTCGACGTGTGGGACCGCTACGACGCGGACGGCGACGGCAACTTCAACGAGCCGGACGGCTACATCGACCACTTCCAGACCGTGCACGCCGGGGAGGGCGAGGAGACCGGCGGCGGAGCCCAGGGGACGGACGCCATCTGGAGCCATCGCTGGTACGCCTTCTACTCGGCCAACGGCCCCGACGGCGTCGGGCCGAACAGCTTCGGCGGTGTGAAGATCGGCGGCACGAACTACTGGATCGGCGACTACACGATCGAGCCCGAGAACGGCGGTGTGGGCGTCTTCTCGCACGAGTTCGGCCATGACCTCGGCCTGCCGGACCTCTACGACACCTCGGGCAACACCGGTGGCGCGGAGAACTCGACGGGCTTCTGGACGCTTTATTCGTCCGGCTCGTACGGCAACTCCGGCAAGCCGGAGGACGGCATCGGCAGCAAGCCGATCCCGATGTCCGCCTACGAGAAGATCTTCCTCGGCTGGTCGAACTACGAGGTGGTCAACTACAAGCAGAGCGCCTCGACCAAGCTAGGCCCGTCGAACGCGAACACGAAGCAGGCGCAGCAGCTCGTCGTGCTGCTACCCGACAAGAAGGTCGAGTTCCAGGTGGGCGATCCGTACGCGGGCGACTACATGTATTTCTCGGGTTCTGGGAACAACCTCGACAACACGATGACCCGGTCGATCACGCTCGGGTCGGGCCCGATCACGCTCTCGCTGCAGGCGAAGTACCAGATCGAGACGTGCTGGGACTACGCATACGTCCAGGTCTCGACAGACGGCGGGAATACGTGGACGAACGTGAACACGTCCGCGTCGACCACGGACGACGAGAACGGTCAGAACCTCGGCTACGGCATCACCGGCACGTCCGGCTCGCCGAAGGTCTGTGACGCGTCCGGAAACGCGGTCTGGGTGCCGGTCACGGCCGACCTCAGCGCATATGCGAACCAGACGGTGCAGCTTCGGTTCCGGTACTCGACGGACGGGGCCGTCGCGGGGAACGGCCTGTTCGTGGACGACATCGCGATCACGGGCCAGTCCACGGACGGCGCCGAGACCGACCCGGGGTGGACCTATAACGGGTTCACACGGTCGCAGTCGACGATCACGAAGTCGTTCTTCAACGCGTACTTCGCGGAGTACCGCACGTACCTCGGGTACGACGACGGTCTGCGCACCGGCCCGTACAACTTCGGCTTCCTGAACACGAAGCCGAACTGGGTGGAGCACTTCCCCTACCAGGACGGGCTGTTGGTCTGGTACTACGACACGTCGTTCGCCGACAACAACGTCGGTGACAACTGCGCGAGCGGTCGGTGCGGCGGTCTCTACCTGCCGGTCGACGCTCACCCCGACCTCCTGCTTCGGCCGGACAACGGCCAGGTCTGGCGGCCGAGGGTGCAGTCGTACGACTCGACGTTCGGGTTGGAGAAGACGGACAAGGTCTGCCTCCACGTGAACGGGATGGAAGGCTGCTACGGCGGTCTTCCAGCGAACCCGCTCTTCGACGACACGCAGAGCTACTGGGTCGCGCCGGACGCCTCGATCGGCAACAATGGCTGGTCGAGCGTTCCGGTCCCGAATACGGGAACCACGATCCGCGTCGTGAGCACGACCGGGAAGAACAGCTTCATGCAGGTGCACGTCAACAAGTAGTCGGCACGATACGAACGGGTACGCGCTGCCGGGCGGGATCGACTCCCGCCCGGCAGCGTTCTCGCGCCCGAGGCGTGTCCCGGCTCGGCCCGGTCAGTACGCGACGGCGCCGCGGCCGGTGTCGGCGGCGTGCTTCTGCTCGTCCGCGCGGTAGCTCGAGCGGACGAGCGGGCCGGCGAACACCGAGCCGAACCCGAGCGCCTCGCCCTGCTCGCGGAGCGAGCGGAACTCGTCCGGATGCACCCAGCGGTCGATCGTCGCGTGCTGCGCCGACGGCTGGAGGTACTGGCCGATGGTGACGACGTCGACGCCGTTCGCGCGCAGGTCGCGCATCGTGTCGACCACCTCGTCGTTCGTCTCCCCGAGCCCGACGATGATCCCCGACTTCGTCAGTACACGGTGGTCGGCGAGCTCCTTCGCGCGGCGGAGCAGCCAGAGCGCCGTGTCGTAGCTCGCCTTCGCCCCGCGCATCCGGCGGTGGAGGCGGCGCACGGTCTCGATGTTGTGGTTGAAGACCTCGGGGCGGGCCCCGAGCACCGTGCGCAGCGCGTCTTCCTCGACGCCCAGGAAGTCGGGCGTCAGCACCTCGACGGAGGCGTCCGGCAGCTTCGCCTTGAGTGCCCGGATGGTCGCCGCGAAGTGGTTCGCGCCGCGGTCGGGGAGGTCGTCGCGGTCGACGGACGTGACCACCACGTGCTCGAGGATGCGCTGGACTACCACCGGATGGCCCGTCCGCACGACTGACACCAGCTACTCTGATTTCATGCTGGGAGTGAGGTTGATCGTGCTCGCGGTCGCCTCGATCGTGCTCGGGGTGAGTTCCAGCGCCTCCGGGGCTCCGGCCTTGGAGCAGAACGGCATCAGAGGGATCGTGATCAGGACTCCCACCAAGCCGGTGTGCGAGGAAGGCGTGTCGTGCAGCGCGCCCGCCGGGGGGGTGGTGCTGGTCTTCAGGCGGGGTGCCCGCGACGTCGCTCGCACGAAGACCCGGCTCAACGGCTCCTTCCGGGTCGCACTCTCTCCCGGCACCTACGTCGTGCGTACTCTTCGCAAGCTTCCGTTCGGCAGCCCGCAACCGCGGAAAGTGCGGGTCGACCCAGGCCGGTTCACGGTCGTCACGCTGGTGACCGATACCGGAATCCGCTAGCCGCCCCCTCGACGGCGCTCGCGTTCTCCAACCGGTCGCCTGCCGGTTGACATGGTCTCGCCCAAGTGTGAGGATGCTCGGGCTTCAGACGCTGCGGCCAATGGGCGCACCCGCGATGGGTCGCCGGAGTGGACGAGGAGACGGCAGCATGCGTCGGGAACGGCGCGTTGATTCTTTGCGAGGTCACGGTTCCGCCTCAATGGGTTCCACGCGAAGACCGGCGAGCTGCGGCACATCCATGTGAGCGCGACAGAAGGAGGAACGCATGAAGCCCTCGATTCGTGTCTGGGTGCTGGGCGTGGCCGTAGTCATCGGCGTCTCGGTTGCCGCGGTCACGGCGATCGGCCAGACGCCGGGTACAGGTACCCAGAACAACGTGCTCAGCGAGGCAATCGCAGTCGAGCAGGGTGCCGTCGAGCGCGACCCGCACCAGGCCGTCGTGTCGGGCGGCGTCGTCAACACGGCGCTCGACTTCACGAACGCATTCGAGCAGAGAGCGGACAGGACCGGGAAGAAGGGTCACGATCGCAAGGACAAGTCGTTCAAGGGCACCCAGGGCTGCCAGAACGTGTTCAAGGGCCACGTCGACAACGTTCGCGTGAACCAGGACTGCTCGCTGCGGCGGCAGGCCGAGGAAGTGGTCGCCGTCGATCCCAACAACCCGGATCACCTCGTCGCTGGGCAGAACGACTCCCGCATCGGCTACAACCACTGCGGGTACGACTGGTCGTTCGACGGTGGCAAGTCCTGGGGAGACCAGGTTCCGCCCTTCTACGCGTTCCTCCTGGCTGACGGGCACACGGCTGACGCGTGCAGTGACCCGACCGCAACCTTCGACTCGAAGGGCAACATCTACGTCGGCGGCGTGCTGTTCGACATCAACTCGGCAGCGAGTGCGTTCGTCGTTGCCAAATCGAACGCGGACGTCGGCGGAACCTTCTACCACACCCCCGACAGCACGCAGTCGTTCCAGGAGTACCGCACCGATCCGCTCGGAGTTGTCGCGAGCGACAACGATCCGAACGTCTTCCACGACAAGGAGTTCATCGTCGCGGACGCAACCGCCTCGAGCCCGAAGCGCGACAACGTCTATGCGACGTGGACGCGGTTCGATTTGTCCGGCTGCGCTACGACCGGGAATCCCTGTCATAGCCCGATCTACTTCAGCCAGTCGACGGACGGAGGCGCCACCTGGTCGCCCGGGATCGAGATCAGTGGTGCGAATTCGGAGATATGCACCGACTTCAGCGGCGAGGACGACCAGGGCGCCTGCGACCAGGACCAGGGCTCGCACCCGATCGTCGGCGCGGACGGCACGATCTACGTCGCTTTCGGCAATGGCAACACGCCGAACCTCGGGCAGAACCAGCATCTGATGGTCAAGTGCCCCGCGAGTGCCGACTGCTCCGATCCAGATAGCTGGTCCGAGCCCACCAAGATCGGAGACGACTTCGGTACGCAACCGATCGGCCCGGACGCCGCCACAGGCTGCCCCGCCGGACGCCAGTGCCTGCCGCCGAACGGCTATCGGCTCGACGACTTCGTCGAGGGCTCGATCGCAGTCGACAAGAGCGGCACCCTCTACTCCGCGTGGGCCGACTTCCGCAACGGCGAGGACAACTGCAATCCACTCGGCTCGGCGGAAGCCGCTACCACCCCATGCGACAACGACGTCTTCTACGCCTATTCGACCGACGGCGGCGAGACGTGGAGCGACACGACGGATATCACACCGGCGAGCAAGATCGGCAAGAGTGCGCAATGGATGCCGTGGAGCGCCGTCTCACCCGATGGCAAGCGCTACTACGTGGCGTACTACGACCGCTCGTACGGCAGCTGTGAGAAGGACGGTTGCAACGACATCACGCTGGCGACGATCGAGCGCGCAGCAACCGGGTCGCCGAAGATCACCTACACGCGGATCACGACGTCGTCGATGCCGAACCTGGTCGTGGACAACAACCCGCTCCAGGCCGGCTTCCTCGGCGACTACATGTGGGTCTCGACCGACGTGAAGGGAAATCCGAACATCGCGTGGGCCGACACACGCGGCCTCGGCGGCGCCGTCGAGGAAGACATCTACTACGCAGCGCCGGGATCCAAAGGTCAGCGGGATCGCTGACCCGGAGGGCGAGGAGAGGGCCGCCGCGAGGGCGGCCCTCTCCTCGCCGGCAGATGACCGTGCCGTGCGGCCCGGTCAGTACGCGACGGCGCCGCGGCCGGTGTCGGCGGCGTGCTTCTGCTCGTCCGCGCGGTAGCTCGAGCGGACGAGCGGGCCGGCGAACACCGAGCCGAACCCGAGCGCCTCGCCCTGCTCGCGGAGCCAGCGGAACTCGTCCGGATGCACCCAGCGGTCGATCGTCGCGTGCTGCGCCGACGGCTGGAGGTACTGGCCGATGGTGACGACGTCGACGCCGTTCGCGCGCAGGTCGCGCATCGTGTCGACCACCTCGTCGTTCGTCTCCCCGAGCCCGACGATGATCCCCGACTTCGTCAGTACACGGTGGTCGGCGAGCTCCTTCGCGCGGCGGAGCAGCCAGAGCGCCGTGTCGTAGCTCGCCTTCGCCCCGCGCATCCGGCGGTGGAGGCGGCGCACGGTCTCGATGTTGTGGTTGAAGACCTCGGGGCGGGCCCCGAGCACCGTGCGCAGCGCGTCTTCCTCGACGCCCAGGAAGTCGGGCGTCAGCACCTCGACGGAGGCGTCCGGCAGCTTCGCCTTGAGTGCCCGGATGGTCGCCGCGAAGTGGTTCGCGCCGCGGTCGGGGAGGTCGTCGCGGTCGACGGACGTGACCACCACGTGCGTGAGACCCATGGTCGCGGCGGCCTGGGCGAGCCGGAGTGGCTCGAGCGGGTCCGGCGGGTGCTCGGGCTTCCCCGAGTGGACGTAGCAGTACCGGCAGGCGCGCGTGCACGTGTCACCGAGGATCTGGAACGTCGCCGTCCCGCGACCCCAGCACTCGCCGATGTTCGGGCAGCGCGCCTCCTCGCAGACCGTGACGAGGCTCGCGCCGTGAAGCAGCTTGCGGACGTCGTAGTAGCGACCGTCCGCACTCGGAGCGCGCACCTTCATCCAGTCCGGCCGGCGCGGCCGCTCGGCGACGGGCAGGGAACTCTGCATCCCGGTCATGGTACGGGCACTCCTGCTCCCGGACCCGAGGGTGCGGCCGACGACCCCATGTGTTGAATCAACACAAGCGTTGTCACCGCGCCGACAGCTGCTGGTGGATCGGCTGCGGCCAGAGCCCGGCGCCGTCCTGGGCCGGCAGCTCCTCGAGGTCGAGCCCGAACACCGATCCGATCGCCTCTGCGGCCGCTGCGCGGACCTCGGTCATCGCCGGCGCGCGCCCGAGCTCGGCGGCGATCGACGTGAACTGCGCGTCCTCGAGGCCGCAGGCGGTGATCCACTCGGTGAACGGCGCGGGGTCCAGGTCGACGTTGAGCGCGTATCCGTGCGTCGTCACCCAGCGGGACGCGTGGACGCCGATCGACGCGATCTTGCGCGGCCCTGCTCCGCCGGACGGCGGCAGCCACACGCCCGTCAGGCCTTCGTACCTGAGGCCGTCGAGGGAGAACGCCCGGAGCGTCGCGATGATCGCCTCCTCGAGGTCGCGGACGTACTTCTTCAGGTCTCGCCCGTGCCGGTTGAGGTCGAGGATCGGATAGCAGACGAGCTGCCCGGGCCCGTGGTAGGTCGACCTGCCGCCGCGGTTCGTCTCGACCACCTCCACGTCGATCCCTGCCGGGAGATGGAGCTCCGCCGACTCGTCGGTTCGCCGGCCGAGCGTGACGACCGGCTCGTGCTCGAGGAGGACGACCGTGTCGGGGATCGCGCCCTGCGAGACGGCGCCGGCGAGCGATCGCTGGAGTGCGAGGGCCTCGCTGTATGCGACGAGTCCCGGCAGGTCGAGGAGGTACGCGCCGCTCACGGGCCTGCTCTCCTAGGCACGTTCGCGCACGCGAACGTGCCTTACTCGCCGTCCCAGTGCTCGAGCCGCGCCCGGAGGTCGCGGAGGAAGCCGCCGCTGTACGCGCCGTCGACGAGCCGGTGGTCGTAGGTGAGCGTGATGTTCATCATCGGCCGGATCGCGATCACGTCCTGGCCGAGCTCGTCCTGCACGACCCACGGCCGCTTCACGAGCGCATACGTGCCGAGGATCGCGGCCTGCGGCTGGCTGATCACCGGCGTGCCGTGGAACGTGCCGTAGCCGCCCGGGTTCGTGATCGTGAACGTCCCGCCCTGGACGTCGTCGGGCATGAGCTTCTTCGTCCGGGCGCGCTCCGCCACGTCGGCGATCGCACGAGCGATCCCGAGGAGGTTCAGATCCTGCGCGTTCCGGATCACCGGGACGATCAGGCCCTTGCCCTCCTCGAGCGAGACCGCGACCCCGACGTTGACGAACGACCTGGTGACGATCTTCTCTCCCCGCAGCTCGCCGTTGACCCACGGCCAGTCCCTGAGGGTCTCGACCGCCGCCTTCGTCACGAACGCGAGGTAGGTCGGGTTGACGCCGTACGCGCGCTGATACTCCTGCTTCAGCCGCTCGCGCGCGGCCACGACCTTCGACATGTCGACCTCGATCGCGCTCGTCACGTGAGCCGAGGTGTCGAGGGAGCGGCGCATGTGCTCCGCGATGCCGCGCCGCATCGCGTTCATCGGCTCCTCCCACTCACCGGTCGGCGAGGGCGGCTGCACGGGCTCCGGGCCGCGCGCGACCGGGACGACCGGCGTGGGCGGCGGTGCGGGCGCGGGAGGTGCCTGCGGCGGAGGCTGAGGCGGCGCGACGGGGGTTGCGGGCGGGGCAGGCGCGGCCTGCGGGGCTGGTGCGACCTGCGGCTCGGGGGTGGAGACCGGCGCCTCCACAGGTGACTGTTGGGGCGCTGGCGCGGTAGGCTCCGCGGCCGGCTGCTGCGCGGGCGGAGCCGAGGCGCCGGACTCGATGAAGGCGAGGATATCCTTCTTCGTCACCCGTCCGCCCTGCCCGGTGCCCGCGACGGCGCCCGGGTCGACCCCGTGCTCGGCGGCGATCCGCGCCACCACGGGCGAGACGAACGTCCGCCCGTTCCCCGCCTGGGGCTCCGCGTGGGTCTGCTGCGCGGGGCTGCCGACGTCGGCCGCCGACGCGCCCGGTGTCTCCGGGCCTGCCTGGGCGGCCGGCTGAGGCTGTGGCTCCGGCGGCGGGGACGCCTGCGGCACGGGCGGCGGCGATGCCTGTGGCGCCGGCGCGCCAGCGGCTGCGGCTGCGACCGGCTCGGTCTCGGTGGTCGCCTCCGGAGCCTGCGACTCGGCGGCCGGAGGCGCCGTGGCGGGCTCCGGCTCGGCCGCGGCCGCTCCTTCCGGCGCGATCACGGCGAGGACGCTGCCGACCTCGACCGTCTCGCCCTCCTGCACGCGGATCTCCGCGAGGACGCCCTCGCCGGGGCTCGGGACCTCCGTGTCGACCTTGTCCGTCGAGATCTCGAGCAGCGGCTCGTCCAGCGTCACGGCCTCCCCGGGCTGCTTGAGCCAGCGGGTGATCGTGCCCTCGGAGACGGAGACGCCCATCTGGGGCATCACGACCTCGACCTGGGTTCCGGTGCTCACGTCGTCCTCCTCGTCCGGGCGGGCGCGTTGCCACCCATCAGTACGCGGCCAGCTCGCGCAGGGCGGCCGCGACGTCGTCGACCTGCGGGATGAACGCCTTCTCGAGCGACGGCGCGAACGGCACGGGCGAGTCGGGCGCGGCGACACGGCGCACCGGGGCGTCCAGCTGCTCGAATGCGTGCTCCGCGATGGTCGCGGCGATCTCGGCGCCGAACCCCCCGGTCTTCGTGTCCTCGTGGAGCACGAGCACCTTCGAGCAGCGCGCGACGCTCTCGAGCACGGCCTCGCGGTCCCAGGGGATCAGCGTGCGCAGGTCGAGCACCTCGACGGACAGGCCGTCGTCGGCCAGCCGGCCCGCGGCCTCGTCGGCCGTGTAGACCATCGCGCCCCACGTGATCACCGTGATGTCGTCGCCCTCGCGGTGGACGCGCGCCTTGCCGAAGGGTGTCGTGAAGCGCTCGTCGGGCACCTCGCCCTTGATGCGGCGGTACAGGTGCTTGTGCTCGAAGTAGAGCACGGGGTTCGGGTCCTCGATCGCGGTCGCGAGCAACCCCTTCGCGTCCTCGGGCGTCGCGGGGCAGACCACCTTCAGCCCGGGGATGTGCGCAAAGCTCGACTCGGGGTTCTGCGAGTGGAACGGCCCGCCGGAGAAGCCTCCGCCCGAGGGGAGCCGAAGCACGATCGGGATCGGCGTCCCGGCGCGGTAGCGCTGCTTCGCCGCGACCGTGACGAGGTGGTCCCAGGCGCACGAGACGAAGTCCGCGAACTGCATCTCGGCCACCGGGCGCATCCCCATCAGGGCCGCACCCGTCGAGCCGCCGACGATCGCGGTCTCCGAGAGTGGCATGTCGAGCACGCGGTGGGCGCCGAACTCCTCCTGGAAGCCCTGGGTCACCTTGAACGCCCCGCCGTACACGCCGACGTCCTCGCCCAGCACGAACACGCGCTGGTCGCGCTGCATCTCCTGCCGCAGCCCGTCCGAGATCGCCTGGAGGTACGTCTTCTCGGCCATCAGCGCGCGCTCACCGGTGGTGAGGGGTCTCCAGCTCGTCGGCGGTCGCGAACACGCCGTCGGTCACGGTCGCCGGGTCGGGGAGGGGAGAATCCTCGGCCTTCTGCATGGCCTCGTGAAGGAGCCGCTTGACGCCGGCGGTGAGCTCGTCCTCCTCGGCGTCTCCCATCGAGCCGGTGTCGCGGAGCCAGCTGCGGAAGCGCTCGATCGGGTCGCGGCGGGCCCACTCCTCGAACAGCTCCTTCGGCACGTAGAACGCGTCGTCGTGCACCGCATGCCCCTCCATGCGCAGCGTGACGGACTCGACCAGGGTCGGGCCGCCCCCGTCGCGCGCCTTCTCGATCGCCCGCTTCGCCTCGCGGTACACGGCGAGGACGTCGGTGCCGTCGACCACCACGCCGTCGAAGCCGTAGGCGGCCGCGCGGTCGGCGAGATGCTCGACGGCGTACTCGAGGTGCGACGGCGTCGAGTACGCCCACTGGTTGTTGTCGATCACGAACACGACCGGCAGCCGGTGCACGCCTGCGAGGTTCATGCCCTCGTGCGCGTCGCCGCGGGAGGACGCGCCCTCGCCGCACCAGGCGACCGCGACGCGCCGCTCGTCGCGGATCTTGAACGCGAGCGCCATTCCCACCGCGACCGGCAGCATCGCGGGCAGGTGGCTCACCATCGTGTGCAGGCCGAGCCGCGCGTCACCCATGTGGACGTTGCCGTCGCGCCCGCGCGTGGGGCCGTCGTCACGCCCCATGTACTGCGCGAAGACGCGCCAGGGCTCGATGCCGCGCGTGACGTGCACGCCCATGTCCCGCTGGAGCGGCGTCCCGACGTCGTTCGGGCCCATCGCGGTCGCGACGCCGACCGCCGACCCCTCGTTGCCCCGGCCGGTGTAGAACGAGCCCGGGATCTTGCCCTGCTTGTAGAGGATGTGCCCGCGCTCCTCGATCCCCCGGGTGATGAGCATGTTCCGGTAGATCTCGAGGAGATCCTCGCGGTCGAGTCCGGCGTCCTTCACCTGTTCCAGCGTCTCGACGGGCTCGGCCTCGCGAACTGCCATCTGCGCGCGCTCCCCTTTCCTGGGCGACGATCGACCGTGACTCTACCGGCTCTCCCGGCGGGCCGGCACCCGGCTCACCCCGGGATCCGGCCGGGGGGACGGCGCAAGTTACAACTTGTAACTTGCGTCAGGAGCAGAGGCGAAACGCATGGCACGGGCTAAGCGAAACTGGATCCAGGAGGAGCGCCGCCGGACGCTCGGCGACTGGGTCGCCTTCTGCCCTGCCTGCGGCCACGTCGCCCGCTATTTCACCGAGCACGAGGCCGAGCGACCGACCGTGTGCCCCCAGTGCACGACCGTCCTCGTGGCCCGGTGCCCGTCGTGCGACGCCCGGCTTTCCTCCGCGTTCCAGGTCGAGTGCGAGGAGTGCGGCGCGCAACTGCGGCCAGGCGAGCTCTTCGGCGGGCGGATCAGGCGGCCGGGGCGCTGACGCGTCCCGAGAGGTCGTCGGGCGCGATCGAGTACCACGCGTGCGGCTGCCCCTTCCAGTCGGCGTCGCCGCCCGCCACGAAGCCGAGCTTCTCCATCACGCGGATCGACGCCCTGTTCGCGGGCAGGGCGAAGCTGATCACCCGGCCCAGGCGGACGCGCTCGAAGGCGTCGCGAAGCGCTGCGGCGGCCGCCTCGGTGGCCAGGCCCTCACCCCAGCGCGCACGGTCGAGCGCCCAGCCGATCTCGTCCTTGCACGTCGTCGCCGTCCACGCAGGCTCGCGCATGACCCCGACACGTCCGACGAGAGCTCCGGTCGCCCGGTCGACGACCGCCAGCCTGCCGAAGCCGTACCTCCTCCAGTGACGCTCGTAGCGGTCGATCGCGCGAGCGACGTCGTCCCGCCCCGCGTCGGCCGGCCCGAGCCAGCGGGCGACCTCCGCATCGAGCAGGATCGCCGCGAGCGGCTCGACGTCGCCGGGGCCGAAGCGCCGGAGGAGCAGCCGCTCGGTGCCGATCACCACGCCTCGAGTGTGCACTGCGGAGCCTGGCACTTCGCGGAGCGAAGTGGCCGACCGGCGAGCGCGGAGGTCAGAACATGGTCCCGACTATCTGGGAGAACTTGATCACGGTCACCGTGTCGTCGTCCGCGACCGGGCGGTTGTAGAGGCGGGCGAGCCATTCGCTGAACTCGTCCAGGCGGCGGAGCTCGGGGTTGTCGTGCTCGATCTCGCGCGGCGAGAGCTCGGCGAGGGGCTTCACCTCCACCTTGTCGATGACCGCGTCGAACACCTTCTCGCGCTGCCCGTAGCGCGCGCCGACGAGCACGGTGACGATCATGCCCTTGCGGTACTTGGTCGACTTGTCGCCGAGCCGGATCGTCACGGTCTTGCGCCCCGTCCGCAGCTGGTCCGCCACGACGGGCGAGTAGAAGTTCAGGGCGAAGGTCGGCAAGGCGTTTCGAGCCTAACGGCTCGCAACGCCTAGTGAAACCCTTGCTCCCCGAGCACCGCCACGGCCCGCGCCGCCATCTCCCGCTCGCCGCGGTAGGAGAGGACCCGCTGCGCGTCGTCGAGCGGCACCCACCGCGCCTCCGTCACTTCGAGCTCCATCCCGGCGGGAAGCTCGCCGATCCGCCCGCCCGCAGCGCGGAGGAGGAAGAAGGAGACGATCTTGAACACGCGCTCCCCCTCCCACGTGTAGACGTAGCGGACGTCGCCCAGCTTGAGATCGAGCCTTGCCCGGACGCCCGTCTCCTCCCACGCCTCCCGCACCGCGGTCTGGGGGCCGCGCTCGCCCTGGTCGATCAGGCCCTTCGGTAGGGCCCAGACCTCCTTCCCGTCGTCCCGCCTCGGCCGCACGACCGCGAGCCACCAGCGCCCGCGGATGCGGCGGACGACGACGCCCCCGGCGGAGAACTCGCGGCGCACCACTCCAGAGTGTGCCGCGTCGCGGGCCTCTCGAGCCAAAATCGTGATCTGAGTCGATAAGACTGAGATCGGACGTGCTATAACCGTATCGGCACTCTCGTGTTGTGAGTGCCAGAGATCGGAGTCAACGCAGTTGAGGAGGCATTCGCATGGATCTGCAGCCCCTTGGTGACCGACTCATCGTCGAGGTGCTCGACGAGGAGGACGTCACGGCGAGCGGCATCGTGCTGCCCGACACCGCGAAGGAGAAGCCGCAGCGCGGCAAGGTCCTCGCGGTAGGCCCCGGCCCGCGCGACGAGGACGGGGAGTACATCAAGATGGACGTGGAGGAGGGTGACGAGATCATCTTCTCCAAGTACGGCGGGACCGAGATCAAGCTCGGCTCCGACGAGGTTCTGATCCTGCGCGAGTCGGACGTCCTGGCGAAGGTCGTCGGCGACCGCGCGGGCGTCTAGGCACATTCGAGGGAGGAACGAAGACCCATGGCTCACAAGGAGCTGAAGTTCAACGAGGACGCGCGCCGCGCGCTCGAGCGGGGTGTCAACACCCTGGCCGACGCGGTCAAGGTGACGCTCGGCCCGAAGGGCCGGTACGTCGTCCTCGACAAGAAGTTCGGTGCGCCGACGATCACGAACGACGGCGTCACGATCGCCCGCGAGATCGAGGTCGAGGACCCGTTCGAGAACCAGGGCGCACAGCTCGTCCGCGAGGTCGCGACCGCGACCAACGACGTGGCCGGTGACGGCACGACGACCGCGACGGTGCTCGCGCAGGCGATCGTCCGCGAGGGGCTCAAGAACGTCGCCGCGGGCGCGAACCCGATGGGCCTCAAGCGGGGCATCGAGCAGGCCGTCGAGAAGGTCGTCGACGACCTCAAGAAGCAGTCCGTCGAGGTGTCCGGCAAGGAGGACATCGCGCGTGTCGCCACGATCTCGTCGCGTGAGCGCGAGATCGGCGACGTGATCGCGGACGCGATCGAGAAGGTCGGCAAGGACGGCGTCGTGAACGTCGAGGAGGGTCAGACCTTCGGGCTCGACCTCGAGTTCACCGAGGGCATGCAGTTCGACAAGGGCTACCTGTCGCCGTACATGATCACGGACGCCGAGCGCATGGAGGCCGTGCTCGACGACCCGTACGTGCTGATCGCGAACCAGAAGGTCGGCGCGGTCAAGGATCTCCTGCCCGTGCTCGAGCAGGTCATCCAGGCCGGCAAGCCGCTGCTGATCGTCGCCGAGGACGTCGAGGGCGAGGCGCTCGCGACGGTCGTCGTCAACAAGCTGCGCGGCGTGTTCACCGCCGTCGCGGTCAAGGCACCCGGCTTCGGCGACCGCCGCAAGCGGATGCTCGAGGACATCGCGATCCTCACCGGCGGCGAGGTGATCACCGAGGAGATGGGGCTCAAGCTCGAGAACACGAAGCTCTCGCAGCTGGGGAAGGCCCGCAAGATCGTGATCGACAAGGACTCGACCACGATCGTGGACGGGGCCGGCGACTCCGAGGCGATCAAGGGCCGCATCAAGCAGCTGAAGGCCGAGGTCGAGAACACCGACTCCGACTTCGACCGCGAGAAGCTCCAGGAGCGGCTCGCGAAGCTGTCGGGCGGCGTCGCGGTGGTCAAGGTCGGCGCGGCCACCGAGACCGAGATGAAGGAGAAGAAGCACCGCGTCGAGGACGCGCTCCAGGCGACCCGGGCGGCCCTCGAGGAGGGCATCGTCGCGGGCGGCGGCGTCGCACTCCTGAACGCCGCGGACGTCGTCAGGGCGGACTTCGAGGCGTTCGAGGGCGACGAGCGGACCGGCGCGTCGATCATCCTCCGCTCGCTCGAGGAGCCGCTGCGGCAGCTCGCCTACAACGCGGGGCTCGAGGGCTCCGTGGTCGTCAACCAGGTCCGCTCGGCCAAGAAGGGCCAGGGCCTGAACGTCGACACGGGCGAGATCGAGGATCTCGTCAAGGCCGGGATCATCGACCCGACCATGGTCACGCGCTCGGCGCTGCAGAACGCCGCGTCGATCGCGAAGAACATCCTCACGACCGAGGCGATCGTCGCCGAGGCACCCGAGAAGCAGCCCGCCGCAGCCGGCATGCCCGACATGGGCGGCATGGGCGGGATGATGTAGGCACTTTCGCGTCGCGAAAATGCATAGGAGAACGAGGGGCCGGCTCGCGCCGGCCCCTCGTCGTTCCGCTGCCGGGGTCCGACGTCGACCGCAGTCTCGGTGTCCGACTTCCTGTCGGCCACCTGTTTCCCGTCTTCGGTGTCCGACTTCGAGTCGGACACCTGCGCCTCGATCGGGGCGCTCGGCGGTGCGACCGGACGCCCCCAGACGATCGTCCCGACCACCTCGAGCTCGTAGCGGCCGTCGACCTCGGACAACGACGTGGCGACGGCCTCGCGCAGCTCGCGGGCGAAGGCCTCGGGATGCGGGATGCGAGATCGGGCGCATCCGCTCGTGGAGAAGTGGGCGTCGACGATCTCGTCCAGGGTCGGCGTCCATCGGACGGGCCGCGAGACATGCTCTCCGAGCGGGACGAACAGCCCTCGTCGTTCGAGCTCCTCGACAGGCTCGAGCGGCGCGAAATCGGGGTTCCAGCTATGGCGGGCGAAGACCGGTCGCAACCGCTCGAGGGTGCTCTCGTCGAGGTGCCATTCGCGGTGCACGATGGCGAGTACGCCTGCGTCTCCGAGCAGCTCCGCAAGGCGATGCACGGCGTGCGGCCAGTCGAACCAATGGATGCTGTCGCCGGCGACGATCATGTCGTACGGGGGATCGAACGTCGCGTCCTCGACGGCGCCGTGCACCCAGCGCAGGCTCGGCGCGTTGCCGCCGGGCGAGCTCCGTGCCTCCGCGAGCATCGGCTCCGACACGTCCACGGCGTCCACTCGCTCGACGTGCGGCGCGAGCCTCCGCGCGAGCTCACCCGTCCCGCAGCCGGCGTCGAGCACCGCCCCGCCCGAGGCGAGCCGGACGAGCTCGGTGATCGTCTCGTCGGGGTACGGTGGGCGCATGTGATACACGCGCATGACGTCCGTGTCGCCGAAAGCGGCCCCATAGGTCATGCTCCACGGCTCCATCGATCGACCCTAACCCCGCGCAGCCCGCCTCGCCGCTGCGTCGAGGATTCCGCTGAGGCGATCGTTCTCGGCAGGCTGGGGTCGGGCCGGACAACGCTTGTGTTGAATCAACACAAGCGACGTTCAGCTCGCCGTCGGCAGCAATGACGGCCCTCGTGACTGCGCGGTCGCGAGAGCGCTCAGCCGGTCGGCGAGAACCGGAGGTTCTACGATCTCGTCCAGGGTCGACCGCTCGAACGCATGAGGCGAGCCGTCGCGCACGCTGGGCCGAGCTGCAGCTCCCTGCGTGGGCCGAGCGGATGATCGCGCGAGCTCCCCATGCCGACCGCCCGGTCGAAGGGGACGTGTTCAGGCTCGCAGCAACAGCCGATTGCGTCGTTCAACACACGGCATGCGTGGGCCATGCGCGCGGGCGACAGGGACGTGACTCGGCGACGTTCGGCGGGCCTCCAGAGGGCGATCTCGTAGAGCGCCCGGTCTCCGTCGTCGAGCAGCAAGGCAACCCACGTATCGACGTCGCGCTCACCGGCGAGCCGGGCGAGGTGGAGCCGGAGCGCCTCACCGCGGAGCTCCGATCGCTCGATTCCAAGGCGCCTCGCCCACCGCCCCGTCTCGGTGGGGCGTCGGCGGCCGGCACGCGAAAGGTGGCGAGGTTCGGATGCCAGAGGCACTTCACGGCGTGCCGCGAAGTGCCCGGCGATCCGCCAGAATCGCGCCATGACGCTCTGGTCAGGCCGGACGGACGGCTCGCTCGACCCCGCCGTGTGGGAGCTCCTCCACGCCGACGACCTGGAGCTGCTGCCGTTCGACTGCGCGGCGACCGCGGAGCACGCGGTTCGCCTCCACGGCGCGGGGCTGCTCGACGCCGACGAGCTGGCCGCGGTCGAGGCGCGGCTCGCCGAGATCGCGGACGACCCGTCGGCCGTCCTCCCCTCGGACGAGGACGTGCACTCGGCGATCGAGCGGCTGCTCGGACCCGTGGGCCGGAAGATCCATGCCGGGCGGTCGCGCAACGACCAGGTCGCCGCCGCACTGCGCCTGTACGTCGTGGACGCCTGCGAGGCCGCGCGCGAGGAGATCGACGCGCTCGCGCTCGTCGCGCTCTCGTTCGCCGAGACCGAGGCCGACACGCTGATGCCGGGGTACACGCACCTCCAGCGCGGTCAACCCGTGACCCTCGGCCACCACCTGCTCGCCTGGGTCGAGATGCTCGAGCGCGACCGCTCCCGGTTCGCCGCCGCGGGAGAGGCTGCCGCCGCGAGCCCGCTCGGCTCCGGCGCCGTCGCCGGCTCGACGCTGGGCGTCGACCCGCCGGCCGGCCAGCTCCGCAACTCGGTCGACGCGGTCTCCGACCGCGACTTCGCGCTCGACTACCTGTACGCCGCAGCGATGCTGTTCCAGCACCTCTCGCGGATCGGAGAGGAGATCGTGCTCTGGTCGACCGCCGAGTTCGGGTTCGTGCGGCTGCCCGAGATCGCCGCGACCGGGTCGTCGATGATGCCCCAGAAGCTCAACCCCGACGTCGCGGAGCTCGTCCGCGGCAAGGCGGGGACTGCGATCGGGCGCCTTGCGGGCCTGCTCGCGACGATGAAGGGGCTTCCACTCGCATACGACCGCGACCTGCAGGAGGACAAGTCGCCCGTGTTCGCCACCCGGCGCGACGTGCGTGTCGCGCTCCGGGGGATGACGGTGCTCGTGAGCGGGCTCGCGGCCGACCGGGAGCGGCTCGCGGACGCCGCGTCGGACCCGCTCCTGCTCGCCACGGACGTCGCCGAGGACCTCGTCCGCGGAGGCGTCCCCTTCCGGGACGCGCACGAGCAGGTGGCGGCGTCGGTGCGAGACGGGACCTTCGCGCCCGCCGGGAGCGCGGCCGAGAGCGTCGAGGCACGCGGCGCGCCCGGGCCCGGCGGCGTGCACGACGCGATCGCTGCTGCCCGGAAGCGGTTCGGCGGCCGCTGAGCAGCCGCGCTGTGACGTCCACGCCCCCGGCGGCGTACCTCCGGTGACAACCGAACACGGAGGAACGTCCACATGAAGCGCATCGTCGTCGCCGTCGGGCTCGTGGTCGCCGCGGTCGTGCTCGTCGCAGTCCTGCGACCGAGCGGGGCGGAGGCCCTCGACCCGCGTTCGAGCACCGACACCCTGACCGTCAGCGGCGACGGCGTGGTCGCCGCCGTGCCGGACCGCGCCGAGATCTCCGCGGGCGTCGAGACGCGCGCCCCGACGGCGTCTGCGGCGATGCGGGCGAACGCGGCGGCGATGGAGGCGGTGCTCCGGGCGCTCGGTGCCGGCGGCGGGGCGGACGTGACCACCGAGACCGTGTCCCTCTCGACCTCGCTCTATCCGCAGGGCCGTCCGAACGGCTTCGTCGCGACGAACGTCGCCTCGGCCGCGATCGGCTTCGCGCGCGCAGGAGCGCTGATCGACGAGGCAGTGGCCGCCGGCGCGACGAGCGTGAACGGTCCCTCGGCGTCCCGCTCGGACGCGGACGTCCTCTATCGCCAGGCGCTCGCGAAGGCGGTCGACGACGCCGCCGGGCGGGCGGCCGTCCTCGCGAGGGCGTCGGGCCGCGACCTGGGCCGGGTGATCGCGATCTCCGAGTCCGGCGCGACGCCCGGGCCGCTGTTCGCGAAGGCCGAGGCGGCGCGCGACGCGTCGACGCCGATCGAGTCCGGGCCCCAGGAGACGACGGCGAGCGTCACGGTCACCTACGAGTTGCGGTGAGCTCTGGCACTTTGGGAGCCGCAGGGCGGCTCCCAAAGTGCCACCGGACCTCTATCCGGTTGCCGGCGCGGGAACGGGCGCTGCGCTCGGCGCGATGACCACCGGCTGGCCGTGCTCGGTGCCGTAGCCGCCCGGGACCGGGATGTAGAACTCGGGGTAGCCCCACATGCCGTGCTCGGACACGTCCAGCCCGGCCGCCTCGACCTCCGGCTCGGTGCGGATT
Organism: uncultured Actinomycetes bacterium; assembly: GCA_963710125.1. Lineage (GTDB taxonomy): Bacteria > Actinomycetota > Thermoleophilia > Gaiellales > Gaiellaceae > Gaiella. The sequence continues at coordinate 78,328 of CAVPZH010000029.1, read as the reverse complement.
CCGACCGTCACCTTCATCAGCCAGAGCACGACGAAGGACGTCGTGAACGTGAAGGCCCCCACGGCGATGAGCCCGAGCGCCTGGATGCCGAGCTGGTGGAACCCGCCGCCGTAGAACAGGCCTCCCTGGCCCGTCCCCAGGTTCTCGGCGAGCTTCGGCACCGTCAGGAAGCCGAGCGCCAGGGTTCCCCAGACGCCCGACATGCCGTGCGCCGCGATCGCCCCCACCGGGTCGTCGATCCCGACCCGCTCGACGAGCAGCGAGCCGACCACGACGATCACGCCGGCGACGAAGCCGATCACGATCGCCGCCCACGGAGCGACGAACGCGCAGGCCGCGGTGATCGCGACCAGAGCGGCGATCGCCCCGTTGAGCATCATCGAGAGGTCAGGCTTCTTGATCACGATCCACGAGGTCGTGACAGCGCCGAGCACGCCCGCGGCCGCCGCGATGTTCGTGTTCAGCGCGACGTAGGCGAAGAAGCCGATCCCGCCGAAGTCCACGCTCAGCGTCGACCCCGGGTTGAACCCGAACCAGCCGAACCACAGGATGATCACCCCGAGAGTCGTGTAGGCCATGTTGTGACCCGGGATCGCCTGCGGCTTCCCGCCGACGAACTTTCCGATCCGGGGGCCGAGGAGCAGGGCTCCCGCGAGGCCCGCGAGGGCGCCCTGGTAGTGGACGACGGTGGAGCCGGCGAAGTCCTGCATGCCCTTGGCGAACAGCCAGCCGTCGCCGCTCCAGATCCAGTGCGAGACGAGGGAGTAGATGAGCGTGAAGACGATGCCGAACACGAAGTACACCCAGAGGCGGGTGCGCTCGGCCATCGCGCCCCAGACGATCGCGAGCGAGACGGCCGCGAACGCCACCTCGAACAGGTAGCCGGCAGCGGCCGGGACCGCCGCGAACCACGAGAACGGGGCCTCGCCGATCGTGAGCAGCTGGTCGACCGTCGGGACGAAGCCCGAGCCGCCGACGAAGCCGTTGCCCCCGTCGCCGAATGCGATCCCGAAACCGACCAGGTAGTAGACGATCGACGCGATCGCGAGGATCAGCACGTTCTTTGCCGCGATGTGCCCGACGTTCTTCATCCGGGTCAGGCCCGCCTCGAGGAAGGCGAAGCCGGCCTGCATGAAGAGGACGAGGATCGCCGTCACGACGACCCAGATCGTGCTCGCGGCGAACGCCAGCTCTTTGGTGCTCATGCTCGCTCACCTCCGATCAGGAGGAGGCCCGTGGGCGAGCCATGGGTTCCCCCACGCTGAAACGCCAGCTCCTTGGTGCTCATACGCGCTCCACCTCCTCCAGGCTCTGACCGGTCCGGTTGTGGGTCACCGAGAAGACCGGCGACATCCAGCAGATCCCGTCGCCGTTGACGTGCCCGGTCCGCGCGGAGTCCGCGATCGCGGCGATCACGTCCTCGGCGATCTCGTCGCGCACGACGAACGTCAGGTGCGCCTTGGGCAGGAACCGCGACTCGAACACGCGCCCGCGGTACTCGTGCGTGATCCCCTTCTCGCGTCCGTGCCCGACGGCCTCGAGGACCGTGACGCCGACGTGGCCGGTCTCGGCCTCGACCGCCTCCATCACGGTCTCGACGCGATCCCGTACGACCACTGCCTCGACCTTCATCACATCCGCTCACCTCCTTGGACCACGAAAAAAGCCCCACCTCCCGCGGGCGCGAGAGGAGAGGCGTCGTTGCCGTCGGCGGGACCGTCGTCGTCCCCGCCTGAGCCGCGTACCTTAGAGGACGGCTCGGCGTGCGCGCAACTCTACTGCGTCTCCCGCGGGGAACCGCCGGCGGGAGGCGGGCTCGAAGTGCGGTTCTCCGTACCTCGGGTCGCGGCCGGGCCTTGGTACGCTCGGCGCACGATGCTGCTCGGTATCTAGGACACCCGTTGCCGAGGCCCGCCTGGGCGGTGCCTTTTTTCCGCACGTCCTGATACCGCCGTTCGAAAGGAGAGCACCATCGTGATCGAGTTGGCCCCCATCCCGCCCGAGGCCCTCGCGGTCGAGGCGCACGCGCTCCGGAAGGAGTTCGTCCGCAAGGACCGGCGACACGGCCGCCGGCGCGTGGCGGCGCTGGCAGACGTGTCGCTCGAGGTGGCACGCGGGGAGTGCGTCGCGATCCTGGGCCAGAACGGCTCGGGCAAGTCGACGCTCGTCCGGCTCCTCTCGACGCTGCTCCTCCCCGATGGCGGGAGCGCGAGCGTGTTCGGGTACGACGTCGTCCGGCGAGACAAGGCGGTGCGCCGGCTCGTGAACCGCGTGTCGGTCGAGGCGAGCTTCTTCAAGAAGATGTCGCCGTCCGAGAACCTCCACTACGCGGCGCGCTTCTACGGGATGACGCCGTCCGAGACCGGTGTGCGGATCCCCGAGATCCTCGCGCGCGTGGGCTTCCCGCCCGACCGGCGGACCGAGCCGATGGAGAACCTCTCCCGCGGGATGCAGCAGAAGGTCGCCCTGGCCCGGGCGCTGCTCACGTCACCCGTGCTGCTCCTGCTCGACGAGCCGACGACCGGCCTCGACCCGCGCTCGAAGCTCGAGGTGCAGGAGTTCATCCGGGAGATGCGGGCCGTGCACGACTCGACGATCCTCCTCTGCACGCACGACCTCGGCGAGGCGGAGTCCCTCGCCGGGCGCGTCGGGATCCTCGACCGGGGGGAGCTCCTCGCGCTGGAGCCGGCGGCCGACCTCAAGGCCCGCTACGGCGCCGCCTCGCTCGAGGAGGCGTTCTTCGCAGCCACCGGGCGCGGGTTCTCCGACGAGGAGGACGAGCTCGACGCCGAGGAGCGAAAGGTGCTCGCATGAGAGCCGCCGCGTTGAGCCTGCGTCACGAGCTGATCGGCCTCGCCGGCGTGGTCGAGCGGAACGTCTACCTCACGCGCCGCTACATCTACTGGGACCTCGCGTTCTTCGTCTGGACCGTGGCCAACACCCTGACGATCGTGTTCATCGCGGAGGGCATCGAGGCGGGCGGCGGGCAGATCGACGTCGAGCGCGCGACGACGACCCTGCTGATCGGCGCGGTGGTCTGGGCGTACCTGGGGATCATCTTCGAGTTCCTCACCGAGACCGTGGCCTGGGAGCGGTGGGAGGGGACGATCGAGTACACGTTCATGGCGCCGCTCTCCCGGGCGATGCACCTCGGGGGATCGGGCGTCTTCGCGGTGCTCTACGGGCTCGTCCGCGCGATTCTGCTCTTCATCGTCGTCGCCGCCTTCTTCGGCCTCGCGTTCGACGAGGCGAACTTCGCGGCCGCGCTCGTGATCCTCGTCGTCGCCTCCGTGTCGTTCTTCGGGATCGGGATGATGACCGCGGTGCTGCCGCTGATCTCCCCCGAGAAGGGCGCGCAGCTCGGGTTCGTCGCGCAGGGGATGCTGCTCGTCGTCTCCGGCGTCTACTACCCCGTCGACGTGCTGCCCGACTGGATGCAGTGGCTCGCGAAGATCTCGCCCGCGACGTACGCGCTCGATGGGATCCGGGCGGCGATCCTCGACGGCGCCTCGCTCGGCTCGCTCTGGCACGACATCTGGCCGCTGCTGGTGATCGGCGCAGCCTCCATCCCGCTCGGCCTCGGAATCTTCAACCGCGGGGAGATCTACGCGAAGCGGCACGGAAAGCTCAAGCGCTCCGGCTGACGTGGGGGGCCGGGCGGCCGTCAGTGCCGGACGCGGCGCTGCGCAACCGCGGGCACACCCATCGGGCCCCGCATCTGCCGCAGGCCGTCGCGCAACGGCAGCAGACCGGACCGCAGCGCGAGCGCGACAGCGTGCGTCCCGTTCCGGGCCCCGAGCTTCGCGATCACCCGCTTGCGATAGCTCTTGACGGTCTCGGAGGAGAGGTAGAGCCGTGCGCCCGTCTGCGCCGCCGTCTCGCCCTCCGCCGCTCCGGCGAGAATCTCCTGCTCCCGCGGGGTGAGCGGCTCTCCCTCCAGGATCTCGCCCAGCAGAGAGGTCACGCTGCGCGCCTCCGGAGCCTCGTCGAGCCCGTGTGCACCAGCGAGTGGACGCGGCCGGTGCTGACGCCGAGGTCCCGTGCGACCTCGGCCGCGCTGTCGCCGTCGACCGTGGTGCGGACGAGCGCCACGCGCTCGCCCGGGGGAAGGGTGCCCAGGATCCGCAGCCGCTCGAGGCACTCGACCGTGTCGTCCGGGGTGGGGCGGGGGTCCGGCGGGTCGTATGTCGCGTGCTCGCCGCCGTCGCCGACCGGGCCTAGGTCGTTGAAGCTCACGACGTCGGCGTACGTGCCGTCCCCCAGCGCATTACGACGCGCCCGCGAGCGGATCGCGTCGAGGATCGCGCCTCTCACGTGCTGGAGGGCGAAGGCCGCGAACGGCACACCGTAGGTCGGGTCGTACGTGCGTGCGGCCTTGACGAGCGCCAGGTTGCCGTCTCCGATCAGGTCTTCCTGGTCGAAGCGCGTGTGGCGCCACCGTGCTGCTTCCCTCCTGGGCAGGTGGAGTGCCTGCTCCACGAGGTGCTGCTGACTCATGCGCGTGCGGACGACGGCCTCCTCGCTCGGGGACGGAGCGCGTACGAGCAGACGCCGTGGAGGTTCCGCTTCCGTGGGGTGCTGGGGGCGCTTGGCACGGGGGCGTGCTCGATACGGGCGGTTGGGGGGCAACCGCAGGTGGGGAAGATCGGGACCATAGCGCGGCGGGCGGTCGTTCGCATGTGAACGGGAGTCAGCACTTCGTAGGCCGCTGAAATTGTCGCTCCGCCGGTGCGGGTGGTAATCTCCGGCATGTCTTTCGAGGCAACGGAGCCTCGGGCGCGGAGTAGCCGTGCCCGAGGCTCTCGACGTTTCAAGGGAGGAGAGCGCCGATGGCGAGACCGAGGAGCACTGGGGCGGCGAGCCGCTCCGCGATGGTGAAGTCGAAGGACCGCGCGACCTCGAGCGTGGCGGCCCGACGCGCGGTGCTGAAGCGCATGCGCGACGAGAAGGTCGAGCACGTCCTCTTCTGGTTCACGGACCTCGAGGGGCATCTCAAGTCCTTCGCGATCACCCCCGCCGAGATGGAGGGCGCCCTCGACGACGGGATGGGCTTCGACGGCTCGTCGATCACGGGGTTCAACCGGATCGAGGAGTCGGACATGGTCGCGATCCCGGACCCGAGCACGTTCGCCCTGATGCCGCGTCCGACGGACGAGCATGGCCATCCGATCGGCGCGAACGTCGCCCGCCTGTTCTGCGACGTCGTGACTCCCGACGGGAAGCCGTACGAGGGCGACCCGCGCTACATCCTCCGCCGGGCCCTCGAGCGGATGCGGGCGCTCGGCTTCGACGCGTTCAACGTCGGGCCCGAGCTCGAGTACTTCCTCTTCGAGGACGATCGGGACACGAAGACGCTCGACGAGGGCGGCTACTTCGTGATGACCGCGCAGGATGCCGCGACCGAGGTCCGCAACGACACGATTGCCGCGCTCGAGTCCGTCGGAATCCCCGTCGAGTACCACCACCACGAGGTCGGTCCTTCCCAGCACGAGATCGACATGCGCTACGCGGGCGCGCTCGAGATGGCCGACCACACCCTCACCTACCGGCTGATCGTGAAGGAGGTCGCGGCCTGGCACGGCTACTACGCGACCTTCATGCCGAAGCCGCTCTTCGGCGAGAACGGCTCGGGGATGCACACCCACATGTCCCTCTTCAAGGGCGGCCGGAACCAGTTCTTCGACCGGCGCGACGAGCACCACCTCTCGGCGAACGCGAAGGCCTTCATCGCCGGCCTGCTCACGCACGCACGCGAGATGGCCGCCGTGCTCGCCCAGTGGGTCAACTCGTACAAGCGGCTCGTGCCGGGCTACGAGGCCCCGGTCTACGTCGCGTGGTCGCAGCGGAACCGCTCCGCGCTCGTGCGGGTGCCGCTCTACAAGCCCGGCTCGGAGCAGGGCACCCGGGCCGAGATCCGCTGTCCCGACCCTGCCTGCAACCCCTACCTGGCGTTCGCCGCGCTCCTCCAGGCGGGTCTCGAGGGGATCGAGCAGGGCTACGAGCTGCCCGGCGAGATGACGACGAACCTCTACCGCCTCTCCGCCGACGAGCGCAAGGAGCGGGGGATCGTCTCGCTCCCGGAGTCGCTCGGCGAGGCGATCGACGAGCTCTCCGGCTCGGAGCTCATGCAGCGTGCGCTCGGCGACCACATCTTCCCGCGCTACGTCGAGCTCAAGCGCCAGGAGTGGGACGACTACCGCATCCAGGTGACCGAGTGGGAGAAGGAGCGCTACCTGTCGTCGCTGTAGCCTCGCAGGCGGGAATCCGCGAGAGCGGATTCCCGCCGCGAAACCCCCCGCCTGCGGCGGCGTGCACCCCCGGTCCCGCCTGCTTCGCGGCGGAGATTCTCTGTGCGTGCGGTGCGCGCGATCGGCGCTGGACAACGCTCGCCGGAAGGCTCATGATCATGTCTGCAGGCCGAGCCGCAAGGCGAGCGGCGACGTCTGTGTCTGACGGCCGATCGCGGGTCCCCGGTGGGGGCCCGTGGTCGTTGTGCGTCCGGTCGGGGCCGTGCTACGGCCGCCAGACCATCAGCGCCACGATTGCGACGGTCGCGACGAGCATCGACCCGTCGAGCGTCAACGCGACGGGGTCGCAGAGCCGCCGCGCGAGCTCGGCCGACGGCTGGTCGCCGTCCGCGGCGAGGCGTTCTGCAAGCTCGCGCGTCCGCCGGTCGAGCCGGCCTGCGAGGGCGCCGACCACGAGGAGCCAGGCCACGAGCGCATACGTCCAGCGGAGCCAGTCGGCGCCATACGCGACGTCCAGCTCGTGCGCGAGCCACGCGCCGGCGCCGAGCGTGAGGGCGAGGCCGACGCCGACGAGCGGCACGAGCGGCCGCGCGGAGCGGAGGAGCAGTGCGCTCGTCGAGGGGCGGCTTCCTCCGATCGCGAGCAGCCGTAGGGCCGCCACCGCGATGCTGCCGCCGACGAACAGCAGGGCTCCGAGCAGGTGCACGAACAGCGCCCAGTCACGCGCCACGGCCCGACCCTATCCCGCTCGCCCGCAGAAGCGGCGACGCGCCAACCCGTAGCCTGGGCTCCCGTGACGACCGTGCTGCGCATCCTCCACGTGCTCTCCGCGTCGGTCTGGGTCGGCGGGACGGTGGCGCTGGTGTTCGTCGGCGTTCCGGCGATCCGGCAGCTCGAGGGGGAGGCCCGGGCGGTCGCGATGCGGACACTGGGGCGCCGTTGGCGGCCGATCGGGTGGAGCGCGATGGCGGTCGCGATCCTCTCCGGGCTCTGGCTCACGGACCGCCACGGCGCCTTCCACGAGGCTGCTCTCGACACAGACTTCGACAGGACGCTGATCGTGAAGTCGGCGCTCGTGGCGCTGCTCGTCGCGGGCGCCCTGGTGCACGACTTCGTGCTCGGTCCTCGCCTCCAGCGCGAGCTTCGCGCGGGCGCTCCGGCGGCGCCGGCGACACGCCGGCGGCTCGTCGTCGTCGGGTGGCTCAACTTCGGGCTGACCGTCACCGTGCCGATCCTCGGCGCCGTCGTCATCACCTTGCTGGACTGATGTCAGCGCAAGTTACAACTTGTAACTTGCGGCCCCGTGCCGCCGACCCGCTGCGCGGGGTGCGGGCCAGGGCCGCGGAGGAGGGGGAGCTCGCGGGGTGCGGGCGCGTCCGCCGCCATCGCCGGCGCGGCTCCGTCTCGCACCGCTCCGTTTCGCGCGGCTCCGTTTCGCGCCGCTCCGTCTCACGCGGCTCCCTCTTGCGCCGCTCCGTTCCGCGCGGCTCCGTCTTGCGCCGCTCCGTCTCGCGCGGCTCGCGCCGCTCGTCTCGCGCGGCTCCGTCTTGCGCCGCTCCGTTCCGCGCGGCTCCGTCGCGCGCGGGTTGGTGTCCAGCGAGTTCGGGTCGAGCGGGCTCGAGCCGGGCGTGCCATGCCGCGTGAGGCCCGTGCCGGGCGGGTGCGTTTCCGGCGGGTACATGTCGAGCGGGCTCGTGTCCTGGGGGTGGATCTCGGGCGGGCTCGTGCCGAGCGGGCTCGTGTCCTGCGGGTGGATCTCGGGCGGGCTCGTGCCGGGTGTGGAGTGCCGGGTGAGGTTCGTGCCGGGCGCGCGCGTGTCGAGCGGGCTCGTGTCGGGCGGGTGCATCCGGGGCGGGCGCGTGTCGGGCGGACGCGTCGCGTGGGACGGATCGACGGGGATGGCGTGAGCGTGGACGAGGCCGCACGCCATCTCGCGCTGCTGACGCGGACGACGGAGGTCGTCAACTCGTCGCTCGACCTGCAGGACGTGCTCGAGGCGATCGCGCACGCGGTCGCGGCCGCGCTCGAGACCGACGCGTGCTTCGTCTACCTCTACGACGAGCGCGCTGACGAGCTCGTGCTGCGTGCGACCCACGGGACCGGGATCGAGGACGCGACGAGCGCTCCGCGCATGCGCAGCGGGGTGGGGATCACCGGGGTCGCGGCCGCGGAGCGGAGGCCGATCATGCTGCCGTCGGGCGCACATCTCGACCCTCGCTTCAAGGCCTTCCCGAACCTGCGCGAGGACGAGTACGAGTCGATCCTCGCGGTGCCGATCCTCGCCCGTGACGTGCTGGAGGGGGCGCTCAACGTCCGCACACGCGCCCCGCGCGACTTCAGCGCCGCGGAGATCGGCCTGCTCACCTCGATCGCCTCGCAGGTCGGCCAGTCGATCGAGCACGCCAAGCTCTACGCGCAGGCGCGGCGGCGGGTGGAGGAGCTCGAGGCGCTCGCACGCATCTCGGAGGCCGTCTCGGAGTCGCTCTACCTGGAGGAGTCGCTCGAGGCGATCGTGCAGACGACCGTCGAGTCGCTTGGTGCGACCGGCGCGGCGGTGGTGCTCGAGGACGGTCGCGTCGCCTGGCCCGAGGGACGGGCCGGTGTGCACGCGGTGCGACTCCCCCTTCGCTGGCGCGGCCGGTCGATCGGCGAGCTCGTCGTGGATCGGGACGCTCCCTTCACGCACGACGATCGCCAGCTCCTCGACGCGATCGCGAACCAGGCGGCCGTCGCGCTCGAGCACGGGCGCATGGCGCTGCGCGGCGTGCTCGCCCAGGAGATCCACCACCGGGTGAAGAACAACCTCCAGACGGTCGCGTCGCTGCTCCGGCTGCAGGCGCGCGCGGAAGGAGTCGATCCGCAGAAGGCGCTCGGGGACTCCGTGAACCGCATCCTCGCGATCGCGGCCGTCCACGAGGAGCTGACCGAGCACCGCGAGGACGTCGCCGACCTCGCGGAGCTCGTCGACCGGCTGCGGTCGACCCTCGTCCAGGGGCTCGGCGCGGGCAAGCAGGTGACGGCGGCGCTCGAGCCGATCGAGCTGGCGGGACAGCGGGCCACCGCGCTCGCGCTCGTGTTCTCCGAGCTGCTCTCGAACGCCCTCGAGCACGGCGGCGAGCACGTCTCGATCACCCTCCGGGTGGACGGCGGCCACGTCGTGCTGACAGTCGCCGACGACGGGAGCGGAATCGGCGGGGCGGGCGACGGCACGGGGATGTCGATCGTGCGGGCGCTCGTCCGCGACGAGCTGGGCGGCGCGCTGTCGCTCAGCGACGGCGCGGGCCTCCGCGCCGAGGTCCGCTTTCGCGCGGACCGGGCCTCCGGCGCAACCGCGTGGGCGCGGGGCGAGTAGGCTCGGCGGCGGACGATGCGCATCCTGATCGCCGAGGACGAGACGATCATCCGTCTCGACCTGCGCGAGCTCCTGGAGGGAGCAGGGTTCGACGTGGTGGCCGAGGCGCGCGACGGCGAGGAGGCGATCGCCCTCGCGCAGAGCGAGCAGCCCGACCTCGCGCTCCTCGACGTCAAGATGCCGCGCCTCGACGGGATCGAGGCCGCCCGGCGGATCCTCGACGAGCGACCGATCCCGATCGTGATGGTGACGGCCTACGGGGAGGAGGAGCTCGTCACGCGGGCGGTCGAGGCCGGCGTCTTCGGCTATCTGGTGAAGCCGTTCCGCGAGTCCGACCTGCTGCCGGCGATCGCGACCGCGCGGGCGCGTCACGAGGAGCTCGCGGCGGTGCGCCAGGAGGCCGATTCGCTCGCGGAGGCGCTCGCGGCCCGCAAGGCCATCGAGCGCGCGAAGGGACTGCTCATGGAGCGCGAGGGGCTGACGGAGCAGGACGCCTTCGCGCGGCTGCGGAAGGCGAGCCAGATCTCGGGCCGCCCGTTGAAGGTCGTCGCGGAGGCGCTGATCGCGACGCTCGATCCTTCCCCGAAATCGGGATCCGCGGGCGCGGACCCCGATCGCGGGTGAACCGGCCTGCTTCGCGGCGACGTCCTACGAGGTGGCGAGCAGCCGCTCCTCCTCGCGCCTGCGGCGAGTCCTGCGGGTCGCCCAGACCGCCCCGGCGAGGAGCGCGAGCGGCGCGGCCGCGACGACGATCGCCAGCACGACCACGGCCTCCCACGCGAGCACGGCGAGCGCCTTGTCCAGCGCCCGATCGAGCCGAGAGCCGGACGCGGGGACCGAGGCGTCCCCCGCCGTGCGCAGATCGAGCTGGATCCTCGCGTCGCGGGCCTCGGCGGCGGTCGCCGAGCGGGTGCCACGGAGGTCGCGGAGCTCTGCCCGCGCCTGTGCCCGCTGCCGGGTGAGCCGCGCCCGCACGGCGGCGCCGGAGGCTCGGTCGATCGCGGCGGTCAGCGCGACGATGCGGGCCCGCACCTGCCCGAGCCGGCGGTCGAGCGTGTCGAGCGACTCCTGGAGGTCGTCGATCTGGACGTCCTGCGCGAGGATCGTGCCGAGATCCGAGAGCCGGGTAACGGCGTCTCCGGCCCTGGCGGAGGGCACCTCGAGCGTCAGGGACGCGGACCCGTCCTCACCGGTCGCGTAGTGGACCGAGACGACGAACCCCCCGAGGTCGCGGACGATCGCGAGCGCCTGCTGCGTGGCGTCGGAGAGCGCGGACGTGTCGTCGACCTGGAGCGAAAGTGCCGCGCTGTAGCGCTGCGCGCGCCCTGCCACGGGGCTGGGCGCCGCCTTCTGTGCGGTCGTCGCGTCGGACGCGGACGGCGGCCCGGCGAGCCTCCCGGCCGTCGCCCCCGCGGAGCGCTGCGCCGCCTCGGGTGTCGTCGGGGCGAGCTGACCGTGCGGCCCCGATCGGGTGACCCCGACCACGACGGCCGAGGCCACCGCGAGCGCTGCCGCCGCGGGGACGAGCAGTGCCAGCCTCCGCCGGACGCGGGTGCGACCGAGGAGCGTCCGCGCGGGCGGAGCGGGCCCGGAGGCCAGCGTCAGCACCTGGAGGCGCAGCGAGTCGCTCGCGCGGGGGCGGGTGGCCCGCAGCTCGTCGACGATCTCGTTGACGGTCATCCTTCGTTCACCTTCTCCTCGAGTCGCTTCAGTGCCCGGCTCAGCCGCGTCGAGACGGCCGTGGGGCTGATCCCGAGCACGCGCGCGGCCGCGTCCCCGTCGAGCTCGAGCACGATCCGCAGCGCGAGCACCTCGCGCTCGCCGGCGCTCAGCGCGGCGAGCGCCGCCTCGAGCTCGGGCGAGAGTCCCTCGCCCAGCGAGTCCTCGATCCGCTCCGGCACGGCGGCGGCCTCCTCGCGCCTGCGGCGGCGCGACTCGGCGCGGAACCAGTCGAGCGCGGTGGTGCGCGCGATGCCGAGGAGCCAGGTCCGCGCGCTGCCGCGGGCTGGGTCGAACCGGCCCCAGAGCCGGAGCGCCTTCTCGAACGTCGAGCTCGCGAGGTCCTCGGCGGTCTCCCTGTCGCGGGTCAGATAGAGCAGGTACCCGACGACGTCGTCCAGGTGCGCCTCGGCCGCCTCCGCGAGGGTGCGCGGCGAGCGCGTGGCGAGCGGCTGCTCGATGGTCATCGCGTGCACGCCTCCACTACGTCACCGCTACGACGCCGGGTCACACTCCGATGATCGGCGTGGAGTCGGCTTGTGTTGATTCAACACAATCTCGGTGCCGTCTCGGCGCATCCGCCACCGGAGCCCCAATGTGGCACAGAGACGGCACGATTTCGGTGCAGAGTGTCTGGCACCCTCACCGCGTGCGCTTGCCGCAGAGTTCGATCCGAGGCTCGGCCGGGTCCTCCGCCGCCTGTCGCTCGAGGCTCCCGTGGCCGAGGTGTGCCGTCAGCTGGGTCGCGTGGCCGACGGGCTCGAGCTCGCCCGCCCCGCCTACTCGACCGTGCGCCTCCACGTGGAGGCCGAGCGGGTTCGCCGGGCCGAGCGGGACGCCGTGCTCGAGGTCGGCGCGAGACTCGCGTTCACGCGCTCGGTTGTGCCGACGACGTCCGGCATCGCGGCCGAGTATCGACGCGAGGTCCGCCGCCGCGTGCGTAGACCCGGGTGAAGCGGACTCGGGCCGCGTCCCCCCGGGACGATCGTGGACAACGCTTGTGTTGATTCAACACAAGGGGTCGACTGCCGAGCGACGCTCCGGACGCCGCCGAGGAATCAGGCGGTTTCGCTCACTGCCTGTGCGAGGTCGTGACCGCGTCGTCGTCGGCCTCGCCCTGGGTCTCCGCGAACAGCACCTCCCACCGGGCGAGCAGCCCGTCGAGCTCCTCGCGGCTCGCGGTGTACGAGGCGAGCACGTCCATGTCCGTCCAGTTCTCGGCCAGGCGACTCTCGAGCTCGGCGACGTGCTTCTCGAGCTCGCCGATCCGCGTCTCGACCGTGTCGAGCTCGCGGTTCCTGCGCGGTGCCGGGGGCGACGGCTTCGCCTTCGTCGCCGCCTTCGTCCGAGGCGCGCCCGGCGCGACCTCGGCCGCCTCTCTGGTGCGCACGAGGTCGGCCCAGCCGCCCTCGGTCGACCGGAGGGCGAGGCCCTCCACCGAGACGATTCGGTCGGGGACCGCGTCGAGCACAGCGCGGTCGTGCGAGACGAGCAGCACGGTGCCCGGGAAGGCCTCCAGCGCCGCCTCGAGCGCCTCGCGGCTCTCGAGGTCGAGGTGGTTGGTCGGCTCGTCGAGCACGAGGAGGTTCGCGCCCGAGGCGACGACCAGCGCGAGCGCCAGTCGCCGCCGTTCCCCGCCCGAGAGCACCGACACCTGCCGCTCGTGGGTCTCCCAGCCGGAGAAGAGAAAGCGGCCGAGGAGGTTCTGGGCCTGCGGCCGCGGCAGCCCCGTCGCGTGTGCGGTGACGTCGAGCAGCGTGCCGTGCTCGGGCAGCTCGGCCTCGTGCTGGGAGAAGTACGCCGGCTCCACCCCGTGGCCGATCCGCACCCGGCCCGCGTCGGGCTCGCGCTGACCGAGCAGCGTCTCGAGCAGCGTGGTCTTGCCCGATCCGTTCGGCCCGACGAGCGCCACGTGCTCGCCGCGCTCGAGCACGAGCGAGGCCCCGTCGAGGAGCAGCTTGTCCCCCGCCGAGAGGACGAGCTCCTCCGCCTCGAGCACGATCCTGCCCGACCGTGCGGGCCGGAAGAACTCGAACCCGAGCGTCCGCCTGCGCTTCGTCATCGCCTCGAGCTCCTGCGCGGCGGCGCGCCGTTGCTGCTCCAGGCGACCGATCTGCGTGAGCTTCGCCTGCGCCTGCTTCGCCTTCGACTTCTTGTAGCGGAACCGCGCCACGAAGCGCTCGAGGCGCTCGATGTCGTCCGAGACCCGGTCGAGCTGCGTCGCCGCGGCCGACGCCCGGGCGGCCTTCTCCCGCCGCCAGGCGTGCCACGGGCCGTCGAAGAAGAACGGCTTCGGCCCGCCGAGCTCGAGCACGGCGGTCGTCACGGCCTCGAGGAACCAGCGGTCGTGCGCGACGAGGACGACGGCCGCGTCGAGGGACGTGAGCTCGCGCTCGAGCCACTCGAGGCTCTCGACGTCGAGATGGTTGGTCGGCTCGTCGAGCAGGAGCAGATCGGGGTCGGCCGAGAGCGCGCGGGCGAGCGAGGCGCGCGTCAGCTCGCCGCCCGAGAATGTGTCGAGCTGGCGGTCGAGGTCGTCGTCCGTGAAGCCCAGCCCGCGCACGATCGACGCCGCCCGGTCGCGCCAGGCCCAGCCTCCGGCGTGCTCCAGGCGGGCCTGCGCGTCGCTGTAGCGGCGCAGGGTGGCCGGCGCATGGTCGCCGCCGGCCATGGCCTGCTCGAGACGTCGAAGGTCGTCCTCGATCGCGACGAGGTCGCCGGCGCCCGAGAGCGAGTACTCGCGGAGCGTCAGTCCCTGGCCCCGCGGCGGGCGCTGGTCGTGGAGCGCGACGCGCGTGTCCTTCGCGAAGGCGAGCTCGCCCGCGGTCAGCGACGTCTCGCCGACGACGGCGCGGAGGAGGGTCGTCTTCCCGGCACCGTTCGGCCCGGCGAGCGCCAGCCTGTCCCCCCGGCGCAGCCGGAACGAGACCCCGTCGAAGAGCGGGTCGCCCGAGAACTCCTTGCGGAGACCGGATGCGGTCAGCACGGCCACGCAGGGAAGGGTGCCGACGAATGAGGCGTCGTGTCGGCGAGGTGAGGTGGTGGACCCGGGCGGACCGGGTACTAATCCCCTCATGCCAACCGAACCCGACTCCATCGTCGTCGTCGGCGGAGGACTGTCGGCGGGGAAGCTGGCCGCCGAGTACCGCGCGTCGGGCGGTCAGGCGAGCCTCACGATCCTCGCCGCAGAGTCCGACCCGCCGTACCACCGGCCGCCGCTGACCAAGGGCTTCCTGCGGGGGGAGGTGGAGCGGGACGGGACGTACGTGCGGCCTGCCGAGGACTACGAGGACGACGTCGTCGAGCTTCGCCTCGGCGTCACGGTCGAGCGGATCGACGCGGACGGCCACGTGGTCGAGCTCGCGGACGGGGAGCAGGTTCCGTACGGGACGCTCGTCGTCGCGACCGGTGCACGGCCCCGGCCGCTGCCGCTGCCGGGCGCCGATCTCGTCGGCGTGCACACCTACCGCACGCTCGTGGATGCTGATGCCGTGCGCACGGCGGCCGAGGAGGCGCACTCCGCGATCGTGGTCGGCGGCAGCTTCATCGGTGCCGAGTCGGCCGCGTCGCTGCGCCTGCGCGGCCTCGACGTGACGCTCGTCGAGAGAGGCCCGCTCCTCATGCCCCAGCTGCGGTGTCCCGAGGTCTCCACGGAGCTCGCCGAGCTTTACCGGGAGGAGGGCGTCGAGGTGCTGTTCGACACCGAGCTGGCCGAGCTGACCGGAAACGGCCGACTCCTGACCGGTGCGCGCACGAAGGACGACAGGACGATCGAGGGCTACCTCGCGATCGTGGGCATCGGCGTGGTACCGAACGTCGAGCTCGCCGAAGCCGCGGGGGCGGAGGTCGACGACGGGATCGTCGTCGACGGGCGCTTCCGGACCTCGCTCCCCGACGTCTACGCGATCGGGGACGTCGCGCGCTACCCCGACGCGACGTCGGGTCGGCTGCGCCGCATCGAGCACTGGTCGAACGCGAACGCCCAGGGCGAGCACCTCGGCCGCCAGCTCGCCGGCGCGCGGGCGGCCTACGACAGGCTGCCGGTGTTCTTCACGCAGCTCTTCGACAAGAGCTTCCGCGTGTTCGGCGACGTCGAGCAGTCGACGGAGTGCGTCGTGCGGGGCTCGGTCGCCGCCGGCCGTGTGCTCGCGTTCCACCTGACGGAGGAGGGGCGGCTCGTGGGCGCGGTCGAGCACGGACAAGCCGCGGATCTGGTCGCGGAGCTCGAGACGGTCGTCCGCGAGCGGCCGGTCGTCGAGGACCCCACGCGGCTCGCCGACGAGAACCTGCGGCCGGCAGAGGCTGTCGGCGCCTGAGGCACCTCTCCCGCGTACTCTTCGCCCGGTGAACCGGGCGACGAATCCCGCGCGACTGACGATCGACACCATCCGCGTCCTGGCGATGGACTCGGTGCAGAAGGCGAACGCGGGGCACCCCGGCACGGCGATGGCGCTGGCGCCGATCGCGTACCTCCTCTACGCGGAGGAGATGCGTCACGATCCGGCCGCACCCGACTGGGCGGGACGCGACCGGTTCGTTCTCTCCGCCGGACACGCCTGCATCCTCCAGTACTCGGCGCTCCACCTCTCGGGCTACGACCTGTCCCTCGACGACCTCCGGCAGTTCCGCCAGTGGGGCTCGCGCACGCCGGGTCATCCCGAGCTGCACCACACGCCGGGGGTCGAGACGACGACCGGCCCGCTCGGGCAGGGCTTCGCGAACGCCGTCGGGATCGCGATCGCGCAGCGCTTCCTCGCCGACCGCTGGAACAGGCCCAGACACGCGATCGTCGACTCGTGGGTCTATGCGATCTGCTCGGACGGCGACCTGATGGAGGGGGTCTCCCAGGAGGCGGCCTCGGTCGCGGGGCAGCTCGGGCTCGGCCGGCTCGTCTTCGTATACGACGACAACCACATCACGATCGACGGCTCGACGGCGATCAGCTTCGACAGGGAGGACACGGGGAGCCGCTTCGAGGCGAACGGCTGGCAGGTGCAGCACGTGGCCGACGCGAATGACCTCGACGCGCTGCGCGCCGCCTTCGCAGCCGCCCGCGCCGACGAGGCGCGCCCGTCCCTGATCGTCGTCCGCTCGCACATCGCGTACCCCGCGCCGCACGCGATGGACACGGCCAAGGCCCACGGGTCGCCGCTCGGGGAGGAGGAGGTGCGCGCGACGAAGGAGGTGCTCGGCTTCGACCCCGACGAGACGTTCGTCGTGCCGGCCGCCGTCCGAGAGCACATGGCGGGCGTCGCGGAGCGCGGCGCGGCCGCGCGGGCCGAGTGGGAGGGCCGGCTCGCTGCCTGGCAGGAGGCGCATCCGGACGTCGCGGCCGAGCGCGAGCGAGACCTCGAGCGCCGACCACGCGACGGCTGGCTCGACGCGCTCCCCGCCTTCGACGAGGGCGAGGAGATCGCCACGCGCGACGCCGGCAAGAGCGTGATGCAGGCGCTCGGCCCGTTCACGCCCACGCAGATCGGCGGCGCGGGCGACCTCGTCGAGTCCACGAAGACCGAGTTCGTGGGCGCGGGGATGTTCGCCGCGAGCCACGTCGGGCGGAATGTGCCGTTCGGGATCCGGGAGCACGGCATGGGCGGGATCGTGAACGGGATCGTGCTCGAGCCCGCGATGCTGAAGCCGTACGGGTCGACGTTCCTCGTGTTCTCCGACTACATGCGGCCCGCCGTGCGCCTCTCCGCGCTCTCCGGCCTGCCGGTGATGTGGATCTGGACGCACGACTCGATCGGCCTCGGCGAGGACGGCCCGACGCACCAGCCCGTCGAGCACGTGATGAGCCTCCGTGCGATCCCGAACCTCTGGGTCGTGCGCCCCGGAGACGCGAACGAGACCGTCGCCGCGTGGCGGCTCGCGCTGGAGCGGGAGGAGGGGCCGGTCGCCTTCGCCCTCAGCCGGCAGAAGCTGCCCGTGCTCGGCGGCGACGGGCTCGCCTCGACACGGGAGGGCCCCCTGCGCGGGGGCTACGTCCTCTGGCAGCGCGATCCGTCCTCCGAGCCGGATGCGATCGTGCTCGCCACCGGGTCGGAGCTCTCGCTCGCGCTCGACGCGGCGCGGGCGCTCGAGTCCAACACCCGGGTCGTCTCGCTTCCGTGCTGGGAGCTCTTCGAGGCGCAGGACGAGGCGTACCGCGACGAGGTGCTGCCGCCGTCGGTTCGCGCCCGCGTGTCGATCGAGGCAGGGATCACGTTCGGCTGGGAGCGCTGGCTGGGCGAGGACGGCGTCGCGATCGGGGTCGACCGCTTCGGCGCCTCTGCGCCGGGCGCGCGGGTGTTCGAGGAGCTCGGGCTGACGGCCGACGCGGTCGCCTCGGCGGTGCGGCGACTGACGTGAGATGAAGGTCGCGCTCGGATTCGACCACCGTGGCGTGCGCCTGCGGGGCGTGGTCTTCGCCGCGGTCGCGGCCGCCGGTCACGAGGCGATCGACCTGGGCGTCGACACCGAGCAGCCCCGGGTCGACTACCCGGACATCGCGAAGGCGGTCGGCCGGGAGATCGTGGGCGGAGGAGCCGAGCGCGGCATCCTCGTCTGCGGCTCGGGCGCCGGGGTCTCGATCGCCGCGACGAAGATCCGGGGCATCCGGGCCGCGATGTGCCACGACAGCTATTCCGCGCACCAGGCCGTCGAGCACGACGACATGAACGTGCTCTGCCTCGGGTCGGAGATCGTCGGCCCCTCGCTCGCCGGCGAGCTCGTGCAGCGCTTCCTCGAGGCGCGCTTCGCCGGCGAGGGGCGGTATCTGGCACGGTTGCAGAAGGTCGAGGAGCTCGAGCGGCTCGTCGACGGCTGAAAATCGAGCTCCGGAGGCACCGAATGGCGACATCGAGACTGCACGAGCTGAGCGAGCACGGCGTGAGCGTCTGGATCGACTCCCTCTCGCGCGAGATGCTCGAGACCGGCGAGCTCGCCCGGCTGATGGCCGACGACGCGGTCGTCGGCGTCACCTCGAACCCCACGATCTTCCAGAAGGCGCTCGCCGAGGCGGGCTGGTACGACGAGCAGCTGCGCTCGGCGGCGCGGGAGACCGACGACACGCTCGAGCTGTTCTTCGCGCTCGCGCTCGAGGACATCCGCGACGCGTGCGACCTGCTGCGGCCGGTCTGGGAGCAGACGGACGGGCTCGACGGCTACGTGTCGATGGAGGTCGACCCCCGGATCGCGTACGACCGCGAGGCGCAGTTCGCTCAGGCGGAGCGCTTCCACGGCGAGGTCGACCGGCCAAACCTCTACGTGAAGATCCCGGGGACCGAGCCGGGTCTGGGGGCGATCGAGGACTCCATCGCCGCGGGGCGCTCGATCAACGTGACGCTGATCTTCTCCCTCGCCCGCTACGCCGCGGTCGTCGAGGCATACCTCCGCGGGCTCGAGCGCCTCGTCGCCGCCGGCGGCGATCCCTCGACGGTGAGCTCCGTCGCCAGCTTCTTCGTCTCGCGCGTCGACACCGAGACCGACCGGCGTCTCGAGGAGCTCGGCCGCACCGACCTCGCGGGCAGGCTCGCGGTCGCGAACGCGAAGCTCGCCTATGCCCACTGGCAGGAGATGTTCGCCGGCGACCGCTGGGAGTTCCTGCGCGGCAAGGGCGCGCGGCCGCAGCGCTGCCTCTGGGCCTCGACCTCGACGAAGAACCCCGCCTACCGCGACGTGCTCTACGTGGAGGACCTGATCGGCCCGCTCGTCGTGAACACGATGCCGCTCGAGACGGTCGAGGCCTTCCAGGACCACGGAGAGGTCCGCGACACGCTCGAGATCGGGGTCGACGAGGCTCGGGCGCTGCTCGGCGAGCTCGAGGCGGCGGGAGTCGACTACGACGACGTCGTGGCGACGCTCGAGGAGGAGGGCGTCGACAAGTTCTCCGACTCCTTCGCGGAGCTGCTGCAGGGCATCGAGGAGAAGCTCTCCGCGGTCGTTTCCTGACGCGAGCGGGGCGGACGGACGGATGGCCGCGACGAACCCATTGGCCCGGGGCCTAGGGGTCAGGCGCCAGCCTGACCCTTGCGCGATCGTCGTGTTCGGCGCGTCCGGGGACCTCACGAAGCGGAAGCTCTTCCCGGCGCTCTACTCGCTCGCGTACCGGCGCCTGCTGCCCGAGCGGTTCGGGATCGTCGGCGTCGCGCGCACGGAGGAGTCGACGCGGCAGTTCCTGACCGCGATGCGGCGGTCGGTGCGGCAGTTCGCGCGGGACCCGTTCCGCGCCGACGTGTTCGAGTCGCTCGCGGCGGGTGTCCGCTACGTGGCGACCGACTTTGCCGACGACGCGGGCGAGGACCTCGTCGGCGAGGCGCTCGACGAGCTCGACCGCACGCGTGGCACCGGGGGCAACCGCCTCTACTACCTCGCGGTGCCGCCCCAGGCGTTCCCCGTCGTGATCCGCGAGGTGGGCGAGCGGCGGAGGAAGGACGGGGGGTGGGCCCGCGTGATCGTCGAGAAGCCGTTCGGCCACGACCTCGCCTCCGCCCGCGAGCTGACCACGTCGATCAGGCGCTGGTTCACCGAGGACGAGCTGTTCAGGATCGACCACTACCTCGGCAAGGAGACCGTGCAGAACCTGATGGCGCTCCGGTTCGCGAACGGCATCTTCGAGCCGCTCTGGAACCGCCAGCTGATCGACCACGTGCAGATCACGGTCGCCGAGACGATGGGCATCGAGGGCCGGGCGGGCTACTACGAGCGGGCCGGCGTGATCCGCGACATCTTCCAGAACCACCTCCTCCAGCTCCTCGCGCTCACCGCGATGGAGCCGCCGATCGACTTCACCGCGGACGCGGTCCGGAACGAGAAGGTGAAGGTGCTCCGTGCGATGCACACGCCGGGGCCGAAGTCCGTCGTGCGCGGCCAGTACGGGCGGGGCTACGTCGAGGGCGAGGAGGTCGTCTCCTACCGCGAGGAGGCGGCCGTCGACCCGCGCTCGCTGACCGACACGTACATCGCGGCGAAGCTCTACGTCGACAACTGGCGCTGGGCGGACACGCCGTTCTACGTGCGCGCGGGCAAGCGGCTGGCACGCCGCGAGACGACGATCGCGATCCAGTTCAAGCAGGCTCCGCACCCCCCCTTCGAGGCGATCGCGGGTGACGGGCTCCGGCCCAACGTGCTCGTCGTCCACGTCCAGCCGGACGAGGGCGTCTCGCTCGCGGTGGGCGCCAAGGTGCCCGGCGCGGGCATGTCGATCAGGACGGTGCACATGGACTTCCTCTACGGCGGCGCGTTCCGGGAGGGGGTGCCGGAGGCGTACGAGCGGCTGATCCTCGACGCGATGCTCGGCGACGCGACCCTCTTCACGCGGGAGGACGAGGTCGACGAGCAGTGGAAGCTCGTCGACGCGATGGTCGGCGCCTGGGGGCGTGACCGGCCGTCGTTCCCGAACTATGCGGCGGGCAGCTGGGGGCCTGCGCTCGCCGACGAGCTGCTCCACCGCGACGGCCGCTCGTGGCGGAGGCACTAGGTCGGGTGCCCGTGGGCGTCGTCGCGGACATCGAGCGCAAGCTGGCCCGCCGCCGCTGCCGACAGGAGGAGGACGGCATGCCGGACCTCCGCACGAGCACGATGACGCACGTCGTCTGGGCGCCCCCCGAGTGGGTCGGGCGCGCGAGGCGCGTGCTCGCCGGCCTCGCAGAGCGGCACCCGGCGCGCACGATCTTCCTCGTGCCCATGCCGGGTCGCAGGAGCGGGCTCGAGGCGGATGCGACCGTGCACGAGTTCGAGCTCGGCGGCGGGCGCGACGTGATCTCGGAGGTGATCGAGATCCGCATGCGCGGCGAGGCGGCGCGGCACCCCGCCTCGCTCGTCCTCCCGCTCCTGATCTCCGACCTGCCGGCCTTCTGCCGCTGGCGGGGCCGGCCCGACTGGGACGCCGAGGAGCTCGACGAGCTGGTCGGGGTCGTCGACCGGCTGGTCTTCGACTCCTCCGAGTGGAGCGGGCTGCCGGGAGCCTACGCCGGCCTCGCCGGGTTGTTCGACCGGGTCGCGACCTCGGACATCGCCTGGCGGCGGACCCTGCCGTGGCGTGTGGCGCTGGCCGCGCGCTGGCCCGGGATCCGCACCATGCGGCGCCTCTCGGTCGACGGGCCGCGTGCGGACGCGTTGCTCCTCGCGGGGTGGCTCCGCTCCCGGCTCCGGCACGACGTCGCGCTCTCCCGTCAGGCGGCCGACGAGATCCGCACGATGCGGGTCGACGGCGAGCCCGTGGACACGCCGCCCGCCGCACCCGCGTCGGACAGCGACCTGCTCTCCGCCGAGCTGGACGTCTACGCCCGTGACCCCGTCTACGAGGCGGCCGTGCGCGCGACCCGCTCCGGCTAGGCCCGTCCGCCCAGCTCGCGGACCGCCTCGAGCAGCTCCTCGTGGAGGTAGCCGTTGGACGAGATCGCGCTGCCTCCGTCGATCCGCTGCTCGCCGGCGAAGTCGGTGAACGTCCCGCCCGCCTCCTCGACGATCACCTGCACCGCGGCGAGGTCCCAGACGGAGACGCCGATCGCGTCGATCGCGCCGTCGACGGCCCCCTCGGCGACGAGCATGTGGCTCCAGAAGTCCCCGTACCCGCGTGCGTGCCACGCGCGAGCGGCGAGGGCCGGGAGGGACTGCTCGAGCGCGAACGTGAGCACGGCGTCCTCCGGCCTGCTGATCCGCGAGACGCGGACGAGGTCGCCGTTCGCGTGCGCACCCTCACCGCGCTCGGCCCACCACCGCCGGTGGAGCGCGGGCGCCGACACCACCCCGAGCACGACGCGTCCGTGGTCCTCGAGCGCGATCAGCGTCGCCCAGACGGGCACGCCGCGCGAGTAGTTCCTCGTGCCGTCGATCGGGTCGATGATCCAGCGCCGCGGCCCGGTCCCGTGGGCGCCGCCCTCCTCGCCGAGGATCGCGTCGCGGCGGCGCTCGACGGCGAGGATCGTCCGCAGCTCGGCCTCGACCGCCCGGTCCGCCTCCGTCACCGGTGTCCGGTCGGGTTTCGTCTCGACCAGGAGGTCACGCGACCGGAAGCGTTCCAGCGCGATCGAGTCGGCGGTGTCGGCGAGGCGGAGGGCGAGATCCAGATCCGCGCTCACGCGACCGTCGGCCTAGTCGACCTGGAGGTAGACGAGCGCGATCACGCAGGCGCCGAGGAACATCGCGACGAACACCGCGAAGAGCACGAGGCCGAGGCGAGTGTTCCTGCGGGCGAGCTCCGGGGAGACCATCGGACGACCTACAGGACGAGGGGGTCGAGGGCGGCGGCCACGAACAGCAGGGCGAGGTACGCGAGCGAGTAGTGGAACAGGACGACCGCGTCACGGCGCGTGCCGTCGCGGCGCAGGCGCCACGCGAGCAGCACGAGGTACGCGCCCAGCAGCGCCGCGGCGACCGTGTACAGGGGCCCGAGCCACGCGCCGACCACGATCGTGAAGGCCACGAGCCCCAGCGAGTAGAGGAGGATCTGGCGCGTCGTCTCCCGGTCGCCGCGCGTGCCGGGCAGCATCGGCACGTGCGCGGCCTGGTAGTGCTCCTTGAGCATCAGCGCGAGCGCCCAGAAGTGCGGCGGCGTCCACAGGAACACGATCAGGAACAGCCACAGGGCGGGGAGGGCGAGGCTCCCGGTCGCGGCCGCGTACCCGACGAGCGGCGGCACCGCGCCCGCCGCGCCGCCGATCACGATGTTCTGGTCGGTGGAGCGCTTCAGGTACCCGGTGTAGACCACGACGTAGAAGAGGTTCCCGACCAGAGCCAGCGCCGCCGTCAACACGTTCACCGTCGACGCGAGCAGCGCGAACGAGAGCGCGGAGAGCACGAGGCCGAACTCGAGCGCGCGCGGCGCGGGGACGCGGCCGGACGCGACCGGACGCGAGGCGGTGCGCGATCCCATCAGCCGGTCGATGTCCCGGTCGATCACGTGGTTGAGCGCGCTCGCCCCGCCGCACGCCAGCGCGAGCCCGGCGAGCATCGTGGCCAGCTCCACGGTGCCCGGCCAGCCGCCGGCGCCGACGACCATGCCCGCTGCCCCGGTGACGAGCAGGAGGGACATGATCCGGGGCTTCGTCAGCGTCACGTAGTCGCGCCAGGGGCCGAACGGGAGCGTCTCGCCGCGGAAGGAGACCGCGAGCGTCACCAGCGACGCCGCCAGCGCGCCCCCCGCTGCCGCGATATGGAGGGCGATCGACCAGCGCGCCTCCCCCGACCAGGCGACGAGGCCGCCCGTGGCGATCGCTGCGAGCATCAGCCCGAGCGCGGAGGCGGCGGGGAGCACCAGTCGCCGGTACGCGACGATCGCGGCGACCAGCACCGCGACGAGGAGCGGCAGCGCGACGAGGGCCGCGGCCCAATGTGCCTCGCCCAGCCCGAGCGCGGCGCTCGCGACCACGAGGCCGGCCGCCGCCGCAGACGCCACGATGGTGGCCGCGAGGAGCGGGCCCGGTGCGCGCTCCGTCCTCACGTCCTCGCCTCCTGGAGCTTCCGCCGCAGGTCGTGGAGCGGTCTGGCGCTCGTCACGTACGGGACGTCGTCGAAGTTGTGTGGCGGCGGCGGCGAGGTCGTGTACCACTCGAGCGTGTCGGCCTGCCACGGGTCGTTGCCCGCGCGCCGCCCGTGGACGCTCTTCACGATCGCCGCCAGGAAGCAGAGCATCCCGAGGCCCATCACGTAGGAGCCGATCGTCGAGATCATGTTGTACGCCTCCCACAGCCCGTCGTCCCGGTAGGTGTACACGCGGCGGGGCATGCCGAGGAGCCCCACCAGGTGCAGCGGGAAGAAGGTCAGGTTGAAGCCGACGAACGTCAGCCAGAAGGTCCACTTGCCGAGCCGCTCGGAGAGGAACCGGCCGAAGATCTTCGGCCACCAGTACCAGAGCCCGCCCAGGATGCCCAGGATCGACCCGCCGAACAGGACGTAGTGGAAGTGGGCGACGACGAAGTACGTGTCGTGCACCTGCCAGTCGACGGGGAACGCGGCGAGGTAGATGCCGGAGAGCCCGCCGATCGTGAACACGCTGAGGAAGCCGAGCGCGAAGAGCATCGGCGTGTCGAGCGAGATGTTCCCCTGCCAGAGCGTGGCGAGCCAGTTGAAGATCTTGATGCCGGTCGGCACGGCGATCACCATCGAGGCGAGCATGAACCAGATGTTGAGGTAGGTCGGCATCCCCACCGTGAACATGTGGTGTGCCCACACGAGCATCGAGAAGAAACCGATCGCGACGGTCGAGAACGCGATCGCCTTGTAGCCGAAGATCGGCTTGCGGGCAAAGACCGGGAGGATCTCGGAGATGATCCCGAAGACCGGCAGGATCATGATGTACACCTCGGGGTGCCCGAAGAACCAGAAGACGTGCTGGAAGAGGATCGGGGAGCCGCCCTGGTCGCCCTGCTCCGGTCGGAAGAAGTGGAAGGTGTCCGGGAACTGGCGCTCGAGCAGGAGCAGCGTGAGGCCGGCCGAGAGCACCGGGAGGACGAGCAGCAGAAGCCAGGCGTACACCTCGACCGACCACACGAACAGCGGCAGGCGCATCCAGGACATCCCGCGCGCCCGCATGTTGTGGATCGTGACGATGAAGTTGATCGCCCCGGCCATCGAGGAGATCGTGAGGATGTGGAGCGAGAGGATCCACAGGTCCTGGCCGTTTCCCTGGGCGGCGAGCGACAGCGGCGGGTACGCGGTCCAGCCCGTGTTCGCGGCCCCGCCGGCGGCGAAGAACGAGAAGCAGAAGATCAGCCCGGCGAACGCGTAGAGCCAGTACGAGAGCGCGTTCAGGCGCGGGAACGCCATGTCGGGGGCGCCGATCATGAGCGGGACGAGGAAGTTCGCGAGCCCGGCGAGCACGGGGACGACGACGAAGAACACCATCCCGGTGCCGTGCATCGTGACCACCTCGTTGTACGAGTTGCCGGTCACGACGCCGCCGTCGGGCCGCGCGAGCTGCGTGCGGATCAGGAGGGCGAGGAAGCCGGAGAGCGCGAAGAAGAAGCCGGCCGTGCCGATGTAGAGGATGCCGATCCGCTTGTGGTCGACCGTGACGAGCCAGCTCGCGACCTTGCCGCGCTGCCACGCCGGAACGGGCGCCTCGTGGGCCCTAACCGCCAAGGTTCCCGTTCAGATAGGCGGTGATCGCCGCCAGCTCGGCGTCGTTCCACTCGCGGCCGACGGGCGGCATCTTCCCGAAGCCGTTCCGCAGCACCCGCTCGACCTGGTTCTCGTCCTCGAGGAGGGTGCTGCCGGCGAGCTTCGGCCCGTACCCGCCTTCGCCCGAGGCGCCGTGGCACTTCGCGCACGAGCCCTCCCACAGCTCCCGGCCGAGCGGGGACGTGCCGGCCGCCTGCTGGTCGGCGCGCTCGGAGAGCCAGGTGTCGAAGGCGGCGGCAGGCATCACCTCGACGGTGTTCAGCATCTTCGCGTGGTAGAGGCCGCAGAGCTCGGCGCACTGCCCCTGGAAGACCCCCGTCCGCGTCGCCTCGAACCAGGTCTTGTTGACCCGGCCGGGGATCGCGTCGATCTTGCCTCCGAGTGCCGGGACCCACCAGGAGTGGATCACGTCCCAGTCCGGCGAGGTGACGTGGAGCTCGACGGTGCGGCCCTCCGGCGCCCGCAGCCGGTCGATCGCGACGACCCCGTTCGGGTAGCGGAACTCCCAGGTGAACTGGGTGCCGGTGACTTCCACCACGAGGTTCGAGCTGCCCGCCGCGGCCGTGGGCACGTCCTGGATCCCGGGCAGCTTCGCGAACACGAACGCCGCGATCGCGAACAGGATCACGACGGGGCCGAGGGTCCAGGCGAGCTCCAGGCGGGTCGCGCCGTGGACCTGTGCCGCGTCCGCGAACCGGGAGCGCTTCCGGCGGCGGTAGCGGATCACGAAGGCGACCAGGAGACCCTCGACGAGCAGGAAGATCGCGAGGCAGAAGGCCGAGATGAACAGGAAGCTCTGCGTGATCCCGTCCGCGTTCGGCGACTCGGGCGGCACCGGGGCGAACCCGCCGTTCCCCGCGAGCGCGGGAGCGGCGAGCACGGCCGACGCGACCAGGGCGCCGACGAGGACGGGAGGTCGGGACCGCACGATTGGAGGCATTCTATGAACGTGGCCGCCAGCCCGCGCCGACGAACCCGAGTGCGCCTCCCCGGCGACGTCCAGCGACCGTTCGAGGTGTACGTGAACGGCGTGGAGCAGCACGAGGGCGTCGATTTCGTCGTGCGGGAGGGCGCCTTGCTCTTCGAGCGCGAGCTCGTCCACGAGAAGGTCGGAGCACGGCGCTGGACGTCGATGGTGCTGGGCATCGCCGGCTCGTACGGGAAGGACGACTCCGTCGACGTGCTGTACCGCGTGGGCGGCGAGAGCCGGGTGGCGGCGCGGCTGCCGCTCGAGCGGCTGGACTGACGTCCCTTGCCCGCTAGCGGTCGTCGAGCTCGTCGAGGCGCCGGCGGAGCTCGTGGCGCTCGTCCTCGTTGCTCCGTGCGGAGCGTGCGAGCCGACGCTCCCCGTCGGGAGTCAGCCGCAGATGTGCGACGCGCAGGTCGCTGCCCGAGCGCTCGCGCTCGACGAGGCCGGCGCGCTCGGCCCGCCCGACCAGCTCGGTCACGGTGCTCTGCGCGAGCTGGAGCCGCTCGGCGAGCTCCGTGACGGTCGACTGCTCGCTGCCGTCGGGGGCGCCCTTGATCATCAGGAGCAGCAGATACCGGCGCGGTGTGAGACCGGCGGAGCGCGCGAGGTGCTCGCTCGTGCGGAGAAACGAGCGGATCACCCCGCGGAACGCGGCGATCCGGATTGCCTCGGCGGTGTCGAGTGGCGACTCGGTGCTCATCTCGGTCGACGCTCCTCCGTCAGGGGTCGCCGGGGACTGTAGAGCGTCCTCGGCTCCGACGGGCAGATGACCGGCACGGAGGTGGCCGCCGCTCGTTCTAACCGGAACGCAACACGGGCGTCACCCTGCTGTAACGGCCCTTCAGGGTCTCCACACATGCCGCGCGTTCTCTTCCACGAAATGCCCATTCAGACGACCATCGCACCGCCGCGCCCCGAGCGCGAGCGCGCAGAGGTGACCGCCTGGCGGATCGAGTGCCTGCAGGCGGCCGGCTACGACGCCCAGGCGGCGCTCGTGATCGCGCTCGACCGGGACGTCGACCTGCACAGCGCTGTCTCGCTCCTCGAGCGGGGCTGCCCGCCCGACCTGGCCCTCCAGATCCTCTTCTAGGGCACTCGGCCGCACGCCTCCGCCGCCGCGCGGAGGCGCTGCGCGTGGGCGGCGGTCAGCTGACCGGGCTCGAGCCGCCAGGACCAGTTGCCGACCGTCGTGCCCGGCCTGTTCATCCGCGCCTCGCTCCCGAGCCCGAGCACATCCTGCGCAGGCACGATCGCGAGCGCGCAGACCGACGACAGCGTGCGCTCGACCAGGGGCCAGGCCTCGTCCGCGCCGAACGTGCCCGCGAGCGTGTCCGTGTCGTGGGTGGACGTGTACACGACCTGGTCGGGGCGATGGTTCTCCGGCCTGTGCGGGCTGTCGCGGCGTCCCGAGAACGCCCAGATCGTGACGGCCATGCCCGGGAAGCCGAGCCCGTCGCGGAGGGCTCTGACGTCCTTCGTGATCACGCCGAGGTCCTCCGCGATCACCGGCAGCGCGCCGAGCTCGTCACGCGCGGCCTCGAAGACGGCGCGACCCGGTCCCCGGCGCCACCGCCCCTCGCGCGCGCTCGCCGCGCCGGCGGGCACTGCCCAGTACGCGGCGAAACCGCGAAAGTGGTCGATGCGGTACCGGTCGGCGAGCTCGCGCGTCCGGCTCAGGCGCTCGATCCACCAGCGGAAGCCGGTGCGGGCGAGCGCCTTCCAGTCGTACAACGGGTTGCCCCACAGCTGGCCGTCGCGGTTGAGCCGGTCCGGCGGCGCACCGGCCACGGCCTCGTCGAGCGGCAGGAAGAGCTCCGGGTGCGCCGCATGGTCGCAGCCGCCCGGCGCGACGTAGATCGGGACGTCGCCGATCAGCCGGACGCCGCGCTCGGCTGCATAGGCGCGGAGCGCGCCCCACTCGCGTGCGAACCGCACCTGCTCCTCGAGAGCGCCGTCGCCCGCGAACGCGACCCAGTCGTCGAGCCACGTCCGCTCGCGCTCGCGGAAGGCCCGCGCCTCGCGCGTCCCCACGCGCGCGCGCGGCTCGGCCAGGAGCCCGCCCCAGCCGGCAAACGCGGACAGTGACGCATAGGGCGACCCGAACGCATCGGGGGGGTTCAAGGGCAGCACCTGCCACCAGCGCGCGCCCGCGGCGTGGAGCCAGTCGACGAACTCGAGCGCGGCGGAGCCGAGCCGCCCGCTGGGCAGCGAGGTCGGGTGGAGCTGCACACCGTAGGACCGCTCCGGGCGCACTGCCGACTGTTTACCGTGTGTCGGGCATGCCCGCGGACCGGATCGTGATCTCGGACGTCGCGCCGCAGGTGGATTGCGGCCGCTGGCCGGCGAAGGCGTGCGTCGGGGACGAGGTCTCGGTCGCCGCGACGATCGTGCGCGACGGGCACGATCCCCTCCGTGCGGTCGTGCGCCACCGCCGTCCGCGCGGCCGCTGGCGCGAGGAGCCGCTGCGGTTCCTCGGGAACGACCGCTTCGGAGGCTCGTTCGAGGTCGACGCGGTCGGGCGCTGGCAGTTCGAGATCGAGGCGTGGGTCGCCCGGCACGCCGGCTGGCTCGACGAGTACGACCGGAAGGTGGCCGCCGGCCAGGCAGAGCTCCGGGGCGAGCTCGCCGAGGGCGAGGCCCTGTTCGGCGGCGGGACCGTGGACGAGTGGCGCGTGCGGGCGGAGCGACTCTCGGTCGGGGACCGGCACAACGCCGCGCGCAGCGACGCCTTCGCGCTCGAGGTCGAGCGCGAGCTGGCGCGGGCGAGCGCGTGGTACGAGCTCTTCCCGCGCTCGTGGGGAGGGTTCGCGGGGGTCGCCGAGGTCGTGCCGGCGCTGGCCGAGCACGGCTTCGACGTGCTCTACCTCCCCCCGATCCACCCGATCGGGACGACGAACCGGAAGGGCCGGAACAACACGGAGCGGGGCGAGCCGGGCGACGTCGGCAGCCCGTGGGCGATCGGCGGGGCGGAGGGCGGTCACGACGCGATCGACCCGGCGCTCGGCGGCGAGGACGACCTCGCCCACCTCGTCGAGACGCTGCGCGCGCACGGCATGGAGCTGGCGCTCGACCTGGCGCTCCAGACCTCGCCCGACCATCCCTGGCTCGCGGCGCACCCGGATTGGTTCCAGCACCGTCCCGACGGGACGCTGAAGTACGCCGAGAACCCGCCCAAGCGCTACCAGGACATCCACAACTTCGACTGGGACACGAAGGATCGCAAGGGCCTGTGGGACGCCGTGCGTGCCGTCGTGCTCCGCTGGTGCGAGGCAGGGGTGACCGTGTTTCGGGTCGACAACCCGCACACGAAGCCGGTGCCGCTGTGGGAGTGGCTGATCGCGGAGGTGCGCAAGCGCCACCCGGAGACGGTCTTCCTCTCGGAGGCGTTCACACGCCCGGCGATGATGACCCTCCTCGCCAAGGCCGGCTTCTCCCAGTCGTACACCTACTTCACGTGGAAGAACGCGAAGTGGGAGCTGATCGAGCTGGTCGAGCAGCTGCGCGAGTGGTCGCCGTACCTGCGTCCCAACCTCTGGCCGAACACGCCCGACATCCTCCACGCGACGCTCCAGCAGGGCGGACGCCCCGCGTTCGAGTCACGTCTCGTGCTCGCCGCGACGCTCTCGCCCAGCTACGGCATCTACTCCGGCTACGAGCGCTGCGAGAACGTGCCGGTGCGATCCGGGAGCGAGGAGTACCTCGACTCCGAGAAGTACCAGCTCCGCGAGCGGTCCTTCGACGGCCCGCTCCTCCCGCTCGTGAAGCGGCTCAACGAGACCCGTCGAGCCCATCCCGCCCTCACAGGCGCGGGCCTCGAGCGCCTCGTCTGGCTCGAGACCGAGAGCGAGCACCTGCTGGGATACGCGCGCACGCTCGGGGACGACGTCGTGCTCGCCGTCGTCAACCTCGACCCGTTCGCGATCCACGAGGGGGTCTGCGTCGTGCCGCCGCAGCTCGGGCTCCCCGAGCAGGTCGACGTCGTCGACGCGCTCTCGGGCGAGCCGTACACGTGGGGCTCCCGGAACTACGTCCGGCTCGGCCCGGGGAAGGCGCACGTCCTCGAGGTGAGACGGTGAGCCTGTGTCCTCGGTGTCCGACTTCAGTCGGACACCTGGTTCGTGTCGGGGGCAGGTGTCGGACTGAAGTCCGACACCGGGCGAGCAAGACATGAGCGAGCGATGGTTCGAGTCGCAGCCCGACTGGTTCAAGACCGCCGTGTTCTACGAGCTCCACACGCGCGCCTTCTTCGACTCCTCCGATGACGGCACCGGGGACTTCCGGGGGCTGCGCCAGAAGCTCGACTACCTCCAGTGGCTCGGCGTCGACTGCATCTGGCTCCTACCCTTCTACCCCTCGCCCCAACGAGACGGCGGCTACGACGTCGCGGACTTCCTCTCCGTCGCGCCCGAGTTCGGCACGGTCGACGAGTTCGCCTCGTTCGTCGAGGCGGCGCACGAGCGCAGGATGCGGGTGATCGCGGACTTCGTGATGAACCACACGTCGAGCGACCACCCGTGGTTCCAGGACTCGCGCCAGGGCCCCGACGCGCCCAAGGCCGACTGGTACGTGTGGTCGGACACCGTGCACCGCTACGAGGACGCGCGGATCATCTTCGTCGACAGCGAGCAGTCCAACTGGACCTTCGACCCCGTCCGCGGGGCATACTTCTGGCATCGCTTCTACCACCACCAGCCCGACCTCAACTACGAGAACCCCGAGGTCGGCGAGGCGATCCTCGCTGCGCTCCGCTTCTGGCTCGACCTGGGCCTCGACGGCTTCCGCCTCGACGCCGTGCCCTACCTCTTCGAGGAGGAGGGGACGATCTGCGAGAACCTCCCGCGGACGCACGAGTTCCTCAAGCGGGTTCGGGCCGAGATCGACGCGGGGTACACCGATCGCGTGCTCCTCGCGGAGGCGAACCAGTGGCCCGAGGACGTCGTCGACTACTTCGGTGCGGGCGACGAGTGCCACATGGCGTTCCACTTCCCGGTGATGCCGCGGATGTTCATGGCGCTGCGGCGGGAGGAGGCCCGGCCGATCGTCGAGATCCTCGACCGCACGCCGCCGATTCCCGAGCACTGCCAGTGGGGGATCTTCCTGCGCAACCACGACGAGCTGACGCTCGAGATGGTGACGGACGACGAGCGCGACTACATGTACGCGGAGTACGCGAACGACCCGCGGATGAAGCTCAACCTGGGCATCCGCCGCCGCCTCTCGCCGCTGCTCGACGGAGGACGGGACGAGATCGAGCTCATGCACGCGATCCTCTTCTCGCTCCCCGGCTCGCCGGTGCTGTACTACGGGGACGAGATCGGGATGGGCGACAACGTGTACCTCGGCGACCGTGACGGTGTCCGCACGCCGATGCAGTGGACGGGGGATCGGAACGGCGGCTTCTCGCGCGCGGACTTCGCCCAGCTCTACCTCCCGCCCTTGATGGACCCCGTGTTCGGCTTCCAGGCCGTGAACGTCGAGGCGCAGCTCCGCTCCCCCTCGTCGCTCCTCCGCTGGCTCCAGCGCTTCGTTGCGCTGCGCAAGCAGCACCCGGTCTTCGGGCTCGGGACGTACGAGGCGCTCGAGACGTCCAACCCCCGCGTGTTCGCGCACGTTCGCAGCCACGAGAGCGACACGGTGCTCTGCGTCCACAACCTCGCCCGCTCGGCGCAGGCCGCCGAGCTCGACCTGTCGAGCTACAAGGGCCGCACGCCGGTCGAGATGACGGGCGGGACGCCGTTCCCGGCGGTCGGGGCGCTGCCCTACCTGCTCACCTTCGGCCCGCGCGGGTTCTACTGGTTCCAGCTGCTCGAGGAGCCGCCCGATGCCTGACCCGACGGCGCTCACGAGCGACGAGCTGCTGGCACTCGTCCAGGGCGCCCGCTGGTTCGGCGCGAAGGACCAGACGCCCGACAGCGCGGAGATCGTCGGACTGCCCGTCGAGGACGGCGTGGTCGTGCTCGCGATCGTCGAGGTGCGCTTCCCGACGGGTACGCACGAGCACTACCTCGTCGACTTCGCCGCCGACGGGTCGGCCGACGTGCTCGAGCGCGGCGAGGTCGCGTCCCGGCTCGCCGCCCTGGCCGGCGTGGAGACCCCAGGCGACACCGTGCGCGCGCTCGACGTGGAGCAGTCGAACAGCTCGGTCGTGCTCGACGAGCTCCACATGCTGAAGCTCTACCGCCGCCTCGAGGCGGGCCCGAATCCGGAGCTCGAGATGCTCCGTGCGCTCGGCCACCAGGGCTTCACCAACGCGCCGCGGCTCGAGGGGGCGCTCGAGACGTCGGGGCCGCCGCTCGACACGGCCCTCGTGTCCGTGACCGGGCTCGTCTCGGCGGCGGGCGGCGGGTGGGAGCTGTCGGTCGAGTCGCTGGCGGACGACGCCTCGTGGCTGCCCGACCGGGCGTGGCGCCTCGGCGAGGTCAGCGCGGGCCTCCACACGGCCCTCGCGGCCTACGACGACCCGTCCTTCGCCCCCGAGGAGCCGAGCGCCGAGTCGCTGCCGCTGTTCGCGGCCGCGCTCGACGAGGAGATCTCCGCGACGTTCGGCGGGCTGCCGGACGACGACGCGCTCGGGGCGGTCGCGCACCGTGCCGAGGACCTGCGCGACCTCGTGCACGAGCTCGCCGCGGTCGGGCCCTCCGGGCTCGCGATCCGGACGCACGGCGACTACCACCTCGGCCAGGTGCTCTGGTCGACCGACGACGACTGGGTCGTGATCGACTTCGAGGGCGAGCCGGCCCGCTCGCTGCCGGAGCGGCGTCGCAAGCGGTCGCCGCTGCGCGACCTCGCCGGCATGACGCGGTCGTTCGCATACGCCGGCGACGCCTCGCTCCTCCTGTGGGGCGTCGAGGCCCCCACCGGGTGGGTCGACGCCTGCCGGGAGGGGTTCCTCGAGGGCTACCTTGCCTCGGCGGACGAACGACTCCTCCCGCCGAGCCGGGCGGGGTTCGACCGTCTGCTGGCGCTGTTCGAGCTCGAGAAGCTCGTGTACGAGCTCCGCTACGAGGCGCGCAACCGGCCGGACTGGGCCTCGATCCCGATCGTCGGCATGCTCCGCATGCTCGAGACGGCCGCATGAGACACGTCGTGCCGGCCACCGAGCCACGCGGGTTCCCGGGGCGTCGCGGAGCCCGGCTCCGCCGGGCTGGAGCAGCGGGCGGACAGGGACGCGCGTGAGCTTCGGCGAGCTCGATCTCCACCTGATCGGCGAGGGGCGCCACGAGCGCCTCTGGGAGCGGCTCGGCGCGCACGTCCTCGACGGGGAGGGGGGCGTCCGCTTCGCGGTCTGGGCGCCGAACGCCCGCGACGTCGCAGTCGTCGGCGACTGGAACTTCTGGAGCGAGGGCGCCGACCGGCTCGAGCCGCAGGGATCCTCCGGCATCTGGGCCGGAGTCGTCGAGAATGCACGCGAGGGGCAGACGTACAAGCTCGCGGTGCGCGGCGCGGACGGCGTGCCCCGGCTCAAGGCCGACCCGGTGGCGTTCCGGGCGGAGCCGCCGCCCGGCACGGCCTCGGTCGTGTACCGCTCGCGCCACGCCTGGTCCGACGACGACTGGCTCGAGCGGCGCGCGGAGACCGATCCGCTGACGGCGCCGCTGTCGGTCTACGAGGTGCATGCCGGCTCGTGGCGCCAGGGCCTCGACTGGCGCGAGCTCGCGGACGAGCTCGGCGAGCACGCCGCGTCGCTCGGCTTCACCCACGTCGAGCTCCTGCCCGTGATGCAGCATCCGTTCGGCGGCTCGTGGGGCTACCAGGTGACCGGGTTCTACGCGCCCCAGGCGACGCTCGGCTCGCCCGACGACTTCCGCGCGTTCGTCGACGCGCTCCATGCCCGCGGGATCGGCGTGCTGCTGGACTGGGTTCCCGCCCACTTCCCGCGCGACGAGTGGGCGCTCGCGCGCTTCGACGGGACGGCGCTCTACGAGCACGCGGATCCGCGCCGCGGGTCGCACCCCGACTGGGGCACGCTGGTGTTCAACCTCGGTCGTCACGAGGTGCGGAACTTCCTGCTCGCGAACGCGCTCTACTGGCTCGAGGAGTTCCACGTCGACGGGCTGCGCGTGGACGCGGTCGCGTCGATGCTCTACCTCGACTACTCGCGCGAGGAGGGGGAGTGGCTGCCGAACCGCTTCGGCGGGCGGGAGGACCTCGAGGCGGTCTCGTTCCTGCAGGAGCTGAACGCGGTCGTGCACGGCATCCACCCGGGTGTGGCGATGATCGCGGAGGAGTCGACCGCGTGGCCGGGAGTCTCGCGGCCCACCGAGGGGGGCGGGCTCGGGTTCACCTTCAAGTGGAACATGGGCTGGATGCACGACACGCTCGACTACGTCTCCAAGGAGCCCGTGCACCGGCGCTGGCACCACGACGACCTCACGTTCTCGCTCGTCTACGCCTGGGACGAGAACTTCGTGCTGCCGCTCTCGCACGACGAGGTCGTGCACGGCAAGGGAGCGCTGCTCCGCAAGATCCCCGGCGACGAGTGGCAGCAGTTCGCGACGTTGCGGGCTCTGTACGCCCACATGTGGGCGCACCCCGGCAAGCAGCTCGTCTTCATGGGCAACGAGTTCGGCCAGGGCACGGAATGGTCGGAGGCGGGGTCGCTCGACTGGTACGTGCTCGAGTACCCCCTGCACGACGGCGTGCGCCGCTGCGTCTCCGACCTCAATCGCGCGTACCGGTCGGAGCCCGCCCTGTGGGAGGTCGACTTCCGTCCCGAGGGGTTCGCCTGGCTCGTCGGCGACGCGCGCGAGGACAACGTGCTCGCCTACGCGCGCTTCTCGGCCGACGCCGCGCGCACCCTCGTCTGCCTGGTCAACTTCTCGCCGGTGGTGCGACACCACTGGCGCGTCCCGCTGCCGGCCGGCGGTGCGTGGCGCGAGATCCTGAACACCGACGCAACCGAGTACGGGGGCTCGGGGATCGGGAACCTCGGCGGCGTCGCGGCGGTCGACGAGCCGCTGCACGGCAGGCCGTTCTCCGCCGGTGTGACGCTGCCGCCGCTCGGCGCGGTCTGGCTCTCGCCCGCCGGCTGAGCGGTCGCCTCACGGGCGCACGTTCGCCTCGAGCGCGGCGAGCAGGTGCCGGAGCCGGTCGAGGTCGTCGCGTCCGAGCCCGGCGGTCAGTCGCCGGTTGAAGGCGATCACGACCTCGAGCAGCCGCGCGTGCAGGGCCAGTCCGGCCTCGGTGGGCTCGACGCGCACCGCCCGGCGGTCGTCCGGGTGCGGCACCCGCCGGACGAGTCCCGCCGCCTCGAGCTGATCGAGCTGGCGGGTGAGCGTCGGGCCCTCGATGCCGATCGCGCGTGCGAGCTCGTGCTGCGACGCATGTGCGTCGCCGCGCAGCGTCGTGAGGATCAGCCAGACGGGCAGCGACCCGCCGGCGTGCACGAGCGCCTCGTTGAAAGCGCGCCCGACGCTCTTCGACGTGCGTGCCAGCTGCAGTCCGATCGGCGTCCCGCCCGTTCGCATGCGTCATCCTATCTCCACGCTTCGAGGACTAATAGTTAGTATACTAATCATTAGTCGTCTAACAGAGGAGGCTGCCATGGGCTCTCAGGTGTTGCTCCACGAGGCCGCGGGCTGGCACTGGTTCTTCCCGTTCTGGATCCTGTTCTGGGTCGCCGTCGTCTTCCTGCTCTTCCGGTTCGCGCCGTGGCGCGGACGCTCCCGGCGCAGGCCGGGCGCGCAGGAGATCCTCGCGGAGCGCTTCGCGCGCGGCGAGATCGACGCCGCCGAGTACACGGCCCGGCGCGAGGTGCTCGGTCAGTAGCGTGGCAGTCGTGCCCGCCGACAACAGCATCGCCGTCGAGGGGCTCGTCCGCGAGTTCAAGAAGGGGCCGCGGGCGGTCGACGGTATCGATCTCCGCGTCGAGCCCGGGGAGATCTACGGGTTCCTCGGGCCGAACGGCGCGGGCAAGTCGACGACCGTGCTCGTGCTCACGACGCTGCTCCCGCCGACCGCGGGCACCGCACGCGTCGCGGGCTTCGACGTCGTCCGCGAGGGCCCGAAGGTGCGCGCGAGCATCGGCGCGGCCCTCCAGGAGGCGGCGCTCGACGGCCTGCTCACCGGGCGCGACCACCTGAAGCTGCAGACCATGCTGCACGGCCTCCCGAAGCGGGAGCGCGTGCACCGCGCGGACGAGCTCCTCGCGCGCGTGGGGCTGACGGACGCCGCCGACCGCAAGGTTCGCGGCTACTCGGGCGGGATGAAGCGCCGGCTCGACCTCGCGCTCGCACTCGTCCACCGGCCGCGCGTCCTCTTCCTCGACGAGCCGACGACGGGCCTCGACCCCCAGAGCCGCACCGCGCTGTGGGACGAGGTGGCGCGGCTCGCCCGCGAGGACGGGGTGACGGTGTTCCTCACCACGCAGTACCTCGAGGAGGCCGACGTGCTCGCCGACCGGGTCGGGATCATCGACCACGGCCGCATCGTCGCCGAGGGCACCCCCGCCGAGCTCAAGGCCGGCATCGGGCGTCCGAGCATCCACGCGATCCCGTGCAACGAGGCCGACCGGCCGCGCCTCGAGGCGCTGTTCGCGCGCTACGGGGAGCCGCTCGGCAACGGCGACCTCGCCGTGCGCCTCCGCGACGGGATCGGGCTCGCCGACGTGGTCCGCGGCGTCGACGCGGAAGGGCTTGTGCTGGACGACATCGAGCTCCGGGCGCCGACGCTGGACGACGTGTTCCTCGCGAAGACCGGCCGGACGCTCGAGGGCGCCGGGGACGGAGAGGAGGGGGCCTCGTGAACGCGGTCGCGCCGCAGGTCGGCGCGGTCGCCGGACGCTCGCTGCGCCGCACGCTGCGCCAGCCGGCGATGGCGATCCCGCCGATCGTGTTCCCGGTCACGCTGATGATCGTCAACGCTGCCGGGCTCAAGGCCTCGACGAACCTGCCCGGGTTCCCGACCGACTCCTTCCTCGCGTTCGCGCTCGCGGTGCCGTTCATCCAGGGTGCGCTCTTCGCGACCATGAACGCGGGCACGGACCTCGCCCGCGACATCCAGTCGGGATTCCTCAACCGGCTCGCGCTGACCCCGCTCCGCAGCTCCGCGCTGCTCGCCGGGCAGCTGTCGGGGATCGTCGTGCTCGGGTTCGTGCAGGGCGTGTTCTACGTGGCGGTCGGCCTCGCGCTGGGCGTCGACTTCGCCGCCGGCACGGGCGGGATCCTCATGCTGCTCGCGTTCGCGATGCTGGTCTCGCTGGGCTTCGGGGCGCTCGGGTCGTTCCTCGCCCTCCGCACCGGGAGCGGCGAGGCGGTGCAGGGCCTGTTCCCGCTCCTGTTCGTGTTCCTGTTCATCTCGTCCGTGAACGCGCCGCGGAACCTGATCGCGGTCGACTGGTTCCGCTGGGCCGCGACTGCGAACCCGGTCTCGTACCTCGTCGAGTGCGTCCGCAGCCTGATCATCACGGGCTGGGACGCGGAGGCGCTCGCGCTCGGCTTCGGGATCGCGGCGGCGATCGCGGTCGTCGCTCTCGCGCTCGCCTCGTGGGCGATGAAGGAGAGGATGAGTCGCACGTGAGCGTGCTGCAGGTCGCCCGCGGCGTCGCCTGGCGGACGCTCCACGTGATCGTCACGACCCCGTCCCTGCTCCTGCCCGGGATGCTCTTCCCGCTGTTCTTCTTCACCGCGTTCGCCGGCGGCCTCTCCCAGGTGCGGGAGGTGCCCGGCTTCGACTACGCGGGCGACTACACGTCGTTCCAGTTCGTGTTCGTGCTCCTGCAGTCAGCCGCGTTCGGCGGGGTGTTCACCGGGTTCGGCATCGCCCGGGACTTCGAGGGCGGCTTCGGCAAGCGGCTCCTGCTCGCGTCGCCGAACCGCCTCGGGATCCTGCTCGGGTACGCGCTCGCCGCGCTCGGCCGCTGGGGGATCACGGCCGCGGTGCTGACCGCGGTCGCGCTGGCGGTCGGCATGGACGTGGGCGGCGGGCCGGTCGATCTCGTCGGCCTGTACACGCTCGCCCTGCTCGTGAACGTCGCGGCGCTGCTCTGGGCTTCGGGGATCGCCCTGCGCTTCCGCACGATCCAGGTCGGGCCGCTGATGCAGATGCCGGTGTTCCTGCTCCTGTTCTTCGCGCCCGTGTACGTCCCGCTCGCGCTGCTGACCGGCTGGATCGAGACCGTCGCGCGCTACAACCCCATCACGTACGTGCTCGAGGCGGGCCGCGGCTTCATGTCGGGCGCACCGACCGAGGTGGCGCTCGCGTTCGCCGCAGGGCTCGGCCTGATCACGGTCTTCGTCGTCTGGGCGCTGCGGGGGCTGCGGAGCGCGGAGGCGGCCGGATAGCCGCCGGGGTCGGCGCCCGTGGAACCGAGGGTGTGAGCCGTACGACGCAGACCGGGGCCGTCCAGCGCCGCGGGTAGGGTGCTCCGGTGAGTCGCACCGTCTGGCCGGGGAGGCCGTTCCCGCTCGGTCCGGCGTGGGACGGCGACGGGACGAACTTCGCCCTCTTCAGCGAGAACGCCGAGCGGGTCGAGCTCTGCCTGTTCGACGAGACCGGACCGGAGGAGCGGGTCGAGCTCCGCCAGCACACGGCGCACGTGTGGCACGCGTACCTCCCGGGGGTGGGGCCGGGCCAGCGGTACGGGTACCGGGTGCACGGCCTCTGGGACCCGGGCTCCGGGCACCGCTTCAACCCGGCGAAGCTCCTGATCGACCCGTACGCGAAGGCGATCGACGGCCCGATCGCCTACGACCGGGCGCGGACGTTCGCGTACGCGGCCGGCCGCGAGGACGCTCCCGACGCCTCGGACTCCGCCCCCGCGATCCCGCACGGTGTCGTGATCGACGGGACCTTCGACTGGGAGGGCGACGTGCGCCTGGGTCGTCCCTGGGCGGAGACCGTGATCTACGAGCTGCACGTGAAGGGTTTCACCCGGCAGCTCGAGGGGGTGCGGGACGACCTGCGCGGCACGTACGCGGGCCTCGCGTCGGACGCGGCGCTCGAGTACCTCCGCGACCTCGGGGTGACCGCGGTCGAGCTCCTGCCGGTGCACCACATCGCGGACGAGCACGCACTGATCGAGCGCGGGTTGACGAACTACTGGGGCTACTCGACGATCGGCTATCTCGCGCCGCACGCCGCGTACGCGGCGACCGGGAGCCGCGGCGAGCAGGTGCGGGAGTTCAAGGGGATGGTCAAGGCGCTCCACGGCGC
Source organism: uncultured Actinomycetes bacterium (assembly GCA_963710125.1). Classification (GTDB taxonomy): domain Bacteria; phylum Actinomycetota; class Thermoleophilia; order Gaiellales; family Gaiellaceae; genus Gaiella. Next base: position 38,787 of record CAVPZH010000029.1, on the reverse strand, counting down.
GGGGATCGAGGTGATCCTCGACGTCGTCTACAACCACACCGCCGAGGGCAACCATCTCGGGCCGACGCTGTCGTTCAAGGGGATCGACAACGCCGCCTACTACCGGCTCGTGCCGGACGATCCGCGGCACTACATGGACTTCACAGGGACGGGCAACTCGCTCAACCCCGTGAACCCCTCGGTGCTCCGCCTGATCATGGACTCGCTGCGGTACTTCGTGACGGAGTGCCACGTCGACGGCTTCCGCTTCGACCTGGCGTCCGCCCTGGCGCGGGAGCTCTACGACGTGGACAAGCTGTCGGCCTTCTTCGACGTGATCCACCAGGACCCGGTGCTCTCGCAGGTGAAGCTGATCGCCGAGCCGTGGGACGTGGGGCCCGGCGGCTACCAGGTGGGGAACTTCCCCGTCCTCTGGTCGGAGTGGAACGGGCTCTACCGCGACTCGATGAGGGACTTCTGGCGCGGGCACGCGGCCGTCGCGGAGTTCGCACGCCGGTTCACGGGCTCGAGCGACCTGTACCAGGACGACGGACGCCATCCCTCGGCGTCGATCAACTTCGTCACCTGCCACGACGGGTTCACGCTCCGCGACCTCGTCTCCTACGACCGCAAGCACAACGAAGCGAACGGCGAGGACAACCGGGACGGCTCCGACGACAACCGGTCGTGGAACTGCGGCGTCGAGGGCGAGACCGACGATCCGCACGTGAACGAGCTCCGCGACCGCCAGACGCGCAACGTGCTCGCGACGCTGCTCCTCTCCCAGGGGTCGCCGATGCTGCTCGCGGGCGACGAGATCCGCAACACGCAGCACGGGAACAACAACGCCTACTGCCAGGACAACGAGCTTTCGTGGCTCGACTGGGAGCTCGACGAGCGTGCCGGCGTGATCCTTGCGTTCACGAAGCGGCTGCTGCGCCTGCGGGCCGACCATCCCGTCTTCCGCCGTGCCGCCTTCCTCACCGGCGAGGCGCGCCAGGGCTCGGGCGCGCCGGACGTCTGGTGGTTCAGGCCCGACGGGCGGAAGATGACGCAGGGCGACTGGGCGCGCGGCGACGCGTTCGCGCTCGGCGCGTTCCTGAACGGCGCCGAGATCCCGTCGCTCACCCGCGAGGGAGAGCCGGTGGTCGACGAGTCGTTCATCGTGCTCTTCAACGCGTGGCGCGAGCCGGTCACGTTCGTGCTCCCACCGGCGAGGTTCGGGCGGCTCTGGGCGCATGAGCTCTCCACCGCGGCGCCCGACCTCGATCCGAACGGCGCCAGCTTCCGGGCGCGGGCCCTCGTCTCGCTCGAGGCGCGCTCTCTGCGCGTGCTACGCCGGGCCGGCTGATCTCCGCCCCGTGGCTCCGGGCCCGGCGACCTCCGGGGATCGCACCGGTGCAGGCGTCGCCGTGTGACGACGCGCCGTGGCGAGGGTCCGGCAACGCTTGTGTTGATTCAACACAAGCGTCCTTCCCGGGCCTTCCCCTTGGTCTGACGCGGAGCTGTCGGAGCAGGAGCGATAGTCGCGAGACCCGGTTGAGACGGCCGGAGACCCACGAGACCGCCGGAGGCCTGGCGGCTAGTCGGCCGGAGACCCGCGAGACGGCCGGAGACCCACGAGACGGCCGGAGACCTGGCGGCTAGTCGGCCGGCGGCGGCCGGCGGAGCACCCGTAGGCAGATCTCGACGACCCGTGGGTCGAACTGCGTCCCCGCCGCGTCGGCGAGCCGGTGGAACGCCTCCTCCACGCTCAGCGCCTCCCGGTAGGGACGGTCGGTCGTCATGGCGTGGAACGCGTCGCAGGCGAAGATGATCCGTGCCTCGAGCGGGATCTCGTCGCCGTGGAGGCCGTCGGGATACCCACGGCCGTCGTAGCGCTCGTGGCAGGCGCGCACGATGGGCCGCACCTGGCTGAGCTGCTCGATCGGCGCGAGGATCCGCTCGCCGAGCTCCGGGTGCTGCTCGATCACGGCCCGCTCCTCGGCGCTCAACGGGCCCGCCTTCATGAGGATCGCCGCGGGGATGCCGATCTTGCCGATGTCGTGGAACAGCGCGCCCAGCTCGACGCGCTTCAGCCGGTCCGGGTCGAGGCCGAGCGCGGCGCCGACCTCGATCGCCATGTCGCAGATCCAGCGGGTGTGCGAGCTCGTGTACGCGTCCTTCGCCTCGAGGGCGTTCGCGAGCGCCTCCACCGTCGAGAGGAACGTGCGCTCGAGCGTCGCGAAGCTGCCGGCGTTCGTGATCGCGAGCCTCGCCTGGCTGGCGATCCCGGCCAGCAGCTCGAGCTCGCGCGCTCCGACGTCCGACTCGACGGCCACGGCGAGCGCCCCGAGCCCGTGGTCGAGCGGCACGATGGCGATCGCGTGGGCGGATGCCGCACCGTGCACGCCGAGCGCCCGCCCGATGCGGCGCGTGTCGACCTCGCTGATCAGGAAGGGCTCCTGGTGGCCGGTGAACGGCGCGACGAGCTCCGCGGGCATCACGGTGCCCTGCAGCGCGGCGTAGGGCTTGCCGCCGGCGGTGGCACGGCACACGAGGCCGCCCTCCGCCGTCGGGAGCCACACCGAGCAGTGCTCCGAGCCCATGATCCGGGCGGCGCCGAGCGCGACCTGCTCCAGGACACCGTCGAGGTTCGTCACCGACGACAGCTCCCGCGTGAGCTCGAGCAGCGCCTTCGCGCTCTCCGCCTCCCGGCGCTGCGCCTCGTAGAGCCGGGCGTTCACGAGCGCCACCGACGCGTGCCCCGCGAGCACCTCGAGCAGCCGGAGGTCGTCCGCGTCGAACTGGTCGACGCCGAGCTTCGAGACGACGATCACGCCGACCACGGTCGGGCCGTAGCGGAGGGGCACCGCGAGCAGCGACTCCTCGATCTCCTCGGTGCCCGGGATCCTCCGGCCGAGCTCGCAGTGGGCGGCGTCACCGGTGATGAACGCCTGCCCCGTGGCGGCGACGTGGCCCGTGATCCCGTCGCCGACGCGGGTCGCCAGCGCCTCGGTCGCCGACGCCTGGGCGGTGAGATCGCCACGGAACGCGATCAGCCGTAGGTCGTCGCCCTCGCGGACGAAGACGCGGCAGTTGTGGTAGTCGATCAGCAGCCGCAGCTCGTCGGCGATCGTGGAGCCGATCTCGGCCACGTCGTTGAGCCTGCTCAGCTTGGCGGAGACGCCGTGCAGCATCTTCAGGTGCGCGATCGAGCGGACCTCGCTGCGACCCGGGCTCTCGTCCGAGGGACGCTCGGGCCCGTCGTCCTGGAACACGACGATCTGGCCCTTCCCGCGCGCCTTCGCCGTCATCATCGCCACCTCGGCGCAGGCGACGAGCTCCCGGGGATTGGCCGCGTGCTCGGGGCCGGAGGCGATGCCGATCGAGAGGCTGACCGGCCCGACCGGCCCGAACTGCGTCTCGGAGAGGTGCTCCTGCACGCGCTCTGCGAGCCGGAACGCGTCCGCGAGCGCCTTCGTCGGAGCGATGATCGCGAACTCCTCGCCGCCGATCCGGCAGACGCTGTCGCTCCCCCGCACCGACCCCAGCAGGATCGTGGCGACCTCGGAGAGCACGTGGTCGCCCGTCGCGTGGCTGTAGACGTCGTTCACGCGCTTGAAGTCGTCGAGGTCGAGCATGATCAGCGCGACGGAGCTCTGGTCGCCGGACGCAGTCACGAGCGCGTCCCGCAGCCGCTCGTGGAACGTCCGGTGGTTCCACAGGCCGGTCAGCGGGTCCGTCTGCGCCTGGCGCTCGAGCGACGCCCGGATGTGGGCGTTGTCGATCGCGAGCGCCGCGGCGTCGCCGAAGCGCACGACGAGCAGGAACTCGTCCTCCGTGAACTCCTGGAACCCCGAGCGGTAGATGTTCAAGGTCCCCTTCAGCCGGCCGCGGGCGACGAGCGGCACGACGATCAGCGACTCCGGGTCCGGCATCGTGTTCGCGACGAACCGGACGCGCGGGTCGAGCTCCGCCCGGTTCGCGAGCACCGGCTCGCGATGCTCGGCGGCCCACCCGGTGATCCCGACGCCGTACGGGAACGGCTCGTCCGCGAGAACCTTCTCGGCGTCGTCTCCGGACGCGTAGACCGCGCGCAGCTCCCGGGCGCCGTCGTTCGCCTCGTAGAACGTGATGTCGTCGTAGGGGATCAGCTCGCCGACCGTGTGCGCAATCCGCTGCAGGAGGTCGTCGAGCGACTGCTCCGAGAGAACGTCGTGGAAGACGTCCGCGAGCTTGCGGTACGACTCGACGACCGGGTCGAGCGGCTCGTCCGCAGGGGCGGAGGCGTCGGTGGCCGACGCAGGGATGTCGGACGGAGGATTCACTGCCGCTCTGGTTTCATCGGCCGTTCCGGCCGCCCGCTTGAGGGCGGGCTTTCGCTCGGCCCGACGATCGGCAAGAATGGCCGCATGGCGGGCAGGATCGTCGTCGGCGTGGACGGGTCGGACCATTCGACGGCCGCGCTGCGCTGGGCGGCCGCGGAGGCGAAGCTGCGCTCGGCGACGCTCGAGGTGGTGCACGCCTGGACGTTCGTGCCGGTCACGACGCCCGCCGACTCCGGCCTCGTGCCGATGGCCTGGACGGACAACGTCGAGCTGCTCGACATCACGCGCCAGTCGGCCGAGAACGCCACGGCCGCTCAGGTCGCGGAGATCCTGGGCCCCGACCACGGCGCGACCGTGTCCGTGGTCGAGGGCGGCTCGGACGAGGCGCTGCTCGCCGCCGCGCAGGACGCCGACCTCCTCGTCGTCGGGAACCGCGGCCGCGGCAACATCGCCGCCGCGCTGCTCGGCTCGACCTCCGCGAAGGTCGCCGATGCGTCCCCGTGCCCGGTGGTCGTCGTCCGCGCACACAGCGAGTCCTAGAGGCGAACACCGGCGCCGTCCCGGGCCGGTCGCGCAGGAGTCCGCCGCAAGAGCGGGAATCTTCGGCCCGTGAGGCGCGTCCGGCTCGCAATCCCCGCCGCGGTCGGCTTGCTGGCGCTCGTGCTCGCTGCGTCCGCCGCTGCGGGCACGGACGGGCCGCGCGGCCAGGTCTGGTTCCTGAGGGGCGACGAGCCCGTCGCGGTCGGGCGCACCGCACCCGGGGTCCCGGGGCTCGTGCGGGCCCTCCTCCTCGGGCCGACCCGCGCCGAGCGGGCGAAGGGGCTGCGCAGCACGATCCCGCCCGGCACGGCGCTCCGCGACGTCACGATCGCGCGGCGGGTCGTCACCGTCGACCTCGCCGCCCGCTTCGCCGCGGGGCGGAACGAGGCATCGCTCACCGCACGGGTCGGGCAGCTGGTGCGGACGCTCCGCGCCGTGCCCGGCGTGGTCGGCGTGCGGGTGCGGATCGAGGGCGGGATCCCGGTCGGCCTGTTCCCCGGCTACGACCTCCGGCGCACCGTGCGCGCCCCGTTGCCCGCGCGCGCGGCGCCGACACTGCGCGAGCTCCAGCAGCTCCTCGTCGATCTCGGGTTCATGGCTCCGAGCGGCGTGACGGGCCGGCCGGGGGACGAGACGTCGGTCGCCGTGCTCGCATTCGAGAAATGGTCGGGCCTCCCGCGGGACGGGGTGCTGGATGCCGAGGTGGAGACGGCCCTCGAGCACGCGACCCGTCCCGAGCCGGTGCGGCGCGCGGCGGGCAAGCGGGTGGAGCTCCTCCTCGACCGCCAGGTCGCGCTCGCGATCGAGAACGACCGCGTCGAGCGCGTGTTCCACATCTCGTCCGGGGCGTCGGGCAGGACCCCGACCGGCTCGTTCCGCGTGTACCGCAAGGAGCGCCTCTCGTGGTCGGTGCCGTTCTCGACGTGGATGCCGTGGGCGAGCTACTTCGTCGGCGGCATCGCGTTCCACGCCTACGGCTACGTGCCCGCGTACCCGGCGTCGCACGGCTGCGTCCGGATGATGGCCCGCGACGCGCCGCTGATGTACGCCTTCGCGACGACCGGGACACCGGTCGACGTGATCGGGGGGCGCGTGTGAGGCTCCGCGCGCTCGGGCTCGTTGCGCTCACGTGCCTCGCGGCGCTGTCGACGACGGCCTCGGCCGGTGTCGCCGGGGCCGCGCCCCCGAGCCCCGCGCGCCCGTCAGGGCTCGTCGTCGCCCTCAGCCTCGGCGATCCCACCATGCAGGCCGGCGTCGTCAGAGGAGCGGAGGTCGTGCTCGCCCGGGGCTTCGAGGTCGGGCTCGCGCAGGCGCTCGCGCGCCGGCTCGGCGGACGGGTCGACCGGTTCGTCGAGATGCGGCCGGCGGCCCGGCTGCTCGCCGGCGCGCCTGCCGGATGGCACCTCGCGCTCGCCGCGATCGAGCCTTCGAGGGCGGCGCGCAGCGCAGCAGACCTCAGTGTCCCCTACCTGACGACCGATGCGGCGGTCGTGCTCCGGCGCGGCCTCACGCGGCCCCGCCGCCTCGCCGAGCTCCGCGGCCTGGTCGTCTGCGCGGTGCGTGGCATGCCTGCGAGCCGCGTCGTCGCGGCCTCGATCCGCCCGACGCGCACCGCGGTGCTCGTCCGCGGGGAGGATCAGCTGCGGACGCTGCTCCGGACGGGGGCGTGCGACGCCGCCGTCGTCCCCGCCGTCGAGGCGGGACGCTTCGTCCGCGGTCACGCGCGCGAGCTCGGCCCGGTCGCCGGGCGGGTCGCGAGCGGCGACGGCCTCGTGGTCGCGGTCGCCCGGGGCACGGGCGTCGACGTCGCGACGGTCGACCGTGCCCTCGGCCGGCTGCGGGCCGACGGGACACTGGGCCGGCTCGCCCGCAGCTGGCTCGGGCTCGACCCCGCCCGTCTGCGCGTGCTGCGCTGAGCGACGCCGGCCGGGATCCGGGGATGTCGACGCCGGTCGCAGCGCTCGAACGGCCGCACCGTCTCGTCCCCGGCGACCGTGTCGCGGTGGTCGCGCCGTCCGGGCCGGCGACCGGGGATCGTCTGGGTGCCGGGCTCGAGATCGTGCGCGGCTGGGGACTCGAGCCGGTCGTCGCGCCGAGCGTCTCGGCCGTCGGGCAGCTGCCCTATCTCGCCGGGGAGGACGCGGCCCGTGCGCGGGACCTGGAGGACGCGTGGTGCGACCCCTCCGTCGCCGCCGTGCTGTGCGCACGCGGCGGCTTCGGGGCGCAGCGGATCGTCGAGCTGCTCGACTGGGGACGCATGCGGGCGGTCGCCCCGAAGCCGTTCGTCGGCTTCAGCGACGCGACGGCCCTCCACGAGGCGTTCGCGACGAGGATCGGCGTCGCGACGCTCTACGGCCCGATGGTCGCGGCGGAGGTGTTCATCTCCGACCGGGAGACGCAGGAGCATCTGCGCGCGACCCTCTTCGAGCCCGAGACGACGCGCACGCTCTCCTCGCCGACCGCGCGCACCCTCGTCGCCGGGCGGGCCGCGGGCGTCACCGTCGGCGGGTGCCTGACGCTCCTGGCCGCGGAGCTCGGCACGCCGGGCGCGCGCCCCTCGGCCGCGGGCGGCGTGCTCGTGCTGGAGGACGTCGGGGTCGAGCCCTACGAGCTCGACCGCGCGCTCACGCAGCTCCTGCGCTCCGGGTGGCTCGACGGGGTGGCCGGCATCGTGCTCGGCTCGTGGGCGGGGTACGAGCCGTACGACGAGCTTCGCGCGGTGCTCGACGCCCGTCTGGGTGCTCTCGGGAGGCCCGTCGTGGAGGAGCTCGGCTTCGGTCACGGCCCCTCCGCGCTGACGGTGCCGCTCGGGCTTCCCTGTCAGCTCGACGCGAAGACCTGCACACTGAGGCTCGACCTGCCTGCTCTGGCCTGACCGTCCGGCCGGGTACGGACCCACCCGGATCGGGCAAGAATGAGTGGCGATGCCCTCGTCCACCCCACGCATGCTCGCCGCCGCGGCGCTCGCCGTCTTCCTCGTCAGCCTCGGGCTCGCGGTCGTGCTCGGGCTGAGCGGCGGCGGCGGCGACGCGGTCGGCCCGCCGGTCGCCACGAGCAACAGGACCACGACCGCGTCCGCGCCGAAGCCGCCGGTAAAGCCGAAGCCGGCCCCGTTCGTGAAGCTCACCGCGGTCGGCGCATTCGATCCGGAAGGCGACGGGCGAGAACGCAACGAGGAGGCCGGCCTCGCGGTCGACGGCCGCGCTGACACCGTCTGGCGGACCGAGCACTACACGCACTTCTTCAAGTCGGGTGTCGGTCTCGTGCTCGACATGGGCCGACGCGCCCGTGTCGAGGGCGTTCTCGTGAGCTCGCCCACGCCGGGCTCGACCGCGGAGATCCGACTCGGCGAGTCGCCGCAGGGCCCGTTTCGCGTCGTCTCCGCGAAGCGTCCGCTGACCCTCAGGACGAGCTTCCCCGTGTCGCGGCAGGCCGGCCGCTACGTCGTCGTCTGGGTCGTCGGGATGCCCGACGACAGCGCCGCCGAGGTCGCCGAGGTGCGCGTCCGCGCGCGCACCTGAGCCGCGACGACGGCAGGCCGCGACCGGGCACTAGGATCGTTCGGTGGAGTCGATCGCGCTCGGCCGCTCGGACCTCGAGCTCTCACGCGTCGGGCTCGGGTGCAACAACTTCGGCCGCCGGGTCGACCGACGCGGGACACGCATGGTCGTCGAGGCGGCGCTCGCGGCCGGGATCACGTTCTTCGACACGGCGGACACGTACGGCTCCGGGGACAGCGAGCGGTTCCTCGGCGACGCTCTGGCCGCCCGTCGCTCCGAGGTCGTCGTCGCGACGAAGTTCGGCTGGGCGAGCGACGACCTGCCCGGCGGCTCGCCAGAGCGGGTCAGACGCTCGATCGCGGCCTCTCTTGCGCGGCTCGGCACCGACGTGGTCGACCTCTACTACTACCACCGCCCCGACGGCGTGACTCCGCTCGCGGAGACGCTCGGCGCGATGGCAGAGCTCGTACGGGAGGGCAGCGTGCGCTGGCTCGGCCTCTCGAACGTCGACGCAGCGCTGCTCCGTGAGGCGGCCGCGTCCGGCGTGCCGATCGTCGCGGTGCAGAATCGCTACAGCCTCCTGCACCGGGTCGACGACGAGGGCGTCCTGCCCGTCTGCCGGGAGCTCTCGATCGGCTACGTGCCGTACTTCCCCCTCGAGAGCGGGCTCCTCACCGGGAAGTACAGACGCGGCGAGCCCGCGCCGGAGGGCTCGCGGCTCGGTGGCGGCGTCGCCGACGACCAGTTCGACGACGTCGAGCGGCTCGAGTCGTTCGCGACTGCGCACGACCGCACGCTGCTCGAGCTGGCGGTCGGCGGCCTCGCGTCGATCGACGGCATCGCCTCCGTGATCGCGGGCGCGACCCGGCCGGAGCAGGTGCGTGCGAACGCCGCCGCGGGTGCCTGGCGGCTCACGGACGCTGAGCTGGCCGCCCTCCCGCGCACGTGATCGCCGGAGACCCCGGCGACCGCTGCGACGTCTCGGGCGAGGCGCGCCCCGCTCAGGTCGCGGGCTCGGAGGGCGTGCGCCCGCGGGCGATCCGCTCGCTGAGCGTCAGCGCGAGCACCTGAGAGGGCTTCGCCGTGGGCGCCGGGCGCTCGCGCTCCGGCTCGGCCTGCGCCGTCCGCCCCGGCGGCGCCCCGTCCGCCGCAGCCGCCTCGCCACGGCCCGCCGCCTCCGCCTCGGCGACCGCCGCTGCCGCCGTCGCCGCCGCCTCCTTGGCGGCGGCACGGGCGTTCCAGAGGTCGGCGTCGAGCCGGTCGACCTCGTCGACCAGCATGAGGATCGCCTTCCCGGCCGCCCGTAGCTCGTCGCGCGCGCTCGTCGAGAGCCCCGCTCCCCATTCCCTCAGGGTCTCGAGGCGTTCCTCGTCGAGCCGCTCGACCACGCGGGGAGCCTATTCCACCCGGTGCGTCGGTGGACCGTCCGAAGGGTCGGCTCGTCCTGCCGCTAGGTCGGGTCCCTCGACGGTCCGACAGTTCATTTGGTATAGCGTTGTTACTTCATTTTCAAAAGCAATGGAGGTCGGAGATGACGGTGCTCGACGACGTGACGGTCGCGAACGAGACGTACGCAGCGCGGTTCGAGAAGGGCGACCTGCCGATGCCGCCCGCTCGCCGCTTCGCCGTCCTGACGTGCATGGACGCACGGATCGAGCCCGCCCGCGCCCTCGGGCTCGAGGAAGGGGACGCGCACGTGATCCGCAACGCGGGCGGGATCGCGACCGACGACGCCCTGCGCTCGCTCGTGATCTCGCATCACCTGCTCGGCACGACCGAGGCGTTCGTGATCGGCCACACCGACTGCGGCATGCTGACGTTCGACAACGAGACCTTGCGCACGCTGGTCCGGGAGCGCGAGGGGGTCGACGCGACCCATATCGACTTCCAGCCGTTCGGGGACGTCGCCGCACGCGTCCTCGCGAGCATCCGCCGCGCGCGCGAGTCCGGGCTCCTGCCCGACGACTACGCCTTCCATCCGTTCGTCTACGACGTCTCGAGCGGGCGGCTGCTGCCGGTCGACGCCGACGGGAGAGCGCCCGACGGTGTGCCGGGCGGCTAGGCGCGCTTGACGGCTCTGACGATCGCCCCGTGCATCCCGTCGGCGGCAGATGCGTCCGCTCGACCGCGATCTCGGAGAACCCAGCCGCCTCCAGGCCGGCGACGCACTCGTCCTCCGAGAGCGCGCCAGGCCATGCAGCCGACGTAGCTCCTGCGCTCCCGTCAAGCCGCTCCGGCGACAGGTGTCAGGGAGAGTGCTCGAGCGCCCAGACGCAGTAGCCCTCGCGCAGGCTCGGCAGCAGGCGCACGAGCAGCCCCGGCGGGGCGCCCTCGGCACCGAGCTCGACCGCGCGCTGTGCGACCGAGATCCGCTCGGTGACGCGATACCCGTGCTCCAGGAAGACCGCCTCCGGCGTGTCCGACGACTCGAAACGGGCTCCGGCCTCCCGGAGGAGCGCGACGAGGCGGCGCCCGTAGCGCGCGAGGAACGTCCGCGTCGTGAGGTCGCACAGGACGACGTGGCGCGGGAAGAGCTCCGTCAGCGTGCCGACGAGCTCGGCCTGCTGCCCGGCGGGCAGGTAGCCGAGGATGCCCTCGAGCACGACCGCGATCCGCTCGTCGGTGGCGTAGGCCGCGAGCACGTCCGCGAGGGCCGTGTGCGCGAAGCGGATCGGGACGCGGACGAGCTCGTTCGGCGCCTCGCGGGCAGGCAGGCGCGTCTCCTTGCGGTCGAGGACCGCCGGCTCGTCGACCTCCACCCAGCGACCTCCGTCGAGGCGGTATGCACGCGAGTCGAACCCGGCGCCGAGGAGGACCACCCGCAGCGCCGGGTCGCGTTCGAGCTCGCGCGCGAGCAGGTCGTCGATCAGCCGATGCCGGACTGGGAACGAGGCGCTCGCGCGCCGTTGCGACCGGAAGCGGTGCGCCACGGCCCGCGCCTCGTCGTCCATGAACCGCTCGGCGAACCTGTCGTTCGCGACCGGCCGGGCGCTCATGGCGTCGGCGTACCGGGCGGCGAGCGTCCAGTACGCCGTCGCCGAGACCGGGTTCTCGGCCGGCGTCTCGACCACGGGCCGAGTATCGGCGCCTCGGCCGGGCCGGTCAACGCCGCCGCGCGGGACCCGGCATGCTCGTCGTGTATGGCCGGAGAGCCCGCCACCCGCACCGCGCCGCCCGACGAGGCGGCGGCGACCTCGGGCCTGTCGAGCGAGGAGGCGGCCCGCCGGCTGGCGGAGCGCGGCCCCCTCGACACGGAGTCCTCCAGCCGCTCCTACGCGAGCATCGTGCGCGCGAACGTCTTCACGGTGTTCAACCTGATCCTCGCCGTGTTCGGCGGCCTGATGCTCGCATTCGGCTCGTGGCAGGACGCGCTCTTCCTCGGCGTGCTCGTCGCGAACTCCACGATCGGGATCGTCCAGGAGGTGCGCGCCAAGCGAGCGCTCGATCGGCTCTCCGCGCTCGTCGTCCCGACCGCGACCGTCCTGCGCGACGGCGAGCCGCGTCCCCTCGCCCGCGAGGACGTCGTCGTCGGCGACCTGGTCCTCCTCCAGCCGGGCGACCAGCTCGTCGCGGACGGGCAGGCGGACGCGAGCGAGGGCCTCCTGCTCGACGAGTCGATCCTCACCGGCGAGTCGGACCCCGTCCCGCGCGCGGCGGGCGACGAGCTGCGGTCGGGATCCTTCGTCGCCGAGGGCACGGGCCGGTACACGGTCGCCGCGGTCGGCGCGGCGAGCTACGCGGCCCGGATCACGGGCCAGGCGCGTGCCTTCCGTCACCCGCGCTCACCGCTCGAGCGGGCGATGAACCGGCTGCTCTACGTGCTCGTCGCGGTGATGATCCCGCTCGGCTCCCTGCTCGGCTACGCGCTCTGGGAGCGTGACGCGCCGACCCGCGAGGCGGTCACGACCGCCGTCGCGGCCGTCGTGACGCTCGTGCCGGAAGGGTTGATCCTGCTCGTCAGCCTCGCCTTCGCCCTCTCGGCCGTACGGATGGCGCGTCGCGGCGCGCTCGCCCAGCAGCTGAACGCGCTCGAGTCGCTCGCGTCGGTCGACGTGATCTGCCTCGACAAGACCGGCACCCTGACCGAGGCCGAGCTGCGGGTGACCGAGCTCGTCCCTGCGGCGGGCTGGGACGAGGAGCGTCTCGGGGCTGCGCTCGGTGCGTTCGCGGCCGGCGCGGGCGTGCGGAACACGACGCTCCGCGCGATCGCGGCGGGCTTTCCCGCCGAGGCGCGCGCACCGGAGGACGAGGTGCCGTTCTCCTCGCGGCGGCGGTGGAGCGGGGTTCGCCTCGACGGCGTCACGTACGTCCTCGGGGCGCCGGAGCTGCTGGCTCTGGGCGACGACCTCTCCGCGCGCGTGGAGCGGGAGGCACGCTCCGGCCGGCGCGTGCTCGCGCTCGCCCGCACCCCGTCGCCGTTCCGGGGCGCCGCCGACCGGCCGCTGCCGGCCGAGCTCGAGCCTGCCGGGATCGTCGTGCTGGCGGAGCGGCTCCGCGCCCACGCCGGCGAGACCGTGGCGTTCTTCCGCTCGCAGGGCGTCCGTCTGAAGGTGCTCTCGGGCGACCGGCCGGAGACGGTGGCCGCGATCGCCGCGGACGTCGGGATCGACGTCGGGGAGGGGCCGGTCGACGGTCGGTCGCTGCCGCAGGACGAGCGTGCGCTCCGGCAGCTTCTGCGCGAGCGGAACGTGATCGGGCGCATCTCGCCCGACGACAAGCGACGGGTGATCGAGGCGCTGCGCGCGGACGGCGACTACGTCGCGATGGTGGGAGACGGCGTCAACGACGTCCCGGGGCTGAAGGTCGCCCGCCTCGCGATCGCGCAGGGAAGCGGCGTGCAGATGGCGCGGAGCATCTCGGATCTCGTGCTCGTGCGGAGCGACTTCGAGGTCGTCCCGGCGCTCGTGGCCGAGGGGCGCCGGATCCTGCGTAACCTGCAGCGCGTGACGAAGCTGTTCGTCTCGAAGGCGGCATTCGCCGCGTTTCTGATCCTCTCGGTCGGCATCACCCCGACCGCCTATCCGCTGCTGCCGCGCCATCTGACGCTCGGCGCGTCGCTCGCGATCGGGATCCCGGCCTTCTTCCTCGCGCTCGCGCCCAGTCGAGGGCCGTTCCGGCTCGAGGGGTTCCTGCGCGGTGTGTTCCAGTTCGCCGTGCCGGCGGGCGCGGCCGTCGGGTTCGGCGTCCTCTCGAGCTACCTCGCCGCCATGGAGGTCTTCGACCTGTCGCTCGTGGAGTCGCGCACCGTGGCGACCACGGTGATGGTCGTCGTCGGCTGGTACCTGATCGTCGCGCTCGAGGGCTCCGGCCGGCTGCGCGGCGCTGCCGTCGTCACGATGTGCCTCGCGCTCGCGGTCGCGTACGCCGCCGTCCTCGTGGTGCCGGCCACGCGTGACTTCTTCGCGCTCGCGCCGCCGAGCCTCCCGATCCTGCTGATCGCCGCGGGCGGCTGCCTCGTCGCGATCGGCGGGCTCGCGGCCACCTCCGACGCCTTCGTCCCGGGCCGGGCGAGCACGGCGGCCTAGTGGGGCTCCTCGTGCCCGACCACGAGCACCGAGCACGGTGCCTCGTGCGCGACCCGCTCCGAGACGCTGCCGAGCAGGTGGGCGCCGTGCAGGCCGCGTCTGCCGACCATCAGGAGGTCGACCTCCTGCGCGGCAGCGGCGAGGTCGTGTGCCGGTCGACGGTGCTCGATCGTGAGCGTCTCGACCGTCGCGCCGAGGCGGGCCTCTAGCCCCCGCGCAGCCGCGAGCGCCGCCTCGGCAGCAGGCGAGCCGTCGACGCCAACGAGGATCCTGCGCGGCGCCCAGTCCCCCTCCGATGCTCGGCGTGCCACGTGGACGGAGCACGGAGCGCGGTGGAGGAGACGCGTGGTGACACTCCCGAGCGCGACGCCCCTCACCCGGCCCAGGCCGTGCGTGCCCACGGCGATCAGCGTTGCACGTTCCGCGCGCGCGGTCTCCACGAGGCACCGTGCCGGGGCGCCGGCCGCCTCGGTCGTGGCGACGTCGACCGCGTGCGTCACCGCTCCGCGCGCCCGCTCGAGGGCCTCCTGCGCCCTGCGGTCGAGCTCGTCGGCCTTCTCGAGCGCGTGGCGGGCCGCATGCAGCGCTGTCGGGGCGATCTGGAAGTGGATCGCGTCCGTCAGGTCCACGGCGCTGACCAGCACCAGCCTGCCAGCCTGCTCGAGCAGGACATCTGCCTGCCGGACCGCCTCGAGGCTCTCGGCGGACCCGTCGACACCGCACACGATGCGCTCGAACATGCGCGGGAACCGTATCCGCACCGAATCCGCGATCGTCGCGCCGCATAGGATCGTCCGATGGAGCTGCATGCGGTCTGCGTCGGAGCCGGGCCCGCCGGGCTGGCGGCTGCGCTCACGTTCGGCCGGATGCGCCGGCGCGTGCTGGTGATCGACTCGGGCGAGCCGCGCAACCGCTATACGGCGCAGCTGCACAACTTCCCGACGCGGGACGGGGCCGCGCCGGCCGAGCTGCGGCATCGCATGCGTGCCGACGCCGAGCGCTACCCGACCGTGACGTTCCGTGACGACCGTGCGCTCGAGGCCAGGCCCCAGGAGGGCGGCATCCGGCTCACGCTCGAGAGCGGCGAGCGGGTCGACGCGTGGCGCCTCGTGCTCGCCGGAGGCATCCGGGACACGCTGCCGCCGATCGAGGGTCTGGCGGAGCTGTTCGGCACGGCGGTCTTCACCTGCCCGTACTGCGACGGCTACGAGGCCGGCGACGCAGCGCTCGGGCTGATCTGCACCGCCCCGGGTCAGCTCGCCCACGCGGGAGGACTCCTCCGCATGCTCAGCGACGACGTGACCGTGTTCGCCAACGGCATGCCCCTCGACACGGACGAGCTCGATGCCGCGGGCCGTCTCGGCCTGCAGGTCGTCGCGCAGCCGGTGGCGCGGCTCGTGTCCGCGGGCGGGAGCCTCGACGGCGTCGTCCTCGCCGACGGCACGGCGCAGCGGTGCGAGCGGCTTTTCGTGCCGACCGAGGTACACCCGTCGAATCGTCTCGCCGAGCAGCTCGGCTGCGCCGTGACCGCAGAGGGCTTCGTCGAGGTCGACGAGCTCGGGAGGACGAGTGTCCCGCGCGTCTACGCGGCCGGCGACGCCGCCTCACCCGTCCACCAGGCGATCGTCGCGGCAGCCTCGGGCACACGTGCGGCGCTCGCGGCGAACCACGACTCGATCGAGGCCTACGAGCTGGCCTGAGCAGCGGGGCTAGATCCCGAAGCTGACCGGAAAGGTCAGGATCCAGACGAGCGTGCAGATGAACAGGACGCAGCCGACGGCCAGCAGCGCGGCCTGGTGCGGGAACCGTGCGAGCTTCGTGCTGATGCCCGCGAAGAAGAGGGACGAGGCGAAGAGCACGACCGCGAGGACGTAGTTGTCCGAGCGCTGGTTGTTGCGCTTCGCAAGCTCCGTCTGACGGCTCGCCTCGGCGTCGAGCGTCGCCGCCCTCGCGCGCTCTGCGAGCCGGTACTGCGGCATCGCGAACGGCGTCAGGGGGGCTCGCGCGTTCTTGAGCGGCCGTGTCGCGACCCAGGCCGCGACCGCCGGCCGGAACTCCGGCCGGAAGCGGCGGAAGTAGAAGTCGGCCAGCCTCGTGTCGTTCGACGCGTAGGCGTTCGCCCAGGCGATGAACGTCGACACGTCGATCTGGGTCTGCTGGTCGGCCTTCGCCGACGCGCGCGATGCTTCGACGCGCGCGGCGTTGGAGGCGCTGAAGGCGATCGACTGCTCGCCGCTCCAGCGGGACGCCTCGTACGAGCTCCAGGCGGTGGCCACCGCGGCGACGGCGAGCAGCACCGTCGCGACGAGGTCGACCAGGTTGACGGTCACGTGGCCGCCCGCCAGCGAAGGCTCATGCGCCTGCTCGGTCACGGCGTGGATCGTACGTACACCCCGCGGTCGCCCGCTTTGACGTCGCCACGGGCTCACACGGGGGTCTACGCCGCCTCCCAGGGCGTTCCCAGGGCGGGCCGCAACAGTCGGACAGACGCCCCGAGCGGGCGCAAATCGACGAAAGGAGCGAATCGATGCATTCAGCGACGGGCCACAGCCGTCTGCAGAAGTCGGTTCTGGTCGGGGCCGTCGCCCTCGGCGTCGCCGCGGGCAGCTACGGCATCGCCAGCGCGGCGGACGGCGGCTCGGGGGCCGGTGCGTCGTCCGGCGCGACGGCCGCCCAGCCCTCCCAGCCGGCGGCCCCGAGCAGACCCGGAAGCGGTCCCGGCCGGCCGTGGGGCGGGCAGCGCAGCGACGAGACGCTGCTCAACGGTGACACGGCCACGAAGGTCACGGCCGCGGCGAAGGCCAAGGTCCCGGGCGGCACCGTCGTCCGGGTCGAGACGGACGCCGACGGGCACGCGGCCTACGAGGCGCACATGACGGCCTCCGACGGGGCTCCCGTGACGGTGTACGTGGACGAGCAGTTCGCCGTCGCCGGCGTCGAGCGACGCTGACCGGCGACCTGCGCGAGACGGGCCCGCCCGGACGGTCCGGGCGGGCCCTCTTTCCCGTGCCGCACCGTCCCCCGCGCGCTCACACGTGGCGCCCAAGGACGTCACAGGAGTTTCCCAGCGCCGGCGCGTTCACTGGCCGGAGGGTGCCCGTCACACGGGCGAGCGACCGAGGAGTGGTGAAGATGACCGACCGGATCCGGGTGGACGCGACGACGAAGAAGGCGATCGTGCTCGCGATCGCGGCACTGTCCGTATGTGTCGTGGGCGCGATCCTGATCGTCGGCCGCGGGAGCGGGAGCACCGGCCTGCAGGCGACGCAGGCCGGCGGCCCTGGAGTGCGCGGCGGCGGGCCGGGCGACTCCGGCTCCCAGGGCTTCGCTCCGCCCGCGGGCGACCCCGGGACCGGTGCCGACGGCGGATTCGCCCGGTTCGGGGCATGCCTGGCAGACCACGGCGTGACGCTCCCCGAGCCCGGGCAGGGAAGGCGGCTCGCACCGGACGGCGAGCTGCGCACCGCGTTCGAGGCCTGCCGCCGATACCTGCCGGCCCGGCTCTTCGGCCCCGACGGACCGCGTGGCGACGACGACCGCGGCCACGACGGCTCCGACGGCTCGATGGGCCACCAGACCTTCTGATGGCTCCTCCCCGCACGCCGGCGAGCCGGGAGCTGCAGCGGCGGCGCATCGCGCTCGTGACACGCGGGCTCGCGGTCGCCAGCGTCGTCGCGACCGCGATCTTCGGCATCGCGGCCGCGCACACGGGCAAGGTGTCCACCGGCGCGTCCTCCGGCGACACGGGCGCGACCGAGAGCGAGGACGGCGGCGTGTTCTCGTCCGACGACGACTTCTCCTCGCCGGCGCTCACGCCCTCGCAGTCCGCTCCGTCGCAGTCGTTCGCCCCGCCGGTCACGAGCTCCGGGGGCTCGTAGTGGGCGCGCCGAGCGCGTCCTTCCAGGGGATCGGAGTCACGAACCGGATCGTCGTCGACTCGGCCCCCGCGCTCGGCAAGGCGCTCGAGATCGCGCGGGAGGAGGTCGACGCGCTCGACCGAGCGTGCAGCCGGTTCCGCGACGACTCCGAGCTCGCCGCGCTCAACCGGGCGTCGGGCTCGGACGTCCAGGTCGGCCC
This sequence comes from uncultured Actinomycetes bacterium, assembly GCA_963710125.1. Lineage (GTDB taxonomy): Bacteria > Actinomycetota > Thermoleophilia > Gaiellales > Gaiellaceae > Gaiella. The sequence continues at coordinate 20,856 of CAVPZH010000029.1, read as the reverse complement.
GCTTTTGCTCGCGGTGGTCGAGGCGGCCCTGCGCGTCGCGTCGGCGACGCGCGGGCTCGTCGATCCGACGGTCGGGCCGGCTCTCGGCGCGCTCGGGTACGACCGCGACTTCCGTCTCGTCGCGGGCACGACCCCGAGCACGCTCCGGCTCGTGCCCGCGGCCGGGTGGCGGCGCGTGCGCGTCGACCGGCGTCGCGGCACCGTGCGCATCCCGGCCGGCGCGGCGCTCGATCTCGGCGCGACCGCGAAGGCCTTCTCGGCCGACTGGATCGCAGCCCGGGTCCGGGCCGCGACCGGGGCCAACGTGCTCGCGAGCCTCGGCGGCGACGTCGCGGTCGGCGGTGCGCCGCACGGCGGCTGGCCGGTGACGGTGACCGACGACCACCGTCGTCTCTCCCCCGGCCCCACCGTTGCGATCGCGGACGGCGGCCTGGCGACCTCGAGCACGGCGGTGCGCCGCTGGCGCGCCGGCGGCCTCGAGCTGCACCACATCGTCGACCCGGCGACCGGCGGGCCCGCGGAGGAGCACTGGCGAACCGTGACCGTCGCCGCCTCGACGTGCGTCGACGCGAACGCGGCCGCGACCGCCGCGATCGTGATGGGAGCCGCGGCGCCCGAGTGGCTCGAGGGCATGGGCCTCGCGGCCCGCCTCGTCCGCCCGGACGGGTCGGTGGCGCGGACGTCCGAGTGGCCGGCGGAGGCGTCGTGACGGCCGACTGGTACCTGATGCGGGCGACGGGGATCGTCTCGCTGCTTCTCCTGACCCTGGTCGTCGCCCTCGGGGTCGCGACCTCGACCCGGCTCCGTCCGCGCGGGACGCCGCTCTGGGTGACGACGACCCTGCACCGCAACGCCGCTCTGCTCTCCGTCGTCTTCCTCGTCGTCCACGTCGTCTCGGCCGTGATCGATCCCGACGCCGCAGTCCAGCTGACCGCGGTGGTGATCCCGTTCACGGCGCACTGGGCCCCGTTCTGGGTCGGGCTGGGCGCCGTCGCGCTCGACCTCGTCGCGGCGCTCGTCGTGACGAGCCTCGTGCGCCGGCGCCTGCCGTACCGGTTCTGGCGCCGTCTCCACTGGGCGGCCTACGCGGCCTGGCCGCTCGCGCTCGCACACGGGCTCGGCGCGGGCAGCGACCGGGCCACCGGGTGGGGCCGCGCCGTCGACGTGCTGTGCGTCTCGGCCGTCGGAGCCGCGCTGGCGTGGCGGGTGCTCGCGCTCGAGCCGGCGGAGCCGCCGAGCGCGCAGGCACGCTCCCAAGCACGTTCCCGGGCGCGCGAGGCCGAGCGGGACCGGGTCGCGGCCTGACCTCTCAGCCGGATCTCAGAGACCGGACGGTATCTCTCAGGCGGCTCACAGCTTTCACAGGCAGGCTTCGCTTGTGAACATGAGCGAGCAGGGCGCGAACGGCGGCGGGAGGATCCTCGTCGTCGACGACGAGGGGTCGATCGTCGACGCGGTCGCGACCGCGCTGCGCTACGAGGGGTTCGAGGTCGAGGAGGCCGCGACGGGTCGCGAGGCGATCGCCGCGGTGACGCGGTTCGACCCCGACCTGATCGTCCTCGACTGGATGCTCCCCGACATCGAGGGCATCGAGGTCGGGAGGAGGCTGCGTGCGCGCGGGCACAAGAATGCGATCCTCTTCCTCACCGCCAAGGACGCGGTCGAGAACAAGGTCGAGGCGCTCCGCGCGGGAGGCGACGACTACGTGACGAAGCCGTTCAGCCTCGCGGAGGTCGTCGCCCGGGTGCAGGCGATCCTGCGGCGGACGGCCGGGGAGCTGCCCGGCGACGTCCTGCGCTACGAGGACCTGGTGCTCGACGAGAGCCGCCACGAGGTGTTCCGTGGAGAGGCGCACCTGCAGCTCACCGCGACCGAGTTCGCGCTCCTGCGCTACTTCCTGCTCAACCCCAGGCGCGTCCTCTCGAAGGGCCAGATCCTGCAGAACGTGTGGCGGTACGACTTCAGCGGTAACTCGAACGTCGTGGAGACCTACGTGAGCTACCTCCGCCGCAAGCTCGACGCCGCGGGCCCGCCGTTGATCAAGACGGTGCGTCAGGCGGGGTACATGCTGGAGGCCTGACGTGCCGGGGCGGCTGTCGCTCCGCGCTCGGCTCCTGCTCGCGGTGCTGACGCTGGCCACCGTCGGCCTCGTCGCGGCGGACGTCGCGACCTACTCCTCGCTCAGCTCGTTCCTCATCGATCGCACGGACAGCTCGCTGGACGACAGCGCCTCGTCGATCAGGCATCGTCCCGGCGAGCTGCGCGGTGCGCCGCCGGGGACGTTCGTCCAGGTGCGCTCGCTCTCGGGGAGCACGGTGCTCGCGACATTCCCCGGGGCGAGGCTGCCGGGGGCGAGCGCGCCGTCACCCGAGCTCCCGGACACGGTCACACCCCCGGCGGACACGGCGGCCGGGCCCATCGCCACGAGGTATTTCACGGTTCCCGGCGACGACGGTGAGCGATACCGCGTGGGGGCGTCGATCGAGGACGGCGCGCAGGCGATGCTCGTCGTCGCGACGTCGCTGCGCGACGTCGACTCGACGCTGCACCGGCTGCTCCTGATCGAGCTGATCGTCACGGCCCTCGTGCTCGGAGGGATCGCGGGCCTCGGGCTCTGGGTCGTGCGTCTCGGGCTGCGCCCGCTCGACGCGATCGGCCACACCGCCGCCATGATCGCGGACGGCGACCTCTCCCGCCGCGTCGAGCGCGCGGAGAAGCGCACCGAGGTCGGTCGCCTCGGCCTCTCCCTGAACGCGATGCTGAGCCAGATCGAGGCGGCGTTCCGGGCCCAGGAGGCGTCCGAGCGGAAGCTGCGCCGCTTCGTCGCCGACGCCTCGCACGAGCTGCGCACCCCGCTCGCCGCCGTCCGGGCGTACGCCGAGCTGTTCGGCCGCGGCGCGTCACAGCGCCCCGACGACCTCGAGCGCTCGATGAAGGGCATCAGCCGCGAGTCGGAGCGCATGAGCCTCCTCGTCGACGACCTGCTCCTCCTGGCGCGACTCGACGACAACCGACCGCTCGAGCGCGTCCCCGTCGAGCTCGCCGAGGTGCTGGGCGAGGCGGTGGAGACGGCGCACGCCGTCGAGCCGGAGCGCCCGATCGAGCTCCACGCCGATCCGGCGGTCGTGATCGGCGACCGGGTCCGCCTGAGGCAGATCGTCGACAACCTGCTCGCCAACGTCCGGGCGCACACGCCGCCGGGGACTCCGGTCTCGGTCACCCTGACCCGCCTCGACGACACCGCGGAGATCTCCGTGGGCGACACCGGGCCGGGGCTCGACGAGGAGCACCTCGCACACGTCTTCGAGCGCTTCTACCGCGCCGACCCCTCGCGCGCGCGAGAGAGCGGGGGCGTCGGCCTGGGCCTCTCGATCGTCGCGGCCGTCGCCCAGGCCCACGGCGGGAGCGTCTCGGCCAGCTCCGAGGCGGGCGAGGGAGCGACCTTCACCATCGCCTTGCCTCTCGCGAAGGAGGGGGAGGGCGCACCGCGCCCGTCGGACGAACGCTCGCCCGAGGGCGCGGCGTCCCCGATCGCGTAGCTCTCGGAAGGGGCACAGGCGAGCCACAAGGGATTCCCAGCCGGCGCCCGCATGCTCGACGGATGGACACCGAGCACCCCTCCGAGAAAGGAGACCCCATGTCGATTCCCGACACCATTCCCTCGCCAGGACGCGCCCGCCGAGTGCTCGTCGTGGCAGACGAGGAGGTCGGCGACGCCGGCTTCCGCACCGTCCTCGAGCGCCATGCGGGCACGTCCGTCGAGTTGCTCGTCGTGGTGCCCGCCCGCGCCGGACGGCTCGCGCTCTGGACGTCCGACGACGGGCCGCGGCGCGCCGCGGAGCGACGCCTCGAGAGGTCCCTGGCGAGGCTCCGCGCGGCCGGGATCCCGGCCGAGGGCGTGGTCGGCGACGCCGACCCGCTGCTCGCGCTGGAGGACACGCTGCGGCTCTTCCCGGCGGACGAGATCCTCGTCGTCACGCCGCCGGCGTCCCGGGACGCCCTGCACACGGATCGCCTCGTGGCCGAGGCGCGCAGGCGGCACGGGCAACCGGTCCACCGCGTCCCGGTCGAGACGACCGGGGCGAAGGCGGCATGAGCTCCCCGAGCGTGTTCGCAGCCCGCTTCGGCGACCGCGTGCTGCCGCGTCCCGACGCGCCGACCGCCGACGTGGTCGCATGGACGTTCCGAGCCCTAGCGGGCCGCGTGCACAGCGAATTCACAGCCGGTGCACAGAGCTGCCCCAGTGCGGCGTGCTGCCATGGACAGGGACACCAGAGAAAGGACACGCACGATGAAACGCATTCTCACCAGGATCTCCGCGGGCGCAGCCGCGCTCGTGCTCGCCGCCGGCGTGGGGGCCGCGACCTACGCGCTGCTGGCGGACGGGAACACGTCCGTGCGCGACGTCACCGTCGCGAGCGGCAGCCCGACGGCGAGCACCAGCACGCTCTCGATCGGCGAGATCTACGACCGCGCGAACGCCTCGGTCGTCGAGATCACCGTCACGGTGCCGGGCCGCTCCGGGCCTGACGGAGCCGGGTCGGGCACCGCACAGGCCCAGGGGTCTGGCTTCGTCTACGACACGAGCGGCCACGTGGTCACGAACCAGCACGTCGTCGACGGCGCCACCTCGATCGAGGTGCGCTTCGCGAACGGCAAGACGTCCGCCGCGACGGTCGTCGGCACCGACGCCTCCACCGACCTGGCGGTCCTCCGACTCGACTCGCCCCCGTCGAACCTGACGCCGCTGACGCTCGCCGACTCCTCGCAGGTGGCGGTCGGCGACGAGGTCGTGGCGATCGGAAGCCCCTTCGGGCTCGAGAACTCCGTCACGTCCGGGATCGTCAGCGCGCTCGACCGCGCGATGCAGGCGCCGAACGGGTTCACGATCAACGGCTCGATCCAGACGGACGCGGCCATCAACCACGGAAACTCCGGCGGGCCGCTGCTCGATCTGGACGGCCGCGTGATCGGCGTCAACGCCCAGATCGAAAGCGACTCGGGGGGGAACGACGGCGTCGGGTTCGCGATCCCGTCGAACACCGTGCACTCGATCGTGACCCAGCTGCTCGCCGACGGCAGCGTCGAGCACGCCTACCTCGGCGTCGGCGTCAGCGCGCCGCAGGGGAACGCCACCGGCGTCCCGGTGACCGACGTGCGCAGCGGCGGCCCCGCCGCGTCGGCGGGGCTCCAGGTCGGCGACGTGATCACGTCCGTCGACGGCACCTCGGTCACGAGCCCACAGGAGCTCCAGGGCGCGATCGACTCGAAGAAGCCCGGTGACAAGGTCGAGCTCCGCTATACCCGCAACGGCGCCGACAAGACGCTGACCGTCACGCTCGGCACGAGGCCCTCGTGACGAGCACGGAGGAAGGACCGCCGACGACGAGCGACCGCGAGCAAGACCGCTGCGGACTCACCCGGCGGGACTCCCTCCTCAAGCTCGGCGGGCTGGCGGCGGTCGCGCTGGGTGCCGGGGCGGCGGGGATCGAGCTCCTCCATCCCCGCGAGGCGGCGGCCGCCGGCGCAGGACCGGCCGCGGTCTCCTCGGGTCTCGTCAGCTGCGTGCTCACGCCCGAGATGACGCAGGGGCCCTTCGCCCTCGACGGCGACGCCGTGCGCCGCGACGTCCGCGAAGGACGCCCCGGCGCGCCGCTGACGCTCCGGACGACCGTCCTGGACGTGTCGTCGTGCAAACCGATCAAGGGCGCGGCCGTGGACATCTGGCACTGCGACGCAGGAGGCACGTACTCCGGGTTCGCGCAGGAGGGGACCGCGGGGCGCACCTTCCTGCGCGGCGTCCAACGCACGGACCGCAACGGCCTCGCGGCGTTCAAGACGATCTACCCGGGCTGGTACTCGGGCCGGGCGGTGCACATCCACGTCCGGGTCTACGTCGGGGGAGGCGTGGTGCACACGGGACAGCTGTTCTTCCCGGACACGCTGACCGATGCGGTGTACCGCCGCGCGCCGTACAACCGTCGCCCGGGGCGCGACACGCGGAACGCGACCGACTCGATCTTCCGCAACGGCGGCAGCAGGTCGATGCTGCGCCTCGCGAGGGCCGAGAGCGCCTACGTCGGGCGCATCACGATGGGCGTCAGCCGCTCGTAGGCGCACGGCAGCACTGGCGGGCGTGCGGCGGACCTCCCCGCCGCACGCCCGCCGGTCGACCCTTCGCGGTCCCTACAGCCGGTACAGGGAGCGGGCGTTGTCGGCGAGGATCATCCGGGCTGCCGGCTCGACCTCGGCCGCCGGCAGCAGCTCCTCGAGCACCTCGGCGAGCGCCGAGCGCCACCACGTCGCGGCGAGGTAGTACAGCTCGGGCGTGCGGGCCGCGTCGGACGCGTACAGGAGCTTCGAGAGCGGTGCGAGCTCGAGGGCTTCGCGGAGCGCCTCCGCCGGCCGGGAGACGTGGGGGATCGTCAGCGACACGTCGAGGTACACGTTGCCGTACACGTGCGCGAGCCATCCCGCTTCCCGCACGAACGGGTAGCAGTGGAGGAGCACGAACGGGGTCTCGCGGAAGCGCTCGAGCAGCGGCTTGAGGTGACCGGGATCCGCCCGGGGCAGATGCAGGTCGGAGTCGCCGAATCCCGTGTGCACCTGCACGGGGAGCGGGTCGCCGGTCGCCTCGTTCGACTCGAGGGCGGCGAGCACGACGTCGGCCATCGCCCGACCCTCGATCCGGCCGGTCGAGCCCCCGGTGGGGGCCTCGGGCGCGGCGAGGTCCAGCCCGCCGCGGTAGGCGGCGATCGTCTTGAGCCCCGCAAAGCCGCGCTCGCGCGCGGTCGCCACCCCCTGGCGGACGGCGTCCGTCGCGTCGGCACCGGCCTCCTCTGCGACACGCTCGATCCGCAAGACGGGCCGCGCCTCGCACCCGGCGAGTGCGCAGAGCTCGCCCACGCTGGTCCCCTCGTCGGGAGGCGGGTAGCCGTCGTCGACGAGGAGCAGCTCGGTCCGCGTCGCGCGGAGGAGCCTCGCGGCGTACTCGGACGGGTCGCTCTCGAGCCGGTGGCGATGGACGGCCGTCCTCGGTCGGCGCGAGGTCGAAGAACGCCGCGAGAGACCGGATCGCGCGGCGGTACGTGACCGCGTTGGCGACGTGCGGCCACTGACGCGGGTCGGGGCTCTCGCTGAAGCGGCCCCGGAACTCTTCGAGCGTCGGGCGGTCGAGCAGGATCCCGTGCGCGTGATGGTCGACGAGGGCGAGCTCTCCGAGATCCATCAGTACTTGAGGAAGTGCGCGCGGGCCACAGCGGCGGCGTCCTGCCCGGCATAGGCGCGCGACTCGGAACGGCGGACGGCGAGGTACGACTCGGCGAGCACGGGGCCGAGCGCATCGAGGAGCACGGCGTCCCCGGCGAGCGCGTCGAGCGCCTCGTCCTGTGAGATGGGCAGGCGGGCGATTCCACGTGCGGCCCGCTCGGGCTCGGTGAGGGCCGCGGGGTCGACCTCGACCGGCTCGGGGGGCTCGAGCGAGCGCTCGACGCCGTCCAGGCCCGCAGCGATCAGGCCGCCCACCGCGAGATAGGGGTTGCAGGACGAGTCGGCCGCCTTCAGCTCGACGTTCGTCGACCGCTCCTCCATCCCCTGGAAGACGGACGGGACGCGGACGGGCGCCTCGCGGTTGTCGTGGCCCCAGCAGCCGTACGCGCCGGCCCACGACCCGGGGGTCAGGCGGGCATACGAGTTGACGCTCGGCGCGGTCAGCCCGCACAGCCCGGGCAGGTGCGCCAGCACCCCGGCGACGAAGTGCCTCGCATCCGCCGAGAGGCGGTCGGGCCGGGACGGGTCGTAGAAGAGGTTCCGGCGGTCGCCGGTCGACCAGAGGGAGAAGTGGACGTGACAGCCGTTGCCGGCCGCGTCCGGCCAGGGCTTCGGCGCGAGCGACGCGACGTAGCCGAGCCGCGCGGCGACCCCGCGGATCGTCTCCCGCACGAGGAGCTGCTGGTCGGCGGCCCGCACGGCCGGCGCCGGAGCCGTCGAGATCTCCTGCTGACCGTGGCCGAGCTCCGCGTAGTACTGCTCGAGCGGGATGCGCTGCCGCTCGAGCGCATCGACGAGGGCGTCGACGTAGTCCTGGGACGCGGTCATCCCGATCGTCGAGAAGCACAGGCTCTCGTCGACCGGACGGAACCCCTCCTCGGTGGGCACCGCGAGCGTGAACTCGTTCTCGAACGCCACCTCGAGCGACGCGCCGCGCTCGGCGAGCCGTGCCTCCTGCCGTGCGAGGAAGGCGCGCTGACAGACGGGCGCCGGCCTGCCTTCGAGGGTCATCTGGTCGACGAGCACGGCCCCGGTGCTCGGCGCGTACGGCAGCGCCCGGAAGCTCTCGAGGTCAGGCACGAGCCGGATCTCGCCGACCGGGCCCATCCCGTCGACCGGCTGGAGCTGGTCGAGCGCGTTCATCGCCTGCATCGCGACCGTGACCCCGATCCCGGCCGCGAGCCGGTCCTCCAGTCCGTGGCGTCCCGACGCCTTCGCGCGGACGGTGCCGTCGTTGCCGCACCAGAGGAAGCGCACGAGGCGCAGGCCCGCCTCGTCCGCGTCGCAGGCGATCTCGGCCGCGTCCGTCATCGGTCAGCCGACACCGGCCCCGCTCGGCCGACGCATAACCGAGACTCGGAGCGGGTCGCGTGCCCGACCGCACGTCGTCCTCGCCGCCGACCGGGCCGCACGTCGCACCTGGAGCACCCTCGACACGAGGCGCTGAGTCTAAGTGCTCGCCGTCCCCACGAGCCGTGCGCTCTGTGAGGGAAAGCTGGCATAACGAAGACCCGTCGCTCACATCCGGGCGGCATCCTGCGTATGGGGACAGAAGCGTCGACGCGATGACGCCCGAAGGCGGGGAGGCGGGGGCCTTCCCCGCCCGGGCGGTCCTCCGAGAGCGAGAACGGTTGCGGAGCCCGCACGAGCGGGCTCCGCGCAGCTGCCCGCGACGCGTCCGGCGTGGGATCGCCCTCGGCACCCCACGGACGAGCTTGTCACGGACGAGCTTGTGTTGAATCAACACAAGCCGTCCGGCGGCCGGGCACCGACGACGAACTCGGCACCGACGACAGACTCGGCGGCGGGTGCCGGTCAGGCGGAGGTCGCGACCGCGTGGGCGTCGGGCCCGTGCGCCGGGGCCGTGCCCGTCGCGGCGGGCGCGTCCGCGCGCCCGCGGTAGCTCCTCGCCGACGTGACCGTCTCGACCGCCAGCCACTCGACGAGGCGCTCGACGCCGTTCTCGAGGACGACCTGCCGCTGCCGGTCTGCGCCCGACGTCTCCGCGAGCGTCGTCAGCCGGGCGAGCTCGTTCTCGGTGCCCAGCTCCGCGGCTGTGGGCGCGAGCACGTCGAGCAGCTCGGCGACCCGCTCGGCCAGCGGGCGCCGCGTTCCCCGGTCGAGGTCGATCAGGTCGCGCCTCGCCCCGACGTGGGCCGCGAGCCACAGGCTCTCCGCGATCCGGTATCCGTCGTGCACCGGAAGCTCGTCGCCCGCGTCGTAGCGCTCGGCGAGCCACGCGGCGAGCGCCTGGGCGAGCGCGACGAGCGCGACGGCGTCCTCGAGCTCGGTCTGCGCGTCGCAGACGCGGATCTCGAGCGTGCCGCAGCCGGGGTTCAGCCGCAGGTCCCACCAGTGGTAGCTCGGATCCGGGATCGCGCCGCCGACGTGCCCCCACGACGTGAACGCCGCGTAGGCGCTCCAGTCGGCGAAGGCCGGCGGGACGCCGTGTCGCGACAGCGACCTGTTCAGCTGCATGCGCGTGGAGGCGAGCCCGGTGTCGCGACCTGCCGCGTACGGGCTGTTGCCCGAGAGCGCGGCGAACTCCGGCAGGTAGCTCCGGAGCGTGTTGTAGACGGCGAGCGCGCGATCCGCGCCGGCCATGCCGACGTGGACGTGGAGACCGCACGTGAGCATGCCGTGGCCGGCCCACGGGTTGTCCACCGCGAGCGCGCGATAGCGCTCGCCCCGCGTGATCGGGCCCAGGTCGACCGCGGTCGGGTGCGTCCCGCTGGCGATCGCGGTCGTGGTGCAGCCGATCGCCTCCTCGAGGTCGAGCCGCGCCCTCGCGAGCTCGCGGCCGACGTCGGCCGCGCTCAGGCACGGACGGGTGACGAGCTCGATCTGCGCGGCGCGGAACTCGGCCTGGAACCTGCTGTCCCCGCCCAGACGGTGCAGCACGTGCTCGATTCCTCCCACGAGCCGGCCGTCGCACGGGTCGACGAGCACGAGCTCCTCCTCTGCGCCGACGGTCAGCGAGAGCGCCGATCCGTCGAACATCGCCCGGAGCCCGTTGACCGAGCTCTCCGCGGCCGTCCAGCGGCTGATCGGCTTCATGGGCGCCCCCGATCGCCGCCCGCGCCGGCCTCGACCGGAAGGAGCTCTGCGACGGCGTGGTCGCGAAGCTCGGCGAGGACGTACGTCGGCTCCTCGACGGATCCGTCCCACGTCCAGGCGAGCAGGACACCGCCTCGATCGTCGAGCGCCACGCTCGCGGCGCGCACGAGGTCGTGGGCCGACGCGCTGAGCGTCTCGGCCTCGCTCACGTCCATGAGCAGCCCGCGGACCCCGTCGTCGATCGCGCCGAGCAGCTCCGCTCGCAGCTCGGCCTCGGCACCGTCTCTGATCTTTCCGCGCAGCACGATCACGCGGGCGTGGCGGCCCAGATGGATCGTCGTCACGGACGGTGTGAGCTCGGTGTCGTGCATGGCGGCGAGAGAGACCACTACGGAGATTCCACCGTACGCGCGGGCGGTGAGCAATGACACGCGTCGAGCGAGGATCGACCTCGGGTTGTGTGAGCGCTTGCTCGCAAAGCCTCAGCCGGAGGCGAGCTTGTAGCCGATGCCACGCACGGTCAGGATCCGCTCGGGTCGCGTGCTGAGCCGTTCGATCTTCCGGCGGAGGTTGGCGATGTGTGCGTCGCATGCCCTGGCGTCCCCGACGTACGGCGTCTGCCAGAGGTGCTCCATGATCTGCTCCCGCGTGAAGACCCGCCCCGGGCTCTCCATCAAGAGCAGGAGCACGCGGAACTCGGATCGCGTGAGCTCGATCTCCTCGCCGCCCACGCTGACGGTGTGGCGGTCGAGGTCGATCCGGATCCCGGCAGCCTCCCGGATCGCGCCGCCGGCGGCGCGATCGAGCTGTCGGCGGCGCAGGAGCGCCCGGATCCTGCTGAGCAGCTCCGCGGTGGAGAACGGCTTCGTGACGTAGTCGTCGGCGCCCAGCTCGAGCCCGAGCACCCGGTCCACCTCGGCGTCGCGAGCGGTGAGCATCACGATCGGGACGTCGCTCTCGGTCCGCAGCTCCCGGCAGACGTCGAGCCCGTTCATCCGCGGCATCATCACGTCGAGCACGACGACGTCGAAGCGCTCCTGGCGGGCCAGCTCGAGCGCCCGGGCGCCGTCGTGGGCGAGCTCCGCCGTGTACCCAGCCCGCTCGAGCGCGTAGCGCACCGGTGCCAGGATGTCCGGCTCGTCGTCGACGAGCAGGATGCGCGCGCTCATCGACGGCCACCGCCGGTCGGCCGCCGGGCACGGGCTCGCGCGGCGCCGGAGCTCATCCGACCTCGACCCCCTCCGGCCGCTCCCGCTCGCGGGGGGCGCCGGCGCCGGCCGGGTCGGGCGCGCGCCGGAGGACGATCCGCGCCGTCGTGCCCTCTTCGGGCCTCGACTCGATCTCCAGCTGGCCGCCGAGCGCGTGCGCCACCTCGCGGGCGATCGAGAGACCGAGACCGAACCCCTCGGAGTCGCGGTCGCCGGAGCGGAAGAACCGCTCGGCCGCCCGCTCGGCGTGTGCCGGGGTCAGGCCCGGTCCGCGGTCGCGCACCTCCACCACGATCGTCTCCTCTCCCGCGCCCCGCGCAGAGATCACGAGTCCCTCGGAAGACGCGTACTTGCGCGCGTTCGCGACGAGATTCTCGATCGCCTGGCGGAGGAGGTCGGCATGGGCGAGGGCGACGACGTCGGCCTCCACCTGGAGGGCCGTGGGCGGCACGTCCAGGTCGACGACCAGCTCGTCGAGGAGCCGCCGGACGTCCACCGCCTCGAGTCGAACCGGCTCGGCGCGGGACTGGGCGCGGGCGAGCGTCAACAGGGCGCCCCCGAGGCGCCCGAGCCGGCGCGTCTGCCGCTCGATCAGCGCCAGGAACCGGTCGCGCTCCTCCGGCTGGTCCTTCGCCCCGAGCTGCAGGACCTCGACCGCGCTCGCGATCGCGGTCAGCGGCGTGCGCAGCTCGTGCGCCGCGTTGGCGACGAACTCGCGCTCCGCGCGCTCGCGCCTCTGCTGCTCGGTGACGTCAGTGATCACGATCACCGCCGTGCCCGAGCCGGCCGAGGGGACGCCGGTCACCGCGTACGCGTGCTCGAGCGCGGGGGCGACCCGCATCGTCACGAGATCGGTCGTCGACGCCTCGAAGAGGCGGTGCGCCAGCGCGCGCAGGTCGGATGCGGGCCAGGGATTGGCGAGCGGCTCGCCCTCCGTCACCGTCCGGCCGAGGAGGGCGGACGCGCGCGCGTTCGCGACGACGACCGTCAGGTCCTGCCGCACCGCGATCACGCCCTCCTGGAGCTGCTCGATCAGCGCCCGCAGCTGGTCGCGCTCGCTCGCGAGCTGGCCGAACGAGGCGCGCAGCTTCGTGCGCATCGTGTCGACCGCGGTGGCGAGACGCCCGAGCTCGTCCGGGAACCGCGGGTTGAGCTCGCTCCCGAACTCGCCCTCGGCGATCGCCGCCGCCGCGCCGCCGATCCGGCGGACGCGGAAGGTGATCACCAGCGAGACGAAGATGCCGGCGATCACGCCGATGAGCGTCGCCCACGCGGCCGCCACCCAGATGCGGTTGCGGACGATCGACGAGGCCGCGAGGAGGTCGGGTCGCGCCGCCACCTCGACGAGAGCGGCCGCGGGCCCGTTGTGCAGCGGAAGCGCCACGGTGACGCGGCGGCCGTCGTCGAGGCTCTGGACGATCCGCCGGCCCGCGAGCGCCTCGCCGAGCAGCTCGCGGCTGTTCGGCACGGCCGCCCACCTCGCTCCCAGCGAGGTCGCATCGGTGAGCAGCCTGCCTTCGGCGTCGAAGAGGAACAGGGCGACCCGCCGTCTGCGAGCCTGCTCGTCGGCCCGGGCACGCGCCTCGGCCAGGTCGGACGCGCCCGCGACCCTCGAGGCGGCGCCGACTGCGCTGCCCGCCGCCAGGTCCTCGGCCTTCGCCCGCAGTGCACGTTGGCTCTGCGACTGGAAGACCTGGGCGACCGCGAGCGCGGTCACGGCCGCGATGAGGGCGAACGCCGCCGGAAGCCACCACCGGATGCTGATGAACCGTGTCGGGCGCACTGCCGTCAAGTATGTGGACAGCCCTCCGTCCGTGCCCGAGTGTGAGGAGATCCTCATACTCGGCGCGCGTCCCGGCGCGAAATACCCGGGCGTCCCGGCTCGTTGACCTCGTCTGACGCCGCGATCGAGTCGAAGGAGACGCGTGAGGACGAGGACGACCACGCTCGGGGTGCTGTTCGCCACCACGACCGCGGTCGTGTGGGGCGGGCAGTTCGTCGTGGGGAAGTCGGCGCTCGAGAGCGTCAACGCCTTCCCGCTCTCGACGATCCGGTACGCGATCGCCGCCGTCCTCTGGCTCGTGGTGCTCGCCGTGCTCGAGGGGCCCGGCGCGCTCCGGCTCGACGGGCGCGGCTGGCGGCTCTTCTGGCTCGGCTCGCTCGGCTTCGCGGGCTTCAACCTGCTCGCCTACACGGGCCTCGCGCACGCCCGTCCGCAGAGCGCCTCGCTGATCGTCGCGCTCGGGCCGCTCCTCACCGCCCTGGTCCTCTGGCGGCGGAGCGGGGTTCGGCCCGCCAGGACGACCTTCGTCCTGCTCGGGGTCGCGCTGCTCGGGGTCGCTCTGGTCGTCAGCGGGGGGCATCCCGCCTCGATCCTCAACGGCGCGGTCGGCTGGGGCGACGTCCTCGTGCTCGCGGGCGTGTTCAGCTTCGTCCTCTACGGCCTCGGCGCGGCCGAGTTCCCAACGCTCTCCCCGCTGCGCTACACGGCGCTCACGGCCGCGCTCGGATGGCTGACCATCGCCGCCGCGACCGCGGTCGCGATCGGCTCGGGTCTGGTGGACATGCCGTCCGCCGGCCAGCTGGGGTCGGTCACGCCGCAGATCGCCTACCTGGCGATTCCGGGGGCATTCGTCGCGGTGCTGACGTGGAACGCCGCGATCGCGGCGATCGGGCCTCAGAACGCCATGCTGTTCAGCAACCTGATCCCCGTGACGACGTTCGCGATCGAGATCGTCCGCGGGTACCGGCCGAACGCGGCAGAGCTCGCAGGCGCGGCGCTGACGATCGGCGCGCTCGTGGCGAGCAACCTGCTCGCCCGGCGCGCGCACGCGGGGCTGCGCCGCGAGTCGCGTCCGGTCGAGGTCGAGCTGCCCGAGGCCGCCTGACGCCGGGTCGCCGCCGCACGCGCGGCGTCAGTAGACGACGAGGCGGTCGCGGTGCACCGCCTCCAGGCCACGCGGGCGCTGCGCGATCTCGGCCCCAGAGGCGTCGGCGATCCCCTTCGCGAACGCGGTGCCGCTCGGGCCGACGAGCTCGACCGCCTCGCCCGCCCCGAAGCGGCCCTCGCACGAGACGACTCCGACCGCGAGCAAGCTCCTCCCCTCCTCCGCGACGGCGCGCTGGGCGCCGTGGTCGACGTGGATCCGGCCGGCCACGGGCTTGCCGAAGCGGAGCCACACCTTGTAGGCGGAGAGCTCGGTGCCCTCGCCGTGGAACCTCGTGCCGCGCGGCTCGCCCGCGAGGATCGGCTCGAGCACCGACGTCCCGACCCCGGCGGCGATCACGGTGGGTATCCCGCCGGCCGCCGCCATCCGCGCGGCCAGCACCTTGCTCCGCATCCCGCCGCGGCCCAGGCGGGACGGCTCGCCGAGCGCCGCGTCGCCGACCGCGGACCCGTCGCCGACGAGCTCCGCGCCCGGCGTGCCCGGCGCGCGCGAGAAGACTCCCTCGACCTCCGTGAGCAGCACGAGCAGGCGCGCGCGGACGAGGAGCGCGACCTGCGCGGCGAGCGCGTCGTTGTCGCCGAACGCGATCTCCTCGGTCGCCGTCGCGTCGTTCTCGTTGACGATCGGCACCGCCCCGAGCGCGAAGAGCGCCTGCAGCGCGTTGCGGGCGTTCACGTAGGCGACGCGGTCTGCGACGTCCTCCGCGGTGAGCAGGATCTGCGCAGCCTGGAGGCCCTCGCGGCCGAGCGCCTGCTCCCATGCCCGCTGCAGGCGCGCCTGCCCGAGCGCCGAGGCGGCCTGCAGCCTGGGTACCGAGCGCGGCCGGCGGTCGAGGCCGAGGTACGGCAGGCCGAGGGCGATCGCGCCGGAGGAGACCACCGCGACCGCCTCACCGCCCCGAACGACGGCGCCGATCTCGCGCGCCCGGGAGCCCAGGACGCCCCGCCGCACGCGGCCGGCCGGCCCGGCGACGAGGCTCGTGCCCAGCTTGACGACGACGGTCATCGACGCTGGGTCGCGTCCCCGACGATCCGGTACTGGCGCAGCCAGAGATCCCGGTAGGTGACGGGCCCGCGCGGGCCGGGCGCCCAGTCGACGTTGATGCCCGTCTCGGGCGCGCCGGTCAGCTCGAAGCCGTCCGTGAAGCGGGTCGGCGCATGCCAGAACGCCGCCGTGCCGCGATAGCCGTCGAGGAACGCCTCCGCGGCGGCGTCGTCCTCGGCGACGACCCCCGCGGCGAGGCCCGACGTCTCCTCGTTGGCGATGCCCACCGCCTCCTCGGGCCCGCCCACGAGCGCGACCGTCACCGTCGCGACGCGCTGCGGGTCGTTCGCCCACTCGTACCCGAGCGGGCGGTCGAGCGGGAGCGCGCCGTCGACGTCGCCGCGCACCTCGAGGCCCTTGCCCGCGAGCAGCTCCAGAAGCGCGCGCACGAGCTCTCCCGCCTCGCGGTCGACGAGCAGTAGGTTGAGCCGGTTGCAGACGCCCAGCCGATCCAGGCTGGCGTCGACGAGCGCCGCCGCCCGCTCGGGCGACGCGGAGCGGTGCACGTACAGGACGCCGCCTCCCTCCGCGTGGGCGAGGGTGCGGACGCCGTGCTCGGCCGCGAGGCGGGCGAGCGCCGCCGTCGTCTCACCGCTGCCGCGCAGGATGACGAGCGGGATCGCGCGAGGGAGCGACACGAGCGCACGGGCACCCTCGCGGTCGGGCGAGCGCACCAGGCCGACGGCGCCCGGCGGCAGGCCCGCCGCCTCCAGGGCGGGGCGCAGGACGTCGTCGACGAGGACCGTGACCGTTCCGAGCGCGGCGCCTCCGGTGCGCAGCACGGCGGTGTTCAGGCTCTTGAGGAGCTGCCCGGCGACGTCCAGCGCCACGTTCGGCCGGGCCTCGAAGTTGGCGCCGACCGTGCCGATCGGGATGCGGCGCTCGCTCACGCGAAGACCGTTGGGCAGCGTCCACGAGCCCGCCTCCCGCTCGAGCGGCTCGACCTCCGCCATCGCTTCGACCTGTCCCGCGAGCGCGTCGACGCGCGCGTCGTCGAGCCGCAGCCGGTCCAGGCTGCCCTCGTCGAGCCGGCCCGCCGCGGCCTCCGAGTCCGCGCGGTTCGCCTCGAGGATGGTCGCGCGGCGCTCTCGCACCAGCACCGCAGCCCGGCGGAGCGCGTCCGCGACGCGGTCGTCGCGGAGCAGCGGAGCGGCGCGACGCGCCTGCGCCGCCTCCCGCGCGATGAGCTCACCGAGCTGGGTCACTGAACGCGTCCTGACACGCTGGTTTTCCGCGGTGAACGACCCGCGCCTGGACATCGCAACTCTAGTGAGGATCGGACGCGGCGTCGGCCCGGCGAGCGTCTGGAGCGGACCACGCAGAGGGCCGTCCGGCTCGTCGTTCGGCGACGGCGTGAGAGAGTGGACAGCTCCACGGGCGATGAGGAGACGACTTGAGGCAGGACGTCGAGTTTGCGAGCGCCGGAGACACCGTTCGCGGCTGGTTCATGACCCCGGACGGAGGCGATCCGCCGTACCCGGCGGTCGTGATGGCCGGGGGCTGGTGCTACGTGAAGGAGCTCGTGCAGCCGCACTACGCCCGCTTCTTCACGGACGCCGGCTTCGCCGTCCTCCTCTTCGACTACCGCAACTTCGGCGCCAGCGACGGCGCGCGCCGCCAGCACATCGACCCGGCGATGCAGCTCGAGGACTACAGGAACGGGATCAGCTGCCTCGAGACGCGCGACGACGTCGATCCGACCCGGATCGGCGTCTGGGGCCTGTCGTACAGCGGGGGGCACGCGTTGATCCTGGCGGGCACCGACCCCCGCGTCCGCTGCGCGGTTTCGCAGATCCCCGTCGTCGACGGCTACCGCAACATGCGCCGCGTCCACGGGACGGTGGGCTTTCGCCGCTTCGAGCAGCTGCTCCTCGATGACCGGCGCCGGCGCTTCGCGACCGGCGAGGGCGGAACCCTGCCGCACGCCGCCGAGGACCCGGCCGCCGAGATCTCGACCTGGCCTTTCCCGGAGACGTACACGACCTTCAAGCAGCTGAAGGAGAGCGAGGCGCCCGCCTACCAGAACCTCAGCACGATCGAGTCGGCGGAGCTCTTGATGTCGTACTCGGTGGCGCCCTTCCTGCCGCGGATCCTCGACGTCCCGACGCTCGTGATCGTGGCGGAGCACGACGACCTGACGCTCTGGGATCTCGAGATCGAGGCCTACAACGCGATCCCGACCGCGAAGAAGCGGCTCGTGACGGTGGGCGGCTCGACGCACATGACGCTGTACAGCGACCGGACGCTCCTCGCGCAGGCGGGCAGCGCCGCGGCCGACTGGTTCTCCGAGCACCTCGGCTCCGCCTGAGCGCTGCGGCGGACTCCCCTCGTCACCCGCCGATCTCGCGGACGTCGTGATCTCCTCCGGCGTCGGCCTCGCGGTGAGGCTTCGCGCGTGATGCTCGTCGACGAGACTTGCCGTAGGTCGCTGTCGTCACCGACCCTCGGCCGCACTCGGTTACGTTGCCGCTCGGGCTCCTCGACCACGAGGCTGCTCGCACGAGTATGGAGCATCCATGGCGCGAAGCCGCAACCGCGAACATCCTGTCGCAGGTCGCGCGGAGGGGAGCGATCGCCTGCCGTCGCTCGACACCGATCGGCTCGTGCTCGAACCGCTGACCACCTCCGCGGCGCGGGAGATGGTCGAGGTGCTCGCAGCTCCGACCCTGTACGAGCACACAGGAGGCGACCCACCGGATCTGCGGACCTTGCGGGAGCGGTACGCACGCCAGGCGGAGCGATGGTCACGCGACCGCTCGCAGCGGTGGCTCAACTGGATCGTCCGTGAGCGCAGCGTCGGGCTGCGCCGTCGGTTTCGTGCAGGCGACCCTGACGGTCGAGAGTGGAGTCGCCGACGTCGCCTGGGTCATCGGCGCGGGTTTCCAGCGCCGGGGATACGCGACCGAGGCGGCGGAGGCGATGCTCGGCTGGCTGCGAGCGCACGCGGGGGTCGCGCGGATCACCGCCCACATCGCCGCGGGCAACCGCCCCTCGCAGGCGGTTGCCCGGCGGCTTGGCTTCGTCGCCACCACGACGGTCGAGCATGCAGAGACCGTCTGGGAGCTTCCCTGAAGGGCCCGCACGACCCTCCCCGGTGTCGGCTCGGGCTGTTGTCCGCGTTGCCTAGGACGGAGTAGTGTCGTCCGTATGTTCGGGTTCGTGGCGCAGACGAAGGCCATCAGGCGGCACATCCAGTCGCTCGTCGAGCTGAACCTGGAGCTGGCGAAGCTCGAAGGGAAACAGAAGGCCACGGCCCTCGGGGTCGCAGGCGGCCTCGGTGTGGCGGCAGCGGTCCTGGCCGTCTACGGCGTCGGCTTCGCCTTCGCGACGATCGCTGCGGGCCTCCACGAGGCGCTTCCCCTCTGG
Organism: uncultured Actinomycetes bacterium; assembly: GCA_963710125.1. Lineage (GTDB taxonomy): Bacteria > Actinomycetota > Thermoleophilia > Gaiellales > Gaiellaceae > Gaiella. The sequence continues at coordinate 1,964 of CAVPZH010000029.1, read as the reverse complement.
TTGTCGCTGCTCATCGTCACGGCGATCATCCTGGCCCTCGCCGCCGTCGCCGGCCTGCTCGCCCGTCGCTTCGCCCGCAAGGCCGCTCCTCCCACGCCCACCCGGGCCGTGGAGGAGGCGCAGCGTACGGTGGAGACGCTACGAAGCCATGTCTGAGAGAGGCGTCGACGAGATCCGCGACGAGATCGCCGCCGAGCGGCAACGTCTCAACGACGACCTCGCCGGGCTGCGGTCGGAGCTACGGTCGCTCGCAGTGTTCGCGGCTGCAGGCCTCGTCGTCGTCGCCCTCGTGACGTGGCTCGCGGGCAAGCGGAAGGGCGCTCAGACGATCTGGAAGCTCGTCAAGTAGCCCGACGCGAGCTTCCTCGCAGCCGCGTCCGGGATCGTCGTCGAGCAACGCGCGTCGGCGTCAGCTTCCTCAGGCGACGTCGGCCTCCGTTTCCTGAACGTCTCCGTCCTCGGCGCCGGGCGGCTCGTCCTGGAAGAGGGCGACGTAGGGCGTGTAGCTGAAGATCCGGTTGCGCTTCCTGCCGGTGATCTCCTCGACCACGCCAAGCCCCTCGAGTTGCTCGACGAGCTTGTTCGCGGTGACGAAGGAGATGCCGAGGCTGTCCTTCACGAGGTTCACGTGGACGAGCGGCCTCTCGAAAAGGAGGTCGAGCAGCCGCAGACTGTTCACGCCGGCCGTCTGCTCCTGGATTCGGCGCCGGTGCTCCTCGCGGAGCTCGAGGATCGCCCGAGCGGTCGCGGTCGCCTCCTCGGCGGTCTGCGCGACGCCTGTGAGGAAGAAGCGCAGCCAGCGACTCCCAGTCGCCCGAGTTCCTGATCGCCATGAGGCGGTCGTAGTACTCGGCGCGGTTCCGCTTGAGGTAGACGCTGAGGTAGAGAAGCGGCCGGTGGAGGACGCCGCGGAAGACGAGCAGGAACGTGATCAGCAGCCGGCCGACGCGACCGTTTCCGTCGAGGAACGGGTGGATCGTCTCGAACTGGGCGTGCGCCAGGCCGGCATGGACCAGCGCGGGCAGCTCGTCCTCGTGGAGGAAGCGCTCGAAGTTGTCGAGCGCCTCCTTCATCTCGTGCACCGGAGGCGGCACGAACGTCGCGTCGGCAGAGGCTCGCGTTCTCCGGGCCGATCCAGTTCTGCGACGTCCGGAACTCGCCCGGGAAAGCGGTGAGAGCCGCGACCGCCGGAGAGGAGCTCCCGGTGGATCTCCCTGATCAGCCGGAGCGAGAGCGGCAGGTCGCTCAGGCGACTCAGGCCGTAGTTCATCGCGTGGACGTACCGGACGACCTCGTCGACGTCCTGCGGCAGGCGTCGCCAAGCGGGGCGGGGCTCGAGTTCGACCGCGAGGAGATCCTCCAGAGTGCTCTGTGTCCCCTCGATCTGCGAGCTGAGGACGGCCTCGCGGCGCACGTACATGTAGACGAAGAAGTCCGCGTTCGGGACCGTCTGGATGACACCGTCGAGGCGGCCGACACCCTGATCCGCGCGAGATAGGAGCGCCTGGAGACCCTCGAGAGCGACCGGAGGGTCGGGTGGAAGCGGCGCGGGGATGAACGCCGCGTAGCCTGTGCGCTGTTTCACGTAGCGGCCGGCGCGTGTACGTAGCGGGGGCCATCGGTTCTCCTTGGTTAGCTCGAGCCTCAATAGGGGACCGGCCGGACAGAACGTATTTTAGAGAAAGCGCCAGACATGAAATAGCGGCGAGAGCGCCTCGTCCGCTATTTCATTCGCCGACGGTACGGAGAAGAACGGCTCGCACGGTCGATGGCCACCACTGTCGTCCCGTGAGCGGTGGCGCCCGGGCGGCTGCCAACGTAGGGAACGTCTTCCGTAGGTGCTTCTGCTCGCGTGCGCTCCAGACGCTCGCCTGGTGGACGGGCTTGCAGTTGCACGAAGCAGCTTTCGAGGAGATATCGGAGATGCCCCCGGCAAGAATCGAACTTGCGCACGCGGTTTAGGA
>CAVPZH010000028.1:0-47024 GCA_963710125.1 uncultured Actinomycetes bacterium | reverse complement strand
CGCGGGGCAAGACGATCGCCTCGGTCTACTCGGTGCGGCCGAAGCCGGGTGCGCCGGTCTCGACGCCGCTTCGCTGGGACGAGCTGACCGAAGAGGTGACGCCGCGGCGGTTCGGGATGCGCGAGGCGCTCGAGCGGGTCGAACGGCACGGCGACCTGTTCGCCCCCGTGCTCGCGGGCGGCCAGGCACTTGGACGTGCACTGAAGAAATTGCGCTAGTGCGCGCTAGTCGGCGAGGAACGAGGGCACGCCCGCCAACCCCAAGAGCGTTGGCGGCGCTGCGGCGCGGTCATGGCATCGTTCGCGGAGCCCCGGCTGCCGAGGAAGGCGTGTCTGCCGTCTCGAGCCAGGCGGTGCTCGAGCCCGCGAGACGATGGGACTCCCCCCCGTCGCTGCGCAGCAGCACGCTTCCCCACGACCGAGGGAGCGCGCACGGCTCGGTGCCGAAGTTCGTCGCCACGACGACGTCGCCGCGCCGGTACGCGACGACGTCCTCGCGGCCGGGGACCTCGAGCCACTCGACCGTCCGCGGCGCGTCGACGATCCGCTCGCGGCGGAGCCCGAGCGCCTGCCGGTACAGCGTCAGCGTCGAGCTTGGGCTGGCGCCCTGCACGTCGGCGGCGAGCGCGGCGAACGAGGCCGGCTGCGGCAGCCACGGCTCGGCCCTCGCGCCCTGCGGGGAGAACCCGAACGTCGGCGAGTCGGCGCTCCACGGGAGCGGTACCCGGCACCCGTCGCGGCCGAGGTCGGAGCCGTCCCCGCGGCGTGCGATCGGATCCTGGCGGCGCTCGTCGGGGAGGTCGAGCACCTCGTGGAGACCGAGCTCCTCGCCCTGGTAGAGGTACACCGGCCCCGGCAGAGCCATCAGGAAGAGCGCCGCGGCGCGCGCCCGCGCTCGTCCGAGCTCGACGTCGACGCGACCCCTCGGTCGGACGGCGGCGGCGTGCGGGTCGGACGGGACCGGCAGCGTCCGCTCGAGCAGCCCGTACCGCGTGACCGAGCGGAAGGCGTCGTGGTTGTTCAGCGTCCACGCGAGCTCTCCGACCTCCCCGGGAGCGGTTCCCTCACTCACCGCGGCCAGGGCCCGGAGCCCGTCCCGCACGCTCTCGCGGAACCCGACGGCGCCCCACGGTCGCATGACGAGATCGAAGTAGAAGGTCTGGTGCAGCTCGCCGCCCCGGACATACAGAGCCGCCTCGACGGGGCTCGGCGCCCAGGCCTCGGCGACGAACACGAGCTCGCGCCCGGGCCGGTAGCCGTCGGCCAGCGCCCGCCAGCCGCGGTAGACGTCGTGCACGTCGGCCTGGTTCAGCATCGGCGTGGCGGCGTCGAGCTCCGGGTCGTAATCGGGAAGGCCGGGCGCTTTCAAGAGGCCGTGCGCGACGTCGACGCGGAACCCGTCGACGCCGAGGTCGAACCAGTGCCGGAGCACGCGCTGGAAGTAGGCGGGCACCTCGGGGTTCCGCCAGTCGAAATCGACCTGGCCCGGATCGAAGAGATGCAGGTACCACTGGCCCGGCGTGCCGTCGGGCTCGCAGACGCGCGTCCACGCGGGGCCGCCGAACACCGAGGTCCAGTTGTTGGGCGGCGTCTCTCCGTGCCGACCACGCCCGTCACGGAACAGGAACCGCCTGCGGTGAGGGCCGTCCGGCGGCTCGCGCAGCGCCGCCCGGAACCACGGGTGGTCGGTGGAGCAGTGGTTCGGCACGAGATCGAGGAGAACGCGAAGCCCGCGCGCGTGCGCGGCGGCGAGCAGCCGCTCGAGCGCGGCGTCGCCCCCGTACACGTCAGCGATCGCGCAGTAGTCCGCGACGTCGTAGCCGCCGTCGCGATCCGGTGACGGGTAGCACGGGGTGAGCCACAGGGCGTCGGCTCCGAGCGTGACGAGATGGTCGATCCGCGCCGTCACCCCGTCGAGGTCGCCGAGCCCGTCCCCGTCGCTGTCGGCGAAGGACTTCACGTAGATCTCGTAGACGACGGCCTGCCGCCACCAGGGGTCGGGCGTCGGCGCGGGCGCGGTCACTGCGTCGGGGCGGGGGTCACCCGAATGCTCGGTCGCCGGCACGGGCTCGGTCGGCCATCACGGCGTCACACACTGACAGACCCACGCCGTCGCGAGCACGCCCAAGAATTGTGTTCCCCCAATCGTTCGAGCACACTCCGGCCGTGGAGCCGTCCGAGGAAATGCGGCGCGTCGGCGACCGATGGACGGCGGCGAGCGCAGAGGGGGCGTGGCCGACCGTCCTGGCGGCCGTGGCGTCCTTCGCCACGGGCCCGGTAGAGGCACCGACGTCGTGAGCGCCAACGCGGCAATCCCATTCGACCCGACGAGACCCGAGCAACGCGAGAACCCGTTCGACGTCCTGGCGCTCGCACGCCGCGACCAGCCGGTCTTCTACGCTCCGGCCCTCGACCTCTGGGTCGCCACGCGTCACGAGGACGTGCTCACCGTGCTCAAGGACCACCGGACGTTCTCGTCGGCGGGTGCGCTCAAGTCGTCGGCGTCGTCGCTCCCACCCGAGGTGCTCGACGTGCTCGCCGACGGGTACCCGGAGATGCCGTACATCATCGAGCTCGACCCGCCGCTGCACGACCGCATCCGCGGCCTCGTCGCCCGGGCGTTCACGCCGCGCCGGATCGACGAGCTCGAGCCGCGGATCGAGGTGATCGCGTCGGAGCTCCTCGACGAGCTCGCGCCGCACGGGCGGGCGGACATCGTGGACGCGTTCGCGTGGCCGTTGCCGCTGCGCGTGCTCGGCGAGCTGTTCGGGTTCCCGCGCGACGATCTCGAGCAGATCCACCATTGGGGAACCGACTGGCTGCTCCTCCAGCAGCAGCGTCCGCTCGACGAGCAGCTTGGTCACGCGCGCGGGCTCGTGCAGCTGCAGCGGTACTGCGTCGCAGCGGTCGAGGATCGCCGGGCGAACCCGACCGACGATCTCCTGGGCGCGATGGTCACGGCGAACGACGCCGCCGACGCGCCGCTCGACACGATCGAGATCGCCGGCCTGCCGCTCGACCTCATGGTCGCCGGCCACGTCACGGTCACGCGTGCCATCGGCAGCACGCTTCACCGCATGTTCGCGGAGCCCGTGCTGCGCGAGCACCTCCTCGACCCCGAGCTATGCCCCAAGGCGATCGAGGAGATCCTCCGGCTCGAGTCGCCGGCGCAGGGGCTGTTCCGCGTCACCACGAGAGAGGTCGAGCTGGGCGGCGCGACCCTCCCCGAGGGCGCGCGCGTGATGGCGCACTTTGCCTCGGCCAACCGCGACGCGTGCGTCTTCGCCGACGCCGAGGTGTTTCGACCCGAGCGCGACGACATCGGCTCCCACCTCGCGTTCGGCAAGGGAATCCACTTCTGCATCGGCGCACCGCTCGGGCGGCTCGAGCTGCGCGTCGCGCTGCCGATGCTGCTCCGGCGGCTCCCGCGTCTCCGCCCAGGCCCGCGCCCACCGGTGCGCGAGCCGGTGTTCTTCGCGCGCGGCTTCACGTCGCTCGATGTCGAATGGGATCCGTGAGCGACGTCGTGATCGTCACCGGCGCTGCGTCGGGGCTCGGCGCCGTCTACTGCCGCGAGCTCGCGGCGGCAGGATACGCAGTTGTCGGTGCGGACATCGAGCCGGTCGAGGGAGTCGATCTCGGGGTCGGGGTCGACGTGTCGCGACCGCGCGTCGACCGAGCGGCTGGCCGAGGCCGTCCTCGAGCGGTTCGGGCGCATCGACGCGCTCGTGAACAACGCGGCCGTCTACAGCACGATCGTCAAGCAGCCGTTCGAGGAGATCCCGGACGAGGAGTGGGACCGTGTGCTGGCCGTCAACGTCAAAGGGGCCTGGCTCTGCACGCGAGCCGTCGCGCCGGCGATGCGGCGACAAGGGCGCGGCAAGGTGGTCAACGTCTCGTCGACGACGGTTCCCACCGCGCCGCCCGGCTTCGCGCACTACGTCGCGTCGAAGGCCGCCGTGGTCGGACTGACGCGCGCGCTCGCCCGCGAGCTCGGCCCCGACGGGATCTGCGTCAACACGCTGACCCCCGACTACATCGCCTTCGACCGCGACTACGACAACCGCCAGCCCGACATGGCCCCGGCACTCGCCGCCCAGCGGATCTTCGCCCGCGAGCAGACGCCGGAGGACATGGTCGGTGCGCTCCTGTTCCTGATCGGGCCAGGCTCCGACTTCGTCACCGGCCAGAACATCTGGGTCAACGGCGGGCGCACCTTCAACTAGGGAGGTGGACGGCGGTGGCACCGCGGTCGTGAAGCAGGCGCTCGTCAGTCCAGCTTGAAGAGCCGCCGTGCGTTCTCCGAGTAGATCGCGGTCCTTGTCCGCGCCGGAGAGGCCGAGCTCCTCGATGTTCGCGATCGTCGTGCGGATGTAGTACGGGCCCTTCTCGGGGTCGAACGGCGAGTCCGAGGCGAACAGGACGTGGTCGACGCCGAAGAACTCGATGCAGCACCGGATCGCGTGCGCCGCGTCCATCATGCACGTGTCGGCGTAGAACTTCTCGAAGTAGTCGAGCGGCCGGCCCTGGATCGGCGTCTCGACCAGATGCCTGTCCTCGTCAGGCGTCCGCGCGCCGAGCTGGTCCCAGCCGGGGCCGATGCGGCCGGCGAAGTGCGGGATCATCGCGCCGCCGTGGTGGGTGAGGAAGCGCAGGTCGGGGTACCGGTCGAAGACGCCCGAGAACACGATGCGCGCCATGAACGCCGAGGTCTCGTACGGCCAGCCGAACGTCCACCAGATCTCGTACCTCGAGCGGTCCTCCGTCTGGTAGTCGGCGAACGTGCTGTTGCGGCTCGGATGGACGCAGATCGTGCAGTCCAGCTCTGCGGCCTTCGCGAAGATCGGCTCGAACTCCGGCTCGTCCCAGGGACGGCCGCCGACGTTGGTGTAGATCTGGACGCCGACCGCGCCGAGCTCGCCGACCGCGCGCTCCAGCTCGGCGACGCTCGCGTCGACGTCGTTCAGCGGCAGCTGCGCGACCCAGCCGGCGAACGTGTCCGGATGCCGCTCGACGAGCTCCGCCTGACCCTCGTTCGCAATCTTTGCCAGCTCGATCGCCGTCGCCGCGTCGCCCACGTCCTCGAGCGGTGGCGCCGGCAGGCTCGTGATCTGACGGTAGTCGTCGCCGAACTCCTCGAGCTGGCGGCGCTTGAGGTCGAGGTCGACGATCGCGGGGATCGCGCCGATCCGCGTGCGGATGTCCTTCGAGGCGGGCGTCTCCGGCAGGCTCAGCAGACGCTCCGCATATGCGCGGGGCAGGAAGTGGGTGAACGAGTCGATCTTCACGGCAGGTGCCGCCGGCGTCGTCGCACTCTCGGGAACGCTCTGATCCTGCGTTGATACCAGACCGCCGGCTCGGGATCCTCGGGTGGCGCGCCGTCGCGCGCTCCGGCACCATCCCGCTCGGGACGAACGCGCATGCCGACCCTGTTCAGAGTTCTGCTCGCCGCGACCGCCCTCGCCGTGCTCGTCGGAGGGGGAACCCCTGGCGCGGCCCCCACGGCTGCGCCGCGGGTGACGCTCGTCACCGACTCGGTCGGCGGCGTTCTGTCCTGGCGACAGGACTCGCGTGACGCCCTCGCCCGCGGCATCGACCTCCGCATCGACGTCAGGACGTGCCGTCGACTCGTCACCGAGGGATGCGTCTACGGCGGCGAGCGCCCGCCGAGCGCGCTCGCTGCGATCCGGGACGTCGGTTCGGGGCTCGGGCGGGTCGCCGTGGTCGACGTCGGCTACAACGACGCGCCGACCGGGTTCGCGGCAGGCATCGATCGCGTCATGCGCGCGCTCCTCGACGCCGGTGTCGACCAGGTGGTCTGGGTCACCCTCCGCGAGCGGCGTCCGAGCTGGGCCGACATCAACGACCAGATTCGCGAGGCGCCGAAGCGCTGGCCACAGCTCGCGGTCGGCGACTGGGAGCTCGAGAGTCGCGCGCACGACGAGTGGTTCGTGGACGGGATCCACATGACGTCGATCGGTGGAGACGCGTTCGCGCGCTTTCTGCGGCCGCTCGTCGTCGCTGCGTGTCGGGCCGCGTGCGCCGACGGCGGCTCGATGCTCGTCGTCGGTGGGCCGCTCCGCCGGGCGCGGGCGGGTGTGCGCTACGTCGACCGGCTCCGGATGAGCGGCGGCACCCCGCCGTACCGCGTCTGGGTCAAGGGCCTGCCCGCGCCGCTTCGGGTTCTCGGCGACGGGACGATCGTCGGCAAGCCGGAGGCGCCGGGCGCCTATCCGCTCGACGTGGAGGTCATGGACACCGCCGGCATCCGGAACGACGCGACCGTCGTGCTGCGGGTCGTCCGCCGCTAGATGATTGATGCCACGCGGCTACGCGGTGTAGTTGGCGATTGCGCGACTGGGGCGGCCGAGTTCGTGGTTGAGGCTGATGCAGGCCGCGAGGGCGAGCAGGCGGGTCGCGATCCGTGCGAACAGGTTGCGCGGCGTGCGGGCTCCGTGGCGTTCGAGGGAGAGCAGGTCCTTGCAGGTGCACGACCTTGGCCCCAAGTGCCGCGACCTTGGCCGCGAACTCGCGGCCGGCGTAGCCCTTGTCACAGACGATCGTCTCTCCTCCGGTCGAGGTCGGCGTCCATCGTGGCCTCCTGGTCGACGATGTCGAAGACACCGCCGACTTTCGACCTGCCCCCGTTGGTCCCTATCGCCACGACCAGAGCCGTGGCATCAATCATCTAGCCGAGATAGGCGCGGATGAGCGACCGTTCCTCGGCGTGGACGTCGCTGGCCCGCTCCTCGAGCGCAACCTCCCCGGACGCGAGGACGTAGACACGGTCGCACACGCGCAGGGCGAGGTCGACGCGTTGCTCGACGAGGAGCAAGGGTCGTCCCTTGCGCCGATCGCTGTGTAGGCCGATCAGCCGAACGCTTGCCGCTCGATCGTCTGGTCGATGGCGCCCGCGCGGTACCAGCGGTAGCCGTAGGGCTCGAGCGCGATCCGGTGGACGCCTCCGGCGGCGTGGAGCTCCTCGACGTCGACGAGGTTCGCGAGCGTCTCGCGGCCGGCCTGCACCCGTGCCTCGTGCGTCTGCCCGGACAGGTTGTGGAGGCAGACGATCGTGCTGCCGCGCCAGGTGTACTCGATCGCGAGGATCGAGTTGGAGCGCGTCGGCAGGAGCCGCCACTCGCCCCACCCGATCTCGGGGCATTGCTTCCGCAGCCGGATCATCCGCTCGTTCCAGCGCAGGAGGGAGCCGGGGTCGCGCCGCTGCTCCTCGACGTTGACGTGCTGGTAGGCGTAGACGCCGCGCGAGATCACGGGGCGCACGAGGCGCGAGGCGGCGGAGAAGCCTCCGTTGCGCCGGGAGGACCACTGCATGGGCGTCCGGATCGCCGCCCGCTCGGGCAGGCGCAGGTCGTCGCCCATCCCGATCTCGTCGCCGTAGCGGAGCACCGGCGTCCCGGGCAGCGAGAGCACGATGCTGTACGCGAGCTGGAGCCGGCGCAGGTCGCCGAGCATCGGCGCGGGACGGCGCCTGATCCCGCGCCCGTAGAGCTGCATGTTCTTGTCGGGAGCGAACTCCTCGAACACGCGGTCGCGCTGCTGCCTGGTCAGCCGCCCGAGGTCGAGCTCGTCGTGGTTGCGCAGGAAGTGCGCCCACTGCGCGCTCGCCGGCAGCTTCTGTGTCGCCCGCAGCGCGGCTGCGAGCGGGCGCGCGTCGCCGGTGGCCAGGGACAGCCACAGGTGCTGATTGACCCAGAAGTTGAACATCAGGTGGAGGCCGTCGCCGGCGGCGAAGTACGCCTGCGACTCCTCCGGGGTCACGTTCGCCTCGCCGAGGAGCACTGCGTCGCCGACGCGCCACTGGAGGAAGTCGCGGAACTCCTCCAGGTACTCGAAGTGGATCGCGCGCGGGTGCCCGGGCCGCGGCTGCGTCTCGAGCACGAACGGCACAGCGTCGACCCGGAAGCCGGCCACGCCGAGCTGCAGCCAGAAGCCCATGATCCGCCGCACCTCCTCGCGCACGCGCGGGTTGTCCAGGTCGAGATCCGGCTGGAAGTCGTAGAAGCGGTGGAAGTAGTACTCACGCGCTTTCCGGTCGAACGTCCACGTCCGCTTCTGGACACCGGGGAACACGATGCCGCTGCGCGCGTCGGCCGGCCGTTTCTTCGACCACACGTACCAGTCGTGGAGCTGCGAGCCGCGCTCGCGCGCCGCCTTGAACCACGGGTGCCGGTCCGACGTGTGGTTGACCACGAGATCGATCAGCACGCGAATGCCGCGCGCTTCGGCCTGGTGCATGAACTCGACGAAGTCCCCGGCCGAGCCGAACCGTCTGTCGACGCCGAAGAAATCGGAGATGTCGTAGCCGTCATCCCGCCGCGGAGACGGCTGAAACGGCGCCAACCAGAGCGCCGTCACGCCGAGCGACTCGAGGTAGTCGAGCCGGCGCGAGAGACCCTCGAAGTCACCGCAGCCGTCCCCGTTGGAGTCGAGGAACGTCTCGACGTCGAGGCTGTAGACGATCGCGTTCCTGTACCAGAGGTCGCCGATCACGACAGCGACCGGTCGGGGCAGTTCGTCGAGGTGTCGAGAGAGCGAGCCACGTGGCGGGCTGTTTCCCCCTCGTCGCCCGAGGTGAATCCCGAACCGGCTGGATCGCCGGGCGAAGGAATGCGGGGAGCCCGTGTCTCGAGTTGCCGGCGATTTTGGCGCCGCCGGCGTCATATCCGGTGATGCTCTCCGGGAGCCGCCACCTACGGACGTGGGCGCCCGTGTCGATGCTCGCCGGTCTCGGGCTCCTGCTCGCGCTGGTCAGCGCGGCGGGGTCGCAGGGCGCCGGCGCGCCGGGGCGGGTGATCTCCGGGCCGAGCCCCTTCGACGGCTGCTCCTTCGGCGGGCTGGACGGTCTCTTCGCGAACGCCGAGGTCGAGCCGTCTCTCGCCGTCGATCCTCGCGATCCGCGGCGGCTGATCGTCGCCTACCAGCAGGACCGCTTCTCGACCGGGGCCGCCCGTGGCCTGGTCGCGAGCCGCTCGTCCGACGGCGGCAAGACCTGGGCGCGGACGGAGCTGCCGTTCAGCCTCTGCACCGGCGGGCAGACGACCGGCTGGCCGCGCGCGAGCGATCCCTGGGTCTCGATCGGCCCCGACGGCCGCGCCTTTGTGGTCGGGCTCGGCTCGGGGGTCGCGGTCTCGACCTCGACCGACGGCGGCAGGCGGTGGAGCGCACCCGTCACGCTCGCCGCGAACGACGGCACGTACCTGGTCGACAAGTGCACCGTCACCGCCGACCCCGCGCAGGCCGGCGTCGCCTACGCCGTCTGGCAGCGCTACCTCCGTCGCCGTAACGGCCCGCCGATCGAGAGCGACACCCTGCTCAGCGTGACCAGGGACGGCGGTCGCCGCTGGAGCGCGCCCCGGCTCGTCCTCGCCCACACCAACGACACGGGCGACGTCGCCAGCGTCGTCCTTCCCGGGACGCGCGGAGCGCTGTTTCACCTCGCCTACCGGCAGGCGGGCGGCGTTCCCGGGCCCGGTGCGGCGCACCTCTCCACCCTCCTCGTCCAGCGCTCGAGCGACGGCGGCCGGACGTGGACCGCGCCCCGCCGGATCGCCCGGATCCGGACAGCAGCGGGAAGGCTGCGCGACCCGGCAAGCGGGAAGGTGATTCGCCCGGGAGTGGCGTCGTTCGCGCTCGGCTCGAGCGGTCGGCTCTACGCCGTCTGGCAGGACTCCCGCTTCGGCGGCGGCAGCATCGACCAGGTCGCGTTCTCACGCTCCGCCGACGGCGGCCGCACCTGGTCGAAACCGCGCCGATTGGACGTCGGCAAGCGCACGCTCGGCGTCGTCCCGACGGTCGCCGCCGCCGGCATGGTCGTGGCCGTCTCGTACTACGCAGTCTCGCCAGGGGCGAACGCGCGCGTGACGCGCAAACCTGGCTCGCCGTCTCGACCGACGCGGGAAGACGTTCACCCGTCGGGCAATCGGTCCGGCGTTCGCCCTGGGCGACGCGCCCCTGCTCGCCGGGGATCCCTCGCTCCTCGTTCCGCCGGGACTCTTCGTCGGCGACTACACCGGCCTCGCCGTCGGCAAGCGCGTCGTCTACGCGGCCTTCCCGACCGCGAGCCACGACTCCCGCAACCCGACCGACGTCCGCTTCGTCAGCCTGCCGGCAGGGTAGGCCACGACGTTCGTGCGTCAGTTCTCGACGGTGACCAGCGTGCCGATCGGGGTGTAGGGCCAGACCGTGGCGGCGGCGGCGAGGGGAAGCTCGACGCAGCCGAGGCTCTGCGGCGTGCCGAAGCTCGCGCGCGGGAAGGCGTGGATGGCGTCGCCGTGGTTGAAGTAGCTGATCCAGCGGATGCCGGGATCGTTGTAGTGCGTGCCGTCGGGGTTCGTGCCGCTCATCGTCCCGACCGGGATGTGCTCGAAGACCGGGAAGGTGCCGAGCTGGGTGGGGGCGGCGGGCACGCCGGTGTTTCCCGGCGAAGAGAGGATCGTGCGCCCGTTGTGCCAGAGGGTCAGGGACTGGGGCACGTTGCGGTGGACGTAGACGTAGCTGTAGCCGTCGGTCTTCTTGCGTCCGGCGAGCGTGTCGGCGAGGAGCGCGCGCCACACCTTCGGCCCCACGAAGCCGTCGACGTCGAGCTGGTGCTCGTGCTCGAACATGATCACCGCGCCGCGGACGATCTGGTTCCACTCCCCGGTCTTCCAGAGCGCGTGCAGCTCGTGCGGCGTGTTCTCGTAGCGCCAGTGGAACCGCCCCGCCGGTGGGTCGGCGGTGGCGGCGAGCTCGCGGTGCGCGTTCAGCGTCACCGGATCCGCAGCCGGGCTCCACTCGAGCGGGAGATAGCCCGCCTGCGCCAGCAGCTGCTCGAGCCGCAGGATCGTCCCGTGACGCACGTCCCACTCGAGCATCCGGGTGCTCGAGTGGCCGGCCGCCTGCGGGAGCCCGACCCGCTGCGGGAGACGGACGGCGACGTGACCGCTCAGCGGGTACCCGAGCCCGCGGGGCTCGAACGAGAGCGTGTGGGTGTCGAGCCGGCGCCAGCGGCCGGGTGTGGACGGTGTGATCGTCGGCAGGCTCGTCCCGAAGACGGTGCGCACCGGACGGGAGAAGGTGAGCGTGATCGGGCGGTCGGGAGCGAGCTCCACGCCCGCGGCGGGCTCGACGACCGCCTGCGCCACCGGCCGGGCGGGGAACCAGCTCAGGCGCGTCGGAGGCGGCGTCTGCTCCCAGGCGCGGGGCACGGGGCTGACCGAGACGCTGCCCGCCCGGTCCTTGCCGGTCGCGGCCACGCCGACGTCGACCGCCGTGCGTGCGCGGGCGAAGCGCAGCGTCCGTGCCTGCCCGTGCGCTCTCAGCACGACCGCCCGCACCGGGGTGTCGAACCGCGCGACGACCGGGTCGCCCGAGTCGAGCTCGAGCCAGCGGCCGCGGAGCCGCGCCTCCGGTGTGCGCACCACCAGCGTCGCCGTCGCGGTGCGGCCGACGAGCCACCCTGCCCAGCCGGGGCGGCGCACCGTCAGCTCGACGGTCAGCTGCTCGCCGACCCGAAGCCGCTTCGCGGGCCACAGCCTCCCCTGCCGAACGGCAACGGGCACCCTGCGTCCGTCGGGCCGGCGGACGACGACGCTCGAGACATCTCCGGCGAAACCGGGCCCCGCGAGGTGGGCGAGCGCCTCCGAGTCGGGCTCGACGCGCGGGTCCGGCCACCAGAGCAGCGCCGCTCCGGCGGCGAGCGCGCATGCCGCGAGGATCAGCCCGGCGACCCCGAGGGCCGTCCGTAGACCGTGTCTTCTGCGCCGCCTGCGCCTGACCGGCTCGATCGTCACCCGCCCTGCATAGCACGCGCCCGTGAAGGACCTGTCAATCCGCCGTGCTCGGCGCCCGGAATTTGGTGAGCAGCCGTGCCGAGAGGCGGCCCGACCGGCATCCTGGGCTGGGAGACGCAACGGTTAGGAGGAGTCGATGTCGGCAGCACAGGAAAAGGGCTACCTCTTCGCGAGGCTGGACGAGCTCGAGCACGCGCCGCGGGTCGCGCCGGGGCCGTCGGGCGACGGGCGGCAGCGCTTCGACGTCCGACGCCTCCTCGGCATCACCTCGTTCGGCATCCAGGCGTTCCGTTCGCCGAGCGGCGTCGACGTGATCCGCGAGCACGACGAGACCCTGCTGGGCGAGGCCGGCCAGGAGGAGCTCTACCTCGTCGTGAACGGCGCGGCGACCTTCGAGATCGACGGCGAGCCGGTCGAGGCGGCGGCGGGCTCCCTCGTCTACGTGCAGCCGACCGCGACGCGCAAGGCGACCGCGACGGAAGAGGGCACGACGATCCTGGTCGTCGGAGGCGTTCCCGGCAGGGCCTACGACCTCGCCCCCGAGGAGGCCGGCGAGGCGCTGGCCGCGTACAACGCCGCCGACTACGAGACCGCGATCGCCAAGCAGCTCGTCGTCGTCGAGAAGCGGCCCGACGATCCCGTCGCTCACTTCAACGCCGGATGCTTCGCGGCACGGGCGGGACGTGCGGACGAGGCGCTCGAGCACCTCCGGCGCGCGGTCGAGCTGAACGAGCGGATCAAGGACCTGATCTCGACCGACGAGGACCTCGACGGCATCCGCGCGGATCAGCGCTTCGCCGAGCTGACCGGCTAGGCAGGGCGCCGGGCCGGGAGGTGTCGGGCCTGGAGTTCGACTACACGATTCGTTACGACTCGTGTATCCTCGGGTAGATGAGCCCGCCCGCACGTCGTGTCAACGTCACGCTCGACGATGAGCACGCGGCCAAGCTCCGCCGCCTCGCCGCGCGAACGCACACGAACGAGGGGACGCTGGCCCGCTCGCTGCTCTCGAGTGCCCTCGACGAGGCCGATCCGGACCCGCGCCACCTCGTCGAGCTGCTCGACGCCATCCCCGGCGCCCGTGAGCGGGCCGAGCTCGGTCGCGCGCAGGCAGAGGCGGGGCTGGGCGTCGCGCTCGAAAAGCTCTGAGCCGTGGCCCGGGTCGTGTTCACGCCGACCGCCGCGCAGGATCTCGCCCAGCTGGTCGCCACCCACAGCCTTCCCGGCGACACGAGTGACCGAGTCCGCCGTTCGCTCGAGCCGCTTGCGCGGTTCCCGCTGCTCGGGGCGTCGCTCGGAGGCCGGTGGGAGGGCTTCCGGTTCGTGCTCGGCCCATGGCGGTGGATGCTCGTCGTCTACGTGTACGACGAGACCGACGACCGGGTCGCGATCGTGACGATCCAAGACGGTCGCGCGGCTCGCTCGCCGACCGCTCCCGAGCGCGACTGACCGTCTCCCAGCGCGAGCTTCGGTTCACCGCACCCGAAGAGAGCGGTTGACGCCCGGCCCGGCCTCCCCCGCGGCAGCCACCGTATCGGAGTACGACGGACAACCGAAGGAGGAGACATGGAGTCGGCGAGCGCAGTGGGCAGCGAGGGACGGTTGGGCGGCGAGAACCGCAAGTGGTTGACGCTCGCGGCGGTGTCGCTCGGGCTCTTCATGATCATGCTCGACAACACGGTCGTGAACGTCGCGCTGCCGTCGATCCAGCGCGACCTCGGCCTGTCGCTGTCGGAGCTCGAATGGGTCGTCGCGGGCTACGCGCTCACGTTCGCCGCGTTCATGCTCACCGGCGGCAAGCTCGCCGACCTCCTCGGGCGGCGGCTGATGTTCGTCGCGGGCCTCGTCGTCTTCACCGCTGCGTCGCTCGCCTGCGGGCTCGCCGGCGGGCCGGAGGTGCTGATCGGCGCGCGCGTCGTGCAGGGCGTCGGCGCGGCGCTGATGAACCCGGCGACGCTCTCGATCATCACGGCCACCTTTCCGCCGCGGCAGCGCGGCACGGCGATCGGCATCTGGGCCGGCGTCTCGGCGCTCGCGCTCGCGATCGGGCCCCTCGTCGGCGGCCTCCTCTCCGAGCACGTCGACTGGAGCTGGATCTTCTTCGTGAACGTCCCCGTCGGCGCGCTCGCGATCGTGGCGGCGTACCTGTTCATCGACGAGTCGAAGGACACCTCGCACGGGCAGCGGCCGGACGTGCCGGGGCTCGCCACCTCCGCGATCGGGCTGTTCGCGCTCACGTACGCGCTGATCGAGGCGAACTCGCACGGCTGGGGGTCGACGCGCATCGTCGGCGCGTTCGCGGTCGCCGCCGTCGCGCTCGTCCTGTTCGTCGTGCTGGAGCTCGTCCAGCGGCGGCCGATGCTCGACCTGAGGCTCTTCCGCAACCCGACGTTCTCCGGGGCGAACGTGGCGATGCTGCTGATCGCGCTCGCGATGTTCGGCGTGTTCTTCTACGTGTCGCTCTACATCCAGCAGATCCTCGGGTACTCGCCGGTGCAGGCGGGCGCGAGCTTCCTCCCAGCGACGCTCCTGATCGCGTTCCTCGCGCCGGTCGTCGGCCGCCAGTCCGACCGGATCGGCTCGCGCTGGCTGACCGGCGGCGGGATGCTCCTGGCCGCGGTGTCGCTGCTCATCCTCTCGCGGCTCGGCACCGACTCGACGTACTGGGCGATCCTCCCCGGGCTGCTCGTGCTGGGCGTCGCCATGGCGATGACGATGACGCCGACCACGGCCGCCGCGATGAGCTCCGTGCCGCGCGACCAGGCGGGTGTCGGCTCGGCCGTGCTGAACAGCATGCGCCAGGTGGGCGGCTCGCTCGGGATCGCCGTGACCGGCGCGATCGTCGCGCACGTCAGCGCGGGCTCGCTCGCGGACGGTCACACGCGGCCGGTCGCGTTCGTGGACGGGTTCCAGGCGGGGTTGAAGGTCGCGGCGGCGATTGCGGTCGCCGGGGCGGTGATCGCCGTCGCGACCATGCGCTCCCACAGCGAGCGCCGGCCCGACGTCCCGCTCGAGGAGCCGGCGCTGCAGGAAGCCGCCTGAGCGAAATGCGGCGCCCGCCAGCTCAGGCGGGCGCCGCCGTCCGCAGGCCGTGCTGCGCCGCCGCGGCGAGCAGCCGCTCGTCGTAGGCGACGAGCACGTCGAGCTCGGAGCCGAGCGACAGGGCGGTCGCGAGATGGATCGCGTCGAGGGTTCTCATAGTCGGAGGGTCGAGCTCGCCCGCACGCTCGAGGACGTCAGCGGTCAGGCGGACGACCTCGCACGCCGCGAGCGCGTCGGCCGGGTCGAGAGCGACGCGCCGGGAGGCCCTCCTGACCTCGGTCACCGCCAGCTCGCTGATCATCAGCGGCCGCCAGGGATCTCCGAGGAAGCGTCGGAGGGCGTCGGTCTCGGGTTCGGGTCTGACGAGCTTGACGAGCGCGGAGGAGTCGAGGTAGGCGCCCGCCACGGTCTACTGCAGACGGTCCTCGCGCTCGGCCTCGAGCGCTTCGGAGATCGACCCTGTACCGAGCGCGGTGGGAGCGGGAACGATGCCTCGACGCCGCGCCGGGATGACCCGCCCCTCGGCGACGAGCCGATCGAGCCACGCCTCACCCGTCGCGGGCGGGACGAGCCGGCCGACCGGGCGACCACGGTCGGTCACGTCGAAGCTCTCTCCCCGCACCGTGCGTGCGACGTAGCGACTGAGGTTCTGGCGCAGCTCGCGGATGCCAACAGTCTCCGTCATGTGCGTCATAATGTAGCACAAGGCGGCAGCTCGGAGAGATGCGTTTGACATCGTCGCGACGTGCTGCTATCACCATTTATCTATGAGAATAGATAAATGCGCGGCGGCATGATCGAGTTCCGGCTGAGCTCGCGCTCGGGGGTGCCGACCTACCTCCAGCTCGTGCAGCAGGTGAGGCAGGCGGTGCGGCTCGGGATGCTGCAGCCGGGCGACCAGCTCCCCACCGTCAAGGCCGTCGTCGGGAGCCTCGCGATCAACCCGAACACGGTGCTGAAGGCGTACCGCGAGCTCGACCGGGAAGGCCTCGTCGAGGGGCGCCCCGGGCAGGGGACGTTCGTCTCGCGCGCGCTGCCGCCGACGCCCCCGGGGGACTACGCGAGGCTGCAGTCGGCGCTGCTCGACTGGATCCGGCGGGCGCGCGCCGCAGGGCTCGACGAGGACGACGTCGCGGCGCTGGTGGCGGCGACGCTGCAGGCCGCGGCCGCGAGAGAGGCTGCGTGAGCGCCCAGCTGGTGGTCGAGACCCGCGGGCTCGGCAAGCGCTACGGCTCGCGCTGGGCGCTCCGGGACTGCTCGCTCGAGATCCCCGCCGGCTCCGTCACCGCCCTGATCGGCCCGAACGGGGCCGGCAAGACGACCCTCCTGCACATGCTGATCGGGCTCAGCCGGCCGAGCGCCGGCGAGGTGCGCATCCTCGGCTGGTCGCCCCGCGAGCAGCCGGCGCACGTGCTCCCGCGGGTCGGGTTCGTCGCGCAGGAGCATCCCCTCTACCGCAGCTTCACGCTCGCCGAGCTGCTCGAGGTCGGGCGCAGGCTGAACCCTCGCTGGGACGCCGAGCTCGCCACGAGCCGGGTGACACGGCTCGGGATCCCCCTCTCGCAGAAGGTGGGCAAGCTCTCCGGCGGCCAGCAGGCGCAGGTGGCGTTGACGCTCGCGCTCGGCAAGAAGCCCGACCTGCTCGTGCTCGACGAGCCGGTGGCGTCGCTCGACCCGCTCGCGCGGCGCGAGTTCCTGCAGGGGCTGATGGAGGCCGTCGCCGGCGAGGGGCTCACGGTCGTGCTCTCGTCGCACATCGTCGCGGAGCTCGAGCGGGTGTGCGACCACCTCGTGATCCTCGCGTCCGGCGGCGTGCAGCTCGCCGGTCAGATCGACGAGCTCCTCGGCGCGCACCGGCTGCTGACCGGGCCGCGGAGAGACCGCGGCGAGGTTGCCCGCATCGACTCCGTGATCCGGGCGAGCCACACCGAGCGGCAGACGACGCTCCTCGTACGGGCCGAGCGGCCGATCGCCGACCCCTCGTGGCAGGTCGACGAGGTCGGGCTCGAGGAGCTCGTGCTCGCCTATCTCGAGCAACAGGCGGGCCACGCCGCACCCGACGTCGGCCGGCTGGAGCTCGCGTCGTGATCTGGGTCACGTGGCGCCAGCAGCGCACCGAGACGCTGATCGCGGCGCTCCTGCTCGGGCTGGTCGTGGCCCTGCTCGTCCCGACCGGCCTGCACATCGCCTCCGTGTACGACAGCGAGGGCATCGCAGCGTGCGTCGCGAACCCGTCGCTCGACTGCGGCGGGCAGCTCGACCAGTTCGTCTCGCGCTGGGACTCGCTCGTCAACGCCGTCGGGTGGCTCAACCTCGTGCCCGCGCTGATCGGCTCGCTCGTCGCGATGCCGCTCGTGCTGGAGTTCGAGCGCGGCACGTTCCGGCTCGCCTGGACGCAGAGCGTCACCCGCGACCGCTGGCTCGCGATCCGGCTCGCGTTGATCGTCGCCACGTGTGTCGCGGCGGCGGCGCTGCTCACCGGCCTCATGACCTGGTGGCGCGGCCCCCTCGACGACGTCAACGGGCGGTTCGACGGGTTCGACTTCGAGGGGCTCGTCCCGTTCGCCTACACGCTCTTCGCGGCGGCGCTGGTCGTCGCGCTCGGCGTCGTCCTGCGGCGCACCGCGGCCGCCGTCGGCCTCGCGTTCGTGACGTTCATCGCGCTCCGGGTCGGGATCGCCACCTGGGCGAGGCCGCACTACCTGGCGCCGCTCCACGAGGCGTCGACCACAGGATCGCCCGGACTGGAGCTGCGCGACGCGTGGGTCTTCACCGAGCGGGGCGATCTCCGCACCGCAGCCGGGACGCCGGTCGACCCGCTGGCCCTCAGCGGCTGCCTCGCCGGAGCCGCGAAAAAGCGCCTCGACCATGCCTGCCTCGACAGGCACGGGATCGTGGAGACGCTCACCGCGACCTATCAGCCCGGCAGCCGTTTCTGGCTCTTCCAGGCGATCGAGGCGGGCATCTTCGCCGCGCTCACGCTCGCCCTGCTCGGCTTCGCCGTGTGGTGGATCCGCAAGCGGGTCAGCTGAGCCGCCCTGGCGCCGGTGTCAGGCGCGACGGACGCTGACCGCGGTGCCGTAGGCGGCGACCTCGGTCATGTTCCCGCTCACCTCGTTGCAGTCGAAGCGCATCGCGATGACCGCATTCGCGCCCGCGTTCCGTGCCGCCTCTCGCAGCCGGTCGACGGCCTCGAGACGGCTGTCGGAGAGCATCTTCGTGTAGCCCTTCACCTCGCCGCCCACGAGCCCCTTGAGGCTCGCGCCGATGTCGCTCCCGATGTTGCGGCTGCGCACGGTGAGGCCGAACACCTCGCCGAAGACCTCGGCCACCTGGTAGCCGGGCAGGTCGTTCATCGTCGTCACGATGATGTCGGACATTCACGGACTCCTTCTCGCTCGCTCACGGGGCGAGCAAGCCTAGACGTGGCAGAGTGCCAGCGTGGCGACGATGGCCGACCTCGACGCGCTCGCGCTCTCCCTGCCCGAGGCCGAGAAGGGAACGGACGACGGGCGCCCCTCGTACCACGTCGGCGGCAAGTACTTCTGCTTCCACCGCCGGCCGCGGCCCGACGCGACCGACCCCGAGACCGGCGAGCGGCTCGTGGACGTGCTCGTCTTCCGCGTCGCCGACCAGGACATGAAGGACTTCGTGCTCGCCGACGACCGCGGGATCTGGTTCACGACGCCCCACTGGAACGGCTACCCCGCGGTGCTGACGCGGATCGCCGACCTCGAGCGGGTCGACGGCGACGAGCTCGAGGAGCGCCTCGTCGAGGCGTGGCTGACCCGCGCGAAGAAGCGCGTCGCGAAGGCATGGCTCGCCGAGCACGGCGCCGACGCCGGTTGACGCTGGACAGCCATGAGACAATCGTGACGAGAGCGGGAAGATTGCGGTGCGATCCCCCGTCTCGATTGACGTGCGCCTCTCCCATGCGGCGCAGGACGAAGGGAGGCCTTCATGGAAGCCAGCAGGATGAGCGCGACGGCGATGCTCGTGGGCACGCCGGACGTCGAGAGGCGCGCGCAGGCCACCACCATCTCGGTGCCGCGTGAGGAGATCGAGGAGGCGCTGGCCTCCGACGCGTCTCCCGAGCTGATCCTCGAGGTTCAGCTGGGCAACGCGCAGCCGCGCGACCTGCACGTCGCGTGGGAGCGGGGTGACCTCGAGACGGTTCTCGCGGCCACCGGCCCCGGCGGGATCACGTTCGCCTTCGAGCCGACGGAGATCTACCGCGCGCTCGAGCACCCGGACTTCGAAGGGCACGGGCTCCGCGAGGCGGTGCTGCTCACGGTCGCGGCCGCGTCGGCCTCCGCCGCGCTGGCGGCGACGACCGCCCACGCCGGGATCGCCGAGGGAACCGGCATCGGCGGCGGCGCGACCGCCGCCGTGGTCGCCCCCGGCCACGACGAGGCGTCGACCGCGAGCACCGTTGCGAGCGGTACGGCCGTGACCCCGGGCCACGACGAGGCCGGCACTGCGGGCGCGCTTGCAGCGGCGACCGCCGTCAACGACGAGGCGGGCGCGACGGCGCGCGGGATCGGCGTCACGATCCCGGGCGCAGACGAGCAGACCCTGGCCGCACGCGGGATCGCGCAGCCGGCCGTCGCAGTCGGCCACGACGAGGCCGGCACGGCGGGCACGCTCGCGAACCCGGCGGCGGTGAACGACGAGGCGGGCGCGACGGCGCGCGGGATCGGGATCACGATCCCGGGTGCAGACGAGCAGACCCTGGCCGCACGCGGGATCGCGCAGCCGGCCGTCGCGGTCGGCCACGACGAGGCCGGCACGGCGGGCACGCTCGCGAACCCGGCGGCGGTGAACGACGAGGTGGGCGCGACGGCGCGCGGGATCGGGATCACGATGCCGGGAGCCGACGAGGCGACCCTCGCGGCGCGCGGGATCGAGCCCGCTCCCGCCACGCACGACGAGGCGACGCTCGTCGAGCGCGGGGTGCAGGCCCCGCCGGCGGCGGTCGACTCCGGCACGTCGATCGACCTCCCGTCGGTCGACCCCGGCACGGCAGCGGTGATCGGCGGGCTCGCCGGTGCCGGCCTGCTGATCGTCGGCGGCACGTTCGTCGCCCGGCGCCGGGTCGGAACGGCGTAGAGACGCTCCGTGGCAGAGGGCCGCCGGGTCGGCGGTCCTCTGCCGCGGCGGTCGCCCGCGAGCTCGCTCAGGCGTCGCCGAGGAAGAGGCGGTCGAGCAGGTCCCGCTCGGCCGGGCGGGGATCGGCGTCGGGCATGAGCACGACCTCGGTCGGGGCGGGCGCGGATTGGAGCGGAGCCGAGGCGTCGAGCGAGCCCGTACGCCGGTAGTACGCCATCGCGCTTCCCCCCTCGTGGGTCACGAGCGGGCGGATCAGGCTGCGGACGCTCGTGCCGAAGAGCGCGCGCAGCGCGTCCCAGACCCGCTCGTCGACCGGGTGCGGATCGAGGACGCCTCCCTCGAGGCGCTGGTAGTAGCGCTTCAGGCGGACGCGGTCCTCCACCTCGAGCCGCCCTGCGAGCTCCTCGACGACGTCGTCCACCCTGCGGGCCCGTCGACGGCGGAGCGCGAGCAGCCCGGGCTCGCCCTCGAGCCGCGCGCGCATGACGGCGACGTCGTCCTCCGACGGCTCGGGCGGAGGCACGACGCGGAGGAAGGCGTCGACCAGCCGTGCGAGCTCGTCGGCGTCGTCACCGGCGCGCACGAGGTACCCGGGCAGGTCGGGGCGCTCGCCGCGCACGTAGGCGGCCGCGAGCTCGTCGAAGAGGCGGTCGACGTCAGCCATCGCCGTCCATCAGGTCGCGTAGCCGCCTGCGCGCGTGGAAGAGCCGCTGATCGACGTTGTTCCGGGTCGTCCCGAGCCGCGCGGCGGCCTGGTCGGGGCTCAGGCCCTCGAGGTAGACCGCGGCGCACGCGGCGCGCTCGGCGTCGGGCAGCCGGGCGATCAGGTCGCGCAGCCAGAGGTCGGAGACGACGCGCTCACCCAGGTCGGCGCCGGCGAGCTCGAGCTCGTCCGGCAGCGGCACGTCGGTGCGGCGCCCCGCGAAGAAGTCGGCGAGCGTCCACCTCACCACCTGGTGGACGACCACGCGGTACGGCACCCCCTCGTAGCGCTTCCCCGCGCGAAACTCGCGATACAGGCGGAACATGACGTCCTGCGCGACGTCCTGCCCGTCGTGGACGCTCCTCGTCTCCTTGATGCAGCGGGCCAGGATCACGGGCTCGTAGGTCGCGAGCAGGCGTTCGATCCGGCCGTCGGCGAGGAGGTCGGCGTCGCGGGCGTCATCGTGGATTCTCGGAGCACTCACCACGGGCTCCCGCCGATCTTACGTCGGCGGGTTTTCACGAACGCGTAGCCGGGGCGCAAGACTCTCGCAAGATCCTCCGGGCAGCGTGGGGGCAGCTGTCCAACGAGGGAGGACGAATGAGAAAGCTGCTCGCACTCGCGACCCTGCTCGGGGTCACCGCTCTGGTGGCGGGATCGGCGTTCGCCGGCAACGGTCCGCCGCACCCCGGCTTCTACGTCGACGGCACCGTGTACCGGACCGTCGGCACGCCGACCGACTTCAGCGGAACCGGCGCCCCCGCCAGCTCGTTCGACACGATCTACGAGTTCAACGCGGGGCTGCCGGCCGGCCAGATGAACCAGCTCAACGTCGCGACCGCCGCGCCCGGTGACCAGGACTACAACGGCGGACGCTGGCGCGTCAAGGTGCTCGGCTTCCCGAACGGCTACGACGCTGCCGTCGCCTCGGGCGACCTGAACGGCAACGACGTGATCGACAGCGACACCGAGCTCGCCGCCGCGATGGGGGCGGGCGACGCGGTCGGCGCCGGCGACGGGCCGTCGTTCGAGTGCCCCGTGATCCCGATGCCCGGTCGCGGTCGCGCCTGAGCGTCAGGCAACGGAGAACGTCGGGGCGCGGCTCGCAGGCCGCGCCCCACGCGGCGTCTACGGGCGCAGCTCGTTGAAGCCGGCCGCCGCGAAGTCGCCGTCGAAGGCGAGGGCGTCGGTGATGCGCAGCCTCCGCATGAGCGCGAAGCTCGTCGCGTCGACGAACGAGTAGGGACGCTCGTCGCGGACGCGTAGCCAGGCCCACGCCTGCCGCTCGAGATCCTCGTCGATCCGTTCCGTGCGGATGCCGGGGGCGGCGAGAACGCGGTCGAGCCACGTCATCGTCAGAGCGTGCCCCGCCCGTCGACGCAGGAAGGTCCATGTCTCGGCGAGCACCGCGGTCGAGGTCACGAGACTGTCGCGGCCGTGCCGCGACTCGAGCCTCCGTGCCTCGGGATGTCGGCGATCGCGCGACAGCTCATGGGCGATCCAGTAGGAGCTGTCGACGAAGATCACGACTCTGCTTCGAGCGGGCCGTAGAGGTCGGTGTCGATCTCCGCCGACTCGAGATGGTCGAAGAGCGGGCTGAGCTCGCCGATCCACGCCAGACCGTTCGGCGTCTCCTCGGGCCGGCAAGCCGCGCTCGACGCACTCGCGTACGAGCGCGCTCTTCGAGACGCCGCGCGCGGCGGCCTCTCGCTCGAGCCGGTCGTCGAGCTCGGGGCCGATCACGACGTTGATCCTCCGCATCCGCGCCACGGTTACACATCCTTCATCATGAGTGTGTAACAGGAGTGTGCCGAAAGTTCTCCGGACGCGACGAGGGGCGCGGCCTGCGCCGCGCCCCTCGCACCGGGTGACGACCCGACTCGCTCGGCCTACGCGGCCTCGAGGAGCGGCTCCTCGGGCTCGAACGCCGGCGACGCCGCGAGCTCGTCCTTGCGGATCAGCGCGAGCGACGCGACCACACCCGCCGCGGCGATCCCCGCGCCGACCCAGAACGCCGCCTGGAAGCCGGACGTGAGCGCCTGCGGCACCGCGTCGCCCGCCGTCGTCGCGGAGGTCGTGTGCGCGACCGCGACCGAGGAGAGCACGGCGATCCCGAGCGCCCCGCCGATCTGCTGCGACGTGTTGATCAGCCCGGACGCGATGCCCGCCTCGTTGGCCGGCACGCCCGCCAGGGCGGCGATCGAGATCGAGACGAACGAGAACGCCATCCCCATCGCGATTACGAGGAAGCCCGGCAGGAGGTCGCCGAGGTACGAGCCGTCGACCGAGACCTGCGTGAAGTACAGGAGCCCGAGCGTGAGCAGGCCCATCCCCGTGACCAGCACCGGCTTGACGCCGACCCGGGTCACGAGCTGCTGGGCGACCATCGCCCACACGATCGACGTCCCGGCGACGGCGATGTACGCGACGCCTGTCTTGAGTGGCGAGTACCCGAGCACCTGCTGCATGTACAGCGTCAGCATCAGGAACATCGAGAACAGCGCCGTGCCGAGGATGAAGCCCGCGATGTTCGCCCCGCTGACGGTCTTGATCCGGAAGATCGAGAACGACATCAGCGGATCGCTGGTGCGGGTCTCGCGGAGCACGAAGCCGACCAGGAGCGCGACGGCAGCGGCCAGGACCGCGATCGTCGTCGTCGAGCCCCAGCCCCAGTTGTTCGCCTGCGTGATGCCGTAGACCGCGGTCGAGAGACCGGCGGTCACGAGCACGGCGCCGGGGAGGTCGAAGCCGTTCGCGCGGGCGTCACGACTCTCACCGAGCAGGAACGGCGTCAGCGCGAGCGCCGTGATGCCGACCGGGATGTTGAGGAAGAAGATCCACTCCCAGCTGAGCAGGTCCGTGAACACGCCGCCGAGGAGCACGCCCGCCGCCGCGCCGAACCCGCCGACGGCTCCCCAGACGCCGAGCGCGATGTTGCGCTCCTTGCCCTCGGCGAACGTCGTCATCAGGATCGAGAGAGCGGCCGGTGCGATGATCGCCGCGCCCAGCCCCTGGATCGCCCGGGCGCCGATCAGCGACGTCTCGCTCCACGCGAGCGCCGCGAGAAGCGACGCGGACGTGAACACGACGAGGCCGATCAGGAACATGCGCCGGCGGCCGAGGAGGTCGGCCGTCCGCCCGCCGAGCAGGAGGAACCCGCCGAACACGAGCGCGTAGGCGCTGATCACCCACTGGAGGTTCTCCTGCGAGAACCCGAGGTCCACCTGGATGGAGGGGAGCGCGACGTTCACGATCGCGATGTCGAGCACGAGCATGAACTGGACGACGCTGAGGAGCGCCAGCGCCCACCACCGATGTCTTGTCGAAGCAACCATGGGTCGTCACCTTTCGAGTCGAGTTGCGTGCCCCACGGTACCGCTCTTGCTTTCGAATAAGAAGTACGGTCTTCCGTACTAAGAGTGCGGACAACCGAACCATGAGTGATGCCATACAATGGGGGCGTGAAGGCCTACCACCAGTACTGCCCCGTCGCCCATGCGCTCGACCAGGTCGGAGACCGCTGGGAGCTCCTGATCGTGCGCGAGCTGATGCTGGGCCAGCGCCGGTATACGGATCTCGCCGAGGCGCTCCCCGGAATCGGCTCGAACGTCCTCACCACGCGGCTGCGGGAGCTCGAGGCGGCGGGCATCGTGCGCAAGACGAAGCTGCCGCCGCCCTTCGCGGTGAGCGTCTACGAGCTGACCGACCACGGGCGCGAGCTCGACGACGTCCTGCGCGCGCTGGCCCGCTGGGGCGCGGGCACGCTGGGCGCGCCCGCCCCCGAGGACTGCTGGAGCATGTACGCCGTCCACGTGCGGTTCCGCCCCGAGGCGGCCGTCGACGGCACCTACGAGATCCGCTTCGTCGACGGCGAGACGATCTCGCTGCAGGTGACGGGCGGCGAGCTCGTGGCGATGAAGCTGCCGGCGGACGAGCCGGATCTCGTGGTCGAGGCGCCGCCGGAGGAGCTCCACGCCCTGATCGGCGGCGCGGTCGGCGCGCGCACCGCGGTCGCCGAGGGCCGCGTCCGCCTCGTCGTCGGCTCCGAGCAGGAGCTCGAACGCCTCGTCGCGATGTTCGCCCCGGCCGAGGACTCGGCGGGCGCGGCCACCGCCACCGCTCCTGCCGCGGCCTGACGCGCTCCTCCCGGCCGACGTCCGACGTTCCACGACGAGCCCGAATCGCACGGGTGGTCGCGGCGACCCGAGGCGGCCGCACGCCCCTAGGATTCGCTCCGTGGCGCGGATCGAGGACTACGCCCTGATCGGCGACCTCCAGACGGCGGCGCTCCTCGACCGCGGCGGGTCGATCGACTGGTGCTGCTTCCCGCGCTTCGACTCGGGAGCGTGCTTCGCGGCACTGCTCGGCACGCCCGACCACGGTCGCTGGCTCCTCGCGCCGGCCTCGCCGATCACCCGCTCGTCGCGCGCCTACCTGCGAGACACGCTCGTGCTCGAGTCGACCTACGAGACGGACGAGGGCGTCGTCAGGGCGCTCGACTTCATGCCGCCCCGGGGACATGCACCCGACATCGTGCGCATCGTGATCGGGGTCGAGGGAACGGTGCCGATGCGCTCGGAGCTCGTGATCCGGTTCGACTTCGGCCAGATCGTGCCGTGGGTGCGACGCGTCGACCACGCGCGCGTCGCGGTCGCCGGCCCGGACGCGCTCTGCTTCCGCACGCCCGTCGAGATCCGCGGCGAGAACATGACGACGGTCTCCGAGTTCACCGTCGGTCCCGGCGACCGGGTGCCGTTCGTGCTCACGTGGTTCCCGTCGCACGAGAAGGTGCCGGAGCCGATCCACCCGTTCGAGGCGCTCGAGGACGCGAAGCAGTACTGGCACGAATGGGCGAACTCGTGCGTCCACTACGGCCCCTACCACGACGAGATCCACGCGTCGCTGCTGCTCCTCAAGGCGCTCACGTACGCGCCGACCGGCGGGATCGTGGCCGCACCGACGACGTCGCTGCCGGAGTGGGTCGGAGGGGTGCGCAACTGGGATTACCGCTTCTGCTGGCTCCGCGACGCGACGCTGACGCTGCTCGCGATGCTGCAGGCCGGCTACAAGGACGAGGCGATCGCCTGGCGGCGCTGGCTGCTGCGCGCGATCGCGGGCGACCCTGCAGACGTCCAGATCATGTACGGGCTCGCCGGCGAGCGCCGTCTGGACGAGCGCACCCTGGACTGGCTGCCCGGGTACGAGGGGTCGGCTCCCGTACGCGTCGGCAACGCGGCCTCGACTCAGCTCCAGCTCGACGTGTTCGGCGAGGTGGTCAACGCCCTCTACCAGGCGCGAGTGCACGGCGCCCCGGCCGACGACAACATCTGGGCGCTCTGCCGCAGGCTGTTCGACTGGCTCGAGGACGGCTGGCGCCGCAAGGACGCGGGGATCTGGGAGGTGCGCGGCGAGAACCGGCATTTCGTGCATTCGAAGGTCATGGCCTGGGTCGCCTTCGACCGGGGGGTGCGGGCGCACGAGGAGTTCGGGCGGGACGGGCCGATCGATCGCTGGCGCGCGCTGCGCGACGAGATCGCGGCGGAGGTGCTGACACACGGGTGGAGCGAGGAGAAGCAGTCGTTCACCCAGTCCTACGACTCCGACGCGCTCGACGCGAGCGCCCTGATCATGCCGCTCGTCGGGTTCCTGCCCGCGACCGACCCGAGGATGGTCTCGACCGTCGCGGCGCTCGAGCGCGAGCTGCTCGTCGACGGGCTCCTGCTGCGCTACCGGACCGAGGACGACGGCGTCGACGGCCTGCCCGAGGGAGAGGGCGTCTTTCTGGCCTGCTCCTTCTGGCTCGTCGAGGTGCTGGCGCTGCAGGGCAGGCAGGACGAGGCGCGCGAGCTCTTCGAGCGGCTGCTCGCGCTCCGCAACGACGTCGGGCTCCTGGCGGAGGAGTTCGATCCGCGCACGGGCCGTCAGCTCGGCAACTTCCCGCAGGCGTTCACGCACCTGGGGCTCGTCGAGGCGGCGATCGCGCTCGGGGAGGGCCGCGGCATGCGAGAGAGCGCCTGAGGACGGAACGTCCCGCGCGCGCTCGGGCCCGGCGTCGACGCGCGCTCGGGCCCGGCGTCGACGCGCGTTGCGGCCGCATCGTGGGCCCATGCGTGCGACCGACCGCGGCGGTGTCGTCCGATGCACGTGGCAGGCTGGTGCCGTGTTGTCGTCCAGGAAGACAACGAAGAGCGGCTCTCGCCGCTCCGATCGCGATCCGTGGACGTTCGTCCGGAACTCGCTCGCCGCGAAGGCGCAGTCGGTCGCGGAGATCGAGGCGAAGCTGGCCGCGCGCGGCGTCACGGCCGAGCGGGCGGCGGCGGCCGTCGAGGAGGCAGTCCGGCTCGGGTTCCTCGACGACGCCGAGCTCGCCGGTCAGCTGGCGCGTGGCTTCCGGACGCGCCGGTACGGACGCCGCCGCGCGGTGGAGGCTCTCCGCCGGCGAGGGCTCGCCGAGCCGGTGGCCGAGTGCGCGATCGAGGCCGCCTACGGCGGCGAGGACGAGGTCGAGCTCGCCCGGCGCGCGCTCGGCAGCCGAGCCGTCGAGGGCGAGCGCGCGCGGCGCCGTGCAGTCGCGTTCCTCGTGCGACGCGGGTTCGCCTCCCAGGCGGCCTGGCGCGCAGTACGCCCTGCGGAGCCGCCGTAAGGCCGTTCGCGCGGGCGGGCGACTCCCCGGGGACGAAAGGAGTCGCCGTGGACACGACAACGCTGCCCTTCCAGGTCGGGGATCCCGTGGAGCACCGGGGAATCGTCCTGGCACCTCTCTTCCCGCTCCGAGACCCGGTCGCGCGCTACGTGACGCTCGACGAGGGTCTCTCCCGCGGGCTCGCGATCACCGAGACCGGTGCGACCGGCGCCGTGCCCGAGCTGGCGGTCGCGAACCCGCTCGCCGAGGACGTCCTGCTCTACGACGGCGAGGAGCTCGTCGGGGCGATGCAGAACCGGATCCTGAACGTGAGCGTGCTGGTCGCCGCCGGCTCGACGCTCGCGATCCCGGTCTCGTGCGTCGAGGAGGGGCGCTGGCGATCGGTGTCGGCGACGTTCGCGCCTGCGGCGCACGTCTCGAGCGCGCAGCTCCGGCGCCGCAAGGCGGTGGCGCTCGGCGAGGCTCCCCTCGTCCGCGGGGGCGCGCAGGCGGACGTGTGGGCATCGGTGCGGGAGCAGTCGGCGCGCATGGGTACGCCGTCGCCGACCGGGGCCCAGCGGGACCTGTTCCGCGCGCACGAGCGCGAGCTGGCCGCGCTCGAGCCGGCGTTCGCCGCCGAGCCCGGTCAGTGCGGCGCGGTGCTGGGTCTCGGGGACGCCCTCTGCGTCGACGCGGTCTCGCGCCCGGAGGCGTTCGGCGCTCTCTGGCCGAAGCTGCGCGCCGGCTACCTGCTCGATGCGCTCGAGCGCCTGGACGGCCGGGCCACCCGGATCGAGCGCCTGCTCGGCTTCCTCGACGAGGTCGGCGACGCTCCGGTCACGCGGCGGGCATCCGTCGGGCTCGGCCGGGACGTCCGCCTGCGAGGCCCGGGCGTGCTCGGGTCCGGGCTCGAGCTCGACGGTGAGACGATCCAGCTCTCGGCCTTCACGGCGGAGGCGGACGGCCCGCACGGGCCGGGCCGGATCGCGCGGCCGTCACGTCGCTCCGCGTAGCCTCGGCCGCGGGGGCTCCCGACGCTCAGACGGACGCTTCGCGGCGGAGCGCGTCGACGTCGGCGCGCAGACGCCCGACCTCCGCCTCCAGCGTCTCGACGCGTGCCTCGAGCCCGTCCGCAGCGGCACCCCGCTCGGGCGGGCCGGGAAGCGTCTCGGCGGGCTCGTCGCCGCCCAGGAGGTGGCGGTAGCGCTCCTCCTTCTGACCCGGCCGCCGATCGAGCCGACGGACGAGGTCGCGCGTCGCGAGCCGCTCGAGCGTGAGGTGGAGGTCGGGCAGCGTCTCGAAGCGATGCAGTCGCTCGGTTCGCTGCTTGAGCTCTCCGGGGGTCTGAGGGCCGCGCAGCATCAGCACGCAGAGCACCGCGACCTCGTCCGGTGCGAGGCCGAGCTCGGTGTCGAACAGCTGGCGGTACTTCGCCGCCCGGCTGCCCGCTCCGCTCGCGAGGCGCGTCCATCCCCGCCGGGCGAGCCGCTGGAGCGCGTCGTGGATCTCGCCCTCCTCGTACGCGACGACCGGGTCGCGGTTCGTCGTCTGGTTGCAGGCGAGCCGTAGCGCGTTGAGCGACAGCGGATACTGGTCGGGCGTGGTCCGCTGCTTCTCCAGCAGGCACCCGAGCACCCTCAGCTCGACCGCGTCGGCGTCCACCCCGAGAGGGTACGCGGGCACCCGCCGGCGGCGCGGGGCATGCGGTGGTCGGAGCGGGCCGGCGATCCGGCCGACTACGGTCCCGGCAGCGCATGGGCGTCCCGATCCTCGACAGCTACCTCGTCGCCGAGCGCCTGCTCGCGGGCGAGTATCCCGGCGCGCCCGACCCGGAGAGCGCGCGGCGCCGGCTCCGCTCGTTCGCGGACCAGGGGATCACGACCTTCGTCGACCTCACGCACCCGGCCGACGGGCTCGCGTCGTACGAGCACCTGCTGCGAACGGGAACGCGCCGGATCGCCCATCCCATCGTCGATCTCGGCACGACCACCATCCCGCACCTCACGCGGATCCTCGACGACGTCGACGCCGCGCTCGCAGACGAGGGATCGGTCTACGTCCACTGCTGGGGCGGCGTCGGGCGCACCGGGATGGTCGTCGGCTGCTGGCTCGTCAGACATCGGCTCGACGACGGCGACCCACTCCGCACCATCGCGCGGCTCCGACGCGACACACCCGACGCCTGGGCGGCGTCGCCACAGACATCTGCCCAGCGTGCGATCGTGACCGCGTGGAAGCCCGGACGCTGACCGTGCTCGTCGAGTCCGTGCTCGCGCGGGCGTGGCGCCGCGACTCGCCCATCCACGGAGACGAGCACTGGCGGTGCGTCACCGCGACGGGACTGGCGCTCGCGTCCTCGGTCGGCGCGGCCGACCCGACGCTCGTGTTCTGCTTCGGGCTCCTCCACGACACGCGCCGCCTCACCGAGGCGGTCGACCCCGAGCACGGTGCCCGCGCCGCGTCCTTCGCCGGCGAGCTGCGCACGGAGGGGACGCTGACGCTCGGAGAGGCCGACTTCTCGGTGCTCGCGGCCGCGCTCACCGACCATTCGAACGGCCTTGTGTCTCCTGACCCGACCACGGGTACGTGCTGGGACGCCGACCGGCTCCACCTGCCGCGCGTGTCGATCGAGCCGCGGCCCGATCTGTTCTCGACACGCGCTGCGCTCGGGCCGGCGCCGCTCGCCGCGGCAGAGGCGCTCCGCAGCAGCGGGCCGCCGACCTGGGACGCGCTCGTCACGTCGGTCGCGCCTGTCGAACGTGGTTGAGGGGCGTGTCACGGCCGGCGCGCACCACCTTCGAGACCCTCGGAGCTCGGAGCTCGGGCGAGGTGAGTGCGCGGCGATGAGCGCGCGGCCGTAGTGAGCGGCCGTGAGTGAGCGGCGCCGGGAGCGCGCGGTTGCGCACCTGCAGGACCGAGGTCGGCCGTTGCAGCGCGGACGCCGCGCGGCAGTCAGTGCGCGGGGCGATGCGTGGTCGCCGCACCCGCGCCGCCGGGGTCGGCTGGTGCCGGCGGGGAAGACGCCCGGGCGCGGTCGTGCGCATCGGGTCCCGGCGTCGCGTGACCGGACGGCTCGCCACCGCACGTCGCGGAGCCTCGCACGACCTGGCACGGTGATGGGGTGAGGTGGCGAGGCGTCGCGTCGCGTGACGCACACGGCGCGCTTCCGCCCCGGACGCGGGAGGTGGGGTCGGCGCACGCCTTCGCCGCGGGTCGCGCGTCGCACATTCGACACGAAGTTGACACAGACATGTGACAGGTTCGCCGGCACGCTGTCTCCATGACCGAGCAAGCCCCGAACTCGAGTCGTCCGCACGACGGCGGCGGGAACACCCCGGGAGACCGCGACCCCGAGCCGGAAGGGTGTGGCAGGGACGGATCCGGCAGGCTCGCATCCGCACCGGGGTGGGTCGCGTTGCCCGTGGGGCGGGCCGACACCGGTCCCACGATCGCCGAGCTCGTCGAGGCAGTCCGGGCCGCGGGCGGGATCGTGGGCGGGGACGCGCTCTTCGACCCCCGCTACGAGCCGGAGATGCGGCGGTTCCTGATCAGGGCGCTCGAGATGGAGGGGATTCCGGTCCCGAGGGGAGGTGGTACGCCATGAGGAGCGCGTCGACGTCGGCGCCGTCCCTGCTGTAGTGGCCTCGGCGCACGCCCTCGCGCTCGAACCCGAAGCTCTCATAGAGCCGTATCGCGGGCTCGTTCCAGGGGAAGACGTGGAGCTCGAGCTTGCGGATGCCCGAGTCCTGCGCCCAGCTCACGGCGGTGCCGAGCAGCGAGCGGCCGATGCCGCGCCGCCGATGGGTGGCGGCGACCATGAGGCCCAGGTCCGCGACATGGGTGCTCGCGGGATGGGGGTCCCGGGCGAGCGAGAGACGGCCGACGACGGTCCCTTCGTCCTCCTCGACCGCGACGAACACCGCGGCGTGAGTGTGCCGGCGGACAGCCTTCAGATAGCGCCGCTCGTCTGCGACGCTGCGCCACGTCTCCGTCGTCAGGAGCCACTCCCCGGGCTCGCGGCCGACGGCGGCTGCGAGGCGCACCAGATCACCGGCGTCCTGCGGCTCCGCCCGTCTGACTGCGATCACGGGACGACCACTCCGTGACCGCCACGACGAGGATCTCCGGCCGCTCCGAGGGACGCATCCGGGCGCCGCTCGACCGCGGAAGCACCTCCGAAGAACAGGTTGCGGCCGGCCCACTCGACGACCTCGTATCCGTCGTCTGCCAGCGCCTGCGCGACCCCGTCCCCCCACCCGCCTTCCACATGGACGACAGGCCCGTCGACGTGCAGGCGGGGCCGCGCGATGGCCTCCTGCACGGGAACTCCCTGTCGCGCGACCGCGGCGACGACCTGGAGGATCGCGCCCGAGAGGCGGACCGAGCCGGCACTGCCGACAACGAGGCGCGGACGGCCCTCGTCGAGGACGAGCGTGGGGGCCATCATGCTTGGGAGTCGGGTTCCCGGCTCGCGGAGGAGCGTCCCCACGACGTCGAGCTCCCCCAGCATGTTGTTGAGCTGGAAGCCGTGGCGGAACACGCCGGACCCGGAGCCGAGGGTCGAGGAGAGGCCGACGGCGGCTCCGTCGGAGTCGACGACCGAGACGTGGGTCGTACCCGTCGGCCGGACGCCGGCCGCCGCGCCGGGGCCGGCGACCCCGTACCCGGCGGCGAGCGCGGCCGCGAGCGAGCGCGCCTCGTCCGGCGATCCGGTCGGGTCGGGTGGGCGGTCGTCGAGCTCGGCGAGCCCTGACTGGACGATCGCACCGCCGAGCGACGGCGCGGGCGTGGTCAGGACCGTCGAGCCTGCGAACTCACGGTTCAGCGGCGGTCGGTCGTCGACGGCATACGCCTCGAGGTCCCCGCCGAGGTCGGGTATGAGGATCGCGAGCGCCTCGGCCCGAGCCTCCTGCAGCAGGCGGAGCGTCGGGACGAGATCCCGCGCATCGATGAGGCCGGGCACGCCGTACACGCGGCGGCCGCCGGGCTCGCGCTGCAGGATCGGCATGAGGATCTCGTGGAGGAAGACCTGGGCGGGGCTCGCCGCCACGCCGCGCTCGGCGAGCTGGAGCGCGGGCACGAAAAGCCGCGCCCACGGAAGACGGCCCCGACGCGCGTGTGCCTCGACGAGGCCGTGGACGAGCCCCGGGACCGCGACGGACGCCTCGCCGACGTGGAAGGTCTGCGTCGACGCGCCCACGAAGTCGATCTCGACCTCCTCCATCTCCCCCCCGTCGCGCGACGGCACCGCGAAGAAGCAGTCGAGCACCGTCGCGCCCAGTTCCGGCTCGTGGACGAGCACGAAGCCCCCGGCGGCGGGGCCGGTGAGAGCGCCCTCCGCGACGAAGGCCGCGAGCGTCGCGGCGACGGCCGCGTCGGCCGCTGTCCCGCCCTCCCGGAGCGCCCAGGCGCCGGCGTCCGCCGAGTGAGGGTTTCCAGCTGCGACTGCGCCCCGCATGGTGCAGAGCGTAGAGCCGACCGAGGCGGAAGGCGGCACGGGCCGGTTCCGGCCGGTCGTGACGCCCGGCCTGATCTCGGAGCTGGCCTTGCAGCCGGGTGGAGTCGGCCGTCGCCGCCGGCGCCGCGTGACCGGTCGGCCACCGCGTGAGCGCACCGTAGCGACCGGCGCGTCGCGGGCTGCGCCCGATGTGCCACGCTTGTCCGACGTGACCGACCCGGATGGCGCTCGAGAGCCGATCCCCGTCACCGGGGTGAGCGAGCTCGTCCTCGAGGTCGTCGACCTCGACCGTTCCGTGCGCTTCTACTCCGAGGTGCTCGGACTACCGGTCGTGGCCCGCTGGGAGGACTCGGAACGCGCATGGGTGATGGCGGGCGAACGCACCCGGATCGGTCTCTGGCGGCCGCAGGTCGGCCTCGCGGGCGGGCGCGGCGGCGTCCACGTCCACTACGCGATGCATCTCGACGAGTCCGCGTTCGACTCCGCGCTCGCACGGCTCCGCGCTTTCGGCTACGAGCCCGTCCAGCACGCGTTCGAGGGTCACGGCCGCGCCGCGTACGTCGACGACCCCGACGGTAACGTCGTCGAGCTGTGGACCTGGGACGTCGCCGGACACCTGGCCGTCTGAGACCGCCGACGCTCGAGCGCGGCCGCCGGCGCGGTCGCATCCCCTACTGGTCAGCGTAGGAAGCTCGGAAGCTCGCCCTCGTACCCCGACGACGCGACGGGTCGCGGGGCCGGCGCGGTGCTCTCGCGGGTGCTCGGGAAGGACGGCGTGAACGACGCTCGCCGCGCCCCACCAAGACCGGTCGCCACGACCGTCACCCACACCTGGCCAGCGAGCCGCTCGTCGACCGTCGCGCCGAAGATGATGTTCGTGTCGTCCGTGGCCGCCTGACGCACGACCTCGGCTGCCTCGTTGACCTCGAGCAACGTCAGGTCCTCGCCACCCGCGATCGAGAGGAGGATCCCGCGTGCTCCGACGATCTCGGTGTCGATCAGCGGCGAGCGCAGAGCCCGCTCGGCAGCCTCGCGCGCACGGCCGTCGGTCGCCTCCGAGTAGCCGATCCCCATCAGCGCCGTCCCCGCGTCGGTCATCACCGTGCGAACGTCCGCGAAGTCGAGGTTGATCAGGCCGGGCATCGTGATCAGGTCGCAGATGCCCTGGACGCCCTGACGCAGCACGTCGTCGGCGATGCGGAAGGCGTCGACCATCGAGGTCGACCGGTCGAGAACCTCGAGCAGCCGGTCGTTGGGGATCACGATCACGGTGTCGCAGGCGGCGCGAAGCGCGTCGACGCCCGACTCGGCGGCGACACGCCGCCGGGTGCCTTCGAACTTGAACGGGGTGGTGACGATCCCGACCGTGAGCGCCCCGAGCTCCCGCGCGATCCGCGCCACGACCGGCGCGGCGCCGGTGCCGGTGCCGCCGCCCTCGCCGGCGGTGACGAAGACCATGTCGCTCCCGCGCAGCGCGGCGCGGACATGGTCGAAGCCCTCCTCGGCCGCGCGGCGCCCCGTCTCCGGGTCGGCGCCGGAGCCCAGACCCTGCGTGATCGACTGGCCGATGTGGATCTTGGCCGGCGCGTCCGACAGGTCGAGCTGCTGGGCGTCGGTGTTCACGGCGACGAAGTCGACCTGGGCGATGCCCGCGTCCATCATCCGGTTGACCGCGTTGATTCCGGCACCGCCGACCCCGACCACGCGGATGACCGCGAGGTAGGAGGCGACGTCGCCCGCGACGTGCAGGCGCGGCGCGCTGTCCGGCATCGGCGTGACGAAGCGGCTCGCGGGCGGAGCGTAGGGCTCGACGGGCGCGGGCGCGGACTCGACCACGGGGAGCGGCGCCTCCTCGACGGGCGCCGGCGCCGCCACCGGCTCCCGCGCCGGCTCGGGCCGGCGAACGGCGGGCGGCGTCGCAGGCGCGACGGGCTCCGGTGGTGTCCGCGGCGCGGGCGCCGCGGGACGTCCGGCTTCGAAGTCGTAGACGTGCTCGACCGTCGCCTCGAGGGTGACGTCCTCGGGAGCGATCGGGAGCTCGGGCTGGACGGGCTGCGCCGGCTCGAGCCGGCGCGGCGGCTCCGGCTCCGGGTCGGCCGGCCGGTGCTCGCCGGCGGCCTCCTCGGGCTCCGGCTGGCCCTGCTGTGCCCGCTGCGCCGCCTCGGTTGCCCGGAACAGCTCGGCGAGCGGGCCCTCACGCATGCTTGCGCGCTTGCGCGCCATCCTCGGCCTCCTTCGCAGCGACGACCTCGCGCGCGAGCTCGCGGTACGCGTCCGCCGCAGCGCCGGTCGGGTCGTACTTGAGGACGGAGCTGCCCTTCACGGGCGCCTCCGCATATCGGACGGTCTTCCTGATCCGCGTACGGTAGACGAGGTCTCCGAAGTTCTCCTCGAGGATCTCGATCGCCTCGCGCGAGTGAAGCGTCCGCCCGTCGAACATCGTCGGGACGATGCCCTCCACGGCGACGTGCGGATTGAGGTTCTCGCGCACCATCGCGAGTGTGTTCTCGAGCTGCACGAGCCCGCGCAGCGAGAGGTACTCGCACTGTACGGGGACGATCACGCCGGTGGCGGCGACGAACGCGTTGATCGTGAGGAGGCCGAGGGACGGCGGCGTGTCGACCAGCACGAAGTCGTACTGGCCGCGCACCTCTGCGAGCGCCTTCTCGAGCGATCGCTCGCGGCCGATCAGCGCGCTCAGCGCGAGCTCGGCGCCGGCGAGGTCGATCGACGCGACGGCGAGGTCGACCTCGCGCTGCTCGATCACCTCGGAGATCGGCACGCGGTGCACGAGCACGTCGAACATCGAGCGCTCGATCGCGTCGGGGTTCAGCCCCTGACTCATCGTCAGGTTCCCCTGCGGGTCGAGGTCGACGAGCAGCACGCGGTACCCCATCTCGCCGAAGGCGACGCCGAGATTGAGAGTCGTGGTCGTCTTCGCGACTCCGCCCTTCTGGTTCGCGAGCGCGATCACGCGGGTCGCCGCCCGCGTCACGCCGGAGGTCTCCTCCGCCGGACGGTCGTCCGTCACGGCCTCGTCGCCGACGGGCGGCGTGCGCTCCTGCGCGGGCTCGCTCACGTCGCGCTCGGGGAGGCGCTCGACGCGCTCCGGCTCGGGGACCGCGGCGGGAGCGGGTTTGGGGGGCGACCCTCCGGGTCGCGGCAGGAGACGGATGAGTCCCATGACCACGCCTCGTTCACCGCGGTCCCGTCGACTCCTTCACGGCTCGTCGTCCGTTCGCAGATCGTCCACGGGACGCGCCGCGCGGGGGCGACGCCCCGCCCCGCGCAAGCATGACCCGCCCGCGGCCACCGAGGCGGCCGGCGGCGACCCGGTATGCCCGTAGCCCTGCCGCCCGTGCGGCGGACGTCGTATCCGGACGGGCCCACAGCGGTCAGTCCTCTCCGTCCCAGTAGTCCACCTGCTCGAGCCGCCCGATCACCCCGATGCCGCGCAGCGACACCTTCCCCGAGCGGGGGTAAAACGTGATGTCGCGCGGGTCACGCGTGCCGTACGCGAGGAGCGACAGCCCCGCGTCGCCCGCGCGGAACGTGTGCGCGAGGCCCGTGCCGGCGGGCCTGGCGACGACGTTCCCGCGCCGGAGCGGGTGCTCCTCGCTCGGGCTGTCGCGCCTCTCGCGAGCCCAGAGCTCGAGCACGCCGCTCCCGCCGGTGACGACGAAGATCTCCTCCTCCGCGCTGTGGCAGTGGGGAGGGTTGAGCAGCTTGCCCGGCGCCACCTCGAACGAGCGGAGCCCGGTCGCGAACGAGCCCGCCGCCCGGCCGAGGTCCCTGACCGAGCGCTCGACGGTGGCGCCGACGCGCGAGGCCGGCTCGACCTCGTCCACGTTGACCACGTGCGACGGCCGCGGCGACAGGGGCCCGATCTCCGCCGGGCCGACGGCGGCCTCCCGCTTCCACGGATGATCGTCGGGCTCGCCCGCCAGCACCCACGTCGGCCCGAGCCAGGAGACCCCCGCCCTCGGCAGCAGCGTGTTCCGCGGATAGTGACGCTGGCCGAAGGCGAGCACCTCGAGCCCGTCGGGGCCGGCCAGGAGCGTGTGCGCGTGGACGAGCGCGAGATGCACGAGGCAGTCTCCTGTGCGAACCGGGTAGGCCTCCTCCGTGGAGCCGACGCGTTGGAGCGAGACGCCGGAGCCGTCGAGCACGAAGAAGATCTCCTCCTCCGACCCCTCGAGGTGCAGCGGGGTCGACCAACTGCCGGCGGGGATGCGGATCCGCTTGACCCCCACGGTCACCGAGGCGTCGCCGGTGAGCGACTGCCAGTCGCCGCAGATATGGCCTTCTTCGCGTCGAACGACCCGGACGTCGTCCCAGTGCGAGATCACGCTCCGATCATGTCACGCGCCAGGGCGTCCCGCAGTCGCGCGACCGCCGCGTCGCCGGCATCACCTCCTTCGACCCTCGCCCATGCCTCCGCCTCTCGGAGAAGGGCGCGGAGCTCCCCGAGCAGCTCGACCGGGCCCGCGTTCGCCCGTCGCATGGACTCGATCCGTTCGAACCGCTCGAGAACGCTCCGTGCCTCCTCCATGAGCCGACGGTAGCCGCACAGCTGTGCCGTGTCCGTGCCGCGTTCGTGCCGTCTGTGTGACCTCGCCTCCCCGGGAAGCGGCGCAGCCGGACACGCTGCCCCACCGGGCGGCCGTCACGAGACCGCCGCGAGGACCAGCTACGAGGCGGCGCGGAGCTGGCCGGGCGCCTCGAGACCGAGAAGCGTGCGGTCGAGCCGCGCGGCGAGCGCCGGCCGGTCGCCGTCGCGGAGCACCGCGACGAGAGCACGCCGGACGGCCGCGCCGGCGGCGTGATCCGCCTCGCCGCCCTCGGACAGGTCCCCGAGCACCCTGTGCAGCGTCCCGCGTCGTTCGGCGTCGGACTCGAGCAGGACCGCGACGCGCAGGGGCCAGCTGGAGCCGAACAGCGCGGCGAGTGCACCCCGGAGCTGCTCTGACCGGAAGGGCTCGTGCTGGAAGAGGGACAGCTCCCAGCGGTCGAGCGCCTCCGCGAGGGTTGTGTCGGCATCGGCGAGCGAGAGACGAACGAGGAGCTCGGCGGCGAGCGGCCCGCGAAACTCGTCGAGGCGGGTCGGCTCGCCCGGGGGCTGCGTCGCCGCGATCGGCAGCACCGGGCGGATGCCGTACGGCCGTCCGTCGAGGGTCTCGAAGAGCACCGGTCCCGCCGCGAGCGGGGCCGCCGTCGCAAGCCGCAGTGCGCTCACCGCGTCCGCGACCTCGGCGGGGGCGTCGGGAACCTCCTCGTCCGGCGCGAGGGCGGAGCGAAGCTCGAGCACGCAGTAGCGGTCGGCCTCCCGGCCGAATCCCTTCGGCAGCAGCCCCCGCGCCTCCGGCCAGTGCCGGGCGAGCTCGCCGTCGGCCGCGGCCCGGACGCGGATCCCCGGGCCGAGCTCGCGCTGGATCCCCGTCGTCAGCCCGACGAGCGGCGCGACCGCGGCGTAGGCGCGGCTCTCGCCGAACAGCGATTGTTCGAGCTCCGCGTAGCAGCGGTCGAACGCGTCGTCGTCCCAGTCGAAGCCGCCGCACGCCTCCGCGACCCGGACGAGCAGGTCGACGAGCACCGTGCGGAACAGCGCGTCGTCCTCCGTGGGCTCGAGGCCCGCGTGAGCGCGTGCATAGATGGCGGCTGCGCGCTCCCGGTGAAGCTCGTCGAGCGCGATCGTCGCGTCGTCGCGCCCCCGGAGTCGCGAGGCGCGCGCCTCGACGAAGTCGCGCACGAGCGGCCGGTACTCGTACAGCGCCGGCCCCTTGTCGCCGCCGTGCTCCTCGAACGCGAACGGGAGCGACTCGCCGGCATCGTCGAGCTCGCGGAGCAGATACGCGAACGCGCCGAGCGTGAAGGCACGAAGCGCATGGTGGAGCTGCGGCGCACGGACGCCCATACGCCTCCAGTTACGGGTACGCCGCGGGATTCCTGTCGGGCGAGCGCGCCAGTCGCGCGAGGGCTTCCTCGTCGAGCACGACCGTCCGCCCGCGCCGGAGCTCGACGATTCCCCGTCGCTCGGCGTCGCGCAGCACCCGGTTCACGGTCGCGCGGGACGTTCCCGACAGCGCCGCGATGTCGTCCTGGATCAACGGAATCGCGACCGGCGGGGGGCCCGCGAACACGCGGGCCAGCTCCAGCACCCGTCGCGCGACGCGCGTCTCGGCTCCGACGGTGTAGGCCTCCACGAGCCGTTCGGAGAGGAACGCGACGCGCTCCGACAGGAGCCGCACGAGCACCTCGTCGACGGACGGGTGGCGCCGTGCGAGCCGGCGCAGCTCCGAGCCGCGCACGACCAGGGTCTCGCCGGGCTCGAGCGCGGTCACGGTCGCGCTCCGCTCGCCCTCGGTGATCACCGCCAGCTCCCCGAACGTGTCGCCCGGCCCGCGGATCCCGAGCGCCACCGTGTCTCCGAGCGGCGTGCCGATGCGGACGTCGAAGCGGCCCTTCGCGACCAGGTGGACGGAGTCGGCGGGATCGTGGCGATGGAAGACGACCTCTCCCCGCCGGTACGTGCTGCGCCGCGCGAGCGCGAGGACGGCGCGGACGTCATCCACCGGGATCCCCTCGAACAGCCGCCATTCCATGTTTGTCACAAGCGTTACACAGCGGGCGGCGCAGCGGCGAACGACGTGGGGCGCGCGCCCTCGTACCGTCGTCACATGGTCGAACGGTCGAGGCGGAAGAAGGAGGAGGACATGGACGACAGGGCGACACGGATGCTCTTCGCGACGGTCGCGCTCTCCGCGCTCGCGGTGCTGCTCACGGGCCCCGCACACGCGTACCTCGCGGAGGGAGACGGCGTGAACGCCGTCTCGTCGCAGCAACGGCAGCAGGCCCAGCTGTCCAAGCCGGGCCCCATCCCCTACCTCAGCCAGGGAGTCGGCGTGGACAAGTCCCGGTTCGCCGGGCAGGCGTCTCGCACGGTCGCGAGCCAGCAGACCCCGGTGGCGACGCAACCCACGATCCCCTACCTCAGCCAGGGGACGGGCGTCGACCCGTCGCGGTTCGGCGGCCAGGCGACGCCTCGCCTGACGGGAGCGCATGCGGCGCTCCAGGCCAACCGACACGAGAAGACGGCGGCCGCGCCGCTGCCGCACGGGATCCAGGTCGTGCTCTCGCCGCCCGGCAACGAGCAGCCCCTCGGTCTGACGGGCGACTCACCGCTCACGCGGGCGTCCGGCGTCGGCCAGGAAGGGATCCAGGTGCCGCCGCAGGTGGGTACGGCGTCGTCGGGCAACGACTTCGACTGGGCCTCCTTCGGCGCCGGAGCCGGGATGGTGGCCCTGCTCGCCGCAGTGCTCGGGGGCGCGCTGCTGACGGCGCGCAGGCGTCACTCGGTCGGTCTCCCGTAGTCCGGCCACCCTCGGGGGGAGAGACGGGGCGCCGGTGGCGCCCCGTCTTCGTGGGGGCCGACGTACGCAGCC
This sequence comes from uncultured Actinomycetes bacterium, assembly GCA_963710125.1. Classification (GTDB taxonomy): domain Bacteria; phylum Actinomycetota; class Thermoleophilia; order Gaiellales; family Gaiellaceae; genus Gaiella. Next base: position 6,857 of record CAVPZH010000028.1, on the reverse strand, counting down.
CGAAAGCCCGGCGACGCGCCTGCGAGGAGCGTGCCGCCGGCGACCGTCGCGGCGGCTGTTTGAATGCCCCGATGACCGACGGACTGGTCGGGCAGCTTCGCTGGCAGGCCGAGGCATGCGCCGCGCTCGGGTCTCCCTTCTACGCGGAGATCCTGCGGCGGCTTGCCGACGACGCGCAGGCGGGCGGCGTCACGGCGCGGGTCCTCGCGGGGCACGAGGACGATCCGGTCGACGCGATCCTCTCGCTGCGACTCCTCGGCGGCGTGCACCGACGGGTGCTGGCCGGGCTCGAGCCCGCGCTCGCGGCCCGCTATCCGAGCACGGGCGGGGACGGAGACGCGGATGCCGCCGTCGCGCCGCTGCTCGCGGTGCTCGCGGCGAACCTCGACCAGCTGAGACGTGGGCTCGCGCAGCCCCCGCAGACGAACGAGGTCGGACGCGCCGCGCCGCTCGTCGGGGCGCTGTGGCACCTCCAATCGATGCACGCGCTCCCCGTACGCCTGCTCGAGATCGGCGCCAGTGCGGGGCTCAACCTGCTCGCCGACCGGTTTCGGTTCGAGACGGCCGACGGCGGAACGGGCCCGCCGGGGTCGCCGGTGGTGTTCCGGGACGCGTGGCACGGCGCCGTCCCGCGCACGGGCCCCCAGCTCGAGGTCGTCGAGCGGCTCGGCTGCGACCCGGCCCCGGTCGACGCGTCGACGGAGGAGGGTGCGCTCACGCTGATGTCGTACGTCTGGCCCGATCAACTCGAGCGGCTCGCGCGGCTCCGCGGCGCGCTCGCCCTCGCGCGAGAGACACCGGTGCGCGTGGTCGAGGGAGACGCCGCGAGCTTCCTGGCCGACCTGGCGCCTGCCCCGGGCGCGTGGACGGTCGTCTGGCACTCGGTGATGTGGATGTACCTCGAAGAAGAGGAGCGCACGGTGGTCCGCGCGCACCTCGAGCGCGCGGGGACGGCCGCGACGGAGGACGCGCCGGTCGCTCACGTCTCGCTCGAGCCCCGCGCCCTCGACCCGCAGACGAGCCTCGCGTTCCACGTCGCCGTCCGCGTCTGGCCGGGCGGGCCGGAGCAGACGATCGGCCACGCCCCGGCCCACGGCGTTCCCGTGCGGTGGGGATTGGAACTCGGCTCAGGGTCGTAGCACTGCGCGCCGAGGACCGGCGAGGAAGCCCGCGTCGACGAGCAGCGGGAGCACGTCGCTCTCCACCACCGGGCGTCCGTCGAAGCGCTCGACCGACAGGCGGCGCCCGCGGTCGGCGCGCACCCACGCGACCAGCGCGGCGAGCGCGGGCCGGAGCCAGTCGGGATCCGGCTCGCGGAGCGGGAGCAGCGAGCGGCCGCCGCGCTCGACGTACAGCGCCGCCTCGCCTCCGAGCAGCACGACGTGGGCGCCCGCGACCCGCGCCGCCCGTGCGGCGGCGCGCCTCGGCCACGGCAGGACTCCCCCGTAGGGCTGCGCGGGATCCGCGGCGGCGAGCACGAGCGGCTCGTCGTCGTCGGCTCGACGCAGCTCGCGCAGCCGCTCGACCGCGCCCGGGAGCGCGAACTGGGCGCCGCCCAATCCCTCCACGAAGTAGCCGCGCCGGCAGGCCCCCACGGTCTCGAGCGCCCTCAGCTCCCCGTACACCGCGCCGTACCCGCCGGGGATGCCCTCGGCGCGCACGCCGTCGCGCGTCACGATCCCCTGGCGCTCGAGGAGCAGCTCGGCCAGCGGCCGGCGGTCGCCTGCGCCCGGCGGCGACGGCGTTTCGCCCGCAGCGAACAGCCGCGCCGCGAGCGACCAGCGTCCCGCCGTGGCGACCTGGCCGGAGCCGCGGGAGCGCGAGAAGCGGCGGGGGCGCCGCTCGGCCGACGGGATGCCGTAGCGTCGCTTTGCCCGCAGCGGCGCCCACGCGTCGTTCGTCACCTCGCCCGCCCACACCAGCTCCCAGAGCGCGGGCAGGGCGTCCGCCGCGTCGACCTCGGCCGCGACGACGAGATCCGCCCAGAACTCGGCGCTCGACGCCAGGGCCCGCCGCACGGCATCGTGAACCGGCCCGGCGAGAGGCTCGGAGACGGCGGGGGGGCCGAGCAGCGGCGCGTCCTCGCGGAAGTAGAGGGCGACCCGGTCGAGCCCCGCGCCCACCCAGACGACCTCGCCGGAAGCGCAGATCTGGTCGAGCGCAGCCGGCTGGTAGCCGGGCACGCGCCTCGGCAGGACCTCGGATTCCCAGAGCGGCACGGGAAGCGCCACCCCCTGGAGCGGCACGAGCGCCTCCCGCAGCGAGGCCCTGCGGTCGATCCCGTGCCAGCCCGGGAGGAAACGGCCGAGCGCCGCCTGCTCCGCGGGCTCGATCTCGCGCCGCAGGGTTGCAAGCGTCGCCCTGCGGATGCGCCGCAGCACGTCCGGGTCGCACCACTCGCGCTCGACGCCGCCCGGCCGGAGCTCTCCCCTGACGAGCAGGTCTCGGGCCTCGAGGGCGGCGAGCGTCGCCTCCGCCGCGTCGGGCTCGAGCGCGTAGCGGCGCGCCAGCTCGCCGGTGGTGAACGGCCCGTGCGAGCGGGCGAAGCGCAGCACGATCCGCTCGAGCGCGTCGTCCACCGGCTCGAGGAACGCCTCGGGCAGCCCTCCGGGCGGCATCACGCCGAACGCGTCCCGGTACAGGCCCGCGTCCTCCGCCGCGACGAGCACCGCGACGGCGCCGACCCGGGCGCGGAAGGCACGCCGCTCCCGGACGAGCGTCTCTGCGAACCCGGGGTCGACCTCCGTGTCGCGCAGCTCCCCCGAGCGCCGGAGGGAATCGTGCACCTCGTCGGCGTTGCGCGGGACGGGACGCAACGACGCCTCGACCTCAGCGAGAGCACCGGGGTCGACCAGGTCGCGGAGCTCCTCCTGGCCGAGCAGCTCGCGCAGGAGCTCGCGGTCGAGCGACAGCGCCTGCGCCCGCCGCTCGGCCGCAGGCGTGTCGTCCTCGTACATGTAGGTCGCGACGTAGTCGAAGAGCAGCGAGGCGGCCATCGGCGACGCGGACGGGGTCTCGAGCTCGACGAGGTCGAGCTCGCGTGCGCGGAGACCGTGGAGGATGCCGCGCAGCGCCGGGAGGTCGAACACGTCCTGCAGGCACTCGCGGTAGGTCTCGAGCACGATCGGGAACGAGCCGTAGGGCCGTGCGACCTCGAGGAGGCTCTGGGCCTTGAGGCGCTGCTGCCAGAGGGGCGTGCGCTGCCCGGGGCGCCGCCGGGGGATCAGGAGGGCCCGCGCGGCGTTCTCGCGGAAGCGGGCGCCGAACAGCGCCGTGCGCCCGACCTCCTGGACGACGAGGTCCTCGAGCTCCTCGGGCTCGACGAGCAGGTCGGCGAGCGAGGGCGGCACGTCGGCGTCGGGCAGGTGCAGGGCGATCCCGTCGTCCGACCAGAGCGACTGCACCTCGAGCGACAGCGTGTCGCGGAGCTTCGCCTGGAGCGCCATCGCCCACGGCGCATGGACGCGCCCGCCGAACGGCGTCAGGACGCAGACGCGCCAGTCGCCGATCTCGTCGCGGAACCGCTCCACCACCACGGTTCGGTCCGTGGGCAGCGCGCTCGTGCGCTGCTGGTCGCGCAGGAACGCGAGCAGGTTCCTCGCAGCGAGCTCGTCGAGGTGGTACTCGTCGCGAAGCCGTGTTCTGGCACTTTCGTCAGAAAGTGCCCCGAGCTCGCGCGACGCCGCCCCGATCCTCGCGCCGAGCTCGTAGGGACGCCCCACCCCCTCGCCCTTCCAGAACGGGACCGCGCCGGGGACGCCCGGCGCCGGCGAGACGAGCACGCGGTCACGCGTGATCTCCTCGATCCGCCACGTCGACGCGCCCAGCATGAACGTCTGCCCCTCGCGCGCCTCGTACACCATCTCCTCGTCGAGCTCGCCGACGCGGCCGCCGTCACCGACCTGGAAGACGCCGTAGAGGCCGCGGTCGGGGATCGTCCCGGCGTTCGTCACCGCGAGGCGCCGCGCCCCCGTCCGGCCGCGGATCACCCCGGCGGTGCGGTCCCACACGATCCGGGGACGCAGCTCGGCGAACTCGTCCGACGGGTACCGGCCGGCGAGCATGTCGAGCACGTTCTCGAGCTGCTCCCGCGACAGGTCGGCGAACGGGTGCGCGCCGCGGACGAGCGCGTGCAGCTCGTCGACCGCGATCTCCTCCTCGGCGCAGATCGCGACGACCTGCTGCGCGAGGACGTCGAGCGGGTTGCGCGGGATCGCGGTCTCCTCGATGGCGCCCTCCCGCATCGCCTTCGCGACGACGGCGCACTCGAGCAGGTCGGCCCGGAACTTCGGGAAGATGCGGCCCTTCGAGACGGCGCCCAGCTCGTGCCCCGCGCGGCCGACCCGCTGCAGCCCGCGCGCGACCGACTTCGGGCTCTCGACCTGCACGACGAGGTCGACGGCCCCCATGTCGATCCCGAGCTCGAGGCTCGACGTCGCGACGAGGCACGGGATGCGGCCCGCCTTCAGGTCCTCCTCGATCAGCACCCGCTGCTCCCGCGCGAGCGACCCGTGATGCGCCCTCGCGACCTCTTCCTCCGCAAGCTCGTTGATCCGCAGCGCGAGGCGCTCGGCGAGCCGCCGGTTGTTGACGAAGACGATGGTCGAGCGGTGCGCCCTCACGAGGTCGAGCAGCGCCGGGTAGACCGAGGGCCAGATCGAGCGCGAGTTGGCCTCGTAGCCGGAGTCCATCTCCACCCCGTCCTGCACGACCGGTTGCGAGAGCTCGTTGCGCGCGCCCAGCTCCCGCAGGTCCTCGACCGGGATCACGACCTCCAGGTCGAGCTCCTTCCGCTGGCCCGCGTCGACGAGCGTGATCTCGCGTCCGGTGCCGGCGACCCAGCGGCCGATCTCGGCGAGGGGGCGCTGCGTCGCCGAGAGCCCGATGCGCTGGAACGGCTGCGTGGCGACGCGCTCGAGCCGCTCGAGCGACACCGCGAGGTGGGCGCCGCGCTTCGTCCCGGCGACCGCGTGCACCTCGTCGAGGATCACGGTCTCGACGCCGCGCAGCATCTCGCGGCCCTGGGAGGTGAGCAGCAGGTAGAGCGACTCGGGGGTGGTGATCAGCACGTCGGGCGGGTTGCGCAGCATCCGCTGACGGTCCCGCTGGGACGTGTCGCCGGTGCGGACGCCCACGGACAGGCTCGAGCCGAGCCCTGCGAGCGGCCCGCGCAGGTTGCGCTCGATGTCGTAGTTGAGCGCCTTCAGCGGCGAGACGTACAGCAGGCGCAGCCCCTCGCCGGGCGTCGCGTTCAGGCGGTCGATGCCCTGCAGGAACGCCGCCAGGGTCTTGCCCGACCCGGTCGGCGCCTGCACGAGCACGTGCTCGCCGGTCGCGATCGCCGGCCAGGCGAGCTCCTGCGCCGGTGTCGGGCCGTCGAACGCGCGCGCGAACCAGGCCCTCGTCGCGTCGGAGAGCGAGGCCAGCGGGTCCACGCTGCGAGCGTAGCCTCCGCGTGCTCTCGCGAGCCTACGGTTCGCCGTACGACCACGGATCGAGGCACGCCACGCCGACACGCTCCGCCGTCGTCGTGTCACGTGACACGACGACGAAGCCGTGGACGAGCGCGGTCGCAGCCTGTAGGCCGTCGACCACGGGGAGCGGGTCGTGCACTCGCAGTCTCCCCCACGCCTCGGCGACCGGCTCCGACACAGGGAGCACACGATCCGCGAACTGCCCGCGGAGGTCGGCGAGCCACTCCGCCAGTCGGGTGCTCCGCTCGGGATCGCGGCGCCGCAGACGCTCCGCGCCGTATCGGAGCTCGCCGATCACGAGCACGCTGACGTAGATCGATTCCCTCTCGGCCTGTTCGTACCAGACGAGGACGCCGGGATTGGGAGACGGCTTGCGGAGCTCCGAGAGCACGTTGGTGTCGACCAGATGCATCAGAGCTCGACCTCTCGCGGCACGTCCTTCGACCGCTCGAGCGCGAGATCGTCGATTCGCGGCATCGTCAGCAGGAAGTCCTTGAAGTCGAGCGGCACTCCCTTGAGCCGCCGATACTCCGCGATATCGAGGACGACGACCGCCGACTTGCCGTTGCGGGTCACGAACTGCGGCCCCTCGTCGAGCGCGCGCCGCACGACTTCGCTGAACCGCTGTTTTGCCTCTTGGAGCTGCCAGGTCATGTTCTTGAGTCTAATTGAATCTGTCTAGACAGATCGCCAGGAAGCCGGGTCGGGCTAGCATCGGGAAGTGGGCTCCCCCGCCGCGATCCACTTCACGGGCGACGCAGAGGCCGACGCTCTGCTTGCCCGCGAGCCGCTCGCGCTGCTGATCGGGTTCGCGCTCGACCAGCAGGTGACCGTGCCGACCGCGTTCTCCGGGCCACTCAAGCTCGAGCAGCGTCTGGGGACGCTCGATGCGGCGGAGATCGCAGCGACCGACCCCGCCCGCCTCGAGGAGGTCTTCCGCCAGCGCCCCGCGATCCACCGGTTCCCCGGCTCGATGGCGCGCCGCGTCCAGGAGCTCTGCGCGCTCGTCGCAGCCGAGTACGACGGTGACGCCTCGCGGCTGTGGACGGAGGCCGAGGACGCGGCCGACCTCGAGCGCCGGATCCGTGCGCTGCCGGGCTTCGGCGACATGAAGGTGAAGGCGCTCGGCTCCGTGCTCGCGAAGCGGCTCGGTGTCGCGGCCGCAGAGCCGCTCGTGCCGCCCCATCCGACGCTGGGCGACGTCGACTCGGTCGAGGCGCTCGAGGCGTATCAGGCCGCGAAGCGCGCTTACCGCAGCGCCCGTCGAGGGGAAGTTACGAAGGCCTGATTATCGCTGACCGCCTCGTCGGAGCGGCCACCTCTCGTGGAGCGCGTGCTGCCGAAAGCGTGCCGGGGCTACGCACATCCGAGACAGTCGGACGC
>CAVPZH010000027.1:0-11903 GCA_963710125.1 uncultured Actinomycetes bacterium | reverse complement strand
ACGTCGTCTTCCACGACGACGAGCTCGCGGTCGTGTCGCTGCGGCCCCCGTCCTAGCGCCGAGTGGCAACAGCCGCCGCGGCGACGACTCGGTCGCCCGGCGTCCCGCCGAGCGCCGTCAGCCGGAAGGAGCCGTCGGCACGAGTCACGGCGTAGACCTCGACGGCGTTGCGCCCGTCGTGGAACGCCGTCTGCGGCACCATGACCGCAAGACGGCGCTGACCGGCGAGATCGAACGAACGCGTTGTCGCCCGGACGCGCCCGTTCACCGCGATCGCGAGCGGAGTGCCCTGCGTCACCCTACTGTCCTTGATCGCTCCTGCGATCGCGACGGGAACCAGTCCGGAGGCGAGCCGGACGTCGTCGAACGAGAGGCCATCGTCGAACCGTACGGCGGTCCCCGTGCCCACGACACGAAGCGACGAGAGCGGACGGTCGAGCAGTTCTGTGAAGGGGCCGATCCCGTACATGGAGTCCTTGCCGTTGCCGAACAGCGACGCGTTCCGGCGCGCGGTCGCGAGGACGCCGGCGGCGACGACGGAGGGCTTCCCGGTGACCGGATCCCCGTCGACCTTGGTCACCTCCACGGGCCGGCCGGCCGCGGGGCGAGCCCGAAGCGACACGCCGTCGACGTGCCACGGGATTCTCAGGCCAAGGACGTCTGCGATCGTCGGCACGATGTCGATCGTCCGCGCGGTCCGGTCGTCGATCCGTCCTCCGCGCTGGCCGGGATACTTGACGAACAACGGCACGCCGGCGATGTCGGCCAGGTTCTCCTGCGCAACATCGCGCATCAGACCGTGCGGCTCGAAGCTGATGCCGTGATCGGCCGTGACGATCACGAGCGCGCGGTCGTATAGACCAACCTTCTTCAGCCGGTCGAGGATCACGCCGAGCACGCGATCGGTGTACCCGACCTGGAGGAGGTGTCGCTGCAGCCCCGTATCGACGAGCCAGGGGAGCGCTAGCCATCGATTCCAGTCGCCGTCCACCCCAGCGGCTAGATCTGCATGCGGATAGGCGACCCCGGAGGGGAGGTATCGCCACGGGCTGTGCGGGAGGAGGGCGTGCTCGAAGTAGAGCGAGGGCCGTTTGGCCGAGGGGCGCAGTGTCCGGAGGAATCCCTGGAACTGCCCCTGCGTCTGGCCGCCGGCCTCGGCCTCGAGCTTGATCCACGCCTCCTGGTTGAGCGCGCCGATGACCCTTGCCTTGACCTCGGCGTCGGGCGTCTTGCCGAAGCCTCCCCATCGCTCCCCGATCGGCGGCAGCTCACCTGCGAGCGCGCCCGGAAGCACCCGGTGCATGTACCCGACGGCGACGTCGTAGAACAGTCCGCGCTGGCGGTCGAGCAACGGTGCCTGCAGCGCTGCCTGAGGGCAGTAACGGGTCGGGCAGAGGCGTGTGACCTGCTCGCTCACCCGGAGCGTGTACCGCTTGCCGAGCAGCGTGAAGAGGTTGTCCGGATGGTCCGCGAGCGTCGGTAGCTCGCCGTGGTGCGGCTCCACACCCGTCAGGATCGCAGGTACTGCCTGTGTCGTCGCCTCGTTCACCGAGGTCGCATGCGGGTACCACGTGCTGCCCCGCGCCAGGCGCCCGAAGTTGGGGTAGCGCACGGCGTCGAGCGAGCCGTCTGCACGCATGATCGAGCTGACCGGAAACTCGTCGAAGGTCACAAGGACCACCGGGACAGGGTTCGCGACGCGTACGTCTGCCGCCGGGGCATCGTCGACGACCAGCGGCACCGTGGCGACGAAGGCGAGCACTCCGACCACCGGCAGGAGAAACGAAAGAGAGAGAAACGACCGGAATGCCTTGACCTCCCCGTAGAGCACGACGGCGATGACCGCCGGCACGACGGGAAGCAGCAAAGCTGCGCCGCGCTCGACGTCGAGCAGCCGGGTCAGCTGGAGCATCGCGAGGTACGCGAAGCCCCACACTGAGGCGAGATGGAGTGCCCGCGAAAGCGTCTCCGACACGAGGCCGCTGAGGGCCTCGACGGCGATCACCGCGAGCGGCGGGACGAACGCGAGCAAGAGAGCGAACACGATGACGTCGGCGCGCGACGACCCGCGGACGACGAGGAACTCGGGGTTTCCCTTCAACATCGAGAACACCGGCTGGCTCACCCCGTAGCCCCACAACGCGGCGAGGTGCGCGTAGCGCCAGCGGTACGACGGCAGGTGCGTCACCGGGGAGCGGCGTGGTAGAGCGTCCGCGTTCCCGATGGGAGCTCGACCGACCCGCGCACATCGAAACGACATCCGAGCACCCGTTCGAAGTCGGCCCGGTTGTAGTCGGGGTGCGAGCCCGAGCGCTTGCGCGAGAGCAGCCGCTTGACCATCACGTCGTCACGGTCCGGAAACTCGATCACGAGCTCGGCGTCCAGATCCGCGAGCCATCCGACCAACTCGCGCAGCGGAATCGTCCTTCCGATCGTCAGGTGGTGGACGAGGGCCAGGGCGAGCACCAGATCCGGACGGCCGCGGTCGAGGAGCGGTAGCCGCTCGAGCCCCCGCCACCCGAGCCCGGGCGAAGGATCCGCAACGTCTCCGAGGAGCGGCAGCACGTTCGCCACACCTTCGTTCTTCAGCTCCAGATAGAGGCGCTCGACGACACCCCGATCGGCGTCGACGGCGAGCGTGTACGCAGAGCCCTCGGAGGCGACACGCGAGTACCGGCCGTCGTTGCAGCCGAGGTCCCAGACGAGCGAGCGTGGGCTCTGGCACACCGCGGCGCGGACGAAGCCCTCTTTCGCGCGCGTATCGCCGTCGGAGTAGCTGCACGTCGTGCCATAGTCGCTCCACTCGGTCGCTCCGCCGGTTGGTTCGAGACCGCGTACGAGCTTTTCGAGACCCTTGACGTTCGCCTCGATCAACCGCTTGTCGAATCCCGCTTCGCGCAGCTCGCGACGCACGTCGGTCGTCCCGTCGCCGTGCTGCCGCTCGAGCTTGGCGTGCAGCGCGACGTGCTTGAAGACGCCCCGCCGCAGCGTGTCCCGCCCGCGCAGCAGCCTGCGCGCCTCGGACGGGTGGATCCCCTCCAGGCTGCCCCGGAGCCAGGGCTGAAAGGGGATCCCCTTGTACGACTCGAGCAGGAGCGGATAGAGGAACTGCATGCAGAACTGCCGGTAGCCGAGCCACGGCTCGCCCTCGCGCATGCGGGCGAACGAGCCGACGTCGATGAAGACCGGCCGCGTCCCTCGCCACTGGACGTTGTAGGGCGTCGCGTCCTTGAGTGCCATGTCGGCGGCCAGGGCCTCTCTCGTCACGTGCAGCTGGAGCAGCGCCGCGTCCTTCAGCATCGAGAACGTCCACTCGTACGGATACGAAACGACGGGGAGTCGTTCATGCTGGAGTGCGGCGACCCAGTGACCGCCCGGATCGACGGTGCGTAGCGCGTCCAGCGCGGCCCCACCGGCGGATGTCGTCTCGACGAGCTCTCCAGCCGCCGTAAGCCGAGCCGGCAGACCGCTTTCGGCGAACGCCTTCCAGTCGGCCAGGCCCTCGGCAGTCAGACCCCGGAGGACATTCCCGTCCAGCTGGAAGATCCGGCCGTCCGGGTCGCGGAACGAGCCGCCCTCGAGGGTTGCGGCGCTACTCGTCTTCTGATCCGTCGCGGTCAAAACCGAGGAAGCGCTTCGCGCGGCGCCAGTACACCTTCGCCGTGACGGCGGCACCGGCGACGCCGGCGGCAAGGCCCTGGAGCAGGAGGCTTCCCGAGCCGGGATCGAGGTACGCGAGCAGTTGGGTCACGTCAGGTCCTTTCGGTGCGGATTATCAGGCCGGCCGGAAGGAGGCCGAGAGGATTCGACGGACACGGTCGGCTGCTCCGGGGTCGTTCCGTCGCGCATACGGGGAAGCATCGACGTCTCTGATCCGATTCGACAGCCGCGAGGGTCGCATGGACCCCTGGCCGAACGTCCAGTTGCATACCTGCCCTCATGGTCTTGCGCGTGGACAGCCACCGGCGCCGCTCAGGGTCACCGGTCCGTCGACCTCTACCAGTCGCAGGGCGCCTCGCGGAGCCTCTGCGACGATCTTCCCCTGCACGGGCGTTCGGCACGAGACGAGCACGAACCGCGTTTCGATTGGACGACCGTGCTCGTCCAGGATCGTCCCGCCCGGCCCGACCCGTGCCGGAACCGTCGGCAGGAACGTCTCGTAATAGGTCGGTGGGCCGACGCGGTAGACGTCCCCGAGGGCCGGGTTCGACAACTCGGTCGTCATGACCCAGAAGTAGAGCGAGTCTGGGCCGTTCGACGCCGCCAGGTTCTCGTCCCAGAGGACGGGAACGTCGCTACCCGCCGGAATCGCGTCGTTCACCCACGTCGCCGATAACCCCGCGTACGTTCCGGCGGCGCTGCGAGCCGAGCTGTCGTTCGACCCGACCGTGAGCGCGCCGACGAGCGCCATCCAGACGCCCACGAGCAGCCACAAGCGACCGACCCGCTCCCGTTTGCAGGTGAGCCACAATGCGCCGCATGCCAGCGTGAACGCACCGACCAGCGCGGTGAGCGCGGTGCCAGACGCCGAGAGAACGATCCACGGCACGAGCGCGACGGACTGGAAGCCGGAGTTGTAGTGCAGGCGGTCGATAGGAAGCACGACGGCCAGGACACAGCACGAAAGGACGACGACGAGCGCCCAGGGCCGCCGTCTCGGCAGGCCCTCCCGAACCCAGAGTGAGAGCCCGACGAAGAGCAGCGGGACCACGTAGAAGACGTAGCGTTCGTTGAGATTCGCAGTCCCATCGACGTCGAGCGAGGCGCTCACGAGCGAGACCGACCCAAGCATCGCGGCGAAGGTCGGCAGCGCGACGGCCGCGAAGAGGCGAATGCGCTCCGGCGACCCGCGGGAAAGGCCTCGGGCGAGCACAACGACCGTCGCCGCGACCGGTGCGACAGCGACGTAGAGGATCAGATCCGAGGTCAGGTACGCGAACCACTCGGGGACCTCGCGCGCGTGGAACTCCGCAAACGTGTTCGAACGGCTGCCGAGCCAGCCGAACGGGCCGTCGCCGCCCGCGATCGAGACCGCGACCGGCCCGAGCGGGGCCACGATCAGCACGACCGCGCTGAGGACGAAGCGGCGCAGGTAGGCGCGACGGTCGGCGTGTTCGCCGGTCACTGCGTAGAGCACGATCGCCACGAGGTACGCGCCCACGAGCGCGAGTCCCTGGATCCGCGTGAACGCGAGGAGGCCGAGGCCTAAGAACGCCACCGCCTGCCGCGCGACTGACGGCGACTGGACGGCACGGGCGATCAGGAGCACGGCAAGGAGAAACACGGGGTAGCACGCGTTTTCGGTCATGACGACGCCCGTGTAGGCCATCGACGGCACGAGCACGGACATCACAGCGACGAGGTACGACGCGCCGCGACCGAGGAATAGACGCGCAAGCAGGTACGCCGGCACGGCCGCCAGCGACATCACGAGAGCGCTGATCAGCAGCGCTCCGTGGTACGCCTTGACCGGGTCGTCCATCAACGCCCACGCCGGCGCGATCAGTGTCGGGTAGACCTCTCCCCACCCGAAAACCGGCACCCCGCGCACCGCCGGCCGCTGTCCGGCCGCGATGCTCTTCGCCAGCTCCGAGTAGACGATCTCGTCCGGGAGGATCCACGCAGTGGGAACACGAAGCCCGAGCCCACCCCGTACGGCTGCCGAGAGCCCGACGAGCGCCGTCAGCCACACGGCGGGCGCGTACGCCACTCGGACCAGGCGCGAAGGGGCAGTCGTCGGGCTCTCGTCGTCTCGTCGCGGTCCGCTGTCCGGCAGGCGGGAAGGCTCACGGAGCGTCGACACGGACTGCCCGGCGGTCACGACATGAATCCTTCAGCCTCGCCGCGCCCGGCATGCGCTCTCGCGCGATCCAGCCTCACGCTGCTCAGCACAATGGTGGTAGCGATGACGAGCGCCATCGCAGCCGCTGCTAACCAGGGAACTGGATCGGCATGGCTGGCGTCCCACGCCGCCTGCGTCACGTCTCCGGGTTTGCAGCACACTCCGTCCCGGACCGTCGGCTTGGGCGCGAGCGTGCTCGCGAGCCAGAACGCATAGCCGAGGAACCAGGCTGGCGAAAGCCTTGGCCATGTGACCGCTATCGGCACGAGGAGGAGCGCGATGTAGTTCGGCCACACGACGGAGGAGGCGAGGATGCACGCGGCGACCACGACTGCGAATGACCGACGATCTCCGTCAGGGCGCCGGACGAGGACGGCGGCGGCCACGACGCACGCGAGGCCGGCCAGGAGGGACACGGCGACGGCAGCCCACAGCGACGTGCCCAGCGACGCGGCGACCGTGGCGAGCGAAATGCTGCGGATCGCGTAGACGTCCTGTACCGCACGAAGGAGCGACGGGTAGTCGCGGAACCCCTCGAACCCCATGAGCCCCCACGCACTGAGAACGAGTAGAGCAGCCGACCCGACTGCCCAGGCTGCAGCCCGAAAGCGGCGCGTCAGGAGCAGCCAGACGACGAGAGGCCAGACGAACAGCTTCGCCGCCACGGCGAGACCAACCGCGACGCCGGCGACCCGCGCCCGGTCTCGGTACCTCCACGCGAGTGCGAGCGGCAGCACGAGGAACAGAGTGAGGTTCCCGTACCAGAGGCCGTGCACGACGACGGGAGACGTGACCGCCAGCACGAGGCAGCGCCAGTCGCGGACGCCGAGAATCCACATCGAGCCGAGCACCATGGCGCCGAGCACGCACAGCCAGATCCATGCCGCAACCGTCGCCGGCAGCAGCGCGAGGGGGATGGAGGCGAGGATGAACACCGGGGGGTAGACAGCCGGGTTGCCCACCGAAACCGCCTCGCGGGTCGGCTCCGGGTAGATCGGGACCCCGTCCAGCAGGGCGTGAGCGGGCTCCCACAGGGTCCCGCGGAAATCGAAGCCGACGGGCCACGAGTTTCCGTATCCCACGAAGGCCAGCAGGAAGGCGAACGAGACAGGGACGACGAACAGCAGCAGCGGGTCGCGCAGGGTCCGGAGCGTGCGGCCGAGCCCCGCCGAGGACATCCCGCGATCTGTCCCGACGACGCTCACGCCGGCGTCCCGTCCCCGACGAGCTCAGCACGTTCCCGCACCGCGACCGTTTCGCCGAGAGAGGCGTCAATCATCCGACCCATGAACCCCTGAAGGGTGCAGGCTCGCCCCCGTCGACGCACCAACCGTACGACCCGTGGCCGGCTGGACCATCGTCCAGAGCACGGTCTCCGTCGGACGGCGACCATACGCTGACGCCGCTCCTCCGCCTGTGGCGAGCCGGCGTCTGCCCGTCTCCACCGTGAACACACCGCCGCCGATCGACATGCCCGCCCCGCCGCCCGACCTCGTGGCAGCACTTCGCCGCGTCGGGACGATCTTCGCGCTCGGGGTCCTGCCGGTCGCCGCGCTCGTGACGATGTTCGTCGTGGGCTGGCAGGGCGGCCCGCTGTCGGGCGACTTCCACAACGAGCTCTACCCGGAGGCGAAGCTCCTCCTGCACGGCCACAGCCCCTTCCCCTCGCTGGACGACGAGATCGGCGGCGCGAACCTCGTCTGGCCGCCGGTCGCGGCCTACCTCGTATCGCCTCTTACCCTGCTGCCCGCCAGCGCCGCCGACGTCGTGATGGTGCTCATCGGGCTCGCGTGCTTCGCGCTCTCGCTCTGGCTCGTCGGCGTCCGGGACTGGAGGATCTACGGAGTCGTCGCCCTCTGGCCGCAGTTCGTCGGCGAGATGCGGGTGTCGCACCTCACGCCGGTGATCATGCTCCTCGTCGCCGCTGCCTGGCGCTGGCGCGACACGCGCGGCGCTCCCGGGGTGCTGGTCGGGCTTGCCGTGGCGATCAAGTTCTTCGTCTGGCCCGTGGGGCTCTGGCTCGCCGCGACGCGACGCTTCGCGGACGCGGCGCTCGCGGCGGCGGTGGCCGCCGCGTCCCTCCTTCTCGTCTTGCCGTTCACCGGCCTGCACGACTACGTCGACGCCCTCACGCGGCTCGGTCGAGTCTTCGACCAGGACAGCTACAACGTGTACGGACTGCTGGTGCAGGCCGGCGTCTCGGACGCGCCTGCACGCATCGCGATGCTCGTGGTCGGCGCGGTGCTCCTCGCGGGGACGTGGCGGTACCGGAGCCTCGCGCTCGCGCTCGCGGCGGCTTTCGCGCTCTCCCCCATCGTGTGGCTCGACTACTTCACGCTCGCGGCGCTGCCGCTCGCCCTGGCGCGACCGAGGCTGACGTGGATCTGGTTCGTGCCGCTCGTCACCTGGGGCGCCGAGGGCGCCGGGATCGGGATCGGCGACGTGCACACCGACCTCCGCGTCCTCGTCGTGTTCTGTGTCGTACTCGCCGTCGCATTCCGGGGTGAGCCCCGCGAGGCGGGCGACGTCCGGCCGGCGACGTGACGAGCGCGGCGCGCAAGGCGATCGAGATCACGGCGCTGGGCGTCGTTCCACTCGCCGCCCTCGCGCTAGGCCTCGCGACCTTCGCCGGCCAGGACCGGCTCGCGCTCGACTTCCACCAGGAGCTCTACCCGCAGGCGCAGGCCGTGGTGCACGGCGGCGACGTGTATCCGCCGCCCGATGCGGACCTCTCCGACGGGACGAACGCGATCTGGCCCTTGGCGGCGGTGCTGCCGGCCGTCCCGCTGACGGCGCTCCCGGCCGGTGCCGCCGACTGGGTGGTGTCGCTGCTCGTGATCGCGACGCTCGTCGCCGCGCTCTGGGTCTTCGAGGTGCGCGACTGGCGGGTTTACGGAATCACGCTGCTCTGGCCGCCGGTGATCGACGCCTACCAGACCGGGAACGTGACGCTCCCTCTCGTGCTCCTCGTGGCACTCACGTGGCGTTACAGAGACCGGGTTGCACCGGCAGGGACCGCGCTGGGCTTCGCGCTCGCGCTGAAGTTCTTCCTCTGGCCGGTGCTGCTCTGGCTCGTCGCCGTTCGCCGGACGAGCGCCGCCCTGGTCGCGATCGTGCTCTCGGCGGCCTCGCTCCTCCTGCTCCTGCCGTTCACGAGCATCGGGGACTACCTGCGGCTGCTCCGCAACCTCAGCGACACCTTCGACGGGTTCTCGTACACGACATATGCGCTGCTCGTCGAGCTGGGCGCGTCGTCTTCCCTCGCGAGGGCGGCGACGCTCGCGGCCGGCGCCGTGGTGCTCGCGCTTGCCTGGCGGCGCCGAAGCCTGGGCCTCTTCGTCGGCGCGGCTCTACTGCTCTCGCCGATCGTGTGGCGACACTTCTTCGCGCTGCTCGCGGTGCCCCTGGCGCTCTCACGGCCGCGCTTCGATGCGATCTGGCTCGTACCGCTCGGGTTCTGGTTCGTCCCGGGAACGTACAACGGCGCGCCGTGGCAGACGGCCCTCGCTCTCGGTGTCACGGTAGTGACGCTGGCCCTGACCGAGCTGAGTCCCGCGGTCAGGGTGGCGCTTCCTCCGAGGCGCATCGAGCGAAGCGCGAGATCCACGTGACCCCGGTTCCACGCTGGTCCCAACTCGGGCAAGCCTCCGGCGCAGCCGTCCGATCCGTGGCCGACACTGGAAGGACGCGTGCACCGCTCACGGTTCCCTTGTGGCGCCCAGCGCCCGCCGCTCGCATTGGACGCGGGTCTAGCCTCGTCTAGACCCTCGGGGAGTACCTGCAAAGGGCCGCTGCCAGCACGATCCGTGGGCCTCCCGCACGGGGGGAACGTAATGAGGCAACACGCTCGGGGGGGCGTTCCCCCTTCAACCACCAAGGAGGGCTCACCCATGACGGCACTCGTCGTGCGTGTCCAGAACTTCGTCGCGAACCTCCGGGATCGCGAAGAGGGCCAGACCATGGCCGAGTACGCGCTGATCCTCGGCGGCATCGCGATCCTCGTGATCGCCGGCATCCTGATCCTCGGGCCGGCCGTGCGCGATCTCTTCAAGTCGACGGGGAGCTCGGTCTCGAACTTCCCGGCGTCGTAGCAACGAGCATGGTCACGGCGGGGGTCGACCCGGGAGTGTCGTGCCGGGTCGACCCCCCGCCGTTCATGTGCTCAAGGGCTGAGTTAAAGCGTGAAACCAGGTCTTGAGCCGGGACGGGTGCGTGCCGATGATGCGAGGAGTTGCGGCACGGGACGGCAGTCCGACATCTCCGGCATCATGTGGCGTACCCAGAGGAGGGGGATGAAAGTGAGAGGTGTGATCGACCCGAGACGCGAGGACGGCGTGGCGATGACCGAGTTCGCGCTCATCCTCCCCATCTTCATGCTGATCGTCGCCGGCATGCTCGGGTTCGGCCGGGTGTTCTTCTACTGGATCCAGGCGAACCACGTGGCCAACGAGACCGCCCGCTGGGCGGTCGTCGACCGCAACCCGTACGACCCGACGACGCTGCAGCAGCATGCGGCGAACAGCTCCTCCGTCGAGTTCGCCCAGGGAGCAGAGCAGACGACGGTCTGCATCACGCTGAAAGGCCCTGACCTCGGCGATCCCCTCGAGGTCACGGTCGCCAAGCCGTTCACCTTCGTACCTATCCTCGGCATCGGCAAGATCACGATCCGGGCCTCCTCGACGATGCGCATCGAGAACTTCCAGAACGGCGGGACGCCGACCGCCTACGCGGAGGGGTGCCAGACATGATCGCGGCGAGGGCGCGCCGCGACGAGCGGGGTCAGGTAATCGTCATCGGAGCCGTGATGATTCCCGTGCTGCTGCTGCTCACGGCGCTCGTGGTCGACGTCGGCAACTGGTACACGCACAAGCGCCAGCTCCAGAACCGCGCGGACGCCGCGGCATTCGCGGCAGGCGTCTCGTACGCGAAGAACTGGAAGGCCTGCGTGCAGACGGGCGATCCGGCGCTCAAGGCGAGCACTGCTCAGGAGATTGCGGACGCGGCGCGCCAGTACGCCGGCGATCCCGACGCGACCGACTACGCCGGCGGCGTCCTCCCTGCGGGGCCGCTCGAGAACACGCAGATCGCGAACCAGGCCAACGTCGACGTGGCGATCAACTCCACGAGCTACGACGACAACACCGACTACTCCGACGACTACGACGGCAGCGCGGGAACGACGCTCGGAGACCCGTGCTACAACCACCCAAAATCTCCCCCAGCGTCGGACAACATCTCACCGGGGGGTGGTCAGTGGACTGACGTCAAGGTGAAGGAGCGCGACCTGCCCTCGCTCTTCGGCGGCATCGGTCTTCCCCTTTCGCGCAACGGTGCGAGGGCGCGCATCGAGATCCGTCCGGCCTTGAGCGGACACCGGTTCCTGCCGCTCGCGGTCGAGGTCGACGTCATCAAGAAGGTCCAGGTGCGCTACTACGACGAGTGTCGTGACCCGAGCCATCAGAACCCTCTCGCCACCAAAGATCTCGCGCTACTCCCAGCCGCTGACCAGTCCGGCTTTGCCGCGGCCGGTGGTGGCACGCTCTGGGGTCTCCCGAGCGGCGGGGATCCCACGGTAGGCGACAAGAACCTTTCATTCGGCCTCACCGTTCCGAGCTATGGAGGCTGTGGACAGGACTACTTGCCGATCGGCGTCGAGGTGAGGCTTGCGAGCCTCGACTCGGTCGACCTCAACCAGTCCTGCAACACGCTGGCGAATGCGGCTTTCGCCGACTGCTTCACCCGGATTTCCCAGTTCCGCGTCTACAACGACGGCAACGCCGACAACCAGGCCCGTCTTACGATGGTCAAGATCATCGGAGGCTGTGGTGCTCCCGGTGATGGCTATTTCAGCATCCTTCCCCGGGCGTAGCCAGCTGCAAGTACGACGTCTCGGCCGAGGTCGACTGGGGTACGCGAGACGACCCACCGAACAACGTCCCGGGGAACTTCACGGTCAATGCGAACGGGACGACGCTGAACCTGGTCAGCTGGAACACGCCGAACGGGACGGCGATCTACTCGAGCTCTGGCGGCGCGCTGACAGCGACGCCGGGGGCGAACA
>CAVPZH010000026.1:0-8849 GCA_963710125.1 uncultured Actinomycetes bacterium | reverse complement strand
GCCCCCCGCTTTCGTGGACACGTGGTGGTTAGGTGATCAAGCGGCTTTCTGTTCTTCTTGTCTGTAATTGATATCGGTGCTTTCCGTCGACGCCAGTCATGGTCTTGCTCGTACTGGTCGGGTGAGCGGTAGCCGAGGCGGGAGTGCCGCCGCGCCGGGTTGTACCAGGCCTGGATCCAGTCGAAGATCGCCGTCTTCGCGTCCTGCCGCGTCTTGAACGAGCGACTGCGGAGCAGCTCCTTCTCGAGCGTGGCGTGGAAGCTCTCGCAGACGGCGTTGTCGTAGCAGTCACCCTTCGAGCCCATCGACTGCGCGATCCCGGCCTTGCGCAGCTTCTGCCCGAAGATCAGCGCGACGAACTGCGACCCTTGATCCGAATGATGGACCAGCTCACCGGTCGGCTGGCGGCGGCTGATCGCCATCTCGAGCGCGTCGACGACGAGCTCGGCCTGCATGTCGCCGCGCATCGACCAGCCGACGACCTTGCGGCTGAAGCAGTCGATCACCGAGGCGAGGTAGAGCGTGCCCTCCCAGGTCGAGACGTACTTGATGTCCGAGGCCCACAGCCGGTTCGGCGCCGGCGGGTTGAAGTCCCGCTCGACCAGGTCGTCGGCGACCCGCACGCCGGCGACCGAGAAGGTGGTGCGGAACTTGCGCCGCCTCACGTACCCCGACATCCCGGCGCTGCGCATCAGACGCTCGACCCGCTTGCGCCCCAACCGGACGCCCTCATCGCGCAGGTCGAGGTAGATCCGACGGGCGCCGTAGCTGTCACGGCTGCGCGCGTATATCGCGCGGATCCGCTCGGTCAGCGCGGCATCAGCCAGCGCCCGCGCCGACAGCGGCCGCCGCTCCCAGGCGTGGAAGCCCGAGCGCGAGACACCGAGCACACAACACATCAGCGAGATCGGGTAGTTGGTCCTCTCCGCCGCGATGAACCGGAAGCAGCTCACCGCGTCTCGCTCTCCCGCGCGAAGAAGACCGCGGCTTTTTTCAAGATCTCGCGCTCCTGCTCGAGCATCCGCACCTTCCGGCGCAACTCGCGCAGCTCCGAGCGCTCCTCGCTCGTCAGGCCCTCGCGCTTACCGGCGTCGACCTCGGCCTGCGCGGCCCAGACTCGTAGCGTCTCGGTGGAGATCCCGAGGTCGCCGGCGACCTCGTTCAGGGAGCGGCCGCTGCTGCGATACAGCCCGACCGCCTCACGCCGAAACTCCGGCGGGTACGGCTTCTTGAAGTTCGATCCCCTTGGCATGACGGACGATCCTTCCTGCCCGGTCGGACTGTGCCGACCAAGCGCTCAGGTGTCCACCAAAACGGGGGCACTCCAGCCGCCGGCGATCTTGAGGGTGTGACCACAACCAGCGCAACGCGCGATCCCACCCAGCATCGCAAGCGAGGCGACCGACCCGTCATGAGGGCGGAGCAGCGTGCGTTGTGATTGTGCGGCGTCAACCTCGGCCTGGGTCACGATCGGCTCGTGCGCGTCAGGGTTGACGTACTTCCCCGAGCGTGCCTCCCCCAGATAGACGCGGTTCTTCACCAAACTGCTGACGCCCGTCACTGACCAGGCGGCGCTGCGCTTCGAGGTCTTTACGCCACTCTCGGTGAGGAAGTCGGCCAGCTCTGTCCACGACGCCCCGTCGGCGCGACGACGAAACACCTCGCGGATCACCGAAGCGTCCTCGGGCACCACAGTCAGCCGGCCGTCCTCGCCTCGGCGGTAGCCCACCGGCGGCGTCCCTGAGATGTGGACGCCTCGTTCGACCGCGGCCTTGACGGCGGTCGACCAGCTTTCGGTGATCCGGTCAAGCTCAAGCTCGGCGATCAAGGTGAGGATCCCGATCGCAAAACGGCCCATCGGGGTGGAGCCGTCAAAGTTGTCCTCAACCGAGACAAGCCGCGCCCCGGCCTCGTTGAGCCGCTTGATCGACTCAAGCGCATCCACCGCCGAGCGGGCAAAGCGATCCAAGCGCGCGACCACGACCCCGCCGGTCTCACCGGCCTCGCAGCGCGCCAACGCCTGCTGAAACATCGGCCGGTCACGCCGCCGGCCGGACTGATCAAGCTCCTCCCACCAACGCACGATCTCGACGTCGTGAAGCTCCGCCCAGCCGGTGATCTTCTGCCGCTGCACCTCCCGCGAGATAAACGACTCGCCCTCCCGGCCGGCGACGCGTGAGACGCGGATGTAGCCGTCCATCCGCTTGCGCTTCGCGCTCACACGCCACCCGCGACTGCCAGGACAACGACGGGGGTAGCCTCGGCGGTGTGATCGACCACCTGGGGATCCGCGTGACAGACCTCGACCAGGGGCGTGCCTTCTACACACTCGCATTGCAATTGCTCGACGGGCCTGAACTCGCCGAGAGCGAGCAGTACCTCGAGTGGAACGACTTCGCGATCGCGAAGGCCACCGACGAGCGTCCCGTTACCCGCCGTCTCCACGTCGCCTTCACCGCCACCGATCGCGACCAGGTCGGCCGCTGGTGGGAGGCGATGCGAGACGCAGGCCACCCCGACCTCGGACAACCCGGGCCACGACCCGAATACAGCCCCAGCTACTACGGCGCGTTTATCGCCGACCCCGCCGGCAACAGCATCGAAGCCGTCCACCATGACCACCTGCGAACCGACGGCGAGATCATCGACCACCTCTGGCTCCGCGTCAGCGACCTCCAAGCCTCGACCCGCTTCTACGCCACCATCGCCCCAACCATCGGCGCCCAGCTCACCACCCGCCACCAGCCCGACCGCGCCACCATCCGCCGCCAAAGCGGACCACCAAGCTTCACCCTCGTCCAAGGCGACCCCACCGAAAACCTCCACCTCGCCTTCACCGCCCCCGACACCAAGACGGTAGACGCGTTCCACCAATCCGGCACCAACGCCGGCTACACCTCGCTCGGCCCACCGGGCGAGCGACCCCACTACCACCCCGGCTACTACTCCAGCTACCTCCAAGACCCAGACCACCACAACCTCGAAGCCGTCTACCACAACCAGACCTAGCCCTGCAGGTCAGGCGAAATGAAGGACTCGCCCTCCCTGCCGGCCACTCGGGAGACACGGATATAGCCGTCAGCGGTTGCGGCCACCGAGCCCCCTCTCTTGTCTGTGCGGGGCGTATCAGCCGGAGCGGCGGCCTGTCGGGTTGGTGATCATGCCGGCCATGTTTGACCACGTCGAAATCCACGTCTCCGATCTCGCCGCAAGCCGCGCGTTCTACCGCGAGGCGCTTGGGCCGCCCACCGTCGAGGGCGAGCTGCTCGAGTGGGGCGACTTCGGGATCCTCGAGGTCGACGAGGAGCACCCGCTCACCCATAGCCTCCATGCCGCGTTCGGTGTCGAGGACCGCGACGCCGTCGACGCCTGGTGGAACCGGCTGACCAAGGCGGGCTACCGAAGCGACGGCGAGCCCGGCCCAAGACCGCACTACAGCGACAGCTACTACGGCGCTTTCGTCATCGACCCCGACGGCAACTCCGTCGAAGCTGTCCACCACGACACGAGCCGGGTGGGGGAGATCGACCACCTTTGGCTGCGCACACGCGACATCGCCGCCGCGAGGCGCTTCTACGAGACCGTCGCGGCGGTCGTCGGGATCACGCTGCGTCACGACTCGACCGACCGGGTGCAGTTCAGCGACGGCCGCGGCTCCTTCTCCTTCGTCCAAGGAGACGAGCCGACCCAGAACGTCCACCTCGCATTCGGCGTCTCGGGGATCGAGGCGGTGCGGCGATTCCATGAGGCCGCACTGAGCGCCGGCTACCGTGACAACGGACCCCCCGGCGAGCGGCCCCACTACCACCCGGGCTACTACGGCGCCTTCGTCTTCGACCCCGATTCGCACAACGTCGAAGCCGTCTTCCACGACCGCAGCATCAATGTGAGCAAGTAACCAGACGGGCACAACGTCGAGGTCGTCAACCACAACCGGGGTTGAGCCTGGCCGACGAGTCCGCACCAGCGAAAGCGTTCTGACGGACTCGAACCGTCGCGCCTGCGTACGAACGTTGCGGAAGCGCCAACGTTTCTCTCGAGCGCGTAGTCTCGCTGCTGGTCGTCCTGCAAGCTGCTCTTCCGGAGATCGAAGCTCCCTGGCGTTCGCCTGCCCCCGGCCGTAGGCTCCTCGCGAGGCCGATGAGCGTCATCTGCGACACGTCGAGCGTCCCGGTCGAGGATCGGGCCGAGCTCTGGGTCACGGCCAGCTCCCGATTCTTTGTCCCGCTCGAATGTCGGCCGCTCGACCGTGGCTCGTTTCACGGAGTGCTCCAGGCGGGCGTCGTCGGTCCGTTGGCGCTGAGCCGGCTCGACGTGTCGGCACACACGATCCGGCGCACCCGGGTGCTCGCTGCGGAGACGAACGGCGACCGCTACAAGCTCAGTCTCTTGCTCGGCGGACGCGCGCTCGTCGTCCAGGACGGCCATGAGGCCGTCCTTCGACCCGGCGACTTCGCGCTCTACGACTGCTCCCGCCAGTACAGGATCGAGGGCACCGAGGGTTTCCGCATGCTCGTGTGCGTATTGCCTCGCGCCGTGCTCGGGCTCGAGCCGGAGCGTGTCGCTCGCATGACCGCGACACGCATTTCCAGCGACGACGGCATCGCCTGGGCGGTCGCACCGTTCCTCGAGCGGCTCGCCGACCTCGCGATCCGCGACGAGGTTCCGGACGCCCATGACCGCGTCGTCGAGAGTGTCGTCGACCTCGTCGAGTCGCTCTGCGCAAGCGTCGTCGGCGGCGACCGCGTCGCCAGGTCGCCCTCGCGGGCGGAGCTGCTGCTGCGTGCGCGGGCGCACGCCGACGCACGCATCGGCGACCCGTCGCTCGCGCCGGCCGACATCGCCGCGGCCGTGCACGTCTCCAAGCGGTACCTGCACCGGCTCTTCGAAGAGGACGGCTCCACCGTCTCCGGGTGGATTCGCAAGCGGCGGCTCGAAGGCTGCCGACGCGACCTCGCCGATCCGTCCCTCCGGCACGAGACCGTGACGAGCATCGGCGCACGCTGGGGCTTGACGAACTCCGCACACCTGAGCCGCCTCTTTCGCGAGGCGTACGGCGTCGCGCCGACCGAGTACCGCCTGAACGCCGTGCGCTGACGTGCAATCATCGTGCGCGCGCGTGACAGATGCGCGGGACCGCCTCCTGCAGACTCGTGGTGGCCACCGCGAGAGGAGAACCCGTGACGTCGACAGTGCACGTCCTGGAGACGATCGACCCGGCGACCGGGGAGGTGATCGCGGAGGTCCCCGACGCGACCGCCGCGGACGTCGACGCAGCCGTGTCCCGCGCGCGAGAGGCGTTCAGCCCGGGCGGCGCGTGGCGCTCGCTGCCACCCGCGGCGCGCGCTCGACTGCTGTGGAGGGTCGGTGATCTGATCGACGAGCACGCCGACGAGCTCGCCGAGCTCGAGACGCGCGACCAGGGACAGCCGATCGGCATCTCCCGCAACGTCAGCGTCCCGGCCGCCGCGGAGCATTTCCGCTACTACGCGGGCTGGGTGACGAAGATCGCGGGCGAGACGAACCCGCTCTCGTTCCCCGAGACGTTCAACTACACGCTGCG
This sequence comes from uncultured Actinomycetes bacterium, assembly GCA_963710125.1. Lineage (GTDB taxonomy): Bacteria > Actinomycetota > Thermoleophilia > Gaiellales > Gaiellaceae > Gaiella. The sequence continues at coordinate 3,286 of CAVPZH010000026.1, read as the reverse complement.
CGAGCCCGTCGGCGTCTGCGGACTGATCGTCCCGTGGAACTTCCCGCTCATGATCACCGCGTGGAAGCTCGCGCCGGCGCTGGCCTGCGCGAACACGTGCGTCGTCAAGCCATCCGAGCAGACGCCGCTGACCGCCCTTCGCCTCGCGGAGCTGATCACCGAGGCAGGCATCCCGAACGGCGTCGTCGAGGTCGTCACCGGCGGGGCCGCCGCCGGAGCCGCGATCGCAGAGCATGCCGACGTCGACAAGATCTCGTTCACCGGCTCGACCGGCGTCGGGCGTGCAGTGATCCGGGCGGCCGCCGGCAACTTCAAGCGCGTCTCGCTCGAGCTCGGCGGCAAGAACCCGGCGATCGTCTTCGACGACGCGCCGCTCGACGCCGCGGTCGCCGGTGTGCTGCAGGGAGGGTTGCTGAACAGCGGGCAGGTCTGTGCGGCCTACAGCCGCGTCTACGTGCAGCGGCCCGTCGCAGACGCGTTCGCGGAGGCGGCCGCCGCGGCGGCGTCGTCGATGACCGTCGGCCCCGGTCTCGAGACGACGACGCAGCTCGGGCCGCTCGTCACGCACGCGCACCGCGAGCGCGTGGAGGGGTACATCAGACGAGGTGTCGACGAGGGCGCCGAGCTGCTGTGCGGCGGTGAGCGCCCCGGCGACCGCCTCGAGCATGGGGCGTTCCTCACGCCGGCCGTGTTCGCCGGCGTCGACGACAGCATGAAGATCGCGCGCGAGGAGATCTTCGGGCCGGTCGTCTGTGTGATGCCGTTCGACGACGTCGACGAGGTGGTGGCCCGTGCGAACGACACGGACTACGGTCTCGGCGCCTCGATCTGGACGCGCGACATCGCACGTGCGCACCGGCTGGCCGCCGCCACCCGCGCGGGAAACGTCTGGGTGAACATGCCGAACCCGCTCGACGCCGCGGCACCCTGGGGCGGCGTCAAGTCGAGCGGTTGGGGTCGCGAGATGGGCAAGGACGCGATCGACCTCTACACGGAGGTCAAGAGCGTCTGGGTCTCGACGGCGTGAGCGACCGCAACGCGGACGTCGTGGTCGTCGGCGCCGGCTCGGCCGGTGCCGTCGTCGCGCGCCGCCTCGTCGATGCCGGCGTCCGGGTCCTGCTGCTCGAGGCGGGCGGGCCCGACGACAACCCGGCGATTCACGACCCGGGCCGGCTGCACGAGCTCTGGCTCTCGGAGGTCGACTGGGCCTACGAGACCGTGCCGCAGGCGCATGCGGCCGGACGCCGGCTCGCGTGGCCGCGAGGACGAGTGCTCGGCGGCTCGAGCTGCCTCAACGCGATGATCTGGGTGCGCGGAGCGCCCGCGGACTTCGACACGTGGGCGTATCTCGGCGCCGACGGCTGGTCGTGGGACGACGTCCGTCCGGTCTACGAGCGCATCGAGCGGCGGGAGCCGGGCGGGCCGGGCACCGTCAGCCTCCTGACGTCGTTCGAGCCGGACGCGATCCACAGCTCGGTCGCCGCGGCGGCGCAGGAATGCGGCATCCCGCCGAACGCGGACTACAACGGCACGTCGCAGGACGGCGTGTCGTTCATGCAGTACTGCATCGAGGACGGCGTGCGCCACAGCACCGCTGCGGCGTACATCCGCCCCGTCGAAGGGCAGCCGGGGCTCGACGTCATCACGGGCGCGACCGCACGCCGCCTGCTGTTCGACGGCACACGATGCGTCGGGATCGAGTGGTCCGAGGGCGATCGCATCGAGCGCACCCGGGCCGAGCAGGTGATCGTGTGCGGCGGGACGATCGGCTCGGCGCAGCTCCTGCTGCTCTCGGGCGTCGGCCCTGCCGAGCACCTGCGCTCCGTCGGCGTCGACGTCGTCGCCGACCTGCCCGGAGTCGGCGACAACCTGCACGATCATCTGCTGTCACCGGTGATCTTCGGGGCGGAGCGAGAGGTCGGACCTCCTTCCCCGGGCCTGCCCGCCTGCCAGACCCACCTCTTCTGGCGCTCGCGCGCCGGGTTGCCCGTGCCCGACCTCCAGCCGATCCACTTCATGGTGCCGATGTACGAGCCGTGGATGGAAGGGCCCGAGAACGGCTTCACCCTGCAGGGCGGGATGGTGCGCCCCCAGAGTCGCGGCTCGCTCCGCCTCACCGGGCCCTCACCCGAGGCCCCGGTCGCGCTCGACCCGAACATTCTCGCGTGCGAGTCCGACCTCGAGAGCCTCGTCGCCGCCGTCGAGCTGTGCCGGCGGATCGGCGCCACTGACGCGCTCCGCGACTGGGGCGCCGTCGAGCTCTACCCGGGACCGACGGTCGACACGTCGGCAGCCGTGCGCGCCTACGTGCGCGAGAACGCGATCACCTACCACCACCAGGTGGGCACGTGCAAGATGGGCAGCGACCAGGGCGCCGTCGTCGACCCCCGACTCAGGGTGCACGGGATCGAGGGTCTGCGGGTCGCCGACGCGTCGATCATGCCGATGGTGACGACAGGGAACACGAACGCTCCGTCGATCATGATCGGCGAGCGCGCGGCCGAGTTCGTGCTCGCCGATGCTTGAGACCGAGCTGGACGACTGGCGCGCGAGCGCGCCCGAGCAGGGAGCCTCCTTCGAGGCGGCGAGCTCCGCCACCTGCGCGCACCTCGTGCGGGGCGAAGAACTGCTCGGGCGCCTGCCTCCCCGTCCGAAGCGGAACGAGCCGGAGGCCGAGACGGCGGCCCGACTGAAGACGGCGCTCGACGCCGAGCGCTCCTCGTTCCTGCGCGCACACGCAGAGGCGGTCTACGCCACGCTCACCGACGACCTGCGCCGGCCGGTGCGCGACGAGACGCTCGTCTACGCAGCGGCCGAATGCTTCCCCGGCCTCGTGCCGACGCGCACGCAGATGGCGGCAGAGCGGGCGACGCCCCTGTCCGAGAAGGAGGGCATCGAGACCGCGCAGGGACTGTTCCTCTCGTTCGTGCTCGCCTCGCCACGGTGCGGCACGCACCTCGTCTGGTCGATGCTGCGACCGACGGATGAAGCGCTCGAGCGGCTCGACGACTTCCGCGCGACCGGCCTCGCCGACCTGGGTGGCACCTATCTCGAGCGCCGCGGCCGTGCGGCGTATCTCGAGATCCGGAACGACCGGCACCTGAACGCGGAGGACTGCGACACGCTGCCGACGACCGAGGTCGCCGTCGACCTCGCGCTGCTCGACCCGGAGGTCGAGGTGGGCGTGATCCGCGGGGCGGTCGTCACCCACCCGCGCTACGCCGGGCGGCGCGTCTTCGGCGCGGGGCTCAACCTCACGCACCTCTACCACGGGCGCATCGACTAC
>CAVPZH010000025.1:0-14750 GCA_963710125.1 uncultured Actinomycetes bacterium | reverse complement strand
ACACAGCGATCGGCGCAAGGGACGACCCTTGCTCCTCGTCGAGCAACGCGTCGACCTCGCCCTGCGCGTGTGCGACCGTGTCTACGTCCTCGCGTCCGGGGAGGTTGCGCTCGAGGAGCGGGCCAGCGACGTCCACGCCGAGGAACGGTCGCTCATCCGCGCCTATCTCGGCTAGATGATTGATGCCACGGCTCTGGTCGTGGCGATAGGGACCAACGGGGGCAGGTCGAAAGTCGGCGGTGTCTTCGACATCGTCGACCAGGAGGCCACGATGGACGCCGACCTCGACCGGAGGAGAGACGATCGTCTGTGACAAGGGCTACGCCGGCCGCGAGTTCGCGGCCAAGGTCGCGGCACTTGGGGCCAAGGTCGTGCACCTGCAAGGACCTGCTCTCCCTCGAACGCCACGGAGCCCGCACGCCGCGCAACCTGTTCGCACGGATCGCGACCCGCCTGCTCGCCCTCGCGGCCTGCATCAGCCTCAACCACGAACTCGGCCGCCCCAGTCGCGCAATCGCCAACTACACCGCGTAGCCGCGTGGCATCAATCATCTAGCGGCGGACGACCCGCAGCACGACGGTCGCGTCGTTCCGGATGCCGGCGGTGTCCATGACCTCCACGTCGAGCGGATAGGCGCCCGGCGCCTCCGGCTTGCCGACGATCGTCCCGTCGCCGAGAACCCGAAGCGGCGCGGGCAGGCCCTTGACCCAGACGCGGTACGGCGGGGTGCCGCCGCTCATCCGGAGCCGGTCGACGTAGCGCACACCCGCCCGCGCCCGGCGGAGCGGCCCACCGACGACGAGCATCGAGCCGCCGTCGGCGCACGCGGCCCGACACGCAGCGACGACGAGCGGCCGCAGAAAGCGCGCGAACGCGTCTCCACCGATCGACGTCATGTGGATCCCGTCCACGAACCACTCGTCGTGCGCGCGACTCTCGAGCTCCCAGTCGCCGACCGCGAGCTGTGGCCAGCGCTTCGGCGCCTCGCGAATCTGGTCGTTGATGTCGGCCCAGCTCGGACGCCGCTCGCGGAGGGTGACCCAGACCACCTGGTCGACACCGGCGTCGAGGAGCGCGCGCATGACGCGATCGATGCCTGCCGCGAACCCGGTCGGCGCGTCGTTGTAGCCGACGTCGACCACGGCGACCCGCCCGAGCCCCGAACCGACGTCCCGGATCGCAGCGAGCGCGCTCGGCGGGCGCTCGCCGCCGTAGACGCATCCCTCGGTGACGAGTCGACGGCACGTCCTGACGTCGATGCGGAGGTCGATGCCGCGGGCGAGGGCGTCACGCGAGTCCTGTTGCCAGGACAGAACGCCGCCGACCGAGTCGGTGACGAGCGTCACCCGCGGCGCAGCCGTGAGGGCCGCGCCAGGGGTTCCCCCTCCGACGAGCACGGCGAGGGCGGTCGCGGCGAGCAGAACTCTGAACAGGGTCGGCATGCGCGTTCGTCCCGAGCGGGATGGTGCCGGAGCGCGCGACGGCGCGCCACCCGAGGATCCCGAGCCGGCGGTCTGGTATCAACACAGGCGCAAGCACCGCCGTGAAGATCGACTCGTTCACCCACTTCCTGCCCCGCGCATATGCGGAGCGTCTGCTGAGCCTGCCGGAGACGCCTGCCTCGAAGGACATCCGCACGCGGATCGGCGCGATCCCCGCGATCGTCGACCTCGACCTCAAGCGCCGCCAGCTCGAGGAGTTCGGCGACGACTACCGTCAGATCACGAGCCTGCCGGCGCCACCGCTCGAGGACGTGGGCGACGCGGCGACGGCGATCGAGCTGGCAAAGATTGCGAACGAGGGTCAGGCGGAGCTCGTCGCGCAGCACCCGGACACGTTCGCCGGCTGGGTCGCGCAGCTGCCGTTGAACGACGTCGACGCGAGCGTCGCCGAGCTGGAGCGCGCGGTCGGCGAGCTCGGCGCGGTCGGCGTCCAGATCTACACCAACGTCGCCGGCCGTCCCTGGGACGAGCCGGAGTTCGAGCCGATCTTCGCGAAGGCCGCAGAGCTGGACTGCACGATCTGCGTCCATCCGAGCCGCAACAGCACGTTCGCCGACTACCAGACGGAGGACCGCTCGAGGTACGAGATCTGGTGGACGTTCGGCTGGCCGTACGAGACCTCGGCGTTCATGGCGCGCATCGTGTTCTCGGGCGTCTTCGACCGCTTTCCCGATCTGCGCTTCCTCACCCACCACGGGGGCGCGATGATCCCGCACTTCTCCGGCCGCATCGGCCCCGGCTGGGACCAGCTCGGCGCGCGGACGCCCGACGAGGACAGGCATCTGGTCGAGACGACGATCCAGGGCCGGCCGCTCGACTACTTCGAGAAGTTCTACGCCGACACGTGCATGATGGACGCGGCGCACGCGATCCGGTGCTGCATCGAGTTCTTCGGCGTCGACCACGTCCTGTTCGCCTCGGACTCGCCGTTCGACCCCGAGAAGGGCCCGTACTACATTCGCACGACGATCGCCAACATCGAGGAGCTCGGCCTCTCCGGCGCGGACAAGGACGCGATCTACGCAGGAAATGCACGCCAGGTCTTCAACCTCGACTGACGGCCGCCTGCTTCACGACCGAAGTGCCACCGCCGTCCACCTCCCTAGTTGAAGGTGCGCCCGCCGTTGACCCAGATGTTCTGGCCGGTGACGAAGTCGGAGCCTCGGCCCGATCAGGAACAGGAGCGCACCGACCATGTCCTCCGGCGTCTGCTCGCGGGCGAAGATCCGCTGGGCGGCGAGTGCCGGCGCCATGTCGGGCTGGCGGTTGTCGTAGTCGCGGTCGAAGGCGATGTAGTCGGGGGTCAGCGTGTTGACGCAGATCCCGTCGGGGCCGAGCTCGCGGGCGAGCGCGCGCGTCAAGTCCGACCACGGCCGCCTTCGACGCGACGTAGTGCGCGAACCCGGGCGGCGCGGTGGGCACCGTCGTCGACGAGACGTTGACGACCTTGCCGCGCCCTTGTCGCCGCATCGCCGGCGCGACGGCTCGCGTGCAGAGCCAGGCCCCTTTGACGTTGACGGCCAGCACACGGTCCCACTCCTCGTCCGGGATCTCCTCGAACGGCTGCTTGACGATCGTGCTGTAGACGGCCGCGTTGTTCACGAGCGCGTCGATGCGCCCGAACCGCTCGAGGACGGCCTCGGCCAGCCGCTCGGTCGACGCGCGGTCCGACACGTCGACCCCGACCCCGAGATCGACTCCCTCGACCGGCTCGATGTCCGCACCGACAACTGCGTATCCTGCCGCCGCGAGCTCGCGGCAGTAGACGGCGCCGAGCCCCGACGCGGCGCCGGTGACGATCACGACGTCGCTCACGGATCCCATTCCACATCGAGCGACGTGAAGCCGCGCGCGAAGAACACCGGCTCGCGCACCGGTGGGCGCGGGCCTGGGCGGAGACGCGGGAGCCGCCGGAGCAGCATCGGCAGCGCGACGCGCAGCTCGAGCCGCCCGAGCGGTGCGCCGATGCAGAAGTGGATTCCCTTGCCGAACGCGAGGTGGGAGCCGATGTCGTCGCGCTCGGGTCGAAACACCTCGGCGTCGGCGAAGACGCACGCGTCGCGGTTGGCCGAGGCAAAGTGCGCCATCACGCGCGCGCCCTCGGGGAGGGTCGCGCCGCCCAGCTCGACCTCCCTCGTGGTGACGCGGAACAGCCCCTGCGCCGGCGACTCGAGCCGGAGGATCTCCTCGATCGCCTTGGGGCATAGCTCGGGGTCGAGGAGGTGCTCGCGCAGCACGGGCTCCGCGAACATGCGGTGAAGCGTGCTGCCGATGGCACGCGTGACCGTGACGTGGCCGGCGACCATGAGGTCGAGCGGCAGGCCGGCGATCTCGATCGTGTCGAGCGGCGCGTCGGCGGCGTCGTTCGCCGTGACCATCGCGCCCAGGAGATCGTCGGTCGGGCTCGCCCGGCGATCCTCGACCGCTGCGACGCAGTACCGCTGCAGCTGCACGAGCCCGCGCGCGTGACCAAGCTGCTCGTCGAGCGGACGCTGCTGCTGGAGGAGCAGCCAGTCGGTTCCCCAATGGTGGATCTGCTCGAGATCGTCGCGCGGGAACCCGAACAGCTCGCCGAGCACGCGCAGCGGCAACGGCCACGCGAACGCGTCCACGATGTCCGCCCGCCCGTGCGGCGCGAGCTCGTCGAGGAGCTCCGACGCGATCACCTCGATCCGCGGCTCGAGCTCGTCGATCCGGCGCGGCGTGAACGCCCGGGCGACGAGGCCGCGGATGCGGTCGTGCAGCGGCGGGTCGAGCTCGATGATGTACGGCATCTCCGGGTACCCGTCGGCGAGCACGTCGAGCACCTCGGGTGGGAGCGACGACGCCGACGACTTGAGCGCACCCGCCGACGAGAACGTCCGGTGGTCCTTGAGCACGGTGAGCACGTCCTCGTGACGCGTGGCGACCCAGAGGTCGAGGGCCGGAGCGTAGAAGACCGGCTGGTCGCGGCGTGCGAGCGCCAGGACGTCGAACGGGTTCTCGCGTTGCTCGGGTCTCGTCGGGTCGAATGGGATTGCCGCGTTGGCGCTCACGACGTCGGTGCCTCCACCGGGCCCGTGGCGAAGGAGGCGACGGCCGCCAGGACGGTCGGCCACGCCCCCTCTGCGCTCGCCGCCGTCCATCGGTCGCCGACGCGCCGCATTTCCTCGGACGGCTCCACGGCCGGAGTGTGCTCGAACGATTGGGGGAACACAATTCTTGGGCGTGCTCGCGACGGCGTGGGTCTGTCAGTGTGTGACGCCGTGATGGCCGACCGAGCCCGTGCCGGCGACCGAGCATTCGGGTGACCCCCGCCCCGACGCAGTGACCGCGCCCGCGCCGACGCCCGACCCCTGGTGGCGGCAGGCCGTCGTCTACGAGATCTACGTGAAGTCCTTCGCCGACAGCGACGGGGACGGGCTCGGCGACCTCGACGGGGTGACGGCGCGGATCGACCATCTCGTCACGCTCGGAGCCGACGCCCTGTGGCTCACCCCGTGCTACCCGTCACCGGATCGCGACGGCGGCTACGACGTCGCGGACTACTGCGCGATCGCTGACGTGTACGGGGGCGACGCCGCGCTCGAGCGGCTGCTCGCCGCCGCGCACGCGCGCGGGCTTCGCGTTCTCCTCGATCTCGTGCCGAACCACTGCTCCACCGACCACCCGTGGTTCCGGGCGGCGCTGCGCGAGCCGCCGGACGGCCCTCACCGCAGGCGGTTCCTGTTCCGTGACGGGCGTGGTCGGCACGGAGAGACGCCGCCCAACAACTGGACCTCGGTGTTCGGCGGCCCCGCGTGGACGCGCGTCTGCGAGCCCGACGGCACGCCGGGCCAGTGGTACCTGCATCTCTTCGATCCGGGCCAGGTCGATTTCGACTGGCGGAACCCCGAGGTGCCCGCCTACTTCCAGCGCGTGCTCCGGCACTGGTTCGACCTCGGCGTCGACGGGTTCCGCGTCGACGTCGCGCACGGCCTCCTGAAAGCGCCCGGCCTTCCCGATTACGACCCGGAGCTCGACGCCGCCACGCCGATGCTGAACCAGGCCGACGTGCACGACGTCTACCGCGGCTGGCGGGCGCTGGCCGACGGCTACCGGCCCGGGCGCGAGCTCGTGTTCGTCGCCGAGGCCTGGGCGCCGAGCCCCGTCGAGGCGGCTCTGTATGTCCGGGGCGGCGAGCTGCACCAGACCTTCTACTTCGATCTCGTCATGCGACCGTGGGGCGCCGTCGGGTTCCGCGAAAGCGTGCGGGACGGGCTCCGGGCCCTGGCCGCGGTGAGTGAGGGAACGGCTCCCGGGGAGGTCGGAGAGTTCGCGTGGACGCTGAACAACCACGACGCCTTCCGCTCGGTCACGCGGTACGGGCTGCTCGAGCGGACGCTGCCGGTCCCGTCCGACCCGCACGCCGCCGCCGTCCGACCGAGGGGTCGCGTCGACGTCGAGCTCGGACGAGCGCGGGCGCGCGCCGCGGCGCTCTTCGTGATGGCTCTCCCGGGGCCGGTGTACCTCTACCAGGGCGAGGAGCTCGGTCTCCACGAGGTGCTCGACCTCCCCGACGAGCGCCGCCAGGATCCGATCGCACGCCGCGGGGACGGCTCCGACCTCGGCCGCGACGGGTGCCGGGTACCGCTCCCGTGGAGCGCCGACTCGCCGACGTTCGGGTTCTCTCCGCACGGCGCGAGGGCCGAGCCGTGGCTGCCGCAGCCGGCCTCGTTCGCCGCGCTCGCCGCCGACGTGCAGGGCGCCAGCCCAAGCTCGACGCTGACGCTGTACCGGCAGGCGCTAGGGCTCCGCCGCGAGCGGATCGTCGACGCGCCGCGGACGGTCGAGTGGCTCGAGGTCCCCGGCCGCGAGGACGTCGTCGCGTACCGGCGCGGCGACGTCGTCGTGGCGACGAACTTCGGCACCGAGCCGTGCGCGCTCCCTCGGTCGTGGGGAAGCGTGCTGCTGCGCAGCGACGGGGGGGAGTCCCATCGTCTCGCGGGCTCGAGCACCGCCTGGCTCCATACGGCAGACGTGGCCGCGGGCGTGCCCTCGTTCCTCGCCGACTAGCGCGCACTAGCGCAATTTCTTCAGTGCACGTCCAAGTGCCTGGCCGCCCGCGAGCACGGGGGCGAACAGGTCGCCGTGCCGTTCGACCCGCTCGAGCGCCTCGCGCATCCCGAACCGTCGCGGCGTCACCTCTTCGGTCAGCTCGTCCCAGCGAAGCGGTGTCGAGACCGGCGCACCCGGCTTCGGCCGCACCGAGTAGACCGAGGCGATCGTCTTGCCCCGCGCGTTCTGACGGTGATCGACGAGCACCCCTTCCCGCTTGCGCTTCAGCCACTCGGTCGTGACCAGCCCCGGGTGCTGCTCTTCGAGCCCGCGCGCCACGCGCTCCGCGAACACGTAGGTCTGCTCGTAGGTCGCGCGGCGCGCGATCGGGACGAGCACGTGGATCCCGTCCGCGCCGCTCGTCTTCACATACGACTCGAGCCCGAGCCGCTCGAGCTCCCCGCGGATCAGATGGGCGACGCGGATCACGAGCGCGAAGCCGCCCTCGGGCGGATCGAGGTCGAAGAGCACGAAATCCGGGCGGTCCGGCTTGTCGACGCGCGAGTACCAGGCGTTCATGTCGATGCAGTTCATCTGCACCATCCAAAGCACGGCTTCCGGCGAGTTGACGAGCGGGAAGTCGACGAGCCGCGACCCGCCCTCGCGTGGGTAGGTGCGGTAGGTGCGCGTCGGGATCCAGGAGGGCATCCCCTTCGGCGCCTGCTTCTGGAAGTAGAACTCCCCGCCCACGCCGTACGGCGCGCGCTTCATCGTGAACGGCCGTTTGCGCAGGTGCGGGACGAGCACCGGCGCGATCGCGCGGTAGTACTCGAACAGGTCCTGCTTCGTGATCCCCTCGCCGGGGAACAGGACACGTTCCGGGCTCGAGAGGCGGACCGACCGCAACGTCACGCACGGGTTGTACCCGTCCGGTGCGCAGGTCGCGCGCACGCAGCCAGGTTCGAAGTGTCGGCCCTGGCGGCGCAGTGGCGGCTGTACAGCTTCGGGCTCGCGGAGCGGCCCGCGTGAGGGCTCAGCTCGCCTGCGGGAGCTCGTGATCCGTCGGAGCGTCGTCCCGGCCGTCGTCGAAGACGATCTCGAGCGCATCGGCGTTGCGCGGATCGAGCGCGACGTACTGGTCGCACGCCGCCTGCGCCTGCTCCAGCGTCGGGTACTCGCCCAGCAGGTTCCCTGACGGGGTGCTCACGAGCACGTACATCGGCTCAACGTCCATCGTCACATTGAACGATCAGGCAATGGCGGCGGACATCCTGTCGACGTCCAGGAGGGCGCTGACGTTGGAAGGGAGAACGAGGCCGTCTCACGCCTACGCCAGGTCGGCGAGCTCCCCCTCCGTGCCCTCAGCGCGGAGGTCGTCAACGAGCGCCTGCAGGCGCGCCGCGGCGCTTCGATCACCCAACCTGTCGGCGACCTTGATCGCACGACTCCACAGCACTGCCGCATGCCTTGCCGCATCGAGCGCGGCTGCGCGTTGGCCTGCACGTTCGAGGCAGTCGAGCGCACGCGCGAGATCGCCGCTGCGTACGAGGTAGTGCGCGAGTAGCTCGGCATGCTCGTCGGCCGACCCTGCGAAGTACTCGTCGAAGGCAACGACCACGGCGCGATACAGCTCGCGCCGCCTGGGCGGCGGCAACGTCGAGAGTATGGCCTCGCGAAGCAGCCCGTGCCGGAAGACGTACTCGATATCGCGGTAGCGCCGCGCCTCGCGGATGACATCGGCTTCGATCAGAACGGCGAGATCGTCGGCAATGTCGGCGCTCGAGTCGACGTGGGCGAGCAGGCCCAGCGGGACGCGGCGACCGATGACAGCCGCGGCCTGTGCGAGCGTCCGAGTGCTTGCCGGCAGCCGGTCCAAACGGGCGAGCATCAGGCCCTGAAGCGATGGAGTGAACAGGCGGCCGCCCGTCGCCGTGGGGGCCCAGGTCTCTTCCGGCCGCCGCGCCCGGCCTTCGACGAAGGCGTTGAGCAACTCCTCTAGGTACAGCGGGTTCCCCTCTGCGCTCAGGACGATGAGTTCGAGCGACGACCGGTCGAGGCCGCGGCTCTGCGGTAGGGCGTCGAGCAGGGTACGGCTCGATTCCGGCGACAACGGTTCGAGCTGTAGCTCGGTGCTTCGATCGGCGTGCTCGCTCCGGATCAGCTCACGGAGTCTCCGCCCCTCGGACTCGGGATCCGCCCGGAGCGTGCCGACCACGAGGAGCGGTGCCTGCTCGGTCTGACGGACGAGCCCTTCGACGAGTTGGGCCGACGAGACGTCCAGCCAGTGCAGATCCTCGAGCGCGACGACTACGGGCCCGCGCAGCGTGAGGCTGCGCACCCAGAGGTTGTACGCCTGCTTGATCTCCTGACCGGGGTCTCCCAACGGGGTCGAGCTCGACGGTGGCTCCGGTTCGACGCCCAGAGCGAGGACGCGGGCGAGATAGGGGAAGAAGTCGACGCCCCCCAAGCGAGGAGCGAGCGCCAGTCGCGCACGCAACTTCGCCTCGACGCGTGCGCCCGACTCGCTTTCCGGGGCCCCGATCCACCGCTGCAAGATCTGGATGAACGGGCCGTAGAGCACCTCCGCGCCGTACGACAGGCAGTGCCCTTCGAGCCACGTTGCCCGACCCTCTGTCCGCGCGTGCAGCTCGGCGAGGAGCCGCGACTTCCCGATCCCGACCTCGCCGAGGAGCAGCACGATGTGGCCCCGGCCGGCCTCGAGTTCGTCAATCACGGTCCGGAGGGTGTCCACCTCGTGTTCGCGCCCGATCAGACGCGTCGTGAAGTACGACGGGTTCGTCGTCTTCACGCCGTCCAACCGCCACGCGCGTACCGGTCGGGTGCGGCCCTTGACGGCAAGTTCACCGAGCGGCTGGATCGAGAAACGGTGGGTGAGCGCCTTCGCCGTGGTTTCCCCCACGATGATCGTCCCGGGATCAGCGGCAGCCTGCAGCCGTGCGGCGATATTCGTCATGTCGCCGACCGCGACGGCTTGCGGCATCGCAGCGCCAACGAGCCCGACCGCAGCCTCACCGGTGTTGATGCCGACTCGCACGTTGAAGTCTGCGATTCCCCATTCCGACTCGACTTCGCGCCCGTACTCGCGAACGACGCTCAGCAGGGCAAGGCCCGCCCGGGCAGCGCGTTCCGGATCATCCTCGTGTGTGATCGGATGGCCGAAGTACGCCGCGATCCCGTCACCCATGTACGCCTGCACGTAGCCGTCGAACCGCTCGACGACGCGGCTCATGCGGGTCACGCATTCGCCGATCAGTGCCTTGGCGTCGTGGGCACCGAGACGCTCTCCGAGGCCGGTCGAGCCGACGACATCGGCGAAGAGTGCCGTGACGCGGCGCAACTCGTCTCGCTGGTGGTCCTTTGCTTGCCGGTGCTGCCGGGCTCCGGGAGCGTCCGACGGTTGGCTCGCCGCCGATGAAGAGCGTGGCGCGGCGCGCTCCTCTGCCCGTTCGCTCTCGACCACGATCGCCGTGCTGCCAAAGGCGACGACATCACCGTGTGCGAGCCGTCGCGGCGTCGAGACCCTGTCACTGTTGAGCCACGTGCCGTTCAACGAACCGAGGTCTTCGAGCTCGAGGACGCCATCCAGTGCCTGTCGGATGACGACATGCCGCCGCGATACCAACGGATCGTCGATCGTGATGTCCGCCTCCGCCCGCCCGAGGACGAGCTCGCCGTTCACCTCCAGTCGTCGACCGGCGAGCGGGCCCTGGGTGATCAGAAGGGACGCCACGGACTCGGTCGTGCTGCGCACGAGTTCGCGCGCGTCTCCGTCACCGTCGGATGCGGGCAACGGAGGCTCAGCTTGCGATGCGCTTGATCGTCGTGAAGCATGTCACCTCGCTGATCCGTGGTCGACACTTGCCCAGCGAGTCGTTCAGTGCGTCCCACCAGCTGAAGGTAGTGGGAGCACGTCCGGGTTCCTTCGCGACGGCGAGCATGTCGACGTGATCGTCGCTGCCGAGCTTCTCGTGGGTCCAGACGATCACGAACTTGCCGCTCGAGTCCACGTAGCAGAAGCGACGTCCGCCCCGCTTGCCCGTCTCTTCGTGGATCCAGACTCGCTCTCCCCGCGTCACGCCGCACCGTCCCATAGTGACATCCTTCTTCGCGTTGCCATACGCGAGCTCCAGCTGGCTCGCATTCTCGAAGAAGTCGATCCTCAGCTCGTTTGGGAATGCGGTCGAGGCGTTCTCCGGAGGCACGCACTCTTCGCTCTCGACGGCAGGGCGCGCGGGCGTCGGTGCTGTCGTGCACCCCTCGGCGATCTGCGACGGGACGAGCACGTCGAGCAGGGTCTCAGGTCCTGCGGAGGACGCTTGGCTTTCAGCCGTGGTCGTGACGCCGGCAGTTTCCGACGGCGCCGAAGCGCTCGACTCGTCCCCGCCTCCTCGGAAGAGCAGGAACCCGAATCCGACGCCGACAACGACCGCTCCGAGCACGGCGAGGCCGCCGACGACGAGACCACGCCTCGGGCGCATATCTCCGGACTGACCGGCCGGGCCGTCGCGCGCGGGTGGGGGAGGTGGCTCGGCGGGTCCGCCGGCGCTACGCTCCGCGACCGGGGCGGTCGCACCCGACGCACCCGACGCCGTCGGTGGAGCCGCAGCGATCATCGTCGCCGACGCTACGGGACCGACCGCATCTTCCGGAACGCTGGAGAGCACTTCCGTGAGTGCTGCAGCGAGCTCCTTCGTCCCGGCGTACCTGTCGTCCGGTGACTTAGCCATGGCGTTGAAGACGACGTGGTTGATCTCGGGAGGCAGGTCGGGACGTATCTCGGTCACCACCGGCGCGGGCTCGAGGAGGTGCGCGTACATCTGCGCGACCTCCGAGTCCTTGTCGAACGCCGTGTTCCCCGTCAGACATTCGTAGACGACACAGCCGAGCGAGTAGACGTCCGCCCGCGCATCCAGTTGTCGTCCCTCGATCTGCTCGGGTGACGCATAGTTGGCCGTACCAACGAACGTCCCCATCTTCGTGATGCCCGGGGCTGCCGTCTGCTTCGCCACGCCGAAGTCGGACAGATACACGTGGTCGGACTCGCCACGCCCTGCACCCGGGTCGATCAGAATGTTGGCCGGCTTGACGTCCCGGTGAATGAGGCCCTGCGCGTGGGCCGCAGCGAGAGCGTTCGCAGTCTGGTCGATGATCGAGACCGTCGCCGAGAGCGACAGCGGGCCCTCCTTAAGCCTCGTCTTCAGATCGGGGCCGTCGACGTAGCGCATCGCGATGAAGAAGACGCCGTCGAACTCGGAAGCCTCGTAGATCGGGATTATGTTCGGGTGATCGAGACTCGCCGCGAGACGTGACTCGCGCTCGAAGCGCGCCCGAAACGCATCGCCCTCGCTCAGTTGCGGCGACAGGAGCTTGAGCGCAACGGTACGGCCGAGAGCGACGTGCTTGGCTCGGTAGACGATGCTCATCCCGCCGTGCCCGAGCATGGCCTCGAGGCGGTAGCCCGCGAAGTCGGAGCCTATGGGCGGAACCCAGGTCACGTCTCGTATTGATAACACCCCTGCGACGCCGCCACGATCGGCGCATTCAGCCAGGTGCACCGCGGCGTACCCGGTGACCCGCGCGCATCGAGCCAGAACAACCTCGTGATCGAGTTCCTCGGCGACTACGTCTACGCGGTCGCGGGCAACTCGTACGCGGCGGCCGTCTGGAACGACGTCCGCGAGGGAGCGGACTGCCCGGCAATCGACATGTGGCGCGCAGGCGTCCAGACCGCCACGACCGCGGACGACGTGCCGAGGCCGGCGCCGCAAACCGCCTGCCCGGCGACGTTCGGCAACACCGACATCTTCGGCTGGACATCGGCGCGCTAGCGGTAAGCCGTGGGGAGGGCTGCACGGGCCGCCCTCCCCACGGCTGAGCTCGAACGGTACGAGCCCCCTGGTCGAGCCTCTGGTTCAGGCGCGTTAAATCGACGTCACGCGCTCTGGAAGACCGGGGAGTGGAACCAGATCGTCCGCGGCGCGGTGATGATGTTCGAGCACGAGCACCAGCTCGACGTCGACGGCTTCGTGGGGCCGAAGGTGTGGGGCGCGCTCCTCGCCGACACGCTCGCCGGACGCAAGAAGACCGACGGCTACAGCTACGTCTACGTCCACCGCAACGTGCCCCAGTCCCTGACCCTCTGGCACGACGGGCGCACGATCCTCTCTTCGCCGGGCAACACCGGCGTGCCCGCCGCCCCCACGCAGCTCGGCACCTTCCCGGTCTTCGAGCACATCCCGGTCGGGACGATGAGCGGCACGAACCCCGACGGCACGCACTACAACGATCCCGGCATCCGCTGGATCAGCTACTTCAACCGCGGCGACGCCATCCACGCCTTCCCGCGCGCGAGCTTCGGCACGCCGCAGAGCCTCGGCTGCGTCGAGCTTCCCCTCGCCGCCGCCGCCACGGTGTGGCCCTACACGCCGATCGGCACGCTGGTCACCGTCGAGAACTGACGCACGAACGTCGTGGCCTACCCTGCCGGCTGGCTGACGAAGCGGACGTCGGTCGGGTTGCGGGAGTCGTGGCTCGCGGTCGGGAAGGCCGCGTAGACGACGCGCTTTCCGACGGCGAGGCCGGTGTAGTCGCCGACGAACAGTCCCGGTGGAACGAGGAGTGAGGGATCCCCGGCGAGCAGGGGCGCGTCGCCCAGGGCGAACGCCGGACCGATTGCCCGACGGGTGAACGTCTTGCCCGCGTCGGTCGAGACCGCCAGCCAGGCCTGCGCGTCACGCGCGCCGCGCCCCGGGGAGACTGCGTAGTACGAGACGGCCACGACCATGCCGGCGGCGGCGACCGTCGGGACGACGCCGAGAGCATGCGCGTGCCGACGTCCAGCCGGCGCGGTTTCGACCAGGTGCGGCCGCCGTCGGCGGAGCGTGAGAACGCGACCTGGTCGATGCTGCCGCCGCCGAAGCGGGAGTCCTGCCAGACGGCGTAGAGCCGACCGCTCGAGCCGAGCGCGAACGACGGCACTCCAGGGCGAATCACCTTCCCGCTTGCCGGGTCGCGCAGCTTTCCCGCTGCTGTCCGGATCCGGGCGATCCGGCGGGGCGTCGTCCACGTCCGGCCGCCGTCGCTCGAGCGCTGGACCAGGAGGGTGGAGAGGTGCGCCGCACCGGGCCCGGGAACGCCGCCCGCCTGCCGGTAGGCGAGGTGAAACAGCGCTCCGCCCGTCCCGGGAAGGACGACGCTGGCGACGTCGCCCGTGTCGTTGGTGTGGGCGAGGACGAGCCGCGGCGCGCTCCAGCGGCGCACCGCCGTCCCTGGTCACGCTGAGCAGGGTGTCGCTCTCGATCGGCGGGCCGTTACGGCGACGGAGGTAGCGCTGCCAGACGGCGTAGGCGACGCCGGCCTGCGCGGGGTCGGCGGTGACGGTGCACTTGTCGACCAGGTACGTGCCGTCGTTCGCGGCGAGCCTGACGGGTGCGCTCCACCGCCTGCCGCCGTCGGTCGAGGTCGAGACCGCGATCCCCGAGCCGAGCCCGACCACAAAGGCGCGGCCGTCGGGGCCGATCGAGACCCAGGGATCGCTCGCGCGCGGCCAGCCGGTCGTCTGCCCGCCGGTGCAGAGGCTGAACGGCAGCTCCGTCCGCGCCCAGGTCTTGCCGCCGTCGGACGAGCGGCTCGCGACCAGGCCACGGGCGGCCCCGGTCGAGTAGCGGTCCTGCTGGTAGGCGACGATCAGCCGCCGCGGATCGCGGGGATCGACGGCGAGAGACGGCTCGACCTCGGCGTTCGCGAAGAGACCGTCCAGCCCACCCCGGGAGCAGCCGTCGAAGGGGCTCGGCCCGGAGATCACCCGCCCCGGCGTGCCGGCGCCCGGCGACCCGGCCGCGCTGACCAGTGCGAGCAGGAGCGCTAGACAGGCCGGCACCGATATGCGCGCCCACGTCCGTAGGTGGCGGCTCCCGGAGAGCATCACCGGATATGACGCCGGGCGCGCCGAATCGCCAGCACCTTCACCGGTCCCGCCTCCCGACCGCACGTCGTGCGAGTCGTTACTTGACCGGGAACCGAGACTATCCCAGACTGTGAGGACCCGGGAGTGCTGTTCGTCCATACCGTCAGCGACCCGGGAATCCCCTTCCCCAGCTCACATCGGTCGATGTGGCAGGTCGGAGCAGGAGATCCCGCCGATCTGGGCTCAGGTGCGCCTGCGCGACTGCGCGGGCCCGAGCCCATGGACGGACGGAGGAGCTGGACCG
>CAVPZH010000024.1:0-8159 GCA_963710125.1 uncultured Actinomycetes bacterium | reverse complement strand
TCGGTCGGGGGAGCCGTCGGTCGAGCCCGAGTCGACCACCACCACCTCCAGGTCCTCCTCGACCCGCTGTGCGGCGATCCCCGAGAGGCACCGGTCGAGGTCGCCCCCGCCGTTCTTCACCGGGATGACGACCGAGATCACCGTGGAGTTGCCGCGAGGAGAAGCTGATAGCCGAACAGCGACGGGCGAAGGGCCGCGAGCGCATGCGCGATGCGCTCGACCGTCGGCGTGCCGATGATCGGCACCGGAGCCGTGTGGTCGAGCTCGACGACGCGGTAGCCGGCATCGGTGACCGTCTCCACGAGCGTCTTCCGGGTGAAGAGGTGCGTATGCGTACGGTCGAGGATCCCGCGCTCGGTGTACCTCCACCGCCCGCCGAGCAGCGAAAGGCGGATCGCCCAGTTCGCCACGTTCGGGGTGGTGAGCACCAACCGCCCGCCAGGACGGAGCAACGGACGGAGACGCGCCAGCGCCGCGCCCGGGTCACGCAGGTGCTCCACCACGTCACCACAGAGCACGACGTCGAATGACCCGGCGTGGAAGGGAAGCTCGAGGGACTCGACGTCCCCTACGACGACGTCCTCGCACACCGCGCGGGCCTCCTCCGCGGCAGCGGGTTCGAGCTCCACGCCGACGACCGTGGCGCCCGCCTCGACGAGCGGTCGGGCGAGATAGCCGGACGAGCAGCCGACGTCGAGGACGCGTCCGGGCCCCTCTCTGAGCGCGAGCGCGAGGAGCCGCGCGTGACCGCCCTGCGGTCGCTCGTTGAGCGGCACGTAACCGCTCACGAGACCGGGACGCGCTCGACCACGGCCGCGCGAGACGGTTCGCCGGTCCGCATCGTGAGCAACCCGAGGAAGAACGAACCGAGGATCACCTGGACTCCGATCGCGATCGAGGTGAAGGCGAGGGCGGTTCCGTACTCATGCGCCAGCGCGCCGAACCCGTTTGCCGCCCAGGAGACGAAGATGGTGACGAGTGCGACTATTCCCGCGAGCACCAGGGCGCCGCCAAGGAAGATCCCGTGCTCGAGCCGCACGTGGTCTCCAAAACGGTCGAGGAAGGGGTCGCGCTCGCCCAGGTGCAGCCGCGCGAACGTCCGGGCGAAGATCCCTAGCTGGATGATCTGGGTCCCCAGCAGCAGCGCGGCGATGCACGCGAACAGCGTGTGGATCTGCCACGGCCGTCCGAAGATCGTCACGGGGCCCGCGGCCAGCACGATCGCCCCCACGAGGCCGAGGAAGAGCAGCACTGCCCCGGGGACGAAGTAGAGCCAGCTCGGGCTGTAGAGCAGCATGAACTTGACATGGCGCCACGCGTCGCCGAAGCGGTTCAGCTTCGACTCGCCGACGCGCGGGAAATAGTCGATCGGGATCTCGCTCACGGTGAGGTTCCGGCGATACGCCTTGAACACCATCTCCGAGGCGAACTCCATCCCGGTGGAGTGAAGGTCGAGGGTCGGAAGCGCGTCGTGCCGCACGGCACGCATGCCGCAGTGCGCGTCCGAGATCTTCACGCCGAAGAGGAGGTTGAGCAGGCCGGTGAGGATCGGGTTGCCGACGTGCCGGTTGAGCCACGGCATGGCCTCCCCGTGGATCGTGCCGTCGAACCGAGAGCCCATCACGAGGTCGTCGCCGGCCGGCGAGCCGTTCGACGAACGGCGCGAGATCGCGTAGCGGATATGTCTCGTCGGCGTCGCCCATCACGATGAAGTCGCCCTGTGCGACCGACGAGCCCCGCGAGGTACGCGCTGCCGTATCCCGGGCGCTCCTCGCGAACGACGATCGCGCCGTGGTCGGCGGCGACCTTGGCCGACCGGTCGGTTGACGCGTTGTCGACCACGATGACCTCGCCCGTGCGGCCGGAGCGCCGGATCCCCTCGAGCGCCTGGTCGACGACCCGCCCCACCGCCTCTTCCTCGTTCAGGCACGGGATGACGACGGAGATCTCGGGCGCTTCTGCGGACATCGGCGTACGGCGCCCGACCGTAGCACGCAGATACGTCGACAAAAGCGCTCGAGGACACCTGTCCCGCGGGCCCGCCGCGAGGGCTTCTTCGGACATCGAGGGTCGCGATCGGACGCGAGCAGCGAAAGGGCTGGTTGCCCGTGCCGCCGCCGGGTAGCGGGCTAGCCTGAACACGTGGGCACGCTCATCCTGGGCTGCGCGTTCGCGTTCGTCGTCGCGACCGCAGCGCTTCTGGCGAGCTGCCTGCGGCTCCGCTCCACGATCGGGTTTCTCCTCGCCGTCTATCTGCTCGCCACGGCGGAGATCGTCGTCGCGTCGCTCGCTCTCTCGACCGTGCGCGGGCTGACGCGGACGGCCGTGCTGGTGGTCGTGGCGGTTGCGTTCGTGCTGGTCCTCGTCCTGTGGCTCTCGTGCGCGCGCCCTCGGCCCCGCCTGGTTCCCCTGGGGCACGCCCTGCGGTCCGCGCTGCACGACGGGGCAGTGGCTGCGCTCGCTGCGCTCGCGCTCGTCGTGCACCTCTACCTGCTCGCCGTCAGCCTCACCTTCCCGCAGAGCCTGCCGGACACCTTGCTCTACCACCTCCCGCGAGCCGCGCTCTGGAAACAGCAGCACGCCGTCGCGTACGTGCTCGACGCACCGGACGAGCGGATCAACGCCTTCCCCCCGATCGCCGAGATCGAGGCGATGTCCTCGATGATCCTGAGCGACGGTGACCGGTACGTCGGTCTCGTCCAGCTGCTCGCGCTCACCGGCGCGTGCCTTGCGATCGTCGGCATCGCGCGGCGCCTGGGGATGGGCCGGAGCGGCGCGCTCTTCGGCGCTCTGGCGTTCGCGACGTTCACGGTCGTCGCGCTCCAGGCGCCGACTGCCCTCAACGACCTCGTCGTCGCCTCGCTGCTCATCGCGTGCGCCTATTTCGCGCTGGGGCCGTCTCGCACCGAGCTCGCGTTGTGCGCCACCGCTCTCGCGCTCGCCGTCGGCACGAAGGGGACGGTCGTCTTCGCCCTGCCCGTTCTCGCCGCGTTCGTGCTCGCGAGCCAGCCACGATCGCGCTGGTGGTCTCTCGCGGCGGCCGGAGCGGGTGGTCTCGCCGTCGGGTCGTTCTGGCTCGTGCTCAACCTCGTCGAGACCGGTGCTCCTGGCGGGGGCGTCGCGCTCGATCAGGGTGCGGACTCGGTACTCGAGCGCCTCAAGCTGTCGTTCCTCGATCTCTTCGAGCTCTCGGACGCCGAGAACACGGGCTTCCTCGCCTCTCCCCTCTGGGGGCTCGGCGCGCTGGTGGTCGCCTGCGTCGTCGGAGCCGTTCTCGCGCTCCGAGGGCGACCCCGCCCCGGCGGCGTCGCGCTTGTCGTGGGGGTGGTCGCGTTCTTCGCCGCTCCGCTGGTCGTGACGTGGGCCCGCGTGGCCGATCGGGTGTTCGCGCATGCGCGCGAAGCGGTCGGGCTCGGGGGCGGTGGGCCGACGACCCGGCTGCCGGCAGGGTTCATCGAGTCTCCGATGCACTCGTCGTACGGGCTGTCCTTCGTCGTGTTGCTCTTCGGCGCCGGTGTGCTCGTCGTGGACGACGTGCGGCGCCGGCGACTGCCGGGGGCGGCGCTCGTCACGCTCGCGGCCGTCCCCACAGCGGTCCTGCTGACGGCGCTCGCGCTGGCGTACGACCCCCAGCGCATGCGCTACGTCGTCTTCTCCGTCGCGCTCGCCGCGACGGTGTTCGGGACGGCGCTTCGCGTGAGACCGCTCGCATGGATGGCGGTTGCCCTGACGGCGGTGACCCTCGGTGTCTCCGTCGCCTACTTCGTTCCCCGCCCGGCGGGCCTCGCCCTCTTCTCGGCGAATCGGGCGCCCGAGAGGACCGCGCGCTGGTTCGTCCAGGCAGGGAGTGGCGGCGGCGACCCGGTGGCATTCCGCTTTCTCGAGGAGCAGATTCCTCCGGACGCGACGGTCGCCCTGGACGTGGCGCCAAACACGTACCTCTATCCCGCCTGGGACGCGGGGCTGCGGCGCACGGTCGTATTCGTGCCTCACGGTGAAGCGGTGCCCGAGGGCGCCGACTGGCTCGTGGTCGGGCCGTCACAGCCGGCGGACGAGAAGCGCCTCGCGTCGTCGGGCTGGGCGCTCGAGCTCTCCTCACCCGGCGGCTGGAGGATCTTCGCTCGTCCCTGAACCGGCTGCTCGTGCGCTGGCGGCGGTTCGTACGCCCAGCAGACCCATCGCGCCGAAGACGATCAGGGCCGGCGCGACCGGAACCGCGAACTCGACGATCGTGTAGATCGCGAGTGCCTGGGAGCCGACGACGAGAAGCGCCGCCCCCGCCAGGGTGAGCGCGAGGCCCGACCGCAGTCGGTCGCCGAACGAGAATGCCGCGAGTCCCGCGACGAGCCAGAGTAGTGGGCGGCGGGAAGAGCTTCGACGATCGGCTGAACTGGAGCGTGAGCCACGCGCTCCCTTGGTACGGCGGCACGTCGGCCAGCAGCGCGAGCGCATCGCCCGCCAGCTTGTCGTAGCGCTGCTGCATCTCCGCCGTCGCGAAGACGCGAGAGTGATCCACAGGCGACGTCCACTTCTCTTGGATGTGCCCGTCGGGCGTCGTCGAGAAGAAACCCTGGTGCGCGGCAGGAATCAGCTCGTCGTCCGAAGGGACGGGAAGCCCAGAGGGCGTCTCCGGCTGCGAGCCGTCGTTCGACGTCGAGGAGTCGTTCTGTCCTCCGCCGCCATCGTTCGGGAGCGCGACGAACAGTGGCTTCCAGAGCTCTCCAAGGATCGTCTTGCCGACACCGGAGGCGTACCGAAGAGGATGCGCCTCGACCGCCTCGACGCCGACCGCACGCATCTGCGCGTAGTCGGAGTTCCACCCCCAGAGCCGATCGGTGATCCCGACCACGTCCTCGAACTCGCGCGGCCCCCCGCGGCTGAAGAACTCGTCGAGCGTGATCCCGTACGACTGGTAGGGCTCCTCGGGCAGCAACTCCCGGCTCGACGGCGTCCGCGAGCTCGCGCGACGCGGGCCCGTTGTCCGGGTAGACGATGTGGTCGGTCGTGAACGCGCGATAGAACGGGAGGAACGCCCCCGCTCCTCGGGCGACGGTGTAATCGTCGTAGCGGATCCCGTTCAGGATCGTCCAGGACCCCAGGACTCCCAGCACGACGCCGGCGCAAGTTGCGGCGCAAACGAGCCGCTTGCGCCACGGCAGGTGAAGGATGAGCGGCAACGCCGCAACCAGCACGAGCACTTGAAACGCGGGCCGCGCCAGCGCCGTCGCCGCGGTGGCCGCGCCGACGACCGCAAAACGCCCGAAGCTGGGTGCCACCCATGCGCGCGCGACCGCGAGCGCCCATGCGGCGAACGCGGCGGCGATGACGGGCTCGCTCGCCGGGGTGTGGAAGAGAATCCCGTACCCGGATACACGAGCAGCGCCGCCGCGGTCACGAGGGCGGGCCGTGGGCCGAAGACGAGCGACGTCCGCGTCCACGCCACGATCGACGCCGCGAACAGCAGCGCCATCAATATTTCCAGGCCCCAGCCGCCCACGAGGTCGAGTGTTCCGCCGATCACCAGGGGGGCCAGTGGGGTCCTGTAGAGCATCGACATCGGCTCGACCGAGTGCCAGTCCCACATCTGCACGTAGTAGCGGAGGTACGTCTCGAAATCGCGCCCGGGGATCACAGGGAGCGCGATACTTCGGACACCGAACACCACGAGCGCGAGAGCGAAGATCTCGGCCCCGCCGCGACGGGTCCCGACTCTGGATTCCAGCCAGCCGAGCGCGCCGCGCAGGCTACGCGCCATCTGCGCGCGGCGGTGTGACCGCGATGGCACCGGGGTGCGTCCGTGACGGTCGGCCAGCCCTACGCTGCGTCGCCGGTCGCCGTGAAGAGGAAGATCCATCGGCGCCACCGGGCGCCGCAGAACACGTCTCGATCCTCACGGGCGGCCAGCATAGCCAGCGTGTGGTTCGCGCCCCGCGCGACACGATCTCGGAGCTGCCGGGCCGCCCGCGAGCGGCCGGTGCGCCCCCGTCTCGTCCTGCGAGCGCCGCTGGCGCGTCGGCTACGGTCTCGTGTCGACCATGCCGACTCTCCGCCTCGTCCCCGAGACCGAGTTCGATCGGCTGCGCGCGGCGGACGTCGATCGCGACGCGCGGCTGGCGCTGCTCGCAGACGCGTGCCGGCTGAACGCGCTCGTCGCCGTGAAGCGGGCGGGCTCGGGGCACCTCGGCTCGACCTTCAGCGCGCTCGACCTCGTCGCGCACCTCCTGTTCGAGGAGCTCGACGTCGCCGAGCGAGGCTTCCGCGATCCCGAGCGCGACGTCTTCTTCTCCTCGAAGGGCCACGACGTCCCCGGCCTGTACGCGGCGCTCTTCGCGCTCGGCGTCGTGCCGCGCGAGCGCCTGCTGCGGCTCCGCCGCCTCGGCGGGCTCGACGGCCATCCGGACGTGGGGGTGCCGGGGATCGAGGCGAGCTCGGGCTCGCTCGGCATGGGCATCTCCAAGGGCCGCGGCATCGCCCTCGCAAAGCGGCGGCTCGGTCGCGGTGGACGGGTCGTGGTCATGACCGGTGACGGAGAGCTCCAGGAGGGGCAGAACTGGGAGGCCCTCCAGGCCGCGGCGCACGAGCGTCTCGGCCGGCTCTGGGTCGTGGTCGACCGCAACGAGGTGCAGTCGGACAAGCCGACGGAGGAGATCGTCGCGCTCGGTGACATCGAGGCGAAGCTCCGCGCGTTCGGCTGGCACGTTGCGACGGTCGACGGTCACGACCACGCGGCGCTGCGGACGAGTCTTCGCGGCGTTTCCGCGACGAGCACGACGATGTGCCGAAGGTGCTCGTGGCGCGGACGGTGAAGGGCAGGGGTGTCTCGTTCATGGAGCATCCGCGTGCGCTGGCCGAAGGCGACGGGACGTACCGCTGGCATGCAGGCGCGCCCGACGACGATGCGTTCGATCTGGCCGTCGCCGAGCTCGAGGCTCGTCTTGCGGAGCGGTGCGCAGCGCTGGGCATCACTGCCCCGGCGCTCGTCGGTGTCGAGCGCGAGGCACCCGTCGACGGTCTGGAGGGCGAGCCGCGGTCGGGAGCAGGCGCCACGGCGCGGCGCCGGGTGCCTCTCCGCGGCGAGGCGGAGTACGTCGTCGAGGCCTATGGCGCGACGCTGCTCGAGCTCGCTGCCCTGCGTGACGACCTCGTGGTGCTCGACGCCGACCTGGCCTCCGACTGCCGCATCCGCGCTTTCGAGCTCGAGTATCCAGACCGCTTCTTCCAGTGCGGGATCGCCGAGCAGGACATGGTGTCGACGGCGGCGGGCATGGCGCGCCACGGGCTGCTGCCCGTCGTGAACTCGTTCGCCGCGTTCCTCGGATCCCGGGCGAACGAGCAGATCTACAACCAGGTGAGCGAGGGCTCGAGGGTCATCTACGCGCTCCACTACGCCGGCCTGATCCCGGCGGGGCCGGGCAAGTCGCACCAGAGCGTTCGCGACGTCTCGCTGCTCGGTGCGTTGCCGAACCTGACGATCATCCAGCCGGGCTCGTCCGAGGAGGCGTCGGCGCTCGTCCGGTGGGCGGTCGAGGATGCTCGGGAGAGCGTGGCCGTGCGGTTGGTGATCGGGCCGTCGCCGAGACCGCTCGATCTGCCTGGCGGCCCTCCGGCAGTCGGCCGCGGCACGGTGCTTCGCGGGGGAACCGATGCGCTGCTGATCGCGTACGGGCCGGTGATGCTCAATGAGGCGATCGTCGCAGCGGAGCATCTCGCCGAGAACGGCGGCCCCTCGCTCCAGGTCGTTTCGATGCCGTGGCTCAATCGCTTCGCCGCGGACTGGCTCGAGGCAGAGGTGGCCCCCTTCGAGCACCTCTTCGTCCTCGAGGATCACGCACCGGTCGGTGGGCTGGGCGACCGCCTCCGCGCCGCGCTCGACGGCCGTCCCGTCGAGGTGTTCGGCGTCGAGGGATGGCCCGCGTGCGGTCGCCCGGACGAGGTGCTCCACCACCACGCGCTCGACGGCGCATCGCTCGCGCAGCGGGTCGCCGCGCACGTCGGCCGAGCGGCGGAGCGGGTCGGCTCGTCGTCCCCTCGATGATCGAACGGCGAGCCTGGGTCGTCCTTCCGGACCTGCTCTCGATCCGGGTGTTCGTCGACACGGGGATCGTGCGTGGGTTGTACGAGCGTCTCGACGGCAGGCTTGCGTCGGTGTTCCTGGTGCC
>CAVPZH010000023.1:0-4443 GCA_963710125.1 uncultured Actinomycetes bacterium | reverse complement strand
ACGGCCCGCATCGTAATGCCGCTCTCGAGAACGCAACGAGCGGACGCGCATAGAGTTGGCCTGCTGTGGGCATCCTCGCGCTCGCCCTCGCGCTCCTCGTCAACGTCGCTGCCGCCCTCCTCCTCGCGGCGTGCCTTCGGTTCCGGTCGCTTGCGTCGTTCGTGCTCTCCGCGTACCTCCTCGGCTGGATCCAGCTCCTGGCCGTCATGTACGCGCTGTCGCCCGTGAACCGGCTGACGCGGCCGAACCTGCTCCTTGCTCTCACAGTGCTCGGAATCGGCGCTGCCCTCACCTGGAGCTGGCGTGGAAAGCCGGTTCCGCCCCTCGCGGCCTGGAGAGCGCAGCTGGCGGTACTGGGCGCAGACCCGATGGTGCGTGTCCTGGGGGCGGCGATCGCCGTGGCCTACGCCTACACGCTGGCCCTCGCGCTGTTCACAGCGTCGAACGACGGAGACCCGCTCGTCTACGAGCTGACACGCGCCGCGCTCTGGCGACAGCAGCACGCGGTCGGATGGCTAGGGCGGCGTACGACTCGCGGCTCGACGTCTCGCCACCCCACGCAGAGATGGGCTCGGCGGCGACCATGATCCTCTCCGGGTCCGACCGGTTCGTGGCCTTGGGGCAGTTCACGTCCGTCTTCGCCCTCTCCGTCGCGCGTCGCCGGGCATCGGAGCGCGCGTGGGCTTCCGAGCGCCGCGACGCCGCGTTCGGCGCACTACTCGTCCCATTCGATCCCTGTCGTCCTGCTGCAATCCTGGACAGGCTTCACGGATCTCGTCTTCGCCTCGTTTCTCGTTGCCGCCGCGTACTTCTCACTCGGCTCGAAGAAAGGCGAGCTGATCCCGTTCGGGCTGGCCGCCGGTCTCGCCCTGGGAACGAAGTTCCTCGGCCCGATCCTTCTGCCGCTGGTTGCGATCCTCGTCGTGGTCGCGCAACCCACCCGTCGGCTCGCGTCCTTCGCTCTCGCAGGTCTCGCCGGCCTCGTCTTCGGGTCGATCTGGTACGTCAACAGCGCCCTTCACGCGGGTAACGCTTCCGGTGGTGTCAACCGGTCGGGGTTCCAGCCCCATACCTGGCGCCCGATCCTCGGTTCGATCGATCGGTACGTCACGGAGCTGTTCGACCTGTCGGGCGCCGGCGGAACCGGCGTGCTCACCGCATGCCGGCGGAACCGGCGTGCTCGTGTATCCGCTCACGGGACTCGTCCTGGTCGGCGCAGGACTCTGGCGCCGCCGCCGTGCGCGCTCGGGCAGCTGCGCTGATCGGCGCCGGGCTCCTCGTCGCAGCGCTGCCGCTCGTGATCGCACTCGGGCATCGCGTCCTGGCGAGCGTCTCCGAACGCGCTTGGCGGATCGCTGATGTGTTCGAGCTCGAGTACTGGTTCCGGCAGACCACGTCTCCAGGCCTGGTCAGACGGCGCGGAGTCGGGGTTCGGCCCGGTCGCAGCAGCGCTGGCGATCGCAACGCTTCCGCTCGCGCTGTGGGCCGTTCGCCGGCGCGAGCTCCGCCCGACGGCGGTCGTGCTCGCAGCCGCTCCCGCCCTCGCGATCGTCGGTGTGTCGGTCACGATCGTCTACGAGCGCTACCAGGGCCGCTACTTCGCGTCCGCGATCGCACTGAGCGCCGGAGCGTGGGGCGTCTTCGCCCGTTGGGGGGCTACGCGGGTGGGCGTCGCCGCGGCCTCGATCGTCACCGCGGCCCTCTGTCTCGTGAACTCGCTCGGAAAGCCCACCGGGATCGACGTCCTCGGGGGGTATTCGGACGCCGCCGTCTGGCGCATGCCCCGCTGGGAGCAGCAGGGGGTGCTGCGTCCGTCAGCACCCGAACGGGGCGAGATCGACACGATCCGCTTCGTCGAGACCTCGGTCCCGCCCGACGCCCGAATCGGTCTCGCGCTTCGAGAGAACGACTTCGGGTTCCCGTACTTCGGGCCCAGGCTGCAGCGCCACGTCGCCATCGTCGACGTCGGAGACGTCGTCCCGCCCGAGACGGACTGGCTCGTCGCCGCCCCGGGACGAACGCTCGGCACCTGCCCAGACGCGTGGCAGGTCGTTCAGCGGCGCCAGGGCTGGCGCGTGCTGCGCCGGACGTCCGACACGCCCTGCCGGGCGGAGACGTAGCGGAGACGAAGCTGCCGCCCCGCGCGCGCCGCCGCGGTCGGTAGCCGGCCGGCTGGGGACGCATCGAGCCGGGGACGCGGAGATCGAAAGCGCCGCGCGCCGCGGATCGGGGTACGCTCGGCCCGCGATGGGCGGTGGGCTTCTCCTCGCCTCGGCTGTCGGCTGTCTCGCGATTTTCGGCTGGCTCGCTGCCGGCGCGATCCGGATTGCGTCGGCGGCCGTGCGAGGCCTTTCGGCATACGTGCTCGCGTGGACCGGCCTCGTCGTCGTGACGTTGGTCGTCTCCGCCCCCAGCGGGCTGAGCCGCTGGTCGCTTGCCGCCGGGATCGCATTGCTCGCCGCTGCGGCGGTCTCGTTCAGGCTGGTGCGAGGGCCGCGACCGGTGGCCTACGCCATCGCACCCGCATGGCGCGAGAGCATGGCCGACCCCGTCGTTCGCACACTGGCGATCGCGGTGGCGGTTGCCGGCGTCTATGTCGCCGCCGTCGCGTTCCTCACGACGCCCAACGACTGGGACGGCCTGACCTACCACGAGACGCGCGCGGTCTTGTGGGACCACCGGGGTCGAGTCGGCTACGTCCCCTCGGGCAACGACCCGCGTCTCGATGGGAACCCTCCCGTCTCCGAGATCGGTCTCTACCTCGCGACGATGCTCCCGCGCTCGGAGCGATTCGGTGCGCTCCCCCAGTACGCGGCGCTCTGGGCGAGCCTGCTCGCGGTCGTCCTCCTCGCACGCCGGCTGGGACTGTCGCGCCCGGCCGCAGCCTACGGCGGGCTCGTGTTTGCGACGCTCCCGATCGTCCTGCTCGACGGCGCCGCGATCCTGAACGATCTGGTGGTCGCGTCGTTCCTCCTGGCCGCCGTCGTGCTCCTCGCCGGCCGTTCACGGGCGGAACTGGCGCTCGGGAGCCTTGCGCTCGGACTCGCCCTCTCGACGAAGTTCAACGCCGTGCTCGGACTTCCGCTCATCCTGGCGGTCGTGCTCGCCCTGGTGCCAGCCGGCAGGCGTTCGCGAGCGCCGTCGCCGTCGGAGCCGGCCTGCTGCTCGGGGCACCGTGGTACGTCGTGAACCTCGCCGAGACGGGCTCGCTCGACGGCGGGCTGGCCGATGCCACGGGGCAAAGCGCCGACCACTCGGTGCGAGCGATCACCGGGACCCTTCACGCGCTGTCGTTCGACATCGTCGACACGTCGGGCCTGTGGCGATCGGAACTGTACGTCGCGGTCGGCGTGGGCGGCGCGATGATCGCTCTTGGCTTGCTCCGCCGCCGCGGACGCGATTGGTCGCCTCTCGTCTGCGGTGGCCTCGTCGTCGCGCTCGTCCCCCTGTTGCTCCGCTCGAGCGTGGTTCCGGTGCGCTGGACGTGGGTGCACGGCTGGTTCAAGCTCGGCCAGAAGGGGCTCTCGCTGGACTACCTCGACGCCTGGCGCGTGATCAGGCGCTACCCGATACCTCCCAGTCGTGGTACGGCGCAGCGGGCGCCGTCGTGATTCTCGGTGGCGTTGCCACGGCGATCGTCGGAGTCAGGCGCGGACTGCTGCGACGCAGCGCCGTCCTGCTCGCGCTCGCCCCACTCCTCGTCATCACCACGTTCGCGCTCACGATCGTCTACGACCCCTGGCGCGGCAGGCTCCTGATGTTCGCGGTCGGACTGGCGTGCGCCGCCTGGGGGTGGACGATCCGCGTTCGCTGGCTCTCGGTCGGCGTCGCCGCGTTGTGCGTCACCACCGTCGCCCTCTCTCTCGTCCACTGGTACACGAAGCCGTCCGGCCTGGGCATCCTCGAGGCGTCGACCTCGCGCTCCGTGTGGCATCGCGACCGGATCGACACGCTGACGGTGATCCGCGACTACGACGGCACGCC
The DNA here is from genome assembly GCA_963710125.1 of uncultured Actinomycetes bacterium. Lineage (GTDB taxonomy): Bacteria > Actinomycetota > Thermoleophilia > Gaiellales > Gaiellaceae > Gaiella. Next base: position 459 of record CAVPZH010000023.1, on the reverse strand, counting down.
GTCGTTCCTGCGGACGGTGGAGGACACCGTGCCGGCGGACGTGGTCCTCGCCGTTGCGACGCCGTTCGACACGTTCCTCGCGCCCCTTGCGGGACCGCGCCTCTCGCGGACACTCCGCCTCGTCCCGGACGGCGGGCACGTTCCACCGGACGCGACCTGGCTCGTGACCCGGGGGCCGTCCGTCGCGTCAGGCTGTCGGTCGGCATGGTCGACGGTCTACGCGGACAAGGTGAACGGGTGGCGCCTGCTCCACCGCACGGCGCCGGATGCGTGCGGAGCGTCCGTCGCGCCGATCTGACTCAGCCGGTCGCCGCAGTCGACGGCGCACGGAGCACGTCTCGAGACCAGAACCGCCTCCTCCTCGGCCAGAGGACGGAGGAGTGGTCGGCCCGAGGAGCTCGTCCAGCACGTACGGCGGCAGGCCGCCGTCGGCGGGGGACTTCGCGACGAGGTCGCCGT
>CAVPZH010000022.1:0-13222 GCA_963710125.1 uncultured Actinomycetes bacterium | reverse complement strand
GACGTCGTCGAAGTCGCAGCCGTTCGCGATCGTCACGACCCGGCCGCTCGGGCCGAGCGCCCGGGTCTCCTCCGAGATCGCGTCCGAGACGCACGTGATCGCGTCGGCGCGCGATGCGACGAGGCGGGCGACGCGTCGGTGCATGGAGGCCTTGGTCCTCGTCGCGACCGTGTCGGAGCGTCGATGCGCGTGGGCGACCAGCGAGTCGCGCAGGTCGGCGACCCAGTGCGCCCCGGTGGCGCGGGCGATCGCCGCCGCGATCAGATGGGTCGACGGGGGAGGCGAGGTCGAGACGACGACGTCGATCCCGTGCTCGCGGACGATCCGTATCCCCGCAGGGATCGCGGTCAGCGCCCAGGTCGCGTTCTCGTCCGGCACCACGAGCCGCCGGAGCTGGAGACGGGCCTTCGTCGCGAGCCGGCCCACGCCTTGCGTCCCCGCGAGCACCTCCGACGGCTTGCCGCCCGACACCCCGACGTAGCGGGCGCGGTGCACCCAGGCCTGCGAGGGCATCCGGAGCTCGTCGTCGCGGTGGATCCAGCGCGGGTCGTCCGGCGCGAGGACGTGGGTCTCGACGCCCATCGCCGGGAGGTACTGCGCGAGCTTGAGCGGTCGCTGCACGCCTCCGCCGCCCGCGGGAGGGAAGTAGAAGCTCACCAGGAGGGCCTTCACCGGTGGCGATGGTAGTCCCCGCACGCACCGACCTCGTGCCGACTCGAGATCATCTGCGGGTGCCCGCGGCGCGCAGGAACGCCTCGGTCTCCGCGAGCCCCGCGGGGGTGCCGATCTCGTAGAACCGCTCGTGCACGAGGAGCCCGCCGAGCGCTCCCCGCGCCGCGAGCTCGCGACAGACGTCGGAGAGATCGGCGGCGCCGTGCTCCTCGAAGACCCGCGCGTCGAAGGCCAGGAGCCCGTAGTCGACCCACCGTGCCTCCGGCGGCGGGACGCGCTTGTCGTAGGCAGTGACGCGGCCGTCGTGGAAGACCGCGTTGCTGGTCACCCACCGCCCATCGTTCTGCACCACGGTCATCAGGGCGGGATCTCCGCCGCGTCGGAAGGCGTCCTGCACCGCGCCGTGGTCGGCCCGGAGATAGGCGTCCCCGTAGGTGACGAGGAACCGCTCGCCGAGCAGGGGTGACGCTTGCCGCAGCGCGGCCGCCGTGCCGACGGGCTCGGGGCCGTCGAACGCGTACTCGACGTCGAGGCCGAAGCGCGCTCCATCACCGACCGCATCGGCGATCTGCTCCCCGAGATGGCCGACGCAGAGGACGACGCGGCGCGCCCCGTGCGCTGCGAGCAGGCGCAGCTGGTGGAAGACGAACGGGTCGCCGGCCACCGGGACGAGCGCCTTTGGCGTGTGGCGGGCGAGGTCGCCCAGACGGGTCCCGCGGCCTCCGACGAGGACGGCCACCGGCAGGAGCGCGGGTCGCGGCGCGTCAGCCGGAGGCATGGCGCGCATAGGCTTCCTCGACACACCGCCACCCGTACAGCGCCGAGTCGAGGTCGCCCGCGAGCGGCCGGTCGTCGGAGGCGTGGATCGCGTCGGCGAACTCCTGCCATTCGCGCCGCCAGGACTCGTCGTCGGCTGCGAAGTCGGTCGTCTCGACGTCCGGAGGGCCGAGCTCGGGGCGCATGGAGTAGATCGTGAGGCGCTGGGCGCCGTACGACCGGGCGAGCCCGTCGACCTGGAGCTTCGCCGACCGGCAGAAGATCTCGAGCGAGAAGAGATTCTTCCACTCCGTCCAGCTCGCGTGGAACATCGTCCAGGGACCGTCGGCGCGGTCGCCGAGGATGACCACGGCGTTGTCCTCGACCTCCATCGGCCAGAACGCGGTGCGGAGGAGGGCCGCATGCAGCGGTAGCGGCCCAAGCAACGCGTAGCTCAGGTCGAACAGGTGCATTCCCTGGTCGACCAGCTCGCCCCCTCCCGAGACGGCGCGGCGGGCGCGCCATTCCGACTCGTAGCCGAGCCGCCCGCCGTGGCCGTATCGCGCGCGCACGTGGAGGACCGGGCCGAACGTCTCCTCTCTGCCGAGGGCGATCGCCCGGGCGGTGGCCGGGTGGAAGCGATGGTTGAACCCGACCTTTACCCTGCGCCGCGCAGCCTCGGCCGCCTGCGCGATCCGCTCGACGTCCTCGACCCCGATCCCGGCGGGCTTCTCGACGAGGACGTGCGCCGAGGCGTCGAGGGCTCTGCACGCATGCTCGGCGAGCCGGTCGTGGGGCACCGCGACGACGACGACGTCGAGCCCGTGCCCCAGCAGCGCGTCGAACGACCCGCAGGCGATCCCGCCGAAGCCGTCGACGAGCGTCTCGGTCGCGCGCGTGTCGGTATCGAAGGCGGCGACGAGGGTGTCGTCTCCGAGCGCCGCCGCCCGCTTGTGGCCGACCAGCCCGCAGCCGACGATGCCGACGCGCAGCGCGGGCCGCTCCGTCTGCGTCGCCGTCACGTGTACTCGACGCCGTAGCAGCCCTGGAACTCGAAATCGAACCGGAGCTCGGGCGCTTGCGCCGCCGCCATGGCCTGCCGCGTGTCGTCGGGTCGGCGGGCGTAGACGAGCAGGAAGCCGCCGCCGCCCGCGCCGACGACCTTCCCGCCGATGACGCCGCTCCGGCGCGCGAGCGTGTAGAGGTGGTCGATCCGCTCCGTGGCCATACCGGGTGATCGGCGCACCTTGTTCTCCCAGTGCTCGTGCATGAGCTCGCCGAACTGCTCGATCTCCCCGCGCTCGAGCAGCGCCTTGACGTCGATGCCGAGCGCCTTCGTCCGATCGAGGTTGGCGCGCATCTCCTCGTCGCCCCGCTCCGTCCGCGTCACCTGATCGGCGAGGATCGCCGACGCCGCGCGCGCCTCCCCCGTGTAGAAGAGGAGCAGGTTGTTGCGCAGCCGGTCGAGCGTCCCGCGGGGCAGGAAGAGCGGCTCGACGTCCACCGACCCGTCGGGATGGAAGGTGTAGGCGCAGATCCCACCGTGCGCGGACACGTACTGGTCCTGCTTGCCCGACGGCTCGCCCAGGACGTCGATCTCGATCTCGCACGCGTCCTCCGCGAGGCGACCCGGCGGGATCGCGACGCGGCGGGCCAGCGCGAGTGCCTTCAGGAAGCAGACCGTGAAGGAGCCGGACGAGCCGAGCCCCGTCCCGGCCGGCACGTCGGCGATGACGCTCACTTCGAGCGGGTCGCCCTCCCAGTGGCGCAGGAGCGACTCGCGCAGGATCGGATGGCGGATCTCCGACGGCTCGTCGACCTCCTCGAACTGGGAGTACTTCATCCGGTAGCGCCGCTGGAAGACCGTGTGGGTGAGCATGTAGACGTACTTGTCGATCGCCCCGCTCACGACGAAGCCGCCGTGTTCCCGGTAGTAGGACGGGATGTCCGTCCCGCCGCCCCCAAGGCTCACGCGCAGAGGGGCACGGCTGAAGATCACGCTCATGCCGCGGCGCGCTCCTCGAGCGCCCACGGGTTCTCCTCGAGCCAGTCGACCGTCCTGCGGATCCCCTCCGGGATCGACAGTGTCGGTCGCCAGCCGAGCGCCCGGATGCGGGTGCAGTCGAGGTGGATCAGGGGGCTGTCGCCGAGCCAGCCGCGGGTCCCGCCGGCGTACTCGAGCTCGGGCGCGACGCCGAGGTGCGCGGTGATTGTCTTGATCGAGTCGTCGACGACGATCGTCTCGTCGGTGCCGAGGTTGTAGACGTGCACCGCCCCCGGCTCGAGCGCGCGGTCGGTGGCCAGCGTCATCGCCGCGACACAGTCACCGACGTAGAGGTACGACTTCTCCTGCCGCCCGTCGCCCAGCACCTGGAGGCGCGACGGATCCGCGCGCAGGCTGCGGAGGAAGTCGAAGACGTGGCCGTGCGTGTAGCGCTCGCCGAGGATCGACACGAAGCGGAAGATGGTCCCGGTGAAGCCGTACCCGTGCGCGTAGGCCTGGATGAGCCCCTCGCCCGCCAGCTTCGAGGCCCCGTAGAGGGATGTCTGCACCGGGAATGGGCACGTCTCGGGTGTCGGGAAGACCTCGGGCTCGCCGTAGACCGAGCCCGTGGAGGAGAACGCGATGCGCTCGACACCTGCGGCGCGCATCGCCTCGAGCACGACCGAGGTGGCGACGGTGTTCTGCTCGACGTCGATCGTCGGCTGGTCGAACCCGTGGCGCACGTCCGCGTTCGCCGCGAAGTGGAACACCGTGTCGCAGCGGTCGAGCGCCCGCCGGAGACGGTCGCCGTCGAGCACGTCGCCCTCTACGAGCCGGACGCCCCGCGCGAGTGAGTCCGCGATGAACTCTCGGCGTCCCCGGGAGAAGTTGTCGTAGACGACGACCTCGACGCCGTCGGTGCTCAGGCGGTCGGCGAGCGTGCTGCCGATGAAGCCCGCTCCGCCGGTGATCAGCACCCTCTGCATGCCCGCTCTCAGAGGTGGAGCCCTGCGGAGAGCGCGTCCGACCGGAACATCTGCACCGTCTCGAGCGAGAACGTGCCGAGGTCCTTGCCGAGGAGGTCGAGCTTCGCGATGAGCTCGTTGGTCATCGTGATGATGTGACAGCCGATCGAGTCGGCCTGGACGAGGTTCAGCACCTCACGCGGGCTCGCCCAGATGAGCTCGGCCTGCGGCGCGACGGACTCCAGGATCTCGAGCGCCTGGCTCATGATCGGCATCGGCTCCACCCCCGCGTCCGCGATGCGGCCCGCGAACACCGAGACGCAGCTCGGCGCACCGTCGCGCAGCGCGTGGGCGATCACGCCGACCTGGGCGGGCGTCATCAACGCGGTCACGTTGACCTTGACTCCCTCCTCCGACAGCTCGCGCACGAGCGGCGCCAGGGACTCGCCCGTCGAGGTCGTGACCGGGACCTTGACGTAGACGTTGCTCCCCCAGGTCGCGATCACGCGCGCCTGACGGCCGATGTCGCCGACGTCGTCGGCGACGACCTCGAACGAGATCGGCTTGTCGCTGATCTGCTCGAGGAGGCTCCGCGCGAACTCGGAGTAGTCGGTCAGGCCGGCCTTCCACATCAGGCTCGGGTTCGTCGTGAAGCCCTCGACACGGGTGTCCTGCGCGAGTCGGAGGATCTGGTCGAGGTCGGCGCCGTCCGCGAAGATCTTCGTCGAGATCGAGTCGAGCATCGTCAGCGCACCTCGCTCGCGACGACGTCCGCGGCGTGCGTGACGTCGCTCACCCAGTAGTCGGCCGGCCCGCCGGCTCGCCGGCGATGCGTCGAGCGCGGATTCTCGACGATGATCGTCCGGCACCCGCCGGCGCGACCGGCCTCCGCGTCGATGTCGGAGTCGCCGATCATCCAGCTTCGGGAGAGGTCGAGGTCGAGCTCGGCCGCGGCCCGGAACAGCATCCCCGGCTTCGGCTTGCGGCAGTCGCAGACCGACGCCAACAGCGGGATCGACCGCATCCGGATGGTGGAGGCAGTAGCGATAGTCATCGATCATGACTCCTTGCTCGGCAAGCAGTCGAACGACTCGCTCGTGGGCCTCGAGGAGCTCTTCCCGCGAGACCTTTCCCTTTGCCGCGCCCGGCTGGTTCGAGACAACGACCGTACGGTAGTCGAGTGAGCGGATACGACGGATCGCGTCGGCCGCACCCGAGCACGAGCCGCACGTCGCCGCTCGTCGTCGGCCCTTCGAACGACTCGTCGGCACGTCGTCCCAGACGAGCTCGACGACCACGCCGTCCCGATCGAGGAAGACGGCGCGGTCGCTCACGTGCCTCCGACCCGACTCGACCGACTCCCACTTCCCGGGCGCCTTCAGGAGCGCGGGATGGGAGACGAGGAGATGCCAGACGATCGCCTGGGACTCCTCGACGTGAGGCGTGCGGCGCTCGGGCGGCGCCTCGACGACGATGCAGACGTCGGCCGCCTCCGCCGTGGCGCCGTCCGCGCGCCCCACGACGCCGAAGACGCGCGCACCCACCTCCCGCGCGAGCTCGATCGCGCGGACGAGGTTGACCGACACGTTGTGAGCGCGGCTCCCTCCACCGACGGAGAAGACGAGGATGGCGTCGCGAGAGGAGAGCCGCGAGGTTCGGAGCCACGCGTCGAGGCTCGTCTCCCACCCCTCGTCGTTCGTCCGCGCCGTCAGCTCCGCCACGTTGTCGGTCGGCGCGTACGCCTCGAAGTCGCACAGCTTCCGGAAGTCGTTGACGGCATGGGACGCGTGCGCCGCGCCACCCCCGACCCCGAGGACGAAGAGCCTGCCTTGCCCTGCCCGCACCTCCGCGAGCGCCTGCGCCAGCGCGTCCACCGCGGCCGGGTCGATGGCCTGCACGATCTCGCCGACCTCACGCAGGTAGACGGCTGCAAATGAGGGAGGTGGCGTGGGCATGACGCGTGAGAGGCTGGGCTCGTACCGCGCGCGAGTGGTGATACTACTCCGCCCGTGGACGGTCGGTCTTGAGGGTTTGCGTCGCCGGTCTCTGGCATCTCGGCGTCGTCACGGCGGCGTGCGTCGCGGCCGCGGGCCATCGCGTCGTTGCCTACGACGACGACGCGTCTGTCGTCGACGGTCTGCAGCGAGGGGTCCTGCCCGTCGACGAGCCGGGGCTCGCCGAGCTCGTCGACCGCGGCCTGGCAGACGGCTCGCTCGAGTTCACCGACCTGCAGGATCGCGCCCTGCAGGACGCCGAGGTCGTGTGGATCGCGTACGACACACCCGTCGACGAGGACGATCGTGCCGATGTGGACTACGTGGTGGAGCGAGCCAGGGAGCTCGTCCAGCTGCCGAGGCGGGGCGGCCATCCTGATCTCGTCGCAGCTGCCCGTCGGCACGACTCGGCTTCTCGAGGAGCCGGGTCGCACGGTCGCGTACTGCACCCGAGAACCTGCGTCTCGGCGCCGCGTTCGCCGCGTTCACGTAGCCGGAGCGGATCGTCGTCGGGATCCGCGCGGACGGCGAACGCGAGTCGCATCGAGGAGCTGCTCGGGGCGTTCTCGGAGCGTATCGAGTGGATGGGCGTCGAGTCGGCGGAGCTCGTGAAGCACGGCGTGAACGCGTTTCTCGCGCTCTCGATCACGTTCGCGAACGAACTGGCCGGGATCGCGGAGCGCGTGGGCGCGGACGCCGCCGAGGTCGAGCGAGGGCTCAAGACCGAAAGCCGGATCGGACCGCGCGCCTACCTGCGGCCGGGCGGCGCGTTCGCAGGAGGGACGTTGGCCCGTGACGTCGAGTACCTGACGCAGATCGGCGACCGCGAGGGTGTGCCGACCCAGCTCCTCGGGGCGGTGCGCGCCAGCAACGAGGAGCACAAGCGTGGGCCAGGCGGAAGATCGCCACGCTGGTGGGAGACGCGGACGGCAGGCTGGAGGGCCACGTCATCGCGGTCTGGGGCCTTGTCTACAAGCAGGGAACGGACACTCTGCGGCGTTCGAGCTCCTGTCGAGCTGTGCCGGGAGCTCCCCCGCGCCGGGGCCGTCGTCAAGGCCCACGACTCTGCGGTCCGCGTCGTTCCCGACGACCTCTCGGGCGTCTTCACGCTGTGCACGAGCCCGCTCGAGGCGGCGGCAGAGGCCTCGGCCGTCGTCGTCCAGACCGACTGGCCGCCGTACCGCGAGATCGACGCCGGACGCCTCGTCGCCACGATGCGATCGGCGATCGTCGTCGATCCGAACGGTTCCTGCTCGAGACGCTGGGCGCGGCCGACGGCGTGCGGTACGTCAGGGTCGGCGGGAGCTCGGCGTGACGGGTGCCCTCGCCGAGAGAGCCGCGATCGTCACCGGCGGCAGCCACGGGCTCGGGCTCGAGATCGCGCGCACGTATCTCGCAGCGGGAGCCCGGGTACTTGTCTGCGCGCGCGACGCGACCGCGCTCGAGCGCGCGCGAGACCGAGCTCGAATCGGCGGCGCCCGACCGGGGCTCGGTCGAGACCGCCACGGCCGACGTCTCGGAGCCGGAGGCGGTCGACCGTCTCGTCGCCCATGCGCTCGACCGCTTCACGACGGTCGACGTGCTGGTAAACAACGCGGGCGTCTACGGGCCGAAAGGGCCGATCGAGGACGTCGCCTGGGACGAATGGGAGCACGCGATCCGGGTGAACCTCCTCGGCTCGGTGTTGTGCTGCCGCGCGGTCGCTGCCGCATTTCCGCGCGAACGGGTACGGCAAGATCATCCAGCTCTCCGGTGGGGGCGCCACGTCCCCGCTACCCCGCCTCAGCGCGTATGCGGCGGCGAAGGCGGCCGTGGTGCGGTTTGCCGAGACCCTCGCCGAGGAGGTCCGCGGCACGGGGATCGACGTCAACGCGATCGCGCCCGGAGCCCTCAACACCCGACTCCTCGACGAGGTGCTCGAGGCCGGCCCCGAGCGGGTCGGCGAGGCGTTCTACGAGCGGTCGGTCGAGCAGCAGAGCGACGGAGGCACGCCGCTCGAGCTTCCGGCTCGCCTGGCTCTCTTCCTCGCCTCGACCGCCAGCGATGGCATCACCGGCAAGCTGATCAGCGCGCCGTGGGACGCATGGGAGGAGTTCCCCTCGCGCGCCGAGGATCTCCGGGGGACGGGCGGCGGCGCAACGTCTCCGCGTCCCCTGCTGAGCGCGTACGCCGCCTCGAAGGCGGCTGTCGTCCGGTTTGCCGAGACGCTCGCCGAAGAGGTGCGCGGCACGGGGACCGACGTCAACGCGATCGCACCCGGCGCGCTGAACACGCGGCTGCTGGACGAGGTCCTCGCGGCCGGTCCCGAGCGGGTGGGCGACGCGTTCTACGAGCGCGCGCTCGAGCAGCAATCGGCCGGCGGCACGCCGCTCGACCTCCCGGCCCGACTGGCGCTCTTCCTCGCGAGCGCGGAAAGCGACGGCATCACCGGCAAGCTGATCAGCGCGCCGTGGGATCCGTGGGAGCAGTTCCCGTCGCACGCCGAGGATCTCCGTGGGACGGACGTCTACACCCTCCGTCGCATCGTCCCCGCCGACCGCGGGCTCTCCTGGGACTGAGCTCAGGAGCGCGGGCGCATCGTGAGCCCGATGATCAGGTTGAGCCGGACGGACGGGATTCTCAGCGGGAAATAGCGAGTCTCCGCGACGTGGAACCGCTTCTCGAGCTCGCCCTCGATCTCCCATGGCAGATTGATGTGCTCGGACCGGATGAACCAGTCGTAATCGCGGCCGAACTCCCGCTCGAACAGCCGCTTCGAGGTGAAGCGTCGCGCGAGGGAGTAGGCGAGCCCGCCCTCGCAAGGGATGACCGCGACGAACCGACCTTCGGGCGCAAGCAGGCGCGCCACCTCGTCGAGCGCCGATGGAAGGTTCGGGAGGTGCTCGAGGACGTGAATCGCGAGGACGCGGTCGAAGAACCCGTCGTCGAAGGGCAGCCGCGTCTGGCAGTCGCCGACGAGCGTCGTGACGCCGGGGAAAGCGCTCCCTGATGCCGTCCGCGAGCTCCGGCAGGAGCTCGACGGCGTAGTACTCCTGCGCCTCGAGGTCCTCGTAGCCGAGATGCGCGCCGAGCCCGGCGCCGATCTCCAGCGTGCGCCCCGCGGTCGTTCCGGCCTCGAGCGGGTAGCCGTGGTTGAAGCGCTCGACGAATCCGCCGCGCGTCGGGAGGTAGTCGAGCCAGCGCGCCATGAAGGCGTCGCGAATGCGTCGCTCCTCGTCGGTGAACGAGGGAAGCTGCTTCGGCCAGGCTCCCGTCCCGCGCACGTCGGGAGTTGCGTTCACGCGGTCACCCTACGGCTCGGGCGCGGGACGCAGCCCTGGAGACGTCGTCGTGTCCCGCTCCGCCGTCCGCCTGCGCCGCAGGGAGACCGCGGCGACGACGAGAAACACGACGAGCCCACCGACCACGAGCGCGATCCCGATCGGGAAGCCTCGGGGTAGGTAGCGGAATTCGACGCGCGAGGTGCCCTTCGGCACGGTCACGCCCCGCAGCGCGCCGTCGGTCGCGTAGATGGGACGATCCTCGCCGTTCACGGTCGCCTTCCAGCCCGGGAAGTAGACGTCGGGGAGCACGAGCAGGCCCTCGCACGCCGCGGCGACCCGCAGCGTGACCGAGTTGGCGGAGTACCGCTCGACGGTCACGTCGTCCTGCGCCGCAGCCCGGCACGACGACTGGCCTGCCTGCAGCGGCTCCAGCGAGTCGTCGGCTGCCCCTGCGTGTGTCTCGACGACGGCTTGCGCCCGTGGATCGAAACCTTCGACGACGAATGCGCCGTTCGTGCGCAGGGCGTGCGCCGCGAGATACCCGAAGGCCTCGTCCTCGCTCGTGACGGAATGGACGTCGTGCACGACCCAGGCACGTGGATAGGCGTTCGCGTTTTCGTAGACGCGCGTGGTGCGATCGCGACCGAGGAGCCGGAGACCCGGCGTGGACGCGAGGGCGTGTTGTGAAAGGACCGCTCGCACCGACAGCGCGTCGAACATCGGGTTGTCTCGATACACGACCGGCAGCTCGGTGCCCGTGAACCGATCGAAGATGCGCGGCGCGATGAATGTCTTGACGTAGCGGAGGTACCGCTCGACGTAGAGTGCGTCGAGCGCGCGGACGTCCTGCAGACCGAGCGCGCCGGCGGTGTTCGGGTAGAGCGTGCCGTCGACCCCGAACACGCGCGCGTACGGATCCGTCGCGAGCGCGGTCTGGACGTACGGCAGCCAACCAGGCGGGACGTACGGATCTGCTCGCTTCGCGTAGATGGAGAACGGGACGAGCACGAGGAGCTCGGCGACGACCAACACTGCAAGGAGGAGTGCGAGCCAACGTCGGCGGAGCCACGCTGCGAGAAGGACCGCGGCGATCGCAAGCGCCGCGAAAAGCAACCCGCGACTCCAGACGACCGCGATGTGGGCGCGGGGGGCGCTGACGATCGTCCCCCAGCGGTCGCCCGTGCGGACGAAGACGACGAGCAAGACCGACGCCGTTCCGAGGAGCGTCAAGAAGCGTCTCAGGACGAGGTCACGACTCCACAGCACCTGAACGCCGATCCCGGCGAGGACGGCAAGGGCAAAGGAGGCGATCGGCGCCCCGAACACGGGATAGCGGATCTGTTCGATCACCGGCAGGCGCCCCACCCAGTCGAGCACTCTGAACTCGTAGATCTTCAACAGCACGACGGCGCCGAGCGCGGCGAAGAACCACGTGTGCAAGCGCCTGGTCTCCGCCCGACCCGACATCGCGGCGAGCGCGGAGACCCCGACCGCGACGCCGAACCAACTCCGGACAGTAGTCCTCACCGCAGAGGGAGGCTCCTGGAAGTACGGAACCAGCCAGTTGAGCAGACCCCACTGTGGATCCGTCTCCGACCCGTTGCCGGAGCCGGCCTTGTGGACGTTGAACGACAGCGGCTCGTACTGCAGGAACGGGAGCAGGAGCGGGGCGGCGAGCAGCACGCCGAGCACGCCTGCACCACCGAGTCGAGCCAAGGAGACCCGGAGAGGCGTCCGGCTCCGCTCCTGGACGAGGCGCGCGACCGCGTACGCGACGGCGCTGCCCAGCACGAGCGCAGAGGCCTCGGGCATGCCGACGTAGACGTTTCCTGCCAGGGCAACGGCGAGACCGAATACCGGCAGGAGCCGGCGGGAACGCACCACGACCTCGACGAGGAGGAACAGGATCGGGAGATAGACGTACGAGCGGGCCCAGCCGTTGTTGCTGTAGAGGAAGAACCACCCGCTGAGCGAGAACGCGGCGCTGACGACGACCGCGGGGACGACCCACATCCCGAGGACACGGGCGAACACGTACGCGGCAGCTGCCCCGAGCAGGAACGCCCCGATGATCGAAAAATCCCACACCAGCGGCGTGGGATGGAGGTTGACCGCGAGCAGAAGCGGGTCGAAGACGGCGCTCTGCATGTTCGCGGCGAGAGGCGTCCCGATGCCCTGGTACGGGTTCCAGAGCGGGATCTCGCCCGCCGTGTACGCGCGATGGGTGATTTCTGCCCATGGCTCCAACGCCCAGGATGAGGCTCCAAGATCGGGCCGGATGTCCGCAGGGAACACCGGGAGTTGACCCGGGAACGGTGCGCTGCCGTTCGTTCCGTATGCCTTGGTCGCCCCGCTCAGCGTCTTGCCGAGGAAGAGGACGGGCGCGAATGCGACCACCACGATGAGGCACGACACGACCAGACCGGCGACGTCGGCGACCTGCAGGCCGCCGATCGAACGAGCACGCTGGAGAGGAGCGGCTTCGGCCGACCCGCTCGACGGGACCGCCCCCGTTAACGTCGTCGGCGCATCCGAGCGGGGCTCCGCGCCTGCCGCGGCAGGCTCATCGGTCGACCGCATCGCGCGTGCGATCCCCGACCAGGCCGCCGCGCCGTCGGACCGCGGGATCACATGGCGCCCGCACCGCGACCGGGCGAAGTCGCTGGTCGGGAAGCGAGCAGAAGCGGAACCGGAGGCACGCGGCCATCCACGTCGGCGGGTCGCGGAAGAACCTCACCTTCTTGCCGCCGTGGAACGAGCGCGCCTGGTATTCGACGGGGATTTCGATCGGCCGGTACCCGAGCCGCACGAGCTTCCCGGCGAGCTCCCAGTCGAAGTCGAACCGGTCGGAGACGAACTCGACTCCGTCGATGCACTCCCTGCGGAAGACCTTGTACATCGTGAACGGGTCACGCAGCCGCGTTCGATACGTCACGTTGAAGAGCCAGGTGAACACCCAGTGGGCGGTGTTCATCACAGGGCCGACAACACGCGCCTTCTCCATCACGCGGACGGACTGGCCCGGGACGTGGCGGCAGCCGAGCGTGAAGTCCACCTCCCCGCCCATGATCGGCGCGATCAGCTTCGCGTAGTCGTCGACCGAGTACTCGAGGTCGGCGTCCTGGATCAGGATGATGTCGCCCGTCGCGTGCGCGAATCCCTCACGCACAGCCGCGCCCTTTCCTCTCGCCGTGTCCTGGAGAACGAGACGGACGCGCGGGTCGTCCCCATATCGAGAAACGATCGCACGCGTGCCGTCCGAGGAGTTGCTCTCGACCACGACGAGCTCCACGTGGACGTCGGGGATGTCGACGGCGAGCACGCTGTCGATCGCGGTCGAGACGGTCTCGGCCTCGTTGTAGACAGCCATGACAACGCTCAACGTGAGCGGCGAGGGAGGTCGCTCGGCGAATCGCGAGCCTGGAACGGCCATGTCAGGCGCCGATCACAACGGATGGCGCGCACGCGACCCGATACAGCATGGCGGGACGCTAGCACCGGTGCCGGCCTCCATCGATCCACGCGGACACGACGCCGCGGCACCTCAACCCACGCGGTACAGCGCCCAGCGCTCGTCGCGGTGAACGA
>CAVPZH010000021.1:0-11171 GCA_963710125.1 uncultured Actinomycetes bacterium | reverse complement strand
CGGCGCGATCCTAGTCCGCTTGCACCGACCGCAGGCCGGGGTTCCTACGAGGAGACCGCGGGCGAGCGTGTTTCCGACCGCGACGGTCCATCGCCCCGCGGGACTCCAGCGATGTCCCGGCGAGGACCGCCTCCTCCTCGGCGAGAGGACGGAGGAGGGGGCGGCCGAGGAGCTCGTCCAGCACGTAGGCGGCAGGCCGCCGTCGGCGGGGGACTTCGCGACGAGGTCGCCGTCGGCGAGCACGTGACCCGCCTCGAGCGCACGCGCCGCGACGAGTTGCTTCCCCATCTTCCGGAGCGGAGTCTCCTCGCTCGGCAGCGGCCGCTTCACGCCGTCGCCGATCGCGATCGGCACGCGCCTGAGGTCGCGGACGAGCTTGCGCATCCCCTCGGGCATCAGCGAGAACGCGTGGTCCGTGCCCTTCGCCGTGTGGCTCAGCGTGAAGTGCTTCTCGACCACGCGCGCGCCGAGCACGTACGCCACCGGCGCCATCGCGATCCCGTCCTGGTGGTCGGAGAGCCCGACCACGAGCTCGGGGTACCGCTCCCGCAGCGTGGTGATCACGCCGAGGTTCAGGTCCTCGACGGCGGCAGGGTACGCCGCCGTGCACTGGAGCAGGCAGAGCAAGCCGCCGGCGTCGGTGACCGCTTCCACCGCGCGGTCGACGTCCTCGATCGTCGCGCCGCCGGTCGATACGACGAGCGGCTTTCCGAACGCGGCGACGTGCCGCAGGAGCGGCGTGTTGGTCAGGTCGCCCGAGGCGATCTTGAACGCGGGCACGTCGAGGCCCGCGAGCAGGTCGGCGCTCGCCTCGTCGAAGGCGGTCGCGAAGAACACGAGACCGAGCTCTCGCGCGCACGCCTGGAGCTCGACGTATGCCTCGCGGTCGAGCTCGAGCGCCTCGCGATGGGCGCCGTACGTCGGCCCGAAGCTGTTCTCGTTCTCGTACGGGCTGTCGTAGTGCGCGCGCGTGTAGAGCCGGCGGTTGTCGCGCTTCTGCAGCTTGACGGCGTCTACCCCGCACTGCTTGCGCGAGCACGAACAGCTCCTGGGCCTGCTCGACGCTGCCCTGGTGGTTGTGGCCGATCTCCGCGATCACGAAGCACGGCGTGTCGTCGGCGATCCGCTTGCCCTCGATGATCAGCTCGCGCACGCGCCGATCGTACCGGGCCGCGGTCGGGGCGCTTACCTGCCGGCTCGCCGTTGCCGATAGCGGTACGGTGCCGCGGATGCCGACGTCGCTCACGATCCTCATGCCCGTCTACAACGAGCACAGCACGGTTGCCCAGGCGGTCGAGGACGCCCTTGGAGCAGAGCTCCCGGTCGATGCGCGCCAGCTCGTGATCGTCGACGACGGCTCGACGGACGGCACGCTCGAGATCCTCCGTACCACCGAATGGCCGGAGAACGTGATCGTGGTCGAGCACGATCGAAATCGCGGGAAGGGAGCAGCGATCCAGACCGCTCTCACACATGCGACCGGGGACTTCGCCGCGATCCTCGATGCTGATCTCGAGTACCGGGCCGCCGATCTCGCTCCACTCCTGGAGCCGCTCCTTACGGGCGAGGCGCGCGTCGCCTACGGGACCCGTTCTTGGGCAAGCCACTCGGCGTACAGCTTCTGGTACGTGATGGGGAACAAGGCGGTCACCCACGCGACGAACGTGCTCTACAACTGCTGGATCTCGGACGTGATGACGTGCCACAAGGCGATGAGCACAGAGCTCTTCCGCTCGCTGAAACTGCGTGAGCGCGGTTTCGCGATCGAGCCGGAGATCACGGCGAGGGTCCTGCTGGCCGGGGAGCGGATCTACGAGGTGCCGATTACCTACAAGGCGCGCTCGCGCGAGGAGGGCAAGAAGCTCACGGCGCTCGACGGGCTGCGTGTGCTCAGGACGCTCGTGCGCTGCCGTGTCGGGTGAACTCGGTGCTCGCGTCCCGGTAGACAGCCCGGAGTGCACGGACATACGCCTCCGCGCCCGAGCTCTCGAGGGCGCGCTCTCGAGCGGCCCCCCCGAGACGCGAGCGGAGGCTGGGATCGGCGAGCAGCCGCTCGAGCTCGGCACGAAGCGCGCGTGAGTCGCACGGCGGCACGAGCAGGCCGGTGACGCCGTCCTCGACGGCGTCCACGAGCCCGCCGACCGCGGTCGCGACGACCGGCCGGCCGTGGGCCATCGCCTCGCGCGCGACCATCCCGTACCCCTCCCGCCGCGAGGGGACGACGACGACCGCCGCACGCTCGTAGTAGGGGCCGAGCTCCGACGGCGGCACGAAGCCGACCGCCTGCGGGAACAGCCCGCGGAGCGGGCCGTCGCCCACGACGACGAGCGGCAGCCCGACGGAGGCCTCGGCGAGCTCGCGCACCCCCTTCTCCTCCGAGAGCCGCCCGACGTAGAGGGCGTGCGGCGGCTCCTCCGGCTCGCCGACCGTATCCGGGATCGCAACCGCGCTCGGGATTACGCGAACCTCCCTCGCGCCGAGCTCGCGCGCATCCTCTGCGAGCGCGTCCGAGGCGCAGATCACGATCCGAGCACGCCGGACGAGCAAACGGGCGAGCGGTCGCGCGCGTCGCGCCAGAGCTCGACGTCCGACCCCCAGAGCTGCAGCACGAGCGGCTTCCCCGTCGCGAGGCGCCGGCAGCGCGCTCGGGAGCCAGTGGGCGTGGACGACGTCCGCGCCACGGCTCGCCCGGCGTGCGGCGCGGGCGAACGAGACCGCGAACAGGGGCAGCGCGAGCACCTTCCACGGCGAGCGACGCAGGTTGTTCACGATCCCGTCCCCGTAGGCGATCCCGAAGTGCCGGAACGTCGCCGGCGACACCACGCGCACGTCCACACCGCTCGCGCGCAGTGCCTCGACCCCGTCGCGGACGAACGAGCCCGCGACGTCGTCGCGGTCGCGCGGGTACGACGTCGTCAGGACGAGAACCGTCACCCGGGACGTCGACCGCGCCGCGGCGCGAACGCCGTCGGCGCCGCGATCACGAGCAGCGCGAGCACGTAGAAGTAGTAGAAGGACATCGTCAGGTAGAAGACGTTCGAGGCCAGCGTGGCGACGAGCGCCGCCGTGAGCCCCCAGCCGAGCGGCCGGACGCGCGCGGAGAGCGGGTCGCCGGCCGCCGCGAGCGCACGCCCGATGCGCCGGGTCGCCCCCGCCCGCCGGAACAGGTAGACGAGGAAGGACGCGAACACGAGCGCGCCGACCAGCCCCGTCTCGACGAACAACGCGACGTAGAACGAGTGCGGCCCGAAGTTCGTCCGGCCCGTGACGAACGCGTAGTACACCGAGAAGTTGTTGAGCCCGAGACCGAACAGCGGGTGCTGCGAGAGCACGTCGGGGATGAACTCGTAGACGACGAAGTGCGTCGACGCCGCACGCCCCTCGGTGGAGATCCTCGAGCGCAGCACCTGCTCGAAGAAGCCGGCCCGTTGCGCGACGAACGCGAGCACGCCGAGCAGCACGACCGCGAGCGGGACGAGGAAGCGCGCGGTCAGCAGATGGCGCCGGTACGGGACCGCGAGCACCGCCAGCCCGCAGAGGAGGCCGAGCAGGCCGCTCCGCGACAGCGTCCCGAGCTCGACGACGAGCAGGAACGCGAGCAGGGCCATGAGCGGGGTGCGGAGGCGATGGCCGCGCTCGAGCCTCAGGTAGAGCGGCAGCAGGAGCACGAGGACGGCCGCGATCTCGATCCCGAGGTGGTTCGGGTCGCCCGTGAGCGCGTTGATCCGGTACACGTCCTGCCCCTGGATCGCGCCGTAGACGTTGATCCGGCTCGCGCCCCCGGTGATCTGCTGCAGCCAGGCCGCGTCGAGGTTGCCGCCCGTGCCCTCGGCGACCGCAAGCTGCAGGACCCCGTACGCGGCGTTCGCCGCCACACCGCCGACGAAGGCGGCCATGGTGAGCCAGTAGCAGCGTTGCCCGCGCCGCGCGATCAGCGCGATCCCGGCGACGAGGAAGAGGAAGTGGAGCAGGAACTTCACCATCCCCTTCGCCCACTGCGCGAGCGCCTCGGACGTGTCCAGGTTGAAGAAGCCGATCAGGTAGACGAGCAGGAACGCCGCGAAGAACGCGAGCGTCACCGCTGCGGTACGCGCCATGCGCCCGTCGAGCCGCTCGAGCCGGTGGATCGCGAACACGGCGAGGAACAGTGCGGTAAGGACGTCCGAGAACGAGAGCGTCCCGGCGACCTCCCACTGGAGCTTCGCGAACGTGACGGTGAACACGGTCGCGAGGAACAGCCCCTCGACCACGGGCGCTGGTCGCGCGACGACGCGTGGACGGTCGAGGGCGAGGGTCGCCACGGCGCGAACGCCGTCGGCGCCGCGATCACGAGCAGCGCGAGCACGTAGAAGTAGTAGAAGGACATCGTCAGGTAGAAGACGTTCGACGCCAGCGTGGCGACGAGCGCCGCCGTGAGCCCCCAGCCGAGCGGCCGGACGCGCGCGGAGAGCGGGTCGCCGGCCGCCGCGAGCGCACGCCCGATGCGCCGGGTCGCCCCCGCCCGCCGGAACAGGTAGACGAGGAAGGACGCGAACACGAGCGCGCCGACCAGCCCCGTCTCGACGAACAACGCGACGTAGAACGAGTGC
Organism: uncultured Actinomycetes bacterium; assembly: GCA_963710125.1. Lineage (GTDB taxonomy): Bacteria > Actinomycetota > Thermoleophilia > Gaiellales > Gaiellaceae > Gaiella. The sequence continues at coordinate 6,582 of CAVPZH010000021.1, read as the reverse complement.
GGCCCGAAGTTCGTCCGGCCCGTGACGAACGCGTAGTACACCGAGAAGTTGTTGAGCCCGAGACCGAACAGCGGGTGCTGCGAGAGCACGTCGGGGATGAACTCGTAGACGACGAAGTGCGTCGACGCCGCACGCCCCTCGGTGGAGATCCTCGAGCGCAGCACCTGCTCGAAGAAGCCGGCCCGCTGCGCGACGAACGCGAGCACGCCGAGCAGCACGACCGCGAGCGGGACGAGGAAGCGCGCGGTCAGCAGATGGCGCCGGTACGGGACCGCGAGCACTGCCAGCCCGCAGAGGAGGCCGAGCAGGCCGCTCCGCGACAGCGTCCCGAGCTCGACGACGAGCAGGAACGCGAGCAGGGCCATGAGCGGGGTGCGGAGGCGATGGCCGCGCTCGAGCCTCAGATAGAGCGGCAGCAGGAGCACGAGGACGGCCGCGATCTCGATCCCGAGGTGGTTCGGGTCGCCCGTGAGCGCGTTGATCCGGTACACGTCCTGTCCCTGGATCGCGCCGTAGACGTTGATCCGGCTCGCGCCCCCGGTGATCTGCTGCAGCCACGCCGCGTCGAGGTTGCCGCCCGTGCCCTCGGCGACCGCGAGCTGCGCGACCCCGTACGCGGCGTTCGCGGTCACACCGCCGACGAAGGCGGCGAGGGTGAGCCAGTAGAAGCGCTTCCCACGCCTCGCGATCAGCGCGATCCCCGCGACGAGGAAGACGGAAGTGGAGCAGGAACTTCACCATCCCCTTCGCCCACTGCGCGAGCGCCTCGGACGTGTCCAGGTTGAAGAAGCCGATCAGGTAGACGAGCAGGAACGCCGCGAAGAACGCGAGCGTCACCGCTGCGGCGCGCGCCATGCGCCCGTCGAGCCGCTCGAGCCGGTGGATCGCGAACACGGCGAGGAACAGTGCGGTAAGGACGTCCGAGAAGGAGAGCGTCCCGGCGACCTCCCACTGGAGCTTCGCGAACGTGACGGTGAACACGGTCGCGAGGAACAGCCCCTCGACCACGGGCGCTGGTCGCGCGACGACGCGTGGACGGTCGAGGGCGAGGGTCGCCACGGCGCCAAATCGTATGCACGACAAAGCTTGTGTTGATTCAACACAAGCGTTGTCAGCCGGCCGGCGCGAGCTCGAGGTGCGCCTGCAACCCTGCGCCGCGCGCCTCGGCGGCCGAGCTGGCGCCCTGCGCGTAGCTGTCGATCCCCGTGTAGACGACCTTCCAGCGGAGGCAGCCGTCCTCCTGCACCTCGGCATCAACGTACCCGACTCCCTTGACCTGCTGGAGGAGCTGCTCTGCCTCGGCTGGCGTGTCACGGCGGCCGAACACGAGATCGAGGTTGCCCGTCGCGCCGGGCTTCGCGATGTGGACGCAGTCCGCCGGAGAGGGGAAGTGCGCCCCGTTCCGCAGGGCCACCGCCGGATAGACGACGAGGGGCACCACGACGATCGTCGCGGCCACGAGCCGAGTGGTCGAGCGCATCACGGGCGCTCCTCCGGCCCACCCCGCCAGACCGAGGCGAGCAGCAGCGGCGTCGCGACCGCCGAGAGCAGGATGAACGCACCGGTGTAGCGGACGATCGGGTTCGCGGATTCCTCGGCCGTGATCGGAAGCTCGCGGAACGCGTACGTCACCCATGCACCCCCGAGGAAGACGAGCCCGAGGAGGACGGCGAGGTACACCGCGACACGCCGGTCCCCCCACAGGAGCGCCGCCCCGACGGCGATCAGGGTGACGACGGGCACGACCGACCAGAGCGTCGTGTCGAAGAGCACGTCGAACGACAGCCGCAGCGCGTCGAGCAGTCGGTGGATCGAGCCGCCCGCGCCCGCGTCGCCGGGCGCTTCGCCGCCGATGCCGTTGCTCCGGTACCAGAGCCGCCACGGCAGCGCGGCGGCCACGACGACCGCCCCGACCGCGACGAGCCGCGGCCAGCCGATTCGCCGTCGGCCGTACGAGGCCCCGAGCGCCACGACGAGCGCCGCGGCCGCGAACAGGAGACCCTCGCGCTTCGTGAGCGACGCTCCCGCGAGCAGGACGGCGGCAGCAGCGAGGCGCCAGCCGCGGCCGTTGCGGAGCCAGAGCGCGAGGAGCAGCGCCGCGACGACGAACAGCACGTCGACGAGGACGTCGGCCTGGGGCACGAGCAGCCCCGATGCGACACGAGGCACGGTGAGCACGAGGAGCAGCGAGGGCCAGAGCAGGAGCGCGGGCACGTGCCGGTAGAGACAGCCTGCGATCGAGGCGGTGGCGCCGACGACGAGGAACCAGTACTGCAGGTGGAAGGTGGTCACGTCGGCGCTCCCCATCGCGTGGAATGCCGCAGCGTCGAGGATCGGGACGAGCGGCGGGTAGTTCGGGTTCGCAAAGGTCGTGAAGACCTGATGGTCGAGCCCGCCGAAGAAGTAGATCGCCTTGGCCTTCGGCACCCAGAAGTCCCACGCGTCGTACGCCTGCAGGCTCTGCAGCCTCGCCGCCCGGAAGAGCACCTCGAAGAGGACGCCCGGCCAGGGCGACCCCGGCGGCCGTGACGAGGACGGCGGCGCTCGACGCGTGGCGCGCGGGATCCCCGTAGCCGCGCGGCACGGGCCGCCCGAGAAGGACGCCGGCAGCGGCCGCCGCGACGACCGCCAGCACGAGCGAGAGCACGAGCCCGAGTCCGTCGAACGGCACGCCGGCCACGAGAAGTTGCGTCCAGACGCTGCCGAAGGCGGCGAGCCCGAGGAGGTAGCCCAGCCCGGAGAGGCGAAGCAGGTCGGTCCACCGGCGCAGGGCTCCGATCGCCCACAGCAGGGTGATCCCCAACACCGCATATGCACCGTTCAGCACCGCGAGCCCGAGGATCGCGCGGACCGTCACGATGCGCGACGCAGGATCGAGAGGCCGTCGTCACCCTCCCAGACCGCCTCGGCTCCGGTGTAGGCGCCGCGGTCGCACGCGAGGCACACGATCCAGGCTGCGTCGGGCTCCAGGCGCCTCGGGAGGAGGAACGAGCGGAGGAACGACTCCGCAGACGGCGCCGTGAGCTCCGTCCAGCTGGGCTGCGGATCACCGATCGCCACGGCGAAGCTTTCGTCGGGCGGGATCAGGCCACGGGCCTCGACGAGCAGCCGCTGGTCCGGGAAGACGGAGCTGCCCGCCCCGACGGCGCGATCGACCGCATCGAGCGCTGCATTGGCGCGGGCAGTCTCGTTCGCGTCCTCGAACGCGGCCGGGTAGCGCACCACGAGCGCGACGAGGATCACACCTACGCAGAACACCACCACCAGACGTCGGGTGGCTGTCCCGGCCGGGAAGACGCGTTGGACGACGTCGTCGATCGCCAGAGGCTAACCGGCACGAGCCCGTCGCGGCCCGCTCGGTCGACGTTCCACTGATACCAGAGGTCGCCACTTCGCCTTGCGCGGCGTGGACCGTCGCGCGCATCGCAGTCGTATCCTGTCCTGTTGGCTGTCGCTCGCTCCGACCGCGTCGTCGTTCGCATCCGCCGGTCGCTCGGCCACGTCGATCCCAGGGTCGAGTGGCCCCACGGCATCGTCAGGCTCGGGGTCGCCGCATGCATTGCCGTGGTAGCGGCGCTAGGTGTCGCGTACTTCGTGAGAGCGGTCGATCGTCTCGGAGGCGACGCGAGCCGCAACGCGGCCGCGAACTACGACGACCGGGCCTTCGCCGGCGGCAACGCGCTCGGCGTCGACGAGGAGGCGCTCAGCGAGGCGCGCGGCTGGATTCCCGAGAACGGGACGTATCGCCTCGTGGTCGGGCCGAGCGCGACGGACATCGGCCAGTTCGCGCGGTACTTCCTCATGCCGCGGCGCCCCGAGCCCGACGCGCGCTGGGTGCTCTGCTACCAGTGCGACGTGTCCCGTTTCGGCGGTCGGCTCCAAGTCGTCTGGCAGAACGACGCGGGAGTCACCCTCGGGCGGTTGCGCGGGTGACGGTGCGTGCGCTCCTGGGGCTCGCTCTCGCGAACGTCGTGGTGCTCGCCACTGGAGGCTGTCTGCTCTGGGGCGGTCGTGGTCTGCGGTCGTGGACGGAGCTCGCGCGGCTGTCGGGACTGGCGTACATGCTCGGCGTCGGAGGTCTCGGGATCACGTTCACGATCGAGCTCGTGCTCGGCGTGCCGTTTCGACCCGTGACGATCCTGCTCACGTGTGCCGCGCTGGCGGCCGCGGGGCTCGTGCTCGGACGGTGCCTCGGCCACGAGCGTCCGCCGCTCCGCGGTGGGGGCCCGCACGGGCTCTCCCTCGTCGCGGCGTCCTACTGCGGCCTCGTCGTCGTCTACGTCGAGGCCGTCTTTCGGGCGGGCCGGCTGGCGGCTCTGTCGAACTTCGACGGCTGGGCGTTTTGGGTTCCCAAGGCGCAGGCGCTCTACTTCTTCGGAGGGCTCGACGAGCAGTTCTTCCGGGAGCTCGCCAACCCGACCTACCCGCCGCTCGTCCCGGCACTCGAAGCCGCGACGTTCCACGCAATGGGCTCGGCCGACGTGGTGACCCTGCACCTGCAGTTCTGGGGCTTCCTCACGGGCTTCATTGCAGCCGTCGTCGGGCTGCTCGCCCCGAGGGTTCATGCCGCCTTGCTCTGGCCGGTCCTGCTTCTCGTGCTCGTCGCCCCACGGGTCGTCGCGCGCTCCCTCGAGCCGCAGGCCGACTTCCTGCTCGACTACTTCGTCGCCCTGGCGGCATTGCTGGTCGCGCTCTGGCTCGTCGAGCGACGCGCCTGGCAGCTCGGCTTCGCGTCGGTGTTCCTCGCCGGCGCGATGCTGACGAAGCGCGAAGGCCAGCTGCTCGTTGCGTGCATCGTGGTCGCAGCCCTCGCTGCATCCTGGGGTACGCGGCGCAGCGCCTGGCCGCGCGTTGCGCTCGCCTGTGGCTGCGCGCTCGCGCGTGGCGATACCGTGGCAGCTGTGGTTCCGCTCGCGTGAGCTCACCGGCGAGCTCCCCGAGAGTGGGTTCCTCGGTCTGTTCGACCACCTCGACCGGCCGTGGCCCGCGTTCCAGTCGGTCGCGAAAGCGCTCTTCGACTACGAGCTCTGGCTGATCGTGCTCCCGCTGGCGGTGGTCGCGATCGGCCTCGCGCTGCTGGGCGGAGCCCGAGTCCTGCCGGCGTACGCGGCGACCGTCTACGGCCTCGCCGCCGCGGGGTTCGTATGGGTGCTCTGGTCGTTCACCGAGCTCGAGCTTCCCGTACGAGCAGGACGAGGGGGTGAACCTGCTCGTCCGCCTCTGCGGCTCGCTCGTCGTCGTCTCGGCGGGCCTCGTCCCCCTGCTTCTCGACGCGGCGTGGCGTGGCGGGGACTGCGCCGAGCGGCAGGACTGAGGGCGCCTGCCGTCGAGCGCGAGCTGCGGGGAGCACGGCTACCCGCCGAGCCTTACCCCGTGACCTCCGCAAGCAGCGCCGCCATCTCCTCAATACGGCTGCGCCGCGAGAGCCGCCGGCCCGCCATTCGTCCGAGAGGACGACGTCCGGGAGGCCCCCGTCGCGCCAGCGAGCGTGGAGCTCCTCGAGCGCACGGCGGATCGCCTCGGTGTCGTCCGGCGCGGCGACGACGCCGGCGCCGGTCTGTCGGATCAGCTCCGCGGCGGCGCCGTCGGGCGGGACGACCGCGAGGATGGGGCGCCCGACCGCCATGTACTCGAACACCTTGCCCGAGAGCACCCCGCGGCCGCGACCGCCCGCCTCGGGGATCAGGAGGAGGAGGGCCTCCGAGTCGCGCTGGAGCGCGAGCGAGCTCGCGCGGGCGGCGTAGGGCAGGAGCTCGAGCCGGTCTCCGAGGCCGAGCCCGTCCGCCCATGCCCGATCGGCCGGGCGGAAGTCGCCGAGGAAGCGGGCGACGACGTCGAGCCCCGAGTCGTGCAGCGCCTGGAGGAACGGGCGCGGGTCGCGCCGACCGAAGAAGCTCCCGGCGTGGGTGATGCGGAAACGGTCCGACGGGTGCCGCTCGAGCCCGGCGACGTCGTCGAAGTCGCAGCCGTTCGCGATCGTCACGACCCGGCCGCTCGGGCCGAGCGCCCGGGTCTCCTCCGAGATCGCGTCCGAGACGCACGTGATCGCGTCGGCGCGGGATGCGACCAGGCGGGCGACGCGTCGGTGCATGGAGGCCTTGGTCCTCGTCGCGACCGTGTCGGAGCGTCGATGCGCGTGGGCGACCAGCGAGTCGCGCAGGTCGGCGACCCAGTGCGCCCCGGTGGCGCGGGCGATCGCCGCCGCGATCAGATGGGTCGACGGGGGAGGCGAGGTCGAGACGACGACGTCGATCCCGTGCTCGCGGACGATCCGTATCCCCGCGGGGATCGCGGTCAGCGCCCAGGTCGCGTTCTCGTCCGGCACCACGAGCCGCCGGAGCTGGAGACGGGCCTTCGTCGCGAGCCGGCCCACGCCTTGCGTCCCCGCGAGCACCTCCGACGGCTTGCCGCCCGACACCCCGACGTAGCGGGCGCGGTGCACCCAGGCCTGCGAGGGCATCCGGAGCTCGTCGTCGCGGTGGATCCAGCGCGGGTCGTCCGGCGCGAGGACGTGGGTCTCGACGCCCATCGCCGGGAGGTACTGCGCGAGCTTGAGCGGTCGCTGCACGCCTCCGCCGCCCG
>CAVPZH010000020.1:0-21730 GCA_963710125.1 uncultured Actinomycetes bacterium | reverse complement strand
GCGTCGAGGACCTCGCGGACGACGTCCTCCGCCGAGATCCGGCGCACCCAGAGCTCGGGTCGGAGCACGAGCCGATGCGCGAGCGCCGGCACCGCCACCGCCTTGACGTCGTCGAGCAGGACGAAGTCGCGTCCGGCGAACGCCGCCTTGCAGCGGGCGAGCTTCAGCAGGGCGAGGCTGCCGCGGGGGCTGGCGCCGACCGCGATGCTCTGTGACGCCCGTGTGGCCGCGGCGACGTCCACGCAGTAGCCGCGGACACTGTCGGCGACGTGAACGTCCTCGATCGCGCGCTGCAGCTCGCGAAACGTCTCGCGGTCGACGATCGCCCGCAGCTCGAGGTCGTCTGCCTGCCGCTCGATGCGTCGGCCGAGGATCTCGACCTCGTCCTCGCGGGCGGGGTACCCGAACGCGGTGCGCAGCAGGAAACGGTCGAGCTGGGCCTCGGGCAGCGCGTAGGTGCCCTCGTACTCGATCGGGTTCTGGGTCGCCATCACGAGGAACGGAGCCTCGAGGGCGTATGTCTGCCCCTCGATCGTCACCTGCCGCTCCTGCATGCCCTCGAGCAGCGCCGCCTGCGTCTTCGGCGGGGCGCGGTTGATCTCGTCGGCGAGGAGGAGGTTGGTGAAGATCGGCCCCGGCCTGAACTCGAAGTCGCCGTCGCGCTGGTTCCAGATCGACGCGCCCGTCACGTCGGACGGCATCAGATCGGGCGTGAACTGGATGCGCGTGAACCCCATGCTGAGCGTCTGTGCGAACGAGCGGGCGGCGAGCGTCTTGGCCAGCCCCGGATAGTCCTCCAGCAGGACGTGTCCGTCGGCGAGGAGCCCCATCAGCGTCAGCTCGAGCGCGTCGCGTTTCCCCACGACGGCCCGCTCGACCTCGTCCAGCACCCTGCCCGACACCTCGTGGACCTCCCGGAGCTCCACTACAGCCGCTCCAGCGAGCCGACGACGCGGTCGAAGGCTTCGGGGGACGGTCCGCGAGCCCGCCCGTCGGGCGCGGGTCGATCGGGTCGCACGAGCTCCCATGTCTCGTCTCCGAGCAGCTCTCGCGCGGTCTCCGGCTGGTCGTCGAGTACGACGCCGCGGCGACTCTCCAGCAGCGACGCCGCCAGCGCCCTCAGTCGGGGACGCAGCCTGACGTGCAGGTCGAGCGCGTCGTCCAGCCCGAGCGCGACGACGTTCTCGAGCTCCGCGAGGCCGCGCGGCGCCGGTGGGCGGCGCGTCGGCCTCGGTCGCCCGCCCCGGAGGCTGCCGACGGGCGGGAAGGCGCGGCGCATGGCCCCCAGGGCGAGCCAGAGGACGATCCCGCACGCGATCAGCGCGTAGATCCGCACGCCCGGCGCGAGCCTGCCCGGCAGAAACGCCGCCACGATCAGGAGAGCGACCGTCGGGAGGACGAGCAGGCGGAGGGCGCGCGCGAGCCCGCCTCCGGTCACGCCGGCACCCCGGCGGCGGCAGGTGCTCCACGGGGGCGCGGCGCGGCCGCCCGAAGCTCGTCCCGCACGTGCTCGAGCGCGTCGATCGCCTCGTCCTTCATCCCCGAGTCGACGTGGTGCTGCGAGAACTCCGCCCGGACGAAGAGGTCGGCGAGACGGCGGATGCTGCTCCTGTCGACGTCGAGGGTCGACAGGACGCGTGACACGTGCTCCTCCGGCGTGTCCGCGGGCCGGCGAGGCTCGCCGTGTGCGGCGAGCACCCGCTCGAGGCGCGCGTACGCGCCGATCACGGCCCGGCGGGGGTCGGCCTCGGCGCGGAGGTCGTCGAGTGTGAGATCCAGCGCGACGGCGAGGTCGCCCGCGAGTGCCACGCCCTCCTCGGAGGACTGCCTGCGCCGGGCCGAGAGGACGAGTGCCGCCGCGCCCACCGCGGCGAGCGCCAGCACGACGACGACCGGGAGCCACGCGAACTCGAACTGGTAGCCGGGATCGGACCCGGCCGGGAGGCTGGGCGCAGGGGGGCTCCCCTCTCCACGATCGAGCGGTGTCTGCTGCGGGTCGAACGAGAGGTGCCAGCCGCGCAGGCGGACGTACAGGGCGAGCGCGAACCCGAACGCCAGGAGGGACGCCAGCGCGTGCAGGTCGCGTCGCTTGCGAGGCGCAGTCCATTCGTGCTCCCGCCAGCGGACGATGACGAAGACGACGGCCGCCAGCGTGACGGCGAGCGCGACGAGCATCAGGCTGAAGACGGTGTCCAGCAAGGAATCCGCGGGTGAGGTGGAACTGCCCGAGCCCCTCGGCGTCGATCCCGTGGCGGCGACGGTCACGACCCCGAGGAGCGCGAGAACGCCGAGGGCCGGCACGACCGCCCGCAGCGCACGCGAGGAGCCACGCCGGGGAGCCGGGGCGGCGTCGGGGTCGCCGGGCACGCGTCGTCGCACGCGGCAAAGCGTACAAGCGGGAACCCGCGCCGCCGCCGGCCCCGCGCGATCGCCGACACTGGCCCGGCCGGCCGGCTCAGGCGGTCGAAGGAATGCCGGAGCCCATGTACGCCGGCAGGACGTCCTCGGCGATGCGCTCCACCTGGTCGAGCCGCGGGATCTGGGGGAAGACGATCAGGAGGTCGATCCCCGAGTCCGCATAGGCGGCGATCTCCTCGGCGATCTTCCCGCTCGGGCCGTGGTGGATCAGGTTCGCCGGCTCCGTCCAGAGCGCGCCGTAGTAGCGGAGCACATGGTGTGCACCCTCCTCGAGGGCCGTCTGCGGGTCGTCGTCGACCGCCACGTAGGCGAGGCCGGCGAGCGTGGCGTCCGGCTTTCCCACCGCTGCGAAACCGTCCCGGATCGCCGGGGCGCGCTCCGCCATCGCGGCGGCGCCCGCGGTGCCGAACACGAAGCCGTCGGCGCTGCGCAGCGCCCGCTCGACCGCCCTCGGCTGCGACGCGCCCGCCCAGATGGGCGGACCGGGATCCTGCACCGGCGGCGGCCCGAGAACGCCGTGGTCCCGGTCGGACGTCCGTGCCTCCTCCCAGATCGCACGGATCCGGGCGATCTGCCGCTCGAAGCGTGCGGAGCGCCCCTCGTACGCCGCACCGAGCGCCTCGTAGTCGTCCTCGCGCCCTCCCTGCGCGACGCCGAGCACGAGACGTCCGGCCGAGAGCCGGTCGACGACGGCGGCCTGCTTCGCGACGACCACCTCGTTGCGCGGCGGCAGCTGGAGGATCGTGGTCGCCAGACCGATGCGGTCGGTCACGCCGGCGACGCCGGCGAGCGTCGTGAGCGGGTCCCAGGAGTCGTAGTTCGGCTTGTCGATCGTGCCCAGCATCGCGAAGCCCGCCTGGTCGGCGAGGCGCGCCCAGTCGAGCATCAACGACCGGTCCGTCTCGTGGGCCATGGTGTTCGGCAGACCGATCCCGAGCTTCATCTCTCTCCTCTCCGACGGCGCGACGTGCGATCCCCGCCGACGATGCCTGAACGGCGCGACCCTGTGCGGCAGCCGACCCCTCAGACGCCGGCGGCTCGTTCGCCGAGCTGCGCGAGGAGGCTCTCGACCGCGACGACGTTCCCTTTCGCCCGGTGGAGCCGCAGCGACGCCCTCAGCGCCTCGTCGCTCTCGTCGGTCCGGCCGGCGGCCAGGAGCACCCGGCCGAGCGCGTCGAGCGCGTCCGCCCTGAGCTCGACGTATTCCGTGCCGTCTGCGAGCTCGACCGCCTCCCGGGCCACGCGCTCGGCCTCCTCGAGCTCGCCGCGTCGTGCCTGGAGCCTCGCTCTTGCCGCCCGCCAACCGACCTGGGCATCCACGTCCTCCGACACCGTCAGCCGCTCCGGATTCCAGCGGTCGGAGAGGCGCAGCGCCTCCTCGTCCTTGCCCTGGCGGAGAAGCGCGTCGAGGAGCGGCGGGACAGCGCTCGCGAGGTACCCGAGCTCTCCGACCTGATCGAGCTGCTCGCAGGTCGGGCGCAGGACCCGTTCGGCGCCGACCGCGTCCCCGGCGAGGAGAGCCACATTGCCAGCGGTCGTGGAGAGGTGGGAGAACCGCTCGACCTCACGGGCGCCCTCGACTCGGACCCGAGCCTCGGCCAGCGCCCTGTCGGCGGAGTCGAAGTTCCCGCGCATTGCCTCGAGGCGGGCCGTGTTGTTGAGCACGGCGACGTCGAGCATGCGGTTGCCCTCCATGCGCGCGCTCACCGCGTGCACCGTCCGCAGCGCTTCCTCGACGGGCGTCGGCCCGTAGAAGACGGCCGCGAGGAGGTACTGCAAGGCGTCGGCCTCCTGGTACGGGTCGCCGGCGTTCCGCGCGTGTTCCGCCGCCTGCTCGAACTCTGCGACCGCGGTCGCGATCTCCCCCGCCCAGAAGTTCAGCCGCCCCGCGAGCGCGAGCGCGCGGGCGAGGCCCGCCTCGTCTCCATGCGCGTGGAAGATGCGGGTCGACCGCTCGACCTCCGCGAGGACGTCCTCGCGCGTCGCCGTCGTCGCGTGGAAGCGAAGGTCGACCAGCGCGAGCGCGGCGTGGGCGCCGACCGGATCCGCGCTCGCCCGCTGCGCGAGCTCGACCGCCTCGGCGAGAACCGACTCCGCGCGGTCCATCCGGGTGGCGTCCCGCAACGCGCGGCCGAGCACCGGCAGCAACTCGAGCCTGCGCGGATCGTCAGCCGGAAACAGGGCGACGGCCCGCTCCGAGAGGTTGACACACGCACGGCCGTCGCCCCGGGCTTGCGCCCGACGGGCCGACGAGTCGAGCGCCTCGGCGGCCCGCGTCGCAAGCCCGAGGGCTCGCTCGTCCGGCGGGCCGAGCTCCACCACCCACCGGTGCGCCTGCTCGAGGTGGTACCCGACGATCTCCTCGAACTCCTCGCCTCTGCCGCCCAGCCAGTCCGCGAAGCGCTCGTGGAGCTCCGAGCGCCGCTCCTTCGGCAGGCGGTTGTACGCCGCGTCGCGGATCAGCGCGTGACGGAAGCTGAACGTGTCCTCGATCACGTCGTGCGGCCGGACGAGCTCGTTCCGCACGAGCGCTGACAGACGCGCGCCGGAGGGACGCCGACCGTCCGGCGAAAGCTCGCCGAGCGCCTCCCACTCGAAGTCCTGGCCGATCACGGACGCGCGCTCGAGGATGTCGCGCTCGGCGTCGGGGAGCGCATCGAGCCGCGCCGCAAGGAGCGCCTGGATCGTCTCCGGCACGTGGCCCGGGTCGCCGCCTTCGGCGAGCATCGCGAGCAGCTGCTCCACGAAGAGCGGGTTTCCCTCGGCTACGTCCCGGACCCTCGAGCGCACGTCCCCGCCGAGCGTGCCGCTCGACACGAGGTTTTCGATCAGCTCCTCGGACTCACGGTCCGAGAGCGGCTCGAGCGTCAGGGACTCGCCGCTCCAGGCCGGCCGCTCGTCGAGCAGCTCGGGCCGCGCCAGGCAGAGCAGGAGCACGGGCGCGTCGCGCGTCCAGTCGCCCAGATGCTCCGCCAGGTCGAGCAGGGTCGGCTCGGCCCAGTGGATGTCCTCGACGACGAGCGCGAGCGGCCGTGCTCGTGCGCGTTGCTCGAGCGACTTGCGAACCGACCAGAAGACCTCCTCCGGCGCACCGGCCGACAGCGCCGCCTCGAGCTCCGCCTCCGCGCCCGCTTCCCGGAAGATCTCGACGAGAGGCCAGTACGTGATGCCTTCGCCGTAGGGCAGGCACCGGCCGGTCAGGACCGCGGCCTCCCCGTCGAGCTCGGCAGAGATCTCCCGGGCGAGCCGCGACTTGCCGATGCCCGGCGGGCCGAGCACGGTGACGAGTCGACACCGCCGCGCAGACACGGCGTCGTCGAACGCCGACCTGACGCGGGCGAGCTCGGCGCGGCGGCCGACGAGCGGCGCGTCGAGCCGCCGCTCGAACGCGGGCGCCCCCTCCACGACCCCGAGCAGCCGGTAGGCTCGCAGCGGCTCCGACTTCCCCTTGGCCACCAGGCCGTCGATCGGCTCGGCCTCGATCGCGCTCCGGGCCAGCCGGTACGTCTGCTCGCCGACCAGGATCTCCCCTGGTCCGGCCGCCTGCTCCAGGCGCGCGGCCACGTTGACCGCGTCGCCGGTGACGAGGCGCTCCTCGGTTCCCGCGACCACCTCGCCGCTGTTGACCCCGGTGCGCAGCTGCAAGGACACGCCGTAGGTCTGCTCGAGGTCCGCGTTCATGGACACGATCGCCTCGCGCAGCTCGACGGCCGCCCGCAGGGCGCGCAGCGCGTCGTCCTCGTGCACGAGCGGAACGCCGAACGCTGCCATGACCGCGTCGCCGATGAACTTCTCCACCGTGCCGCCGTGGCGTTCGAGACAACCCCTCGCCGCGTCGAAGAAGCGCGCCATGACCCGCCGGAACGACTCGGGGTCGAGCCGCTCGCCGAGCGCAGTCGAGCCGGTGACGTCGGCGAAGAGCACGGTGACCGTCTTGCGCACCTCGCCCGAGGCCACGGCCTCCAGCCCCGCGCCGCAGTCGCTGCAGAAGCGGGCGCCGTCCGGATTCTCCCGGCCGCAGCTCGGGCACGCGCGCACGAGCCAAGACTACGAGGCTTCCCGGCCCGACACCACTATCGCCCCCGAGGCTCACCAACAGGTCCAGGTGCCGGTGGCACGCCGGCCCGGCCTCACTACACGGCAACCCTCAGGGAGAGGCAGCGCCGCCGCCCGAGGCGGCGACGTCACTGCGGGAGTTGCGCCGTCAGGACTTCGCGTAGTCCTCCGCCGCCTGAGTCTCGAACTCGAACGCGACGACAGGCTCGTCTCCGACCACCCAGGCGTCGTGGCCGGGTTCGATCACGTACGCCTCTCCCGGGCCGATGTCACCCTCGGTGCCGTCGTCGTGCGCGATGTGCATTCGTCCGGAGTGGATCATGCCAACGTGTCGCACCTGGCAACTTTCGGTGCCGACGACCGGCTTGATGCACTCCGACCATTTCCAACCGGGCTCGGCGGTGAGACGCGCAGCGGAGTTGCCTCCTATCCGAACCACGTCGACACGGGTCTTGTCCGGACGACGTGTCTCGTCGGGTGTGTCGAAACTTCGGCGTTCCAACCCGGCCATGCGCGAAACCTCCTGCCCCTCGGGGTGATCACGGACAACGGCGGGCCCGAGTGCGACATCGGTCACCTTCGCAACACGTGCCCCTCGGAGAGAAAGCGCCGCGTCCCGCCGTGTCGATCATGTCACCGACGAGTCCGCGTGAACAGGCGCGCCGCCGACCGTGGCATGACAGAGCGTCCGGGGATCACAGCCCAGTCTCGAGCCCGCGGGGCTCGTAAGAGGTGGTCTGTGGTTCCCGTGTCGACACGGGCCGTTGCGGTCGTCGGTGAGTTCCCTCGAAGCCGCCGCTGAGAGCCTCTTCCGGAGCAGAGCAACCGCTCTTTCCACTCGCAACACCGCGGTGGCCACGCCGCACGAAGCCGATGAGTGATGCAGGCCGCGTCAGGCTAGAGAACACTGGTGCAGCTCACGAAATCGAACGCCTGCGCCCCGTTCCGCCGTAGTCTGAACGACATGCGGGTTGTCCTGACCTCGCTGGGCGTGCTCGGCGTGTTCCTGTCGGGGATCGGAGCCGTGTCGGCGCATGCGCAGGAACGAGATGCGGCGTCGGCGGTGCCGCTCGGGGCAGCCCAGCAGCCGTGTCACGGTTCTGCTTTGACCGCGCTCGGCGCGACAAGTGTCACGGTCCGTATGTCCGAACCCGCTATCCGCGCACGAGCCAGTCAGAAGTCATGGCGTCGGGCAGCAGCCTCCTAGGGCCGACTTTTACTGGGCGTCTTTCAACGATGCCGCTGGCTTCGGCAACGGCGATAGGGGTCACCTCGTTTTCGGAGGCCAGCGCCCGCCCTTCTCACTGGCAGGCTCGCCAGGCCAAACTTGGCCACGTCTTGGCGAGGCACGTCCGGTGAAACAGTTGAACCTGCCACGTTTGCTCATGACCCCGATGCAAGATGGCCGCCAGTACGTCGCTCAAAGACCCGCACGAATACTGCGACACGCGACGATCCAAGCACGACCAGCGCTCGTCCTCATGGCCGCCATACCCGATCGGCGGCTTTATGGGTGGACACGTAATCGTCCTGTGGAACCGGCAGCAGCACGGCTACATGCTGTCGCTCCACTTCGACGGCGCACCAAACGGTCGCGCCTATACGCTTGCCGACCGCGTCAGTGCCGCCCTGCGAGTGGCGAGCAGCTTCGCGCCCACCACCTCCTGATCGGGTGACATTCAGCAACGCTGGCCAACCGACCCGTGACCGGTCGCGTCGTCACACCCGGCGTGCTTTCGGGGCTCGAATCTATGAGACACTCCGATGCTCTCCTGCGCCCACGAGACGGAATGAGGTATCGACCATGTACGCAGTCATCCGTGCATACAACGGGAACTTCGACCTCGCCGACACGCTCGCCGAGCACGAGGAAGAGATTCGGAAACTCATCGGCGGCATCAACGGGTTCAGGGCCTATTACCTCCTCAAGCTGGCCGAGGGGACGTCCACGATCAGCGTGTTCGACAATCAGGAAGGCGCGGAAGAGTCAAGTCGCGCTGCCGCCGCGTGGCTGGCCGAAAATCTGCCAGACCTCAGCGTCGCGGCGCCGTACGTCACGGCTGGCGAGGCGCTCGTAGCCTTCTAGTCGCCGAACACTCGACCACTCAGGGCCTTTCGCTCGGGCGTCGTTCGTGAACGCTGGCCCATGCGGGCTTCCGGCCCAGCGCCGCTCGTGGCAAGAAGGACCTGCTTTGCAGGGCCTTTGCAGTAGCGGGGGCAGGATTTGAACCTGCGACCTCCGGGTTATGAGCCCGGCGAGCTACCTGACTGCTCCACCCCGCGTCGCGGCCACTATCGTAGCACCGGCCGTGGTCTTCTGGATCGCACTTGCCCTGCTCCTCGTCGGCGTCGTCGGCGGGCTCGTCTACGTGGTCTTGCGTGGGCTCTCGCTCTGGCGGCAGCTGAAGCGGACGACGGGGGTGGTCGGCGAGGAGACGGCGCGGATCGAGGACGCGACCGCGCAGATCCAGGTGCACCTCGACCGGGCCAGCGCGTCGGGAGCGACGCTCGGCGACGCGGCCGCCAGGCTGGCCGCCTCGCGCGCGACGCTCGACGTGCAGCTCCAGGCGCTGCGGGAGGCTCGCCAGACGATGCAGCGCGTGCTCTGGTTCGTCCCCGGAATCTGAGCCCTCCGGGCGCGTCGAACCCAGGTCTGGACTCGTCCTCGGCGCACGTCCAGGCTAACGTCGAAGGGAATGCGTGTCGCCGCCGTCGACCTCGGCACGAACACAACCCGCCTGCTCGTCGCCGACGTAGAGGACGGTCGGGTCGTGGAGGTCGTGCGGCGCGAGGCGATCACACGGCTGGGCGAATCGGTCGACCGGCGCCGGATCCTCCTCCCCACCGCCGTCGCGCGCGTGCGCAACACGCTCGTCGACTACCGACGCGAAGCGGAGTCGCTCGGAGCCGAGCGCGTGCTCGCGGTCGGGACGAGCGCGGTGCGCGACGCCGACAACGGCGAGGCGTTCCTCGGCGAGGTCGAGTGGAGCTACGGCTTCACAACACGGCTGCTCACCGGCGAGGAGGAGGCGGAGCTTGCGCTCGCCGGGGTCGGGAGCGACGGCCCGCTCGCGCCCCGGACGCTCGTGGTCGACGTCGGGGGAGGCTCGACCGAGCTCGTCGCGGTCGGGGAGTCGGGCGTCGAAGCGGTCAGCACGGACGCCGGCAGCGTCCGCCTGACCGAGCGCTTTCTCCCGTCCGACCCACCGCACGGCGAGGAGCTCGCAGTCTGCGAGGCGCACGTCCGGTCTCTGCTTCCGCGACTCGCCGTGAGCAGCGCGATCGGCATCGCCGGCACGATCACGACGGCGGCGAAGATCGAGCGAGGCGGCGCGCTCACGGTGCACGGCGACCGCCTCACATGGGAGTCGATCGGCACGATGCTCGACAGGCTCACCGCGCTCCCGCTCGCGGAGCGCGAGCGCGTGCTTGGCCTCGCCTCGGCCCGCGCGCCGGTGATCGTCGCCGGGCTCATCGTGATCCACGAGATCCTCGGCTTCTACGGGCTGGCCGAGCTGACGGTGAGCGAGCGCGACCTCCTCGACGGCGCCGCGCTCGCGGCGGCGGAGCTCCCCGCCCCCGACGAGACAGGGGTTCACCCGGGCGCGTTCACCTGCTGCTGACCGATGTAGCGCCGGTGGGCGCAGCGACGAGGAAAACCGCGCCCGCTCCCCGCACGACCTCTGCGCGCCCCGCACTGACACGCCGCAGATCTCGGTGCCGGGCCTCGGGTCGTGCACGACCAGGGTCGTCCACGGGTCGCCAGGGTTCGCGACCTTCCCCCTGCGGAGGACGTCGCCAGCGCGATCGTCTCGCCGACGAGCGCGTCACACAGGCACGGCGTGGACGACGCCGCCGGGCTCGCTACCCGTCGGGCTCGGTCTCCGGTGGGCCTTCGTCCTCGGCGAGGCGACGCTGGAGGACGGCCCGCGAGAGCACCCCCACCAGCCGCCCCTCGTCGATCACCGGAACGCGCTCGGCGTCGTGCTCCTCGATGAACCGATATCCCTCGTCGAGCGGCGTGTCGGCGTCGATCGTGTAGTAGGGCGGCTCGGCGACCTCCCCGAGCCTCGTGGTGGACGGGTCCCGGCCCTCCGCCACGACTCGCGCCACGAGTGTCTTGCGGGTGACCACGCCGACGAGCCTCCCGGACCCGTCCACGACGTACACCGCGCGCACCTCGGGCGGGGTGAGCACCTCCCCGGCCAGGCGGGCGGTATCCGAGATCGTGAGGGAGCGGGGCTCCGCGATCATCGCGTCCCGGACGCGAATCGTCGGGTCGTCGGACACGAGCGCCACCTACGGGTAGAGGCCGCGGGCCTCGAGCGCCGACGCGACGTCGCGGATCCCACCGACGAGGGCGGCCGTGCGCATCGGGATCTCTCGCTCGTGCGAGATCTCCCACACGCGGTCGAACGCGTCGTTCAGCTTCTCCGCGAGCTTCGCCCTGATCTCGTCCCGGCCCCAGAACAGCCGCCCGAGGTCCTGCACCCACTCGAAGTACGAGACGGTGACGCCGCCGGCGTTCGTGAGGATGTCGGGCAGCACGGGTATCCCGCGCTCGCGGAGGATCTCGTCGCCGTCGAGCGAGGTCGGCCCGTTCGCCCCCTCGGCGACGAGACGGCACCGGAGGCGAGCGGCGTTGTCCGCATGGATCTGGTCCTCCCTGGCGGCCAGCACGAGGATGTCGCAGTCGAGCTCGAGCAGCACCTCGTTCGTGATCGACGACCCGGACGCCCAGCCCTCGAGGGAGCCGTGCTCCGTCGCGAACGCGCTCATCGTCGGGACGTCGAGGCCGTCTGGGTCGTACACGCCGCCCGAGACGTCCGAGACAGCCACGACCGTCGCCCCCCGATCCACCAGCTCCTGCGCGGCGATCCGGCCGACGTTGCCGAAGCCCTGCACCACGCAGCGCTGCTCGGACAGCCTCCAGCCGAGGCGCTCGCAGGCTCGCGCGATCACCATCACGACGCCCGCGCCGGTCGCCTCGTGGCGGAAGACGCTGCCGCCGATCGCGATCGGCTTGCCGGTGACGATCTCGGGCACGGCGTGCCCGCGCTGCATCGAGTAGGTGTCCATCATCCACGCCATCGTCTGCTCGTTCGTGGCCATGTCGGGCGCGGGGATGTCCTCCTGCGGGCCGATGAACGGCAGGAGCTCCGACGTGAACCGGCGCGTGAGCCGCTCGAGCTCCGCGCTCGACATCGCGCGTGGCTCGCAGCGCACGCCGCCCTTCGCGCCGCCGTACGGCAGCCGCAGCAACGCGCACTTCCACGTCATCCAGACCGCGAGCGCGGCGCACTCGCCGAGCGTCACCTCCGAGTCGAACCGGACTCCTCCCTTCGTCGGGCCGAGGACGCTCGAGTGCTGCACGCGGTAGCCGGGGAGCACGATGCGGCGTCCGTCGTCGAGCCTGATCGGGCACGAGACGATGATCGAGCGCTCGGGATGCCGCAGCCGCTCCGCCACCGCGTCGTCGACGCCCGCGTGCGGGACCGCCTGGTCGAACTGGGCGATCGCCGTCCGGAAGAGCGGCGTGTCGTACTCGAGGTGCTCGTACGACGGGGCGTGCTCGGTGCTCGCCATGGCCGGCTGAGTGTAGCGCCGGCCCGCGAGCGGGCCGGGGTCGGGATCGGCGCCCGGGAGCCGGCCTCGACGAGGTGTCAGGTGCCGGGGGAGGGAGTCGAACCCCCATGTCCCGAGGGACAGCCGGGTTTAAGCCGGCCGCGTCTACCGTTTCGCCACCCCGGCTGGGCGGTGGAGCTTAGTTGCGGCCGGGTAAGAGCGTGTTCGCCGGGAAGCGCTCGGGGCCCCTGAACTGGAACTCGCCGAAGAACGCCGCGAACGCGTCCTGGTCGAACGCCGGGCACTTCGCGAGGTGCGCGGTGCCGTTGGTGGGGTCGCTCGCGCTCTCCGTCGTCCAGGCGCCGACGGCGATCCGGTTCCCGAGCGACGGGAGCGGCGCGAGGATCGTGCCGCGCGTGTGGTCGTCGTAGAACGAGCGGAGCTGTGCGACCGTGGAGTCGGGGACACGGGGGCCGTAGAGGATGTAGATCCCTCCGTGCTCGAGGTTGTGCACCAGCTGGGCGAGGTTGAGGGGCTGCGTGTACGCGCCCCAGATCGCCGGGATCTCGTAGTGGGGGCCGGAGGTGGGCGGGTTCGTGTTCCACAGCGGCGAGGTCCCTGTCGGGGTCGTGACCGAGTGGACGCCGCGCAGCGCGGGCTTCGTCGTCAGCGTGCAGCCCGCCGCCTGAAGGGCGGACGCCGCATCGGCGTTGCTGCTGCCCCCGAACGCGACGGCGATCCCGATGCCGACGGCCACGAGCACCGCGAGCCCGGCGGCGGCGAGGCCGACGAGGAGTCGCTTGTCCCCCGCCCCCTTGCCCGGGGAGGGAGGTTTGGCTCTTCCCTGCGGACGCGGCTTCGGAGGCACGACGAGGGAACGATAGCGGCGCCCGGAGCTCCGTTTTGGCCGCGCCGCGGCTCCGTCCGCCGCGAGCGCTACGGTCCGTCGCCCTCGTGACGATCCTGACGCTGCTCATCGGTCTCGCCGCCGGCATCGCGCTCGGCGCCGTCGGCGCGCTGTTCGCGATCCGCGAGCGGCTCGCCGGCGCGGCCGCAGCCGCGACACGGCTGACCGCCCTCGACGCGGACGCCCGTGCCCTCGAGCGCCGCGCGATCGAGGCCGAGGCGCAGCTCGCCGCCGAGCGGGGGACGCTCGACGATCGCGTCGCGAGCGCGGTGAAGACCGCGTCGGCCGCCGCGATGAAGGAGAGCTCGGGAGCGTTCCTCGATCTCGCACAGACGAAGCTTGACGCGTACGTCGCGCCGCTCAGGGAGTCGCTCGGCAAGGTCGAGACGCAGGTGAGTGCGCTCGAGAGCGCGAGGAAGGAGGCATACGGTTCGCTCACGGAGGCGGTGCGCAACCTCCGCGAGGAGCAGCACCGCCTGCACGGCGAGACGAGCAACCTCGTCACCGCTCTCCGCACCCCGCACGTGCGGGGTCGGTGGGGGGAGATCCAGCTCCGCCGGGTCGTCGAGATGGCGGGGATGGTGCAGCACTGCGACTTCGTCGAGCAGCCGACGACGACCGACGGCGAGGGGCGCATCCTGCGCCCGGACGTGATCGTGCGACTTCCCGGCGGCAAGCGGATCATCGTCGACTCGAAGGCGCCGCTCGCGGCCTATCTCGAGGCGTTCGCGACGGACGCGACCGACGAGCAGCGGCAGACGCGCTTCGTCGATCACGCCCGCCAGGTGCGCGAGCACATCCTCAAGCTCGGGCAGAAGGGCTACTGGCGCCAGGTCGACTCGACGCCGGAGTTCGTCGTGATGTTCCTCCCCGACGAGTCGTTCCTCCGCGTCGCGCTGGAGCACGACCCGTCCCTCATCGAGCTCGCGGTCGACAACAACGTCATCCCGGCCTCGCCGACGAACCTGATCGGCCTGCTGCGGGCCGTCCACTACGGGTGGCAGCAGGAGACGATCGCCGAGGGCGCGCGACAGATCTCCGACCTCGGACGCGAGCTCTACAAGCGCCTCTCGACCATGGGTGCGCACGTGTCGAAGCTCGGACGGTCGCTCGACACCGCGGTCCGCTCGTTCAACGAGACGGTGGGCTCGCTCGAGCGACAGGTGCTGCCGCAGGCGCGGCGCTTCGAGCAGCACGGCATCACGGGGATCTCCGCGCCCGAGCTCACGCCCATCGAGCGCCAGACGCGCGCCCTGTCCTCGCCGGAGCTGGTGGTCGACGAGCCGGCGGAGATCCTTCCCGGCGAGGCGCATGCGGCCTGAGCCCGGAACATCGCCGCCCGGGTGATCGTTTCCCTCTATAAAGGGTAATCGTCGATAGAGGAGCGCTCGAAGACCGTGGAAGACGTTCGCAACGTGATCGTGATCGGCGGCGGCCCCGCCGGATACACCGCAGCGCTGTACGCGGCGCGCGCGAACCTGGAGCCGCTCGTGATCGAGGGCTTCAACTGGGGCGGGCAGCTGATGATCACCTCCGACGTGGAGAACTATCCCGGCTATGCGGACGGTGTCCTCGGCCCCGCGATGATGCAGGACTTCCGGCGCCAGGCGGAGCGGTTCGGCACGACCTTCCTGACGGACGACGTGACGCGCGTCGACTTCTCGGAGCGGCCGTTCAGGGTCTGGGTGGGAGACGACGAGCACCGGGCCGATGCGGTGATCGTGGCGACGGGCGCGACCGCGCGCCAGCTCGGGCTCGAGTCGGAGCGCAGCCTGCAGGGGCGCGGCGTCTCCTACTGCGCGACGTGCGATGCGGCGTTCTTCCGCGACAAGACGGTCGTCGTCGTCGGCGGCGGCGACTCGGCGATGGAGGAGGCCGGCTTCATCGCGCGCTTCGCGAGCAAGGTGGTGGTCGTCCACCGCCGCGAGGAGTTCCGGGCCTCTCCGATCATGGTCGACCGAGCACGCGCGAACGAGAAGATCGAGTTCCGGCTCGACAAGTCGGTGGTGGAGGTGCTCGGAGAGGGGTCGGTCATGGGCGTCCGCCTCCGCGACACCGTCACCGGCGAGGAGAGCGTCCTGCCGACCGACGGGCTGTTCGTCGCGATCGGCCACGATCCGAACACCGGCCTCTTCGTCGACCAGCTCGACCACGACCCGGACACCGGCTACCTGATCACGCGCGGCAAGTCGACCGAGACGAACGTCCCCGGCGTGTTCGCGGCGGGTGACGTGCAGGATCACGTATACCGCCAGGCGGTCACCGCCGCGGGCTCCGGCTGCGCCGCCGCGCTCGACGCCGAGCGCTGGCTCAGCGAGCAGCGTCACGCGTCGGTCACCGCCGGCGTCGCGATCTCGTAGAGAGTCGCACCGGCCGACACGGGAAGTAGCCTCGTTCCGTCGTGGCGGTGAACTGGACCGACCTCGTCGACCCGACGCGGGACGAGATCCTGCAGGCGACGGGGGATCTGAGCATTCCACCCGCGGTCGTCCGCCGGATCTCCGAGCGGCCGCGCGAGGGCCGTCAGTCGCTCCCGCTGCTCGAGGGGCACGGCGGATGCGTGTTCTCGGTGCTCGTCTACCCCGTCCCGGCCGCCGGGGAGGATCGCGCCCGCTACGTCCCGCTGGACGTGGTGGCCACAGCCGGCCGCGATCGTGACGATCCGGTGGACCGACGCGTCCGGCGCGGTGGCGCCGGTCGACGGGGTGGCCGCACGCGCGAACGCGAACGCGTCGGCCGGGGTCGTGTTCCACGCTGCGGTCGACGACGCGACGGACGCGTTTCTCGAGCTCGTCGACGACATGTACGAGACGATCGACGATCTCGAGGGCGAGATCGAGCACCTGTCCGGCGCCGACGTGCGCTCGCGGATCGCGCTGATCCGGGACGAGCTGCTGCGCGCCCGGCGCGTGGCGAGCATGACCCGCACGATCGCCAGGCGGATCCTCGACGGACGCGTCGACGTCGGGCCCTCGGAGCTCTTCCCGGCGGACGTGGAGAACAAGTTCGTCGACACGTACGAGACCCTCGTCCGGGTGACGGAGGAGCTCGACGTCGCCCGCGACCTGCTCGGCGGCGTGCGCGACTACTACCAGGCCAAGATCGCGGAGCAGCAGAACGAGGTGGCGAAGATGCTGACTGTGATCGCGTCGCTCGTGCTCGTGCCGAGCCTGATCGTCGGCTTCTACGGCCAGAACTTCGCCGGCCACTTCGGGGACTGGTACTGGACCTTCGGCGTCTCGGTCGGCCTGATCGTCGCCAGCACCGTCGTGCAGCTCGCGCTCTTTCGCCGCCGCCGCTGGCTCTAGCGTCCCGGCAGGCTCCGGTCGCCGCCCCGGCGGCCGGCTCCAGTGCGCGCCGGCGCGCCGGAGCAGGCGAGGGCCGCCGAGGCGTGACGACTCACGGCGACCTCCACGTCAGGGGGTACACGGCCGCCCAGTGCTCGGCGTGGCGGCCGAGCTGCGCGGTCCAGCGGTCGGCGAGCGCCTGGAGAACCTCCTTCTCGGCCGCCCGCCCGCCGTCGCGCGGCGGCGGGTCGATCGGCGGCTCGACCTCCACGCGCCACCGCCTCGGGGCGAGCGGCAGCACCGTGAAGGGCACGATCGGCGTCCCGCAGAGGCGCGCCAGCGCGACGACGCCGGCGGGAAGCTCCGCGACCGCATCGAGCAGCCGCACCGGGTACGTGCGCATCGTGTCCTTCGCGTAGTCGCCCAGCACGAGCACCGCCTCGCCGGCTTCGAGCAGACGGGCTGCGCGCGCTGCCGGCTCCGAGTCGTAGAGGAGGCCGAGGCCCGACCGGGCCCGGACTCCGTCGACGGCCCAGGCGATCCAGTCGTCCGTCACGATCGCCGTCGTCCGCACGGGGACGAGTGCCCGTGGCAGCGCGGTCGCGACCTCCCACCCGCCGATGTGGGCGGAGACGAGGAGCACGCCGTTGCCCGGCTCGAGCGCGGCGAGAAGGTGCTCCCTGCCGTCGACCCGGGTCGTGCGGACGAGCTCGTCCGGCTTGCCGAGCGCCCAGAGGAGATCCGCCGAGCGACGCGCCTCGTTCACGACCTCGCGCCGCACGAGCGACCTCACGGAAGGCTCGCCCGGTGCGAGGCCGAGCGTGTGGCAGAGATTCTCGGCGAGCCGACGGCGCTTGCGCGGGCGGAGCGCCCACTCGGCGGTTCCTCCGGCCCGCGCGAGACCGTGCGCCAGGCCCGCAGGGAGCCTCGATCCGACTGCGGCGGCGCCGACGACCGCCGCGCGGAGGACGCGGGCGGCGAAGGGACCTTGCCCGAACGGCGCGGACGGACGCGGCCGGCCGTCGGGAGCGAGGCGAAGCGCCTCGATCCGTCCAGGTCGGCGTCGCGGCGTCACCGACGCGGCGTCAGGGACGTCAGCGCGAGCGACACGTCCTCCTCGTAGTGGACGTCGCCGATCAGGGAGCCGGTTGTCGTCCGGCTCACCATCGAGACCCTGATCGGCAGCCCGGTGTCCCGAGCAAGCCAGAAGTCGAACGTCGCCGACCCTCTCGTGCCGCCGCCGAACGCGGTTCGCGTCCTCACGTGGACGCACGCCACGGTCTTTCCGCCCACGCCGAGGCGGTCGCGCCCGACGACGCGGCCGCGACCGCTCTCCGTCGCGGAGCCCGTCGTGCACGAGACGCCGAACCGCGTCCCCGGCCGGTCGCCGGCCGGACGAAAGGACGTGTCGCGACAGGAGTACGTGGTCTGGTCGGCGATGCCGAAAAACGTGTGGCGCTCGTCGCGGGCCCGCTTCGTCCACCCGGCCGCACCCGTGCAGATCGTCCACGTCGTGAAGCGCCCCCTGAGCACGTCCCAGCGCAGGCGGACCCCGCAGGGGTCCGCGGTCACGGTGATCGTCGACCGCGCCGGATAGCGGTGGGTGACCCCGCCGAGCGCGTCGGTCCGCTCGAAGCCGTCGGTGTCGTAGACGTAGACGCCGACGGGAATCGGGGACGATTCGCTGCGTCCGGCAGCCTCCTGCTCCCGGAACGCGGCGATCGCGTCGTCGACGCTCGCCGGCTCGGCGACGTCCCGCAACAGGAAATACCACCCGCCGAGCGCCGCCAGCGCCGCTACCGCGACCACGGCCAGCACACCCGCCGCGAGCCACCTGCGCGACATGGTCCGGGAGGCTATCGCGGTGCCCGCGCAGCGGGCGCTCGAGAGCCGGCCCGCCGACTCCGCCGCTACCCTCGGTGCGGGTGAGCGCGCCGGCCCACAGCCCGACCCCGACGGACGAGTCGGTCGCAGTGGCGGGACGGTCGCTTGCCGTCCTCGATCGCGCGCTTCCGTTTCTCGGTCCCGTCGTCGCAGGCGTCCTCGGCGTCGTCGCGCTCGGCCGGCGCTCTCTGACGATCGACGAGGGCGCGATCCTCGCCGCCACGCAGGGGTCGTTCTCCGACGTCGTGCAGCGCGCGCTCTCGGACGAGCCCGCGAAGGCGGGCTACCTCGCGCTCCTGCAACCCGTCGCCTCGCTCGGCGACTCCGAGGTGTGGCTCCGGCTCCCGTCGACGGTCGCGGGGGTCGTCGCGGCCGTCGCGGCCTACCGGCTCGGCCGCCGCCTCGCAGGACGCCACGCAGGCGCGGCGGCATCGCTGATCGTCGCCTCCTCGGCGGGCGTCGTGCCACTCTCGCGCAGCGCCGGCCCGCTGGCGCTCGCGCTCGCCGCGATGCTGCTGTCGAGCGCGCTGTTCGCGCGCGCGGTCGAGCGCGGCAACGCCTTCTGGTGGGCGGCGTACGCCGTCAGCGCCGCGCTCCTCCCACTGACGCACCCGATCGCCGCGAGCGCGCTCGCGGCGCAGATCGTGGCGCTCTGGGTCGCGCGAAAGGAGGTGGACCTCCGCCTCGCGGTCCCCGCGGTCGGCATCGCGACTCTCGAATGCGGGTTCTTCCTGACCGCGGCGGTGCTCGACCGGGCCGACGCGCCCGACGCGGCCGGACCGCTCGAGCTCGCGGACGTCGGGGAGGGCACCGGTCGTGCGCTCGGCTGGAGCCCGCTGGTCGCGGCGCTCGCCGTCTGGGGCGTGGTCGCGCTGTACCGTCGGACGGAGCCGGGACGAGGCCGCTGGAAAGCGACCCTCGTCGCGGGCCTGGCCGTGATGCCGTTCCTCGCGGTGCTCGGGGCGGGTGTCGCCCTGCCCGTCTTTCCACGCGTCGCCCTGACCGTCGCGGCCGGCGGCGTTGCGCTCGGTGCCGGGGTCGGTCTGTTCGCCATCGCCGACCGGGGTGTGCGGCTGGTCGCGGGGCTCGCCGTCGCCGTGGTCGCGGTCGCCGCCCTCGGTGCGGCAGCCGCTCGCGACCAGTCCCAGGACTGGCGCGCCGCCGCGGGGATCGTGCGCCGCAGCGTGACGCCGAAGGACACGGTCGTCGTGCTCCCCGCTCGTGCCCGTCCGGTCCTCTCCCACTACGCGCCCGAGCTCCGCCTGAGCCGCGTCGGGCGCGGCCAGGCCGTGCTCGTCGTCGTCGCGGGCGATCCCGCGGAGGCGGCGGCGTCGGGACGACGGGTCGCCTCTCCCCCACGCTACGCGCTCCTCTCCGAGGAGCATGCCGGCGACAAGCTCGTCGTGCAGCGCTGGATCAGGCCCTGAGAACCTCGCCGGCTAGGGAGCCGGAGACCGCACGGCGTCGACCCGCGACGACGGGCAGAGGTCGTTCACGACGCATGCCTCGCAGACCGGGCGCCGGGCGATGCAGACGCGCCGTCCGTGCCAGATCAGGAGGTGCGGGAACCGCGCCCAGTCGCTCCGCGGGACGACCCGCTGGAGGTCACGCTCGATCTTCACGGGATCGTCTTGCCGCGTGAGGCCGAGGCGCTGCGAGAGGCGCCGGACGTGCGTGTCGACGACGATGCCCTGCGCGTGGCCGAGCTCCGCCGCGACGACGTTCGCGGTCTTGCGGGCGACGCCGGGCAGGCGCAGGAGGTCGTCGAGCCGGGTCGGCACCCGGCCCTCGTAGTCGTCCAGCAGCACGCGCATCGCCCCCCTGATCGCCTTCGCCTTCTGCCGGTAGAAGCCGGTCGCGTAGATGTCCCGCTCGAGCTCCGAGATCGGGGCGGCCAGGTAGTCCTCCGGGGAGCGGTACTTGCTGAACAGGTGCTCCGTGACGCGATTCACGTTCACGTCGGTCGTCTGCGCGGAGAGCATCACGGAGACGAGGAGCTCGACGTCCGTGCGGAAGCGGAGCGCGATCGCCGCGTCCTCGTGCTCCGCCGCGAGACGGTCGACGATCGGCCCGATCCGCTCCCTGCGGCGGCCGAGGCCGCGGCGGCGTGCCTCGCGGACGTAGCTACGCGTCACGCCGGCGCTCGAACGACTCGGTCGCCTCCTCGGCGCCGACCTCGCCGCGCAGGGCATCCACGAACCAGCGGTCGAAGAGCGGGAAGCCGGGCTCGGCGAGCGTCCCGAGCGCCGCTTCGGCGTCGTACGGCGTCGACACCAACTGCACGGTCCCATCCAGCAGCGCCCACCGTGCGTCGGCCGACCCCTCGTAGGGCATCCCGACGCTCCCGGCGTTGACGAGCCGGAGGCCCGCCGCGGCGCGGTCGTACTGGACGTGGGTATGGCCGCACACGACGACGTCGGCCGCGACGTCGCCGAGCTCGCGCGCGACGTCCTCCTCCGGCGTGATCCGCGTCAGGATCGGCATGTCGGACGAGGGCGTCGCATGACAGAAGAGCACGCGCCCCAGCGCCGCGACGTCGAGGTCGAGCGTCAGCGGCCACCCTGCGACGTGCGAGACCCGTTCGGCGCCCAGCCTTTCGTGACTCCAGCGGGCGGCGGCGCCGAGCTCCCCGTCCTGCGGCAGCTCGACTGCTTCGCGGTCGCAGTTGCCCGTGATGAACCGGGCCCGGGCGCCGAGCGACCCGAGGGCGTCGAGGCACTCGGCGGGATACGGCCCGAGGACGAGATCCCCGCCGCAGACGACGACGTCGGCGGCGAGGCAGCGGGGATCCGCCAGCACGGCCTCGAGCGCGGGCAGGTTGCCGTGCACGTCGTAGAGCGCCGCGACCTTCACGGCCGGAAACGCTACCCCGCTGCCGTCAACTCGGGAAGCTCGAGGCCGTCGGGCTCACCGCCGAGACGGGGGCCTGCGCAGACACGGTCGAGCGCCGGGCAGCCCGCGCATGCGAACGGGCTCGGGGTCGGCCGGAAGTCGTTCTCGCGGACGCGGGCGATCACCGCCCGGAGCTCGGTCTCGAGCGCCGAGACGTCCGCGACCGTGAACGTCGCGGACACCGGGGCGTGCGGCGCCTCGAGGAAGTGGTAGACGACCTCGACCTCGCGGACGCCGGCCCGCAGGCAGGCGAGCGCATAGACACCACGCTGGCCCCGGTACTCGTGCTCGACGATCTCCGCCGGCTCGCGGCCACCGAGCGCGTTGGTCTTGTAGTCGAGCACCAGCGCGCGCTCACCCGAGCGCCAGAGGACGTCGAGCCGTCCGTTGACCAGCACGCCGTCGAGCAGGAACGCGAACGGACGCTCGACCCGGACGCCCTCGAGCGCCGCGATCCGCGCGGCGAGCGCGGAGTCGCAGTAGGCGGCCACGAGGTCGCGCACGTGCCCCAGCTCTCCGTCGTCGATCGTCGGGTACCAGCTGCGGACGTGAGCGTCGAGCTCGTCCGGCGGCGCGGGTCGCGCGAGGTCGACGCGCTCCAGCAGCCGGTGCACCGCATCGCCGAGCTCGGTCGCGTGGAGGCCCCCGTCCCCCGTCTCCGGCGACGTCCACGCCACTGGCCTCATCCCGACCACGCGCTCTGCGTAGTAGCGGTACGAG
The DNA here is from genome assembly GCA_963710125.1 of uncultured Actinomycetes bacterium. GTDB lineage: Bacteria > Actinomycetota > Thermoleophilia > Gaiellales > Gaiellaceae > Gaiella. Next base: position 1 of record CAVPZH010000020.1, on the reverse strand, counting down.
C
>CAVPZH010000019.1:0-211965 GCA_963710125.1 uncultured Actinomycetes bacterium | reverse complement strand
GCGCGACCACGCCGTCTGGCAGGCCGCGCCGCACATCGCCTACCGCGTCGGCGCGACCAACGCCTTCGCGCTCGAGTACGACAACGTCTCGCACGGCACGCCGATCGCCCTGCGCGTGGCGCGCGACCTCCTGCGCGCGGAGCCCGAGGTGGAGAACGTCCTCGTCGTCGCCGCGTGCCGCGAGTCGTATCTGCTCGACTACGAGAACGAGAAGTCGCGTTTCATGTTCAACTTCGGGGACGGCGCCGTGGCGGGCCTCCTCGTCGGCGACGCAGCGCGGAACGAGGTGCTCGGGTCGCACGCCATCACCAACGGCGCGTACTCGCTGCAGGTCAAGGTGGCAGGCGGCGGCTCGGTCGACCCCGACGGCTACCGGTTCCTCGACGTGCAGGACCCGGCGGAGATGAAAGGCGGGCTCGACCAGGAGTCCCTGCCGAACTTCGTCGCCGCGGCCCGCGGCGCCGCGGAGCGCTCCGGCCTCACGCTGGGCGTCCTGGACTTCGTCTGCCCCCTGCACACGAAGCGCTCCATGTTCCAGGCGCTGCTGTCCGATCTGGGAATGACTGAGGATCAGGCCGTCTACCTCGACGACACGGGCCACATGAGCGGCGTCGACTCTCTCCTCGGGCTCGATCGCGCGGTGCGCGACGGCCGCGTCTGCGACGGGGACGCCGTGCTGCTTCTCTCGGCGGGCACCGGCTACACGTGGGCGGCGACCGTCGTGCGCTGGGGGGAGGCCGCGGCATCCTCAGGCGGAAGCTGATGCCGCTCGACACGCTGCTCTCCCGACACGCCCGGTACCGGCCCGACCACACGGCTCTCGTGTTCGAGGACGAGCGGCTCACGTTCGCGGAGCTCGACCGGCGGGTGGGCAAGATCGCGAGTGCCCTCCTCGATCTCGGCCTTGAAAAGGGCGACAAGGTAGCGACGATGCTCGAGAACTGCGTCGAGGTCGTCGAGCTGTACCACGCGGCTGCGCGCACCGGGCTCGTCGTGGTGCCGCTGTCTCCCCTCCTCCGCGGCAGCGGGCTCTCCAATCTGCTTGACGACTCGGACGCGCGCATCCTGATCACGAACCGGGCGCAGGTGCCCGAGATCGACGGCCTACGGGCCGGGCGCTCGGGCATCGCCGCCGACCGCTACGTGCTCGTCGACGGCGAGGCGCCCGGGTACCTCTCGTACCGTGCGCTCGGCGAAGCGGCGACCGCCGCGCCGGCCGCCGACGCGATCGACCGCGACGACCCGTACAACATCATCTACTCGTCGGGCACGACCGGGCTCCCCAAGGGGATCGTCCATACTCATGCGATCCGGGAGGCGTACTGCACCGGCTTCGCTTCGAGCTACCGGATCCACCCGGAGAGTGTCGTGCTCCACTCGGGCTCGCTCGTGTTCAACGGGGCGTTCCTGACCCTGATGCCGGCGTTCTACCTCGGCTGCACCTACGTGCTGATGCCCCGTTTCGACGCAGACCAGTTGATCGATCTCGTCGAGCGCGAGCGGGTGACGCACACGATGCTCGTCCCCTCTCAGCTCATCGCGCTGCTCGAGCGGCCGGGCTTCGCGGAGGCGCGGTGCGGGTCACTCGAGATGATCTGCTCCGTCGGAGCTCCACTGCACCTCCGGCACAAGCAGGAGCTCGAACGGCGCCTGCCGAGCCGCTTCTACGAGCTCTACGGGCTAACCGAGGGGTTCGCAACCGTGCTCGACCGTGACGACGCAGGCCGCAAGCCCGGCTCGGTCGGCGTTCCGCCGCCGCTCTACGAGATGCGCATCGTCGGCGAGCAGGGAGAGGACGTCCCCGTGGGCGAGGTGGGGGAGATCCTCGGCCGTGGCCCCATCACGATGCCGGGGTACTACAAGCGGCCCGACCTCACAGCCGAGGCGATCAGGGACGGCTGGATCCACACTGGCGACCTCGGCTACGTGGACGAGGACGGGTTCCTGTACCTCGTCGACCGCAAGAAGGACCTGATCATCTCCGGCGGTGTGAACGTCTACCCGCGCGACATCGAGGAGGTGGTGAGCCGGCATCCTGCTGTGGCCGACGTGGCGGTGTTCGGTGTCAGCGACGCCGTCTGGGGAGAGACTCCGGTCGCCGCCGTGACGCTGCGCGACGACGCATCCGCCGACGCGGAGGAGATCAGGAAGTGGGTGAACGAGCGGGTTCAGGCGCGTTTCCAGAAGCTCTCCGGCGTACTCGTGCTGGACGCGTTTCCGCGCAACGCGGCGGGCAAGACGCTGCGCCGGGAGCTGAGGCGCATGGTGGCGACGAAGGAGGAGCGAACGTGAGCGACCGCTACGTGGAAACGAACGGGATCCGCCTGCACTACCTCGACCACGGAGGCGACGGCCCCGCCCTCGTGCTGGCACCGGGCCTGACGGCGAATGCCCACTCCTTCGATGGGCTCATGCATGCGGGGCTCAGCGATCTGGCCCACGTGCTGGCCCTCGACCTTCGCGGTCGTGGCGAGAGCGACGCGCCGCCGTCCGGGTACGCGATGTGGGAGCACGCACGCGACGTGCTGGGGCTGCTCGACGCGCTCGGACTCGAGCGCGTCGTGATGGGCGGGCACTCCTTCGGCGGGCTGCTGACCTACTGGCTTGCCGCGAACCACCCGGAGCGGGTCGAGCGCTGCGTGGTGATCGACGCGCCGGCGTCTGCCGACCCGGCCATCCTCGACCAGATCCAGCCCGCGCTCGCCCGTCTCGGCAACGTGTATCCCTCCTGGGACGAGTACGTGGCGCTCGCGAGGTCGATGCCCTATTTCGACGAGGGTGGCTGGGATGCCGATGTCGAGGGCTACTTTCGCGCCGACGTGCAGGTGCGCCCTGACGGCACCGTGCAGGCGCGCTCGCGGCCGGAGCACATCGAAGAGGCGATCAGGGGCACGCTCGCAGTCGACTGGCCGGCGGTCGCCGCCCGGATCGAGCAGCCGACGCTGCTGCTGCGTGCTCCCGGGAGCTTCGGTCCACCCGGGTCGCCACCGATCCTGACGGGGGAGGGTGCCGACCGGACAGCAGCGGCAATGGCCGATTGCCGGGTCGTCGACGGGATCGGCAACCACATGACGTTCGTGTTCGGTGACGGCGCCCAGTTGCTCGTCCGCGTTATCGGCGAGTTCCTGCAGCGCCCGGAAGGACCGCCGTCGTGGGATGGGCGCGGGACGACGAACCTCGACGATCCGATCGGACAGGAGCTTCACTGAGCGATCTCGAACAGCGGTTCACCGGCAAGACCGCGCTCTCATCACGGGTGGAGAGAGAGAGAGAGAGAGAAAAAAGAGAGAGAGAGCCGCGCTGCGTTGTCTGATAGCAAAACGGACAATGAATGGCATCGCCGGTCCCGCGGGCTATGGCATCGTCGGCTTCAGGCGCTGCCGGATTCGTTCCGCCACCTGTTCGAGGGTCAGGTCGCCGTGACGGGGGCAAGCCCGGAGCCGGCGTCCTCAAGCCTCGCTTCGTTCACGCAGCAGATTCTTGCAGTCCAAGCGACCTGAACGCCTGGTGGGCGACCGTCCTCGCTGCTGTTGTCGGCGCGCTGATTGGCCTCGCGGTCGCCCAGTACGGCATCCGCGCCTCGAGGAGTACGCAAACCGCTCCCGCTAGGTTGCAGGCCGTGAGCGCCGGGGTTGAGATTCGTCAATACGAAGAGTCGGACCTGGAGGCGATTGTCGAGTTTTCGCTTCGGGCGTGGCAGCCGGTGTTCGAGTCGCTGCGGCAGGTTCTAGGCGACGCGGTCTTCATGCGTCTCCACCAACCGGAGTGGACAGCGGTTCAGGCGGAGGCGGTGCGGTCGAGTTGCACGAGCGATGAGCGGGACGTCTTCGTTGCGGTCGCTGATGGGCTGCCCGTAGGGTTCGCCGCCGTCGCACTCAACGCATTTCACGAGCGAATGGGCGTCGTCGACATCATCGCCGTCGATCCTGACGACCAGCGGCGCGGAATCGCAAGGCAGCTGATGGACCGCACGGCCGAGCACATGCGCGCGCAGGGGATGGACATCGCAGCCGTCGGAACCGGCGGCGACCCGGGACACGGCCCGGCGCGTGCTCTGTACGAGGCGCTCGGCTACACCGCGCTGCCAGGCGTGAGGTACCTCAGGCTGCTCGACTGACGCTCGCGCGGGGACGGCGGTCGGGTGGGCCAGCGCTCCGGATGTCACCAGAGCGTGGAGCGCACCGCGGGGTTGGGTGGCAGAGTTCGGAGATGGATGCAGTCGTTCCGGGCACAGCGGAAGCCCATGAGATCGTGGCCGCGCTGTTGGTGCGCGACGGCCGAGTGTTGTTGTGCCACCGCTCCGCTGGTCGGCGATGGTACCCAGATGTATGGGACTTTCCCGGTGGGCATGTGGAGGATGGGGAAGCGCCCATCAAGGCGCTGGCTCGTGAGTTGGAAGAGGAGTTGGGAATACTGATCCAACAGCCGGGTCCCGAACTGGTCCGAGCCGTTGAGCCCGGATTCGTCTTGCGGATCTGGCTTGTCGAGAAGTGGGAGGGCGGAGATCCCGTTAATGCTTCGCCTACAGAGCACGACGACCTCGGGTGGTTCGACATATCCCAGGTAGCAGATCTCTCGCTCGCACACAACGGCTACCTCTCTCTGATACGAGACACGCTCACTCGGCTGGCGCCGCCTTAGACGCGGGTGGCACGGCTTCAGCGTCACGGCTGTCGCCTGCACGAGCGTCCTTTCTCCTCGAGCCTCAGCCGCCGGCGGATGCGCAGGTCGCACCAGGGTCGCAAGACCGTGAGCTGCGAAGGGTCTCAGCGTTGCTTCAGGAACTGGAGCGCCCGTTCGTCAGCAGTTCGGTTGCGTAGGGGGCTGCCCTCGTAGACGACGAGGCGCTCGGCTGCGTGAGTGTTGCGGAATGACGCCCGACGCACCGGTCATCTGGCAGGCTCGACTCCATGACAAGCATCCAACCCCAACTGTGGACTGACGAGGCACGCACAGCCGTCGTGTTCTACGAAGCAGCGTTCGACGCCAAGACGCTCCATCTCGTCGGGGAAGGAGACGACGTTGTCGCCCAGCTCGCAGTCGGAGACGCGATCTTCTGGGTCTCGAACGCGGCGCCAACGATGAAGCGGTTCGACCCGCGCGCGATCAACGGCGCGACAGGACGCATGCTTCTCGTCGTCGAGGATCCACTTGCCGTCTTGCAACAGGCAGTCGCGGCCGGAGCAACCGAGACCTCGCCTGTCACCAATGAGCACGGCTGGAAGCTCGGGCGTGTGATCGACCCATTCGGCCACGAGTGGGAGATCGGAAAGCCTGTTGTGCCATGGCCGCCACAAGAGTAAGCGCCTTCATCAGCGCCGACCGCTTCTCCGACTTCGATGAGCCCGGCTACGCCAAGACCATCTACCGCCGAGATCGGCGAGGAGCGCGGGCTCGACCGCGTCCTCGGCAAGGTCGCGAAGAGCTTCGGCGAGGGGCCGGCGCGACGGGCAGGGACGAAGTATGGCGTCGAGCTCCGGGACGCGCGCGACGCCGGGCGCCTCGGCATGGTGGCCGGTTCCGGCACGCTCGGGGCGCTCGGGACGAAGGCGACCCGGCCCGTGCGGCCGCACACCTTCCATGGCGATACCCCGGAGCGAGCTTAGCGCCGCCCAGCAGGCGTTCGCCCTTCGCGCGCAGTTCCCGGATGTCCGGGGAGCGCTCAAGGCCGGGCGCCTCGTCTGGACGGGTGAGCTGCAGCCGACGCCGTTGAGTCGCAGCTACCGCCTCCAGATCGCCTATGGCCCGCGCGGGCAGCCGAAGGTGCGCGTCCTCGAGGAGCTCGCGACCTACGAGGAACCCTCACTGCCGCACGTCTACTCCGACGGAACGCTCTGCCTGCACGAGTGGCACGAGTGGACGGCGACGATGTCGATCGCGGACACGATCGTGCCGTGGACGGCCGAATGGCTGGTTCACTACGAGATCTGGCTCGTGACCGGCGAATGGTACGGCGGCGGCGACTGGCCGCCGCGGCGTGCCGGGACGATGGGACTGCTGATGTGGGAGGCCAAGGAGCCGCCGGCCTGACGGGCGGCCGGTTGGCCCTACCCGGCTCCGACGCCCGGCGACCCGATCAAGAGAGCGGTCACTCGCGAATCTGGGAGCTCCATAAACGGCTCCATACCCGACGCATACGCCGCCTCGTGCAAGTCGATCCGAAAGGAAAAGCCCCGAGAGCGAGTTTTTTGCAGAGCCCTCTGACGGACTCGAACCGTCGACCCCCTCCTTACCATGGAGGTGCTCTACCAACTGAGCTAAGAGGGCGGAGGCCGCGATTCTAGCCGCGGAGGTCGGAGACTGGATCGGCGCAGGGGTCGGCATCTTCTCCCTCTTCGCGGCGATGTGCGTCGTCGGCTTCGCGTTCGTCTTTTCCTCCTGCCGGAGACCAAGGGCAAGACCCTGGCGCAGATCCAGCAGATGTGGCTCGACCGCGCCGCCCGACCTAAGACATAACGTCGCGACAACCTTTTCGGTCTTGCCTCCGGCGCGCATCGAGGAGTACCTTCGAAGGGCGGGGGAGAGTGCGAGAGAAAGGAGCGACGCATGGGCGAGGCTCGACGCATTGCCGATGAGTTCGTCGAGGCCTTCAACGCGCACGACGAGGCCCGGCTGCGCAGTCTCGACCGTGACGACGTCACGTTCGAGGCGCCCGGCGACGTGAAGGTCACCGGTGCGGACGCGACCACCGAGTACGCGATGGCGTGGATCCACGCGTTTCCGGACGCGCGCATGACCGTCCACAACACCGTGGTCGCCGACGGCTGGGCCGTCCAGGAGTTCACCTTCGAGGGGACGCACGACGACACGCTCGTCGGGCCCGGCGGCGAGATCCCGGCGACACACCGGCATCTCGACGGGAGAGGCGTCCAGATCATGAAGGTGGAGGACGGGAAGATCGCCGACGTCCGCCTCTACTTCGACCAGATCGACGTGCTGACGCAGCTGGGCGTGATGCCCGCTGCGACCGCCGCGACGGCCTGAGGTGGGTGCGGGTGGGGGCGCACACCGCCCCCACCCGCCGCTCCCGCGAATCTCCTGCTTGCGAACAAGGCGGCGGGCTTGCGAGCCGCGTGAGCGGACGCCTTCAGAGGTGTGCTCCGCCGTAGGGCGGATCCAGCGGCGGGATTCCGCTCCCGCGGAATCCCGCTTGCGAACAAGCAGCGGGTTTGCGACCGCGTCGCGGGCGCCTTCAGGGGTGTGCCCCGCCGCAGGCGCGGATCACGCGGCGGGATTCCGCTCCCGCGGAATCCCGCCTTGCGAGCAAGGACCAGTGCAGGGGAGAGGATTCGAACCTCTGAAGGCTGAGCCAGCGGGTTTACAGCCCGCCCCCTTTGGCCACTCGGGAACCCCTGCGGGGACCGGGGATTGTAGCCGGGCAGGGCGCCTAGACTCGGGGGGTGAAGGTCGACGTCCTCGTGGTCGGAGCGGGGCCCGCCGGGTCGTCGGCGGCGACCCACCTCGCCCGTGGCGGCGCACGCGTGCTGCTCGCGGACAAGGCGCGTTTCCCGCGCGACAAGCCGTGCGGCGGTGGACTGACCGGGCGCGCGCTGAAGCGGATCCCGGTCGACCCGTCGCCCGTGGTCGAGCGCGACGTCGACCGGTTCGAGCTGCGGCTCCGCTACGGCTCGCGGTTCGCGCGCACCCACACGGAGCCGCTGATCCGCATGACGCAGCGCCGCCGTCTCGATGCGTTCCTCGCGGAGCATGCCGCGGCGTCGGGCGCGGAGTTCAGGGACCGAGCCAGGGTCGAGATCGTCGAGCTGGACGAGACCGGCGTCACGGCGCGGGTCGGTGTCGAGACCGTCCGCGCGGACACGCTGATCGGCGCGGACGGGGCGAACGGCGTCGTCGCGCGCGCCGCCGGTGTCGGCGAGGAGATCGTGCGCGGCGTCGCGCTCGAGGGCAACGTGCCGCTCGACGCGCTCCACGGCGATCTCGAGCGCACGGCCGTGATCGAGCTCGCGGTCCTGCCCGGCGGCTACGGCTGGGTGTTCCCGAAGGGCGACCATGCGAACCTCGGCGTCGGCGGCTGGGGGAGCGAGGGGCCGCGTCTGCGCGAGCACCTCGGCCGGCTCGCGGGCGAGCACGGGCTCGCGCTCGACGCCCTGACGGAGCTCCGCGGGCACCGCCTGCCGATGCGCCGGCTCGGGACCCCCGCGGCCAGGGGCCGGGTGCTGCTCGTCGGGGACGCGGCGGGCCTGGTCGATCCGCTTTCCGGAGACGGGATGTACGAGGCGTTCGTCTCCGCCGGGCTGGCGGCCGACGCGATCCTCGCAGGCGACCTCGCGGGCTACACGACCGCGCTCGCGAGGGTGCTCGATCGGCATGCGGCCGCCTCCTGGGCCGCGAAGCGGGCGTTCGACCGCTACCCGCGGACGGTGTTCGCAGCCGCGCGGGCGCCCGGGGTGTTCAAGGTCGTCGCCGGCCTGCTGTGCGGCGACGTCGCACACCCCGCCGATGCGAGAGGCGTCGCGCGCGGGCCGCTCAAGCTGATCGCCCGCCTCGCCGGCTGAAGAGTCAGGCGAACGGGTCGCGAACGTCGATGCCGTCGAAGCGGCGAAAGTCGCGGTCGTTCGTCCAGATCGTGCGCACCCCGTGCTCGAGCATGAGCGCGACGAGGTGTGCGTCCGGGACGAGGTTGCCGCTCACGCTGCCGTCGGCCGCGACCCCTCGGTACCTCTGCCAGAACCGATCCTGCTCGCCGGTGGTCTGGACGTTGGGGAGCCCGAGAAGCGCCTCGACGTTGCCGATCGCGATGTCGGTGGGCAGCGGTCTCGCGAAGATCGCCGGGTGCGTCGCGACCCGGAGGTATGCCATCACGGTCGGCCAGAAGAGATAGACGAGGCCCGGCGCGCGGATCAACTGGTCGAGGAAGCCGAGCGCCCGGGGGTGGAACGGGCTCGTCTCGTCGGACGCGTAGAGCAGCAGGTTGGCATCGATCGTCTCGCTCACGGTCCGTCGAGTGCGCGGTTGAGGGCCTCCTTGTCACGCAGGTCCACGCGGGCGTCCATCGGCCTGGTCGTCCATTCGAAGCGCGGAGGCTTTCTGGTCGCGCGCTCGTCGCTCAGGTAGCTCGCGACGACCGTGGACACCAACCGGCCGACGGTCGTGCCCTCCGCACGGGCGCGGCGCTTGAGCTCCCGCAGGACGACCGGGTCGATGTCGATCGTCGTCCGTGGCATACATCAGATGTTACCGCAAAACGCATCAGATGCGTCACTCGTCGGCCAGCGCCTCGGCGATCAGCGAGGTGGCGTAGACCCGCCAGGCAAGGTCGGCGTCCGAGAGCAGCAGGCCGAGGGACTCCCGGGCACCGCGGAGCCCCTCCACGTCCGTGCGGATCGCCTCGAGGCCGGCGTGCAGCTCGGCCCGGCGCTCCGGGGTGTCGAGGTCGTCGGCGAGCGCGCTCGCGGCACGGCCGAACGGGTCGAGCGGCCGGTGCGGGTCGCCGCCGGCCGCCAGCAGCAGCTCGGCACGGCGGACTGCGGCGTTGAGCTCGTCGTCCTCCACCGTGACGTTGCGACCGGCGAGGAAGCAGAGCATCGTCCACTGCTCGCTCGCCTCCGCCCGTTCGAGCGCCCGGACCCAGTCGCGAATCGTCTCGCGCGTCACGCTACTGACGCGCGTCTCGTCGCTCCAGCCCCACGGCCGCGACCACGACCAGCGCGGCGGTCACGGCCAGCAGGAGCGCCCAGTCTCCCCACTGTGCGCCGTTGCGGAGCGGGTTCTTCCCGAGCGCCCAGTAGAACGGCGACACCGGCCGCCAGCGCTCGAGCGCACCGACGGTGTGCGACAGGCCGTCGAAGATCCACGCGGCGACGGCGACCCCTGCCGCGACGGCGATCGCGGCGGTGCGGCCCGGCCTGGCCGACCCGACGGCGAGGGCGAGGGTGCCGAAGAGCAACGCGAGCAGCCCGACGCTGACCGTGCCCGCGGTGAGCTTGCCGAAGCCGATCTCGAGGTCGACGGGCAGCGCGCCGACCGCGGTCGTCAGGAGGAGCACGACGCTGAGGGCCACGAGGAGCGCGGTCATCGCGCCGAACCGCTGCAGGACGTAGTCCCGGCGCCGGAGAGGATGGGCGAGCAGCAGGTCGAGCGTCCCCCGCTCCTCCTCGCCCGCCACCGCGCCCGAGCCGTGTCCGATCGTGAACACGAGCAGCACGAGGGGCGCAACGAGCGCGAAGATCTGGCTGTTGAGGTACCCGGCTGCGCTCGTGATGTCGAGCTCGCCGCCGACGAACAGTGCCCTAACCGACTCCGGCAGGTTCTTCGAGAAGTCGTTCAACGCGGCGTCTCCGCGCACCGACGGGTAGAAGGCCACGGTGAGCGCGACCACCGCCGCGAGCCCGACCGCCCACCAGAGGGTCGACCACGCCCGCTCGCGGACGGTCTCGGTGAGGACGTCAGTCCCCATCGGGCTCCACGAGCAGGGCCCAAGTTACAACTTGTAACTTGCCCTCAGTCGTCATCGTGCGAGTCTCCGTAGTAGGAGAGGAAGATCTCGTCGAGCTCGGGCGCCTCGCTGGTCAGCGTCTGCACGGGGTGGCGGGCGAGCTCCTTGACCAGCGCGTCCATCGAGCCCTCGACGACGAGGTGGATCGTGCCGTCCTCCGCCGACACGTCGGTCACGCCGGGGACGCGTTCGAGCCCCGAGACGTCGGCGTCGCGCTGGGCGAGGCGAACCTCGACCCGGCGCACCGCGCGCTGCCTGAGCGACGCCATCGACTCGACCGCGACCAGGCGCCCGTCGCGGACGATGCCGACCCGTCCGGCGCTGTGCTCCACCTGGTCGAGCTCGTGTGAGGAGAGGAAGATCGTGCGGCCGGCAGCGGCGCGCTCGCGGATCAGCTGGAGGACGTCCTGCTGCCGGAGCGGGTCGAGCCCGCTGGTCGGCTCGTCGAGGATGAGGATCTCGGGGTCGTGCATGAAGGCCGCGACGATCCCGACCTTCTGCTTGTTCCCCTTCGAGAGGTCGCCGATCCGCCGGGCGAGGTCGAGCCCGAGGCGCTCGGCGAGCTCCGAGACTGCCTTCGCGTCGACGCCTCCCCGCAGACGCCCGAGGAACCGGAGGTAGGCGAGCGCGGTGCTCCGTGGCGGCACCTTCAGCTCGCCCGGGAGGTAGCCCGTCCGGCGGCGTGCCTCCAGGCTCTGGCTCCGCGTGTCGAGGCCTGCGATCGTCGCGTGTCCGCGGGTCGCCCGGATCAGGTCGAGGAGCAGCCGGATGGTGGTCGTCTTCCCGGCGCCGTTCGGGCCCAGGTAGCCGAACACCTCACCGGGGTCGATGCGCAGATCGAGCTCCTCGATGCCGCGCTGCTCGCCGTAGAACTTCGTCAGGCCGACGGTCTCGATCGCGGGGACGCTCACGAAGGGACAGCGTAACCAGGAGTCTCCGCCGGGGCCCGCGGGATGTTCGGGTTTCGTTTGCATCGGGGAGGGTCGTTCAAGCGCGCCTCGAACCCATCCGATACGGAGACCAGATGGGTCGCCCGCGTCTCACCCTGCTCTGCGCCGTGACCTGTGCCGCCTCGGTGCTCGCCGCGCCGGCGCTCGGAGCCGGGCCCGTCGATCCGAGCGTGGCGGGCGCAGTGACATCGACCGGGTCGCCCACGTCCTCCGTGGCCTCGGGCGCATCGGGGAGCTGGGCGGCTCAGCAGATCGCGACGGTCGTGCTCGCAGGGCTGATGGGCCCCAACGTGAGCTCCTTCCGACCCGACGACGCCCTCACCCGCGGAGAGCTGCACGACGCGATCGTCGCCCTCGGAAAGCCGCACCAGGAGCCGCTCGACCCCTCGCGGATCGTCACGATGCGCGAGCTCGACGCGCAGCTCGTCGCCGCCGCGGGCCTCCTTCCGGCGGCGCGGCAGATCCGTCTCGCCGCAGCGGACGCCGGTCTCGACCCGACCGACATGCTCGGCACCGAGACGGTCGCGCGGCTCCTCGGGCTGCGCGTGAACCACCCCGTGGGGCAGGAGGAGCTCGAGCGCTCGCCGAGGCAGCCGGCCTCCAGGGCCGAGGCCGCGTACTCGCTCGCGAAGCTCCGCCTGCTCGATCCCGGGCGCATCGAGGCGGTGCGGCAGGTCGTGGCGACGTTCTCGATCCCGGCGCTGAGCGACTGGCAGCGGATCGTGCTCAGCCGGGCGCTGCGGTTCGTCGGGTACCCGTACGTGTTCGCCGGCACGTCGGAGAAGCCGCAGACGATCTGGAGCGCGAGCGCGCCGGGGCACGAGCTCGCGGTGCCGGGCGGGTTCGACTGCTCCGGCTTCGTGTGGCGGGTGTTCAAGCTCCAGCCCTACGACGGCGCGCCGTCGCTGGCGGACGTGCTCAAGGGCCGGACGACCTACGCGATGAGCGGCGAGGTCGTGAAGGCGCTCCGCATCGACGCGACCGCGGTCGAGCCCGCAGACGTGCTCTTCTTCGGCGGCCGCGGGGCTCGGTCGAAGCCGTCCGAGATCGGGCATTCGGGCATTTACGTCGGCAACGGGTGGTTCGTCCACTCGTCGAGCGGCGGCGTCACCCTCCAGCCGCTCCAGGGCTGGTACGCGGACGAGCTCGCGTGGGCCCGGCGCCCGCTCGCCGAGGCGGGTCTCGCCACGTAACCCTCAGGACGGAGGACCGACACCCGGTCGAGCGGTGTCCGACTTCGAGTCGGACACCTCCGCCGTTCGGAACCCACTCCGCCGGTGCCGGCCCCGCAGGTTTCACCGGCCGCCGCGGAGGGATACGCTCGCCGCGTGCGCTGGAAGAGGCTGCCCGGCCAGGGCGACATGGAGGACCGGCGCGGCCAGTCGAGCGGCCCGTACGGCGGCGGTGGGGGCCTGCCGTTCCCGATTCCCGCGGGCAAGGCCGGCGGCGGCCTCGGCCTGATCATCCTGCTCGCGGTGGTGCTGCTCTTCGGCGGGAACGTCCTCGGTGGTGGAGACGGCGGCGGGCCGCTCTCGCCCGGCGGTGTCGACGAGACGGTGCCCCAGGCCCCGGCGGGCTCGCAGCCCACGAACAGCGGTTCCGGCGGAGCCGGGGACGACGCGTTCGAGTTCGCGAAGTTCGTCAGCAAGGACGTCCAGGACCTGTGGACGCAGATCTTCAGCGAGTCGGGCAAGACGTACACCAGGGCGGCCGTCGTGACGTTCACCTCGGGGACGGCGAGCGGCTGCGGGCCTGCGTCGTCGCAGACGGGGCCGTTCTACTGCCCTGCCGATCACAAGGTGTACCTCGATCTCTCGTTCTTCCAGGAGCTGTCGCGACGGTTCGGCGCCCCCGGCGACTTCGCCGCCGCGTACGTGATCGCCCACGAGATCGGGCACCACGTACAGAGCGCGCTCGGGATCGAGGAGCAGGTGCGCCGGAAGCAGCAGGACGATCCCCGTCGCGCGAATCTCTACTCCGTCCAGCTCGAGCTGCAGGCGGACTGCTTCGCCGGCGTCTGGGCCCGCTCGACGTACGACCGCGGGCTGCTCGATCCCGGGGACGTCGACGAGGGCCTGCAGGCCGCCGCCGCGGTCGGTGACGACCGCCTCGGAGCCCGGAGCCGCGAGCAGTGGACGCACGGCTCGTCGGAGCTGCGGGTGAAGTGGTTCCGCACCGGCTTCGACTCCGGCAAGGCGAGCGACTGCGACACGAGCGACGTCGAGCTCTAGCCGCGCCGTCGGCGGGGGCAGCGCGCCCGCGATACCCTCGAGGGAACACGGTTTCGAGGAGGAACGAGCGATGACGGAGCTTGCCGAGGCGCCCACGGCCGGGCGCGACGAGACGATCACCAGGATCCCCCACTGGATCGACGGCGCCAGGGTCAACGGGACGTCGGGACGGACCGGCCCCGTCTACAACCCTGCGGCGGGCGTGCAGACCGGGGCGGTCGACCTCGCCTCGGTCGAGGAGGTCGACGCGGCGGTGCAGAGCGCCGCGAGGGCGCTGCCAGGCTGGCGCGCGACGTCGATCGCGAAGCGGGCGGAGCTCTTCTTCCGGATCCGCGAGCTCGTCCACGCCCACCGTGAGGACATCGCGAAGATCCTCACGGCCGAGCACGGGAAGGTGCTCTCGGACGCGATGGGTGAGGTCGCGCGCGGGCTCGAGGTGGTCGAGTACGCGTGCGGGATCCCTACCCTGCTCAAGGGGGACTTCACGGAGCAGGCGTCCACCGGCGTCGACGTCTACTCGATCCGTCAGCCCGTCGGCGTCGTCGCCGGGATCACCCCGTTCAACTTCCCCGCCATGGTTCCCATGTGGATGTGGGCGCCGGCGATCGCCTGCGGGAACTGCTTCGTCCTGAAGCCGTCGGAGAAGGATCCCGTCCGCGTCGCTCTTCACGGCCGAGCTGCTCAAGGAGGCCGGGCTGCCCGACGGCGTCTTCAACGTCGTCCACGGCGACAAGGTCGCGGTCGACGCGATCCTCGAGCACCCTCGGATCGGAGCCGTCTCGTTCGTCGGCTCGACACCGATCGCCCGCTACATCTACGAGACCGGCACCGGGCACGGCAAGCGCGTGCAGGCGCTCGGCGGGGCGAAGAACCACATGATCGTGCTGCCGGACGCGGACGTCGAGATGGCGGCCGACGCCGCGGTCTCGGCCGGTTACGGCTCCGCGGGCGAGCGCTGCATGGCCGTGTCGGTGCTCGTCGCCGTCGGTGACGTCGCCGACCCGCTCGTCGCCGCGATCCAGGAACGCCTGCCGAAGGTCAAGGTCGGCGACGGCATGGGCCCCGACGCGGAGATGGGGCCGCTCGTCACGCGCGAGCACCGCGACAAGGTCGCGTCGTACATCGAGTCCGGCGCGGGGCAGGGCGCGACGGTGGTCGCGGACGGGCGCGAGACCGCACCGTCCGGCGACGGCTTCTTCCTCGGCGTGTCGCTGCTCGACAACGTGACGCCCGAGATGGACGCCTACCGGGACGAGATCTTCGGGCCCGTGCTGTCGGTCGTCCGCGCGAAGACCTACGACGAGGCCGTCTCGCTCGTGAACGAGAACCCGTTCGGGAACGGCGTCGCGCTCTTCACCCGCGACGGCGGCGTCGCGCGCCAGTTCCAGTTCGACGTCGAGGCGGGCATGGTCGGCATCAACGTGCCGATCCCGGTGCCGGTCGCCTACTACTCCTTCGGCGGCTGGAAGGCGTCGCTGTTCGGCGACTCGCACGTCTACGGCCCGGAGTCGATCCACTTCTACACGCGCGGGAAGGTCGTCACGTCGCGCTGGCCCGACCCGGCCACGAGCGCTGTCGACCTCGGGTTCCCCCAGACCAGATGAGCGAAAGTGGAATCCCTCTTGCCCTTTGACGCCAAATGGGTGCAGAATCTGCCGAGGGTCGGTCGGGGCGGAACTGCGGCGCCGCCCCGATCGCTCTCTCCTCGACGGAATCGGTGGCGGCGGCCGGTGCTCGACCCGTGAAGGCGGAGAGCGCGGAATAGCGTCGGGCACACCTCCGTTTAGTTGTCTTAGCAAGTATTGCTAGGTCAACTAAGGAGGCAAGCGCACGTGAGCACCACCACCGAACGGTCGTCCGTCGTCACCGGCGAGTGGGTCGGCGATCCGACGCACTCCGCGATCGGGTTCCAGGTTCTCTACATGGGGATCGCGCCCTTCGAGGGAACGTTTCGCGAGTTCGCCGCCACCCTCGACGAGGAGGGCCTGCGCGGCGCCGCGAGCGCTTCGAGCATCGACGTCGACAACGAGCAGCTCGCGGGTCACCTCGCGTCCCCCGATTTCTTCGACACCGCCAACCACCCCGAGGTGAGCTTCGAGGGCGGTCCGGTCCTGGCGGGGCCCGACGGCACCGTCGTCGTCGAGGGCAACCTCGTCGTCAAGGGTCATAGCGCCCCCGTCACCCTCACCGGCACGCTGACCGAGCCCGTGAGCGACCCGTACGGCAACACGAAGCGCGGCCTGACGCTCTCGGGGAAGGTCGACCGTACGAGGCTCGGCCTGACCTGGAACGCGCCGCTGCCGGAGGGCGGCACGATGCTCGCCGACGAGGTCGAGCTGTCCGCCTCGCTCCTCTTCGTGGCCGCCGGGGAGCGCTAGCGGTGCGCCTCCTCGGCATCTCGGGCAGCCTCCGGGCGGGCTCTCTCAACACGCAGCTCCTCCGCCTCGCCGCGGAGGAGCTGCCGGAAGGCGTGGAGCTCGAGCTCTACGACGACCTCGCGTCGATCCCGCCCTTCGACCAGGATCTCGTCGACGTCGCGCCGGACTCGGTCGACGAGCTCAAGGCGGCGATCGCCGAGTCCGACGGGCTGCTCGTCGCGACGCCCGAGTTCAACGGCTCGATCCCCGGGCAGCTGAAGAACGCCCTCGACTGGGTCTCTCGCCCGCTGGCCGACAACCCGGCCCGCTCCAAGCCGGTCGTCGTGATCGGGGCGAGCACGAGCTCCTTCGGCGGCATCTGGGCGCAGCGCGAGCTCAAGAAGGTGCTCGGCATCCTCGGCGCGCGCGTGCTCGACGTCGAGCTGGCGGTCGCGAAGGCCGACGAGCGCCTCGCCGACCCGGACCTCGAGCTCCGTGTCGAGTTGGGTCGCGTCCTGGAATCGCTCGCTGCGACGAGCGACTCGACCCTCGCCACCAGTTCGGTTGCGGCCTAGCAGTGCTCCGGCGTGAGCCGGAGCACTGCGTGTGCGAGACTCGCGCGGATGCGCGTCACGATGCTCCTCGCGGACTTCGCGCAGGTGAGCGACGGGAAGCTCACCGTCGTCGGCGGCGGCTGGTCGCTGACCGGCCCCGAGCCCGTCCCGTTCGGGATCGCGATCCTGATCCGCGTCCCGTGGGACCAGGCGAACCAGCGGCACGTGATGCGACTCGAGCTGCTCGACGCCGACGGCCAGCCCGTCGAGATGGAGACCGAGGAGGGCCAGCAGCCGGTCGTGTTCTTCGACGACGTGCCGTTCGAGGTCGGCCGACCGGCGGGCCTCAAGCCGGGGACGCCGCTCGACTTCCCGGTCGCGATCAACTCGGGGCCGCTGCCGCTCGAGCACGGCCGGTACGAATGGCGGCTGACGATCGACGACGAGGCCGACGACGAGTGGCGGCTGCCGTTCTCGGTGCGGCTCGAGGCCGACGAGGTCTGACCGCGGTCGGCTGACATCCCTGCCGCGGGGCGACACCGCGACACTCCTCGTGCGGCCCTGGCGCCGTCGAATCGGGTCTGGAGACGGCGAGTCGGGGGTGCCAGACGCGGTACGGGCGACAAGTTACAACTTGTAACTTGGCCTCCCGGTCCGGCGCCTGAAACCGCCAAGTTACAAGTTGTAACTTGGCCCCGGCCCGGCGCCTCCCACGCAGCCGGCTCGGCGCCTGCCATGCATCCGGCCCGGCCCGGCGCCTGCCATGCAGCCGGCTCGGCCCGGCGCCTCCCACGGCCCGGCGCCTGCCACGCGGGCCGTCTGCGGGGTCCCAGCGGGCCTGGACCATGGCGATCGTGTAGAGCGCCCGGTTGAGCTGTCGGTTGCCGCCGCGGTTGAGCCGGTGCCGTTGCGTGCGCCCGCTGGAGGCGGGGACCGGTGCGGTGCCGCTGTGGGCGGCGAAGGCGGCGGCGCTGCGGAAGCGGCCGATGCCACGTGTCTCGCCGAGGATCGTGGCGGCCACGATCGGACCGACGCCGCGGATCGCGAGCAGGTGCGTGCAGCCGCGGATGCGCAGGAGCTCCCGGATCTCGCGCTCTAGCTTGCCCGCGTCGCGCTCAAGCGCGGCAAGACGGTCGAGCGCCTGTACTGCCAGTCGGCCGCGGACAGGGTCCTGAGCGACAGAGCGCTGCGCGATCGCACGAGCTCGTCGGACGCTGCCGGCAGACGCGAGCGCTCCCGTCTTTGCTTAGTAGCCGGGCGAGGCGACGCGGAGCAGTGCGTGTGCGCGGTTGCGCCAACGGCCTGCCTCGACGATCAGCTGGTCACGCGTGTCTGCGAGCAGCTTCAGCTCGTCGTCGAGCAGCGTCGCGTGCAGTCGCAGGAGTCGGTCCTGGTCACGGAGCCCAATCCTGGCGACGACGAGCGCATCGCCATGGTCTGTCTTACCGCGCTGCCCGCTGCCGCGTCGTCCGTCGCTGGTCAGCGACGCGGGCACGTCGACGAGCTCCTCACCCTGCGCCAACAGCAGTCGCGCTAGTGCTAGCCCGTAGTCACGCGCGTTCTCGATCGCGACCAGACGCGGCCGCGGCAGGCATTCGATCCACGCCAGCAGTCGTGAGAGCTCGCCGGGCCCCGCGCCGACCTCTGTCCCGTCCAGCAGCCGCCCCTGCTCGTCAACCGCCGCCGCCGCGTGCAAACGCGAGTGCTGGTCGATTCCGACAACGATCACCTCGCTCCTCCTTCCTTAGCCGCCTACGATGCGTCTTTGCGTCTTGGACAGACCTACCGTTCGGTTTCCACGCCGCTATCAGGTCACAAGGCGCCCCAGCCGAAGCTGCGGGGACTGGCCCCTACAGAGTCAGAGCCGCAACTGCTCGACAGGAAGATTCCGGTCACCCACAGCTCCGAGCGCGGCCACCACTATCACGCACCAAAGAAGAAATCACGTAGGAAGATGCCAACGACGTCTGTGCGGCTGCCGATCTCGCGGTTGACGCGCTCGAGCGGGTTCGTGGAGCGCAGCTTTGCCCAGTGGTCTTGTGTGGAAGCGCGTAGAAGGCGAGCAGGTCCTCCTCGGCTTCCTCGAGCAGCGCCGCGAGCTTGTGGCAGCGGCTTGCGCAACCGCTCCAAGTGCATCGCCGACGAGCGCGCGCGCCTGTCTCGCCGGAGTCGGTGTTGAAGGTCTGCCGCAGCAGTGCCGTCTACCATTCCTCTGCTGGTCTTTGCGCTACGTGTCCGAGCGCCTCGCGCAGGAAGTGCACTCTGCAGCGCTGCCAGTGCAGCCGAGCACCTGCGCGATCGCCTTCTTTAGCCGGCGTGCGCGTCGGAGACGACGAGCTCGTACGCCCGTCTAGTCCGCGCTCGACGAGCGAGCGCAGGAAGGAGCGCCAGAACGCCTCCGTCTCGGCCTCGCCGACGTCTAGGGCTATCACCTCCCTGTAGCCGGACTCGTGCACCCCGTAGGCGAGGACGAGGCACTTGCGCACGACTCGGCCGCCGTATCTGGCCTTGACCACCTTGTCGTCAAGTTACAGGTACTTGTAACGGCCCTCGAGCGGCCGGTTGCGGAAGGCGTCTACCTGCTCGTCCAGGCCCTGTCAGATGCGGGAGACCTCGCTCTTGGAGATCCGCAGCCCGAGCGACTCGACCACCTGGTCTACCTTGCGCGTGTAGACGCCTGCCACGTAGGCCTCCTGCACTACCTAGACTAGCGCCTGCTCTGAGCGCCGACGCAGCTCTAGGAAGCTCTGGAAGTAGCTGCCCCTGCGGATCTTCTGGATCTCTAGCTCGATCTCGCCAGCACGCGTCTGCCAGGCACGCGGCCGGTAGCCGTTGCGCCGCCCGGCCCGGCGCCTCTCACGCAGGCGTCCCGGCCCAGCGCCCAGGCGCCTTGCCGCGCAGCCGGCCCGGCGCCTCCCACGCAGCCGTCCCGGCCCGGCGCCTCCACGGCACCCGGCGCCTGCCGCGCAGCCGGCCCGGCGCCCCCAAGCAGCACGCCCGGCGCCTCCCACGGCCCGGCGCCTCGCACGCAGCCGTCCCGGCCCGGCGCCCCCCAAGCAGCCGTCCCCGCCCCGCGCCTCCGGCGGCCCGGCGGCCGCTCGTCGAGGCCGGCCAGGCCACGTAACCCTCGGCCGGAAGACCGACACCCGGTCGGGTGTCCGACTTCGAGTCGGACACCTTCGCCGGTCGCAACCCCTCGACCCGCTTCGCCGTTGTCACCCCCCACCCGGCCTCGCTGCGAGGATAGGTCCGTGCCCACCCGTCCTCGTCTCACGCTCGCGGCCGCGCTGCTCGCGGCGGGCCTCACCTGCCTCGGGCCCGCCTCGGCCGCTTCTCCCGAGCCGCTCGAGACCCTCGTCGGCGCCCGTCTCGTGGTCGGCATGGACGGCACGTCGCCGAGCCGTGCGCTGCTCGAGCGGATCCGCGCGGGCCACGTCGGCGGCGTGATCCTGATGGGCGCGAACGTCCGTAGCGCGCCGCAGGTGCGGGCGGTGACGTCGCAGCTCCACGCGGCGGCTCGTGCGGGCGGCCGGCGGCTCCTGATCATGACCGACCAGGAGGGAGGGGGAGTGCGCCGCTTCCGCTGGGCGCCCCCCGCCGCGTCGGCCGAAGAGCTCGGCAGGCGCACGGAGGGTGCGATCCGCCGCAGCGGCCGCTCGACCGCACGCGCGCTCGAGCGTCTCGGCGTCGACGTGGACCTCGCCCCGGTCGCCGACGTCCCGTCGTCCCCGACGTCGTTCATCGCGTCGGCCGACAGGGGCTTCTCCACCGTCCCAGCGCGAGCCGCGAAGGGCGTGACCGCCTTCGCAGCCGGTCTGCTCGACGGCGGCGTCGCCCCCGCGCTCAAGCACTTCCCCGGGCTCGGCCGCGCGGAGACCTCCACCGACGACGCGGCGGTGCGGATCTCCGCCACGGAGGAGACGCTCGCGCCGGGTCTCGTGCCGTACCGGCGGGCGATCGCCGCCGGTGTCGCTCCGCTGGTGATGGTCTCCAACGCGTCGTACACGGCCTACGGCGGCCGCGTGGCGGCGTGGTCGCCGCGTACGCAACAGCTGCTCGCGAGCCTCGGCTTCACGGGGGTGACCATCAGCGACGCGCTCGAGCCGCTGGCGCGGACACACCGGGTGACGCTCTCGGAGGCGGCGCTCCGGGCGGCACGCGCCGGGACCGATCTGCTGCTGATGGTCGGCCCGGAGAGCTCGACGGAGCAGGTGTACGACCGGCTCCTCGCGGTGGCCCGCGCCGGCGGCCTGCCGCGCGCGGCGCTCGAGCGGAGCGCAGCGAGGATCGACGAGCTCGCCGCGACGTACGCGGGCTAGATTCCCGCCGATGCGGACGCACGGGATCGGGGCTGCCGTCCTCTACGGCCGGAGCGCCGTCAGGATCGCGCGGCGTCGCCGCCGTCTCGGCACGGACGAGCGGCTCGTCTTCGTGGTCGGCTCGCCGCGCTCCGGCACGACCATCACCGCGAGCCTGCTCGGCTCGCTCCCCGGGTTCGTCGACCTCGACGAGGTCCAGCCGTGGAAGGCTGCGATCCCGGGCCTGCTCGGGCATCCGGAGGAGGAGGCGGCACGGCGGCTGCGGACGATCCTCGAGCGCGTCCGCCGGCTGGCGCTGGCCCGGGGCCTGCGAGGGGTGGAGCAGACGCCGGAGACCAGCTTTGTGCTCGCAGCGGCGCTGCGCGCGTACCCCGAGGCGATCGCCGTCCACGTGATCCGCGACGGGCGCGACGTCGTCACCTCGCTGCTCGAGCGAGGCTGGTTGAGCGCGCACCGCACGGACGCGGACGACGCGCGCCTCGCGTTCGGCGCGTACCCTCGCTTCTGGGTGGAGCCCGAGCGCCGCGAGGAGTTCGCGCATGTGTCGGACGCGACCCGCGCCGCGTGGGCGTGGCGCCGCTACGTGACCGCCGCCGCCGAGGTCCCGGGGCGGACGGTCGAGCTCCGCTACGAGCAGCTGGTCACGGACCCGGCACTGGCGGCTCGCCCGGTCGCCGCCGCGCTCGGGGTCGAGGCGGGGCTCGTGGCGGAGCGCTTCGCGGAGGTGCACGACCGCTCGGCCGGCCGCTGGCGACGCGACCTCGACGTCGACCAGCTCGCCGACGTGGAACGTGAGGCGGGCGACGCGCTCGTCGCCGCGGGCTACGAGCTCAGCTCGCGGCCGGCGTAGCCTGCGGGACGACGCCGAGCCGCTCGAGCTCGGCGAGCACGAGCGCGACCGACTCCTCCGGGCTCAGCGACACGGTGTCGGCGACGACCTCGGCGTCGTGCGGATCCTCGTACGGGTCGTCGACGCCGGTGAAGTGCGTGATCTCGCCCGCGAACGCCTTCGCGTAGAGCCCCTTCACGTCCCGGCGCGCGCACTCCTCGACCGGAGCCTTGACCCAGACCTCGACGAACGGGCCCTGCTGCTCGACGAGGGCGCGCACCCGCTTGCGGGTGGAGTCGTACGGCGAGATCGCTGCGACGACCACCGCGGCGCCGTGGCGCGTCAGGCGAGAGGCGACCCAGCCGATCCGCTCGATGTTCGTGTCGCGGTCCTCGTGCGAGAACCCCAGCCCCTTCGAGAGGTGCGTCCGGACGACGTCGCCGTCGAGCACCTCGACGTGCGCGCCGCGTTGCTCGAGCTCGGCGGCGAGCGCGTGCCCGATCGTCGTCTTCCCGGCTCCCGAGAGGCCGGTCAGCCAGACCGTGAAGCCCGTGTTCCGCTCCGCTGCCACGGCCGGATTGGTACCAGAGGTCGAGCCCGGTCAGTGCGTGGAGCCGGCTGACGGATGGAGGAACGGCACGTCGGGCCGCCAGTCGGAGCGCAGGATCGCGACGAGAGACGGCGGCGTGATCAGGGCGCCCGGGCCCTGCGGACGTGCCTCGGCCGTGGTGTAGCCGGCGGGCGACCAGCCGCGGAGTGTCTTGCCGAGCACGAGCTTCGGCACGCCCAGGTGGAGGACGAACGCTCCATCGGGCAGTCCGGCAAGGTCGACGGAGTGGAGCCTGTGCTCCCCGCGTCTCGGCGTCCACACGCTCGGCATGCAGCCGCGCGTCGATCGTGTCCGCGCCCGATTCGCCGTGCAGTGCGTGCCAGAGGGACGAGAAGCGCTCGTAGTCGGCGCGTCGGCACTCGGCGCAGGGGCGGTGACCGGCGGCGAGCGCGGTGGCCTCGTCGAGGAAGAACAGCTCCGTGTAGCGGCCGGGCTGCAGCAGCGGCGAGCGGCGCCGATCCCGGAAGCGCAGCCGGCACGCGATCCAGCGCTTCACCTGGTAGCGGCGGCGGACCCGTCCCGCCGCGTCGTGCAGGCAGCCGCGGTTGCCGTAGACCAGCCCTCTCGCCGGGTCGGCGACCAGCTCGCCGAGCGGGGTGACGCGGTTCTGGAGCGCCATTCTCCGACGTAACCGCACGCCGAGGTCGGAAGGTGAGGCGCCGCCCGGGACATAACCGGATCGCAACATTCGCTCGCATACCGTCCGTTCATCGACTGGACGCTGTTCCACGCCGTCAACGCCGTGGTCGCGACGCGCGACTGGTTGGAGGATCCCACCACCGCGCTCGCGCCTCTCGTCGTGCCGGTCTACGCGCTCGCGACCGTCGGGCTCTGGTTCGCGGCCCGGCCGTTCGGCAACCCGCGCTGGAAGCTCGCCTCCGCCTCGGCGCTGACCGCCGCCGCGATGGCGATGATCGCGAACCAGGCGATCGCCCATCTCTGGGCGCGTCCGCGGCCGTTCATCGACCACCCGGCGCTGACGCACCTGCTGGCCGCGCGCACCACCGACCCGTCGTTCCCGAGCGACCATGCGGCCGCGGCGTTCGCGATCGCGTTCGCGGTGCTCGCGTTCTCGGGCTGGGCGGGAGGGACGTTCCTGGCCGCGGCGACGCTGATCGGCGTCTCGCGTATCGCGCTGGGCGTGCACTACCCGAGCGACGTCCTCGCGGGCGCGCTCGTCGGGCTCGGTGCCGCCACGCTCGTGACGACACTCGGCCGGCCCTGGGTCGAGCGCCTCGTCGTGCTGGTGAGTCGGCTCACCGACCCGCTGCTGCGCCCCGTCTGGGCGTGGTTCCGCCGCGTCCTGCCGGTCGCGCGCCTCTAGAACTCGTTGCAGAGTGACGCTTCGTCGACGGGGCGCGCTGCGCGAGTGCGATGCAAGGACGCAGGGAGCCCCGATATCAGGCATATCGGGGCGACTGAGGACGCAGCAGCGTGCCGCGCAGCGTGTTCCGGCGGCACCGGACTTCATTCTGCAACGAGTTCTTGGCTCGACCCAGGCAAGTAGCCTCGGGTCGTGGCGCGACCACGTGACCGGACCCTGTCGTGGGAGCAGGCGCTCGCGTGGCGGATGGAGCGGCACCACCTCGTCGACCGTGTGCCGGCGGCGGAGTCCCTGCGGGTCGTCGCCGAGATCTGCGGGCTCCACGCCCAGGTCATGTCGTCGGCGGAGTTGAGCCTCTGGGCGCGCGTCCGGGACCTCCCGCTGGGGGCAGTGCAGGACGCTCTCTGGGCGCAACGTGCTCTCGTGAAGCTCTGGGCGATGCGCGGCACGCTGCACCTGCTCCCGTCCGCGGAGCTCGGCACGTGGCTGTCCGCCTTCGGCACGTACACGCACTACGGGAACCGCTCCCCGGAGATGGACGTCCTCGCGGAGGCCCTCGGTCGAGCTCTCGAAGGCCGGCTCCTGACGCGCGCGGAGCTCGCGGTCGAGGTCGAGACGCGGACCGGGTCGGAGCTCCTGGCGGAGTGGGTGCGCGAGAGCTGGGGCACCTCGCTCAAGGCCGTCTCGTTCCGCGGCCTGCTCTGCTTCGCACCGAGCGAGAACGGCCGCGTGCGGTTCACGACGCCTTCCACATGGCTCCCGGAGACGACCGAGCGCCCCGCGTCGGCAGAGGCGCTGCGCGAGGTGACGAGGCGCTTCCTCGCCGCGTACGGCCCCGTCACGGCCGCGCACCTCGGGCTCTGGTGGGGTGGGACGGGGCCGACGCGCGCGCGGCGCATGCTCGAGGCGCTCGACGGCGAGGCCGTCGAGGTCGCGCTCGGCGACGAGAGCGTGTGGCTTCTGGCGGACGACGTGGCACGCCTCGAGTCCGCGAGCACGCCGCGCTCGGCGCGCCTGCTGCCCGCGTTCGACCCCTGGGTGGTCGGCGCGTCCCGGACGGGCGCCGCCGTCGTCGATCCCGCCCACCGCGAGCGCGTGTACCGGCCGCAGGGGTGGATGTCCCCGGTGATCCTCGTCGACGGACGCATCGTGGGGGTGTGGAAGCACACGCTCAAGGCGCGGCGGGTCGTGGTCGAGCTGGCGCCGTTCGCCGCGCTCCCCGCGTGGGCGAGGAAGGGGCTCGAGGAGGAGGCCGAGCGGCTCGCGGGGTTCTTCGAGCGCGATCTCGTGCTCTCGCTCGGGCCCTGACCGCGCCGCATCAGTCCACGTCGAGGATGGGCTCGAGCCCGACGAACGCGCCGATGCCCTCCGCGGGGCGACTCGAGCATCCGTCGCCGAGCTGCCGACTACGCGCCGGTCTCGTTGGCGACGAACTCCTGCAGTTTCGCGCGCCCGTCTCCGATCAGCGGCTGGCCGTGCGCGAGCAGGAGGTGCTCGAACTCGAGCCGGTCGAGCAGTCGCGCGTAGGCGGCGACGAGGGCGCGCTTCGTGCCCGGGGGGTCGTCCATGTAGGTGTCCGGTACGAAGCCGAGCGCGCTGTCGCGGCCGCCGCGGACGACGCCGTCGGCGACGGCGACCGCACGGTGCTGGGGAAGGAGGAGCGCGGTCTCGTCGGGACTGATGCCTCCAATCTCGTGGGCCACTGCGCCGCCCGGGAGCGTGTCCCCGGGATCGAACCCTTCGACGACCTCCCCGTGCGCGAACTCGTGCAGGCCGGCGCGGTTGCAGTGCACCGTGCAGCCGAACTCCTCGACGAAGCGCGCGCTGTCGCGGTAGTGGTGGCGGTTCGAGAGGAGCACCGCCTGCGGGCGGGTCGGCCGGTTCGCAAACCATTCGAGGCCCTGCTCCGGCGGCACGAGCGGATCGATGAGCACTCCGGCGGGATCCAGCCAGTACGACGACACCCGGATTCCGATGCGCGGGTGGGTCGTCGTCCAGTGGTAGAGGCCCGGTGCCACTTCCCGCATCGCGGCACCATACTGCGTTCCGGCGGCGGGTCGAGCCCGGGTTGGGTGCCTTTGCGCCTGAGCGCCCCATGCGGGCCGCAGACGCGGCCTCGCGAGACGCCGTCCGCACTAGGCTGTGGGCGTGCGCGAGCCCTTCTTCACCGAGACGCTGCAGGTCTCCGTCGTCGTCCGCAGCCTCGAGGCGTCGATGCGCACGTACGTGGAGGAGTACGGGATCGGCCCGTGGGACGTCTACGAGTTCAACCCGGCGACCGTGCGGAACATGACGGAGCGAGGGCGGCGGGTCGACCGTGCCTGGCGGCTGGCGCTCGCACACGTCGGTCGGCTGCAGTGGGAGCTGATCGAGCCTCTCGACGACGAGAGCATCTACGCGCAGTTCCTCGCCGAGCGGGGCGAAGGCGTGCACCACGTCGGGCTCGCGGTGCCCGACTACGCCGGCGCGATCGCGCGCTCGAGGGCAAGGGACGCGAGGTGCTGTTCGGCGGCGAGTACAACGGCGTCACGTTCGCCTATCTGGCCACGGAGGGCGATCTCGGCGTCATCACCGAGATCTTCGACGCGCCCCCTGGCGTCGAGCAGTCGCCCGACGCGACGTACCCGCCCTAGACGGGCCCGGGCCCTCTCCGGACGCGGGGCGGCTAGGGTTGCCGGGATGAGGACGATCGTGGTCGGCTACGACGGCGAGGAGCGCGCCGGGCGGGCTCTCGAGCGGGCGGTCGCGGAGGCGCGGGACTCCGGGGGCCGGCTCGTGGTCGTCGCCGTCGCGGAGATGCCGATCGACCCCGAGGGGCCGCAGAGCTTCGGGACGCTGGACGACAGCCCGGCCCGCATGATCCCGCTCGTCGAGCCGCGCGAGCTGGAGCCCGTGTTCGCCGCGGCGAAGGAGCGGATCGACGCCGAGGGCGTGAAGGCCGACTACGTGTGGGGCGCGGGGGAGCCGGCGACGACGATCATCGACGCGGCACGCGATCACAAGGCGGACACCATCGTGCTCGGGGCGCACCACCACGGCTTCTTCTCCGGGTTGTTCGGCGCCGACGTCGCGTCCGAGGTGAAGCGCTCCGTCGGCAGCGACGTGATCGTCGTCGAGTAGCGCCGCGAGGGCCCTCAGCCGCTCGCGAGCGCACTGTTCAGTGCGGAGGCGGTCTCGGGGCCGACGACACCGTCGGCGGAGAGGCCGTTCGCCTGCTGGAACGCCGTGACGGCCGCCTGCGTCTTCGGGCCGTAGGTGCCGTCGGCGGAGCCGGGGTCGTAGCCGGCGCTGGTCAGGGCCTGCTGGAGCTCCTTCACGAGCGCGGGGTCGCCTTCGCCGAGCCGGAGCTTCGTGCCCTCGGGGAGGGTGAAGCCGGTCGTGGACGTGTCCGGCGTCGACGGCGTGGCCGTCGAGGTGAGCGCACTGTTCAGCGCGGAGGCGGTCTCGGGGCCGACGACACCGTCGGCGGAGAGGCCGTTCGCCTGCTGGAACGCCGTGACGGCCGCCTGCGTCTTCGGGCCGTAGGTGCCGTCGGCGGAGCCGGGGTCGTAGCCGGCGCTCGTCAGGGCCTGCTGGAGCTCCTTCACGACCGCGGGGTCGCCTTCGCCGAGCCGGAGCTTGGTGCCCTCGGGGAGGGTGAAGCCGGTCGTGGACGTGTTCGGCGTCGACGGCGTGGCGGGCGTCGTGGTCGACGTGCCCGGAGTCGTGGTGGTGGGCGTGGACGACGGTGTGCTCTCCGTGGGGGCGGTCGTCGTGGTCGAGGTCTCGGTGGCGGATGTCGCCGGCGTCTGGTCACCGCCGCGGAGGAGGAGTACCGCGACCAGGACGCCGAGCCCGAGCACCACGGCGAGCATGAGCCCGGCGACCAGGCGCCGCCGCTCGACGACCGCGCGACGCGCGTCCGCCGGGTCGACCGGCCCGGCCGGTGTGGGCCCGTCGTCCGCGGGCTCGGGCCACAGGTCGCCCGCGGGCGAGGGCAGCTCCTCGTAGGCGGGTGTTGCGCGTCGGCGCTCGGCGCGTTCGGCGGCATCCTCTGACCAGTCCTCGTCGGAGACGTCCCCGAGCCAGTCGTCCAGCGGCTGCTCGCGGGCCTGCCCACCGGCCGCGCCCGCGGAGGAGCCCTGCCGACCCCGTGGCCGTGTCTCGTTCACGTCACCAATGCTAGGCGGCTCCCCGGCGAGCGCGCGGACATCCGCACGCACAGCGACCCGGCGCCCACGTTACCGTTCCGCAATCCGTCGCTTGACCCGGTGGCCCGCCGCGTGCGCGGTCACGCGTGGATGCGCTGCGCGAACACCCACACCTGGCCCTCGGGGTCGGTCGCCGTGAACCGTCGATCGCCGCTGGGGGCCAGCTCGAGCTCGGTGACGTCAGCGTCGGCTGCTCGCGCCCGCTGGTGGAGAGCATCGACGTCGTCGACGTAGAGGTGGACGAGCACCGAGGGATACGCATCGAGCCGCCTCGGGCTCTTGAAGCTATCTCCAGCCTGCCCAAGCATCACGAGCCCGTCCTCACCCAGCAGGAGCTCCGTGTGCATCCTGCCGGCGGCACCGGGTTGCGCGAGACGCTGGACGAACCCGAACGTGGTCGTCAGATACTCGACCGCGCTCTGGGCATCCTCGTACAGAAGGTAGGGGCAGACGCGGGTGTATCCCGTCGGGGGATTCGGCATCTGGCCCAGTGTTCCCGGGGCGGTGGCTCGGCTAACCGCCGCGACGTGAGTCTCCCTCTCTGGGCGTCGAGATCGACTGAAAGCCGTCGCCGAGCTCTGCTGACGGCGCTCAGGGAGGCCTGGAACGTATCGATGTTGTGAACCTCCTGGTGACCTCGGGACACTGTTGTACGTTGGTCGCGCACGGCTGACCACCAGCCCAGGCGGCTGGTCGTGTGGAGGCTCAATTTCGATAGCGGCGGGCGTGGCGCCCCGATACCCCAAGGAGGGATCGTGAACACACGACATCCGGCTGTGGTTGCGGTCGCGGCCGTTCTAGGGACCGTCTTGATCGTGCTCGCCGTTGTCTATTGGGTCGAGCCGGCGGGCTCGTTGCCCTCCTTCGTTCCAGGACACGAGGCGGGGTCGGGTCACCACCATGTGAAGCACGGCATCGCAGCTTTCTTGCTCGGCCTGGCGCTGTTGGTATTCGCCTGGTTCCAGACGGGAGGCGACAAGACCAACCGGCCGGCGACATGATCGCCGCAGCACCCATCAGCTACCTCCAGGCAATCGTCCTCGGGCTTCTGCAGGGTGTCACCGAGCTGTTCCCGATCTCGAGCCTCGGGCACAGCGTCATCCTCCCGAGCCTGTTCGGCTGGGACATCCACCAGAACGACCAGTACTTCATCACGTTCCTCGTCGCGACGCACCTCGCCACGGCCATCGTGCTGTTCGGCTTCTTCTTCAAGGACTGGATGCGGATCTTCCGCGGTATAGGCCGCAGCCTGCGTGATCGCGGCATCGCACCGGACGACTACGACGCAAAGCTCGGCTGGCTCCTCGTCGTCGGCACGATCCCGGCCGGCATCCTCGGGCTCCTCCTGGAGCACGCGCTCCGCCATCTGTTCGCCTCGCCCACGTCCGCGTCGATCTTTCTCGTGCTCAACGGCCTCCTGTTGCTCGGAGCCGAGCGACTGCGGCGGCGAGCGCCACAAACGGACACCGACGACGATCGCCGCGTCGCGAAGCAGGTCAGCTTTCCTCAGTCGTTCCTGGTCGGCGCCGCACAAGCCCTCGCCCTCATCCCAGGAATCTCGCGGACAGGCGCAGCAATGAGCGGAGGCCTGGTGGTCGGTCTCTCCCACAAAGACGCCGCCCGCTTTGCCTTCCTCCTCGCAACCCCCATCATCGGCGCAGCCGCCGCGCTGAAGCTTCCCGAGCTCGCAGGCTCGGAGGGCGATGGGATCCGCGGACAGGCACTCGTAGCATCGCTCTGCGCCGCACTGACCGCATACGTCTCGGTCCGCTTCCTCATGCGCTACTTCGAGACCCGAACGCTGATCCCCTTCGCCCTCTGGTGCCTCGCATTCGGCGGAGCCTGCAGCATCTACTTCCTGGCCACCTGAGCTCCGGAGACGGCCGAGTGTTGCGGGTCCTGTAGCGCGAACTCCTGCAGGGCTGGGTCGCAGCTGCGTTCGTGACGGGGCACCGAGAGCCGGCCCCAACTCGATCACGTGGCGAGGGGTGCGAGCAGGGGGCGAGTGCGGACAGCCGCACCCGAGGTTTCGTGCTCACCGATCCGTCGATGGGTGCCGTGGTCCGCAGGCTGGAGGCATGAGCCTCCAGGAACAATGCCTCGAGGCCCGCCTTGCCGCGATTCGCGCGGAACTGGAGAGGGAGTTCCCGTCGGTGTCGCGGCCGGAGATCGAGGCGACCCCCCGATCGTCGAGAACCAGGCGCTCGTACGGATAGACGGCCACGTGCCGTTTTCGTCGTGCGGCCGCAGCGTCTGCCGCCCGTCGAGACGAAGCGCCTCGACGTGCCGGCGCCCTCGCCGTCGGCCCACGTCTTCGAACCACCTGAGCCAGGAGGATCACCGTGTCGGAAGCAACCACAGCGATTTCGATTCCGCAGCTCCGAGCAGACCTCGACGGAGGAGTGACGGCGCCGGGAGCGCCCGGCTATGACGAAGGCCGCACGGTCTTCTACGGAGGAATCGACCGCAGGCCCGCCGCGATCGTCCGCGCGGCGGACGCGGACGACGTCTCGCGGGTGATCGCGCTCGCACGGGAGACCGGGGTCGAGCTGGCTGTCCGGAGCGGCGGCCACAGCATCCCGGGCCACGGCACGACCGAGGGTGGGATCGTGCTCGACCTCCGCGACCTGGACGAGCTGGAGATCGACGTCGAGGGCCGCACGGCGTGGGTGGGTGGAGGTGTGACCACCGGCCGCTACACGAAAGCCGCCGCAGAGCACGGCCTGGCGACGCCTTTCGGAGACACCGGCTCGGTCGGGATCGGCGGGCTGACGCTCGGCGGAGGAGTCGGCTACCTCGTCCGCAAGCACGGTCTGACGATCGACGACCTGCTCGCTGCTGAGGTCGTGACCGCGGACGGACAGCTCGTCCGCGCCGACGCCGACTCCCACCCGGATCTGTTCTGGGCGATCCGCGGCGGTGGCGGGAACTTCGGCGTCGCGACCCGGCTCCAGCTCCGGCTCCACGAGCTGGGCGGGGTCGTCGGCGGGATGCTGATCCTGCCGGCGACCGCGGAGACGGTCTACGGCTTCATGGCGGAAGCGGAGGCCGCGCCCGAGGAGCTTTCGGCGATCGCCAACGTGATGCCGGCGCCGCCGATGCCGTTCCTGCCGGCCGAGCAGCACGGCCGGCCGGTGATCTTCGCCGTGCTCGTGTACGCGGGTGAGGGCGAGGCCGGTGACCGCGCAGTCGCGCCGTTCCGAGCGCTCGCCGAGCCGATTGCCGACACGCTCGGGCCGAAGCGCTATCCGGAGATCTTCATGCCCGGCGGCGACGAGGAGTTCCACCCGGTCGGGAGCTCGCGGACGATGTACGTCGACACGATCGATCGCTCTGCGGCACAGACAATCGTCGAGCAGCTCGGGGCGTCGACGGCGATGATGGCCGCGGTACAGCTGCGGGTGCTGGGAGGTGCGGCGGCCCGGGTTCCCGTCGACGCGACCGCGTACGCCCATCGCCGGAGCCGGATCATGGTGAACGTCGCGGCCCTCTTCGGCAGCCGAGACGAGACGCCGGTGCACGAGCCGTGGGTCACCGGCCTTGCCGGCATGCTGCGTCAGGACGACCACGGCGCGTACGTCAACTTCCTCGACGACGAGGGCGAGGAGCGAATCCGGTCCGCGTACCCAGGGGCGACCTGGGACCGGCTCGTCGAGCTCAAGCGCCGCTACGACCCGACGAACCTCTTCCGGCTGAACCAGAACATCCCGCCCGGCTGAGCGGCGACCCGGGAGAGTTGCCTTCCACACCCACACGCCGGCTCGGGGCCGCGTTCGACCGTCAGTGGACAGGAGGTCCTCGAGTCCGTGTCAGCTGGGTCTCCGATCCGGTGTGCGGTGCGCGGCACGCGCGCGAGGCCGAGGTCGGCGTCGCGACGTGAGAAGTAGCGTGGAGCAAGGCGGCGTCAGCTCCCGACCGGTTTGGCCTCGACGACGTCGGCGGAGAAGCGCTCGTGCACGAAGCGCACGACCATCGCCCCCTCGCCGACCGCGGTTGCGCAACGCTTGACCGACCCCGAGCGAACGTCACCCACCGCGAAGACACCGGGCACGCTCGTCTCGAGGATGCCGTCGACACCCGCCTTCTGCCCCGTGGAGACGAAGCCGTCGTCATCGAGCGCGACGGTGCCACCGAGCCAGTCGCTGTTGGGCGCGGCTCCGAGGAAGAGGAAGAGGAAGGAGACCGGGATCCGCTCGCCGCCGCGGAGCGTCGCCGCCTCGAGCCGGCCTTCGGCGCCGTGCAGCGCGGCGAGCTCGCTGCGTCCTCGGACGAGGACGCCGGAGCGCTCGAGGTCGTGGATCAGGTAGTCCGACATCGTCTCGCTGAGCTCGGCCCGGCGGTGGTAGAGCGTCACGAGCGCGCCACCGCGGGCGAGCCAGATCGCCGCCTGGGCCGCCGCGTTCCCGCCGCCGACGACACCGACGCGCGTGGCGCTGCATCGCCGGGCCTCCTGCGGACCCGCGGCGTAGAAGATGCTGACGCCCTCGTACGATTCGATCTCGGGGATCGGAAGCCGGCGGTACTCGGCGCCGGTGGCGAGAACGACGGCGCGCGCCCTCATCTCCTGGCCGCTCGAGAGCCGGACGAGGTGATGCGCGGCGCCCGGCTCGAGCGCGGCGGCGCGGTACGGCGTGGCCATGCGGGCGCCGAACTTCCGTGCCTGGCCGACGGCGCGAACCGTCAGCTCCGAGCCGCTGATGCCCGCCGGGAAGCCGAGGTAGTTCTCGATCCTGCGCGATGTTCCCGCCTGGCCGCCGAGAGCACTGCCCTCGACCACGAGCGTGTCGAGCCCCTCCGAGGCGCCGTAGACGGCGGCGCCGAGCCCGGCCGGGCCACCGCCGACGACGAGCAGATCGACCGTTTCCGTCCGGTCGAGTGCGAGCCCGATGCCCAGCGCCCGGGACATCTCGCCGGCGGACGGATTCCGAAGCTCAGGCCCTCCCGGTAGGCGCACGAGCGGGATCTCGTCGTCCGCGAGCCCGGCGGTCTGGGCCAGCCCCTCCGCATGCTCGGGGCGGTCGGTGTCCAGCCACGTGAACGGCAGGCGGTTGCGGCGCGCGAACTCGACGAGCTGTCGTGTCGCCTCGGACGAATGCGGGCCGACGATCTCGAGGCCGACACCGTCCCGTGCCTGAAGACCCTCCCGGCGCGCCACAAAGGTCCAGAGCAACAGGTCGCTGAGCCCGCTGTCCTCGAAGAGGAGCGTTCGCAGCTCCTCACGCTCGACGGCGATGTAGTGCAGCGGCTCGGTCACGACGGCCGTCAAGAAGACGGTCTGTCCCGAGAGCAGGTTCGACTCGCCGAGGAAGCCTCCCCGGCGGTGGCGATTGATCTCCGCACCGGTCTGGTCGAGGACAGCAGCCTCGCCGTCGATGATCGCGATCAGCGGATACCGTCGGTCACCGACCCGAAACAGCACGTCACCGACCCCTGCGCGCCGCTCCTGGCCGTGCTCCGCAAGCAGCGCAAGCTGTCCCTCGGAGAGCACGGCCGTCCGGGCTGCCACACGCCAACACTAGTCCCCCTACCGGGCCAGGCCCTCTCGGCGGGGGCTGCGCGGCGCGGGGCGACTCCGATCCGCGCGGTGCGTGGCCCGGAATCACGGGTAGATGCGCGCGGCGCCGTGGGGGACGGATGTCAGACCGTAACCCGCTACGCCCGACTCGAGAGCTAACCTCGGGCGCCTTGGAGGCGGTCGAGGTGCGGTGGTCGCCGCGGGCGCGGCGATGGCGATTGGAGGTGCCGTGGGGAGAGGCGCCGCGGCTGACCGTGCCACGAGAGGCCAGTGACGCCGACGTGCAGCGCCTGCTCGAGGAGAAGCGCCCGTGGATCGAGGAGCAGCAGCGTCGCCAGGTGCCGCGCCTCTGCCTCGACCCGGCCGCGGTCACCGAGTCGCAGGCACGTGCGACCACGCGAGAGCTCGTCTCGACGTTGGCCCGGAAGGAGGCCGAGCGCATCGGTGTCGAGTACCACCGTATCCGGATCGGAGGGCAACGCACTCTCTGGGGCTCGTGCTCTCCGCGCGGGACGCTCTCCTTCAACTGGCGGCTCGTGCTCGCGCCACCCGAGGTGCTGGACTACGTGGTCGTGCACGAGCTGTGCCATCTGCGAGTCCCGAATCACTCGCGCGGGTTCTGGGCGCTCGTCGAGCGACATCGACCGCACTGGCGCCGGCAGCGCGATTGGCTGCGTCGGCACGGCCCCGAGCTCCTGGCATTCCGTCCGCGGGTCTGATCCGCCAGACGCGAACCAGGCACCAGGCGCACCGGACGAGCGAGGGGGCGGCGGGGAGCGGGCGCCAGCGCCGAGCGCTTCTGAGCTCTCGACGATGTGGCGGCGTCCGAGGATTGCCCGGGTCGGCCGGTGCTCGCCCCCGCAGGAGTTCGAGCGCCTCTTCGAGCCGACCTTGCGCTGCGGCCGCCTTGCCTGCCGCGAGCTCTCCTCCCCGTCTCAAACGCGCTCCCGGATGCCGCGGCCCTGAGTGGAATCTCGGGCGCCAGGTCGTCCTGGCGTGGCCCGTCTCTCGCGCACCCGAGAGGAAAGTCGTGGGCATGGGCGAGCGGGCGGCCCCCAACCGGACCCCGCCGTGAGCGCCTCACTGAGTGGGTCGGTGAGTGTCCCTGTCGGGCCCTGCGGTAGGACTCGGCCCGCGCGGACGGAATCAGCCCGCATGGAGGCGCGGTACGTCGAGTTCAGGGTCCGGACGGTGGTCCGTCTGCTCGCGATCATCTTCGCGGCCTTCGCGCTCTTCCAGCTCTTCCAGCTTTCCCGCTCGGTTCTTTCGTGGATCCTCATCGCGCTGCTGCTCGCGCTCGCGCTCAACCCGCTCGTATCGTGGATCGAGCGCCGAGCGCGGCTCGGGAGAGTGGCGGCGATCGGGGTCGCGTACCTCCTGATCCTGCTGGCGCTGGCCGGGATCGGCTTCGCCTTCGTCCCGAAGCTGGTCGACGAGGTTCAGGGGCTGGTCGACGCAACGCCGGGCTACATCGAGGACGTCACCAAGGGTCGCGGGCGCCTCGGGTTCCTCGAGACGAAGTACCACCTCGTCGAGAAGGTGCGCGCGGAGATCAAGAACGGCGGGGCCGGCAGGGTGCTCGGCTTCTCGGGCAAAGCAGTCGAGATCACTCGGAGCATCGTCACCATCGTCGCCGCCGTCGTGACGATCCTCGTCCTCACGTTCTTCATGCTGCTCGAAGGTGCACGCTGGGTCGAGCTGTTCTACAGCGTCCTGCCCGAGCAGTCGCAGCCCCGCTGGCGGGCGATCGGCAACGAGATCCACAACACGGTCAGCGGGTACGTGACCGGCAACCTCCTGATCAGCGTCATCGCCGGCGTCTCGGCCACGATCGTGATGGCGATCATGGGCGTCCCGTTCGCGGTCGCGCTGGGGCTCCTCGTCGCCGTTCTCGACCTCATCCCGCTCGCCGGCGCGACCGTCGCCGGAATCATCGTCGTCGGCGTCTCCTTCATCCACTCGGTCCCGGCCGGGATCGTCGTGCTCGTGTTCTTCGTTCTCTACCAGCAGTTCGAGAACCACTTCCTGCAGCCCATCGTCTACGGACGCACCGTGCAACTGTCACCGCTCGTCGTGCTCATCGCCGTGCTGCTGGGCGCCTCGATCGCCGGCATCCTCGGCGCGCTCGCAGCGATCCCCGTCGCCGGATCGATCCAGGTGATCCTCCGCGACGTGTTCGCCACCCGACGAGCGAAGGCCGCAACGAGCGAGCCGGCTGTATAGGACAAGTGGCACGAACCCCGAGATCGGGGGTATCCGGCGCTGACGCTCGAGGCGCTGCAGTCCAACCGTCGATGGAGATCAGCCCAGCCCGGTGAGGCCGCGGGCGGTGAGGGAGACCCCGAGGACGAGCAGGATGGCGGTGATCACGGCGCGGTTGTGCACGGTCAGCCAGGCGCGCATGCGCTCGAGCAGCGGGGCCGAGCGGCGGGGGGCGAACGTGCCCAGGGCCGCCACGGCGACGACGGAAGAGGATCCGAGCACGATGAAGAGCACCGCGAGCGCGGCGGTTTCGGCCGTGCTGCCGTCCGCGCGCAGGATCTCGCCGCCGGCGGCGATCACCAGCGGGTAGGTGGCGGAGTAGATCCCGAGCAGGAAGGCGGCGACGTAGGAGATGCTTTCGATCGCGCGAAGCCAGCTCGGCAGCTGCACGGGTGCCGATGGGTGTGCAGGGCGCGCGGACGTTGACGCGCGACGAGCCGCGAGCAGCCGCTGGAACCCCCAGCCGAGCAGGGCCAGGCCGAGGATCAGCTCGACTGCCGCAGCCGCTGTGTTGGCGCTGTCGGAGCCCGACTCGAAGATCGCGCCGAAGCCCGCGAGCAGGGCGGTGAGAACCACGGTGATCGCGCCGATCCATGCGACCACATAGGCCCAGACGATGCCGTGTCCGCGTCTGGCATCGAGCAGCAGGACGGCGATCATGATCCCCCAGGGGTTGGCGGCGCAGCCGATTCCGAGCAGCACGACGCTCGTGAGCTCGGCACTCAAGGACGAGCCCGGTGCGCCATCGCCCGAGCCTACTCCGGCCGGTGGCGGCCTCGCCCGGATCCCATCAGGCGCGAGATGTCCTGCCGTCCGAAGGAGCGTCGTCCGCCGACCCGACACGACCGGGTCGGCTGTCCCGGTGCACGTCGAGCACCGGAACGCGGTCCCTGCTGCCGGACGGGCGGGCAGGGCGTCGACATCCTGGTGGCTCGGCCGGGCGAAGCGAGCCGCGAGACAGGGGGCTAGGCTGAACGTGTAGCGATGGGCGTGACGAGCTACGACGAGATCTGCGCTGGTCATCGCTGGGAAGTGCCGGCGCGCTACAACATCGCCGCCGACGTCTGCGACAAGCACCCGCGTCACAAGCCGGCGATGATCTGGGAGAGCTTCGACGGCTCCACCCGTGAGCTCGAGTGGGGCGAGTTGCAGGACCTCGCGAACCAGGCCGCGCACACTCTCTCCGCATCTGGCGTCAGGCAGGGGGACCGGGTCGCGGTTGTCCTACCGGCGACGCCAGAGGCCGCTGCGATCTTCTTCGGAGTCTGGAAGCTCGGCGCGATCCTGCTCTCGATGTCCGTGCTGTACGGCGACGATGCGATCGAACATCGGCTTTCGGACTCGGGCGCCAGGCTGCTCGTCATCGACGCCGTCAACGCGCCGCGCTTCGACCGGCCGAGGGGGCCGGACACGCTGGTGCTCGAGCCCGATACGCTGGCGGCCGCCCGAACGGATTTCGTGTGCGCCGACACCGCGGCCGACGACCCTGCTCAGCTCTACTACACGTCCGGGACGACGGGGCTCGCCAAGGGCATCGTCCACGCGCACCGCTACATCCTCGGCCACGAGGAGTTCCGTTATTGCCATGAGGTACGGGATGGCGAGCGCTTTCACGGGATGGGCGAGTGGGCCTGGGCCGCGGGGATCGCGCCGCTGCTCGGCCCTTGGCGTCTCGGTGCGGTCCAGTGCGTTTACCGGCGCGAGGGCGGCTTCGATCCGCACAAGCAGCTCGACTTCCTGAGCCGGCACGTGGTGACGAACGTGTTCACGACGCCGACGGCGATGCGCTCGATGATGGCGGTGGAGGATGCGGGGAGGCGCTACCCGCAGATGTTC
Source organism: uncultured Actinomycetes bacterium (assembly GCA_963710125.1). Classification (GTDB taxonomy): domain Bacteria; phylum Actinomycetota; class Thermoleophilia; order Gaiellales; family Gaiellaceae; genus Gaiella. The sequence continues at coordinate 174,532 of CAVPZH010000019.1, read as the reverse complement.
CGCCGCGTGTGCTCGGCGGGAGAGCCGCTGAACCCGGAGGCGATCCGCTGGTTTCGCGAGCAATACGACGTGACGGTGCTCGACTATTACGGTCTTACGGAGTCGTATCCGCTCGTCGCGAACTACCCGTTTCTCGAGGTGCGTGAGGGCTCGATGGGAAAGCCGATGCCGGGCTGGGACGTGGAGCTCCTCGATGAGGACGAGCAACCCGTAGCGCAGGGGGAGCGAGGCGAGATCTGTCTGCGGGCCCGGTCGAACCCGCACTATCCGCTCGGCTATTGGCGCAACGACGAAGCAAGCCTGGAGACCTTCGGCGGCGAGTGGTTCCACACAAAGGACGCCGCCGTCAGGGACGAGGACGGCTACATCTGGTACGTCGGACGTGCCGACGATGTGATCATCGCAGCGGGGTACCGGATCGGCCCGTTCGAGGTCGAATCGGCGTGCCTCGAGCATGCCGCGGTTCGCGAGGCAGCAGCTGTCGCGTCGCCCGACGAGCTGCGGGGCAACGTGGTGAAGGCATTCATTGTCCTCGTAGACGGACACGAGCCGTCGGAGGCACTGGCCAACGAGATCCAGGGCCATGTCCGGGAACGTCTCTCCGCGTACGCGTACCCGCGCCGGGTCGAATTCGTATCTCAGCTGCCGAAGACGCTCACGGGAAAGATTCGCCGAATCGAGCTCCGTCAACTCGAGCTGGACCGTCGCGAACCGAGAAGCCTCCGGAGTCGGCCGTTACGTAATGTCACGGCCCGGCGGGCGAGTCGACGCAGGACGACCTAACCAGGTCCGCTTCCGCTCGATCTGAAACCGCGGCTCACTCCGTCGCACGCTGAGTGCGGCGAGGATCGCGGCGGCGAGCAGGAGTTGCAGGCTTGCCGGGAATCGACCCGAGCGGTGCCAGCCGTGGTCGTGGAAGAGTTTCGTTCCACGCGGGCGCAGGAGCGGAAGGACGTGCTCGAGGTCGGGCGCGGAGCTCGCCGCAGCGCCAAGGGTCGCGGGATCGAGCGGGCCTCGCCGCGCGGCGAGGAGAGCGATGCCCGCCAGGCCGCTCCCGATCTCGAACCGACGCGAGCGGAAGTCTCGGTGCGGAATGCGGTCGCCCGCGACGTGAAGAACAGGCCCCAGAAGGAGTGCTGCGAGCCGCGAGCCGCTGGCGGCGCCAGCCGCGGCGCCTGTCGCCACGTGGAGGGCAACGATCACCGCTGCCTAACTAGCAGAATGCCCGCCGCCCGTTGAAAGCACTCACGCCACGCGGACTGAGGGATGGCGGCACCCGCTGCGCGGCGGGCTCCGCGCGGGCTAGCTCACTGCGCGAGAAGACTTGGTTCCTCCTTGACGGGTCTCTCGCGCAGTCTCTTCGGGTACCGCGCACGTTCCATGGATGAGGAGAAGCCGAAGCCGTCGCCGACCGACGTCTGCGCCGCGCGGAGTAGGCCGCCGTTGCGCCGGTCACTCGTGCGAGGGATGACGTCCCCCTTCTGGGTTACTAGGTTGAGAAGAGATAGTCCGCGGTGCGCGTGGCGGTGTTGCCACATCAAGCGTTGAGACGAGTGAGGGGGAGGCAAGATGACGGGCGCGGAACCCAACGTCGAGAGGCAGGAGCTGGGCGAGAGGGTCCTCGGGCTCATCGGCGGCTACCGAATGGGCGCCGCGCTCGACGCCCACGGACCTGTTCATGAAAACGCCCCCGGGGGCTCCGCCGCCGGACCCCGTCCTCGCGGGCGACGAGCGCCGCACCGTCGCTGAGGTAGGCCGTTCGCGCTCGGCCAGGTCGATCCGGCTGACGAGCGCCCCTCGGCCGTTGCGCTTCATCAGGGCTCGCGTGCGGCAGGGATCGAACCGCGCATCTTCCGGGCACGGCCCTCGCAACGGTTCCATCCTGGAGAACGGAAGGCCGGAAGGCCCCGCTTAGCAGGGCCTTTCCCGATGGAGGGGGTGGGTGGCCGGCTACGCCCGATCGGCCTTGCGTGTGAACCGACGCCCGTAATGGGAGGTCGCGTTGCGACCTCGGCATCGCGTCGGTGCCGTGGCCGGTCGAACTCGGTGAGGAGATCACGGTCGCAGGGCACCCGTGGCCAGTCGAGATCGTCGACCTCGTGTGGGCCGCCGGGGCGAAGGTGGTGGCGCTCGTGAAGGTGCGGCCGGCTGTGCCGCACCCCGAGTGATGCGCTCTTCCTGGCCCTGGGGGATCCGCACCCGTCCGCAGGAGCGGAGCGGGCGCGGGCCGCGTGGTATAGACGTTCCTCGTGTCCTCCACCGACCTCACCCACGGTGTGGCGCTCGCGATCGTCCGGCACGTGTCGGAGAGCGCGCCGGGGCCAGTCTCGGTGGTGGTCGTGGACGACCACGGCGAGGTGGTCGCGTCGCTCCGGATGGACCGCGCAGCGCTCGACACCGACCTCAACGCGCGCCGCAAGGCCTATACCGCGGCGCGCAGCGACGCGACGACGACGCGGGCGCTCGCCGTGAAGGTCGCCGGTGCTCCGACAGAGCTGGCGAGCTTCGACCCGTTCTTCTCGTTCTTTCTCGGGGGTGTCGCGATCCTCGTCGGCGGAGACCGTGTCGGCGCCGTGGGCGTCAGCGGTCTGTCGGGTGAGGTCGACGAGCAGCTCGCGCTCGATGCGATCGCCGCGGCAGGGCTCGAGTCGCCCTCCTAGCTCGCGGTCCTCCGAGGCGGTTCCCGCCCGCGACCACGCCCCCACGGCAACGATTGATCTTGGGGGGTGGGGCAGAAGACCGACTCGGCGAGTCGGGGGTCGCGCAACTGCTGGTGGATGGGGGCCATCGCCCGGAGCCCGGGTTTGTGTCCCGGTCTTCCACGTCTACTCACCGGAGGACGTCGAGGTCGCTCGCTGCTACCTCCGCCACGTGGCGCGGCTCGGGCGGCGCGACGGGTTCGGGTTCGCCGGCGAGAAGGCGGGCCGGAGCACGCAGATCATGTCGGGGGATCGAGCCGCGGCGTACCTGTCGAGCTACTTTGTGCGCGGGAAGGGCTCGAAGGCGACGCTGCAGGAGAACGCGCGGAATCCGCACCTCCCACGAATGCTGATCTGGGTCTCGCCGACTTTGACGCGACCAACGGGGTGACGATGCGCAACCTTCGCCGATGTCGGCAGCTGTGGGCTGTGCGCATGGGACTCATTCTCCCTCCGTCGTGGTCGGGGGTCCAGCTGGCGCGGATCGTCGAACTGGCGGGACCGTGGCCGGCGCGAGGGCCCTAGCGCGAGGGGCGCCGGGCCGGTCACGTGAGTGACGGCCGGCGCTCCGCGCGCGGCGCTGGGCCGTCAGCTTGAGACGAGAACGTCCTCGATTGGGTGGGCGCTCCCCGCGGATCGTCCCTGCAAGCTTCTGCCTGCGTAGAACGCCACGGCGACGTCGTTACTCGAGAACGTCCAGTCGTAACCCGTGCCTGCCGGGACGCAGGAATCTAGATACTCCTCAACCGCTGTCCGGATGAAGACCGACGTGGGAACGCCGCGCGCCTCAGCCTCGGCAAACACTCGCTGGGCGACGTCGGAAGGGAACCGAACGGATACCACGGCGGACACTGGACGCTCCACAGTCGCCTTCTCGTCCTCCCACTCGTCTTGGTTGTGGTCGTGCTTGCTCATGCAGAAACTCTCCTCTCCTAGCTAGGGGATGTCCCAACCCGTGACTGGCCTCCAGCGGTCGGGAACCGGAGTCGATGCCAGGATCACGGTCAGCCGTCTCCCCCCGTTGGTCTCTCCGATCAGTTGGCGGTCCCCCGAGCCACTCTTCTTGTTGCGTCGGATCGTAAACGGGTTCTCCAGCATCTGCATCACCTCGATCGGCGAGATTCCGTGTCGCCGTAGCTCCTCCTCGTTGTAATCATCGAATTCTAGCTCGGCGATGCGGATCATTCGCTCTATCTCTCCAGCCTGTACACTTTCGTAGTATACGGTTTACAACGTCATACGGATGAAGGAGTAGAACGCATGCCATCAACCGATCCCTACATCGACAGTCTCCTGGTCGCGGATTACGCGGAGGCGGTCAACGGCAAGCTCTACATCATGGGTGGAGGCTTCGACACGCTCTGGGGTCCTCAGTTCCCACACGTGGTTCGGTTCGCCTTTGCCGCTCTTCTGAAAGTGCCGTGGAACGACACGAACCGGCGGCTGCCAGTGAAGGGGTGGGTCGAGACGAAGGACGGCGAAACGCTGGATTGGAACATGCAGGGCGAGCTCGAAGCGGGCCGCGCGCCCGGTCAACGAGGCGGCGACGCTCAGATCATGGTCGCGGGCCCCGTGATCTTCGAAGTGACGGAGCCGACCGAGTTCGTCCTGAACGTTCAGTTCGCAGGCGATCAGCGATCGGTCCCACTGCGAATCACCACGCCGCCCTTCGCTCCGAACGTCCTGCCTCAGCCACCGCAGGAGTAGCCGACTCGACTACGTGTAGCACCGTGGCAACGCGGTGGGTGAGCATGTCGCGCTTGGTCTGGGCGCGCAGAGCGTCAGTCGTCGGTCACAAGATCGCAGCCGCGTCGCTCGGCGATCAGTTGAGCTTGGTCGCGCGTCGTCCATCCCAGGTCTTCGGTACTTACCGGCTTTACGGGGTCGTCGCCGAACGTATCGACCCAGATAGGACCGATCTCGTTGCCATCTTCGTCTTCGTCCTCGAACTTCCAGACGAGCCGGGGGCGGCGGTTCGTCATCGCAGGCTCAACGCTAGCCCGTCCGGTGACTTTCTAGTCCCTGCCGAAATCGGATCGCTGCCTCGCCCAGTGGGGAGGGTGTGTCGTCCGACGGAGGATCGGATAGTCGAAGTGTCCGAAGCTGATGCCGCAGCGTTCCTTCAAGATCGAGGTTCGCCTCGAATGGTCGAGGTACTCGGGTGGGTCGAGGACGAGGACGATCAGGACGCCCGCTCGAACGACTGATCCGGTCGCTGTGTCCGGGCGCAGCGGCGCAGGCAGCGATGGCGCTCGATCTCTATCTGAAGGCCGCGACTGTTGGGCAGACGTTCGGCGCATCGAATGGTGACGACGGCGAGGAGTCGCCAGCGCGGATGGATGCTGATGGAGCGTGCCGGGCTCGAACCGGCGACCCCCAGCTTGCAAAGCTGATCCCCAACTCGCGGCGTTCGCGATCGGTCACGGCCAATCCCGCTCAACCATGCGGGTTTGAACGCGCCAGCTGATTGAGAGCCGGCCTTCCGCCGAGAGTCATCTTGCGCACGTTTGGGCCACTATTGGGCCACGGACGAGCAACTGCGGTCGTGAGAAGGCGGAACTCACCGTTTGGCAACTCGTAGACCAGGCGAGTTCGCATCCTGTGACGAACTAGCCAGCAAGATGGAGGACGGTTGCGTCACCTCCAATCGCGTCCACGAAGTCCGACATCTCGCGCAGGTCGTCGATGGAGCGGACGATCCGCTTTGCGAGCACGTTTCGGTCTGGATCGAGGAGGTACGCCTGCGGGCTCGCTGAGTTCTCGAATGCGCGGCTCACCGCCCTCCCACGCTGGTACACGACAGGGACGTCGTCCGGGAGCCAATCGGGAGCCCCCTCTTCCTCATCGAGAACCACACGCAGATGGACGCGGTTTGCAGGGTCGAGCGACGCGCCGATCTCGGCTGCTAGCTGTCTACAAGGAGGGCAATGCTGCTGCATGAAGAGAAGAATCGTCGGCCGGTCGACCAGCTCTTCCGCCGTGAATGTCACCGCGCCGGATTGCGGGCTGCTTGCTCCATAGACGGTGAAGTTCGGAGCACGGGAGGCGACAGGAATCCCGCCGAGAGAGACGGGCGCAGCCCGGGTCGCTTCTGCCTGCTCGAGCGCGGCAGCGGTGCGCTTGAGTAGGCCGATGACAACGACCGCGGTTGCAAGGACGACGACCCACTGCACGACAAAGGCGACGATCCAAGCCGTACTCATGGAACACCAGCCAGCGACCGCACGAGCTTTCGGTGCGACCGTGCGACGGACACCGACTCCTGGAGGATCGAGAGCGTGAACGCGGAGCTGGTTCCGACGATCAGCATGGCTACCGCATCGCTTCTTGTCACGCTGGTCTGTGCTTCCCCCAACTCGATCCATCCGTCGACGGCCAGCACTGTGGGCACCGAGATGGCTACCAAGAGCGCAAACCCAATGAGGCAGACGTTGCGGGCGACCGCAAACCACGAGACCTCCCGTGAGGAGATCGTCCCGAAGCATCCGCATGCGATCCTCCGGCCGCGGACGAGGTTCAGCGCGATCGCGAAAGTGAACCCAAGCAGCACTACGGCTGACACGAGAGCAACAGGTCTCACGAGGACGCCAAGAACGAGGCAGACGCCGAGTGCGGTCTCGGCCGGGGGAACGACTCTCGCGACCCGACGACTCATTGATTCGGGAACCGCCCGGTACTCGCGGACGGCTTCCTCGAACGCGTCAGCGTTCGCCAGCTTCGCTACGCCCGACAGGAGGAAGATCGTTCCGAGCGCGAACCGAAAAGCGATCGTGACTTCGTCCATCGTCTTAAGAGTCGGACCGGCATGTGCGCTCCAGCCCGTCGGCGAATGTCCATCCGATCCGCCGACGGACTCCACCGCGAACCCGGTCCTGCGACCCGGACAACGCTGTTGCTCCTTCCCGCCGCAGTCCGTCAACAAGGGGCAGATTGACGAATCATCTTACCACGACTATCATCCGTGATGCTTTCGTCAGGCTGGTGCGTTGTGCTGACAGACACAGTCGTCGCCGAAGTTGGTGACCCAGAAGCCCTGCGTGGAGCCAATGCCGATGGGCGAGGTCGAGCAGGGGCATTCGATCGTCACTCTCAGCAGGCGCGGGGCAACGTCACTCTCAACAGGCGCGGGGCGAGATGAACTCTTCACGGACGCCGCCGGCGCGCGCGCGACGAGCGTCTGCGCGTGGCACACCCGAAGGGAGGTGGTGAGGCAGCGAACGTCTAGGGACTGCGGCGAAAAACTGCGGCGAACCAGACGTGGGAGGCTAAGGCAAGGAGAACCTTATGTTCGACGTTAAGGCAACACAGAATCGCCGCACGTTCCTCCGTCAACTCGCAAAGAGCGCAGCAGTGGGATTGGGGATCGCATTGGTGCCGGCGACGCGGTCGCGGGCGAGCACGGAGGAGTTTGTCTACTGCTGCTTAAACACGAGCAACTGCAGCGGGTGCTACCCCAGCGCCCAACCGATGTGGTGCCCTGAATTCAGCTGCTGCTTCTGCGAGGCCGAGTTCGTACAGTGTAAGGCGTACCGCTATCCTCCGTGCTGACGCCGAAGTCTGCGGCATTCGCACGTGGTACGACGCCGGGTCACTACGCGACGCTCTTCGATGCAGTTACGCGCGTATCAATGCCGGTGTGGTTCGGATGAACCGCGGAGAGGTCTCGGGCTCCACGAGGGCGTCGGCTCGTCCCGGCGTAGGCTCTCTGGGCGCTGCTCTTCTTCTCCTGATGGTGATCGCGGCAGGGGTCGGGTCGGGCGGCGACCGTGCCGATGATCTAGCGTCACATCGGCTCGGCCTCGCGGTCTCCCTCCTCGCTGGGGCTGGGGTGGTCGGTGGGGTGCTTCTTGTCGTTCTCTCCGGCTGGTCTTCGGCCGTCGCTGGAACCACACGGCGCGGCAAGGCCTCACTCCTGGGCATCGCCATCACCGTGCTCGCTGGGTTGACTACCATCCTTCTGCTGCCTCGAGGGGAACATGGCACGGGGTTGATACCGGGCCGCCCGCACAAGCTGTGTATCGACGCGGTGTTTTGGTGGCAGCACTACCCTGACCGCCGCGCCGAGCTCTTCGCGCACCCGGAGCGATTCTGCTGGGTCGGCGGAGGCGGTCGAGTGGTTGACGCCGCCCGTGGAGGCGGAGGCGGGGTGCCCGGAACGCTCGTCGCGATCGCCGGCGGAGGGGCCTTGGCGGTGATCGTCGCCGGGCTGATCGCCGCGGTGGTCGCGCGGAGGGCGCGGCGCCGCGCACACGAGCCGACCGCCGACGACCGTGCGGTTGTTCAAGCGCTCGACGATTCGCTCGAGGATCTGCGCCGGGAGCGGGATGTGCGGCGGGCGATCATGGCGTGTTATGCGCGGATGGAGCGGGCGCTTGCTGGCGTGGGTCGGGGCCGGCGGGCGCACGAGACGCCGCTCGAGTTCCTGCGGCGGGTGCTCGAGCGCGTCGGCCGAGAGCCGGGACAGGTGTTGACGGAGCTGTTCGAGCGTGCGAGGTTCAGCGTAGAGCCGATGGGCGAGAGCGAGAAGCGGAGCGCGATCAAGGCGCTTGAGCAGCTACGAGCGCGGGTGGCCGAGTGAGCCTCTACCCCGACTCGCAGACGCGCGAGCGCGGTGTCGGTGGGCCGACGGCTTTGCCGATGCAGCTGCGGGTGATCGCGGTGGTGCTCGTCGTCGGCGCGCTTGCGATGGCGCTGCTCGGGGTCGTCTCGTCTGAGGGCGGGGTGCGCTTCGCGTTGATCGTGCTCGTGGCGTACGCAGCGGTGGTCGTCGTCGCGCGGGTGTTGTCGCCGTTCGGGCGGCTGGCGCGGGCGCCTAGGCGGAGGCACCGCCGCGGGGAGGCACGCGACCTGTCGGGCCCGGTGTTCGTGGAGCGGGCGGCGCGGGAGCTGGACCTCGCGAGCGGGTCGGCCGTCCGGTTCGAGCAGCTCCGTGGCCGCCTCGTCGAGATTGCGGGGCAACGGCTCGCGGGCCGTGGTTTGCGGTTCGAAAGCGAGCGGGCCCGCCTCCTCCTGGGCGACGAGGCGTGGGGGCTGCTGGCGCGGCCGTTGGAGCGGGACAAGTTCGCGCCGGGGCCGACTCCCGCGGAGCTCGACCGTTTGTTGGCGGCGTTGGAGCGGGTGTGATGCAGCCGCCCGAGACGGGACAGCGTGCGGAGCGGGTCCTCGCCGAGGTGGAGCGGGCGGTGGTTGGCAAGCGGGAGGCGTTGGAGCTGGTGCTGCTGGGCATCCTGGCCGATGGTCACGTGCTGCTCGAGGACTTTCCGGGGCTGGCGAAGACGCTGTTGGCGCGGTCGTTTGCGCAGGCGGCCGAGGTGGAGTTCACGCGGGTGCAGTTCACGCCCGACCTGTTGCCGGCGGACATCACAGGGTCAGCGATCTTCAACCAGCGCGACAACGAGTTCGAGTTCCGCCCCGGGCCGATCTTCACGAACCTGCTGCTCGCCGACGAGGTGAACCGGGCTCCGCCGAAGACGCAGGCGGCGCTGCTCGAGGCGATGCAGGAGCGGCAGGTGACGAGCGGCCGGACGACACGGAAACTGGCGCCGCCGTTCGTCGTGATCGCGACGCAGAACCCGATCGAATACGAGGGCACGTACCCGCTGCCGGAGGCGCAGCTCGACCGGTTCATTCTCCGCTCGCGGATCGGCTATCCGACCCTCGAGCACGAGCGTGTGCTGCTGTTGCAACGGATCGAGCGGGCGGCGGACGAGGTCGAGATCACGCCGGTCGTCGACGCGAGGACGCTGGTGGAGATGCAGCGCTCGCTCGAGCTGGTGCACGTGTCGGAACCGATCGTCGACTACATCGCTCGGCTCGTGCGGGCGACGCGCGACAACCCGCGCGTCCAGGTCGGCGCCAGTCCGCGCGGTGGGCTCGCCTTGCTCAAGCTCTCGCGAGGGAAGGCCGTGTTGGAGGGTCGGGCGTACGTGACGCCGGAGGATGTGAAGGCGGTCACGGTGCCGGCGCTCGCGCACCGGCTGACGCTCGCGCCCGAGCTGTGGTTGCAGCAGATCCGGGGCGACGAGGTGGTGGCCGAGCTGCTCGAGCAGGTGCCGACCCCGGCTGCCGAGGATCTGACGCCGGTGTCCGACTCGAAGTCGGACACCACGTGACCCGCTTCGCGACGCCGCGCCTCGTGGCCGCGCTGTGGGTGACCGCGGTCGGCGTCGTCGCGGCGCTCGCGCTCGGCCGGCCCGAGCCCGCTGCCGTGGCGGCGCCGTTCGCGCTGCTCGCGCTCGTGGCGCTCCCCCCGGCGCGCCCCGGGCCGCTCGAGGCGGCACTGCTGCTCGAGGAGGAGCGCGTGCAGCAGGGCGACACCGTCGAAGGCGAGCTGGAGCTCGTCTCGGAGACCCCGAGCGATCGTCTCGAGCTGCGGCTCGTCGTCCCGCCGGGGGTTGCGCTCGAACTGGATGAGCCCCGTGCCCTTGCGCTTGGCGCCGGCTCGCCACGCATGCTCGCGCTGACCATCGACTGCGTCCGCTGGGGCGCACATGCGCTGGGGCCACTCCGCGTGCGCCGTTACGACCAGCTGCGGCTGGTCGCCGAGGAGCACACCGTCGACCTCGGCACGGTGCTGCGGGTCTACCCCACGCGCGAGGCGCTGCGGGCGCTCGTGCGGCCGCTGGGCACGCAGGCGGCGGTCGGCGACCAGGTCGCGCGGACGAAGGGCGAGGGGATCGAGCTGGCCGAGCTGCGGTCGTTCTCGGAAGGAGACGACCTGCGGCGCGTCAACTGGCGGGCGAGCGCTCGAACCGGCGAGCTCGTCGTCAACGAGCTCCACCCCGAACGAAACACCGCGGTCGTGCTCCTGCTCGACACCTTCGCCGACCTCGGCACCGCCAGGGACCCGCTCGACGAGTGCGTTCGAGCGGCCTCAGCGCTCGCGGAGCGCTACCTCGCCCGTCGCGACCGGGTCGGGCTGCTCCCGCTCGGCGGGCGGATGCGCTGGCTTCGTCCGGCGACCGGCGCCGTCCAGCGCCAGCGGATCGTCGAGACCCTGCTCGAAGCACGGCCACTCCCGCCCTCCGGCGAGGGCCCGCGGCTGGTAGTGCCCACCCGGTTCGTCCCGCCGCAGGCGCTCGTCCTCGCGCTCACACCGCTACTCGACGACGCGGTCGTCGCGGCCCTGCTCGAGCTGCGCGGCCGCGGCTTCGACCTCGCCGTCGTCGAGCTGCCGCCGCTCTCCTACCTCTCCCTCGACGACGAGAACGTTCGCCGGCTTGTGGCCCTCGAGCGCGATCTGCTGCGTAGCCGGCTACGGGCGCGCGGCATCGCGGTGGTCGAGTGGGCAGAGGAGCAGTCTCTGGAGGTCACGGTTCGCGGGATGGAGGAGTTCCGACGAAGAGCGCACGTCGTCCGCGCGTAGCGACCGCGTTCGCGGCGCTCGTCGCCGCCGTCGCGAGCGCTGCCTACCCGGTTGTCACCGGGAGCCTCGTGAACGGGCTCGTGCCATTCGCCTGCCTGATCGGCATCGGCGTGCTGCTCGCGGGGCTGCTCTCGCTCTGGGAGGACGGGCTCGCGCTCGGCGCGGCCGCGATCGCGTTAGGCTACGCGCTCTCGCTCGCACCGGGCGACATTGCGCTCGACCGCGGAGCGCCGCTGGTCGCCGTCGGCCTCCTCGCCGCCGTCGAGTTCGGCTCCTGGTCGCTCGAGCTCCGCGACGGCCCCGAAGAACGGCCGCTCCGGCACGTCGGTCTCGTGCTCGTCCTGCTCGTCGCCGCGTTCGCGTCGAGCCTCGTCGTCCTCACAGTCGGCGGCCTCCGCGCCGACACGGGCATCGCGCTCTTCGTACTCGCCGCCGCCGCCGCGCTCGGCCTCTTCGCGCTCCTTGCCTGGCCCGCGCTTCGTCGAGACCGCTAGGGCAGGGTCTCAGCTGCAGTCCAGCTGCGCGGACCAACCTCTGCCGCGGCTGATAAGCCGTTCCTCGGCGCTCGCATGCGCATGGCACTCCGGCGAACTCAGCGTGTTGCACTTGCGTGGCGTTGACGACAGTATAAGAAGTCAGATAGGGAGACACATATGCATCATTGATGCTATCCTGATCCGATGCTGTCCGTGTCGAAGCTGTCGCCCGGTCAGGAGGCGTACTACGAGCGCTCGGTGGCGGACGGGATCGACGACTACTACGCGGGCCGCGGAGAGTCGCCGGGGGTGTGGGCCGGTCAAGGCGCGGCGGAGCTCGAGCTCGAGGGAACAGTCGGTGAGGGCGAGCTCGGCAGGTTGATCTCGGCCCGGCATCCGCTCACGGGCGCCGTGCTCCGCTCACAGGCGCCGACGAAGCGAACGACGGTGGAGCGGATCGAGCCCCTGACCGGTGAGCGCTACGTCGAGGTGAAGCCGCTGAAGCCGGTCGCGGGCTACGACCTCGTCTTCGCGCCCCCGAAGAGCGTGAGCCTGCTGCACGCGCTCGGCGACGAGAAGACGCGCCATGCGGTGAACCAGGCGCACCTTTCCGCCTGGCAGGCGGCACTTTCCTACCTGGAGGAACGGGCGTGCGTGACCCGCAGGGGCCGAAACGGCCGCGTACGCGAGCACGCCTCCGGCTTCGTCGCCGCCGCCTACCAGCATCGCACCTCGCGGGCGCAGGACCCGCACCTGCACACGCACGTGATCGTCGCCAACCTGGCGAGAAGCCCGGACGAGAAGTACAGGGCCCTCGACGGCCGCCCCATTCTCGAGCACTACCGGCTCGCGGCCGGCTACCTGTACCAGGCACACCTGCGCTTCGAGCTTCAGCGCTCGCTCGGGGTCGAGTGGCGGGAGCCCGAGAAGGGGATGGCGGAGATCGCCGGCGTCCCCGACGAGGTGCTCAAGGAGTTCTCCCAGCGGCGGCTGCAGGTGCTCGACCACCTGGAGCGCGAGGGCACGAGCGGCTTCTACGCGGCCAAGGTGGCGGCGGTCGCGACGCGCGACCGCAAGGAGCCGCTCGACCTGCCCCGCCTGCGCGAGGAGTGGCGATCACGCGCGGCCGAGCAGGGGCTCGGCCGCCGCCAGCTCAAACGGCTCCTCGGCCGCACGGTCGAGCGTGAGCTGGATGAGCGCGTGATCGCCGAGATCGCGGCGCACCTCGTGGGACCCGACGGTCTGACCGAGAAGCGCTCGACGTTCTCCGGGCCGGAGGCGGTGATGGCCTGGGCGGAGGCGCAGCAGCAGGGTGCTCCCGCAGAAAGGGTGTTCGCGCTCGTCGAGCGCTTCCTCGCACGCGAGGAGGTGCAAGCGGTGGAGCGCGCCGCGGTCGGTCGCCCGGCGCGCTTCTCGACCGCCGAGCTCCTGCGGCACGAGCGGGTCGCGCTCAAGATCGCTACGCCGACCCGAGACGGCCGTGTCCCTGTCGTCTCCAGACCGGCGCTCGAACACGTCTTCCGCGAGCGGGCGGCCGAGCTCGGCGCTGAGCAGCAGGCGATGGTACGCGCCGCGGCGGCGACCCCGGATCGGGTCGTGTGCGTTGTCGGGCACGCGGGTGCGGGCAAGACCGTCGCGCTCGGGGCGCTCGCCGAGGCTTTCCGGCGCGAGGGCTACCTCGCGCTCGGCGCCGCGCCCTCGGGGGTGGCGGCCGCCAACCTCGAGGCGGAGACCGGCGTCCCGAGCATGACGCTCCACCGGCTGCTCGCCGAAACCTGGGGGCGAGGCGGTTTGCCACGCGAGTGCCTGCTCCTCGTCGACGAGGCGGGGATGGCCGACACGCGCACGCTCACCGATGTCCTCTTCCAGGTCGAGCACGCCGACGGGAAGCTCGTGTTGGTCGGCGACCCCGCCCAGCTCGCCGCCGTCGGCCCGGGCGGCTTGTTCGCCGCGCTCGTCGAGCGAAACGGCGCGATCGAGCTCCACGACAACCGCCGCCAGCGCTCAGAGCTCGAACGACACGCGCTCGCGCTGCTCCGCGCGGGTGGAAGCCGCGACTACCTCGCACGCGCCGCGGAGCAGGGCAGGCTCCATGTGGCGGAGACGCGTGCGGAGGCGAAGGCGGAGCTCGTGTGCGACTGGTGGCGCGCCGCCTCCCGCGACCTCGAAGGGAGCGTGATGATCGCCCACCGCCGATCGGACGTCTCAGAGTTGAACGCCGTCGCCCGCACCCTCCTCGACCGCGAGGGCAGGCTCGGGCGAACGCGGCTCTCGCTCGACTCGGGGCTCGAACTCTCGCGCGGCGACCGTGTGCTCTGCACGCGCAACGACCGTGGACTCGGGGTCTGCAACGGCCAGCGTGGCACGGTCGTCGAGATCGACGCTGAGCACCGAGCGATCGTCGTCCAGCTCGACGACCGCCACCGGCTCACGCTCCCGGCCCGCTATCTCGACGCCGGGCACGTGCGCCACGCGTACGCGCTCACGGGCCACAAGACGCAGGGCATCACGGTCGAGCGCGCCTTCGTCCTCGCAGAAGGCGAAGGCAAGCTCAAGGAGTGGGGCTACGTCGCTTTGAGCCGCGCTCGCTGCGAGACCCGCCTCTACGCCGTCGGACGCGACGTCGAGCCGGACGCCTCCCCGCACCGGATGGAACCCGCCGACCCCGTGGAGCGGCTCGCGGACGCGCTCACCCGCTCCGCCGCACAGACCCTCGCCACCGACGCCGCCGAGGGCACCAACCCAAAAGCACTTACCCGCCGCGCACGACTCCTCACCGACCGCCAACAGGCACTCGAGAAGCAGCGCACCCGATCCGCCCAGGGGCTCAACCAGGCACAGAGGCGCCTGGACGGGCTCGGCCTCATCGGGCGCGCCCGACACGGCCGCACCCTCCGCCAGCAGATCGACCAGAGCCGCGAGCGCCTCACCGGACTCGACCACCAGCATGAGCGGCTCGCAGAGGAGCTGCGCGGGACGCGAGAGCGCGCGCGCGAGCTCTACCGCAGCCAGCCGCCGCCGGAGCGCGGCCTCGGTCGCGAGCGCGAACTCGGACGCACACCCGAGCGGAGCCTCCCTCGGGGGATCGAGATGTGAACTGAGCCCGCCTTACCCGGCGCGGAATTCCGCGATTCGGCGAACGAAACGCGGGACAGCTGGGGTCGGCAAGGCCCTGGCGCTCTACGGGCGATCCCAACGCGCGGGGTGCGGGTGCGCGGGCCGCCCTGAAGGATGGCGACACGTGCTCGATGTGCGCCGCCGGCGAGCCATGCGGCTCGCGTTCTACGGCGCCAAGCCGATAACGGTGCCATCCGCGATCGCGAGCGAGGGCTCTTCGCGCGGCAAGTACTCTCGAAGCCCCACGAGCAAGAGGGTGTCGGCTGCCCGATCCGCGTACGCTCGAAGTGAAACTCGGTACTTCTCACCCCACGGATCCTCCAGGACACCTTCATCACCGCCAAGGAAGTTGCGCCATTCAGCAAGTGTCCGAAACGGACCCGTTACACCGCAGGTCGACTGGGGAGGCGGCAACTTGGCAATGGCCGCTGGAAGCTGGAGTCGAGTGTGAGACTCGGCCCTAACCTCAACCGCAAATGGCCTGATTCGTCCGCTTGGCTTGGGGATCTCAGTCATGGTGTAACACTCGTGCCATCAGCTCTAACAGCATCCTATGGGGATCAGAATGAGACCTGAGCACAGCTCAGCCGGATAGCGACAGTCGCGATAGTACCCTGCCAGGTACAGGGTTCCGCTGCCGCAGAGGTAACCCTCCGGGGCGAAGTTCTGACACGAGCAGGGGATGTACGCGGATGCGGTGGAAGGCCAAGTCAACGCCTTGGCGCCGACGGCGAACGACCAAGCGGCCACCGCCAGCCGGCGCAGCAGGTTGTGTCTTGTCACGAGTTCCCACCGGTCATCGACGGCGAGGATATTGCGGAGTACGATGTTCTGGCATCCTCCTTCCGAGGGATTTGAAGCCGGGTATCCCGGTTGAGACGTAGTAGTCGAGCCTGAGAACTACTGGGACTCGCGCAGCAGTAGCCGGCAGCGTCGCAGCAGCTCGGTCACCGTCGGCGCGCGCAAGGTTCCGAGCCGCCTCGTTATCCGTTCGTGCGCGAGCGCGCGCAGCTGTTCGGGCATCGCGAAGCTCCGCTCGCGCAGGCCACCTTCCGGCGGGGCGATCTCGAGATGGAGCGCGTTCTGGAAGTCGGTGCGCGTCAAGGGCACCGCGAGAGAGAGCCCGACCGGGGAGCGGTTGAGCTGGTCGACCGAGACGATCACGAAGGGTCGCGCCTTGGCCTGCTCGGACCCGCGCGTCGGGTCGGGATCGGCCCACACCACCTCGCCCTGTCGTGGCGGTTCGCTCAATACGCGGGCGGGTGCGTGTCGAAGCCCGCAAGCTGCTCGGTCTCGGCCCGATAGGCGGCAAGAGCCTCCGGCTCGGCCGCCAACCGCTGCCAGCCTTCGGCCGCATCGGCGAGCAGCGCGCGATCGTCCGCCTCCCGCACGAGCTCGGCGACAACCTCGCCCGCGGAGGCGCCCCGCCGCTTGGCGAGCCCGTTGAGACGGTCGCGCGTCTCCTCGGCCACCCGAATCGTCGTCGTCTCCATGTAGACAAACAGTCTACAGGGCAGAGCTCAGAAGTCGATACCCCTGTCGCGGCTCATGCCGCGCCCGAGGCCCAGCGTGCGCTGCAGGCCGAACTCGAGCTCCATGATCCGGCGAAGCTCACGCGAGCTTTCGATCGCCCGCTCCCGCGCCCTTTCTGCTTCTCGGCCGCGCTCGTTGGCGAGCTCGTGCGCGAGCGCGGCCGACATGCGCGCCAGGTCCTGAACGGAGGCCACCTCGGGGCGTAGGCCGTCTCCGATGTGCTCCATGGTCGAAGCGCGGCGCAGGTCTTTGTAGCCGCGTCTTGTCCCGGCCGGCTCCGGCACCAGCTTCAGCTCCCCCAGCGGCGTACGCAGCCCGATCACCCGCTCATTGGCGAGCGCCTCCTCCAACACCAGGCGCCGCCTATCGGTCCGCTGCGCCTCCAGGTCGTCGAGGGCCTCCTCAAGCCGCTCGCGGGTGAAGTCGGTGAGAGAGGGGCAGATGTCGACCCCGTCGGTGAGTTCGTTCGTCCCGCGGATGACGCGCGCGAGGCCGCCGATCAGCACAAAGCTCACGTGGTTTCGCGCAAGACCCGCGAGGATCCCGCGCGGGTCGAACCCGTTCCGCTCTGCCCCACCCTGCCCGGCCACTGCTCAGCCGCCCTCCCTGCCTGGGGGCCTGTCCTGCTTGTCGTCCCGTTGTCGGAGCATCTCCTCGCGGCGTCGGGCGCGCTCCTCCTCCGCCCGGCGCTGCTCCCGAAGCCGCTCTCGCGGCATGTCGAGCAGGTGGTCTTCCGGCGCTCGGCGTCGCTCGAGCATCCGGTCAAGCCGCACCACGGGGGGAAGCATCTGGATCGCGGACATCGTCTCGTCCGGTCCCGGGTCGTACGGCACCAGCTCCAACGGGATGTCGAAGCCGCAGGCGCGCAGTAGCTGCACCAGCGTGTCCAGGCTCGGGGCCACGATCCCCTGCTCGTAGCGGGCGATCACCGTCCGGTCCTTCCCCGACACCCGGCCCAGCTCGTCCTGCGAGAACCCCGCCCGCAACCGCGCCTCGCGCAGGATTGCCGCGCTCCTGACCGTGTCCTCACGCACGACCGGGACTCTAACCGAACGTGCTTCTATCCGGTATCTATGCTAATCTGTTTCGATCATGGCAAGCGATCGCCTGCTCACCGCACGCGAGGTGGCCGAGCTGCTCGGGCTCTCGATCCCGAGCATCCTCCGTCGCTGGCGCGCGGGTGAACTGCCCGGCTTCCGGCTGGCATCCAACGTGCTCCGCTTCCGGCGCTCCGAGATCGAGGCCTGGCTTGAGGACCACCGCGGGCCCGACCCGCACCTACGCTGAACAGCAACCACGGCGACGAAGGAGCACACCATGCCAGCGCAGCAACAGGGGCAGCTCTACAGGACGAGCGCGGGCTACGGCATCCGCTGGTACGACGAGAGCGGAAGGCGGCGGCGGCGCAGCGGCTTCAAGTCGCGCTCGGAGGCACGACGCTGGTACGAGGAGATCGAGCGTCCACGGCTACGGGGCGACATCGCCCGGCCCGCCGAGATGACCCTCGCCGAGCTCGTCGACCGCTACCTGACCACGCACGCGGTCGGGCGCGAGGCATCGACGATCACGACGCTCCGCGAGCGGCTCGCCTACGCCGTCCGCGCCTTCGGGACGGTGAAGCTCGGTCAACTCGAACGCATGACCGTCGAGATCGCCGACTGGCGCACGACGCTCCCCGAGGGATCGCGCTATGGGATCGTCCAAGCGCTCCGCCAGACGCTCGAGGCTGGCATCCGCTGGGGGCTCATGAGTCGCAACCCCGCGAAGCTCGCCGGCTCGAACCCGATGCCGAAACGGCCGGAGATCGAGCCCTTCACCCGCCCGGAAGTCGACAGGCTCGCCGCAGAGCTCGGCCCTTGGGGCACGGTTGCGCTCGTCGCAGGCGAGACCGGCCTGCGACCGGCGGAGTGGATCGCACTCGAATGGCGAGACATCTCGCGGAACGACGGCGTCCTCATCGTGCAGCGCACCTTCTCCCGCGGCCGTCTCAAGGCGTACGGCAAGACCGACCGCTCGCGACGACGCGTCCCCCTCTCGACGCGAGCGCTGAGCGCGCTCGACGCGAACCCTCGGCGGCTCAACTCACGGCTCGTCTTCCCCGCACCCGGCGGAGCCAACCGCATCCGCGCAGGCCACGGCAGCCACCTCGACCTCCACAACTGGCGAGCCCGCGAATGGCTACCCGCACTCGACGCCGCGGGGCTGCCGCGCCGCCGCATCTACGACCTCCGCCACTCGTTTGCCACCTGGGCACTCGCCGCCGGCCTCTCGATCTTCGAGCTCGCCCGCTACATGGGCACCTCGCTCGACATGATCGACCGCACCTACGGCCACCTCGCCCGCGGCTCCGAGGACCTCGCTCGCGCAAAGCTCGACGCCCACGCCGCCCACGACCTCGATCGTTTGGGCCAAGATTGGGCCACGCAGTAGCGAGCGGTCATCTCCTCAGACGACAAAGCCCTGGCTTTTTGCAGGGCTTTGTGTTGATGGAGCGTGCCGGGCTCGAACCGGCGACCCCCAGCTTGCAAAGCTGGTGCTCTCCCAACTGAGCTAACGCCCCGGGAACGTGAAGTGTAAAGGCTCGAACGCGCGGCTCACTTCGGCGGCGGGCGCCGCGAGCCTTCCTGCTCGAGGCGCCGGAAGCCGCCGCTGAAGCTCCCGGTCTGCGTGGTCTGGCGCTGCGACTCGAGGCGGCGGAGGCGCGACTCGAGCTCATGCAGGTCGGGGCCGCCCCAGCCGTCCTCGCGTTCGTCGAGCTCGCGCTCCCGCTGGGCGAGCAGCTGCTCGCGGGCGGAGATCGCGTCGGTGTGCTCGGCGAGCTCGCGGCGCGTGCGGAGGAACGCTTCCTCGGCGGCGCGGAGCTCGTCCAGACGCGCCTCGATCTGGGCCAGGCGAGCCCCGTCCGGATCGGGTGGGACGCGCTCACGCTCCGCGAGCGCACGTTCTCGGGCGTCCAGCTCGCGCGTGCGGGCCTCGAGCGCCGCGGTCAGCTCGGCGATCGCGGCCTTGCCGGGGTCGGCACCGTTCGCGGCGGCAGCCTCGAGCGCTGCCTCGCGGGCGGCGAGCCCGCGCTCCCGCTCCGCAATCGCGGCTGCGCGAGCGGCCAGCCTGTCCGCGTCCGGAGAGACGACTGCGGGCAGCGCCACCGCCGGGGACTTGCCCGCGGCCACCTGCGCGAGAGCAGCTCGGAGCTCCTGCTCGCGCTCCCCGACCGCCGCCACGCGCTCGGACAGCTGACGCTTCAAGTCCTCGAGCGCGGCGTGCTGCTCGGCGAGCGCTTGCCGCTCCTGCGCGAGAGCCTCGTCGATCTCCACCCGTCGTCCGAGCACGGGCACATGGTACGGCGAACCGGCGCGAATCCCTGCGAAACCTGCGCGCGGGCTACGCGGCCCGCTCGAGCCGCTCTTCGGCCCGTGCGCGACGGACGATCTCCTCGCGCTCGCCGAAGCGGATGCGGGCACGCTCCGCGCGGTTTTCCTCCCACAGCTCCTCGAGCTGCGCGTCGAGGGCCTTGATCTCCTCGACGACAGCGGGGTCGCGGCCCTGCGAGAGCGAGTTCCAGAGAACGACTCGGCGCTCGCTCAACTCTTCGATCTGGTCGTGGATCCGCGGAATCGTGTTCATGTCTCAGTGGAACGATTCGACATGTCGGGGCATTCCCCGAAACAGCGACCGGCTAACGTCGGCGGGCGAAGAGGAACAGCCCCACCACGAGGGCGCCTGCGGCGAGGGCGACCCACGTCACCACGTCGAGGGCAGTAGTCATTCGTACCCGAGCTCGGCGAGGCGGTCTTCGTCCAGCCCGAAGTAGTGCCCGAGCTCGTGGAGCACGGTGACACGGATCTCCTCTAGCAGCTCGTCCGCATCGGGGAAGTCCGCCTCGAGCGGGCGCCGGTAGATCGCGATCCGGCTGGGAAGATCGCCCGCGACAGGGCCGCCTTCCGTGAGAGGGACACCCTCGAACAGCCCGTAGAGGTCGGGATCGTCGGCGTTCTCCTCCTCGACGACGATCGCCACGTTCCGCAGCCCCGCCGCGATCGGCGGCGGCAGACCGTCGAGGGCCGAGCGGACGACGTCGTCGAAGCGCATCAGCGCACGGTGAGGGCCAGCACGGCCTTGTAGACGTGCAGGCGGTTCTCGGCCTGGTCCCAGACGAGCGACCGGTCGCCGTAGAGGACGTCCTCGGTGATCTCCTCCCCGGCATGGGCGGGCAGGCAGTGCATGGCGACAGCGTCGGGAGCCCCGAGCTCGAGCGCGTGCCGGTCGAGCCGGAACGGGGCAAGGTCGCGGAGCCGGCGCTCTCGCTCGTCCTCCTGGCCCATGCTCGTCCAGACGTCGGTGTAGAGCACCTGGGCTCCGGCGACCGCGTCGCGAGGGTCGCCCACGACCTCGACCGTGCCACCGCTTCCCGCCGCGTCCTCGCGGCAGGAGGCAACGACATCTGCGTCGGGGAGGTAGCCCTCCGGGCAGGCGGCGACGATCCGCATGCCCGTGCGGGCGGCGATCCGGAGCAGCGAGTGGCAGACGTTGTTGCCGTCGCCCAGATAGGCGACGCGCACGCCGGCGAGCGTTCCGAACCGCTCGCGGATCGTCATCGCGTCGGCGAGCGCCTGGAGCGGGTGGGCCGCGTCGGTGAGGCCGTTCACGATCGGAATCGACGCGTACCGCGCGAACTCCTCCACCTCGGCCTGCTCGAACGTCCGGATCACGATCGCGCTGAGAAACCGCGAGAGGACGAGCGCCGTGTCGCGCGTCGACTCGCCGCGCGCCAGCTGGAGGTCGCCCGCGGGGACGTAGAGCGCCATGCCGCCGAGCTCCGCGATCCCCACCTCCGAGCTGATCCGCGTGCGGGTCGACGGCTTGCGGAAGATCAGGCCGACCGTGCGGCCGGGGAGGAGACGGAGCTCCTTTCGCCGCGTCCGCTCGAGCTTCAGCTCGCGTGCGAGGTCGAGCGCGAGCCCGAGCTCCTCGGGGCTCCAGGCGGAGATCCGCGTGAGGCTCCGGCCCTTGAGGCTGTCCGGGATCCCGATGCCCGCCATCACCCGATGCTACTTCGCCACGACCTGACACAATCACGCTGAGATTTTGTTATCATATGTAGTGAAAGTTCTTCCCATGTTCGTCCAAGGAGGATTGAGATGACCACACTGGTTCGCTGGGAGCCGTTTCGCGACCTCACCGGGTTCCAGGGCGAGGTCAGCCGGCTGATGAGCGGCCTCTTCGAGACGGGCGCCAGGACCCAGAGCTGGGCGCCGGCGCTCGACGTCTGGGAGACCGACACGGAGCTCGTCTACGCCTTCGACCTGCCAGGCCTGAGCGAGGACGAGATCACGATCGAGGCGCACGACGACACGCTCACCGTCTCCGGAGAGCGCGAGCGCCAGGCCGAGGAGCAGAGCGACCGCTTCTACCGCTTCGAGCGGAGGCACGGGTCGTTCGTCCGCGCGGTCGGGCTTCCCGCCGGAGTCGACGACTCGAAGATCGGCGCGTCGTATCGCAACGGCGTGCTGGAGGTGCGGGTGCCCAAGCCGGAGGAGGCGAAGCCCCGGCGCATCCAGCTCGGCTCGACGCCCGACGTCGAGGCGCAGTCCACGTCCGCCTGAGTCGCGGAGGCTCCGAAGGCGCGTAGCGGGGGCGGCCGCCGAGGCCGCCTCCGTCGTCTCACGGGCCGCGTTAGAGTCCCGGCATGTCCCGCTACACAGATGCCCTCAACGAGCAGATCGCCTACGAGTTCGGCGCGTCGCAGCAGTACATCGCGATCGCCGTCCACTACGACGCGCAGACCCTGCCGCAGCTCGCCGCTCACTTCTACCGCCAGGCGGTCGAGGAGCGGAACCACGCGATGATGATGGTCCAGTACCTCCTCGACGCCGACGAGCAGGTCGTGATCCCCGCGGTCGAGGCGCCTCAGGTCGCGTTCGCGGACATCGTCGAGCCCGTCCAGCTCGCGCTCGACCAGGAGAAGCGGGTCACCGGGCAGATCCAGCAGCTCGCGCTGACCGCCCGCGAGGAGGGCGAGCTCGTCGCCGAGCAGTTCATGCACTGGTTCCTGCAGGAGCAGCGCGAGGAGGTCTCGTCGATGTCCTCGCTGCTCGACGTCGTCTCGCGCTCGCAGAGCGACGTCATGCGGGTCGAGGACTTCCTCGCGCGGGAGACCGTGGGCGACGCCGGGGTCGACGCGTCCGCGCCGCCCGCCGCCGGCGGCGCGCTCTGACGTGTGAAGACGCTCACGGTCCGCACCGAGCGGCAGAGCCAGCTCGTCGACGTCACCCGGCTCGTCCAGGAGGCCGTCGCAGGACGTGACGGCTCCGCCGTGCTCGTCTACGTGCCGCACACGACGGCGGGGGTGACGATCAACGAGCACGCGGACCCGATGGTCGCCCGGGACTTCGAGACCGCGCTGGAGCGGATCGTCCCCTCCGAGTGGCCCTGGCAGCACGTCGAGGAGGGCGAGGAGAACGCGCCCACGCACATCCGCGCGGCGTTCATGGGCCCGAGCGTGCTCGTGCCGCTGCGGGACGACGGGACATTGGCGCTCGGCACGTGGCAGGGCATCTTCTTCTGCGAGTTCGACGGGCCGCGGACGCGGTCCGTGCACGTCACTGTGCTCGCCTGAGGTGTCTCGCTCCGCGAGCCACCTAGCTCCGTCGTCATAGGTGGCTCGCCGAAGGCGAGACACCCGCAAGCTACGCTCGGGCGGTGGCTGCCCCGATCCGCACCGGCGAGGAGGTCGAGCTTCGCGTCGACTCGCTCGCGTACGGCGGCAACGGGGTCGGGCGGCTCGACGGCTTCGTGGTGTTCGTCCGTGGCGCGCTGCCCGGCGATCTCGTGCGCGCACGCGCGACCAAGGTGAAGCGCGGGTTCGCGGAGGCGACACGGATTGCACTGCTCGAGCCCGGCCCCGACCGGGTCGAAGCGCCGTGCCGCCACTTCGGGGTCTGCGGCGGCTGTCGCTTCCAGGACTACGCCTACGAGCAGCAGCTGGCCGCGAAGGAGTCCCAGGTCCGCGACGCGCTCACGCGGCTGGGCAAGTTTCCGGACCCGCCGGTCGAGCAGATCGTGCCGGCCGAGTCGCAGTACCACTACCGCAACAAGCTCGAGTACTCGTTCGCCCAGGGCGAGGACGGCCCGGCGCTTGGCTTCCATCGCGCCGGCCGGTGGGACGAGGTGATCGACGTCGAGGAGTGCCTGCTCACCACCGAGCTCGGCAATGCGATCCGCGACGCCGTGAAGCGGTGGGCCCGCGACGAGGGGCTCGAGCCGTACGACCAGGAGGCGGGAACCGGCTACCTCAGGCACCTCGTCGTCCGCGAGGGACGCAACACCGATCAGGCGCTCGTCGTGCTCGTCACAGCTCCGGGGGAGCGATTCGACGCGGACTTCCTCGTCGAGACCCTCACCGGGTTCCCGCAGGTGCGGTCGATCCACTGGGCGGTGAACGACCGGCCGGCCGAGGTCACGAACCTCCCGACCCGGCTGCTCTGGGGTGAGGAGTGGATCGAGGAGGAGCTCGGCGGGCTGCGGTACCGGATCCGCCCGAACGCGTTCCTCCAGACGAACACGGCGATGGCCGAGAGGCTCTACGCGCTCGCCGGGGAGGCGGCGGGCCTCGGCGGCAACGAGACGGTGTACGACCTCTACTGCGGCACGGGCACGATCGGGCTCTCGCTCGCGGGCTCGGCCGCCTCGGTGTGGGGGGTCGAGATCTCGGAGGAGTCGGTGGCCTGCGCGATCGACAACGCGACCGCGAACGGGATCGCGAACGCCAGGTTCTTCGCCGGCAACGTCGGCCAGTCGCTGGAGGAGCTGCGCGAGCGGGCCGGGCCGCCGGACGTCGTCGTCGTCGATCCGCCGAGGGCCGGGCTCGCCGGCAAGGCCCTGCGCCGGACGGGCGCGCTCCAGGCGCCGCGCATCGTTTACGTCTCGTGCAATCCGACCACGCTCGCCTCGGACCTCGCCGTCCTGCGGGACGAGTTCGGCTACCGACTCGAGCGCTGCACCCCCGTCGACATGTTCCCCCACACGCCGCATATCGAGAGCGTCTCCGCGCTCGCGCTTCCAATCGGCCGGGAAGCGGGGCAGAATGCGGGCGCCGCGCGGAGTGAGGCGGCGCATTTCGACGAAGGGTGAGTGGATGAACAGACGACGGTTCGGTGTGCTCCTGGTCGCCGTGCTCGCGCTCGTGGCCGCAGGGTGCGGCGGCGGCTCGAACGACGCGAGCAGCGACACCACCACGATCGTCTCCGGTGCGACGACCGACGAGACGACGACGACCGAGGAGACGATGACCGACGAGACGACGACGGAGGACACCTCGACGTCCGCCGGCGTCGACACCAGCGCGCTCACGGGCAAGTGTGCAGAGCTCGCGGGCCTCGGGTCGAAGCTCGCGGCCGCCATGGGTGGTCAGAACGGCGATGTCCAGGACGTGTCGAAGCTGTTCGACGACCTCGCCGACCAGGTGCCCGACGAGATCAAGGCCGACTGGCAGGTGCTGGCGCAGAACTTCTCCAAGATCGCGGAGGCGCTGAAGGGCGTCGACCTCTCCAGCGGGACGGCTGACCCGCAGGCGCTGGCGAAGCTCCAGCAACTCGCGACCACGCTCGACTCGCAGGAGGTGCAGCAGGCGGCGACCCACATCGAGGCGTGGGCGAAGGAGAACTGCTAGCCGGCTTCTCCTACCGAGACCCCTGCTCGGCGGGCGCTTCCGGGTCGCGAAGCGCCCGCCACAGCAGGTCCGCATTCGGCGCGACGAAGCCGAGCGCGATACCCGGGAGGGCCGGCAGGCCGCTCACGTCGAACGCGTCGGCCGCCACCAGCGTCAGCCCGAGGCCGAGCACCATGCAGAGCCACGTCGCAGCCGGCCGCAACCGGAAGCGATCGGCCGCGGCGAGAAACAGCGCGAAGAAGAACACGTCGGGTGGGCCGACCCGCGCGGCGTCGTGCACTCCCGGGATCGAGAACTCGACCGCGACCCGCTCGAACACGCCCGGCTTCTCCTCGACGACCTGACGGGTCGGCCCGCGGTAGACGGAGAGGATGTCCGCCCAGGGGATCAGCGCGGCGACCAGCACGACCCACGAGAGCGCCTCGAAGAGGCGGAGGAACCAGAAGCCGAGCAGCGTGAGCGCCACGAGCTTCGTCACGTTGAACGCGGCGCCGAGGCCGGCGAGGTCGAGGAGGACGGAGAGCGCGACCAGCGCGACGGCGACGGCGACGAGTCGCGGCGCGTCCGCGGCCGGCAGCAGCAGCCACGCGGGCACGAAGGCGGCGGGGATCAGCACGAACGCGACCAGCGCGACGTCCAGCCGCTCCGGAAGGTCCGGGAGCCCGACCGCGAGCGCGTCCCAGGCGACGAGCGCCGCGAGCAGCGCCGCGAGCGCCGCGCCCCGCGGCCCGGTCAGTACGGCGGGAGCTCGGCCCACCACGTGCCGAGCGTCTTGAACGCGTTCCAGAATCGCGTCTTCGCGGATTGCTCGTCGAGGCATGCGTCGATGTCCGGGGTCACGAGCGCCTCGATGGTCGGTGTGAAGCGCTGCAGCTCGCCCGGTCGCCCCGGGTCGAGGGGCTGGGCGAGCGGGAACTGGAGGGCCGCGAGAAACGAGATCGTCTCGTCGCCCATCGCGACGACGAGACGCGGTTGCACGATGTGCAGCTCGCGCGTCAGCCACCCCCGCGCGTCGGACGGATCCTCCGTGCCGAACTTGAGGCAGTTCGTCCCGTACACGGCGAGCGGGTCGACCGCGAGGCGCTGGAGCGACTTGAGCAGCGCCTGGCCCGACCGGCCGAAGAACGCGACGCCCTCCTGGATCTCGCTCGGCATCGGGGCGTGCTTGAGCAGGAACACGTCGCCCAGCGGGTGCCCGCTGCCGAGCACGGGAACGTGCAGCTCGTCGCCCAGCGCGAGGAGCTCGTCGCCGAGCTCGTTGATCTCGCCGATCGCGCGGCGGAGGTAGCGCTCCTGGATCTCATTGCCGTCTTGCCGCTTCGCGGCAATTCGGCTAGGAGCAGGATCGGGCCGGCCTGTGGAGGATGCCATTGCTGTCTGATTCGCTGGTCTCGGCACCGGCTCCTCTAGGTGCGCGAGAGATGAGCGGCATCAGCCGCTCACCCTCTCGCGCACCTGGGCGACCCACTTGAGCGACTGGAGGTACGCGAGCGACTTCGGGCGCCGCAGCACCGTCGCCGTGCGGAGCGCGACGAGGAACTCCTCGGGGCCGTCGAAGCGCCGCATGCGCAGGGCTCCGGTGCCGAGGCCCTGGAGCACGTGCGCGTCCGAGCCGGCGCCCGCCAGCAGCCCGTACTTCCGGGCGAAGCGGAGCGCCTCGTCGTTGTACGCGTCGAACAGGAGGCGCGCGTTGTAGACCTCGAGCACGTCGATCTCCGGCAGGTGGTGGTGCAGCGTGGCGGGTGCGGGGATCGCATGCATGCGGTCGAAGGGGTGCGGGACGTAGACGACGCCCTCCTGCTCGCGGATCGCGGCCACCGTGTCCGCGAAGCTCATGCCGCGCGGGATCTCGTGCTCGAGGAAGAGCCCGATCACCTCGCCGTCCCGGTCGGTCTTGACCTCCTCGCCGGGGATCACGATCAGGCTGCGGTTGCGGGCCAGGTCGACCGCCTCACGGGCGCCGGCGAAGACGTTGTGGTCGGTGACGGCGATCGCGCCGATCCCTTCCTCCTCCGCATGGTCGACCAGGGCGGCCGGCTCGATCGAGCAGTCGTGCGAGTGGTTCGTGTGCATGTGGAGGTCGGCCACGATCCAGTCGCGGTCGGCCAGCGGCTCGGTCTCGTGGCTCCGCGTCGGGCGTCGCCGGCGCGCCGCGTCGGAGTAGAGCCGCTCGAGCTGGTCGGCGACGTCCTCGAAGCCGTGGTGCTCGACCGAGGCGCGGCGGGCAGCCGCGTCGCGCTCGCGCGCGTCGCGGTCTTCGGCGAGCCGCAGCAGCGCGGCCGCGGCGAGCTCCGGCTGAGCGGCGAGCCCGGGCGGGTCGACGAGCGCACAGCCCGCTGCGGCGGCCTCGGTTCGCAGGCGGCGCAGCCCGTCGGGGGAGGGCACGACGATCGAGGCCGGTCGCACGAGCTCCGCCCGGGCTGCGGCGGTCACCGCCGTGCGCACATGGATCCGGTCGCGCAGCCGAAGTGGGATCGAGGGGCGGGCGGCGAGCTTCGCCGTGCGGAGGAGGACCGCCTCCCAGCCGGTCAGCCCGCGGAGGGCCCTGATCGTCGCGCGCACGACGGGGAGCCCGGCGGCGGAGGTCTCGACCACCACGAGGTTCCGCTTCCTCGCCGGGCGAAAGAGGTCCTGGTCGACCCCCGTCGGGACGACGGCGAACCGACCGGGGAACCGTTGCGAGGCACGCTCGGCGACGTCGTCGCCGGCCGCGATCAGCACGTCGATCCTGGCGAGGAGCCGGTCGCGGTGCGTCCGCCGCGCCGGGAACCCGATCCGCTCGGGGTCGACGAACGTCGCCGCGGTCGTCGTCTCGGACTCGAGCAGCGCGACGTACGAGAGGCCCGGGGTGCCCGGGTCGAAGCCGTGCACGACGTCGAAGTCGCCCCTGCGCAGCGCGGTCGCCACGCTCGCGCGGACCCCGACCGGGATCCCGACCGCGGCGCGCGGCGAGACCCGCGCCGCGAGCGACACCGCGACGACGCCTTCGAGCTTCCCGTGCTGGAGCGCGCGGCGTCCCGCTACGAGGTCGGCCGAGCGGGACGACGGGGCCAGGATCACGACCTCGTGGCCTCGCGCCCGCAGCGCAGCGGCGACGCCCGCGACGTGCTCGTTGGTGTCGTGGGGCACCGACCACGCGTGGGGGGTCACCAGGCAGATGCGAAGCGGCACGGGCTCGTATCTTGCCTGCGAGCGTGCGTTCCGCATTTCTTGCCTGCGAGCGTGCGTTCCGCTGGCGCGGAACGCACGCCGCAAACCCCGTCGGCCCCGGCTGCGCCGGGGCCGACGGTACATCCCTGAAGCGGACTGCCGCCTCCGGCGGCGTCCGACCCTTTGCCTGCGAGCGTGCGTTCCGCTGGCGCGGAACGCACGCCGCAAACCCCGTCGGCCCGGGCTGCGCCGGGGCCGACGGTACATCCCTGAAGCGGACTGCTGCCTTCGGCGGCGTTCGACGCTGGCCTGCGAGCGGACTGCCGCCTCCGGCGCCGTCCGACGCTTGCCTGCGAGCGGACTGCCGCCTCCGGCGGTGTCCGGCTTCCTCAGGCAGTCGCCTTGGACTTCGCCTTCTTCTTGGGCTTCAGGGCGTTCTGGGTGATGAAGCGCTCGGTGT
This sequence comes from uncultured Actinomycetes bacterium, assembly GCA_963710125.1. Classification (GTDB taxonomy): domain Bacteria; phylum Actinomycetota; class Thermoleophilia; order Gaiellales; family Gaiellaceae; genus Gaiella. The sequence continues at coordinate 146,064 of CAVPZH010000019.1, read as the reverse complement.
TCGTGTGGGCCTCGCTGTCCACGATCTGCACCGGCGGCGACTTCATCAGGTAGCTCGAGGGCGCCTCGAGCGCGCCCGCGATGCCGTTGTTGAGCGCGAGCTTTGCCAGGCGGACGGCGTCGATCACGATACCGGCGGAGTTCGGGGAGTCCCACACCTCGAGCTTGAGCTCGATGTTCAGGGGCACGTCGCCGAACGACGAGCCCTCCATCCGGATGTACGCCCACTTGCGGTCGGTCAGCCACGGCACATGGTCGGACGGGCCGACGTGGACGTTCGACGCGCCGAGGTCGTAGTCCAGCATCGACGTGACCGCGTTCGTCTTCGAGATCTTCTTCGACTCGAGGCGGTCGCGCTCGAGCATGTTGAGGAAGTCGGAGTTGCCGCCGACGTTGAGCTGCATCGTCCGGTCGAGGTGGACGCCGCGCTCGCGGAACAGGCTCGTGAGCACACGGTGCGAGATCGTCGCGCCGACCTGCGACTTGATGTCGTCGCCGATGATCGGGACGCCCGCGTCCTCGAAGCGCTTCTGCCAGTACGCCTCGCGGGCGATGAACACCGGCATGCAGTTCACCATCGCGCAGCCGGACTCGAGGATCTTCTCCGTGTACCACTTCGTCGCCGCCTCGGAGCCGACGGGGAGGTAGTTGACCACGACGTCCGTCCCCGTCTCGCGCAGGATCTGGACGATGTCGGCCGTCTCGCCGGGCGCCTTCTCGACGATCTGCGAGAGGTACTTGCCGAGCCCGTCGTGCGTCATGCCGCGCGAGACGGTGACGCCGGTCTGGGGGACGTCGGCGAACTTGATCGTGTCGTTCGGGGCGGCCCAGATCGCCTCGGCGAGGTCAACGCCGACCTTGCCCTTGACGACGTCGAAGGCGGCGGTGAACTCGATGTCCGAGATGTGGTAGCCGCCGAGGTCGACGTGCATCAGGCCGGGGACGAACTCGTCCGCCTTGGCGCCCTTGTAGTACTCGACGCCCTGCAGGAGTGAGTTGGCGCAGTTGCCGACGCCGATGATCGCGACGCGCACCTTGTCCTTCGAGCGCGCGGAGCCGTTCTGGGAGTCGTTGCTCTCGGCCATGCGGTGGTCCTTTCCGCGGCCGCCCCCGAAGGGCACGGACCGTCTGCTTCGTGAGTCGTGGGGGATGCCGAGGCCGTCCGCGAGCGTGTGGACGATCACGTCGTTCGTGTTCGACGAGGAGCGGAAGGCCTCGGCCTGGATCTCCCGCTTGAGGGTCTCCGGCATCCGAAGCAGGACGACGGGGCTCGCGCCCGGCAGGCCGCTGCGGCGGCCCGTGGGGGCGTACGGGACGTGGAACGCGTCGGCGAGCATGCCGACGGCGACGTCGTTGAGGCTCACGCCACGGCGTGCCGTCTCGCGCACGAGCGCGCTCTTGAGAGACGACGGCGTTCTGACGAGGACGCCCTTTCTGGAAGTGCTAGCAGCCAAAGTGCTAGCACTATAGCTCTCAGATGCAGGGAGTGCTACGAGACGCGGCTCAGTTGACCTTGCAGAGACGATCGCCGCGCAGCAAGGCCCGCTGCTCGTCGTTCGCCTGCGCGTCACGCGCCGCGTCGAAACGGCCCGGCGGCGGCCCCTGCCACATGACGTCGGGCGCCACGCCGGGGCCGATCACCGTGGCCCGGTAGCGGCTTCCCGCGCCCGTTCCCCGGCCCCCGTGCGGGTAGAAGCCGTAGCAGAACACACCGCTCGGGTTGTGCGTGAGGAAGCTGTTCACCCGCTTCCAGCCGGCACCGTAGTCCGAGCCGAGCGCGTCGACGTAGACGTTGCGTCCGTACGCGTCGAGCGGAACGCCGTAGCGGGTCGACGCGAATCCGAACACCGGCTGCCCGGCGTACGTCAGCCGTCCGTAGAGGTGGTCGAACCGCCGATACGACCAGTCGGTCCAGAGCTCGAGCCTCGGCAGCGCTCCCGACCAGTGCGAGAGCCGGAGCTCCCAGGCCTCCTGGTCCCCGGAGCCGCTCGCCCCGTAGTTGGGCAGCGTCCGCTGCCACGCCTGGACGGCCCAGTGGGTCCCGTCCGGGGCGGTGCAGGCTGCGACGCGCCAGGCGAGCGGGGGGCCGCGGTAGGTCCCGCAGACGTTCGCGCCGATCCCGCCGCCGAACCGGATCGCGAACGCGACCTGCGGCCTCGAGCGCGACGGCGGTCGCGCGTTCACCGCCCCGGACGCGACGACCGTCTTCGACTGGCCTTCCGAGCGGAACGACACCAGCGCGTGTCCGCCCGCATCGACCTGGAGGCGGACACCGGTCGCGTTGCGCCCGATGAGCTCGGAGGCCCGGACGCCGGCCGGCGCGACCACGGCCGCGCACACGCAGACGAGGCTCGCCACTCCGAACACTCCAGCACGGCGTCCCATTCACTCTCCTTCGCCGGCGGCCGCTCGAGCGGCCCCCGGCCGTCATACCACCCGCGCCGCCGGGTCACAACCCCGGTTCCGGTGCTCAGGCGGCGGGCTCGACGAGCTCGCGCAGCTGTCGGCGGACGAACAGGATCCGCTGGGCGACCGTGATCCACGCGAGCGCCGCGAGCACGTAGATCGGCCACTGGAGCCAGCCCCAGGGGGCGAGGAACAGCCCGACCGCGATCAGCACGACGCGTTCCACGCGGGAGCCGAAGCCGATGTCGCCCCGCAACCCGAGCGCCTCTGCGCGGGCCCGGGTGTAGGAGACGAGGAAGGAGCCGATCACCGCCGCGAACGCGGCCATGAGGGCCACCTCGTTGGAGTCGTGCATGAACGAGAGGCCGATCGTGGCGAGGATCGCCGCCTCCCCGACCCTGTCGAAGGTCGAGTCGATGAACGCCCCGAACACCGTTCCCTTCCCGGCGGCCCGGGCGAGCGCGCCGTCCAGGATGTCCGCGACCGAGCCGACCACGAACAGCGCGCCGCCGAGCCAGAAGAAGAGGAACTCGTTCCGGCTCTCGAATCCGACGAGGACCGCCCCCGCCAGGCAGAGGGCGACGCCGACGAGCGTCAGCATGTCCGGGGTCAGCTTCGTCCGCGCGACCCCGCGCATCGAGCGGCGCAGGATGTCCCGCGCCGCCTGCGTGTACTCCTGCTTGACCCGGTCGAGTTGGTTGACGCGGGGGCCCTCGGGCTCGCTCACGCACGCCCCTCGCGCAGCGGGGCGCCCGCGCGGGGCCCGGCCGGGCTCACAGGCCCGGGACGAAGCGCCGAATGCGGCCGCGGAAGAGAACCAGGCCGGTGAGGAGCGCGATCGCGAACCCGGCCGCGCAGTCGAGCCAGAAGTGGTTGCCGGTGCCCATCACGGCGAAGCAGACCCATGCGGGCCAGACGAGCCAGAGCACGCGCGCGGTGCCCGAGCGGCACACGGAGGCCATCACGAGGCCGACGATCAGCGCGTCCATCGCGTGGAGGCTCGGCATCGCCGCGTACGGGTTCGCGGCGAAGGTCACGACATCGCTCTGCTGGTTGACCGAGCCGAGCTCGGCAAGCGTGTCGGAGAATCCCCACTCGGGGAACATCCGGGGCGGGGCGGTCGGCATCAGGACGTAGCCGAGCAACCCGACGAGGTTCGCGCCGATCAGCCAGTTGCGGAGGTCGGCGAACCGATCGTGGTGGCGGAAGTACACCCACAGGAGCGCCATCCCGACGACCGCGAACTGCGAGAGCCAGTAGGTGTAGGTCGTCGCGGCGACGAGCAGCTCCGAGCGCTCGACCCAGCCCTGCACCGTGGGCTCGATGAACATCCGCAGCCGGTGCTCGGTCTCGATCACGAGCGTCCCGTGCCAGAACGCCTCCCCGACGCCCCGGTCCGCTGCGCCGCGGGCGACCTGGTAGGCGCCGTAGAAGCCGAACCACACCGCGATCTGGACGAGCAGGTGCGTCCAGCCACGAGGCAGCCGGCGTGCCTCCGCGTAACCCGTCACTGCGTCGATTCTACCGCGGCGGGACGCTGTCCACGGCGGCACCGGCATGGCAGGATCACCCGAACGAGCGACACGGAGGGCGGCGATGGACGGGCTGACGATCAAGCACGACGACGAGCTGGAGCGTGCGTACGGGAAGTGGGTGCTCGTGCGGCGGTCGCTGGGCATCAGCTCCTTCGGGATGAACGCGGTCGAGTTGCCGCCCGGCGAGTCGATCCCCGAGCACGACGAGAGCGGTCGCGCCCACGAGGAGGTGTTCCTCGTCCTCGACGGCAGCGCGACGCTCGTCGTCGACGGTGTCGACCACCCGCTCCGCCACGGGTCGTTCGCCCGCCTCGCCCCGGAGCGGCGGCGGACGGTGCGGAACGACACCGACGCGGTCGCGAAGGTGCTGATCGTCTCCGCGCCGGTCGCAAGTGGGTACGAGCCGCTCGAATGGGCCTGATCAGCGCGCCGCATTCGAGGCGACGATTGCCTGCACGTACTGCGCCCGCTCGTAGGCGCGCGGGTCACCGCACGCGATCTGGCTGAGCCGGCCCCGTGCCTCGGCCAGAGTCAATTCGCGCTCGGCGAGCCAGCTGCCGAGGCCCTGCCTCACGTCGCGGAGATGGTCGCTGCCCTCGCGCAGCAGGGCCGACGTCATCATCACCGCGTCCGCTCCGACCAGGATCGCCTTGACGGCGTCCTCCGTCGTGTGGATCCCGCCCGTCGCCGCGAGGCTCGCGTCGACCCTGCCCCGGAGGATCGCGAGCCAGCGGAGCGCGAGCCGCAGCTCGTCTCGCCGCGAGAGCTCGAGCCAGGGCGAGACGTCGAGCGTCGCCAGGTCGATGTCGGGCTGGACGAAGCGGTTGAAGAGCACGAGCCCGTCCGCGCGTGCGTCCACGAGCCGCTGCGCGACGTTGGCGAGCGCCGTGTAGAAGGGCGAGAGCTTGACTGCGATCGGCACGGTCACCGCCTGGCGCACCGCGTGCACGAGGCGGAGCGTGCGCTCCTCGACTCCTGCGCCGGACGCGTTCGGGTCGGTCTCGACCGCGTAGACGTTGAGCTCGATCGCGGCGGCGCCCGCCCGCTGCAGGAGCTCCGCCGCCCGCGTCCAGCCTCCCGGCGTGCTGCCGTTGAGGCTCGCGATCACGGGGATGTCGAGCTCGCGTGAGGCGTCCCGCACGAGGTCGAGGTAGGAGTCGAGGTGCTCGCGATCGACCGTCTCCATGTAGGCCGCCGCCGCGCCGGGATGATCCCCGAGCGACCAGAGGGCGTTCGCCGCGCGCTCGTCGCCCTTCGTGACCTCCTCCTCGAACAGGGAGGGAAGCACGACGGCGCCGGCGCCCAGCTCCGCCAGCGAGCGCAGAGACGCGACGCTGCCCGTGAGGGGTGAGGAGGAGGGGATCAGGGGGCACTCGAGCGTCAGCCCGAGGTACGTGGTCGTGAGGTCCGCGGACATCGCTCCTCCTTCGTCTCGGTAAGACAGCATGCCGCCGGACGTGGCGTCGGGCATCGGTGGACGCGCCGATCGGCGCTGCGGGTTACCCACCGATGTAGGACATCTCGATCCGCGGCAGCTCCGACGTCCGCTCCGTGCGGATCTCCGAGTACCGATCGGACCGGCGCGCCCACACGCCCGCGATCGCCTCGCGCAGCTCGTCGTCGGAGGCTCCGGCCCGCAGCAGTGCACGCAGATCCGTCCCGCGCGCCGCGAACAGGCACGTGTAGAGCTTCCCCTCCGCCGAGATCCGTGCGCGCGTGCAGTCGCCGCAGAACGGCTTGGTGACCGAGGAGATCACGCCGATCTCCCCCGCACCGTCGACGTAGCGGTAGCGCTGCGCGACCTCGCCGCGATACGCCGCCTCGACCGGCTCGAGCGGGAACACCGCGTCGATCCGCTCGACGATCTCCGCGGCGGGGACGACGTCGTCGAGCCGCCAGCCGTTCGTCGCGCCGACGTCCATGTACTCGATGAACCGGAGGCCGTGTCCCGTGCCGCGGAACTGGCGCGCCATCTCGACCACGCCGTCGTCGTTGACCCCGCGCTTCACCACCGCGTTCACCTTCACCGGGAGCCCGGCGGCTGCTGCCGCCTCGATGCCCTCGAGGACGCGCGCCACCGGGAAGTCCACGTCGTTCATCGTGCGGAACGTCGCGTCGTCGAGCGAGTCGAGGCTGACGTTCACCCGGTCGAGCCCGGCCGCCCGGAGGGCGCCTGCCTTGCGCGCGAGCAGCGAGGCGTTCGTGGTCAGCGTGAGGTCGAGGCCGCCGATCCGGCCGAGCCGCGCGACGAGGCTCTCGATCTCCTTCCGCAGGAGGGGCTCGCCGCCGGTCAGGCGGATCTTCTCGACACCGAGAGCGACGAACGCCCGTGCGACGCGCTCCAGCTCCTCGAAGGTGAGCAGCTCCTTGCGGTCCATGAAGCGGTAGTCGTGACCGAAGACCGACTTCGGCATGCAGTACGTGCAGCGGAAGTTGCAGCGGTCGGTGACCGAGATGCGCAGGTCGCGAACCGACCGGCCGAGGGTGTCGACGGGGTGCACTCGAGACAGCGTACTCGCCGCGCACCCGCAGCCGGCCACGCGGATAGCCTCGCCCGGTGCCGCGCGCCCGAGCCCCGATTCTCGCGCTGGTCGCGGTCACCGCGATCTGGGGCTACACGTTCGTGCCGGTCCAGGAGGCGCTCGCGACGTACCCGCTGTTCGCGTTCCTCGCGGTGCGGTTCGCGATCTCGTGCGTCGCGCTCGCGCCGTTCGCATGGGCACCGTTGCGGTCGCTGCCGCGCTCGGGCTGGGCGGCCGGGCTCGGGGCGGGCACGTTCCTCGCCGCCGCGTACGGCTTCCAGACGGCGGGCCTCGAGCTGACGACGGTCGCGAGCACCGGGTTCATCACGGGGCTCTACGTCGTGTTCACGCCGCTGCTCGCCCTCGCGCTCTTCGGCACGCGTGTCCCGCTCGCGGCGTGGGGCGGGGTGGGTCTCTCGCTCGTCGGGCTCGTGCTGCTGAGCGGGGTGCCGGGCGGGTCGCCCGCGGGGAACGCGCTCGTGCTCGCGAACGCGTTCGCGCAGTCGTTCCAGATCGTGGCGATGGAGCGGTTCGCGCCCCGCTACGACGCGCGTGCGCTGACGTTTCTGCAGATGGGCGTCTCCTGCGCGGCCTTCTCGGTGGTCGCGGTCGCAGCGGGTCAGGTCGAGGCGCCGGGGAACGCGCAGACTTGGTACGCGCTCGTCGTCACGGGCGTCTTCGCAGGCGCGCTCGGCTACCTCGTCGCGACGTGGGTCCAGTCGCGCGCGACGGCGGCCAGGACGGCGCTCGTCTTCACCCTCGAGGCGCCGTTCGCCGCGCTGTTCGGCGTGCTGCTCCTCTCGGAGCGGCTCGGGTGGGTGGGCTGGACGGGCTGCGCGGTGATGCTCGCCGGGATCCTGCTCGCCGAGCCCGCCGCGGCCTCGGTGCTGCGGCGCCTGGTGCCCGCCCGGACACGGAGCGCCTAGGTGGACGCCGTCCTTCTCGCCCTCACCTCTGCCGCGCTCTTCGGCGCGATGACCGTCCTCCTCCGCCCGGCGCTCGCGCGGGGAGGCGACCCGTTTCTCGGTGCGTTCCTGACCGTGCTGCCCGCGTTCGGCGTCGCGCTGGTCGCGGCGGTGGCGGCGGGAGAGTGGCAGCTCGGCGGCCTCTGGCCGTTCTTCCTCGCGGGGCTGCTGGGGCCGGGCGTCTCCCAGGTGCTGTTCACGCTCGCCGTCCGCGACGCGGGCGCCTCGCGCACCTCGGCGACGGTGGGGACGGCGCCGCTGTTCGCGGTCGCGTTCGCGGTCGTGCTGCTCGGCGAGCCGCTGGTGGCGGGGATCGTCGCCGGGGCCGCACTCGTCGTCGGCGGAGGCGTCCTGCTCGCCGGAGAGCGCGACCGCCCCGAGCACGTGAAGGCGATCGGCTTCGCGTTCGCACTCGGCGCCTGCCTCGTGTTCGCCGCGCGCGACACGCTCGTGCGGTGGCTCGCGACCGACTCGACGGTGACGGCCGAGCTCGCGGTGGCGACCACCCTCGGCGCCGGCGCCCTCACGCTGCTCGCCACGCTGCTCGTGCGGCGGGCGCGGGGAAGGCAAGTTACAAGTTGTAACTTGGGCTCTCCGGGGCCGTCCATCGCGCAGAGTCGTCGCGGGCGCCGGTGGATCGCTCGCCCGCACGGGCGGTCGTCGCTGCAGCAGGTGGCGGCGTTCGCGCCGGCGGGGCTGGCGTTCGGGCTCTCGTACGTGTGCCTGTTCGAGGCGTACTACCGGGGTCGGCTCAGCGTCGTCTCGCCGCTCGTGGCGACCGAGTCGCTCTGGGGCGTCGCGCTGTCCGCGCTCTTCCTCCGGCACGAGCGGGTCTCCGGGCGTCTCGCCGCGGGCGCGGCGCTCGTCGTGGCGGGCGGCGTGCTGATCGGGCTCACGCGCTAGCGAGCGCGCCGCGACCGGCCGAAGCGGAGGCCAGCAGGGGAGGAAGGGCACTGGCAATCTGCTATGATCCGACTCAGATTTAGCCGCAGCATCACGCTCAAGGAAGGAGCCTGACCAACACCATGGCGAAGACCATCGGAATCGATCTCGGCACCACGAACTCCTGCATGGCCGTCCTCGAGGGCGGCGAGCCGACCGTCATCCCGAACGCCGAGGGCGGGCGCACCACCCCGTCGGTCGTCGCGTTCGCGAAGGACGGTCAGCGGCTCGTGGGCGCACCCGCCCGCCGCCAGCAGGTGACGAACCCCGAGAACACCATCTTCTCGATCAAGCGCTTCATGGGGCGCAAGTGGGACGAGGTCTCCGAGGAGATGACCATCGTCCCGTACGAGGTCGTGCAGGGCGAGAACGGGGATGCGCGCGTCACCGTCTCGGGCAAGCAGTACGCGCCGCCCGAGATCAGCGCGATGATCCTCCAGAAGTTGCGCGCGGACGCCGAGGCGTTCCTCGGCGAGCCGGTCACCGACGCGGTGATCACCGTGCCCGCGTACTTCAACAACGCGCAGCGCGAGGCGACGAAGGACGCCGGCAAGATCGCCGGCCTCAACGTGCTGCGGATCGTGAACGAGCCGACCGCGGCCGCGCTCGCGTACGGGCTGGACAAGGAGGGGGCCGACCAGACGATCCTCGTGTTCGACCTCGGCGGCGGGACGTTCGACGTCTCCGTGCTCGAGCTCGGCGACGGCGTCTTCGAGGTGAAGTCGACGAACGGGGACAACCACCTCGGCGGCGACAACTTCGACAAGGCGATCGTCGACTGGATGACCGCCGAGTTCAAGAAGGACCAGGGGATCGACCTGTCCCAGGACAAGATGGCCCTCCAGCGCCTCTACGAGGCCGCGGAGAAGGCGAAGATCGAGCTCTCGTCGACGATGACGACGCAGATCAACCTGCCGTTCGTCACCGCCACGCCCGAAGGCCCGAAGCATCTCGACCTGCAGCTCACGCGGGCGAAGCTCCAGGAGCTGACGCACGACCTGCTCGAGCGGACGGTCGGCCCGACGAAGCAGGCGCTCCAGGACGCGGGCCTCGAGGCGTCGGCGATCGACCACGTCGTGCTCGTCGGCGGCATGACCCGCATGCCTGTCGTCCAGGAGAAGGTCAAGGAGCTGATCGGCAAGGAGCCGCACAAGGGCGTCAACCCCGACGAGGTCGTCGCGGTCGGCGCCGCGATCCAGGCCGGCGTGCTCAAGGGCGACGTCAAGGACGTGCTCCTGCTCGACGTGACGCCTCTCTCGCTCGGCATCGAGACGAAGGGCGGCGTGATGACGAAGCTGATCGAGCGCAACACGACGATCCCAACCCGCAAGGCGGAGACGTTCTCGACGGCGGAGGACAACCAGCCGTCCGTCGAGATCCACGTCCTCCAGGGCGAGTCGGAGATGGCGACGTTCAACAAGACGCTCGGCAAGTTCCAGCTCGTCGGGATCGCCCCCGCGCCGCGCGGCATGCCGCAGATCGAGGTGTCGTTCGACATCGACGCGAACGGGATCATCCACGTGAACGCGAAGGACCTCGGCACCGGCAACGAGCAGCAGATCCGGATCGAGGGGGGCTCCGGCCTCTCCGAGGACGAGGTCTCCCGGATGATCGGCGAGGCCGAGTCGCACGCGGAGGAGGCGCATCGGCTGCGCGAGCTGGCCGACGTGAAGAACGTCGCCGAGCAGCTCGCCTACCAGACGGAGAAGGCGCTCGGCGAGCACCGCGACAAGCTCGACGCGAGCGACGCGGGCACGATCGAGGGCCGTGTGATGGAGCTCCGTCAGGCGCTCGACTCGCACGACGCCGGCGAGATCCGCTCGAAGACCCAGGCGCTCGAGCAGGCCGCCCAGCCGCTCGCACAGGCGGTGTACGCGCAGGCGAGCGAGCAGGCCGCGTCGGCCGCCCAGCCGTCCTCCGACGGCGGCGAGACCGACGAGGTGGTCGAGGACGCCGACTACGAGGTGATCGACGAGGAGGAGGCGCGCACCTCGTGAGCGACGAGCGGCACGGGGACGGCGAGCTGCGCTCGCCGTCCCAGGAGCAATCGAGCGCGGAGACCGATCTGCAGGCTGCCGGCCTCGGTGACGACAGGCAGAGCCCGTCGTCAGCCGATGCCGACGACCTGTTGGCTCGGCTCCAGGACGCCGAGCGCGAGCGCGACGAGGTGCTCGACAACCTGCGTCGCGTCGCGGCCGACTTCGACAACTACCGCAAGCGCGTCGCCCGCGAGCAGGCGCAGCTCTACGCACGGTCGGGCGAGCGCATCGTGGCGAAGCTCTTGCCCGTGCTCGACGACCTCGTGCGGGCGCTCGAGGCGGCGGAGCACCACGAGGAGGCGAAGGTGCTCGAGGGCGTGCGCATGACGAAGGACGCACTCGCGGGCGTGCTCGCCTCCGAGGGCGTCGAGGAGATCGCCGCCGAAGGGCCGTTCGACCCGCACGTGCACGAGGCCCTGATGACGCAGCCCGCGGAGGGAGTCGAGCCGGGGCACGTCGTCCAGGTCGTCCAGCGCGGCTACCGGCTGGGCGACGTCGTGCTGCGGCCCGCGCGCGTCGTGGTCGCGGAGGGCTCGTAGTGGTCGCTCCTGGAAATCCGACCATGCTTCGCGCGGCTGCAAACGCGTCGCATGCCGTCGTCCTCGGTCGCCCCGATACCTTCGGGTATCGAGGCTCCCTGCGTCCTGGGCCTGCTCGGTTTTCGCCGGCGAATCACGTCCGGATTTCCCGGAGAGACCACTAGCGTGGCGCCGCGGAACCCCTACGACGTCCTCGGCGTCGCCAAGACCGCCTCCGACGAGGAGATCAAGCGGGCGTACCGGAAGCTCGCGCGCGAGCTGCACCCCGACCGGAACCCCGGCGATGCCGCCGCCGAGGAGCGGTTCAAGGACGTCCAGGCCGCCTACGACATCCTCTCGGACGCGGAGAAGCGCCAGGCGTACGACCGCTTCGGCGAGAGTGACGCCGCGGGCCAGGGGTTCGGCCCCGGTGGCGTCCGGTTCGAGAACGTCGACCTGGGCGACCTCTCCGACCTGCTCGGCAACTTCGGCTCGTTCTTCGGCAGGGGACAGCAGGCGGGCCGCCCGCGTCCCGAGCGCGGTGCGGATCTCGAGTCGCGGGTGCAGGTCTCGTTCGAGGACTCGCTCGCCGGTGTCCAGATCCGAGTCCCGGTGGAGGTGCAGACCGCCTGTCACGTCTGCGGCGGCAGCGGCGCCGAGCCCGGCACCGCGCCGCGCACGTGTCCCGACTGCCACGGGACGGGTGTGATCTCGGACAGCCAGGGGCTGTTCGCGCTCTCCCATCCGTGCCGACGCTGCCGGGGGAACGGGGTGATCGTGGAGACGCCGTGCAAGAGCTGCCGCGGCACGGGCCGCGAGCGCGTCACCAGGCGCTACCAGGTCAAGGTGCCGCCGGGAGCGAAGGACGGCACGCGGATCCGTCTCAAGGGCAAGGGCGAGCCGGGCGCGAACGGCGGACCGGCCGGCGACCTCTACGTCCGCGTCGAGGTGACGCCGTCGCCGCTGTACGAGCGCCGCGGTGCGGACCTCGTGCTCGAGGTGCCCGTCACGTACCCCGAGGCCGCGCTCGGCGCGAGCGTGGAGATCCCGACCCCCGAAGGCCCCGTCTCGCTCAAGGTGCCCGCGGGCTCCGAGAACGGCAAGCTGCTGCGGGTGAAGGGGCGCGGCGCGCCGAAGCTGAACGGGGGCGGCAAGGGCGACCTGCTCGCACGGCTCCGGGTGACGGTGCCCAAGAAGCTGACGAAGGCCGAGAAGCACGCGCTCGAGGAGTACGGCAACGTGTCGCGCGAGCAGCCGCGCGCCCACCTGACGAGGAGCGCGTAGCGCGATGCCCGACCGTCCCCGCTACATGATCTCCGTCGCCGCCGAGCTCGCCGGGCTGCACCCGCAGACCCTGCGCATGTACGAGGCGCGCGGGCTCGTACGACCCGCGCGGACACCGGGCGGCACCCGCCTCTATTCCGAGACCGACGTCGAGCGGCTGCGTCTCGTGCAGCGGCTGACCGGCGAGCTGGGCCTCAACCTGGCGGGCGTCACGCACGTCCTCCGCCTGGAGGACGAGCTGCGGCGGCTGCGCGCCCGCATGGAGCAGCTCGAGCGCGAGCTCCGCGACGAGATCCGGCTGACGCACAAGCAGTACCGCCGCGACGTGGTCGTCTACCGGCCCTCGCAGCCACCCGCAACGAGGAACAGGGCGTGATGAGAGTGCCTCCTGCTCACGCTCATGGGGCGCCGCTCGCAAGGGATACAAGCGGGCGGCGCGCAGGACAGTACACGGAGTACGGACAAGCGCCGCCCGCGCCGGATCCTGCCGCGAGCGGCGTCAGCCGTCGGCGGAGCCGGGCTCTGCCCGGCGGGAGCCGACGGCGGCCAGGAGCGTGAGGATGGATTTCGACAAGCTGACGATCAAGAGCGGCGAGGCGGTCGCTGGCGCACAGGAGCTCGCCCGCCGCGCCGGGCATCCCGAGCTGACGCCCGACCACCTGGCCATCGCGCTGCTCGACCAGGAGCTGCCGCGCACCCTCGTCGAGCGTTCCGGCGCAAGCGCCGGAACACTGAGAGCCGAAGCGGAGGCTCGTCTGGCTCAACAGCCTTCCGTGTCCGGCGGCGCGGGCCAGCCCCAAGCCTCCGCGGCCTTCCGTCGTGTCTTGGATAGTGCATTCGCGGAAGCGAATGCGCTGCAGGATGAGTTCGTCTCGGTCGAGCACCTGCTGCTCGCGCTCGAGCTCGTCCCGCGTGACGCGCTCCTCGGCGCGCTCCAGCAGGTGCGCGGCGGCCAGCGCGTCACGTCCCAGGATCCCGAGGGCTCGTACCAGGCGCTGGAGAAGTACGGCCGTGACCTCACGGCGCTCGCGGAGGCGGGGAAGCTCGATCCCGTCATCGGCCGCGACGAGGAGATCCGCCGCACGATCCAGGTGCTCTCGCGTCGCACGAAGAACAATCCGGTGCTGATCGGTGAGCCCGGGGTCGGCAAGACCGCGATCGCAGAGGGTCTCGCGCAGCGGATCGTCGCCGGCGACGTCCCCTCGGGGCTCGAGGGGAAGCGGGTCTGGGCGCTCGACGTCGGCGCGCTCGTCGCCGGGGCGAAGTACCGCGGCGAGTTCGAGGAGCGTCTCAAGGCCGTGCTCCAGGAGATCACCGCGAGCGAGGGCGAGATCATCCTCTTCATCGACGAGCTGCACACGATCGTCGGGGCCGGCGCCGCCGAGGGCGCCGTCTCGGCCGGCAACCTGCTCAAGCCGATGCTCGCCCGCGGCGAGTTGCGGGCGGTCGGCGCCACGACGCTCGACGAGTACCGGACGCACATCGAGAAGGACCCCGCGCTCGAGCGCCGCTTCCAGCCCGTCCTCGTCGGCGAGCCGTCGGTGGCGGACACGATCGCGATCCTGCGCGGGCTCAAGGAGCGCTACGAGGCGCACCACGGTGTGCGGATCCGCGACGCCGCGCTCGTCGCGGCCGCGGTGCTCTCCGACCGCTACATCTCCGACCGGTTCCTCCCCGACAAGGCGATCGACCTCGTCGACGAGGCCGCGTCGCGGCTGCGGATGGAGATCGACTCGTCACCGGTCGAGCTCGACGAGGCCGAGCGCCGCGTCACGCAGCTCGAGATCGAGCTCGCGGCGATGGCGAAGGAGTCGCCGGCGACACGCGAGCCCGTCGAGAAGGAGCTCGCCGAGGCGAAGGCCCGGCGCGACGAGCTGGGTGCCAGGTGGGCGGGGGAGAAGGACGTGCTCGACCGCGTCAAGGAGATCACGCGGCAGATCGACGAGCTGCGCATGGAGGCCGAGCGCGAGGAGCGCCAAGGAAATCTCGCCCGGGTCGCAGAGATCCGTTACGGACTGCTCCCCCAGCTCGAGGAGGAGCTGGCGCAGCGGGCGCCTGCGCCCGATGCGCTGGTCAAGGAGGAGGTCGACGAGGACGACATCGCCGCGGTCGTCGCCCAGTGGACGGGGATCCCGACCGACCGGCTGCTCGAAGGCGAGGTCGAGAAGCTCGTCCACATGGAGGAGCGCCTGCACGAGCGCGTGGTCGGACAGGACGCCGCGATCGAGGCCGTCTCGAACGCGCTGCGTCGCGCGCGCTCCGGGCTCCAGGATCCGAACCGTCCGATCGGCTCGTTCGTCTTCCTCGGCCCGACCGGCGTCGGGAAGACCGAGCTCGCGAAGGCGCTCGCGGAGTTCATGTTCGACGACGAGCGGGCGATCGTGCGGCTCGACATGTCGGAGTACCAGGAGCGGCACACGGTCTCGCGGCTCGTCGGCGCGCCGCCCGGGTACGTGGGGTACGAGGAGGGCGGCCAGCTGACCGAGGCGATCCGTCGGCGCCCGTACTCGGTGATCCTGCTCGACGAGATCGAGAAGGCGCACGCCGAGGTGTTCGACGTGCTGCTCCAGCTGCTCGACGACGGACGGCTCACCGACGGGCACGGCCGCACGGTCGACTTCCGCAACACGGTCGTGATCATGACCTCGAACATCCGCTCCGCCGAGGAGATGGCCGAGCGCTTCCGCCCGGAGTTCCTCAACCGGATCGACGAGCTCGTCGTGTTCGAGGCGCTCACCCGTGAGCAGCTCGGCGAGATCGTCACGATGCAGCTCTCCCGGCTGAACGAGCGGCTCGGCGAGCGCGGGATCACGCTCGAGCTGACCGACGGGGCCCGCGAGCTGATTGCCGAGGCGGGCTGGGACCCGGCCTACGGCGCTCGGCCGCTCAAGCGTGCGATCCAGCGGCTGCTCGAGAACCCGCTCGCGCTCGCGCTGCTCGAGGGAGAGTTCTCGGAGGGCGACACCCTGCGTGCGTACGCCGAGCTCGGTGAGATCCGCTTCGCAGCCGGAGAGCCCGACGGGGAGCGCGCCGAGGGCGAGCCGGTCGGCGCGGAGTCCTGACCGGTGACGCCGGGCGGCTCTACGATCGCCGCATGCCCGCCGTCCTGATCGTCGCCGCGACCCGGGGCGAGCTGTGCGGGCACGACGGCCTCGTGTGCGGGGTGGGCCCCGTCGAGGCCGCGGCGGCGACCGCCCGGGCGCTCGCCGGAGAGCCCGTGGGCGCCGTACTGCACGTCGGCGTGGCCGGCGGGCGCGGGGTCGCCGTCGGCTCGCTGGTGGTCGGCTCCGTCTCGGTCTACGACGACCTCTCGGCGCGCTGGCCGGTGGTGGAGCGGGTCGTGCCGGATGCCGACCTCGTCGAGGCGGCGCTCGCCGCCCTGCCCGGCGCGGCGCTCCTGCCCGTGCAGACGTCCGCCCGGGTGGGCGCCCCGTACGACGGTGCGGCCGCCGAGCCCGTGGTCGAGGGGATGGAGGGGTTCGGCGTCCTGCGCGCGGCGAGTCTCGCGGGCGTGCGCGGGGTCGAGGTGCGGGCGATCTCGAACGAGCTCGGCGAGGAGGACCGGGCCCGGTGGGCTGTCGAGGACGCGCTCGCGACGCTCGGGCAGGCGCTCCCGCCGCTCCTCGACGCGATCCGCCGGGTGGTCGAGCCAGCTTCCCGTCTGGGCTGATCTTCCCGGCGCTACGGTTCGCGCGTGACCAGGTCGGCCTCCCGGGCGCGCCGCCCGCTCCCGCCGCCCCTGCCGCCCGAGTCGCGCACGGTCGGCCAGGTGGTCGCCCAGGGGATCGAGCTCTACCAGCGGAACTTCTTCCGCGCGCTCGCGCTGGGGACCCCGGTGGCGGTCACCGACCAGCTGATCGCGAACCTCTCGTATGCGGAGCGCTCGGCCGCGCTCGTCGCGGCATCGCCTGCGTTCAGCCTCGCGTACGCGGGTGCCTGCGCGCTCCGCGAGGGCACGCGGCCCCCGCTGCGCGTCTGGGGCACCGCGGTGCTGGTCGGGATCGTGACGTTCCTGCCCGCGGCGGCCTTCTTCTCCTGGTTCGCGATCCTCGCGATCCTGTGGCTCGGCCTCGCGGGGCACGCCGTGCCGGCCGCGATGGCGGAGCGGATCGGGCCCGTCGCCGCGCTGCGGCGCACGCTCGTGCTCGGTCGCGCCGATTTCGTGCACGCAGCCGGCTCCTTCGCGACGCTCGCGCTCCTCTTCGCGCTCACCCGCCTGACGCTCGGCCTCCTGCTCTCCAGCCAGGCGGACGCGACGGTGCGCGTCGCGATCTTCCTCGCCGACCTCGTGCTCTCGCCGCTCCTCTTCCTGGGCGCGGCGATCGTCTACGTCGACCTCGTCGCGCGCGTCGGCCTGAGCCGCGAGCAGCGCCGCAAGCTCCGCCTGGGCATCACGCGGCCGGCGAAGTAGGCTCAGAGGCTCCGATCGAGAGGAGGACGATCGTGCCGACCTATCTCATGCTCTCGTCCCTCACGGAGAAGGGAACGCAGACGCTGAACGCCAACCCCGCCCGGCTGCGCGAGGTGAACCGCGACGTCGAGGAGCTCGGGGCGAAGGTGCTCCATCAATGGGCCGCGCTGGGCGAGTACGACTTCGTCAACGTCGTCGAAGCGCCGGACGAGCTGACGATGGCGAACCTGTCGGTCAAGCTCGGCGCGCGCGGGAGCGTCAGGTTCCAGACCCTGACGCTCGTGCCCGTCGACGACCTCCTGGGGGTCCTCGAGGCCTAGCGCCGCCGATCAACGGCAGGTCGTGAAGGACGCCACCGGACGGCTCGCGGAGGCGTCGGGTCGCCACCCGTGGCGGACGCTCGCGCTCTGGGGGGTCGCGCTCCTGCTCGCGGTCGCCGCGATCGGCGGCTTGCTCGGCGACGCGCTGACGACCGACGCCAGGATGACGAACCACCCGGAGTCGTACCGCGGCTACGACGTCCTGCGCGAGCACTTCCCGCCGAGCAGCGACTACGTGAACGAGCTCGTGGTCGTCCGCTCGCGGACGCACCGGGTCGGTGACCCCGCGTTCCGCCAGAAGGTCGCCTCGCTCGCCGGCGCGATCGACGTGACCGGCGCCGTACAGCCGGTGCGCACCTTCTACTCGACCGGCGACCGGATGCTCGTCTCGCCGGACCGGCACGCCACGATCGTCCTGGTCGGCCTCACCGGGGACGGGGACGCGGGCATCGGGAGCGTGATCGACGCGGTCGACGCGGCCGCGGGCGGCGGGTTCGAGACCGCGATCACGGGCGAGTTCACCGCCGACCGCGACTTCACGACGCTCTCGCAGCAGGACCTCGAGAAGGGCGAGCTCCAGTTCGGCCTCCCCGTCGCGCTGCTCGTGCTGCTGCTCGTCTTCGGCGCCGTCGTCGCCGGCCTCCTGCCCGTGCTCGTCGCGCTCGTCTCGATCGTGATCGCGCTCGGGCTCACGGCGCTCGTCGGGCAGGCCTTCGATCTCTCGATCTACGTCGTGAACATGATCTCGGGGATGGGCCTCGCGCTCGGGATCGACTACTCGCTGTTCGTCGTCTCGCGGTTCAGGGAGGAGCGGCGTCTCGGCAGCGAGCGGCTCGCCGCGATCGCGACGGTCGGGTCGACCGCGAGCCGGGCGGTGCTGTTCAGCGGCTCCGCGTTCGTGCTCGCGATGCTCGGGATGGTGCTCGTGCCCGACACGATCCTGCGCAGCCTCGCCACCGGAGCGGTGCTCGTCGGCATCGTCACCGTGCTCGCGGCGTTGACCTTGCTGCCCGCCGTGCTCGCGCTGCTCGGCGACCGCGTGAACGCGCTGCGCGTCCCCTGGCTCGGGCGCCGGGCCGAGGAGGAGGCGGGGACCGAGGGTCGCATCTGGTCGCGCATCGTCCGCTCGGTGACGCGCATGCCGGTGGCTGCCGCCGGCCTCTCGGTCGTCGTCCTGCTCGCCGTGGCCTCCCCGCTGCTCTCGATCCACACCGGCTTGACCGGGGTCCGTGAGCTACCCGACCGCTTCCACGCGAAGCGGGGGTTCACGTTGCTCGAGCAGGAGTTCGGCGTCGGCACGCCCGACTCCGTCCAGGTCGTGGTCGAGGGCGACGTCCGGTCGCCGCCGGTGAGGCGCGCGATCGCGGAGGTGGCGCGGCGGGTGCGCGCCGACGGCGCGTTTCTCGCTCCCGACGTCTCGACCAGCCCCGACGGCCGCGCGGTGAACGTCGAGGCGCTCGTGGCGGGCGACAGCCGGGACGAGCGGGCCCTCACGGCGGTCCAGCGGCTGCGCTCCACGGTCGTGCCGGCCGTCTTCGCCGGTGTCCACGCGACGGTGCTCGTCACCGGTGAGACCGCGGAGGTGCTCGACTACCGGGCACTGACGGACCGGTGGCTCCCGCTCGTCTTCGGGTTCGTGCTGGGACTGAGCTTCGTCCTGCTCACGGTGGCGTTTCGAGCCGTGGTGCTCGCCGCGGTCGCGATCGGCCTCAACCTGCTCTCGGTCGGCGCGGCGTACGGGCTGATCGTGCTCGTCTTCCTGAAGGGGGTCGGTCGCGACCTGCTCGGCTTCACGCAGGTCGACGTGATCGCCGCCTGGCTCCCGCTGTTCCTCTTCGCGGTGCTGTTCGGGCTCTCGATGGACTACACCGTGTTCCTCCTGAGCCGGATCCGCGAGCGGGTGGCGCTCGGCGACCCGACGACGGACGCCGTGGAGCATGCGGTCGCCTCGACCGCCCGGATCATCACCGGCGCCGCGCTGATCATCATCGCCGTGTTCGTCGGGTTCGCGACCGGCGACCAGGTCGAGTTCCAGCAGATGGGCTTCGGGGTCGCGGTCTCGCTACTGATCGACGCGACGCTCGTCCGCCTCGTGCTGCTCCCGGCCGTGCTCGCGCTGCTCGGCGAGCGCACGTGGTACCTGCCCGGGTGGCTCGCCTGGCTGCCGCACCTCGAGGTCGAGGCCCGCAAGGCCCGAGCGCCGTCCTAGGACGCCTCTGGGTCGAGACGCAGGCCGCCCTCGACCACGGCAAGCGCTCGCTGCAGCTCCTCCTCGAGCGGTTCGGCGAAGCCGCTCGTCACGGGGTCGGGATCACGTCGCCGCCTGGAAGCCCGTCGCTCGCGCTAGCACGGTCAGCGGGCTCGCCGGCAGCCCGGTCTGCGGCTCGTTCGCGTTGTAGCCGCCGGGCGCGACGTCGTTGGGCGTGTCGGGGTGGAAGAGCGCCGCGAGCAGCTGGATGTGGCCCCTTCCGAGCGAGAGCTCCCACTGGCCGCCGCCGTACGCGCCGATGTCGTTCGCCTCGCAGTAGTCGTACGTCTCGAACAGGCGCTCGAGCGAGCCGAAGCGCGACGGCTTGACGTTCACGGTCCGCGGCGGCCAGCGCAGAGCCTCGATGTCCTCGATCGAGTGGATCACCGCGTCCCAGGTGACGCGCTCGGCCACCGGCTCGAGCAGCGGCAGCGTCTCCGGGGTCAGCGCAGGATCCTCGATCCACGCGTCGGGGAACGTCTCGAGCACGCGCCGGTACAGCTCGGGGTCGGGCGGGTTGTCGACGACGGTGCCCGAGTACTGGCCCTTGAGGTCGATCGAGTCCACGCAGCCGAGCTGCTGGAGCTCGTCGAAGATGCCCTCGGTCCACTCCGGCCGGGCGTCGAGCTTGAACCGGAGCCCGGGGTAGAGGTCGAGGAACGCGCGGACGCGGTCGGTCGTCGGCGGGTCGCCGAGCCCACCGGACGCGACGAACGTCACGGGACGCGCCGTCCGCCCGATGACCTCGCCGAGCGCTGTTCCCGCCTGGCGGAGCGCGAGGTCGAGCGCGGCGCTCTCGAATGCCCAGCGCCGGTAGTCGACGAACTCGTGCCGGTCCGGCGCCTCGACGAACAGGGGCAGGTCGGCGAGGTGGCGCGAGAACGTGTCCAGCGTCCATTCCCCGGCGAGTGGCAGCACGGGCCCGCGCGCCTGCTGTGCCTCCTGCGCGGCGGCGTCGTACGTCACGTCCTCGCCGAGACCCTCCTCGCCGCCGCCGGCGAGGCGGACGACGGTCGTCTTGCGGGTGAAGTCGGTGCGGACGAACAGCTCGTGCGCGTCGAGCTCGTACCCGTCGACACGGAGCGGCAGGTCGCGGACGAGGTCGTAGAGGGCCATCGTCAGAGGGCGGCGTGCGCGACGGCGATCTCGCCCGCGAGGCCGGCGTTGGCGACGATCAGGTCGCGGTTGACGCGGCGTGTCTCGCCGCCGGAGCGGTCGTGGAGGGCGGCGAGCACGAACGGCGTCACGTCCTGGCCGACGATACCCCGCTCGGTCGCCTCGGAGAGGATGTCCTCGATCAGCCCGTCCACCTCGAGGCTCTCGTCCGGCGGGCGCCCGACGAGGACGCCGCCGCCCCCCAGCCGCCAGTGCGCGTCGGCGATCCGCGCGGCCTCCCGCGCGTCGTCGACCCGCGCCGAGACCGGCGGGCCGCCGGCCGCGGAGTAGAAACGAGGCAGCGTGTCGACCCCGAACCCGAGCACCGGGATGCCCAGGGTCTCGAGCAACTCGGCCGTCGCGGCCACGTCGAGCAGCGACTTCACGCCGGACGACGCGACGAGCGCGGAAACCCGTGCGCACGCGCCGAGGTCGGCCGAGACGTCCGGCGGGGTCGGAAAGCCACGGTGGACGCCCCCGAGCCCTCCGGTCCCAATGAAGCGGATGCCGACCGCTGCGGCGACGGCGAGCGTCCCGCCGACCGTGGTCGCGCCGACCGCACCCTGGACGGCTGCGGCGGCGAGGTCTCGCGGTCCGAGCTTGCGCGCAGCCGGCGTGAACCGCTCGAGCTCGGCGGCGGTCAGCCCCACGACGACGCTCCCCTCCAGCACTCCGACCGTCGCGGGGACCGCCCCCGCGGCGCGAACCGCCGCCTCGCTCGCGAGCCCGACCTCGATGCCGCTCGGGGCCGGGAAGCCGTGCGCGACGAGCGTCGTCTCGAGGGCCACGACCGGCCGGCCGGCGGTCAGCGCGGTCTGGACTTCCTCGGCGACCCTGATCAGATGACTCACGACGAGCGAGCGTAGTCGGCGCTGTCGGGGACGGGCGCCGCGAGCCGCCTCGGGCGGGCCTCCGCCCGAGCCGAGGGCTCCGCTGTCGGCCGTGCCAGCCTGGCCTGCGGACGTGGCGATCGGGAGGCGCCCGCCGGACGAAAGCACCCCCAACCTCCCCCAGGGGCACTCCCGGTGTCCCTGGTGTCACGCTAGCGGGGGAGGTGTGACGCGGGTGTGTCGACTTCGTGCCGGCTTCGTGTCGCCTGCTCGACCTGACGCCGGAGCACGCCCAGTCCGCCGGAGCACGCCCAGTCCGCCGGATCACGCCCAGTCCGCCGGATCACGCCCAGTCCGCCGGATCACGCCCAGTCCGCCGGATCACGCCCAGTCCGCCGGATCACGCCCAGTCCGCCGGATCACGCCCAGTCCGCGGGAGCTTCGTGAGCCGTCGGTCGCGGTCTCGGCTTGGCGCTCGTTGCAGAACGGGGCCCGGGGGCCGGCCGGAACGCGCTGCGCGACCCGCGCTTCTGCGTCCTCGGGCGCCCTGACGCGCCTGCAGTGCGGGCTTCCCTTCGTTCTGGTGCGCACGCGCGCACGGCCACGTCGACGAGCGTCGTCTGCAAGGAGCTCTCAGGGCATCGGGCCGACCTGCTGCACGCACCGTGCGGCCGCCTCGAGCGCGAGGTCGGGACCACCGACGATCAGCCCCGCCGCGAGCGCGTCGCCTGCGCCCGTCGTGTCGAGCACGCGCGCGACGGGGATGGCTGCGCGCTCCTCGCCGTCGAACCGACAGCCCTGCGCGCCGCGCTTCAGGACCCACTCCGCGTCTCCGATCCTCCCGCCGAGGATCCTGTCCTCTTCCTCGTTGGCGAACACGATGTCGGGACGGAGCGACTCGACGATCGACCGGAAGCGGGCGGGACCCGCGTCGCGGATCACGCTCCACGAGGCGAGGTCGACGCTGACCCGGGCGCCGTGCCCGCGTGCGAGCTCGACGGCGCGCTCCGCCGCCGCTTGCAGCTCCCCGGTCAACGCGTAGCCGGAGACGTGCAGGTGGTCGCAGTCGAGCCATTCGGGCGAGAGCTCGTCCGGTCGGAGGAGCGTCGCCACGCCCCGGTCGGGGAACATCGAGCGCTCGCCGGCCTCGTCCACGAGCGAGACGACGATGCCGTTGCCGGTCTCCTCGACCGGCCCGAGGAGCCGCACGCCGCGGCGCCGCAGCTCTCCCGCCGCGAGCGCGCCCGCGTCGTCGGAGGCGCGCTTCCCGAGCCAGGCCGACTCGCCGCCGAGCGCCGCGACCCACGCGGCGACGTTGGCGCCCTGCCCGCCTGCGGAGAGCGAGACGGCGGCGGGCGTGTCGGCGCCGCGCGCGACCGGGCCGGCGGTCCGCACGACGACGTCGAGCGCGAGATCCCCGAGCGATACGACGCGCATGGCCTACGATCGTCGCATGGCACGCGACGAGGGGGGCGACCAGGACGCGAGGCGCCGTCGCAGGGCGCGGTCCTTCGTCGTCGGGGGCATCGTCGGCGCATCGGCGGTGGCGGCCGCGCTCAGGCGTGCCCGGCGGAGCAGGAAGCGCCCCGTGCAGACGGGGCTGGCAGCGTTCGAGGGCGCCCCGTGCTACCGGGAGTTGCTCGAGCGCGAGCGGAGAGAGGGGCCGTAGCCCCGCTCCACGCGGGCGGCGAGCACGACCGTGTGCAGGTTGACGTCGGCGTCGCCGATGCCGAGCTGCTGACCGACCAGCAGCGCACGCGCGGAGTAGTAGAGGAACGCCCTCGGGGTCGCCACCGGGCGGACCGTGCGAATGACGAGAAACGGCCCGAAGACGCGGACGACGTAGGGTCGCGAGGGCTCGGGCAGCCGTCGCTCGATCTCGAGCCGTGGATGGAGGTTGTTCCGCTCGCTCGCGTCGAGCACCCATACCCCGCGTCCCAGCGGCACGTTGCGCCGGAGCGTCCGCAGCGCCAGTGAGGGATCGGCCCGAGGCACGACCGTCGTCGGGAAGGACGAGCCCTTCCGCTCCCAGGCCCCGAGGTACAGCGGGTCGTAGCCGAAGAGGACGTCGTCGGGCCTGCTCGTCCGCGCCAGCCATGTCTCGGCGTCGGCGCGTGCAGCCTGCCGCGCGTCGGGCTCCCATTCGAAGAGTGGCGCCGAGCGGTGCCACGCCCACGCGACCTGGGTGACGACCAGCGCCGCCGTGGCGACGACGGCCAGAGCCGGCAATCGCCGCGCCATCCGCGTGATCGTCGTCGCGACCGCGATCGCGAACAGCGGCAGTAGGAAGATCAGGTGCCGCGACTCGGGAGCGGCGGAGCTTCCGAGGCGAGCAGCCAGGAACGCGACGGTGGTCGCCCCCAGGAAGCACAGGACGAGGGCCCGGGCGTCGCGCCCGAGGAGCACGACGCCGGCCGCGGCCGCCGAGACAGCGGCGAGCGTGACCGGCCACCAGCCCGCGCTCGCGTCTCCGGCGGAGCGCCAGAAGTAGTGCGCGAGGTCGACCGGGCCGCCGAGCTTCGCGCCGCCGCCGCCGACGCCGACGTCGAAGCGGCCGGCGAGGACGAGATCGGTGAGCCAGAACGGGATCCCGAGCACGAGCACCGCACACCCGGCGATGACCGCCTCCCGGAGCCGCTCGCGTCCGGCGGCGAGCACGTACGCCGCCTGCCCTCCCAACAGCAGGACGCCGTACGGGTGCGCGGCGACGGTGAGCAGGGCGGTGGCGACCCACATGGCCCAGCGCGCGCGGCCGCCGCGCTCGAGCGCCCGCAGGAGCGAGAGCGTGCACGCGAGCGAGAGGAAGAGGAACAGGCTGTACATGCGCCCGTAGACGCCGTGGAACAGGAACAGCCAGCTCGGCGCCACGATCACCGTCGCCACGAGCGCGACGCGCGGCCCCGCGAGCCTCCGGCCGAGCGCGGCGACCAACGGCAGGCTTGCGACCGCGAACGCGGCGGACAGGAGCCTGAGACCGCCGAGCCCGAAGCCGAGGTGCGCCACCGACCACGCGAGCAGGAAATGCAGCGGCGCTCCGCCGCGATCGCGGGTGACGTGCTCGACGACCCCCGGCAGTGAGTCCCGTCCGATGAAGAGCGCGAGCGTCTCGTCCTCGTGCGGCGGCCAGGCCATCAGCTGGTGGAGCAGGAAGCCGCTCGCGGCGACGACCACCCCCGCTACCCCGAGCGCAAGCCAGTGCGCCTCGACCCAGTTCCGTGCGGACGCGCGTGCGACCGCGGGCGGCGCGCTTTCGCTTTGTGCCTCGATCCCTTGCGTCATCGTGGTTTCCGACA
Source organism: uncultured Actinomycetes bacterium (assembly GCA_963710125.1). Taxonomy (GTDB): domain Bacteria; phylum Actinomycetota; class Thermoleophilia; order Gaiellales; family Gaiellaceae; genus Gaiella. The sequence continues at coordinate 121,597 of CAVPZH010000019.1, read as the reverse complement.
TCTTCGCTGGTAGATTGGCCGGCCATGCCCATCTACGAGTACCGCTGCCCGAACGGCCACACGTTCGAGGTGTTTCAGCGGATGGCGGATCCGCCCGTCAGCGTGTGCGAGACGTGCGGGGCCGGGCCGGTCGAGAAGCTTCTCTTCCCGGTCGCCGTGCACTTCAAGGGCTCGGGCTTCTACTCGACCGACTACGGGCGCGGCTCGCGCAAGGGGGCGGGGAAGGACGCGGACGGCGCCGGCGGCTCGCCGGACGGGGCGCCGAAGCCCGAGTCTCCGGGCGCGAAGCCCGACACGAAGTCCGACGCGGGGGCGTCGGGCACGAAGGCGTCCGACTCGTAGCTCACTGGCCCCTGCCGCCCACGAAGCAGCCGGGGGCATAGGGAAGCCCGCGCGCAGGGGCGAGGGGCGCCGAGCGGCCCGTGAACATCGCCACGGTGGAGACGTTGTCCTCGCTGCCGAGGATCACCGACTCGCCGCCGACCGTCGCGGGGTCGCCGCCGAGTCGGCAGTGGAGGGCGCGTCCCTTGTCGCCCCGGAAGTAGACCCAGCCGAGCTGCATCAGCTGCCAGGCACCGAGGTCGGTCGCCAGAGGCGCGGTCAGGCTGTCCCCCACGAACGGCAGCTTCAACGCGGTGCCGAGACCCGTCACCTTGTCGAGCGTGGCCTCGACCACCTCCTGCTGGCGCCGCGAGCGGCTGAAGTCCGTCTCGCTCGGATCGAGGAGGTTGTGCCGGACCCGCGAGTAGACGAGCGCGCGGCGGCCGTCCATGTGCTGCCGCCCGCGCGCGAAGCGCCAGCCCTGCCATGACGCGCACCGCTTCGCCGTCTTGTACGGGCAGTCGAACCTGTCCGAGCGGATCGGCCGCGGAACGTCGATGTCGATTCCGCCGACCGCGTCGATCAGCTCGCGGAAGCGGTCGAAGTCGACGAACATGACGTGGTTCACGTCGAGCCCCGTGAGGTCCTTCACGGTTCGCAGCGCGAGCGCCGGCCCACCGATCTGGTTCGCCGCGTTGATCTTCGCCAGGCCGACCTCCGGGATCTCGACCTGCAGGTCGCGCGGGATCGAGAGAAAGGCGAGCCGCTTCTTCCCGGGATCGGTGCGGATCAGCATGATCGAGTCGGATCGGTTCGCACCGGCGCGCCCTTTCTGGGTGCCGCCGTCGGTACCGAGCACCAGGATCGTCGTGGGGGTCGACACCAGGAGGCCGTCCTTCTTCGCCAGCTGCCGCCTGACCCCCGCAGGCACGCGGTCGTTCGCCTTGGACACACCGCTCGCCACTGCCAGGTAGCTCGCGACGCTCCACGCCACGAACAGCACCAGCAGCACCAGGAGCCCGAGCACGACCCAGCGACCCCAGCGACGTGGACGCGGCGTCTGCGGCCCTGCCGGCGCCGTCACCTTCGATGCCCCGGAGCCCCGTGCGGACTCCCGGGCGAGCGGGACCCGCCCCTTGACCCGGCCGCCGCGATAGACGCGATACGGCTTGTCCTGAGCGGGCATCCGGCCGGGTATGGTAGCCGCGCATTGCCGCCGGACTCGGTCATCGGCGTGGACGTCGGCGGGACGAAGATCCGCGCCGGTGTGATCGCGCGGGACGGCTCCGTCGGCCGCTCGATCGAGATCGAGACGCCGACGGACGGCGCCGAGCCGTTCTTCGCCGCGGTCGACTCGGTGATCGTCGAGCTCCTCTCGGACACCGTCGCGGCCCTCGGTGTCGGGGTGCCGATGAACCTCGATCGCCGGACGGGCCTGGCACTCGCGGCGGCGAATCTCCCGCTGGCGTCGCTCGACGTGCACGGACGTCTGCGGGCGCGGTTCGACCTCCCGGTCGGCCTCGAGAACGACGGCAACGCGACCGCACTCGCGGAGTGGCGCTGCGGCGCGGCGCGTGGGGCGACGGACGTGGTCGCCCTCGCGCTCGGCACGGGCGTCGGCGGCGGCATCGTGCTCGACGGACGCCTCTTCCGCGGCTGGGCGGAGCTAGGCCACATCGTCGTGGAGGCAGACGGCCCGCCGTGCCAGGGCAACTGCCATGGGCACGGCCATCTCGAGGCGCTCGTCTCCGGCGAGGCGGCCTGCCGCGCCGCGCGCGGGATCTGGGGCGACGAGGCGGATGCGCACCGCCTCGTGCACGAGGCGGAGGCCGGTGATGCGCGGGCGATCGCGGCCCTCGAGCGCATCGGGCACCTGCTGGGGCTCGCGATCGGCTCGCTCTGGAACATGTTCAGCCCGGACGTCGTGGTGGTCGGCGGCGGCTTCGGGGCGGCCGCGTGGCCGCTGATACGGCGGTCGACGTTCGACGCCGCGAGGCGTGAGGCGCTCCGCCCGGCGGACGAGCGGATCGACGTCGTCCGGGCCGAGCTCGGCGACGACGCCGGGCTCGTCGGAGCAGGCCTCGTCGGCTACGAGGCGCTCGACGGGCAGCGCTGATGCCCCTCGCGGTCTGCGCGACGCCGATCGGGAACCTCGCCGACGTCACCCTGCGCGTGCTCGACGAGCTCCGCGACGCGGACGCCGTGCTCTGCGAGGACACGCGACACACGCAGGTGCTGCTCGACCGGCACGGGATTCGCGCGCGGCGGCTCGTCAGCCTCCACCGGCACAACGAGGCCCGCAGAGCCCGGGAGCTCGTACCGCTCCTGCTTGCGGGCGAGCGCCACGCGCTCGTCTCGGACGCCGGCCTCCCCGGCGTCAACGACCCAGGCGGGCGGCTGGTCGGCGCGGCACTCGAGGCGGGTGTCGAGGTGACGGTGCTCCCGGGGCCGAGCGCCGTCGAGACAGCGCTCGTCGCGAGCGGCCTCGGAGCAGGCGAATACCGCTTCCTCGGATACCTGCCGCGTCGCGAGGCGGAGCTCCTGGCCCTCTGGGCCGAGGCACGAGCCTGGCGGTACGCGGCTGTCGCGTTCGAGTCGCCGAGACGGCTGCCCCGCTCGCTCGGCGCGCTCGCGCAGGTCGACCCGGAGCGCCGCGTGGCGGTCTGCCGCGAGTTGACGAAGCGCTTCGAGGAGGTCGTGCGCGGCTCCGCGGCGGAGCTCGCCGAACGCTTCGCCGAGCCGACGAAAGGGGAGGTGACGGTCGTCCTGGCACCGGGGAAGCCGGACGACGACCCCGACGCGGCGGTTGCCGCCGTTCGCACGCTCGTGGCCGCAGGCGCGGCCCGCCGGGCCGCGGCGGACGTGGTCTCGGCTCTCGCGGGAGCGTCCCGCAACGAGCTCTACCGCGCCTCTCTCGACCCACCCGATTGACGCCGTCCGGCGGCACCGCTAGCCTTCGTCCTCCCGCGTTGCCGTCGCAGAGAACGAAGGAGGTGCTCAGTGCACCGATTTCTCGTGACAGGCGTCGCGGCGGCCCTTGCCCTGACCGTCTGCGGTCGCGCGGCTGCGTGGTCGTGGCCGGCGGACGGCGCGGTGCTCCGGCCGTTCGCGCTCGGCGCCGACACGTACGCGGGCGGCCAGCATCGTGGCATCGACGTTGCGGGTGCGGACGGATCCCAGATCCGCGCACCGGCGGCGGGACTCGTCACGTTCGCGGGGTCGCTCCCGACATACGGCCGCGGCGTGACGATCCTCACCGGCGACGGGTACTCGGTGACGCTCGTCCATCTCGGCGCCGTCGGCGTCTCGAAGGGCGAGACCGTCGCGGAGGGCGCGCCGGTCGGGGCCATGGGCTCGAGCGGAACGCCCGAGAACGCCGTCCCCAGCGTTCACCTCGGGATCCGGCGGGCAGCGGACGACCAGGGATACGTCGACCCGCTCGGGCTGCTGCCGCCGCGCGCGGCGCCCTCGGCCCCGCGCGACGACCCGGCGCCGTCGCCCGAGCCCGTGCAGCCGGCCGCTCCGGTTCAGCCGCCGTCCCCCGCCGAGCCCCCGCCGCCCGCCCGGACGGTGGCGTCTCCGCTTCCGGTCTCGGCACCCCAGGGCACTGTGACCGAGTCCCCCGCCCCGAGCCCGGCGACGTCCGCCGCACCGGTCTCGTCTCGGCCGCCCCTTCCAGGTGCGTCTCCTGACGCCGCGGCGACGCCCCCGATCCAGGCACCGGCCGGCGCGACCGCAGCCGTCGCGGCGAATCCGCCGGGCGCTGCCGACGGGCGCGGAAGTGGTCTCGAAGGTCGCGGCGCCGCCGACCGCTTCCCCGGCGTCGCCGGGCTCGGCCGCACGGGCGGCGGGCCTCGTCGTGACACCGCCCACGCGGACACCGACCCCGCTCCCGCGCAGGCCCGAGGTCAGGCAGAAGGCGTCCACGGCGCTGGCCGGGGCGTCGGGGACGGCACGGAGATCCGGCCCGGGTGCGACTCCGGCACCGAAGTCCGCGTCGTCGGCCGGCGGCGCGGCGCCTGGCTCGACCCGCGTCACGAACCGACCCGGGCCACCGGTGATCCCTGCCGGGAGGCCCGCGACCCGGGTCGACCCGGGGCAGACGAAGCCGTCCGCCGGCGACGGCTCTGCTCGATCCGCCGGCCGCGCGGGTGACGGGGCCAGACCGAGCGCGTCGCTGGCGCGCGCGCCGTCGCCCGTTCGCGTGCACGGGGTCGTCACCGAGAGGTACGGCGCCCCCCCGCCGTCCCGCGCGCGCGGCGGGGCCGGGGACGCCGTCACCACCGAGCGGGCTGCGAGCACGCGTCGCCCCGCGCCGGCCGCCGGCCCCGCCCGGGAGCCGGAGCCGGCCGGCTCCGGATTGCGTCTGGGCCGTGCGGTTCGGATCGCGGCCGCGCTTGCGCTCGTCGCGCTGCTCGCCGCAGGGATCGCTCGAGGTGTCGCCCGTAGAATCGTCGGCGATGGAGCCGTACTACGTCACCACGCCGATCTACTACGTCAACTCGACCCCGCACATCGGGCACGCGTACACGACCGTGGCCGCGGACGTCTTCGCTCGCCATCAGCGGCAGCGCGGACGTGAGACGTTTCTGCTCACCGGTGTCGACGAGCATGCGTCGAAGGTCGCCCGGGTCGCCGCCGAGCAGGGCCTCGCCCCGCAGGAGTACGTCGACGGCATCGTCGACGCGTGGCGGGCGCTCCCCGCCCGCCTCGACGTCGCCAACGACTTCTTCATCCGGACGAGCGACGAGGGCCACAAGCGCTTCGTGCAGGACTTCCTGCAGCGGATTCGGGACAACGGCCGTGACGACATCTACCAGGACGTCTACGCCGGGCTCTACTGCGTCGGCTGCGAGGCGTTCAAGAACGCGGACGAGCTCGTCGACGGCAAGTGCCCCGAGCACGACATCGAGCCCGAGTGGATCGAGGAGCGGAACTGGTTCTTCCGGCTCTCGGCCTACCAGGAGCAGCTCCTCGCGCTGTACGAGGAGCGCCCGGACTTCGTGCTGCCCGGGTTCCGCGCGAACGAGGCGAAAGGCTTCATCGCGGGGGGCCTCCAGGACTTCTCGATCAGCCGGGCCGGTCAGCCGTGGGGCATCCCGATCCCATGGGACCCCGGCCAGGTGGCGTACGTCTGGGCCGACGCGCTCGTCAACTACCTGAGCGCGCTCACGTACGCGCGGCCGGGCGAGGACCTGATCCCGCGGCTCTGGCCCCACGTGCGCCACCTGCTCGCGAAGGACATCCTCCGGTTCCACTGCGTCTACTGGCCGGCGCTGCTGCTCGCCGCCGGCTACGAGGTGCCGCGCCAGCTGTTCGTCCACGGCTACCTGCTGCTCGACGACCGCAAGATCTCGAAGTCGCTGGGGAACGTCGTCGACCCGCTCGATCTGGTCGACGTGTACGGCGCCGACGCGGTGCGCTTCTGGTGCGCGCGCTCCGTCTCGTTCGGGCAGGACGGCACCGCGTCGGTCGACGGCCTTCGCGAGCGCTACGAGCGCGAGCTGGCGAACGATCTCGGCAACCTGCTCTCGCGTGTGACCGCGATGATCGCCCGCTACCGCGGCGGGATGCTCGCTGCGGGGCCGTCGGACGACTCGCCGGTGGCGGCGATCCTGGCGACGCTCGGCCCCGACGTCGCGGCGGGTCTCGATCAGTTCGACCTGACCGGCTCGCTCGAGCGGATCTGGGAGGTGGTGCGCGCCCTCAATCGGCACGTCGAGGCGACGGCTCCGTGGCAGCTGGCGAAGGACGACGCACGGGCGGGCGAGCTCGACCAGGTGCTCTACGACCTCCTGGACGGGCTCCGGGCGGTCGCGGTCGCGCTCGCGTCGTACCTCCCGGGCACCTCGCGGCGGATCCTCGAGGCGCTGGGTCAGCCGTCGGACGTCGCCTGGGACGAGGTCGCCTACGGCCGCACGCGTGCCGTCGAGGGGCTCGAGCCCGCCCAGCCGCTCTTCCCGCGCGTGGACGAGCCTGCGACCGCGGCGTGATCGACACCCACGCCCACCTCGACGCGTGCGCGGAGCCGGACGCGGTCGTCGCTCGGGCGCTCGGGGCAGGCATCTCGCGGATCGTCACGATCGGCACCGGGATCGACTCGTGCCGCCGGGCGCTCGCGATCGCCAGCACCCAGCCGGCGGTGGTGGCCGCGCTCGGAATCGATCCTCACCGGGCTGCCACTCCCGATGCGGACCGGATCGACGAGCTTCGCTCGCTGCTCGGAGACCCGAACGCCGTCGCCGTCGGGGAGACCGGCCTCGACGGGCATCACGGCTCAGAGACGCTGCGCGAGCAGCGCACGCTGCTCGAGGGACACCTCGAGCTTGCAGAGTCGCTCGGGCTGCCCGTCGTGATCCACAGCCGCGAAGCGAGCGCCGAGACGGCGGCGGCGCTCGAGCCCTTTCGCGGCACGGTCGTCCTCCACTGCTTCTCCGAGCCGGGCCTCCTCGAGCCGGCGCTGTCTCGGCGCTATTACGTCTCGTTCGCCGGCAACATCACGTACCCGAAGGCGGACGCGCTCCGCCAGGTCGCGGCCTGCGTGCCGGCCGACAGGCTCCTCGTCGAGACCGACAGCCCCTACCTCGCGCCGCAACCCGTCCGCGGTCGGCCGAACGAGCCGCGCAATGTCCGTCACACGCTCGCGGCGCTGGCAGAGGCCCGCCGGGAGCCGTACGACGAGCTCGAAGCACGGATCGACGCGAACGCCTTTGCCGCGTTCGGTCTCTCGCACGCGTGAGCCCGGTCGCCCCGAAGAAGAGGCTGGGCCAGCACTTCCTCGTCGACCGGAACATCCTCGGCGTGGTCGGCCGTCTCGCCGACCTCCGTGCCGAGGACGTCGTGCTCGAGATCGGCCCCGGGCTCGGCGTGCTGACCACCTACCTCGCGGATCGCGTCGCGTACGTCCACGCGATCGAGCTCGATCGAAGCCTCGAGGCTCCCTTGAGCGCGGCAATCGGGGAGCGGGCGAACGTCGGGGTGGTGTTCGGCGACGCACTCGTCGTGGATCTGCGCGACCTCGAGCCGGCGCCCACCAAGCTCGTCTCGAATCTCCCGTACAACGTCGCGACCCCGCTCGTCATGGAGAGCCTCATCACACTTCGCGCGGTCGCGAGTTGGTGCGTCATGGTCCAGCGCGAGGTTGCCGACCGGTTCTTCGCGGAGCCCCGGACGAAGGCGTACGGCGCAGTGTCGGTGCTGGTGCGGCTGCACGCGCGCCGCACCGGGCTCCATCCCGTCTCGCGCACGGTGTTCCGGCCCCCACCGAACGTCGACTCCGCGCTGGTCGCGTTCTCGAGGATCCCCGGCCCCGACCGTCCAGAGGCGGTCCGGCGCGTCGTTGCGGGTGCGTTCGCGCACCGGCGGAAGACCCTGGCGAACTCGCTCTCCCTCGCGGGCCTCGCCAGCCGCGAGAGCACCGTCGCCGTGCTGGCCCAGCTCGGCCACGGTCCTGCGGTCCGCGCCGAGGCGCTGGAGCCCCACGAGTTCGTCGAGCTGGCGCGGAGGCTCGGAGCATGACCGACTGGGTGGAGCGTCGGGCTCCCGCGAAGCTGAACCTCGCCCTGCTCGTGGGACCGCGACGGGACGACGGCAAGCACGAGGTCGTCACCGTGCTCGAGCGGCTTGCGCTGGCCGACATGGTGGCGGTGAGGCGCGCCGAGGAGACGCGAGTCGACGGCTTCGCCGACGACTCGCTCGTCCGCGACGCTCTGGACGGGGTCGCGCGGCAGGCGGAGGGCACCGTCCGCTTCCAGGCGCGCATCACGAAGCGGATCCCCGTGGCCGGAGGACTGGGAGGCGGGTCGAGCGACGCCGCGGCCGCGCTGCTCCTCGCGAACAGCCTCCTCGAGCCGCCGCTCGCACCCGAGGCGCTCAGGTCCCTGGCAGGCTCGCTCGGCTCCGACGTCCCGTTCTTCCTGTGCGACGGCCCGCAACTGGGCACGGACGACGGCACGACCCTCGCGCCTCTCGCGCTGCCGCGCGACTACATCGTGCTGCTCCTCTCGCCCGCAGGCGTCGCCAAGACGTCCACCGCCGACGTGTACGGGCTGTTCGACGCGCGGGGCGGCGAGCTCGGGTTCGCCGAGCGACGTGACCGCCTCCGGCGCCAGCTCGGCCGTGTCGCCGCGGCGGCCGACCTGGCGTCGCTGCCGCCGAACGACCTCGCGTCGTCGCCGCTCGCCGAGGACCTCCGCGCGCTGGGGGCGTTCCGGGCCGACGTGACCGGAGCCGGGCCGACCGTCTACGGCTTGTTCGCCGACCGTGACGGCGCGGAGCATGCGAGAGCGGCGCTCGAGGGACGGTGCGCGGGGGCCTGGATCACGACACCCGGCTGATACCGTCAGCGGCGTGGGCAGCCAGTTCCTGATCGAGCACCGGGAGCGGCGACTCACGCGTCGCGTGCGGCACAACCGCTTCCGCATCGCGCTCGCGCTCGCCGCCGCCGAGGGCATCCTCGTGCTCGCGGGAGCGATCCCCTGGTGGGTCGTCGTGCTGCTCGCGCTCGGCTCGGTCGCCGCCTATGCCGCGTGGGGGAGGGAGCACGAGAGCCCCGACGTGCGGGTGCTCACGTGGACGGCGGCCGTCTCGCAGCTCCTCGTGGTGCTCGTGCCGGTGCTCGCAGGGGCTGTCGTCGTGCTCGCCGCGGTCGCGGTCGTCGTGCTCGCCGCGGTCGCGCTCGGGGCGATTCTGCTCGACCGTCGGTAGCGACCCGCGCGCGGATAGACTCCCGGTCCCTTGATGGGGCGTGGCCAAGCGGTAAGGCAACGGGTTTTGGTCCCGTGATCCCAGGTTCGAATCCTGGCGCCCCAGCCATCGTTATCCCGTGATGCCGACGAGACTCGCCGCAGTCGTGATGGCCGGAGGGCTCGGGACGCGTATGCGTTCCTCGCTCGCCAAGCACCTGCACCCCTTGCTCGGGCGGCGCATGGTCGACTGGGTCGTCGCCGCGGCCGCACCGCTCGATCCCGAGCCGCTCGTCGTCGTCGCCTCGCCCGAGACGGCGGACGCGTTCACCGCCGTCGAGGTCGCGATCCAGGACCGTCCGCTCGGCACCGGCGACGCGGTGCGCGCAGCCCGGAAGCCGCTCGGGGAGGCGGACGACGTGCTCGTGCTCTCGGGCGACACCCCGGTCCTCACGACCCGGCTCCTGACGGAGCTCCTCGCCACGCACCGTGCGGCGGACGCCGCCGCGACCGTGCTCTCGCTCGTCCCCGACGACGCACGGAGCTACGGCCGGATCCTGCGAGACGGCGACGGCGCTCTCGTCGCGATCGTGGAGGCGACGGACGCGACCCCTGAACAGCTCGAGATCCGCGAGGTGAACTCGTCGATCTACGTCTTTCGCGGCGAGGCGTTGTGGCCGGCGCTCGGCCGCCTCGACGCCCACAACGCGCAGGGCGAGCTGTACCTGACGGATGCCGTGCGCGCGATCGCCGAGGGCGGCGCCCGGGTCGCCGTGCACGTCGCAGACGATCCGCGCGAGGCGGAGGGGGTCAACACGAGAGCCGAGCTGGCCGCGGCGGCCGCGGCCCTGCGCGACCGGATCAACACCGACCACATGCTCGCAGGGGTGACGATCGTCGATCCCGCGTCCACCTGGATCGACCCGACCGTCACCATCGAGCCCGACGTCGTCGTCCACCCGTTCACGGTCCTGCGCGGCGGGACGGCGATCGCCGCGGGGGCGGAACTCGGCCCGCAGGTAGTCGCGGTCGACGCGATCGTGGGACCGGGCGCGCACGTGGGGCCGTTCTGTTACCTTCGCCCCGGATCAGTGCTCGGGGCATCCTCCAAGGCGGGCACGTTCGTCGAGTTGAAGAACACACGGCTCGGCGAGGGCACGAAGGTGCCGCACCTCTCGTACATGGGCGACGCCGAGATCGGCGACCGGACCAACATCGGGGCCGGCGCGATCACGGCGAACCTGCCGCACGCGGGCGGCCCGAAGCAGCGGACGGAGATCGGCCGTGACGTCAGGGTCGCCGTGGACACTGTGTTCGTAGCTCCGGTCACCCTGGGAGACGATGCGTGGACTGCAGCAGGCACGGTGGTAACGGACGACGTCCCCGACGACGCGCTCGTGGGCTTCCCGCCCAGGCAGGTGATCAAGGAGGGCCGTGGTGGACGCAGGGACGATTGAGCAGGCGCTGCCCGGCTTCGAGCACGCGTCGTCGGAGCCGGCGTTGAAGCCCGGTCACGCGATCCCGCTCACGCCGCAGAAGCGGCTGATGGTCTTCTCGGGGCGCTCGCACCCGGTGCTCGCCGAGCGCATTGCCGAGCGTCTCGGCGTCGATCTCGGCGAGATCGAGCTGAAGACCTTCCCCAACGACGAGACCTATGTCCGCTACTGCGAGTCGATCCGCGGCGCGGACGTGTTCCTCGTCCAGACCGGCAGCCCGCCGGTCGACGAGCACCTCATGGAGCTCCTGCTCATGATCCAGGCGGCGAGGCTCGCGTCCGCGAAGCGCATCACGGCCGTGATCCCGTGGTTTGCCTACTCCCGTCAGGATCGCAAGGCGAAGCCGCGCGAGCCGATCTCCGGAAGGCTCGTGGCGGACATGCTCCAGCTGGCCGGGGTCGACCGGCTGCTCACGATGGATCTGCACGCAGGCCAGATCCAGGGCTTCTTCACGATCCCCGTCGACCACATGACCGCGCAGCAGCTCTTCGCGCGGCATTTCCGCGACCTCGGCTTCCACGGCGAGGGCGTCGTCTCGGTCGCACCGGACGCGGGTCGCGCGAAGGTCGCGGTGCGCTTCGCCGAGATGCTCGACGCCGGTTTCGCGGTCATGCACAAGACCCGGCTCGGGGCCGAGCAGGTCTCGATGACCGAGGTGACCGGTCGCGTGCGCGACAAGATCTGCATCGTCGGCGACGACGTGACGACCACGGGCAGCACGCTCATCGCAGGGGCGCGCGCGCTGCGCGAGCACGGCGCGCGCGAGGTCTGGCTCTGCGTCACGCACGCGCTTCTGAGCAAGAACGGGCTCGAGCGCCTCGCCGGCGCGGAGGACGTCAGCGGGATCGTCGTCACCGACACCGTCCCGATCGACCCGCGCGAGCGCCCCGAGAACCTGACGGTGCTGACGGTTGCGCCGCTCCTCGCGGAGACGATCATCAACGTGTTCTCCGACGACTCGGTGTCCGCCATCTTCGGCGGCGAGAACCAGCTCTTCTAAGGGAACGCGCCCGACCGCTCGCTTCGAGCGGGTTTCTCCCGGCGCCTTCTACCCGCCACGTCACGGGATCAGCTGACGGTCGGCACCGCCCGCCGCCTCGCCACGCGTCAATCCAAGTGCACCCACAAGTTGTCCTCATGCTTGTGATCGAAATGCGTGAACGGCCGCACGAGTGCGTACACAACGACACCGAGGACGGAGAGAACGAACGCGAACGACGCGACGATCCCGAGAACTGCGCTCACTTCCGCGGCAAGCATCACTGACCTCCTGGCTCGACAGCCCATTCTCGACCGCGTTCGCGCTCGTATCATCCGCAACGATGCTGATCGGCCTGCGGGAAATCCCTGACCCGCGCGGCACTGGCCCCGGACGATGCGAGGGCGCATCGCTCCGCCTCGACGTCACTCGCGCAGCAGACTCGATGGGTGCCGCGCTAGTCGCCGGCGGAGAGGAGCTCGTCGAGGACGTCGGCGAAGCGGCCGAGGAGCGAGAGGTGGCCCGCGTCCTCGACGTACCTGTGGCGCGCGCTCGGGATGTGCTCGGCGAGCCACTCTCCGTGCGCCGCCGGCACCATCGCGTCGTGCCGCCCGTGCCAGATGCCGACGGGAAGGTCGATCTCGGCGAGCGAGAACCCCCAGTCCTTTGTGAACGCGAGGTCGTCGTCGTGCCAGCCCCAGGGCCCGCTCGAGACGGCGGCCCGGCCGCTCGCGGCCAGGTACTCGGCGAACGGGCCGGTGAGTGCCGCGCGGTCGACGTCGGTCAGCAGCCCGCCGAGGCTTTCCGCCACGCCGGCCGCGGTGACGTCGATCTGACTCTGCACGAGCGGCTCGAGGAAGCGCTGCAAGGATTCGGAGCCTTCGCGCGCGGCCGCGAATTCCTCGAGGTTCTCCTCCGCCATGCCCGCGAGCCAGTCGAGTCCGTCCGCGGGCCACGGGGCGACTCCGGCGAGCGTCGCCGCCGATGCGACGCGCCCGGGCAGCAGGGCGGCACAGGCGAGCGCGTGGGGGCCGCCGCCCGACCAGCCGACGACGTGGATCCGCGTGAGCGAGAGCGCAGCGGCGATTGCGACCACGTCCTCGGCGCAGTCGGCCACGGAGCGGCCCGGCGACCGTGTCGAGCCCGAGTATCCGGGCCTGGAGTACGTCACGAACCGGCAGCCACGGGCCGTGGCCTCGGTGACCAGCGGACGGTACGGGCTGCCCGCGGAGGGGGTGCCGGTGTGGAGCAGCACGGCGGTCGTCGAGTCGCCCTCCGTCCAGCACTCGAGGCGTCGCCCGTCGGGGCGCGCGACCGAGAAGGCACCGTCGGCCACGGGGCGAGCCTACTCGACCGGTGGCCTCCGCTACCATGGTGCGCCGATGTCGAGCGATCGAGTCACGCTTGAGGTTGTCGAGCGCGGTGCCGGCCAGGTCGGCTCGCGGCGCGTCCGGCGCCTCCGCCGGGAGGGCCTCGTTCCGGGCGTCCTGTACGGCAAGGGGCACGCGCGGGCGATCGTCGTCGGCGAGCGTGAGCTGCGGTCTGCGCTGACGGGTCCGTCGGGCCTCCACGCGATCCTCGACGTCGTGATCGCGGGGCAGACGACGCCGCACCACGCAGTGTTGAAGGAGTACCAGCGGCATCCGATCCGCGGCACGCTGACGCATGTCGACTTCCACGAGGTTCGCCTCGACCAGGCCATCCAGGCGTCCGTCAGCATCCACCTGATCGGCGAGTCGCCCGGGGCGAAGCAGGGCGGCGTCGTCCAGCAGGTGACCCGCGAGATCCGGGTCGAGGCGCTGCCGACCGCGATCCCCGAGCACATCGAGGCCGACATGTCGTCGCTCGAGGTCGGGGCGACGTTGCGGATCGCCGATCTCGATGCGATCGAGGGCCTCGCGTTCCTCGACGATCCCGAGACGGTCCTGGCGAACTGCTCGATGCCGCGCGGTCTCACGGAGCTCGAGGAAGCAGAGGCCGCGGAGGGCGAGGAAGGCGAGGAGGGCGCCGAAGGCGAGGGGGCCGAGGCTGCAGAGGGCGAGCAGCCTGGCGGGTCCTCCGACGCCTCGGAGACCGGCGCGGAGTAGGCCGTGCGCCTCTTCCGCAGGGAAGAGGCCGGTCCCTCGATGGCACTGCTCGTCGCGGGGCTCGGGAACCCGGGGCCGGAGCACGCCCGCGACCGGCACAACGTCGGCTGGCTGGTCGTCGACGAGCTCGCCCGCCGGCACGAGGGCACGTTCAGGCAGAAGTTCCGCGGTCGGCTCGCAGACGTGAGGGTCGGCGGCGCACGGCTCGCCCTGTTGAAGCCCGAGACATACATGAACGAGTCGGGCACATCGATCCAGGCCGCCTCGGCGTTCTACAAGCTTCCGCCCGGCCGGGTGCTCGTCGTGCACGACGACGTCGACCTCGAAACCGGACGCCTCCAGGCTCGACTCGGCGGCGGCCTCGCGGGACACAACGGGCTGCGCTCGATCACGCAACGGCTCGGCTCGCAGGAGTTCCTCCGCCTCCGCATCGGCGTCGGGCGTCCGCAGCGGGGCGACCCGCGTCCCGTTGCCGACTACGTGCTCTCGCCGTTCGCGCCCGAGGACGATGTGGCCGCGATCGTCGGACGCGCGGCCGATGCGGTCGAGTGCCTCGTCGCCGAGGGCGTCGAGGAGACCCAGCGCCGCTTCAACTGAACCCTCTTCCGCCGGCCAGGCCGTGCCGGCTCAGCGCAGGTAGACCTTCGTCACACGGCCGTCCGGGAGCACCCTCACGTTCGTGCGACCCGGAGCACGGCTCGTCGTGAGCCGGCCGCCGAACGACCAGCGACTGACTCGCCCGTTGCGCCAGAGCCCGGTCACGGGTTGGACTCGGGTGTGTCGCACGAGGGTCAGCAGGCACGCCGGTGCGCTCGTGCTGACCGGCTGCGACCCGCGACGCCACGTGAGCGTGCCCGAGACGCCGGGGAACAGCGACGCCCTCGGCCAGGGCCCTCCGCGACGATCCGCTGCCGGTTCGCCGCGTTGTCTCGCGCGTTCCAGGCGAGGAGACACCGCCGCTCCGATGGTCCCCGGGCTGCGGACGCACTCTGCGCGCCCAACGCGAGCAGCGCGACACCGGTGAGCCCGATGACCGTCGTGCGGCGCACGCCACGAGAGCACGGGAAGCCTTCGCGCGCCGACCGGCGACGCCCGACCGTTGAACGATGTCCGGCTCGCCGCGACCTCATCGTATCTCGGCACAGAGGTGCCGCACATTCGGCACGGGATGGTTGCTAACGTGACAACAGGGCACCCGGGGTGCCCCTGGGGGCATGTGGGGCCGCAGACCACGGTCCCGGCGCAGAGCAGCAACTCGGCGGCGGTGAACCGGGAGCGACGGCGGCGAAGCGCGCCATCCAGGCCGGGGATCGCAGTCGGGAGCCGGCGGTTCGCGAGGGTCGCCCGCGACTACGATGCCCGGGCGGGGACGACCTTCCCCGCCGTCCGCATGGACCAGGCCATCGCATCGACCACCCCCCTCGCCGCGCTCGTCGAGGAGCTCCGCCGCAGGGAGCGGTTCCAGGACTTCGTCCGGGCGCTGCCGGCCCGTGCGCGCGTCTCCGAGCCGGTCCTGCCGCTGCTCCTCGCCGCCCTGCACGCGGAGCTCGCGCGCCCCCTCCTCGTCCTACTGCCCGACGACGCGGACGCCCGCGACGCGGCCGAGGCCGCCTCGTGGTTCGCGGGGGACGCGTCCGTGGCGCTGCTCCCGAGCCGTGGGGTCGGGTGGGAGTCGGGGCTCACGCCGCCCCCGCACCTCGTCGGGGAGCGCTATCGCGCTCTCGACATCCTCGCGGCCGGGGGTCTCGTCTGCGCCTCCGCTCGGGCGCTCGCGGAAGGGCTGCCGCCCCGTGCGGCCCGTCCGGAGCCGCTGACGATCCGCGTCGGCGACGAGCCGGGGATCGACGGGCTCGCCGAGCATCTGGCGCTCGCCGGCTACGAACGGGTCGACCGGGTCGACGAGCGTGGCCAGTTCGCGGTGCGCGGCGGGCTCGTGGACGTCTTCCCGTCGACTGGCCGCGAGCCGCTGCGGGTCGAGCTCTTCGGAGACGAGATCGAGCAGGTGCGCGCGTTCTCTCCGTTCACCCAGCGCGCGCTGCACGCCGAGGACTCCGCCGTCGTGTACCCCGCCGGCGAGCGGCGCCGGGACCTCGACGCCCTCGAGCTGGGGCCGGACGAGGACGACGAGGGCGCCGTCGTCGTGCCGTCCGACCTCGTGGCGCCGATCGATCGGCCACCCGACCTCGTCTGGAGCCCGGACGACGTGCGACGCGCCCAGGAGGAGGACGGGCTCGCGCCCACCGACCCGGAAGGCGTCACGCAGCTCGACCCGTTCCCCCGGTCGCAACCCCATACGTTCGAGGCCCAGCGTCCCGCGATCGCCGCACGCGGTCTCAGCGAGGCCGAGAACGAGCTCGCCGGTTTCGTCCGGGCGGGGAACCGCGTCGTGGTCACGTTCGCGCATCGCGGTGAGGCCCAGCGCCAGGCCGCACTCCTGCGGAAGGTCGAGGCGCCGCTGCTCGAGCCCGGCGAGGCTCTGCCGGGCGAGCCCGGGCTCCGCTTCGCGGTCGTGCCGGCTCGGCGCGGCTTCGTCTCACGCGAGCTCGGCCTGGCGCTCCTCCCCGACACGCAGGTCTTCCGCAAGCGCCCGCCCCGGAGCGATGCGCGACTCGGTCGCGCCCTCGCGAGCTTCGCCGACCTCCGCCTCGGCGACTTCGTCGTCCACGAGGACCACGGCATCGGGAAGCTGCTCGGCTTCGACACGAAGGAGGTCGCGGGCGTCACGCGCGACTACCTCCACCTGGCGTTCCGGGGCGAGGACAGGCTGTTCGTCCCGCACGAGCAGGTGGGCAAGCTCTCGCGCTACATCGGCGCCGACGCCACGGCTCCCGCGCTCTCCCGGCTCGGCGGGAAGGCCTGGCAGAACCTCAAGGCGCGCGCGCGGGCGTCCGTGCGGGAGCTCGCCGGCGAGCTCCTCCAGCTCTACGCGCAGCGCCAGCGGGCCGAGGGGACGGCACATGAGCTCGAGAGCGATTGGCTGGAGAGGCTGGAGGCGTCGTTCCCGTACCGCGAGACCGACGACCAGCAGCGCGCGATCGAGGCGGTGAAGGAAGACCTCGAGGCACCCAGGCCGATGGACCGCCTCGTCTGCGGCGACGTCGGGTTCGGGAAGACCGAGGTCGCGGTGCGGGCGGCGTTCGCGGTCGCGGTCAACGGCCGCCAGGCGCTCGTCCTGTGCCCGACCACGATCCTCGCCGAGCAGCACTGGAACACGTTTCGCGACCGTTATCGCGACTTCCCGGTGCGCGTCGAGATGGTCTCGCGCTTCCGCCGGCCCGCCGAGGTGAAGCAGGTGCTGCGCGAGTTCGCCGAAGGAAAAGTCGACGTGCTCGTCGGGACGCACCGGATCCTCTCGCGCGACGTGATCCCGAAGCAGCTCGGGCTCGTCGTGGTCGACGAGGAGCAGCGTTTCGGCGTCCGGCAGAAGGAGCTGCTCAGGGCCCTCCGGCTGGAGGTCGACGTGCTCGCGCTGTCCGCGACCCCGATCCCGAGGACGCTGCATATGTCGCTCTCCGGCCTCCGGGACATCTCGGTGATCGAGACCCCGCCCGAGGGACGTCGGGCGATCCGGACGACCGTCGGGGAGCTCGACGAGGAGCTGATCCGCGTCGCGCTGGAGCGCGAGCACGCGCGCGAGGGCCAGTCGTTCTACCTCCACAACCGGGTGGAGTCGATCGACGAGGCTGCGGAGAAGCTCCGGCAGCTCTGCCCCTCGCTTCGCTTCCTCGTCGCCCACGGCCAGATGGCGGAACGGGAGCTGGAGGAGCGCATGCACGCGTTCCTCGCCGGCGACGCGGACGTGCTGGTCTCGACGACGATCATCGAGTCGGGGATCGACATCCCGCAGGCCAACACGCTGATCGTCGAGCGCGCGGACACGCTCGGGCTCGCGCAGCTCTACCAGATCCGGGGGCGCGTCGGCCGCTCCGACGTGACCGCGCATGCGTACCTCTTCTATCCCGACGCGAGCGAGCTGACACCGGAGGCCCGGGCCCGGCTCGCCACGCTCGCCGACCACACCGAGCTCGGCGCGGGCTTCCAGATCGCGATGCGCGACCTGGAGATCCGCGGCGCCGGCGACCTCCTCGGCGCCGAGCAGTCCGGTCACGTTGCCGCGCTCGGCTTCGAGCTCTACGTCGAGATGCTCAACGAGGCCGTCGCGGAGCTCTCCGGCCAGGCACGGGTCGTCGCGCGTCCCGTGCGGGTCGACGCCCGCGTCGACGCGTACGTGCCCGCGAACTACGTCCAGGCGGAGGCGCTCAAGATCGACCTGCACCGGCGGATCGCGCTCTCCGAGCACGAGGACGAGCTGCGCGAGCTGCGCGCCGCCACGGAGGATCGCTACGGCCCGCTGCCCGACCCCGTCGAGAACCTCTTCCGCATCCAGGAGGCGCGCCTCGCGCTCGCGCTCGTCGGCGCCGACTACCTCGTGTTCCGGGGCGGTCGGGTCACCGTCGGCCCCGTCAGCCTGGCGGCCTCCGAGCTGCGCGCGTTGCGGGCGATCGCAGAGACGGCCGTCTATACCTCGGCCCGCCAGGAGGTCGCGATCCGCGCGGACGGGCTCGAGGGGGCCCTCGCGCTCGCCGATGCTATCGTTGCCGCTCGCCGGGACGGCTGAGCGCGACACTGCGTTCCGTGCCCGTACGTTTTCCGAACTCAGCGTAACCCGCCCGTAACCGCCCGTCGCCTACAAAGAGGATCTGATGAAGCGCTCGCTGATGCTGTTCGCCGCGGCTCTGGCCGTGCTCACCGTCGTCGCCGCTGGGTGCGGCGGAAACGACGAGGTACCGCCCGACGCGGTCGCCGTCGTCGACGGCACCAAGATCAGCAAGGCGACGCTCGACGAGCTGCTCGCGCGGACGAAGAAGACCTACGCGGCCCAGAAGCGCCAGTTCCCCAAGGCGGGCACCACCGAGTACCAGTCGCTGCAGACGCAGGCGGTCGCATTCCTCGTGCAGCGCGAGGAGTACGCGCGCGAGGCCGAGAAGCTCGGCGTCAAGGTCACCGACGCCCAGATCCAGAAGCAGATCGACGACGTCCGCAAGCAGTACTTCGGCGGCGACCAGAAGAAGTTCGAGGCAGGGCTCAAGGCGCAGGCCTACACGCTCGCCGCGCTCCGCGAGGACGCGCGCGCGCAGCTCGTCTCCGAGGGCATCTACAAGGACATCACCGGGGGCGTCAAGGTCACCGACGCGGAAGTGCGGAAGTACTACGACGACAACATCGACCACTACAAGGTCGCGGAGTCGCGCGAGGTGCGCCACATCCTCGTCAAGACGAAGGCGGAGGCGCAGAGGCTCCACGACGAGCTCGCCGCCGGCGCCGACTTCGCGACGCTCGCGAAGCAGAACTCGATCGACCCCGGCTCGAAGGACCAGGGCGGGAAGCTCACGATCACCAAGGGCCAGACCGTGGCGCCGTTCGACAAGGCGGCCTTCTCGCTCGACACGAACGAGCTCTCGGAGCCCGTCAAGACGCAGTACGGGTACCACCTGATTCAGCCGCTCGGGGACGTCAAAGCGGGCTCGGTCACGCCGTTCGCGCAGGTCAAGAGCCAGATCCGCTCGCAGCTGCTGCAGCAGCAGAAGAGCAGCGCGGTCAGCGACTGGGTCGCGAAGGTCGAGAAGGAGTACAAGGGCAAGGTGACGTACGCGACCGGCTACGAGCCGCCCGACACCACCTCCACCGGCACCGGGACGACCACCACCGGCGGCTAGGCCCGCCGTGGCCACCGGTGACGCCCTCGAGGCGCTCCGCGAGCTGACGGCCCGTCTGCGGGCCGAATGCCCCTGGGACCGCGAGCAGACCGCCCGCACGATCGTCCCGCACACCGTCGAGGAGGCGTACGAGGTCGCGGACGCGGCGCTCGCGCGACGATCCCGCGAAGCTGCACGACGAGCTCGGCGACCTGCTGTTCCAGGTCTACTTCCTCTCGCTGCTCCTGGAGGAGCAGGGAGCAGGCAACCTCGACAGCGTCGCCCGGGCGGTGCACGCGAAGCTCGTGCGGCGCCACCCGCACGTGTTCGGCGAGGCGGAGGCGCGCACCGCGGGTCGGGTCCGCGAGCGCTGGGAGGCGATCAAGACCGAGCAGGAGGGGCGCAGCGGGATCTTTCACGACGTCCCCGACTCGCTGCCGGCGCTCCTCCGCGCGAGAAAGGTGCAGCGACGCGCGGCCGCCGTCGGCTACGACTGGCCCGACCTCGACGGGCCCGTCGCGAAGCTCCGAGAGGAGCTCGACGAGCTGGCCGTGGAGATCGCCCGAGCCGGCCGACCTGCCGCCGAGACGGAGCCGGATGCGCGGGTCGAGGCGGAGCTCGGTGACGTCCTCTTCAGCGTCGTGAACGTCGCGCGCTTCTTGAACGTCGATCCGGAGCTCGCTCTCCGTGCGGCCACACGCCGGTCACGCGAGCGGATCGAGCTCGCCGAGCAGCTCGCGGCCGAAGCGGGAGAGACGTGGACTGAGCTCGACCTCGAGCGCCAGGAGCGCTGGTACGAGCGGGCGAAGGCGCAGCTCGGCTCCGCCCCGCGGCGCTAGACGTCACAGACGCCGATACCGTTCGGGCATGGTCGAGAGGATCCGGCGGCCTCTCTCCGACGCCGTGCTGGACGCCGACGTCCGTGCTGCGCTCGACGAATCGCGCCTGGGCTCGCTGCCCCCGGCCGTGCTGCAGGCGCTCGTTGCCGACGCGCACGAGCTGTCGATCCCCGCCGGGTCGGTCGTCCACCGGGCGGGGCACGACGCCGGCCATCTGGAGCTCGTCGTCTCCGGGCTCGTCCGCGTGTACGTGACGGCGTCCGACGGGCGCACGATGACGGTTCGCTACTGCCGGGCAGGCGCCCTGATCGGCGCCGCGTCGCTGTTCACGGCGCCGTTCGCCCTACCCGCGACGATCCAGACCGTCACGGACACGAGCGTGCTCGCGTTGAGGGCGTCGCTGGTACGACGGGCTGCCGACCGCGACGTGCGTGTCGCCCGCGCGCTGGTCGACGAGCTGAGCGAGCGTGTGCTCGCGTTCGTCGCCGAGATTCCCGCGACCGCGTTCGCGTCGATCAGACAGCGTGTCGCGCGCCACCTGCTCGACCTCGCGTCCGAGAGCCAGACGGGCTCCGCGCTCGTCGCCCGGGTGGGCCAGCACGAGCTCGCCGCCGCGGCCGGCACGAGCCGGGAGGTCGTGGTGCGGGCGTTGCGTGAGCTGCGCGACGACGGGCTGATCCGGACCTCCAGGGGTGCGATCGAGCTCCTCCAGCCCGAGCGGCTCGCTGGCGAGGAGCCGCGTGCCCGGGGAACCTCTGTTCCACCGCGGCGGAACTCCGGTCGCTGACGCCGGAAGCGGCGTGTGGCACGGTCGACGGGTGGCGACCGACGCACGCACCACCGCTCCGCACGCCCTCGAGCCGACGGAGGGCCCGCTCCGCCCCGAGGAGCTGCAGCTGGCGTTCCGCAACCGCGGGATGCCCCTCGAGGCGATGCGTGACGACGTCACCCCCACAGGGCTCCACTACCTCGTCGTGCACTGGGACATCCCCTCCCTCGATGCGGCGCGCTGGCGGCTGCGCCTCGACGGTTGCGTCCGCCGCCCGCGCGAGCTGCGGCTCGACGCGATCCGCGCGCTGCCGCGGACGACGGTCGTCGCGACGCTCGAGTGCGCCGGCAACGGGCGCGGCCTGCTCTCGCCGCGACCGGTGAGCCTTCCCTGGCTGGGTGAGGCGATCGGCACCGCCGAGTGGACGGGCGTGCCGCTGCGCGCGCTGCTCGACGAGGCCGGGGTCGCCCAGGATGCGAGCGAGATCGTGTTCCGAGGCGCAGACCGCGGGTTCCAGGGCGACGTGGAGCAGGTGTACGCACGCAGCCTCCCGGTGCGGGAGGCGCTTCGGCCGGACGTCCTGCTCGCGTACGAGATGAACGGCCGTCCGCTCGAGCCGCAGCACGGGTTCCCGCTCAGGCTACTCGTCCCCGGTTGGTACGGCATGGCCAGCGTGAAGTGGCTCACCTCGATCGAGGCGGTCACGACACCGTTCGACGGCTTCCAGCAGTCGGTCGCATATCGCTATCAGCGCCACGTCGACGACCCGGGCGAGCCGGTGACGCGGATGCGCGTGCGGTCGTTGATGATCCCGCCCGGCATCCCCGACTTCTTCTCGCGGCGACGCTCTCTCGCGCCCGGGCCGACGACCCTACGCGGCAGGGCGTGGTCCGGCGTCGCGAGCGTCACGCGCGTCGCGCTGCGCGTCGACGGTCGCTGGTCGGATGCGACGCTCGGGCCGGAGGTCGGCCCCGCTGCCTGGCGAGCCTGGTCGTTCCGGTGGGATGCGACGGCCGGCGAGCACGAGCTGTGCTGCCGGGCGACCGACGGTGCGGGCAACGTCCAGCCGCTCGAGGCCCCGTGGAACTACCAGGGCATGGGAAACAACGCTGTGCAACGGGTCGCCGTGACCGTGCGCTGAGCACGGGGCGATCCGCCGGTTCGATCCACGGGCCCGGGTGCAGTGCCTAGTGTTCTCCTCCGTGAGGACGAGAACACCGTGAGCGAGATCGTCCACGTCCACGGCCGCCAGGTGCTCGACTCGCGCGGGAACCCGACGGTCGAGGTCGAGGTCGGCCTCGAGTCCGGCGCCTTCGGGCTCGCGGCGGTGCCGTCGGGCGCCTCGACGGGCGAGCACGAGGCGGTCGAGCTCCGGGACGGCGGTGACGCCTGGCTCGGCAAGGGCGTGTCGCGGGCGGTGGCGCACGTCGACGGGGAGATCGCCGGCGCGCTCGAGGGGCTCGACGCGAGCGACCAGCGCGCGGTCGACCGGACGCTCGCGGCCCTCGACGGGACCTCGACGAAGGCGCGCCTCGGCGCCAACGCGATCCTCGGCGCCTCGCTCGCGGTGGCGAAGGCCGCCGCGGCCGAGGCCGGCGTCCCGCTCTACCGCTGGGTCGGTGGCACCAACGCCCACGTGCTCCCGGTGCCGCTGCTCAACGTCGTCAACGGCGGCGCGCATGCCGACAACAGCCTCGACTTCCAGGAGTTCATGCTCGTGCCCGCAGGGGCGGAGAGCTTCTCTGACGCGCTCCGGATCGGCGCCGAGACCTACCAGCACCTGAAGAAGCTGCTCGGCGAGCGGGGCCTTTCGACCGGTGTCGGGGACGAGGGGGGATTCGCGCCCGACTTCGACTCGGCCTACGACGCGTGCGAGGCGATCCTCGAGGCGGCCGAGCGCGCCGGGCACCGCGAGAAGGTCGCGCTGGCGCTCGACCCGGCGACCAGCGAGCTCTTCCGCGACGGCGCCTACCAGCTCGAGCGGCAGGGCGGCACGCTCGACACGGCGGGGATGATCGGGCTCTGGTCGGACCTCTGCGACCGGTTCCCGATCGTGTCGATCGAGGACGGCCTCGGCGAGTCCGACTGGGCCGGCTGGCAGACGCTCACCGACCGTCTCGGCGGCCGTGTGCAGCTCGTCGGCGACGACCTGTTCGTGACGAACGTCGAGTTCCTGCGGCGCGGCATCGCCGAGCGCGTCGCGAACGCGATCCTCGTCAAGGTCAACCAGATCGGCACGCTCACCGAGACGCTCGACGCCGTCGAGCTCGCCCAGCGCAACGGCTACAAGGTCGTCATGTCGCACCGCTCCGGCGAGACGGAGGACACGACGATCGCCGACCTCGCGGTGGCGACGAACGCGGGCCAGATCAAGACGGGGGCGACTGCCCGCTCCGACCGGGTCGCGAAGTACAACCAGCTCCTCCGCATCGAGGAGGAGCTGGGCGACGAGGCCGACTACCCGGGCTGGGCGGCGTTCCCCAGGGCGGCCCCCTGAGCGCGTCGGCGTCTACGCTGGACCCGGTGACGAGCCACACCCGCCGGACGAAGATCGTCGCGACGATGGGCCCGGCCTCGGCGAACGCCGCGACGGCGGCGGCGCTGATCGAGGCGGGGATGGACGGCGCGCGCCTCAACCTCTCGCACGGCACCCAGGAGGACCATGCGCGCACCGCCGAGATCGTGCGGGACGCCGAGGCGAGCGCGGGCCGGTCGATCGCCCTGATCGCCGACCTCCAGGGCCCGAAGCTCCGGGTCGGGGACCTCGATGCAGACGTCGAGCTCGCGGAGGGGGAAACGGTGGTGATCGCAGGCGAGGACGTCGCGAGCGGCGGCGACCTCCCCGTCAGCCCGTCGGTGCTCGGCTCCGTGCTGCGGCCGGGTCACGACGTGCTCATCGACGACGGCCACGTCCGTCTCCGCGTGGAGCGTGTCGAACGCGGCCGGGCGAGCTGCAACGTGGTGGTCGGCGGCGTGGTCGCCTCACGCAAGGGGGTGAACCTGCCCGGTGTGCCGCTCCCGATCCCGTCGCTGACGCGCAAGGACCTCGACGACCTGGAGTTCGCGCTCGCGCTGGGCGTCGACTACGTCGCGCTGTCGTTCGTCCGCTCCGCCGCGGACGTCAGGGCGCTCCGCACGTTGATCGAGGCGCGCGCCTCGCAGGCGTGGGTGATCGCGAAGATCGAGAAGGCCGAGGCCGTCGCCGCGCTCGACGAGATCCTCTCCGAGGCGCACGGGGTGATGGTGGCCCGCGGCGACCTCGGCGTCGAGATCGGCGTCGAGGAGGTGCCGCTCCTGCAGAAGCGGATCATCCTCGCCTCGCTCGAGCGCGGCAAGCCGGTGATCACGGCGACCCAGATGCTCGAGACCATGATCAACTCCCCGGAGCCGACCAGGGCCGAGGCGTCCGACGTCGCGAACGCGATCCTGGACGGCACGTCGGCGATCATGCTCTCCGGCGAGACCGCGATCGGGAAGCATCCGGTCGAGGCCGTGCGGGTGATGGACCGGATCGCGCTCGCGGTCGAGCCGAGCCTCGGCTACCGCCACGAGATCCCGACCGCCGACGACGATCCCACGATCGACCAGGCGCTCTCGAACGCCGCCTGCGACGTCGCGGAGGCGCTCTCGGCGTCCGCGATCCTCGTCCCGACCTTCACCGGCCACACCGCGTCCGCGGTCGCCCGGCTCCGTCCGCAGCGGGCGATCGTCGCGCTCACCCACAAGCGGGAGTCGCTGCGTCACCTCGCCCTCGAGTGGGGCGTCACACCGATCTCGATCCCCGAGACCGACGACGTCGAGGACCTCTGGTCGCGCTCGGTGGTGGCTGCGCGGGAGGCCGGCGTCCTCGAGCCGGGCGACCGCGTGGTGATCACCGCGGGGACGGCCGTGAACATCCCCGGCTCGACGAACGTGATCAAGGTCGACGTCGCCTGAGCGCGGGAGGAGGACGCCGTCGTCGCGGCGAACCTCGAGCAGTGGCGGCGAAGCGTAGGACCTCTGGGCGCCGACCTCGTCGGCGCCTGCCGCGCTGGCTGGTGCCGCTCGTCGTCCTCGTCGTGGTCGGCTTTCTCTACGTGAGACCCATCGGCTCGTACCTCGAGACGCGCAGTCAGCTCGGCGAGCGCCGAGCCGAGGTCGCGTCACTGCGGGCGGAGCGTGCCCGTCTCGCGACCCGGCTCGAGCGGGAGACGAGCGTCGAGGGCCTCGCGCGTCAGGCGCGCAGGATCGGCTACGTCCGCCCCGGAGAGCACCTCTTCATCGTGGAAGGCACCGCCGCCTGGGCGAAGCAGCACGACGGCGGCTGAGCGCGTCCTCCACGAGCCCGGTCGCCGTCCCAGCTTGTGTTGAATCAACACAAGCGACTCCCGCCGCGCGGCTACCGTCACGGGATGGACGATCGCGCCGTCGTCGCCGCGCAGCTGGGGCGGGAGCCGCGGGCCTTCAGGCGCGTCGCGGTCCGCTGCCCGTTCGGCCGGCCGGCGGTCACCGAGCAGCACCCGTACGCCGCCGACGGCGAGCCGTTTCCGACCACCTACTGGCTCACGTGCCGACACCTCGTCGCGGCGGTCTCCCGCCTCGAGGCGGCAGGCGGCGTCGAGCGCTGGAGCGTGGCGGTGGCAGAGCAGACGCCGACCTGTTCGAGGATCTCGAGCGCGCGTCCGGCGAGCAGGCGGCGATCCGCCACGAGCTGGCCGACGGGCCGGGCGCCGACGCCGGCGCCTCTCTCGCGCTCGGGATCGGCGGCTCGCGGCATCCGGCCGCGTTGAAGTGCCTGCACGCGCACGTGGCGTTCGCGCTCGCCCGACCCGGCTACCGGCTCGGCGAGGCGATCCTCGCGGAGCTGCCGGAGCGGTGGCCTGCCGGGTGCTGCAGCGACCTCCCGTTAGCATCGCGCGGATGACGACCGTCCAGGCCGCGCGGCGCGAGTGGGAGGCCGCGTATCGCCGCTTCCTCCGGGAGGCGTCCGACCCGACGCGCGCCGACGTGCTCCACCGCCAGCTCGACGCGGTCACGGAGGAGCTGCGCCGCCGCGTGGGGGGCACGTTCACGCTCGCCGAGCTGGCGTCGGCATACGACGACTCGGACCGCTGGGTGCTCGAGGTCGTCGGCGAGCGGGCGCCCTCGAGCGGCTGGGTGCGCACCGCGAGCCTCGCCGGCGACACCGCGTTCCACCTCTACAGCCGCGGGGCGCAGGACTACGAGCCGTGACGCTCGACGCCGAGGCCCGCGTCGCCCGCCGCGCGGCGCGCCGGAGACGCACCTGGCCACGCGTGCTGGCCGTCGTCGTCGGCGCCGTGCTGCTCGTCGCGGTCGGGCTCGCCGTCGGCCTCGCGCTCCAGGACCGGCCGGTGCCCGGCGGGACACAGACGTTCGTGCGGACGCTCGAGCCCCTGCCGCAGCAGCCCGGCTAGGCCGGAGTGCCGGTCACAGCTCCTCGGACGCCTGCAGGAGCCCGGCGGCGATCACCGCGATCGCGGCGACCAGGCTGATCCAGATGCCGACCCCACGATGGGCGAAGAAGAAGTCGTCGGGAATCGAGATCACGCGGACGAGCACGAAGATCGTCGCGAGCGCCCCGAGCGCGACCGTGACGAGGCTCTGGGGCAGCGCGGCCGGCGGCTCGATCCGGAGCTCGCGCAGCACCACCATGAGCACCACCCCCAGCCCGACGAAGAGCACCAGCTTGCCGAGGACGCCGGTGTTCCACCCGAGCACGGAGACCGTCACCCCCTGGCCCTCGCCCGTGTACCAGCCGGTGAACGCGGACACCGCGAGCACGATCCCGGCGACGAGCCCGAGCCCGTCTCCGAAGCCGTACAGGCCTGGGTCGAAGCGCCGCTCCCGGTTCATCGCGGCACAGTATCCCGGACGCCCGCCTCGCTTGCGCGGTCGTATGCTTCCGGCGTGGCGGACGAGGGACGGGAAGCCGGGCGACGAGGCGCGACGCCCACGGTCGAGCACGAGCCGCCCCGGCTCGACCCGGATGCGATCCGGCGCTCGTACCGCACCCACAGAGCACGGCGCGCTGCTCGCGTCGAGCACCGTCGCCGCACGCGGATGGCCGGCGCGCGGTTCTGGGTCGTGCTGATCCTGCTCGTGGCGGCGTTCGCCGCCCTCGCGACGACGACGTGGCGCGAGATCGGCCGGCTGTTCGGGCTGTAGCGCTGCCCGCGCCCCGGACGGGCGCACGCGTCGCGGTGGTGACCCTCGCCGTGCTGGTCGCGCTCGCCGTCCCGGCGATGCTCGTCGTCAACGGCTTCCGGGTGCTGGCGACCGACACCTTCGTCGCATGGGAGCTCGGCCGCGACGGGTTCCCGCCCGATCTCTACGGCCTCGACCTCGACCAGCGGACGGCGCTCGCGAAGCTCGGGCTCGAGTCGATCCAGCCCGGGTCGGAGGGCGTTCCGCTGCTGGAGCGCGCGACGCTGCCCAACGGGACGCCGGCGTTCCAGGAACGTGAGCTGACCCACATGCGCGACGTGCGCAGGCTGTTCGGCGCGGCGCTCCGACTGCAGCTGATCGCGGCGCTCGTGATCGCGGTGCTCGCGGTCGCGCTCGCCCGGACACGCCTCCGGACCGCGGTCCCCGCCGGGCTGCTCGCGGGCTCGCTCGCCACCCTCGCGATCGCGGTGCTGGCCGTGCCCGTGATCGTGCTCGGGTTCGACGACTTCTTCACACGCTTCCACGAGATGTTCTTCTCGGGCGACTCCTGGCGCTTCTCGACCGCCGACACGCTGATCCGCATCTACCCGGAGCGATTCTGGGTCGACGTCTCCCGGCTGACCGCGGGTATCGCGGTCGCCCAGGCGCTGCTCCTCGGCGCGGTGTCCTGGTGGTGGTTGCGTGCAGCGCGGCGGGGGAACGGGTGATCGACCTCGGCCGCCGCGACGGTGGTCGCGTGCTCAGGGTGGGACACCGGGGCGCGGCGACGCTCGCTCCGGAGAACACCCTGCGGTCGTTCCGCGCCGCGGTCGCGCACGGCGTCGACCTCGTGGAGTTCGACGTGCTCGACCTTCCGCGCGGGCCGCTCGTGCTGGCGCACTCCGACCGGCTCGAGGAGGTGAGCCACGGGGCGGCCGGCGGCTCGGTCCGGATGCGGTCGCTGGCGGAGCTGCGCGACGTCGCGCCCGAGCTGCCGACGCTCGACGACGCGCTCGCGTACTTCGTCGACGAGGCCCCGGACGTCGGCCTCCACGTCGACCTCAAGCTCACCACGCGGCTCGACGAGCTGTGCGCGGCGCTCGCCCGTCACGGGGTCGAGCGGCGCACCGTCGTCTCCTCGTTCCACGTGCCGAGCCTGCACGCGGTCGCCCGGTACGCGCCGGACGTCCGCGTCGCCTTCACGTTTCCGGAGGATCGGCTCGGAGTGTCCCACCGTCCGCTGCTGCAGCCACTCGTCGGCTGGGGCCTCGCCGCCGCCCGCAGGGCAGTCCCACGGCTGTTGCCGCGCATGATCAGCCGTGCCGGGGCGAGCGCGCTCATGCTGCAGCACCGGCTGGCCACGCGCTCTGCGATCGACCGCCTCCGCGCGTCGGGGGTCTCGGTGCTCGTCTGGACGGTCGACGAGCCGGAGGAGCTCGCGCGCGTGGTCGAGGCGGGGGTCGACGGCGTGATCACGAACGACCCGCGGATCTTCGCCTGAAGGGCGGCGGTTGCCTCACGGTCTCCGTACAGGGCCCCGCTACACTCCGCACGGATGCGCCGGCTGGCAACACTCCTGATTCTTCCCTGCTCAGTTGTGCTTTTTGTCGCATTCGCGGCGACCGCGGGCGCGGACGACACGACTCCGACGACGCCGGTGACGCCGACGATCCCGACGACGCCGGAGATCCCGCCGCCCATCGACGAGCCGCCCCCTACCACCGTGCCGCGACAGAAGGTCACACCGCGGCCGGCGAGGCTGATCCGGCCGGGGGTCACGATCGGAGGGCTGCTGGTCGGCGGTTTCACCAAGGCCGAGGCCCGCAGGCTCGTGCTCGACCGCTTCAGCCGGCCCGTGACCCTCGTCGTCTCGCCGAGCCGCACGCTGCGCGTCCCGGCGAAGAAGCTCGGCGCGTCGCTCCGGCTCGAGAAGGCCGTCGGTCTCGCGCTGCGCGTGCGCCAGCCCGGCTTCCGCGTGCCGCTCGCGGTGGACGTCGCGCGCCCGAAGCTCGAGCGCTTCCTCTCCGGCCTGGCGCGTGAGACCGACCGCGAGCCGGTCGACGCGGCGTTGACGCTGAAGAACCTCCATCCGGTGGCGCGCAAGTCGTCGCCCGGACGCCGGCTCCAGCAGCTCGTCGCGAGCCGCAAGATCTCGCTCGCGCTGCGCAGGCACCTACGCGAGCCCGTCGAGCTCCCCTACCGGGAGCTGCGACCCGAGGTGACCGAGCAGGACTTCGCGACTGCGATCGTGATAGAGCGCAGCTCGAACAGGCTGCTGTTCTTCAAGAACCTGAGGCTCCAGCGGACGTTCCACGTCGCGACCGGTCAGGCCGCCTACCCGACGCCGATCGGCGACTTCGAGATCGTGAACATGCAGCGCAACCCCTGGTGGTATCCACCGCAGGGCTCCGCGTGGGCCGAGGGCGAGCAGCCGGTGCCTCCGGGGCCGGGGAACCCCCTCGGCACCCGCTGGATGGGCATCTCGTCGCCGTACGTCGGAATCCACGGCACACCCGACGCGGCCTCCGTCGGGTACTCCGCGTCGCACGGGTGCATCCGCATGCTGATCCCCGAGGCCGAGTGGTTGTTCAACCACGTCGACCTCGGCACGCCCGTCTTCATCGTCAGGGCGTGAAGAGGCGGCTCCAGCGTGTCGGCCAGGCGATCGCGCTCGCCGGCGTCGGGACGCTGCTGGGGCTGCTCGTGTGGAAGGTCGCCTTCGACGACCAGAACGGCGCCGCGGACCGGCTGGCGCGCGGCGAGCTCGTCCACGCGCCGGCGTTCGCGCTCGACCGCCTCGACCGGACGGGGACGCTCTCCATCGCCTCGCTGCGCGGCAAGCCGCTCGTGGTCAACTTCTGGGCGTCGTGGTGCGGCCCCTGCAAGGACGAGGCGCCGTTTCTCCAGCAGACGTACGAGCGGTACCGCCGGCAGGGCCTCGTCGTGCTCGGCGTCGACGTGAAGGACTTCCGCGAGGACGCGCGCCGCTTCATGCGCCGGTACGGGATCACCTACCCCGTGGTGTACGACGGCAAGGGCTCGACGATCGGCCGCTGGGGACTGCAGGGCTATCCCGAGACGTTCTTCGTCGACCGCTCGGGCAAGCTCGTCGGCGAGCGGATCGCCGGTGGCGTCGACATCGAGCGGAACCGCGAGACGTTCGAGCGCGGCGTCGCGCTCGCACTCGGCGACACGTCGTGAGGCGCGCGCTCGCGCTCTGCGCGCTCGCCGCCGCGCTCCTCTCCGCGCCGGCCGTCGCAGCGCCGAGCCCGGCGGATCTCGAGGCGGAGCTCGTCTGTCCGGTGTGCGGCACGACGCTCGACCAGTCCGACGCACCCGTCGCGCAGCGCATGAAGCAGATCATCCGCCAGAGGCTGGCCGCGGGCGCGACCGAGGCCCAGATCAAGGCCGAGCTCGTCGACCAGTTCGGCCCGGGAGTGCTCGCCGAGCCGCCCAAGTCCGGCTTCGACCTGCTCGCGTGGCTGGTGCCGCTCGCAATCCTCGTCGTCGGGGCCGTCGGGGTCGGTCTCGCCGCCTGGGGCTGGAGCCGCCGCCGCGGCGACGGAGAGCCGCGACCGCGGGCGGAGCTCGACCCCGAGCTCGAACGCCGCGTCGACGCCGAGCTCCGGCGCTTCGACTCGTGAGCCTCGGCGAGATCCCGGTTGCCCTCCTGGCCGGGTTCCTCTCGTTCCTCGCCCCGTGCGTGCTGCCGCTCGTGCCCGGCTACCTCTCGGCGGTCTCGGCGGTCAACGCGGACGAGCTCGGCCGGCCGGGCACGGCACGGCGCGTCGTCGTCTCCAGCGTGCCGTTCGTCCTCGGCTTCACGGCGTTCTTCGTGCTCCTCGGCGTCGGCGCCTCGCTCGTCGGCGGCAGCCTCTTCCGTGACCAGTTCCTGCTCGAGCAGGTCTCGGGCTTCGTGCTCGTCGTCTTCGGGCTCGCGTTCATGGGCCTGCTCCCGTGGCCGGACGGGCTCGTCGGGGCGCAGCTCGTCCAGGGGGCGCGCTCGCGCGGCTCGCGGGTGCTCCTCGGCGGGGCGTTCGCCGTGTGCGCGGCACCGTGCATCGGCCCCGTCCTGGCCGCGATCCTCGTGCTCGCGGGATCCTCCGACACCGTGCTCGAGGGCGCGGCGCTGCTTGCCGTCTACTCGCTCGGGCTGGCGATCCCCTTCGTGCTCGCGGGCGCCGTCTTCGCGCGCGCGATGGGTGCCTTCCGTTGGCTGAGGGACCACTACCGCGCGATCCAGTTCGCCGGTGGGCTCCTGATGGTCGTGCTCGGGCTCCTGCTCTTCTTCGGCCGCTTCTACGTGCTGCGGATCTACGCGAACCGCGTGTTCGAGTGGCTCGGCCTCGATCCGGTGTTCTGAGCGGCGCACGGGGAGTGCCGTGCGGCACTCCCCGTGGACGGGCCGCCCGCTAGCCGACCTGTGCGAAGTACGCGTCTTCGCCGTGACCGGTGCGGCCGGCGAAGGTGGCGTCGTTCCGGAGGTCCGTCCAGTACGCGAGAACGGTCGTCGTCCCCGGGACGACGGCGATGTTGCTGTAGTCGCCGAGGAAGGACGTCGCGAACGGGAAGCCCGTGTCCAGCGTGGCGGCGAACCACCGGTCCCCGGTCGTGGGATCGGACAGGACGTCCGTCGCCCGCACGCTCGCCCCGCCGAACGTCGCCACCGTGTAGCCGTACTGGTGGTTCGCGGGGTCGTACGAGCGGTCGAAGAACCCGATGCGGAGGGCGCTCGAGGAGTCGAACGCCGACCACGGCATGAACTGGTCGCCCGCGAGCTCGATCGCCTGCGGGGCGCCCCAGGTGGCTCCGCCGTCGGACGACTCGCTCACGATCACGTCGGAGTTCGTCGTCGCCGCGTACGGGTTGACCGGAGCGGGCGTGGTGCTGTTGCGCATGTCGGACCAGACGACCGCGAGGTGATCGGAGTTCTTCGGGTCGACGGCGATGTTCCCGGCCGCCCAGCTACGGAAGATGCTGTCCTGGTAGGTCTGTCGCCCGAGGGCGATCGGGTAGTCGGTGAACCCGTCGATCGTCGTCGCGACCTTCGTCGGTCCGGCGATCGTCGCCCCGGTCTGGGGATCGAGCTCGACGAACTCGTAGTCGTCCCGCCCGGTGGTCAGATCGGTCGTGTTCAGGAACGAGACGAACACGCGTCCGTCGCTCGAGACGACCGGAGTCGCCACGAAGGCCTCGTCGAGGTCGCCCGAGATCACCTGCGGCTTCGACCACGTGCTGCCGTGGTCGTGCGAGACCGAGCTGTAGATCTTCGCGCTGACGAACGAGCCTTTTTGCGCCTGGCGGAAGTCGCCGTAGACGACGACCACGTTCCCGTTCCCCCAGGCGGCGATGTACTCCTTGTCGAGCACGTCGCCGACGCTGCCGAAGTTGCCCGAGCCGGAGGCGACCCGCGCGACGGACCAGCTCTTGCCGCCGTCGCCCGAGTTCGCGACGAGCACGTCGGGTGACGTCGCGTTCGTCGGCCCGACGAAGCGGAACCCGAGCGTCGCGTAGTAGGCGTGGCCGTCGGCGTCGAATGCGACCGACGGATCGCCCGTGGCCTGGTAGGCCGAGTTCGAGTACAGCGGGTACTCGGACCACGTCCGGCCGCCGTCGAAGCTTAGGTGCGCGCGCGACAGGACCGTCTCGGTGACGTGCCCACCCGGGTTGATACCGAGCTGGTAGTCGTTCGCCCCGCCGAGGATGTGGTCGGCGTCGTTCGGGTCGACCGCGATCGAGGTCTCGTTGTGCGGGCCCGTCGTGGCCGTCTCGCAGTCCGTGTTGGCGTTCGGGCCGGTCTGTGGCTTCGTGGTGCAGATGGCCTGACCGGTCTTCGTGCCGGGGCTGTTGCCGAAGACGGCGCCTGCGACCGGCGCCGGGGCGTCCAGGACGTTGTGCGTGAAGTCGATCGGCTGCGGGTTCTCGCCGCCCTTGTCCCCCAGGGCGGACGAGACACCGACTGCGAGCGCACCCGTCGCGAGCGCGGCCGCAAGGATGGATACGGGACGACGTCCTCGTCCTCGCATGCTTCCCCCTTTCCGTCCGGGGCCGGCGGGGGCCGGCCCACTCAGCTGGAGTGAAAATCGTACTGCGAGGAGTCTGGTCGCGGTCGCACTCAGATCCGCACGGGCAGCAGGTCGAGCAGCCCTGTCGCGACGCGGGCGGAGGCCGCCTCGACCTGCCCGAGCACCCCGGCCACGTCGACGCCGCGGTGCGCCGGTCGGTACGGGCCGAGGCGGCGAGCAGCCTTCGCGAGCTGCCTCGAGGCACCCGGTGCGTTCCCGCGCGAGGCGTGGTGCCACGCGACCGTGACGTGCACGAGCCCCTGCAGGAAGTCGCGCTCCACCGCGGGCGCGTCCCGCCACTCGTCCTCGAGCTCCTCGTGGGCGTCGAACCACCGCTCCGCGCGCATCAGCTCCAGTCCGCGCTCCAGGCTCACACCCGCTGCCTCCGCCGTGCTAGAACCAGGGCCATGGCGACGATCCTGCTGGTCGGGGTCGACCTGATGATCCGCTCGAGGCTCGAGGCTCCGCTGAGCGGACATCGGCTCGTGACGAGCGACAGCGCGGATCGGCCGGACCTCGTGCTCTGCGACATCTCGCGCGTCGACGCCGACGACGTCGCCGGCTCGTGGCCGGACACGCCGATCATCGGCTTCACGAACCACACCGACACCCGCGGGCTCCAGCGGGCCCACACGGCGGGCTTCGACCAGGTGCTCGTGAAGTCGGCGCTCGTCGAGCGCGCGCGGCAGGTCGTCGACGAGCTCGTCGGCGCAGACGTTTGACCGAGTCCGCGTCGCGCGCCGTTGGTAGGCTCGACGGCGATGACGTACATCATCGCCGAGCCCTGTATCGACATCAAGGATCGCTCCTGCGTGGACGTCTGCCCGGTCGATTGCATCCACGAATTCGAACGGGTGCTCGTCATCGACCCGGAGGAGTGCATCGACTGCGGGGCTTGCGAGCCGGAGTGCCCGGTGGAGGCGATCTTCCCCGAGGACGCTCTGCCCGACAAGTGGGAGGCGTTCGTGAAGATCAACTACGCGTTCCCCGACGGGGCAGCGGCGATCGATCCGCTCGTCCAGCAGTACGCGGACGAGAACGACGTCCACAACGAGCCGCTGGAATAGGGCCGGCCGACGGTGTCGGACTTCAAGTCCGACACCTGCGTCGGTCGCCGCGCTCACGGGGTCGCTCCCGAACAACGAGCCACTGGAGTAGGGGAGCACCGCTGGTCGCCTTTGCGGCGGCGGAGCCGACGCCTTCAGGGGTGTGCCCCGCCGCAGGCGGGGATCAAGCGGCAGGAATCCGCGCAAGCGGATTCCTGCTTCGCGAATAAGCACGAGAGCCGTTGGCGGCGCCGTCCCTGGTTGCCTTTGCGGCGGCGGAGCCGACGCCTTCAGGGGTGTGCCCCGCCGCAGGCGGGGATCAAGCGGCAGGAATCCGCGCAAGCGGATTCCTGCTTCGCGAATAAGCACGAGAGCCGTGCGGCGGCCCTGGTTGCTTTTGCGGCGGCGGAGCCGACGCCTTCAGGGGTGTGCCCCGCCGCAGGCGGGGATCAGCGGCAGGAATCCGC
This sequence comes from uncultured Actinomycetes bacterium, assembly GCA_963710125.1. Classification (GTDB taxonomy): domain Bacteria; phylum Actinomycetota; class Thermoleophilia; order Gaiellales; family Gaiellaceae; genus Gaiella. Next base: position 87,004 of record CAVPZH010000019.1, on the reverse strand, counting down.
GCAAGCGGATTCCTGCTTCGCGAACAAGCACTAGAGCCGTGCGGCGGAGGGCGGCAGCACGATGCGGATCGTCGTCCAGCGTCCGGTGCGCGCAGCGTCGAAGCTGCCGTTGAGCTCGGCCGCGCGCTCTGCGAGCCCGTCGATCACTGCCTGACGCCGTTCGGGTGCTCCGTCGTCCGAGATCTCGAGCCTGACTCCCCCCGCTGGCGTCCGCTGGAGCGCGACGCTCACCGCGCTCGGAGGCCCCCGGCGCACCGCCTGGTCGAGCGCCTCCCGCACCACCTGGAAGATGCTGGAGCTCGCCCCCTCGCCGAGGTCATCGTCGTCGATCCGGACGTCGAGCGACGCGCCGCGGCGACCGGCGGTGCGCTCCGCGAGCTCGCGCACCGCCGCCGCGAGGCCGACCTCGTGGAGGGCGACGGGCTCGAGCCCGGCGACGATCCCACGCAGCTCCTCCGCGGCGTCGCGCGCGACGGCGAGCCCGCGCGCCGTGAGTCGCACGCCGGCCGACACGTCGTCCTCCTCGAGCGCCGCAACGGCCGCGTCGAGCATCTGGCAGAGCGCCGCCACGTGCTGCACCGGGCCGTCGTGGAGCTGTTCCGCGATCCTCCGTCGCTCCGCCCGCTCGGCGAGCAGGCGCTCCGCGAGGACATGGTCGTCGCTCAAGGACAGGCCCTTAGTCGATCATCGCCTCGCGGAGCGCGATGGCGACCGCCTGGGTGCGGGTCTCCGCCTCGAGCTTCGCGAGGATGTGGCGCACGTGGCTCTTCACCGTCTCCTGCGAGATGAACAGCTGCTGCGCGACGTCTGCGTTCGACATTCCGTCGGCGAGGAGCTGGAGGATCTCGCGCTCGCGCTGCGTCAGGATCTCCTGGCCGTCCCGACCGGTCGCGAGCGACGGAATGAGGGCGGGGTCGACGAAGGTCTCTCCGGCGGCGACCTTCTCGATCGCCTTGAGCAGCGTCTCGTGCGGGGCCTCCTTGAGGACGTAGCCGCGAGCGCCCGACTCGAGCCCGCGCTGAAGCAGGGCGCGCTCGCTGTACGCGGTGAACACGAGCACCCGGCTGTCGGGAACACGGGCGACGATCTCCTCGGTCGCCTCGATGCCGTCCATCTGCGGCATGCGCAGGTCCATGATCACCACGTCCGGCCGGCGGCGCTCCGCGAGCGCGACGGCGGTCTCGCCGTCGGGCGCCTCGCCGACGACCCGGATGTGGGGTGAGCGGAGCAGCGCGAGCCTGAGGCCCTCGCGGACGACCTCATGGTCGTCGGCGATCATCACGGTGATCTCGGCGTCCTCGCTCACGAGACGGGATTCTACGAGGCGGACGAGACGCCTCCCCCGCGGTCACAGCGCGAGGGCGAGCTGCTCGGGCTCCGGGGCGGGCCGGATCGCGGGCCGGCGGGGCCGCGAGCGCTCGCGGGCGAGCGCCCGGACGGTGGCGCGGACCGGCTCGGTCTCCTTCGCCGGGAGGTAGGCGCGGCCCGCGTAGAGCCGCTCGTATTCAGGCAGCAGCTCGGGCCAGTCGCGTCCGAGCGCCTCGAGAAAGTGCTCGCGCGTCCCGGGGCGGAGGTAGAGGACGTTCGCCCAGATGCCGCTCGCCCCGGCCGCCCGCGCCCCGCGCACCACCTCCGCGAGGAGCGCCGGCTCGTCGGAGAGACCGGGGAGGATCGGCGCGAGCGCGACGCCTGTGTCGATCCCCGCGTCGACGAGCAGCCGCACCGTCTCGAGTCGCCGGTGGGGCGGAGCGGTGCCGGGCTCGGTCGCCCGCCAGATCCGCTCGTCGAGGGTCGGCACGGAGAAGGAGACGTGCACCCTGGCGCGCCGGGCCGCCTCGACGAGCACGTCGAGGTCGCGGCGCACCATCGGCCCGCGGGTGATGAGCGAGAACGGCGTGCGCGCTGCGCCCAGCTCCCGGATGCACGCGCGCGTGAGGCGGTACCGGCCCTCGGCCGGCTGGTACGGGTCGGTCGCGGCGCCGATCGCGACGCTCTCGCGCTGCCACGAGGGCCGCCCGAGCTCACGGCGCAGGACCTCGGCGACGTTCACCTTGACGCGGATCGAGCGCCCGTAGCGCTCGCCGGAGGGGCGCTCGGCACGGGCCTCGAACGCGCGGACGTAACAGAACGTGCAGCGGTGCGCGCAGCCGCTGTACGGGTTGAGCGACCACGCGAACGGCATGCCCCTCACGCGGTTGAGCGCGCTGCGGCACGGCTCCTCGCGATACTCGACCCGCATCGGGCCATAGTAGAACATATGTTCTCAGAACGTCTGGCACTTTCGCCGGAGGCGAAAGTGCCTCTAGGCGAGAGCGCCGGACACCATTCCGGCCGCCACCGTCTCGTTCGTCGCCTCGTCGACGAGGATGAACGCGCCCGTGGCCCGGTTCGTCGCGTACGGATCGACGAGAAGCGGCGCGGAGAGACGCAGGCGGACACGCGCGAGGTCGTTCAGCTCGAGCCGCTCGGCCGAGGCCTGCGCGAACGTCTCGACGTCGAGCACCGACACGATCTCGTCCAGGATCGCGCGGCTCCAACGGGTGGTGTGCTTGATCGCGAGGCGGGCGCCGGGCTCGACGGGCCGCTCGTGCATCCAGCACACCGTCGCCTCGACCTCGCGTGCGACCACCGGTTGGTCGGCGGGGTCGCAGAGCATGTCGCCCCGCGCGACGTCGATCGCGTCCGGGACCGTCACCACGACGGCCTGGCCCGGCACGCCGACCTCGAGCGGTCCGTCGTACGTCTCGACCGCCGCGACGGTCGTCCGCAGGCCGGAGGGAAGGACGACCACCTCGTCGCCAGCCCGCCACTCGCCTCCCGCGATCTCCCCGGCGTACCCGCGGTAGTCGTGGTGCTCGTCCGTCATCGGCCGGACGACCCACTGGACGGGGAAGCGGCGGTGCGACGCGTCCCGGTCGCCGGCGATCTCGATCCGCTCGAGGTGCTCGAGGAACGTGCCGCCGGTCCACCACGGCATCCGCTCGGAGCGTCCGACCACGTTGTCGCCCGTGAGCGCCGAGATCGGGATCGCGCGCTCGTCGCGGACGCCGAGCCGCTCCGACAGGTCGTCGAGGTCGGCGTCGATCTCGCGGAAGCGCGCCTCGTCGAAGTCGACGAGGTCCATCTTGTTCACGGCGAAGACGATGTGCGGGATGCCGAGCGTGGCGGAGATGTACGTGTGCCGCCGCGTCTGCTCGATCACGCCCTTCCGCGCGTCGAGGAGCACGACCGCGACGTCGGCCGTCGACGCGCCGGTGACCATGTTCCGCGTGTACTGGACGTGGCCCGGGGCGTCCGCGAGCTGGAACCGCCGTGTAGGCGTCACGAACGAGCGGTACGCGACGTCGATCGTGATCCCCTGCTCCCGCTCGGCCCGCAGGCCGTCCGTCAGCAGCGCGAGGTTGACGTACCCGTCGCCGCGGCGCTCGCTCCACTCCTCGACGTGCTCGAGCTGGTCCGCCATCACCTGCTTCGTGTCGTAGAGCAGCCGCCCGAGCAGCGTCGACTTGCCGTCGTCGACCGAGCCGCACGTGACGAGGCGGAGCAGCTCGCTCGACGCGGCCGGGCCGCTCAGCAGGTCGCTCGGGGCGAGCGAGCCCACTAGAAGTACCCCAGCCGCTTGCGATCCTCCATGGCGGCCTCCGAGAAGCGGTCGTCCGCCCGGGTCTCGCCCCGCTCGGTCACCCGCGTCGCGGCGATCTCGGCGACCACCGCGTCGATCGTCGCGGCCCGCGAGCGGACACCGCCCGTGCAGGTCATGTCGCCGACGGTACGGAACCGCACCCAGTCGGTGAACGACTCCTCGTCCGGGAAGCGCTCCACGAAGTCGGACGCCGCGTAGAGCATCCCGTCGCGCTCGAACACCTCGCGCTCGTGCGCGAAGTAGATCAGCGGCAGCTCCAGCTGCTCGCGGGCGACGTACTGCCACACGTCGAGCTCCGTCCAGTTGGAGATCGGGAAGACCCGCACCTGCTCGCCCTTGCGGATCCGGCCGTTGTAGAGGTTCCAGAGCTCGGGGCGCTGCGCGCGCGGGTCCCACTGACCGAAGTCGTCCCGGAACGAGAAGATGCGCTCCTTCGCCCGCGACCGCTCCTCGTCGCGGCGGGCGCCGCCGATCGCCGCGTCGAACCCGTGCTCGGCCATCGCGTCGAGCAGCGTCGTCGTCTGGAGCCGGTTGCGCGACGCCCGCGGGCCGGTCTCCTCGACGACCCGGCCGCTGTCGATCGACTGCTGGACGGACGCGATCACGAGGCGCTCGCCGAGCTCTGCGACGCGGCGGTCGCGGAACTCGATCGCCTCCGGGAAGTTGTGACCCGTGTCGACGTGCATCAGCGGGAAGGGGAAGCGGCCCGGGCGGAACGCCTTCTCGGCGAGCCGGAGGAGCACGATCGAGTCCTTGCCGCCCGAGAACAGGAGCACCGGCCGCTCGAGCTCCGCGGCGACCTCGCGCATGATGTGGATCGCCTCGGACTCGAGGGCGTCGAGGTGGGAGAGGCGGACGATCGGGTCGGTGACGCTCATCGGCTCGGGACGGTCGGTCGGGCTTCGGGTGTCATGCGTGGAGGCCGCACTCGCTCTTGCCGGAGCCGGCCCAGCGGCCCTCGCGCCCCGCGCCTTGCGTCGTGCAGTGCGTGCAGCCGATCGAAGCGTAGCCTCGCTCGTGGAGGGGGTTGACGGGAAGCTCGCGCTCGCGTGCGTACGCCCAGACGTCGTCGTCCGTCCAGTCCGCGAGCGGGCTCGCCTTCCAGAGCTCGTGGCGCTCGTCCCAGTCGAGCTTCGGGGTCGTGGCGCGCGACGGCGCCTGGTCGCGACGTACGCCCGTGATCCAGCCGTCCAGGCCCGCCAGCGCCTCGGTGAGCGGCCCCACCTTGCGGATCGAGCAGCAGAGGTCGGGGTTGCGCTCCCAGAGCGCGTCGCCGTGGGTCGCCGCCTGGCGGCCGAGCGACGGGCCCTCGAAGACCTCGATCCGGATGCCGTAGCGGCGCTCGAGCTCACGCCAGAGCTCGTACGTCTCGCGGAAGAGGACGTGCGTGTCGAGCGTGAACACGCGGGCTGCGGGCTCCCGCTCGAGAAGCATGTCGAGCAGGACGCTGTCCTCCTTCTGGAAGGAGCAGGCGAGCGCGAGCGAGGGATGGAGGCGCTCGAGCGCGGCGTCGATCACCTCGCCGGCGGACAGTGCTTCGACGTCGGTCTCGCCGACCAGCTCCTGGGCGCTCCGCTGCATCGGGCGGAACGGTACCACTCATGATGATCGCTTATGCGATGCATTAGCGATGTCTCCTGTGTCGATGCGATCTCCGCGAACCGCGGACCCGGCGGCGCGCCGCGGGACGCATAGGGTTGCGGCATGGACGAGCTGGCCGGCGGCATCCGACGCGTCACGCTGCCGCTCCCGAGCCGGCCGGGCCACGTCCACGCGTACCTGCTGCCCGGGGCGGAGGGCTGGACGATCGTGGACTGCGGCCTCGGCCTGCCGGACGCCGCCGAGCGTTGGGGGGCGGAGCTCGCCGGGCTCGGCGGCCCGGTGCGCGGGATCGTGATCACGCACTTCCATCCGGACCACGTCGGCGCGGCGGCCGACCTGGCCGAGCTCACGGGCGCGGACGTGTCGCAGGGTCGGGTCGACTATGCGCAGTGCGCGCTCGTGTGGGGCGGAGAGGACTGGGGCGACGTCCTCGTCGACTGGTTCGGCCGTCACGGCGTTCCCGCCGAGGCGACGGACGAGCTCGTCCGGCAGGGCTCCCTCTACCGTCCGTTCGTCCGCTACCAGCCCGATCCCGAGCTGCTCGACCCTGGCGATCACGTCGACGGCTGGCAGGTGGTGGCCGCCCCGGGCCACGCCGACGGGCAGCTGATGCTCCTGCGGGAGGGTGTGCTCTTGGCCGCGGACCACCTCCTCGGGCGCATCTCGCCGACGGTGGGGCTGTGGCCGAACAGCCGTCCGGACCCGCTGGGCGACTACCTCGGCGCGCTCGAGGCGACGATCGCGCTCGAGCCCACGCTCGCACTGCCGGGACACGGCGAGCCGCTCACCGACCCGGTCGGACGAGCGCGCGAGCTCGTCGCGCACCACCGCGAGCGTCTGACCGCCACGGCGTCCGCGCTCGGCGGCGAGCCCCGCAGCGCGTACGAGGTCTCGTTCCCGCTCTTCGGCGACGACCTGAAGCCCGCCGCCCGTCGCTTCGCGGTCGCCGAGACGCTGTCGCACCTGGAGCGCCTCGTGCTCGAGGGGGGTGCCCGGCGCCACGAGACCGCCGAAGGCGTCGCCTATACTTCCGCGCAGTAGTGGACGACGAGCGACCGCCCAGTACCGGCGCCCCCGACCGTGGGGCGAGCGGTTCGAGCCTCTCTGCTTTCTCGTTCGACGCGACACGTCGCGTCGCAGCCGCGTCCCTGACCCGCCGCGGTCGACCCGCTAGATGACCGTCGCGCTCGAGCTCCTCGCGGTCGGGCTCCTCATCCTGCTCAACGCGTTCTTCGTGGCCGGGGAGTACTCGCTCGTCACGGTCCGCCGGACGCGCATCAAGGAGCTGGCGGACGAGGGCAGCCGGACGGCGCGCTCCGTGCTCCGGATCACGGGCGATCCGCCGCACTTCATCGCCGCGATGCAGCTCGGCGTCACGCTGACCTCGCTGGCGATCGGTGCGCTGGGCGAGCGCGTGCTCTCGGACCTGCTCGACGAGTGGCTTGCGACCGTCCTCGCGGTGCTGCTCGCATTCCTCGTGATCACGTTCCTCCACGTCGTCGTCGGCGAGCTCGTGCCGAAGGGCGTCGCCCTGAGCTACTCGGAGCGGGTGGCCCTCGCCGTGTCCGCGCCCGTGCGGCTGTTCTTCTTCGTGTTCAAGCCGTTGATCTGGGTGCTCCAGCGGTCGAGCGACCTCGCGCAGCGTGCGATCGGCATCGATCCGAGGTTCGTCGAGGGAGCGGCGCACTCGGAAGCCGAGCTGAAGATGCTGCTCGAGGTCTCGACCGAGCACGGCGAGATCGAGCTCGACGAGCGCGAGATGCTCTACAAGGTGTTCGACTTCGCCGAGAAGGAGGTCGCCGACGTCATGGTCCCGCGCCCGGACGTCGCGGGGCTCTCGGTCGATCTCGCGCCCGACGAGGCGATGGCCGCGATGCTCGAGTCGCCGTACACGCGGTACCCGGTGTACCGGGAGTCGCTCGACGACATCGTGGGGATCGTCCACGTGCGCGACCTCATCGCCTCGCTGCACAACGGGTCGCTCGGGACGGTGACGCTGGCAGAGCTCGCCCGGCCCGCCCACGTCGTCCCCGAGAACAAGGATCTCGGCGCCCTGCTCGCCGAGTTCCGCAAGACGAACCAGCACATGGCGATCGTGGTGGACGAGTACGGCGCGACGGCGGGCATCGTGACGCTCGAGGACCTGCTGGAGGAGATCGTCGGCGAGATCGAGGACGAGTTCGACCTCCCGGACGAGTCGGTCGAGCGGATCGACGAGGACCGCATCCGCATCTCGGGCTCGTTCACGATCGACGACTTCAACGAGCGGTTCGGGACGGAGCTCGACGACGAGGACTTCCACACCGTCGCGGGCTACGTGTTCGGGCACCTCGGGCGGGCGGCCGAGGCGGGCGACGAGATACGTGACAACGGGCTCCACTTCACGGTGCTCGAGACGAGCGGCTCGCGGATCGTCCGACTCGAGGTGCAGTTCGTCGAGAGCACGCCGGCTGCCCCGGACGACGAGACCGAAGCCGCGTAGCGCGTCGACCGGTGCGCCTGACCCGCCGACGCCGTACGGGCGACTCGCCGCTTCGCCATCGCGACTTCGCGCTCTACGTGGGCGCGACGGTCGCGACGGCGTTCGCGATCGAGATGTCGTTCGTGGCGATCGGCTGGCAGGTGTATGCGATCCACCGCAACCCGCTCGACCTCGGGCTCGTGGGACTGGCGATGTTCGTGCCGCTGCCGCTGCTCGCGCTCCCCGTGGGCCACCTCACCGACCGCTACCCGCGACGGACGGTGCTCGCGCTCGCGATCGGGGTGGACACGGCGGTTGCGCTCGGGCTGCTCGTCGTGACGCGTGCGGGAGCCGAGCAGACGTGGCCGTTCTTCGCGCTCGCCTTCGGCACGGGGGTGGCGTCGGCGCTGGGCGCGCCGGCGGGACGGGCGATGACGCCGTCGCTCGTGCCGCAGGAGATCCTCGTCGAGGCGTTCGCCCAGCGGTCGATCGCCTTCCAGCTGTCGGTGATCGTCGGGCCCGCGCTCGGCGGGCTGCTGTTCGCTGTCCACCCCGAGCTGGTCTATGCCGTGTCGGCGGGGTTCTCCCTGCTCGCCCTGGCCGCCGTGCTCGCGATGCGGGCGGGTCGTGACGGCGCCGGCGCGGGCGCGCCCGACCTCGCCAGCGTGCTCGGCGGCGTCCGCCTCGTCCGGAGGACTCCGGTGCTGCTCGGCGCTATCTCGCTCGACCTGTTCGCCGTGCTCTTCGGCGGTGCGGTGGCGCTGCTGCCGGTGTTCGCCCGCGACGTGCTCGACGTGGGGCCGGCCGGGCTCGGCGTGCTCCGGGCGGCGCCCGCCGTCGGTGCGCTCTGCGCGGCGGTCGTGCTCGCCCACCGGCCGGTGCGGCGCCGCGCCGGCGGGACGCTGCTGACCGTCGTCGCGCTCTACGGCGTCACGATGGTCGTTTTCGGCCTCTCGGAGACGATGTGGCTCTCGCTCGCTGCGCTCGCGGCGGGAGGCGCGGTCGACACCGTGAGCGTCGTGCTGCGACAGACGATCCTGCCGCTCGTGACGCCCGACGAGCTGCGCGGCCGCGTCACCGCGGTCGAGATGGTGTTCATCAGCGCCTCGAACGAGCTCGGCGCGTTCGAGTCGGGCCTCGCCGCGGCGCTCCTGGGCGCGGTTCCCGCGGTCGTGCTCGGCGGCGTGGTCACGATCGGCGTCGCCCTCACGTGGACACGACTCTTCCCGCAGCTCGCGAGGGTCGACCGGCTGGACGAGCTCCGGCCCGTGGAGGCGGCCGCCTAGCGCCGAGGGCGGAGCGCGGCTAGCGGCGCGCGTGTGCGAGCAGGCCGGCGGCCGGTACGCCCCGGAGCGAGGCGTCGATCAGCTCGACGGGGTGCAGGGCGGGAAGCCGCGCGCCCGCGCGTCCGAGTGCCTGGGAGACCTGGACGAGGCAGCCGGGGTTCGCGCTGGCGTACGCATCGGGGGCGGTCGCGAGGACATGCTGGGCCTTGCGATCGCCGAGCTGCCGGGCAGCGGCGGGCTGCGTGACGTTGTAGATCCCCGCCGAGCCGCAGCAGAGGTCCTGCTCGGCGGGCTCGACGACCCGCAGCCCGGGAATCCGCTCGAGCAGCGGCCTCCAGGCGGCGGGCAGCCGCTGCGCGTGCCGGAGGTGGCAAGAGTCCTGGTAGGCGACGGTGAGCTCGAGCGGTCGCAGCTCGGGCAGCGGTGCTCCGGCGAGCGCCTCGGTCACGTCGAGCGCCGGCACCCCGCGTTCCTTGAGGTGCGAGCCGCAGCCCGAGGCGTTGACGACGATCGTCTCGAGCCCGTCGAAGCTCGCGCGCAACCGCTCCGTGTGCTTCGCGGACTCCCGCCCGCGACCCGCGTGCTGGGAGAGCGCGCCGCAGCAGCCCTGCGGCGGTGCGTGCACCTCGCAGCCGGCCGCCGCCAGGACGCGCGCGGTCGCGACGTTCACGTCTCCGAACAGCACCGACTGGACGCAGCCCGTGAGGAGGCCGACCCGACGGGCTTGTGTTGAATCAACACAAGCCGGGGTGACGCGCTCCGGACCGGCGCCCGACCGCCACAGGGGAGCGAGGTCGAGCATCGGCCGCGCCCAGGCGGGCGCGGGCAGCCTGCGTGCGAGGGGGGCGAGCCGGAGCGCCGCCCGGAGACGGCGGGGGTGGGGGAGGGTGGCGAAGAGCAGCCTCCGCTGGAGCCGCTCGCCGCGCGGCCGCCGGTGCTCCTCCTCGACGACCTCTCGCGTCTCCTCGATCAGCCTGTCGTAGCGGACGCCCGAGGGGCAGCTCGACACGCAGGCCATGCACCCGAGGCAGCGGTCGAAGTGCTCGACGACCGTCGGGCTGAGGCGGAGCGTCCCCTCGGCGGTCTTCTCCATCAGCTGGATCCGCCCCCGCGGAGAGTCCATCTCCTCGCTCCAGAGGACGTACGTCGGGCAGGTGGGCAGGCAGAACCCGCAGTGGACGCACGCCTTCGTGAGCTCCTCGACGGTGCTCACCCGAGCACCCCGGCCGGGTCGAACCGCGCGCGCAGCGCCTCGTGGAGCCTGCGGGCCGTCGCCGAGGGGACGCCGCCGACCCGATCCGGGACGTACGCGATGCCCGCGGCGGGCCGCGCGACCGCCTCGCGGAGCGTCGAGAGGACGTTGCGGAGCTCGGCCGGCGCGAACCGGACGCGACCCGGCGAGCGCCGCTGGCGCTCGCGCGCCTCGACCCAGACCGACTCCTCCGCCCGCGTCCCGCCGACGAGCGCCCGCGCCGACTCGAGCTGCGCCTCGACGGCGGCCTCCGAGCCCTCGAAGAGCAGCGCGACGCGGCCCGGATGGAGCACGTCGAGCGCGCTCGGCTGCAGCTGCGAGCGGAGGAGCGCGCGCACCGCCGCGGCGGTCTCGCGCGCCTCGACGACGAGCGTCCCGGACGCGCGTGGCAGCGGGTGCAGCCGGAGCGCGACCCGTGCGATCAGCCCGAGGCGTCCTTCGGAGCCGCACACGAGCTTGCCGAGGTCGTAGCCCGCCACGTTCTTCACCACCTTGCCGCCCGAGCTCGCGACGGTGCCGTCGCCGAGGACGAGCGTCACGCCGAGCACGAGGTCCCGCGGCGTCCCGTAGCGGTGCGAGAGCGGCCCGGACAGCCGGGCCGCGAGGCAGGCCCCGACCGTCGGATCCCCGGGAGGGTCGAGCGACAGCCGCTGACCCGCGCGCGCGAGGGCGGCCTGGAGCGACGACAGCCGGATCCCCGCCTCGACCGTGCAGGTGAGATCGCCCGCCTCGTGCTCCAGCACGCGGTCGAGCCCGTCCGTGACGAGCTCCGTGCCGATCCGCAGCCGACGTCCGTCCCTGGCCGCCGCGGCCAGGAGCTCGGACGCCTCCTCGATCGACCCGGGACGCATCAGAGGCGCTCCGCCAGCCCGAGGCGCTCGAGCGGGTGCGCCCGATACGGCCCCGGCACCTCGCCGCAGAGCCGCGGGGTCGGGACGACCTTCCCCGGGTTCGCGAGCCCGTCCGGGTCGAACGCGCGGCGGAGGCGGTCGAACACCTCCAGGTCGCGCTCGGAGAACATCGTCGGCATCGCACAGGCCTTGTCGACGCCGATGCCGTGCTCCCCCGTCAGCGAGCCTCCGGCGTCGACGCACGCCTCGAGGATCGCGTCGGCGAGCGTCTTCGCGCGCTCGACCTCGCCCTCCGTCGCCGCGTCGTAGAGGACGAGCGGGTGGAGATTGCCGTCCCCCGCGTGGAACACGTTCCCGACCCGGAGGCCGTGCTCGGTCGAGAGCGCCTCGATGCGGCGCAGCAGGGCCGGCAGCTGCGTCCTCGGCACGACGCCGTCCTGCACGTAGTAGTCGGGCGAGACGCGGCCCATCGCCGCGAAGGCGCCCTTCCGCCCCAGCCAGAGCAGCGCTCGCTCGTCCGGGTCGCTCGCGGTGCGGATCTCGAACGCACCCGCCGCCCGGCAGATCGCGTCGGCCGCGTCGGTGTCCTGCTCGACCTGGGCGGCGATCCCGTCGAGCTCCACGAGCAGCACCGCGCCCGCACCGTCGGGGTAGCCGGGCGCGAACGCCTCCTCTGCGGCCTCGATCGTGACGCGGTCCATGATCTCCATCGCCGCCGGGACGATGCCGGCGGCGACGATGCGCGAGACCGCGTCGCCGGCCGCCTCGACGGACGGGAACGCAGCCAGCTGGGTGACCACGGCCTCCGGGCGCCGCACGACGCGGAGGGTGATCTCGACGGCGATCCCGAGCGTCCCCTCCGAGCCGACGATCACGCCGAGCAGGTCGGGCCCGTCGTCGCCGTCGATCGCCTTGCCCCCGAGCTCGAGCACGCCGCCGTCCGGCAGCACGATCTTGGCTCCCGTCACGTGGTTCACCGTGAAGCCGTGCTTCAGGCAGTGGGCGCCACCCGAGTTCTCCGCGAGGTTCCCGCCGATCGTGCAGACCTGCTGGCTCGACGGGTCCGGCGCATAGAAGTACCCGTGCCCGTCGACCGCGCGCGTGACGTCGAGGTTCGCGACGCCCGGCTCGACCACCACCCGCTCGCTCTCGAGGTCGATCTCGAGGATGCGGTTCATCCGGGCGAGCGAGACGACGATCCCGTCCGCGACGGGCAGCGCGCCGCCGGAGAGGCCGGTGCCCGCGCCACGCGCGACGAACGGGACGCCGTGGCGTGCGCAGAGCCCGAGCACGCCCTGGACGTCGTCTGCGGTTCCGGGCAGCACGACGCACGCCGGTCGCGCCCGCCAGCCCGTGAGGCCGTCGCAGTCGTAGGTGGCGAGCTGCTCCGGCTCCGTGATCACGAACCCGTCGCCGAGCAGCGTCTCGAGGGCGTCGACGAAGCCGGGTGGAAGCGGCACGAGCCGATCCTACTGTCGGCCCCGCGGGCATCCCTGGCGCGGAACGATGATCGATCCGGCGTGGGCGATCGGTTAGGGTCGCCGCATGGGGGCTCCGATCCCGCGGCCGGGCAAGATCGTGTGCGTCGGCCTCAACTACCGGGACCACGCCGAGGAGCAGGGTGCGGAGCTCCCCACGGCCCCGCTCCTCTTCGCGAAGTTCACGACCTCGTTGATCGGCCCCGGCGACCCGATCGTGATCCCCCCGCTCGTCACGAAGTGCGACTACGAGGCGGAGCTCGGAGTGGTGCTCGGCGCGACCGTCAAGCAGGTCTCGCGGGAGAACGCGCTCGAGGCGGTCGCGGGGTACGTGGTCGCGAACGACGTGTCCGCGCGCGACCTCCAGTTCGGAGACGGACAGTGGACCCGCGGCAAGTCGCCGGACACGTTCTGCCCGGTCGGCCCGCTCGTCCCCGCGGCCGACGTCCCCGATCCGCACGCGCTCTCCATCCGTGCGCTCCTGAACGGCGACGTCGTGCAGGACTCGTCGACCGCGAACCTCGTGTTCGGCGTCGACGAGGTGATCAGCTACGCCTCGCAGACGGCGACCCTCGAGGAGGGAGACCTGATCCTCACCGGCACGCCAGCGGGGGTCGGCATCTTCCGCGATCCGCCGCGGCTGCTGCGGCCGGGGGACTCGATCACGATCGAGATCGACGGCGTCGGGTCGCTCACCAACCCCGTCGTCGCCGGCTGAGCGGACGGGTCGCGCCGGAGCGGCGATGAGCGGGATCTCGAGGACGGTGCTTCGCGAGCAGGTGAAGGACCTGTTGCTGCAACGCATCGCGAGCGGGGAGCTGAAGCCCGGCGAGCGGCTCGTCGAGACGCGCATCGCGAGCGAGCTCGGCACGAGCCAGGCGCCCGTGCGCGAGGCACTCAGGGACCTGGAGCAGCTGCGGCTCGTCGAGTCCGAGCCGTTCAAGGGCGCCCGCGTCCGGGCGTTCGGCAACGCCGAGCTGGTCGAGGTGTACCCGGTGCGCGCGGTCCTGGAGGAGCTCGCGGCGAAGGAGGCGACGAAGCGCCTCGCGGGCGACGTCACGGCCCTCGAGGCGGAGGTCGAGGCGATGCGGGCGGCGGCGCGGCGCGGCGACGTCAACGCGCTCACCCGCCACGACATCGCGTTCCACCGGCTGATCGTCGAGGCGGCGGGCAACCCGGTGCTCGAGCAGTGCTGGAAGTCGCTCGGCGTCGAGGGCCGGATCACGATCACGCTCTACGGGACGTACGTCGAGCCACGGGAGGCGGCCGAGCTGCACGTGCCGCTCCTCGAGGCGATCCGCTCCGGCAAGCCGGGCGCCGCGGGGCGCGCTGCGCGCAAGCACGTCGAGGCGTTCGCCCGCATCGCCAGCGGGCGCCCCGGCACGAAGGCCACCGCGCCCTGACCCAACGCTCGACCGCGGGCGCGCTGGCGGGGCTGTTCCTGGCCGCGCTCGCCTTGCGACCGCAGATCGTCGGGGTCGGGCCGCTGATCGACGAGATCCAGGACGATCTCGACGCGTCGCACGCGCTCGTGGGGCTGCTCGGCACGATCCCGGTGCTCTGCATGGGGCTCGGCGCGCCGGTGGCGGCGTACCTCTCCGCCCGGCTCGGCACGCGCCGCGCGATGACGATCGGCCTCTCGCTGATCGGCGCCTTCGGGATCCTCCGCGCGCTGGCCCCGAGCGCGTGGCTCGTCGTGCTGCTCACCCTCGGCGTCGGGGTCGGCATGGGGGTGGGGAACGGGGTCGCGCCGCTCGCGGTGCGCGAGACGATGCCCGAGCGGCCGGCGACGGGGACCGGGATCTACACCACGGGCATCCAGATCGGCTCGACGACGGCCGCGGCGATCGCCGTGCCGCTCGCAGCGCTGCTCGACGGCTGGCGTGGCGCCCTGATCGCGTTCTCCGTCGCGTCCTGCGTGGTCGCCGTCGCGTGGGCGCTCCTCGAGCGCGGCGGCGGCGCCCACGTCCGTCCCGATGCGCTCGTCCCCCGTCTGCCGTGGCGGTCGCGCTCGGCGTGGCTCCTGGTCGCGATCTTCGTCTCGATGTCGTCCGCGTTCTACGGGCTCGTGGCGTGGCTGCCGGACTCGTACGTCGAGCGCGGCTGGAGCGACGACGCGGCAGGCGGGCTGCTCGCGGCGCTGAGCGTCACCGCGATCCCCGCCTCGTTCGCCGTCCCCTGGCTCTCGGACCGGCGCGGCGGTCGTCGCCCCTGGCTGGTGGGGTGCTCGCTCGGCTTCGCCCTCGGCACCGTCGCGCTGATCGTGCTCCCCGGCGCCGCCTACCTGTGGGCGCTCCTCGCGGGCTTCGCGCAGGGAGGCATGTTCGCGCTCGTGATGACGCTGCCGCTCGACCTCGCGGAGGGGCAGAGCCGCGTCGGGGCGCTCGTCGCGATGATGCTCGGCCTCGGGTACTCCATCGCGGCGATCTCGCCGTTCGCGCTCGGCGCCGTGCGCGACCTGACCGGCTCCTTCGACGCCGTGCTCTGGGTCTGCGTCGGGCTCCTCTCCGCCCTCACCGTGCTCGTGAGCCTGCTGCCCGCACGGGCCGCGAGGACCCGGTCGGCTCATGCACCGGGCGGATAGATCGCGGCGGCGTACTCCTCGACCATCCGCGCCGCCGAGAAGCGGGGCCCGTTCGTGCGGAGCGAGCGCTTGACCATGGCGAGCCACGCATGCGGGATCCCGTCGTCGCCGCGGTCGTAGAACAGCGGGATCACCTGCTGCTCGAGCAGGTCGTAGAGCGCGTGGGCGTGCCGGGCGTCCTGCGCCGCCTCGTCCTCCCCGTCGTGACCCGACCCGTCGATCTCCCAGCCGTTGGCGCCCGCCTCGTCGGCCTCGTACCCCTCGTACCACCACCCGTCCAGCACGCTGAGGTTGAGCCCGCCGTTCGCGGCCGACTTCATGCCGCTCGTGCCGCTCGCCTCGAGCGGAGGCCGCGGGACGTTCAGCCACACGTCGCAGCCGCCGACGATCGGCGCCGCGACGGAGAGGTCGTAGTTCTCGAGGAACGCGACCCGGGAGGTGATCCCGACCGCGTGCGAGAGGCCGAAGACGTCGACGAGCATGTGCTTCGCGTTGTCGTCGAGCGGGTGGGCCTTGCCGGCCACGACGAGCTGGACGGGCGGGCCGTCGGCGAAGATCCGGCGCACGCGCTCCGGGTCGTACGTCAGCAGGAAGAGCCGCTTGTACGTCGCGATCCGGCGGGCGAAGCCGAGCGTCAGCGTGTCCGCGGTGAAGGTCTCCGCGACCGCCTTCACGCTCTCCGGGTCCTCGCCGCGCAGGAGACGGTCCTGCACGCTCTTCACCTTCACGTAGTCGACGAGGTGACGCCGCGCGTCGTTCCGCGCGGCCCACAGCTCGTCGTCCGGGATCTCCTCGACCGGGGCCCACGTCGCCGGGTCGGACGCGCGGTGCACCCAGTCGTCGCCGAGGTGGCGGTCGAGCAGGGCGCGCATGGGGCCGGAGAGGAACGTGGGGAGGTGGATGCCGTTCGTCACGTGCGTGATCGGAACCTCCTCGGCGGGCCTGTCGTCGTAGAGCGGCCGCCACATCTCCCGTGCGACCTGCTCGTGGCGGAGGCTGACCCCGTTCGCGCTGCGCGAGAGCCGCAGGGCGAGCGGCGTCATCCCGGGCCACTCGTCCGTGCTCGGCCGGCTGCGGCAGAGGTCGAGGAACCGCTCTCCGTCCATCCCGAGGCGTGCCGGGAGGTCGGCGAACGCGTCGAGGAAGGAGGTCGGCTCGTAGGCCTCGTTCCCGGCCGCGACCGGGGTGTGCGTCGTGAACACGCAGCGTGCGCGGGCCGCTGCGAGCGCGTCGTCGAGCGCGTCCCCCTCCGCGACCGCCTGCGCGGCGAGCTCGAGCGCCGCGAGGGCCGGGTGACCCTCGTTGAAGTGCAGCACACCCGGCTCGATGCCGAGCGCGCGGAGCATGCGCACGGTCCCCATCCCGAGGAGCCCGTACTGGCCGAGCCTGGTGAGGGGGTTGCCCTCGTAGAGCCGGGCCGTGATCCAGCGGTCGACCGGATCGTTCTCGTCCAGCTCCGTGTCGAGCAGGTACAGCGGCACGCGGCCGATCTCGACCCGCCAGACGTGGAACGCGATCTCGCGTCCGAACAGCGGGAAGGTGAGCCGGAGCGGCGCCCCGGCGGGGTCGAGCACCTGCACCGTCGGGAGACGCTCGGGCATGATCTGGAGCCAGTACTCGTGCTGGAGGCCGGCCCGGTCGACGCGCTGCTGGAAGTAGCCCTTGCGGTAGAGCAGCCCGACCCCGATCATCGGCAGCGCACGGTCGCTCGCGGCCTTGAGGATGTCCCCCGCGAGCACGCCCAGGCCGCCCGAGTAGATCGGCAGCGAGCGGTGGATCCCGAACTCGGCGCAGACGAACACGACCGGGCCGTCGAGACCCTCGATCGTCGCCTCGGGCCGGGCGCGGTCGTCCTCCAGCACCCGCGCGAGCCGCGCGATCCGGTCGCGGGTCGTCGGGTCCGAGACGGCCAGCGACGCCGTGTGCGGCGCGATGTCCGCGAGCTGGCGGACCGGGTTGCGCGCGTTGATCTCCCACGCGTGCGGATCGAGCGAGCGGAAGAGCTCCCCTCCGTCGGGATCCCAGGCCCAGCGGTAGTCGAGCGCCACCCGTGCGAGCGGGGCCAGCTCCGGCGGCAGCCGCAGGGCGAGCTCGGCGGCGCGCTCGTCGGCCTCCCGTGCCCCGGGGAGCGCCGCCACGTCGACGAGTCGGGTCGTGCTCACGACCGCCCCACGCTAGCGAGGTTCGTCCGAGCTCGGCCGGAGGACCTGCCGGGCCGCTACGCGAGCTGCGAGGCCAGCACGACGTAGTTCACCAGCGTGCCGATCTCGGGCACGTGGATCTCGACCCAGTGGCCCGGCTGCAGGTTGACGTCGTCCGGGGGGACGAGCCCCGCGCCGGTCAGGAGCACCGTGCCCGGCGGAATCGGGTTGTCGCGCACGAGCCACGACGCCAGCTCGGTGAACGACCGCTCCATCTCCGCGGTCGTGGCGCTCTCGTGGTAGAGCACCTCGCCGTCCTCGTCCGAGATCCGCATCGCGATCTCGAATCCCTGCGGCTCGTGCTCGGGCACGTAGATCGCGGGCCCGATCGCGCACGAGCCCGCGTAGACCTTGGCCTGGCTGAGGTAGAGAGGGCTCGCGCTCTCGATCTCGCGTGAGGAGACGTCGTTTCCGATCGTGTAGCCGAGGATCGCGCCCCGGTGGCCGAGCACGAGCGCGATCTCGGGCTCGGGCGCGTTCCACGTGGAGTCGCCGCGGATCCCGATCGCGGCGCCGGGGCCGACGGTCCGGCGGCAGGCGGCGTCCTTCAGGAACAACTCGGGCCTGTGCATCTCGTGGACCGCCGCGTAGACGTCCCAGAACGGGCTCGCGTCCATCCTCGCGCTCCGCCCCCGCTCGTAGGTCGCCCCCGCCGCCCAGACCTCCGGCGGATCGAGCGGGGCGATCAGCGTCAGGCCCGGCTCGAGCTCGAGGCTGAAGGGGTCGACCGGCTCGACCGGCCCATCGAGGTCGAAGGTCTCTCCCTGCAGGAGGCGCATCGGGTCCTCCTGGCCGCGCAGGACGCCGAACTGGCCCTCGCGGTACTCG
Source organism: uncultured Actinomycetes bacterium (assembly GCA_963710125.1). GTDB lineage: Bacteria > Actinomycetota > Thermoleophilia > Gaiellales > Gaiellaceae > Gaiella. Next base: position 68,818 of record CAVPZH010000019.1, on the reverse strand, counting down.
ACCCCGACCGACACGTAGCCCTCAGGGTCGACCCAACGGATGACGCGGCGCATCGACGGCCTGCTAGGAACCGAGCCGGGGGCAGTTGCCCGAGGTCAGTGCTCGCGCAGGCCCGCCGCGCGCTGCTCGGCGGCGAGGCGCTCCTCCGCCTCGGCCTCCTCGCGGAACAGGCGGACGAGCAGCCACACGACCGCGGAGAAGAACACGATCGCCTGCTCGGTCGACATGAGGATCCCGCCGAGGTTCTGGTCCTGCTCCGCGGTGATCCCCCAGAGACGCTCCGGGCGATCCTCGTAGTAGCCGTACAGCGGGGGCGAGAAGGTCAGCGCGAGCCCGAGGAAGGCGGAGAAGACGAATGCCGCGAGCACGTAGCCGATGCGCCCCAGCGTCGCGAGCGAGCGCGGGGTGTCGCAGATGACGGGCCACCAGAAGAGGAGCCCGATCGCGATCAGGACGGCGTGCTCGAGCGCGAGCAGGAGGTCGCTGCGGACGGCCGCGTCGTAGACCGCCCCGAGGTGGATGACGTACCAGGCAACGAGCCACGCCGGAAGGGTAATCGCCGGCCGCGTGACCCCCGCGAAGAGGGCGCCTCCCCGCCGGGCGACGGCCGCTCGCATCGCGGGCGTGAGCCCGATCAGCACGAGCGGCGGGGCCCAGTCGCTGATCATCACGTTCTGGAGCAGGTGGAAGAGCACGAGGTACTCGATCGCGATCGTCCCGAGCGGCGAGTTCAGCGCGCCGACGATCAGCGCGATCCCGGTGGCGAAGCACCAGGCCCGCCAGGCGGGGCCGGGCTCGCGACGCCAGGCCCGGACGTAGAGCACGGCGGCGACCGCGGCGAGCACCACGAACGCCGGCTCCAGCCTGATCGCCCAGGGAGAGGGCATCAGACGAGCTCGGGCGTCACGGTGCGAGCGGTCCTCGCGCGACGCGCCAGCCGGAGGAGCACGACGATCGCGACGCCGAGGGTCAGCGCCTGCTCGGCCATCATCACGAGCCCCGCGAGCTTCTGGTCGGTGAGCGGCGACAGGCCGAGCAGCCGGTGGGGCTGCTCGACGTAGACGTCGTAGTAGGGCTCGAACCCGAACACGAACGGGTACGAGATCACCTGGCCGATCCAGAAGAGCACCACCGCCAGCCCGAGGCGCTCGTTGAGCGAGAGCCGCCCGTGCCGCGCAGGGTCGATCAGCAGCGTCCACACGAGCGTGCCGACGACCACGAACGAGAGGTGCTCGAAGACGTGCACGGTCGGGTGCCGCAGCGCCGCGTCGTAGGCGGCCGGCAGGTGCCAGGCGACGAGCACGACGAGCCAGAGCGGGATCGCGACGCGTGGCCGCAACAGAAACGAGAGCGCACGTCGCAGCGGCCGGGCGCGGGCGAGCGGCACGAGCAGGTCAGGCGGGAGGAAGAACATCGAGAGCGGTCCCCGCACGGCGAGCAGCGCGAGCACCACACCGAGGTCGGCGATCAGCACGTGCTGGAGCATGTGCGCGGACTGGAGGTACTCCTCCGCGACGGTGTCGAGCGGGGAGACGAGGCCGACGAGCACGATGCCGACGCCGGCGAGGAAGAGGGGAACACGGGTCGCGGGGGCGAGCTCGGGTCGCCGCCGGCGCAGCCGGCGCCAGCCGGAGAGGAAGAACGCGGTCGCGATCGCGGCGGCGACGAGCACGAGCGGGTCGAACGACCACGCCTTCCAGAGGTCCCCGGGCGCGGTCGAGCCGAGCGGCGTCACGGGCATCACGGTAGCCCCATTCCGCCGTCGCCTCGGGCGGTGCCGGCGCTTCGAGCCCGACCGGATCACAGACGTCCCGGCGATTCCGTCGTCCCAATGGGAGAGGAGATCGTGACGGGGTCAGACGGGACAGGGCCGGTGCCGCCGGACGAGCTGCGCGCGCGCCAGGAGCGGGAGCTCGAGGTGGGCTTCGCGCTTGCGTCGATGGAGGACGCGCTCGCGCGGGAGGCGCTGGAGGTCGGGACGCTGCTGCGCGGGACGGGCATCGAGCTCGATCCGCTCACGTTCGTCGTCATGCGCGTCCTCGAGGTCTGCGTGACCGAGCTGATCGACCCGCTGCACGCGGTCGGCGAGCTGCTCGAGAACGGCTCGCTCGCCCGGTCGGCCGACCTCGCGGCGGACCTCCTCGACCGTGACGCCGCGTAGCGGCCGCACGGCAGCGGGGCCGGCCCGCCCGGGTACGCTGCGGACGTGGAGCACGGGTCGATCGACGAGCTGGAGCGCGCTCTCCGCGACGCGGACTACCTTCCCGATCGCGGGCTCGCGACCGCGCTCTACCTCTCGCTCGCGCTCGAGAAGCCGGTGCTGCTGGAGGGCGAGGCCGGTGTCGGCAAGACCGAGGCCGCCAAGGCGCTCGCGACGACGCTCGGGGCGCGGCTGATCCGGCTGCAGTGCTACGAGGGGCTGGACATGGCGCATGCCGTGTACGAGTGGAACTACCCGCGCCAGCTGCTGCACATCAGGGCGGCCCAGGAGGGCACCGTCGTCCCGGGGCCGGACGGGCGGAGCGTGCTCGAGAGCGAGCTCTTCGGGCCCGAGTACCTGATCCGCCGTCCGCTGCTGGAGGCGATCGACTCCGACGACCCCGTCGTGCTGCTGATCGACGAGATCGACCGGGCCGACGAGGAGTTCGAGGCGTTCCTCCTCGAGGTGCTCTCGGACTTCCAGATCACGATCCCCGAGCTCGGGACGATCGCCGCGAGACGCCGACCGGCGGTGATCCTCACCTCGAACCGCACGCGAGAGCTGCACGACGCGCTCAAGCGGCGCGCCCTGTACCACTGGATCGGGCATCCGTCGATCGAGCGCGAGATCGCGATCGTCAGGCTCCGCGTGCCCGGTGTCCCCGAGCGCCTGGCCGCCGAGGCGGCGGCGTTCGTGCGCGGCCTGCGCGGGCTCGAGCTCGCAAAGCCCCCCGGGGTGGCGGAGACGATCGACTGGGCGATGGCGCTGGACGCCCTCGGGCGCCGCGAGCTCGACGCGGAGGTCGTGCAGCAGACGCTCGGCTCGGTGCTCAAGTACCACGAGGACATCGAGGCGGTCCGCGACGCGACGCTCTCGCGCCTGGTCGACGAGGCGCGCGCCGCCGCCGCCTCGCAGTGAGGCGGCACCGTGGCGAGCGGTGACGCGATCGTCGGGCACGTCGTCACGTTCGGCCGCGTCCTCCGGGAGGCAGGGCTCGAGGTCGGCCCCGGCCGCGTGACGGACGCGCTGCGCGCGCTCGAGGCGGTCGACCTCGCGCGGCGCGACGACGTCTACTTCTCCCTCCGTCAGACTCTCGTCTCGCGCCACGACCAGCTCGCGGTCTTCGACCGCGCGTTCGAGGCGTGGTTCCTGCGTGCACCCGTGCTCGCACCGTCGCGCGACCGCGAGCCCGAGTCGGTGCTGCGGGCCGTCGAGGCGCCGGCCGACCGCTCCGCCTCCGTCGGGGAGGACGAGCCGGAGGGCGAGCTGCTGGAGCTCGGCGCCTCCCCGCAGGAGGTCTTGCGGGACACGGACTTCGCGAAGCTGACGGAGGACGAGCTGCGGCGTGTCCGCGAGCTGATGGGTCGCATCGCCCGCACGCGCCCGACGCGACGCTCGCGGCGGCGCACGCCGGATCCCAGGGGCGAGCGGCTGGACGTGAGAGCCCTGATCCGCAGGTCGCTGCGTACGGGCGGCGACCCTGTCGACCGGCCGCTGCGGACGCGCAAGACGGTGCCACGCAAGCTCGTGCTGCTTTGCGACGTGTCGGGGTCGATGGACAGCTACGCGAGGGCATTGCTGCTCTTCCTGCACGCGACGGTCGGCGCCGGGCGCGGGGTGGAGGCGTTCGCCTTCGGAACGCGGCTCTCGCGGCTCACGCCGGATCTCGCGACGCGCGACCCCGAGGCGGCGCTCGCGCGGTGCACGGCGGCGGTGGTCGACTGGGGCAGCGGCACGCGGATCGGCGCCTCGCTGCGCGAGTTCAACGAGGTGTACGGTCGGCGCGGCCTCTCCCGCGGCGCGATCGTCGTGATCGTCTCGGACGGCTGGGAGCGCGAGGACCCCGCGCTCGTCGCCCGGGAGATGGCGCGGCTCGCCCGCGCGGCCTACGCGGTCGTCTGGGTGAACCCGCTCAAGGGCAATCCCGACTACCAGCCGCTCGCCGGCGGGATGCGCGCCGCGTTGCCATTCGTCGACAGGTTCGTCGCCGGCCATAATCTCAGGAGTCTCGAGGAGCTGGCGGCCGTGCTCGCCGGCATCGAAAGGAGGCACGCAGCGTGAAGGAGATCCTGTCCGAGGTGGAGGCCTGGCGCGAGGCGGGCGAGAAGGTGGTCGTGGCCACGGTCGTCGGCACCCGCCGTTCGGCTCCGCGGCCGATCGGCACGAGCCTCGCCGTCTCGGAGTCCGGCAAGATGTGCGGCTCGGTCTCGGGTGGCTGCGTCGAGAGCGACGTGTTCGAAAACGCGATGGCGGTCATGCGCGAAGGCGAGCCCAGGCTGCTCCACTACGGGATCACGGACGAGATGGCCTGGGACGTCGGGCTCCCGTGCGGAGGCGAGATCGACGTCTTCGTGGAGCCGGTCGAGTGACGCTCCTCGAGCGCCTCGTGCGCCTGCGCGACGACGGGGGCCGCGCCGTCCTGTTCACCGTCGTGGAAGGGGACGGCGTGGGAGCCAAGGCCCTCGTGGTGGAGGACGGCGACACGGTCGGGGACGGGGTGCCCGGCTGGGCGCTCGGCGAGTTCGACGAGCTCGTCCGGCGCGGGCGCAACCGGCTGCTCGAGTCGGACGGCGGCAAGGTGTTCGCCGAGTGGTACGGGCCGCCGCCGCGCCTGCTCGTCTACGGCGCGGTCGACACGGCGGAGGCTCTCGCGCAGGGAGCCAAGCTCCTCGGCTGGACGGCCATCGTCGCGGACGCGCGCGCCTCGTTCCTCACGCCGGAGCGGATCCCCTCCGCCGACCGGCTGATCGCAAAATGGCCGGAGGAGGCGCTCGCCGAGGTCGCGCCCGACCACCAGACGGCGATCGTCGTGCTGACCCACGACGACAAGTTCGACGAGCCCGCGCTGATCGCGGCGCTCCGCACCGAGGCGTTCTACATCGGTGCGCTCGGCTCGCGCCGCAACCAGGAGCGCCGCCGCGAGCGGCTGCTCGAGGCGGGCGTGGCCGAGGACGAGCTCGCCCGGATCAGCGGGCCCTGCGGGCTCGACATCGGCGCCGACACCCAGTCCGAGACGGCGCTCTCGATCCTCGCCGAGATCCTCGCCGTACGAGCGGGACGCGGCGGCGGCACGCTGCGCGACGCGAAGCAGCGGATCCACGCAGAGGTGCCGTAGGTCAGCGGGCGGAGCGCCCGCGGCCCGTCCACCACAGCTGGAACGGCAGCAACGGCCAGAGAGCCAGCTCGCGCAGCGCGGCGCGCGTCGAGCGACCCCGAGGCGAAACCACGCGTACGGCGATGCCCGTCCCGCGGAGGAGCCACCGCATGGCGGCGGCCGCCCGCCGTCCGTGCCACGAGGAGGTGACCACGACCACCTCCCGCGCGCCGACCCGCTGCACGTCGTTCAGCGCGTTCGCGATGTTCTCCACCGTCGTCCGTGCGTCGGGGTCGACGACGACCTCTCGAGCCGCCCCCCGCCAGGCGGCGCGCATCAGCTCCGCCTCCGCATGCGCGCCCGGCGTGCGGGCCCAGCCGGACAGGACGACCACGTCGTCGGCGGTCGACACGGCCGCGGCGCGAGCGAGCCGGGCTGCGCAGACGGGATGGAGCCCGGCGCCGGCCCTGCTCGAGTAGCCGAGCACGACGATCACGCGGGTCGTCACCCGCGCCGGTGGCGCAGCCAGCGGAAGAAGAGCAGCGTGCCGACGACGGTGAGCACCAGCTTCACCGCTTTCGCGCCCTGGAGCTTCGACGCCCCGTGCGACCGCTCGCGCATGTGGACGGCGACCTCCTCCACGCGGAGGCCGGCACGCTTGAGCCGGAGCAGCGCCTCGACCTCGGGCGCTCCGCTCGCGTACGGCAGCGCCATGATCGGCATCGCCTCCCGGTTCGCGGCGGCCATCCCGCTCGTCGGGTCGTGGAACGGGCTCCCGAGCCGGACGTGCATGGCCTTCTGGAGCAGGCGGATGCCGAAGCGCCGTGCGCGCGACGGCGCGTACCGGTCGGCGTCGTAACCGTCGCTCTCCGCGAAGCGCGAGCCGACCGCGACGTCACAGCGGTCCGAGCGGACGAGCTCGAGCAGCCGGCAAAGCTCGTCGACGGGATGCTGGCCGTCCGCGTCGACCCGGCCGCAGAAGGCGTAGCCGCGCTCGAACGCCTCCTGGTAGCCGGTCGCGATCCCCGCGCGGAGCCCGCGGTTCTCGCCGAACGAGACGACGATCGCTCCGTGCGCCGCGGCCGTGGCGGCGGTCGCGTCCGTCGAGCCGTCGTCGATCACGAGCACGTCCGCCGCCGGCAGCCCGTCGCGGAGCTCGTCGAGGACCGCCGGCAGGCTCTCCTCCTCGTTCCAGGCGGGAACGAAGACGACCGTATCGGCCCCGGGCACGTCAGGAGCGTAGTTGCCCCGGCACGCGAGCGGGCCCTCGCCGCGGCGTCAGCCGACCGTCCCACCCTGGTCGACGGCCCCCGAGAGCGCCTGGACGACCTCCTCCTGGAGCCACGAGAGCCAGTGGTAGAGCGCGAGCCGGGGAGCCTCTGGGTGGTCCTCGTCGAAGCCGCCGTACGTCTCCTCGGTGATGTCGAGCTGCGTGCCGAGGACGAGGCGCAGGCTCTCGAGCGCGCCGAGCCAGGCACCGAGCTCGTCCTCGGTGAGCCGGGTCGCATGAGCGGTCCGCTCGAGCTCCGAGAGGGCGAGGAGCTTCCCGTCGACGAGCCCTGGCCCGACGAGGCGCGCGTACTCCTCGTTCGCGTCCTCGTCGGCGGCGTGGGCGGGCGGGAAGAGCCGGTAGAGCGTCGGCTCGCCTGCGTCGAGCGCCTCCCGCAGCTGGCTCGGGAGCGCGGCCAGGACGTCGCGCTCCTCGGCCGGGAGCTCGACGCGGTACGACCCGTCCCGGCGGCGTCTGATCCCACGTCGCATGCGCGTCAGTCCTGCTGCATCGTCGCCCACAGGCCGTGCGCGTGGAGGCGCGACACGTCGAGCTCGGCCTTCTCCATCGTCCCCGACGACACGACCGCCTTGCCCTCGTTGTGTACCTGGAGCATGAGTCGCGTTGCCTTCGCGCGCGAGTAGCCGAAGAGCCGCTGGAGGACGAGCGTCACGTAGCTCATCAGGTTGATGGGGTCGTTCCAGACGATCACGACCCAGGGACGATCCTCGAGCCGATCGTCCTCGATCGACGGCTCGGGTCTGCGGACGGGGGCCTCGACGACCTGGCTCACGTCGTCAGTGTGACGAGTCCTCCGTCTGGTCGGGCCGCTCTTCCGGCTCGTTGACGTGGGGGACGGGCGTCACGGGGCCGGCGGGGCGCGAGTAGGGCTGGAGTCGCTCGACGATGTTCTCGATCGGGGCGACGGGCGTGTCGTCGTCCTCGTCGTCGAGGTCCTCGTCCCGCGAGAGCAGACGGCCGAGACCCAGGCCGCGCCCCTTGGCGAGCTTGGCGAGCTCGCGCTGCCGGCGACGCTCCTCCTTCTCGCGCTGCTTCTCGGCCTCCGCCTCCGCCTTCGCACGCTCGCGGGCCTGGATCTCGTCGAGCTTGCGCTGCTCTGCCTCCGCCTTCGCACGTTCCCTGGCCTCGATCTCGTCGAGCTTGCGCTGCTCGGCCTCCTCCTTCGCGCGCTCCTTCGCCTCGATCTCGTCGAGCTTGCGCTGCTCGGCCTCCTCCTTCGCGCGCTCCTTCGCCTCGGCCTCGGCCCGCTTGCGGCGAGCGGCCTCCGCCTTCTCCCGCAGCCGCTCCTCCTCCTTGCGGCGCTTCTCTGCCGCCCGGCGCTGCCGCCGGCTTGGGCCCCCCTCGGAGCCGCCATCGGCCTCGTCAGCGGCTTCGTCCTCGTCGACCTCGACCGCGCTCGCATCCGCGACCGCCGCGAGCGCCGCGGCCTCCTCCGCCTCGCGCGCCGCGGCCTCCTCGGCCTCGCGCCGGGCGGCTGCCTCCGCTTCGAGCCGTGCCGTCTCCTCCGCCTCGCGCGCAGTGGCCTCCTCGGCCTCGCGCTGGGCGGCTGCCTCCGCTTCGAGCCGTGCCGTCTCCTCCGCCTCGCGCCGTGCGCGCTCCTCGGCCTCGCGCGCAGCGGTCTCCGCCGCGCGGCGGGCTGCGTCCTGAGCGTCGCGCCAGGCCGCCTCCTCCGCCTCCCGCCGGGCGGCTGCCTCCAGGCGCGCGGCCTCCTCCGCCTCACGGCGGGCCGCCTCCTCCGCCTCGCGCCGGGCGGCATCCTCCTCCGCCTTGCGAGCGGCTGCCTCGGCTTCGCGCCGGGCGTCCTCCTCCGCTGCCTCCCGGGCCGCGGCCTCGGCCTCGCGCCGCGCGGCCTCTTCGGCCTCGCGTTGGGCCGCGGCCTCGGCTTCGCGGCGCGCGGCGGCCTCCGCGTCGCGCCGCGTGGCCTCTTCGGCCTCGCGTTGGGCGGCGGCCTCGGCCTCGCGCCGCGCCGCCTCCTCCGCGTCGCGCAACGCGGCCGCCTCCGCTTCGCGTCGCGCGGCCTCATCGGCCTCGCGTCTGGCGGCTTCCGCGGTCGCCTGCTGGGCTGCTGCCTCGGCCTCGAGCCGCGTCGCCTCCTCGGCTTCGAGGAGGGCCGTCGCCTCGGCCGCGCGCCGAGCGTTCTCCGCCGCCTCCCGGAGGGCGGCCTCGGCGGCGGCCCGTCGAGCGGCCTCGTCGGCGCGGCGCGTCGCCTCCTCGGCGTCACGGCGGGCTGCGTGCTCGGCCGCGCGGCGCGCAGCGGCCGCTGCCTCACGGCGCGCGGTCTCGCGCGCCTCCTGCCGTGCGAGCTCCGCCTCCTCGCCCTCCGCCCGTGCGCGCTCCGTCTCGTCGACCCGGAGGGGAATCACCAGCGCGCGCGGCTCCGGATACCCCGTCTCCGGCTGCCGGCGCAGCTCCGACCGCCGGATCTTCCCGCTCGCCGTCTTCGGAAGCTCGTCCACGAAGGCGATCTCGCGCGGGTACTTGTACGGCGCGGTCACGGTCTTGACGTGCTCCTGCAGCTCGGCGACGAGGTCCGCGGTCGGGTCGTGGCCGGCCCGCAGCACGACGAACGCCTTCACGATCTCTCCTCGTTCGGCGTCGGGCGCTCCGACGACGGCGCTCTCGGCGACGGCGCGGTGCTCGAGCAGCGCGCTCTCGACCTCGAACGGGCCGATCCGGTACGCGGCCGAGAGGATCACGTCGTCCGCACGCCCGACGAACCAGAAGTAGCCGTCCTCGTCGCGGATCGCCCTGTCGCCGGTCACGTACCAGCCGTCGCGGAACGTGGCGTCGGTCTCGTCGCGGGCCTCCCAGTAGCCTGCGAACAGTGTCGGAGGTCGGCCGAAGAGGGCGAGGTCGCCCTCTTCGCCCGGCTCGCAGACCTGCGCGTGCTCGTCGATCACCGCGACGTCGTGGCCGGGGGTCGGCAGCCCCATCGAGCCCGGCCGGATCTCCGTGTCCGGCGCGTTCGCCACGAGCAGCGAGTTCTCCGTCTGGCCGTAGCCGTCGTGGACCGTGATCCCGAGCGTGTCCTGGAACAGCTCGATGACCTCCGGGTTGAGCGGCTCGCCCGCCGACACGGCGTGGCGCAGCCGCGGGAGGTGCGCGCTCGCCAACGAGTCGAGCTTCGCCAGCATCCGGTACTCCGTCGGCGCCTGGCAAAGCACCGTCACGCCGAGCCTCGCGAGGAGGCCGAGCCGCTCCTCCGGGTCGAAGCCACCCTGGTGGAGGACGATCTCCGCGCCGTGCGACCAGGGGCCGAGGAGCACGTTCCAGATCGACTTGGCCCAGCCCGTGCCGGCCGTGCACCAGACGACGTCCTGCTGGTGCACGTCGAGCCAGTGCTCCGCCTGGACGCGCGTCGCCCAGGTGTAGGCATGCGTGTGGACGACGCCCTTCGGGTCCTTGGTGGTGCCGGACGTGTAGAGGATGAACGCCCGCTCGCCCGCTGTGGTGTCCTCGGTCGGCGCGCGGCTCACGTACCGGCCGAGCTCCGCCCGTGCCTCGTCCAGGTAGAGCACCGGGACCGTCGAGTCCAGCTGCTCGAGCATCTCCTCGACCTCGACTTCGCAGGAGCGATCGGCGATCACGAGGCGCGCGCCGGAGTGACGGACCCGGAACGCGAGGTCGCGCGCGCGCAGCATGTCGGAGCAGGGAACCGAGATGAGCCCCCCCTTCAGCGCGCCGAGCATCGCGCCGTGCCAGGCGGGCACCTTGCCGGTCACCACCAGCACGCGGTCGCCGCGGTCGAGCCGCGTGCGCAACAGGTGCGCCCAGCGTGCGGCGTCGCCCGCGATCTCGCCGAACGACCGCCTGTCGACGATCCCTTCCCGGTCGACGAACGTCAACGCGGCCCGCGAATGCTCGCGGGCGAGAGGCTCGATCACGTCGCGCGTGAAGTTGAATCGCGCGGGCACCTCCCACCCCTGCGGATAGGGGCCCGCGTGCGGAACCGAGGCTGGCTTGCGGCGGCGAAGAAGCACGTGGACGCCCAGCTCGTCAGCCCGAGGGACCTTCTCGCGTGTCGCGCCCGCCCTCGACCCGGGTCGGCCGGCGCACCAGCGAGTGAATGCTTCCGACAGTCATGTGATCGGTGTCGGATCTCACGCCGAAAAACTTTACTCCGCGAGCCCGTTGGCGGCGGTCGCCTCCATAACGCGTGCCGTGGGGCGGGCGCGGTGCACAGCGGCACCCGGCGACCCGGCGTTTGCCGCTCTGCGCTGGTCTTTTGGCCTTCCATTCCCGAGGGAAACGAGTAGGATGCGCGGGCCGAGATGAGAGGTGCACGGACACTCACGCTGGTCGCCGCCGCGCTCGCGGCCCTCGTCGCCGTCGGCGCCGGCACGGCCGCGCGCGGCGACACGGTTCGAGGCGGGGGCGTGGAGCTCGTCCTGCCCGACGGCTGGTCGCGCGTCCAGCCTGCCGCGCAGACCGCGCTCGGCGACCCGCGCACCGTGCTCGTGATCGGCACCGACGGGGTGCGGCCGATCGAGACCCCGTGCCAGGTCGCCTCCTACCGCGTTCCCGCCGACGGCGCCATGGTGGTCGTGATCGGCTGGCGCGAGCCCACCGGCGTCAGCTCGTTCCTCCCGCTCGCGGGCCTGAAGCTGCGTCGCGGGACGTTCGAGTGCTTCGACGCGCGCGGGGCGGTCGCGCAGGTGACCCGCCGCGGGTTCGACTACCAGGTCAACGTCATGGTGGGCGACCGCGCCGACGACGAGACGATCGACGCCGCGCTCGACGCAGCGCGTTCGATCAGTGCCGCAGCCCGGCGTCACGACTGAGCCCGCAGGACAGCGGCCCACCAGCGCCTCCAGTGGGCAGGATCCGGTCGTCGCGATGATTGCGGACGACCTGAAGGCCGGCATCACGTGGCTCGAGGAGCCGCTCTCGCGCGCTGCCGACGGCCCGCTCGTCGGGCGGACGCTGGTCGTCAAGGATCTGATCGACACCGCGGGGATCCGGACGACGTACGGCTCGCGGATCTACGCCGACCACGTCCCTGCGCGTCACGCCACCGTGGTGGAGCGGGCGCTCGACGCCGGCGCGACGGTGCTCGGGAAGACGAACCTCGCCGAGTTCGCGTGGGGCGTGCTCGGTGCGAACGAGTGGTACGGGACGGTGCGCAACCCGGCCCGCCCGGGACGGACGACGGGCGGCTCCTCGAGCGGCAACGGGGCGGCGCTCGCGGCCGGGCTGTGCGAGCTCGCGATCGGCACGGACACGGGCGGCTCCGTCCGCCTGCCTGCGGCCGCGTGCGACGTGGTCGCGCTGAAGCCGGCGTACGGCGCGATCCCGGTCGACGGTGTGTATCCACTCTGCCCGTCGCTCGACACCGTCGGGCCGATGGCCAGGACGGTCGAGGACACCGCGGCGCTCTGGTCGGTGCTCGGCGGCGGTCGCGCCCCGGAGCCCCGTCTCGCCGGCCTCACCGTCGGCCTGCTGCGCCGTGCGCCCGGGCTCGCCGACGGGCGGCAGACCGAGACGAGCGACGAGGGCGACTCCTGGGCCCCGCGTCTGCAGGCGCTCGGGGCGCGCGTGGTCGAGGCGGCGATCCCGCCGCCTCGCGCGGACACATGGCCGGTGTTCCTGCACGAGGCGGGGGCCGCCCATGCGGCGACGTTTCCCGCCCGCGCAGAGGAGTACGGCGCGGGGATTCGCGCCAAGCTCGAGTCGACCCTCCGGGTCGGGGCCGATGCGGTCGCAGACGGCTATCGGGCGCTCCGCGAGTGGCGGCGCTACGTCCCCGAGGTCGACCTCTACGTCAGCCCCTGCGTGGCGATCGACTGGCCCGCAGAGGACGCCGACGAGCTCGAGGTGCGGCTGCCGTTCTCGTCCTTCACGCGCTGGGTCAACCTGGTCGGCTGGGCGGCGCTCGCGATCGGCAACCTGCAGCTCGTGGCGCCCTCGGACGAGGTCGTGCTCGCCGCGGGCCTGGCCTGGGAGCGAGGCTAGCCGGTCGTCGCGACGAGCCGCTCGTAGGCGGGCAACGTGAGGAACTCCACGTAGTCGGGCTGCGTGGCGATCCGCTCGAAGATCGCGCGCGCGTCCTCGTAGCCCTCGCCGAGGCTGGCGATCTCCTCCTCGGTGACGCGCCGGACGTCCTCCGGGCGCACGCGACCGTGACGGAGCCACTGCCAGATCTGCGAACGCGAGATCTCGGCGGTGGCGGCGTCCTCCATCAGGTTGTTGATCGCGACGGCGCCGGCGCCCTGCAGCCAGGCGGCGAGGTACTGGATGCCGACCGAGACGTTGTTCCTCAGGCCCGCCTCCGTCACCTCGCCGGGCGTCGACGCGACGTCGAGGAGCTCCGCCGGGCCGACGTGCACGTCGTCGCGGGGGCGGTCGATCTGGTTCGGGCGCGCCCCGAGGACACGGTCGAACGACTCCAGGGCGACCCGGACGAGGTCCGGGTGCGCCACCCACGTGCCGTCGAAGCCCTGCGCCGCCTCGCGGTCCTTGTCCTCGCGCACCTTCTCGAGCGCGGTCGCGTTGACCTCGGGGTCGCGTCGCGAGGGGATGAAGGCGGCCATCCCGCCCATGGCGTGCGCGCCGCGACGGTGGCAGGTCTGTACGAGCAGCTCGCAGTACGACCGCATGAACGGCACGGCCATCGTCACGTCCGCGCGATCCGGGAGCACGAACTCCGGGCGGTGACCGAGCTTCTTGATCACGCTGAAGATGTAGTCCCAGCGTCCGGCGTTGAGGCCGGCGGAGTGGTCGCGCAGCTCGTGGAGGATCTCGTCCATCTCGAACGCCGCGAGGATGGTCTCGATCAGCACCGTCGCCTTGATCGTCCCCCGCGGGACGCCGAGCCGGTCCTGGGTGAAGCAGAACACGTCGTTCCAGAGGCGGGCCTCGAGGTGCGACTCGAGCTTCGGCAGGTAGAGGTAGCGGCCGTTCCGCGCGTGGTTGCGCAGGAAGTAGAGACCGAAGTCGAACAGCGAGGCGGATACGGGCGCGCCGTCCACCTCGAAGTGGCGCTCCTCGAGATGCCACCCTCGCGGCCGTACGAACAGCACCGCGACCTCGTCGTTCAGGGCGTACCGCTTCTCGCCCGTGTCGAGCGCGATCGTCCGGTCGAGGGCGTCGGTCAGGTTTCGCTGCCCCTCGATGCAGTTCTCCCAGGTGGGCGAGTTCGCGTCCTCGAAGTCGGCCATGAACACCTTCGCGCCCGAGTTGAGCGCGTTGATCACCATCTTGCGGTCGACCGGGCCCGTGATCTCCACTCGGCGATCGGCGATCTCGTCCGGGAACGCGGCGATCCGCCAGTCCCCGTCCCGTACGCCGGCCGTGTCGGCGAGGAAGTCGGGCAGCTCGCCGTTCCTGAGCCGTTCGAGGCGCTCGGCGCGCCGCGCGAGCAGCTCCGTCCGGCGCTCGCCGAACTCCCGCTGCAGGTCGGTCAGGAGCTCGACCGCGTCTGGCGTGAGGACGTCGTCGGTGACCACGCCGGGGGTATCTAGCACGACTGAGGCTCGCGCGGCGAGGCTCAGTCGTGCTCGTGGTCGCGCTCGCAGTGCTCCGGGCACGTGCAGGGAGCGACCTCCGCCCGCGTCAGGATCGGCGGACGCTCGCTCCGGGGAGAGGGTGCCGGCGTGGCGGTCCTGGGCTTCACTGGCTTCTCGCGGGTCAGGTGTTGCGGCGGCGCAGCCGACGCCTTCAGGGATGTGCCCGCCCGCAGGGGGGGATCGAGCGGCGGGAATCCGCTCGCCGGATTCCCGCTTCGCGAACGAAAGAGCGGTGCTCATGCGGCGCTCCTTTCGGTGGTGAACTGCTGCTCCTCGGTCGAGCCGGTGAGGGCGAGCGTGGAGGAGAGGCCGCCCGAGACCGCCTGCATGACCTGGTCGAAGTAGCCCGCTCCGACCTCGCGCTGGTGGCGCGTGGCGGTGTAGCCCGCCTCCTCGAGTGAGAACTCGCGCTCCTGGAGGGAGACGTACGCCGTCATCGCGTCCTCGCGGTAGCCGCGCGCGAGCTCGAACATCGAGAGGTTGAGGGAGTGGAAGCCGGCGAGCGTGATGAACTGGAAGCGGTACCCCATCGCCGCGAGATCTCGCTGGAAGCCGGCGATCTGATCGTCCGCCAGGTGCCGGCTCCAGTGGAACGACGGCGAGCAGTTGTACGCGAGCGGGATCTCCGGGTACTGCTCGCGGATCGCCGACGCGAACGCCTCGGCCTCGCCGAGGTCGGGCGTCGAGGTCTCGCACCACACGAGGTCCGCGTACGGCGCGTACGCGAGGCCGCGGGCGATCGCCGCCTCGATCCCGTCGCGCACGCGGAAGAAGCCCTCGGGCGTCCGCTCGCCCGTGCAGAGCTCGCGGTCCGTCTCGTCGACGTCGCTCGTCAGCAGCGAGGCCGAGAGCGCGTCGGTGCGCGCCACGACGAGGGTCGGCACGTCGAGCACGTCGGCGGCGAGACGCGCGGCGACCAGCGTCCGCACGAACTGGCCCGTGGGCACCAGCACCTTGCCGCCCAGGTGCCCGCACTTCTTCTCGGACGAGAGCTGGTCCTCGAAGTGGACCGCCGCCGCGCCCGCCTCGATGTACGCCTTCATGAGCTCGAAGGCGTTGAGCGGGCCGCCGAAGCCGGCTTCGGCGTCGGCCACGATCGGTGCCATCCAGTACGTCTCGTCGTCTCCCTCCGCGTGCGCGATCTGGTCGGCGCGCTGGAGCGCGCTCGAGATGCGGCGCGCGAGCGCGGGGCCCGAGTTCGCCGGGTAGAGGCTCTGGTCGGGGTACGTGCCGCCGGCGAGGTTCGCGTCGGCGGCGACCTGCCAGCCCGAGAGGTAGATGGCCTCGAGGCCGGCCTTGATCATCTGCACCGCCTGCCCGCCGGTCACGGCTCCGAGCGCCGCGACCCACTCGCGCTCGTCGAGCAGGGTGCGGAGCCGCTCGGCGCCGAGCCGCGCGAGCGTGTGCTCGACGCGGATCGAGCCGCGCAGGCGCTCGACGTCGTCTCTCGTGTACGGACGGACGGGCTCGTGCATCGATCCTCCTCTTGGATCCAAGATCTGTGTTCTTGGATCCTAGTTCGCCCTATGGACGGATACAAGAGCCTGTTTCCCGTCTTTTCGGATCCAAAACCGATATTCGTGGATTTCGCTCATTACACTGTGCGGCCGTGACGACCCTCTCCACGAAGGCCGACGACATCGCTCGCGTGCTCGAGGACGAGATCGTGGCCGGGCTCATCCCGCCGGACACCGTGCTCAGGCAGGAGACGCTCTCCGAGCGGTTCGAGGTCAGCCGCACGCCGGTGCGGGAGGCGCTGCGGCGACTCGCGGCGCTCGGGCTCGTCTCGTTCGAGCCGAACCGCGGCGTCCGCGTCCGCTCGATCTCGGCGCACGAGCTGCGGGAGGCGTTCCTCGTGCGGGCGGAGCTCGAGGCGCTCGCGACGGAGGTCGCGACCGCGAAGATGACCCCCGACGACCTGGCCGAGATGGACGCGATCGAGCGTCGCTTCGGCGAGCTCACGCTCGAGCTGCGCGACCAGGCCCGCAGCGGCGTGTCGCGTGACGCGACCCTGTTCGTCGAGTGGATGCAGGCGAACTACGCCTTCCACGACGTGATCTACCGCGCCGCCGAGCTCCCCCTTGTCGAGCGGATCGCGAAGAGCGCCCGGCGGACCTTCATCGGCGACCGGGTGTGGCGCGCACGGGCGGAGCTCGACCAGCTCTACGCGAAGAACGACCTCCAGCACCGCGCGATCCGCGAGGCCATCGGAGCGCGGAGCGCGGCCGCGGCCCGCGTGCTCGCACGCGAGCACGTGCTGTCGTCGAACCAGCTGATCGAGGTGGTGCTCGAGACCCTGGGCGCGTCGGGCCGCGCGCCCGGCTGGGATGCCTGATCCTCGCGCGCCGAGGCACCCTCTGCAACGCGACGCGGTCGCGATCCGCGCCCGCTCCCACGGCCGGGCAGCCCGGGACGACGGCCGCTGGCCGGGCATCCCGGGACGACGGCCGCTGGGCGCTGGTCGCTTGTGTTGAATCAACACAAGCGTTGTCCGTCCTCCTCGCGTCGGCACGGTCGCCCAGGCGCCGTGAGGCTCAGCCGGAGCGGCGCGGGATCGTGACGAGCCGGTCGGCCGCGACGTCGTCGAGACGAGTCACGGCACCGTCCGGCGAGCGGACGACGAGCTCGTCGACCGTCGCGGCGTCGCCGAGCCCGAAGAGCGCACGCGGATCCTCCGACGAGAGGTAGCTCGAGCCCGCATGCGTCTCGCGCTCGAGCGTCCTGCCGCCGGGCAGTCGCACGGTCACGAGCGATCCCGGTTCGAGCCCGCCCACCTCGAGCCAGTGGCCGGTCGCGCCGTCGTTCCGGTAGAGCTGCAGCCTGCCGCCGATCGACCCCACCGCGACGTCGGGGTCGCCGTCGTTGTCGTAGTCCGCGACCGCGAGCCCGCGGCCGTTCCGGCGTCCTGCAGCGCCCGTGTCGAGCGCCTGGACGCCGCCGCCGTCCGTGCTCAGGACGCGGAGCCTGCCCGCGTCCCGCGCGAGACTCGCGATCGGGATCGCGCCGTTCGCGATCGCGAGCTCCAGGCTGCCGTCGAGGTCGAGATCGGCCCAGGCCGCGCCCCAGCCCGTCAGCTGCGACCCGAGCGCCTGGACGAAGTCGGGACGGACGTCGGCGAACGGCGCCCCCGCGCGGCTCGCGAACGCCGCCTGGAGCTGGCCGCGCGAGTTCGTGACGAACAGGTCGCCGAGCCCGTCGCCGGAGTAGTCGCCGACCGCGATCCCCATGCCGGCATTCGGGTCGGCGACGCCCTCCGCACGTCCGTGCTCGACGAGCCGGAACCCGAGGCCGCGGGGATCGCTCGCGGCTCCGCCGGGCAGGGCGACGTTCATGTACAGGCGGTTCGGGTCGAGGTCGTTGGCGACGTAGAGATCCGGGCGCCCGTCGCGGTCGACGTCCGTGAAGACCGCCCCGAGCCCGTGGTCGAGCCCGTGCGGCTCGAGGCCCGCGGCGCGGCCGACGTCGCGGAAGCCCGGATGGCGGCCAGAACCCCCCTCGTTGAGGTACAGAGCGTCCGGCACGGCCGCGTGGTTCGCCGGAAAGCCCTGCTGCGAGAGCGGGAGCTCGTGGTTCACGTCGGTGTAGCCGGCCACGAACAGATCGAGCCGCCCGTCGCCGTTCACGTCGGCGACCGCGGCGCCCGAGTGCCAGCCGGGCTCGTCGATGCCGGCAGCCTTCGCGCCCTCCGTGAACGTCCCGTTTCCGTTGTTCCAGAGCAGCGCGTCGTACGCGTTCCGCGCGGGGTCGTAGCTCGCGGTCGTCACGAAGAGATCGGTCGTGCCGTTGCCGTCGAGGTCTGCGGCCACGCAGCCGGTACCCCGCATCGTGAGCCCGGCGCCGGCGGTCTTCGTGACGTCGACGAAGCGCCCGTGGACGTTGCGGTAGAGCCGGCTCTGCGGCAGCCCGCCGTGTGACGCGTAGCCCGGGATGTCCGACTCGGCGTGGGAGTTGACGACGTAGAGGTCCAGCCACCCGTCGCCGTCGTAGTCCAGCCAGCAGAGGCCGCCGCCCATCATCGCGGCGGGGTCCGCGGACAGGCCGAAGCGGAAGGCGCCGTGACGGAAGCTCAGTCCCACGCTCGCGGCGACGTCGGTGAGCCGGAACGGAGCCCGCGCGGCGGGTGCCGCGTCCGCGGCGGCTCTGCCGCGGACGTCCGAGACGAGATAGCGGCCGCCGGTCGACGCGACCTCGAACGTCCGCACCACCGGCCGCGGCGTGCCGCGGTGCGTGGGGCTGGCAGGCGAGGCTCCGTAGGTGGTCGTCTGCGTCGTCCCCGTGAGCGTCGCGACGACGATCGGCGGGTCCTGACCCTTTCCCGGCTCGAGATGCAGACGGACGTGGGCCGCCTCGTAGGTCGGGACGTCGATCGTGGCACCGCGCGACGCGTCGATCCGGTGCCAGAGGCTCGCGAGCCACGCGCCGGTGGCCGCGTCGCGCGCCGCCAGCCGGTTCCGGCGCCGGAGCGCGTCGGCGCTGCGCGACAGGTCGGCGACCAGCGCGGTCGCGATCCGCCGGGCCGTCGCGGTGTCGATCGTCGCGAGCCCGGGCGACTGCTCGACGGTCACCTGCGGCACGCGACCGGTCTCGAGCGGCGCGGCGCCTGCGGCCCCGGGGCGGGCGGGCACTCCGGCCGCCACGAGCACGAGCCCCGCGACCGCCGCCGTGAGCGTCGCGGCCGCCAGTGCCGCCGGGCGACGCCACGTCCGTGCGCGGTCGACCGCGGCGTCGAACCGTTCCCCGCCCCCGGCCAGCACGAGGAGCGGCCGCGCCGCGCAGACGATCGTCAGCGCACCCAGCACGGCGAGCTTCGCGGCGAACTCGGTCGTCCACGGCGCGATCAGGAGGCAGGCGACGAACCCGACCGAGACCGCGTAGAGCCGCCGGCCGCGCGGCGTCTCGGGGATCGTGCGCGGGTCGGTGATCATGAAGAAGAGGAACACGAGCACCTCGGGGGAGGTGACGAGCAGGCGCCACAGCTCGCGGCCCTCGATCGGCCCGAGGTGCCACGGCGCCGTCATCTCGTGGCCGCTCAGCGCGAGCACGGCGATCCCGGCCGCGAACGTGAGCCAGAAGCCGACGGCGATGCCGACGAGGTGCAGCCGCGAGAGGATCGCGAGGCCGCCGCCGACGATCAGCGCCAGGGCCAGCGCGAGCCAGACGGACATCGGCCCCCACCAGAAGGCCAGCGGGTCGGCGTGCTCGGGGCCGAGCAGGACGAAGCAGAGGACGAGCCCGAAGTTCGACGGGTTGAACACGTGGCGACCGCGGAACGTGATCACGTACTTCGAGAGGAGCGCGACCGCGGCCGTCCCGGCGAAGATCCACCAGCCGTTCAGGCTCCACCAGTCGCCGTGCTCCGTCCCCGGCACCCGCAGGACGAAGGCGACCCCGTTGCCGGTGAGGAGCGCGCTGGCGGGCCACATGAGGACCTGCTGCCGTCGCAACGCGATCCCGACCTCCAGCACCGCGCACGTCACCAGCGCGACGAGGATCTGGGCGATCGAGAGGCGGAAGTCGAAGACCGTCTGGCCGAGCACCTGCAGCGTGACGATCACCGCGGCGAGCTGCAGGCGCGGGTCGCGCACCGTCGGCAGCAGCACCGGGTACGTCGTGCTGCCGATCCGGAGCGTCGGCCGGCCCTGGGCGAGCGCAGGCGTGGTCACGGGGACCAGAACTCCTCGAAGGCGGCAGGGTCGGACGGAAGCGCGAGCACCTCGCGGACGAGGCCGTCCTCGAGGCGGAAGAGGAGCACCTGGTCGAGGTCGAGCCGCCGGCCGCGCCGCTCGCCCGACGCGCGGTAGAGCGCGGCCGCCCGTCCGTCGCTCGCGAGCACGTCGACGAGCCGGGAGCGGTAGGTCCCGGACGTCTCCTTCGGCAGGCGGGCGAGGAACCGGAAGATCTCGTCCCGCCCGCGGTAGACGCCGGCCATCGCGCCGTCGCCCGGCACGCTCCAGACCGCGTCCCTCGCGAACAGCCCGCGGAGCGCGAACGGGTCGCGGCGCGAGAACGCCTCGAAGATCTGGCGCACGACACCTGCGTTCGTGACGGTCGCCTGCCCGTCGGCCCGCCCGTCGACGTCGTGCCCCTCAGCGGCGGACACGGCCACGCTCCCATTCGTCGATCAGCCCTTCGACGTGCCGCCGCTGCGCGTCGGTGAAGTCGAAGTTGTCGAGCAGCCGCCGCGCCTCCGACGGGTCGTCGTTCGCCACCGCCGCCTCGAGGTGCTCGCGCTGCGGGGTCGCCTGTCGCAGCTGGCGGCGGAGCCAGCGCAGGAGGCTCACGGTCGCCTGCTCCGTCATCGGATGCCTGGTGTCCCCTTCAGGTGATGCTGCCACGTTCCTCGCGCACGAGGAGCAAGCCAGGCTAGGACGCAGGGAGTCCCGATACCTGCAGGTATCGGGACGACCGAGGACGACGCATGGCGCCGCTCATCGTGCGCAGGGGGCATGGATCGCATCGCCTGGAGGGGCACTAGGCTACTGCCGTGGACACGTATCTGGCGATCGCGAGTCGGCGCGACGAACGCCGGTACGGATCGCAGCCGCTGCCCGACGTGGTCGTCTCGCGCATCCTCGACGCGGGGCGTCTGGCGGGCTCGTCCAAGAACAGGCAGCCGTGGACCTTCGTCGTCGTCGAGGGCCGCGAGCTGGTGGAGGAGCTCGCGAAGGGGGTTCGCGTGCCCGAGAACGTCCTCGGCGCCGGGCTCGTCGTGGCCGTCGTCGTCTCCGGCAAGGGACCGCTCTCGTTCGATGCCGGCCGGGCCGCGCAGAACATGCTGCTCGCCGCCTGGAACGACGGGATCGCGTCGTGTCCGAACGGTCTCGCCGACCGCGAGGCGGTGAGCGCGGCGCTCGGGCTGGGCGAGGACGAGAGCCCCGTCATCGTCCTCACGTTCGGAGTTCCGCAGCGGCGCCGAGATCCCGAGTCGCGCGACGCCGCGGAGTGGAGCGGACGTGCGAACCGCCGTCCGCTCGAGGACGTCGTGCGGCGTCTCGACTGAGCCGCGGCGCGGCGGCCGGAGGGCGCGCCCGCCGCAGGCCCGGGGTGGTTGACATTGGGCTGCCGATCGGCTTAGTTTGTCCGCGCGCCGAACAAACCGCCAGCACATGACGTCTCTCCCTCACTTCCCCATCGTGCCGACAATCCCGTGACGTTCGAGCGGGGCGCACCGCGGCCGGCGGGCGCGACGACGGTCCGCCGGGCGAACCTCGGCGTCGTGCTGCGGCACGTGGCCTCGGCGGGATCGTGCTCGCGGGCGCAGATCGCGGCCGAGACCGGCCTCACCCGCGGCACCGTCTCGAGCCTCGTGTCGGAGCTGATCGCGCTGCAGCTCGTGCGCGAGACCGGCGAGACGACGTCGCCGCGCGGGACGGGGCGCCCAGGCGCCGCGCTCGAGCTCGCGGACGTCGTGGTGGGCGTGGGCATCGAGGTGAACGTCGACTACGTCGCGGTCTCCGTCGAGGACCTGACCGGCACGGTCCGCTACTCCCGTCGCTCCTACCGGGACAACCGCAGCTCGCCGCCTGCGACGGTCCTCGACCGCCTCGGCCGCGCCGCCCGTCGAGCGCTCGATACCGCGCTCGGCGAGGGCCTCCGGCCGGTCGGGGTCTCGGTCGCCGTCGCGGGGCTCGTCGAGGAGGCGTCGGGCACGGTCGTCAACGCGCCGAACCTCGCCTGGGTCGACCTCCCGGTGGCGGCCGAGCTGGAGGCGCGGCTCGGCCTGCCGGTGCAGATCGAGAACGAGGCCAATCTCGCGGCGCTCGCCGAGCACTGGACCGGCGCCGCGGTCGGGATCGACGACTTCGTCTGCGTGTTCGGCGAGGTCGGGGTCGGGGGCGGGATCGTGCTCGGCGGCCGGCTCTTCCGGGGCTTCCACGGCTTCGGCGGAGAGCTCGGTCATGTCTCGGTCGACCCGGAGGGCCGTCTCTGCGCGTGCGGCAGTCGCGGCTGTGTCGAGACGCTGGTCGGCGTCGAGTCGATCGCACGGGCGGCCGGCATCTCGCCCGTCGTGGGCCGTCCGCGGAGCCTCACCGACGAGCTCGTACGGCGCGCCGAGGACGGCGCTCCCCGGGTCGTGGGGGCGCTCGACGACGTCGGGCGGTGGCTCGGGGTCGCGCTCGCGTCGGCGTTCAACCTCCTCGACGTCCGGGCCGTGGTGCTGGGCGGCTGCTTCGGGCCGCTCGCGCCGTGGCTGGTGGACGGCGTGCGCTCCACCCTGGAGGAGCGCTCGCTCGCCGCGCGGTCGGGCTCGTTCCTCGTGCTCCCGTCGGCGTTCGGTGACATCGCGGCCGTCCGCGGCGCCGCCGCGCTGCCGCTCCATCGTGTACTCGACGAGCCGTGGACCGTGGAGGCCCCGCGTGGGCCCGCCCGGCCCGGCGCTGCATCCGCACCGCCCGCCGGGCGGCGCGAGGAGGAGGTGGCGATCGGCCGTCACTGAGTGTAGGTCGAGAGTGTTGAAGCCCCCCGCCGGATGGACTACCGTCCCGCGCGGGAGGCCGGAAGCAACGGAGTGGGAGAAGGAGGACAGCGGAGTGAAGAAGCTCACCATCGCGGTTCTGGTCGCCGCGCTGGCCGTGGGTCTCATGGTCAGCGGGGCAGCCGGGAACAGCGCAAAGTCCACGGCGGGCGTGCAGGTCTGCGTGCTGCTGCCGGACACGAAGTCGTCGGTTCGCTGGGAGCAGTTCGACAAGCCGGCGTTCGCCAAGGCACTGAAGGCCGCGGGCGTCACGTACTCGATCACCAACGCCCTCAACGACGCGCAGAAGCAGATCGCCCAGGCCGAGCAGTGCATCTCCAACGGCGCCAAGGTCGGCGTGGTCACGTCGCTCGACGCGGGCTCGTCGATCGCCATCCAGAAGAAGTTCGCGGCGGTCGGCGGGAAGACGATCGACTACGACCGGCAGGTGGTGGGCGGCATCGCGGCCGTCTACGTGACCTTCGACGGGAACGCCGTCGGGCGCGTGCAGGCACGTGGGGTCATCGCCGGCATGAAGGCGAAGCACACCTACAAGGCGAGCAGCGTCGTCGCGCAGCTGTGGGGCGGGCCGACCGACCAGAACGCGTTCTGGTTCAAGAGCGGCAACGACGACATCTTCAACCCGCTCTTCAAGCACAAGAAGCTGACGAAGGGCCCGTCGAAGTTCGTGCCTGAGTGGAGCGACAAGAACGCTCAGACGATCTTCGAGCAGATGCTCGTCCAGACGAACAACAACATCCAGGGCGTCCTGGCGGCGAACGACAACATCGCCGGCGCGGTCGTCGCAACCTTGAAGGCCAAGGGCCTGGATCCGATCCCGCTGTCGGGGCAGGACGCGACGGTGCAGGGCGTGCAGAACATCATCTCCGGCTGGCAGACGAACACCGTCTACAAGTACGTGCCCGCCGAGGCGAACGCCGCCGCCGCGGCGGCCGTCGCCCTGTTCAAGGGCAAGAAGCCGAAGGTGAACACCACGCGGCCGAACGGCAAGAAGAAGGAGCCGACGTTCGTGATCCCGGTGACGTCGATCACGAAGGCGAACTACACGCGG
This sequence comes from uncultured Actinomycetes bacterium, assembly GCA_963710125.1. GTDB lineage: Bacteria > Actinomycetota > Thermoleophilia > Gaiellales > Gaiellaceae > Gaiella. The sequence goes on along the minus strand of CAVPZH010000019.1, from coordinate 45,201 downwards.
CTCTTCAAGGACGGGTTCCTGAAGCGCAAGGACGTGTGCTCGGGGGCGTACAAGAAGTACTGCAAGTAGACCGACCGACACGGTGGAGGCACCCTCGGGTGCCTCCACCCACCTTGCCGGGAGCCGACTCGTGACCGACACCCCACTGCTGCAGATCCGCGGCCTGACGAAGACCTTCGGCTCGGTCCAGGCGCTGACCGACGTGGACTTCGAGGTGCGTGACGGGGAGGTGATGGCGCTCGTCGGCGACAACGGTGCGGGGAAGTCGACGCTGATCAAGTGCATCGTCGGCATCCACGGCTACGACGAGGGCGAGATCGTGTTCGACGGCCACCCAGTCACGATCCACGGGCCGAAGGACGCGGCGAAGCTCGGGATCGAGGTCGTGTACCAGGATCTCGCGTTGTGCGACAACCTCGACGTCGTCCAGAACATGTATCTCGGTCGGGAGGTTCGCGACTGGCTCCGCAGGCTCAACGAGCCGGTCATGGAGCGGCGCACGGCGGAGACGCTGAGCTCGCTCGCGGTGACGACGATCCGTTCCATCCGGCAGCCCGTCGCGTCGCTCTCGGGCGGGCAGCGCCAGTCGGTCGCCGTCGCCAAGGCGGTGCAGTGGAACTCGCGGCTCGTGATCCTCGACGAGCCGACGGCGGCGCTCGGCGTGGCGCAGACCCGCCAGGTGCTCGAGCTCGTCAAGCGCCTCGCCGACCAGGGGCTGGCGGTGGTGCTCATCTCTCACAACCTGCACGACATCTTCGAGGTCGCGACACGGATCACCGTGCTCCGGCTGGGGCAGGACGTCGGTGTCTACGACCGCGCTGCCACGACCCAGCAAGACGTCGTGCACGCGATCACCGCAGGCGTCCCGACGAAAGTGGCGGGTGTGGCCGAGACCTCTGCGCAGGTCGGTCAGTGAGCTCCGACGCGGATGTCGTCGCACCCGGGGTCCCGCTCCCGGAAGACACCGGCGACGAGGCGGCGAGCGCGTGGCAACGCGCGCGCGTCAACCTGAAGTCGGGCAACCTCGGCGTTCTGCCGGTCGTCGTCGGTGAGCTGGCGATCGTCCTGTTCTTCAGCCTCACCGCGACGAACTTCTTCACCGCGTCGAACTTCGTCAACGTGATCCTGCAGATGGCGGGCACGACGATGATCGCCTTCGGCGTCGTCTTCGTGCTCCTGCTCGGCGAGATCGACCTCTCGATCGGGTTCGTGAGCGGCATCGCCGCCCTGACCGCCGCCGAGCTCCAGCTGCCCGGCAGCTCCCACGACTGGCCCGGCTGGCTCGCGATCCTCGCCGCGCTCGGGGTCGTGGCGGTGATCGGAGCCGCCCAGGGGACGGTGGTGGCGAAGGTCGGCGTGCCGTCGTTCGTCGTCACGCTGGCCGGGCTGCTCATCTGGCAGGGCGTGATCCTGCGCGTGCTCGAGGTGCGCGGCGTGATCATCATCGAGGACAACTGGATCAACGACACCGCCACCTACTACTTCTCCGCGAACGTCAGCTGGCTGATCGCCGCCGTCATCACCGGTGCCTACGCGTTCGTGGCGCTGGGAGGGGTCATCGGCAAGCATCGCGCCGGGCTCGCCATCAGTCCGTGGCTGCCCGTCGCGAAGCTCGTCGGCGTCGCGGTCGCCAGTTTCGGCGTCGTCGCGATCTGCAACCACGCCACGAGGCCCCGTGCCTGCCCGGAGGGCACCCCGCTCACCGTGAACTGCACCCAGTCGGTGGGGCTGCCGCTCGCGGGGCTGCTGATGGTCGTCTTCCTCGTCGGCCTCACGTTCCTCGCGAAGCGCACGGCGTTCGGGCGCCACGTGTACGCGGTCGGCGGAAACGCCGAGGCGGCCAGGCGCGCCGGCATCAGCGTGGCGCGCGTCCGCATCGTGGTCTTCATGATCTCGTCCCTGATGGCCGGTGTCGGCGGCATCATCCTCGCGGCCCGCCTCCAGTCGGTGAACCTCAACGTGGGCAGCGGGACGCTCCTGCTCGACGCAATCTCGGCCGCGGTGATCGGGGGCGTCAGCCTCTTCGGCGGTCGCGGCGAGGTGCGCGGCGCCCTGCTCGGCGCGCTCGTGATCGCGACGATCGCGAACGGCCTCAACATCGGCGGCTACAGCACGGGGACGATCTACACGGTCACCGGCGTCATCCTGCTGCTCGCGGTGACGCTCGACTCGGTGGCGCGTCGCCTCCAGGTGAAGTCGGGCCGCTGAGCCGCCGATGAAGACCAGCCTCGGCATCTGGGCCTTCGGGCCGATGGTCACGCGCTTCGTCCCGGGCGGGTACCAGCCCGAGCACGCGGGGGAGACGACCGTGCAGCGTGTCCGGCGCGCCGTCGAGGGGCTCGGCGACCTGATCGACGACTACGAGTTCCACTATCCCGGCGAGCTCTCCCACGACAACCTCGACGCGGTGCGCGAGGCGCTCGACGGGCACGGCATCTACACGATCTGCACTGGTCTGCACCTCGACCCGCGCTTCGGCCGCGGGGGGCTGGTGTCGCCCGACCCGGCGATGCGGGCGGAGGCGCGGCGGCTGACCCGCGAGACCGCCGAGCTCGCGGGTGAGGTCGGCGCGAACATGGTCTGCTGGCCCGGGATCGAGGGCTACAACTACCCGTTCCAGACACCGTACGCGGAGTCGTGGGGGTGGTTCCTCGACGGGATCGCGGAGGCGGCCGAGACCTGTGCGGCGAAGGGCGTGAAGCTCTTCCTCGAGCACAAGAACTCCGAGCCGGCGATGAAGATCCTGATGCGGAACGTCGGCATGACGCTGCACGTGATCCACACCCTCCGCACCCGCGGGATCACGAACGTCCAGGTGAACATGGACTGGCAGCACCTCCTCATGAACGGCGAGAGCCTCGGCGAGTACGCGGCGCTGCTCGCCGCCGAGGGCCTCCTCGGCCACCAGCACGCGAACTCGGGCTGGGGCACGTTCGACGACGACAACATGGTCGGGACGACGGCGTTCATGGAGACGCTCGAGCTCGCCGTCGAGCTGCGGCGCGCCCGCTACGGCGAGCAGGGCGAGCGGCTCGGCTTCGACCTCTACCCCTACACGGAGGACGCGGTCGCCGCGGTGGCACGCAGCGTCGCGCAGTGGCGGTTCATCTGGGACGTGTCGGGGCGGATCGACGAGGCGGCGCTCCGCGAGGCGCAGTCGCGCAAGGACGCCGTCCGCGCGTACGAGCTCGTGTACGCCGCTCTCGGTGCGTAGCCGGGGTAGCACGGATGGTGTCCGACTTCGAGTCGGGCACCTGACCGCATGACCACGGTGGTCGGGCTCGACGTCGGCACGACCGGCGTCAAGGCGCTCGCGCTCTCGCCGGAGGGCGACGTGCTCGCGACGGTGGAGCACGGCTACCCGCTCTCGACGCCGCGGGCCGGCTGGGCGGAGCAGAACCCGGAGGACTGGTGGGCGGCGGCCGAATCCGCGCTGGCGGAGGTCTCGGCGGGCCGCGACGTCGCCGGAGTCGGTTTCTCCGGTCAGATGCACGGGCTCGTCGGGCTCGACGGCAGGGGGCGCGTCGTCCGGCCCGCGATCCTCTGGAACGACCAGCGGACGGCGGTGGAATGCGCCGAGATCGAGCGGCGGATCGGCCTCGAGCGGCTCGTCGAGCTGACCGGCAACCGCGCGCTGACCGGCTTCACCGCGCCGAAGCTCCTCTGGCTGCGTCGCCACGAGCCGGATGCGTACGCCCGCATCGAGCGGGTCGTGCTGCCCAAGGACTACGTGCGCCTGCGGCTGACCGGGGAGTGGGCGATCGACGCCTCGGACGCCTCCGGCACCCTGCTCCTCGACGTCGGCCGGCGGGTCTGGTGCGAGGAGGTGCTCGACGCGCTCGACCTGCCTGCCGCGTGGCTGCCGCCGGTCCTCGAGTCGCCTGTGCTCGCGGGGCGGATCGGGGCAAGGTACGAGGAGTTGCAAGGGACGCCGGTCGCGGCCGGTGCGGGTGACCAGCCCGCTGCCGCCGTCGGCGTCGGCGCGGACCGGCCGGGCGTCCTCTCCGTCGTGCTGGGTACGTCCGGGGTCGTGCTCGCCCCGCTTCCCGCGTACGCCCACGACCCCGTCGGACGGGTGCACGCGTTCTGCCACGCCGTGCCGGGGGCCTGGCAGGCGATGGGCGTGATGCTCTCGGCCGCCGGGTCGCTCCGGTGGTTCCGGGAGCGGCTCGCGCCGGACGTCGCCTTCGCCCGGCTCGTGGAGGAGGCCGAGGCCTGGGAGCCGGGCGCCGGCGGGCTCCTCTTCCTCCCCTATCTGGCAGGCGAGCGGACGCCGCACGCCGATCCCGATGCGCGCGGCGCGTTCGTGGGGCTCGAGCTCCGCCACGACCGGGGCGCGCTGGTGCGGGCGGTCCTGGAGGGGGTCGCGTTCGGCCTGCGGGACTCGCTCGACCTGCTGCGCTCGCTCGGTGTCGAGGCGTCCACGGCGAGAGTCTCCGGCGGGGGCGCGCGCAGCCGGCTGTGGCTCCGGATCCTGGCCTCGGTGCTCGACGTGCCGCTCGAGCTGACCGAGTCCGAGGAGGGCTCGGCCCTCGGCGCGGCGCTGCTCGGCGGTGTCGCGGGCGGCGTCTTCGCCGACGTCCACGCGGCCGTCAGCCGCTGCGTGCGCGTCACCGACGTCGTCGAGCCGGACCCGGCGTGGCGCGACGCGTACGCGGAGCTGCACGCCCGCTACCGCGAGCTCTACCCCGCGCTGCACGCGCGGTAGTCAGGCCGAGACGCCCTCGAGCACGTCCCGCGCGACGGCCACCGCCTCGTCCGGCGTGAGCGCCTTCCCGCGCTCCACCGCGGCCGCGACGTCGATCCGCTCGGCCGCCTGGGCGAGCATCGAGGCGTGGCGGTCGGCTTCCTCCGGCTGCGGCTCCGTGCCGATCTCGCGGAAGAGCTCGAGGAACGCACCGCCGAGCACGGCCGCGTCCTCGGCGCGACCGGTCCGCAGCGCGATGACTCCGGCGATGCCGAGCGCGTATGCCGTGACCTCTCGATACGCGAGGCGCAGTGCCTTGTCGAGCGAGACGCCGAGGTGCCGCGCGGCCGCCGGAAGGTCTCCACGCTCGAGGTCGAGGGCCGAGAGGTTCAGGCTCGAGATCGCGATGCCGTCCTCGTCGTCGATCTTCTCCGCCAGCGTGAGGGCTTCGGCCGTCGCCGCCTCCGCGCGCTCGAGCTCGCCCAGCGTCTGGTACACGGCACCGAGGTTCGCGAGCACGACGCCCGTCGCGGTCTCGTCGATGTCCGCAAGCACCTGCCGAGCAGTCTCGTAGTGCTCGATCGCGCGGGCGAGATCGCCTTCGGCGTGCCACGTTGCGCCGATCTCCATCCTCGCGCGCCCGACCTCGCGTTGATCGTCCAGCCGCTCGAAGAGGGGAAGCGCGTCGAGCCACAGCGCGCGCGAGCGTCCGTGGTCGGCGGCGGCGAACGCCATCACGCCCGCCTCGCCGAGCGTCCGCGCGCGCAGCGCGTCGTCGACGCGCGGAGAGAGCTCGACTCCACGCTCCAGCCGGCGCCGGCCCTCCTCGACGTAGCCCCGGACGCGCCAGAAGTAGCGCATCGCCGCCGCGAGGCGCAGCTCCCGCTCGACGTCACCGGTGGACTCGGCGTGCGCGAACGCGGCGCGGATGTTGTCGTGCTCGAGCTCGACCCGGTCGAGCCAGGGGGCGTCCATGACGCGGTGCCGGGGCAGTGTGTCGCCCTCGACCAGCGCGAGGAACCAGGCAAGGTGCCGGTCCCGGACCGCGCGCTCCGACCCGGACGCCACGAGCTGCTCCTCGGCGTACTCGCGGACGGTCTCGAGCATCCCGAACCGCGGCTCGCCGCCTGCAGCCCGCGTCACGAGGGCCGCGTCGAGGAGGTCGTCGAGCGCATCGACCACGTTCGTGCCGCCGGTCACCGCCTCGAGCGCCGCGAGCGAGGCGCCCCCGCTGAACGCCCCCTGCGCCGCGAGCACGCGACGGGCGTCTTCGTCGAGCAGCTGCACGCTCCAGTCGAGCGTCGCGCGCAGCGAGCGCTGGCGCTCGGGCAGGTCGCGGGCGCCGCGCGAGAGCAGCGCGAGCCGTTCGCCGAGACGGTCGGCGGTTCCCTCGGCGCCGAGCGTCCGCACGCGCGCCGCGGCGAGCTCGAGCGCGAGTGGCAGGCCGTCGAGCGCGCGGCAGATGCGGGCCACCGCGGGAGCGTTCGCGTCGGTGACCGCGAAGCCGGGCAGCGTGGCCCGGGCACGGTCGGCGTAGAGCCGAACCGCTCCCACGCGCTCGATCGCCGCCGCCGTCTCGTCTCCCGGGCCCGGCACGGCGAGCGGAGGCACCGCGTAGACGTGCTCCGCGGCGATGCGGAGCGGAGCGCGGCTCGTCACGAGCACGCGGTGCGACGGCGCCGCGGAGACCAGTCGCGCGACGTCGCCTGCGGCGTCGAGCACCTGCTCGAAGTTGTCGAGCACGAGCAGCCCGGGCGCGTCGCCGAGCGCCGCGCGCACCGTCTCGAGGTCGCTCCGGCCCGGCGCTTCCTCCGCGCCGAGCGCGCGCGCGACCGTGGGCAGGACGAGTTGCGGCTCCGTGACGGCCGAGAGGTCGACGAACACCGCGCGCTCGGTGTCCTCGGCCGCCGCGATCGCGAGCCGGGTCTTGCCCGTCCCGCCCGGGCCGGTGAGGGTGGCCACGCGCGTCTCCGGCCGCCCGAGCAGAGCGCGGACCGCGGCCACCTCGAGATCGCGCCCGACGAGCGGCGTGCGCTCGTTCGGGAACCCGCCCGTGAGACCGTCGGTCGCCGGTTGGGGGGCGGGAGGGCCGAGACCGGGGTCGTGCTGCAGGATCCGCTGCTCGAGCTGGCGGAGGTCGGTCGACGGCTCGAGCCCGAGCTCGTCGAGGGCGGCGCGCGCGTCACGGTAGGCCGCGAGCGCGTCGGCCTGGCGGCCGGCGCGGTAGAGCGCGAGCATCTGCTGCGCGCGCAGCCGCTCGCGGTGCGGGTGGGCCGCGACCAGGGCGTCGAGCTCCGAGACCAGAGCGTCGTGTCGGCCCGCGTCGAGCTCGGCCGCGACCCGCGCCTCCTGCGCGGAGAGCCGTGCCTCGTCGAGTCGCGCCGCGTCGGCACGGACGAAGTCCTCGCCGGCGAGGTCGGCGAGCGCGGGACCGCGCCACAGCGCCAGCGCGTCCGCGAAGGACTCCTCGGCGACGAGCTCCGCGAAGCGGTCGGCGTCGCGCTCCCCGTTCCCCACCCGGACGAGGTATCCGGGCGCGCGGGTCACGATCCGGTCGGCTCCGAGCGCCTTGCGCAGCGCGTGCACGTGCACCTGGAGCGCGCTCCGCGCGCTCGGGGGCGGCGACTCGCCCCAGACCGCGTCGATCAGCCGGTCGGTGGAGACGGCCTGGTTCGGGTGGAGGAGCAGGAGGGCGAGCAGCGCCCGTGGCCGTTTTCCGCCGAGCGCGACGGGCTCCCCGTCGTCTCCGAGCACCTCGACCGGCCCGAGCAGCCGGAACTCCACGACCCCTTTCGTCCTCCCTTAAGCCTGACTTGAGTCGATCCTAAGCGCTCTGGCAGATGGTGCGTCGCGTCCAGTCCAGCCCCTTGGGAGGAGCAGAGAGATGATCACCACCGGCCAGTCCATCACGAACAGCGTCACCGGCGAGACCCTCGTGTTCCGCACGACCTCCGCCGACACGAACGGCGAGCGCGTCGTCGTCGAGACGTTCGTCGAGCCGAACGGCGCCGTCGCCGCGGCCCACGTCCATCCCGTCCAGGAGGAGCGCTTCGAGGTCCTCGCCGGCGAGCTCGAGTTCCGGCTCGGCAAGCGGACGCTCGTCGCGAAGCCCGGCGACCGGATCCTCGTCCCGGCCGGGACGCCGCACCGGTTCCGCAACGTCGGCGACGAGACTGCGCACTTCGTCTGCGAGGTCACGCCCGCGCTCGGGTTCGAGCAGCTGATCGAGACGATGTTCTCGCTCGCGGAGGACGGGAAGGTCAACAGGAAGGGCATGCCGAACCCGCTCCGGCTGGCGGTCATCGCCCGGCACCACTTCGGGGACGTGCGCCTGCCGTTCCCGCCTGCCTGGCTCCAGCGTCTCGGGCTGGCGCTCGGCGCGCCGCTCGGCCGGCTGCTCGGCTACCGGCCGACGTACGAGCCTCAGGCGCCGAAGGCCCCGACCGCGCTCGGCGTCTAGCGCATGCGTCGCCGCCGCACGCTTCTCCGCCTGCTCGGCCGGATCCTCCGGCCGGGCGGCGGGACAGCGCGTCCCGTCCTCACATGATCCATCCGAAGGAGGAATGCATGTCCAGCACCGTCACATCAGTCAGGTCCCAGGCCCACCGGGAGGCACGCTCGACACCTGCCTGGACGAAGCTGCTGCCGCCCCTCGCCGGCGTCGCACTCGTCGCGGGGTTGTTCGTCTCGTTGAACAGCCCGACCGTCCAGAACGCCGGGGACACCCCGGCCGAGGTCGTCGCGACGGCGTCGGATCACGGCACCTGGGCAAACGTCGTGTTGGCGTTCGGCCTGGTCGCCGTCATCCTCGCGGGCGCGTTCGTCGCGGGGCTCCAGACGCGGCTGCGTCAGCTCACGACGCCACTCGAGTCGTCCCTCGTCCTCGTCGGCGGAATCGCGTTCACCGTGTGCCTGCCGCTCGCGCTGTTCCTGTTCCAGGCGCCTCTGGTCGACATGCCAGAGGACCAGGCGCGGGCGCTCGTCCAGGCGGAGGCCTACCTCAGCTACGACGACGCCGCCTGGGTGACGCTCGCCGCCGCCGGTGCCGGCGCGGCGCTGATGGCCGTGACGGCGTCGCTCGCGGCGATCCGCGCCGGCGTGCCGAAGTGGCTGGGCTGGCTCGGGGTGCTGGCCGGGATCGTCTCCCTCGCGACGGTCTTCTTCGTCGGGATGATCGCCTGGATGGCGTGGATCCTGGTCGCCTCGATCGTGCTCCTGGTCGCGCGAGAGGCGTGATGCGGGTCAGCGCAGCGAGGTGCGGAGGAAGCGCAGGAGGTTGCCGGCCGTCACGGCGGCGACCTCCTCGTCGCCCCAGCCCCGCTCCGCGAGGCGCTCGACGAGGGCGGGGTAGTGCTCGGGGCCCGTGAGACCCTCGATCCCCAGTCCCGGGGTGAGCCCCGGTGGGAGGAGGCCGTCCTTCGTCTCGGGCGGAGGCGGCATCGCCTCCCACAGCCGGCGTGTGAAGTCGCCCCCGAGGCAGACATGCTCGAGCCCCATCACGGAGACGGCGTGCTCGAGGTGGTCGACGACGCCGTCCAGCGTGCGCCGCTCCGGGCCGATCGCGATCGGGTGGAGCATGAGCCCGAACAGTCCGCCGGCCGCGTCGAGCGCGCGGAGCTGCTCGTCGTCGAGGTTGCGGGGCGTGTCGTAGACCCCGCGGCACCCGCCGTGCGAGCAGAGCACAGGGGCGCCCGACACGCGCTCGAGGATCTCCGCGAACGCCCCCCGGGAGGCGTGCGCGAGGTCGAGGATCACGCCGAGCGACACGAGCCGGTCGACGAGCTCGCGGCCGAGCCGCGAGAGGCTGCCGCCTTCCTCCGCGGCGCCGTCCGCGAACGCGTTCCTGCGGTTCCAGGTCAGGCCGGCCATGCGCACTGCCGAGCTCGTGGAACACGTCGGCGGGCCAGGTCTCGACCCCGAAGCACTCGACGCCCTCGAGCGCGAGCACGAGCCCGATCCGCTCGCCCGCCTCGACCGCGTCCAGATCGCCTGCGCCCGACACCTGCACCACACGCCCCTCGTTCTCGCGGACGGCAGCCTGGAAGGCGGCGACCATCGAGAGCGCCTCGCGCAGCGCACCTTCCGGCTGAACCGTCACGTCGACGTAGACCGGGCAGACCTGGAGGCCCACGCCGCCCTGTTCGAGCAGCGGCAGCCAGGTCGCCGCGAAGACGTCGGTCTCGCCGAGCCGGCGCTCGCGGTACGCGACCTCCATCAGGAGGTCGACGTGGGCGTCGGCGATCACGCGGCGAGCGCCCTCGCGAGCGCTGCGCGGCCGTTGCGAAGCACCGGTGCGCCGTGGGAGACGAGCACCCGCTCGACCGGCAGGTCGAGCAGCGGCGCGAGTGCGGTCCGGAGCTCGGCGTGGCCGACGCCCGACGGTAGCCACGACTTGGGACAGAGGCGCACGCCGCCGTCCGCGTTTCCGAGCAGCACGTCGCCGGGCACGACGGCCGCATGCGCGGGCAGCCAGAAGACGACTTCCGTCGCGCGACCGCTCGGCAGCGCGTCGACGCCGGCGGGAAGCGGGTCGCCCGCCCGGAACACGGCGCTCCCGAGCCCGGCACGCCGCTCGATCGCGGCGCGCGCCCGGGTGGCGGCGTGGAGCCGCGCTCCGTACCGGCGGACGACCGCCGCGGCGCTCCGCACGTGCCAGAAGACCGTGACGAGGACGTGGACGGGTACGCCCGCGCGCTCGACGTCGCGGTCGAGGGCGCGCCAGAAGCGGTCGGCCTCCTCGTGCTCCTCGGGCACGAGCGGGTCGACGAGCACGATCGCGTCGTCCGCCTCGACGTAGACGGAGCCGACCTCGTCACGCCACTCGCCGTAGTACGTGCTCCACCGCCAGAGACCGTCGGCGATCCGCGTCACCTCCATCGCCGCGAGCGTACACGGGTGGGTGATAGGACTCTGCCTCATGGACGCCCTGCGCCTGGGCCTGCTCTCGACCGCGGCGATCAACGCGCAGATCCTCGCCGCGGCGCGCCAGACCGACAGGGCCGCGGTCGTCACGGTCGCGAGCCGCGACGCTGCGAAAGCGGAACGTTACGCGGCCGAGCACGGGATCGAGCGCGCCCACGGCTCGTACGACGCGCTGCTCGCCGACGACGCCGTCGACGCCGTCTACATCGGGCTCCCGAACGGGATGCACCACGCGTGGACGATGCGCGCTCTCGAGGCGGGCAAGCACGTGCTCTGCGAGAAGCCCTTCACGCGGCGGGCGACCGAGGCGGAGTCGGCGTACGCGGCCGCCGACGCCGCAGGGCTCGTGCTGATGGAGGGGTTCATGTATCGCCATCACCCGCAGACCGGCATCGTGCGGGACCTCGTCACGAGCAGCGCGATCGGTCGGCTCCTGTCCGTGCGGGCCACGTTCAGCTTCCCGCTCGAAGACCTCACCGACGTGCGCGCGATCCCGGAGCTCGACGGCGGTGCGCTGATGGACGTCGGCTGCTACTGCATCAGCGGGATCAGGCTGCTTGCCGGCGATCCGGAGCATGTCCGCGGCGAGCAAGTGACCGGCTCGACGGGGGTGGACATGGCCTTTCACGGGACGCTCCGCTGCGCGGACGACGTCGTCGGGCAGTTCGAGGCGTCGTTCCGCGCGCCCAGGCGCCAGACGCTCGAGGCGGTCGGCACGGACGGCGTGCTGACGGTCGAGTCTCCGTTCCGCGCCGACTGGGGCGGCGCCGTGCGGCTCGCCCGTCGCGAGGGGGACACGCTCGCCCGAGCGGACGTGGTGGAGATCCCGGCGGCGAACGCCTATCGGCTCCAGCTCGACAACCTCGCGGACGCCGTGGCAGGTCGCGCCCCGCAGCTCCTCGGGCGCGAGGACGCGCTCGGTCAGGCGGGGACGATCGAGGCGCTGTACCGGTCGGCCGCAGAGGGCCGTGTGGTCGTCGTCCCGACGTAGCACGCGGCCAATCCGCCGGGGTCGTGCGCCCGTACAACACGGAAACCCCCTGAACGAGGAGTCCCATGAGACGCATGATCCTGCTCACCTGCCTCGCGGCCCTGGCGACCGCCCTCCCCGCCACGGCAGCAACCCCCGTCTACAAGGGCACCGTCGGGCCGGGTTTCACGATCACGCTCGCGAAGGCCCCGAAGAAGGCGGGCAAGATCAAGCTCGTCGTCGCCGACCGCTCGTCGATCCACGACTTCCACCTCGTCGGCCCCGGTGTGAACGTGACGACGTCCGTCGGCGGGACCGGGACGAAGACGTTCACGGTCACGTTGAAGAAGGGTACGTACCGGTTCTTCTGCGACCCCCACAAGAGCATCATGCACGGGTCGTTCCGGATCCGGTGAGCGCCGGCTAGGCGAGGGGCAGCGGCTCGATCGCGCCGTCCGCGATGCGCCACGCCGCGAGCTCGTCGAGTCGCACCGAGTAGATCACGTAGGGCAGGCCCTGCCAGAGGCCGATCCGCTCGACGTCGGTGCGCGAGGGGCGCGGCGGGGAGGACACGTGCGAGTGCACGACGGCCTGCTCGACGTCCCGGTCGCCGAGGTCGGCCCAGACGACGGGGTCGAGGCGGAGCTCGAAGTAGTACGGCGTCGGCGAGGCGTTCTCCCCGGGGACGTACTCGACCGCGACGCCGTCCTCGAGCAGCAGCAGCCCGCAGGCCTCGTTCGGGAGCTCGGCGCGCGCGTGCTCGGCGATCTCGGACCGCACCGCGGCCGGGATCACCACCGGGCCGGGATCACCACCAAACGGTGCGCTCCATCGACGCTGCGAGCCCCTCCGTCGTCCGCGTCCCAGAAGTCGGCGCTGAGGTACTTCCAGCCTCCGTCGGCGAGCACGGTCACGACCACGCCCTCGTCGAGCTCCGCCGCGAGCCGGCAGGCGACGGCGAGCGCCGCGCCCGACGAGACGCCGCCGAAGACCCCCTCCAGCCGGAGGAGGTCGCGAACCGACGCGACGGACTCCTCGTTCGAGACGAGCACCTTCCGGTCGAGCTTCGAGACGTCGAGGATCGGCGGCACGTACCCGTCGTCGAGCGACCGCAGGCCCATCACCGGGTCGCCCGGGAGCGGCTCCGCGGCCGCGACGACGAGATCGGGGAACGACTCGCGCAGGCGCTCGCCGGCGCCCATCAGCGTGCCTCCGGTGCCGAGCCCCGCGACGAGCACGTCGACGCGGTCGAGGGCCTCCGCGATCTCGGCCCCGGTGCCCTCGTAGTGCGCGCGGGGGTTCGCGTCGTTCGCGTACTGGAAGGGGACGAACCAGCGCGGGTCGGACTCGGCCAGCTCGAGCGCGAGCCGCACCGCGCCGTTCGAGCCCTCCGCGGCCGGCGAGAGGACGATGTCGGCGCCGTAGAGGCGCAGCAGCCGCTTGCGCTCCGGGGTCGCGTTCTCGGGCAGCACGCACGTGAGCGGGTAGCCCTTCAGCCTGGCGACCAGCGCGAGCGCGATGCCGGTGTTGCCGGAGGTGGGCTCGAGGAGAGCGCGACCGGGCTGGAGCTCGCCCGACGCCTCGGCGTCCTCGACCATCGCCTTCGCCACGCGGTCCTTGATCGACCCGGTCGGGTTCTGGCCTTCGAGCTTCGCGTACAGCTTCACGGCGGGCTTCGGCGCCAGCCTCGGCAGCTCGACGAGCGGCGTGGAGCCGACGAGCTCGAGCAGGCTGGCCGCGACGGGCGGCGCCCACGGCCGCGACGCCCCGCCGGCCATCGCGGGGAGGAGGATCACGGTCTCGCCGTCGGCGACCGACGTGTCAAGTCCGTCCAGCGTCCGCACGTCCTCGCCGCCGACGTACACGTTGACGAACGGGGCGATGCCGCCGTTCTGGAGGATCTGCGGCGCCAGGGCCGGGTGCCGCTCGACGAGGTCGTCGAGCACCTCCCGGACGGTATCCCCGTCCGCCTCGACCTGGCGCGCCCCGCCGACCTCGCTCCGCAGCGTGGGCGGGATCCGCACGACAGTCATGTGCGGCGCCAACCTTCCTCGGCTTCCCGCGTCGTCGCTGCGCCGTTGAGGCCGGAGGGGACAGTGCTCTGCACGGCCCCGGAAGGCATCGACGGCGCAGCGGCGGCAGGCAGGGGCGGAGCCGTGCTCTGCCCGGCGGGAGCCTCTGCCGGCCGGGAAGGCGAGGAGCAGAACTCGACGTAGTCGATGTACTCCGTGATGGTCGGGTGGTCGCCGCAGACGGGGCAGTCGGGGTTCTTCTGGATCGACACCTCGTCGAAGGTCGTGTGCAACGCGTCGAAGAGGAGCAGCCGCCCCGCGAGCGACTCGCCGGTGCCGAGCACGAGCTTCAATGCCTCGCTCGCCTGGAGCGAGCCGACGATCCCGGGGAGGACGCCGAGCACGCCGCCCTCGGCGCAGCTCGGCGCGAGCTCCGGCGGCGGCGGCGCCGGATAGAGGCAGCGGTAGCAGGGCCCGTCGGCGGGGTCGAAGACCGTCACCTGGCCCTCGAAGCGGTAGATCGAGCCGTGGACGACGGGGATGCCGTGCCAGACCGAGGCGTCGTTCACCAGGTACCGGGTCGGGAAGTTGTCGGTGCCGTCGACGATCACGTCCCAGCCGTGGGCGAGCACCTGCTCCACGTTCTCGGACGTGAGCCGCTCCTCGATGGGGATCACCTCGACGTCGGGGTTCAGCGCCTCGATCGTCCGCTTTGCGGACTCCACCTTGGGCTCGCCGAGCCGCTCCGTCGAATGGACGATCTGCCGCTGGAGGTTCGAGTCGTCGACCACGTCGGCGTCGATGATCCCGATCGTCCCCACGCCGGCGGCGGCGAGGTAGAGGGCGGCGGGCGAGCCGAGACCCCCGGCGCCGATCAGCAGGACGCGGGAGTCGAGCAGCCGCTGCTGTCCCTCCTCGCCGACCTCGGGGATGAGGAGGTGGCGGGCGTAGCGCGCGCGTTGCGCCGGCGTGAGCGCGGCGGGCGTCGTGTACTCGTAGCCGTTCCGCTTCCAGCCGACGAAGCCGTCCTCCAGGTTGACCGCGTTCTCGTAGCCGAGGTCGCGGAGGGTCTTCGTCGCGAACGCCGAGCGCGTGCCGCTCGCGCAGTACACGACGAGCGTCTGCGCCTTGTCGGGGAGCAGGGCCTCCACCCGCGACTCGAGGTTGTTGCGCGGCACGTGGAGCGCGCCCGGGAGATGTCCTTCGTCCCACTCGTCGCGCGGGCGGACGTCGACGAACACGTGCGGCTCGCCGTCGGCGAGCAGCCGGTGCGCCTCCGGAGTCGCGATCTCGTCGATCTCGGCGCGGGCCTGGGCGAGCAGCTCTCTGTAGGTCGGCATTACTTTCCGGAATATAGCGGGACGGGCACGTCACCGGCGTCGAGGCCGACCGGGACGGTCGTTCCCGGCTACCGTGCCCTCGTGTCGCCCCGGTCGCGCGTCGTCGCTCTCACCGCCGCGGCGGCCGCGGTCGCCGCGGCCGTCGTCGTCGGCGTCGTCCTCGTCCAGACGGGACCGACGCCGGGGGTTGCCGCCGGGCCGCAGCCCCGCCGGGGGGCGCCGCCTCTGACGCTCGAGCTCGGGTTGCGCACCGACCCCGAGGCCCGGGCACTGCGGCGCGCGGCGGCCGAGTACGCGAAGGGCGAGCGGGCGCGGGCCGCCCGGGCGTTCGCCCGGTTCGACTCGGTCGAGGCGCGGGTCGGGGAGGCGTTCGCCCGCTGGCCGGGCGAGACCGTCGACCGCCTCAACCGGCTCGCGGGGCTGCACCCCGACCGCGCCGTCGTGCAGCTCAATCTCGGCGTCGCGCTGTTCTGGTCGGGGAGCGCCGGGGCCGAGGATGCGTGGCGGGCGGCAGCGGCGGACGAGCCGGACTCGCCGTACGCGATCGCCGCGGGGAACCTCCTCCACCCGGAGTACGCGCCCGGCGTCCCCGTGTTCGTCGCGACCGCGCCCCTGCCGAAGGGCTTCGGGAAGCTGACGCCTCCCGAGCAGCTCAGGGCCCTCGCGCGCGACGCGCGGCACAGCGTCCCGGCCAGGCTCCTGTACGGGTCGGCGCTCCAGCGGCTCGGGCGTCCGCGCTCGGCGGAGCGCGTCTTCGCGGCTGCCGCGCGACTCGCCCCGCGCGACGTCGAAGCCCAGGTCGCCGACGCAGTCGGGCGCTTCGACAAGGCTCGCCCGGCCGACGCGTTCTCGAGGCTCGGGCCGCTCACGCGCTCGTTTCCCGAACAAGGCAACGGTTCGCTTCCACCTCGGATTGCTGCTCCTCTGGTCGGGCGAGACCGCCGAGGCGAAGCGCCAACTCACGCGCGCCGTCCACGTCGAGCCGGGGTCGCCGCTCGCGGGCGAGGCACAGCGGTATCTGGCCGAGCTGCGGAAGGCCGGCGTCTGAACAATTGACATAATTGACGGAAGTGAACCCGGTGGTACCGTGTGTCCCCAGCGAGTGAAAGGGGGGCCGGTCCTGAGCGCAGCACCCGATGCCCGACAGCCGACGCGGGTGTCCGAGATCGGCCTCGAGTCCGACGAGGCTCGCGCGCTGCTCGAGCGCGGTCGCGCCCAGGGCAGCGTCGACGCGGACGAGCTCGCGCTCGCCCTCGACGAGCTCGATCTCGATCCCCTTCAGGTCGACGCCGTGTACGCCGCGCTCGAGGAGGAGCACATCGAGGTGGTGGGCGTCCCGACCCCGACGGAGGCCGAGGAGGAGCGCGAGCGCGCCTGGGCGTCCGAGACCGAGGTCTCCACGGACACGCTCCAGCTGTTCCTCAAGGACATCGGCAAGGTGCCGCTGCTCACCGCCGCGCAGGAGGTCGAGCTCTCGAAGCGCATCGAGCTCGGCGAGCACGCGGCGAAGCAGGCGATGGTCGAGGCCAACCTCCGGCTCGTCGTCTCGATCGCGAAGCGCTACCGGAACCAGGGGCTGCCGTTCCTCGACCTCATCCAGGAGGGGACGATCGGGCTCGTCCGCGCGGCCGAGAAGTTCGACTGGCGCAAGGGATTCAAGTTCTCGACGTACGCGACGTGGTGGATCCGCCAGGCGGTGGCGCGGGCGATCGCCGACAAGGGGCGGACGATCCGCATGCCCGTCCACGTGGTCGAGAAGCTGAACAAGATCAACCGCTCCGAGCGGAAGCTCCGCGCGGAGTACGCCCGCGAGCCGACCTCGCAGGAGATCGCGGTCGACCTCGGCCTGACCGTCGACGAGATCGAGCAGATCAAGCGGAGCGCGCAGACCCCCGTGTCGCTCGAGAAGCCCGTGGGGGACGAGGAGGAGTCCGAGTTCGGCCACTTCCTCACCGACGAGTCCGAGCCGCTGCCCGAGGAGGCCGCCGAGGTCAGCCTCCGCCGGGATGCCCTGCGCTCGATCCTCGCCGCCCTCTCCCCGCGCGAGCGGCAGGTGCTCGAGATGCGCTACGGGCTCGACGGACGCCAGCCGCGCACCCTCGACGAGGTCGGGCGCGCCTTCAGCGTGACGCGCGAGCGGATCCGGCAGATCGAGCACCAGAGCCTGAAGAAGCTGCGCGTGCTGGCCGAGGCGGCCAGCGTCCGCGACGTCCCGTAGCTTGCTCGCGAGCCGGAATCCGCTCGCGCGGATCCCGGCCGCTTGATCCCCGCCTGCGGCGGGGCACACCCCTGAAGGCGTCCGCATTCGCGGCCGCGATTGCCTTCATGCCCTCGCCCGCGTGACGCGCGGCCCGCGTCCGCGACGTCCCGTAGGTTGCTCGCGAGCCGGAATCCGCTCGCGCGGATCCCGGCCGCTTGATCCCCGCCTGCGGCGGGGCACACCCCTGAAGGCGTCCGCATTCGCGGCCGCGATTGCCTTCATGCCCTCGCCCGCGTGACGCGCGGCCCGCGTCCGCGACGTCCCGTAGGTTGCTCGCGAGCCGGAATCCGCTCGCGCGGATCCCGGCCGCTTGATCCCCGCCTGCGGCGGGGCACACCCCTGAAGGCGTCCGCATTCGCGGCCGCGATTGCCTTCATGCCCTCGCCCGCGTGACGCGCGGCCCGCGTCCGCGTCATCGCGCGGGTGCTGCCGTCGCGCCACAGTGAGTGCCGGGGGGATCGCGACCCCCATGTCGCGCTGTCCATACAATCGCGCGGGTGCTGCCGCCACACGATGCGCTCGTCGCCGAGCTCGCCGAACTGATCGCGATCCCGTCCGTCAGCGCCGACGCGGCGCATGCGGCGGACGTCGCGCACGCCGCCGACTGGGTGGCGGGGCGGATTCGCGGGGCCGGGGGGAACGCGGAGATCGAGGAGCGCGACGGCCGGCCGCTCGTGCTCGGCGAGGTGCCTGCCTCCGGCAACGGCTCGTCGCCCGCAGTGCTCGCCTACGCGCACCTCGACGTCCAGCCGCCTGACCCGCTCGACCTCTGGCGGTCCGACCCGTGGACGCTGACGGAGCGGGACGGCCTGCTCGTCGCCCGCGGCGTCGCAGACGACAAGGCGCACCTCTACATGCTGCTCAAGGCGACCGAGCTCCTGGCCCTGTCCGGCGAGCTCCCCGTCACCGTGCGCTTCGCGATCGACTCCGAGGAGGAGGTGGGCGGCCACTCGGTGTCCGACTGGGTCGCCGAGGACCGCGGGCCGGCGGTCGCCGCGGTCGTGCTCGACGGCGGCTACGCGACGGCGACGCTGCCGAGCTTCTGCACCGCGCTGCGCGGGATCTGCTACTTCCACGTCACCGCCAGGACGGGCGAGCGCGATCTTCACTCGGGGTTGGTCGGCGGCGCCGCTCTCAACGCGGTCGAGGCGCTGATGCGGTCTCTGAGCGCCGTGCTGCCCGGGCCGGACGGCCGGCTACCGGCGCCGCTCCGGGCCGGGATCATTCCCCCGACCGACGAGGAGATCGCCGGCTGGGCCATCCTGCCCTCGGGCGCCGAGGAGCTGGCGGGGCACGGCGCGCGGGCCGCGGACGCTGCCGCCGCCGACGAGTTCACGCTGCGCACGACCGCGGAGCCGTCCGTGACCGTCAACGGAGTCGAGGCGGGCTCGCCGCACCTCCAGAAGACCGTGCTGCCCGTCGAGGCGCACGCGAACGTGTCGATCCGCCTCGCCCCGGGACAGTCCCCGGCCGAGATCGTGCCGAGCTTCGAGCAGCTGCTCCGAGAGGCGGCGCCCGAGGGGACGAGCCTCGACATCGTGCTGCGGTCGACGGGGAATCCGGCGTACGTCGATCCCGAGGCGCCGGTCGTGCAGATCGGGCTGGACACGTTCGAGCACGTGCTCGGCACGCGACCGATCCTCACGCGGAGCGGCGGCTCGATCCCGGTGGTCGCGACCCTCGCCGAGCGCGGCATCGCGGCGATCGTCACCGGGTTCAGCCGCCCGACGGCACAGATGCACTCGCCCAACGAGAACTTTCCCGCGGAGGCGCTCGACGAGGGTCTCGCCACGATCACCGAGCTGCTGCAGAGGTTCGCCGCGCTTGGCTGAGTCCGGCCCGGGGCGCAACGGCAGCCGGTACTCGAGCCCGTTGGCGGCCGAGCTCGCCGAGGAGGTGCTCGAGCGGTTCCTGCGCTACGTCGTGATCGACACGCAGGCGTCGGTCGAGAGCCCGACCTATCCCTCGTCCGCCAAGCAGCTCGAGCTCTCCCGGCTGCTCGTCGCCGAGCTCCGGGCGATCGGGCTCGAGGATGCCGAGCTGACCGAGCACGGGTACGTCTTCGCGACGCTCCCCGGCACCGTCGACGACGCGCCGACGGTCGGGCTGATCGCCCACGTCGACACCGCGCCGGACGAGCCGGGCACGGGCGTCACGCCGATCGTGCATCGCGCGTACGCGGGCGGTCCGATCCGGCTCCCCGGCGATCCGACGCAGGTGCTCGACCCGGAGGAGCTGCCGCAGCTCGCCGAGCGCGTGGGCGACGACATCGTCACGAGCGACGGCACCACGCTCCTCGGCGCGGACGACAAGGCGGGTGTCGCGGAGATCGTCACCGCGGTCGCCTACCTCGCCCGGGACGACGCGCCGCGCGCGGCCGTCCGGGTGGGCTTCACGGTCGACGAGGAGGTGGGCCGGGGCACCGACCACTTCGACCTCGAGCAGTTCGGCGCGGACTTCGCGTACACGTTCGACGGCTCCGGCCTCGGCGAGCTCGAGATCGAGACGTTCTCGGCCGACCAGCTGAAGCTCACCGTGCGCGGCGTCGGCGTCCACCCGGGCAGCGCGAAGGGACGCCTCGTGAACGCGATCAAGGTGCTCGCGGACGTCGTCGCCTCCCTGCCCCGCGACAACCTCTCTCCCGAGACCACCGAGGGCCGGGAGGGCTTCGTCCACCCCGGCCGAATCTCCGGCGGCAACTCGTCGGCGACGCTCTGGCTGATCGCCCGCGACCACGACGACGCGAAGCTCGCGCAGCACGTCGAGCTCGTGCGGCGCACCGCGGACGAGGTCGTCTCGCGCGTGCCGCATGCCTCGTTCGAGCTGGAGATCGAGCCCCAGTACCGCAACATGCGCCAGGCGCTCGACCGCCATCCCGAGATCGTCGCCGCGGCGGAGACCGCCATCCGGCGCGCGGGCGTCGAGCCGGTCCACAGCATCATCCGCGGCGGCACCGACGGCGCGCGGCTGACCGCGCGAGGGCTGCCTACGCCGAACCTGTTCACGGGCGGTCAGGACTACCACTCGCTGAGGGAGTGGGCCTCGCTGCAGGACATGGCCGCAGCGGCCGCGACTGCGGTCGAGCTGATCCGTCTCTGGGGCGAGTCCGATCGGCTACGCCGAGCGGACTAGGCTCCGCCTGGCTGTCTCGCGTCCTGCCGAGCCAGCGCACGCCCATCCACGCGATCACGCGCTTCAGGGCCCAGGTTCATTCGCCGTCAGGCGAATGAACCGAGCAGCCGAGCCACTCGTGGCCGAACCGGCGCATCTCGTCGATGATCGGCTGCAGGGCGGCGCCCTTGCCGGTCAGCTCGTACTCGACCCGAGGCGGGGACTCGGCGAAGCTGCGCCGCACGAGGATCTCCTCGGACTCGAGCCAGCGGAGGCGCTCGGCGAGCGTGCGGGGACTGATGCCGGCGCAGGCGTGCTCGAGCTCGGTGAAGCGCCGCGGCCCCTCCGAGAGGTCGTGGACGATCAGCACCGTCCACTTCGAGCCCACGATCTCGCTCGCCGCGGCGACGGAGCACTGCCCGGCCTGATGGACCGGGAGCATCGTCCGGGTCGACTCGGCCTGTGTGGCCATGTCACGAAGTGTAAGCCGCGCGTGCGGAAGGTGGCGTACGGATTTCCGTAGGCCCGCCGGTCGCCTCAGTCCCAGGGCGGGGGGTTGTGCACCCAGCGTCCGCCGACCATCGTCGCGACGACCTCGATCGTCCCGAGCTCCTCGGACGGACACGTGACGGGATCGCGGTCGAGGACGACGAGGTCGGCGAGTCGCCCCGGCAGCAGGGTGCCGCGGCGGCGCTCGTCGCCCGCGAGCCAGGCGGGCGCCACCGTCGACGCCCGCAGCGCCTGCTCGATCGTGACGGCCTCGTCCGGTCGCCACGGCGGTCGCTCGTCGATGGTGCGCCGCACCCCGGCGGCGATCCCCGCCAGGGGGTCGAGCTCCTCCACTGGTGCGTCGGAGCCGTTCGCCACCACGGCGCCGCTCTCCGCGAGCGACCGGAACGCGTACGTGCCCCCGAGCCTGTCGCCCCAGAACCGCTCGGCCAGGTCGCGGTCCGACGGCGCGTGGCTGAACTGCACCGAGCACGCGACGCCGAGCCGGGCGAAGCGCGGCAGGTCGGCCGGGTCGAGGCACTGGGCGTGCTCGATCCGCTGGCGCAGCCCGAGTGGGGCCCAGAGCTCCCGGGTGGCCTCGAAGGCGTCGAGCGCCTCGCGGTTCGCGCGATCTCCGATCGCATGCACCGCCACGGGCCAGCCCGCCGCGGCGCCGGCGCGGACGATCTCCGCCAGCTCCTCGCCGCTCGTGATCACCACCCCGCTCCCGTCGAGCAGCCACGCGGTGCGCGAGCCGAGCGTGCCGTCCATGAACGCCTTCAGGTAGCCGAGTCGCAGGTAGTCGTCACCGAGGCGCGAGCGCAGTCGCAGCTCCGCGAGCTCCGTCACGCGCTCATGCGGCAGCGACTGCCAGACGCGCAGCGTGAGCCCGTCCTGCTCGTGGATGCGCGCGAAGATCGATTGCGCGCCGAGCCAGCCGTCCTTGTCGTGGATCGCGCCGACTCCCCGTGCGTTCGCGACCCGGATCCCCTCGCGCGTGGCGGCGACCCACTCGTCCTCGGAGACCGTCACGAAGCGCTCGCGGAACCGCCACGCGGCCTCCTCGCGGAGGATGCCGGTGGGCTCGCCGTCGGCTCCTCGCTCGACGACGCCCCCGGGAACCTCGAGCTCCCCGCCCGAGCGCGCGAGGGCGGCGCTGTTCAGCCACAGCGAGTGGTAGTCCTTCGACCAGAGGGCGGCCGGCGTCTCGCCCGTGACGTCGTCCAGCGCCGTCCGGGTCGGGTGCTCGGCCCACAGGGCGTCGCGCCACCCGGTGCCGCGGAGCCATTCCCCGTGGCGCGGATGGGATGCGATCCGCGAGAGCGCCTCCGGGAGCGACTCGAGGCCGTCGAGCCGTACGTCGCTCCGGGCGAGCGACCACGTCGGGAAGTGCACGTGCGCGTCCGTGAACGCGGGGAGCACGCAGCGGCCGCCCAGGTCGACCCGGTCGGGGCTCGGCAGCGCCTGCTCGTGGACGCCGACGCCGCCGACGATCCGGTCGCCGGCGATCGCGAGCGCGGCGCTCGTGGGGAGCGCCGGGTCCATGGTCCGGATGACGCCGTTCGAGAGGATCACGGGGCGCAGCGTAGAGGCTCGCGCGCGGGCCCGGCCGCGGCGGCCCGGGCGCTAGGATCGGGTCCCGACCGGAGGATCGATTGGGCTTCGACCGTCCGCTTGCTCTCCTCTCGCTCGCGCTTCTCCCCGCGCTGCTCGCGGGCTACGTCCTCGCCCGGCGGCGCGGCCCACGGCACGCGGTGCGCTACACGAACGTCGACGTCCTGCGCGAGGTCGTTCCACGCTCCCCGGCCCGGCGCGAGTGGGCGGTCGCGGCGCTCGTGCTGCTGGTGGTGGGCCTGCTCTGCGTGGCGCTCGCACGCCCGCGCGTCGATCGGGTGAGGCCGGTCGAGAACGCCACCGTCGTGCTCGTCGTCGACACGTCCCGCTCGATGCTCGCGAGCGACATCGCGCCGTCGCGTCTCGAGGCCGCGAAGGCTGCCGCGAGCGCGTTCCTCGACCGGGTCCCGGACCGGCTGCGGGTCGGCATCGTGACGTTCGCCGGGGACGCGACGGTCACCGCCGTCCCCACCCACGATCGTGTGTCGCTGCACCGCTCGATCGACGCGATCAACCCCTTCCAGTCCGGAGGCGGTGGGACCGCGATCGGGGATGCGCTCGCGCGCTCCGTCGAGCTCGCGCGCGAGTCGCTCCCGGACGGCGCGCCCGCCGCGTCGGCCGCGGGGGCGGGTCGCGTGGCCGGACGGGCGTGACGATCCTGTTCCTCTCCGACGGGCGCCAGTACCGGGGGATCCTGCCCCCGGAGGCGGGGGCGGCGCTGGCGGCCGAGGCCGGGATCCCCGTCTACACCGTCGCGCTCGGCACCGACGCCCCTGACAGCCAGGACAACCTCTTCGGCTTCGCCCAGACCCCCGACCGGGAGACGCTGCGGGCGATCGCCCGGACGACAGGCGGCGAGTTCTTCGCCGCTCGGTCGGCCCGCGCGCTCTCGTCGGCCTACGACGACCTCGGCTCCCGCCTGGGGCGGGCCCGGCAGCGGACGGAGGTGACGTTCCTCGTCGTCGCGGCCGCGGCCGTCGCGCTCGCGGGCGCGGTCGGCCTCTCACGGCTCTGGGCGCCAGCGCTCCCGTAGCCCGCCGACGCGCGGCGCGGTGGGGACCGGCCGAGCGGCCGGCCCCCACCGACCGGGCTCACGCCGGCTTGATGTTCTGGTTGACGCGGAAGACGTTCTCCGGGTCGTACTGCGCCTTGACCTGCTGCAGGCGCGGGTAGTTCGGGCCGTACGTCGCCTTCACGCGCTCCTGTCCCTCGTCGTCCATCATGAAGTTGACGTACCCGGCGCCGGCCGCGTACGGGCGGAGCGCCTCCGAGTAGCCGAGCGTCCATTCGCGCACCGCGTCCGCCGAGGCGGGGTCGGGATCGCAGCCGATGAAGACCTGTGACCACGTCACGTCGCGGTACGCCCACGGCGTGTCCTCCACCTTCACGTCCTGCACCGCGCCGTCGACCGGGTAGAGGTGCGTGCCGGCCTTGAAGCCCGGCATGCGCTCGTTCCACTCGCGGTTCAGGCGGATCGCCTCGTCCGGGATCTCCCGCACGAAGTCGCCGCGCCAGTACCACTGGTCGCCGGGGCCGTAGAGCCCGTCGAAGGCGGCGTTGAGCGCGGCGAGCGGGATCCGCCCGGTGCCGTTGAGGAGCGGCTCCGCGATCGAGAGCATCGGCGCCATTGCCTGCTCGGCCTCCTCGTCGGAGGCGTCGATGCACCAGACGATGCCGCACACCTTGCGCAGGTGGAGCTCCTCCGGGAACGCCTCCGCGACGGGGGGGATCGTGTGGAAGTTGAAGAACCCCATCACGTTGCGCGGAGCCGACGGAAGCCACTCGCGGTAGGCGGCGAGCAGCTCGTCGGCCTGCTCGATCGCCCAGAACGTCGGCCCGCCGACGATCGTCTCGACCGGGTGCGCCCGGAACGTGAACTCGGTCGCGACGCCGAAGTTCCCGCCGCCGCCGCGGATCGCCCAGAAGAGGTCCGGATGCTCGTCCGCGCTCGCCGTCACCTGCGAACCGTCCGCCAGCACGAGCTGCGCGGAGAGCAGGTTGTCGACCGTGAGCCCGTGGCGTCGTGCGAGGTACCCGTGGCCGCCGCCGAGGGTGAGCCCGGCGACGCCGGTGGACGAGATGATGCCGGTCGGTACCGCCAGGTTGTGCGGTTGCGTGGCGGCGTCCACCTCGCCCCACACGCAGCCCGCCCCGACGCGCACCGTGCGCGTCGACGGGTCGACGGAGACCGTCTTCATGGGCGAGAGGTCGATCACGAACCCGTCGTCGACGCTGGCGAGCCCGGCGCCGTTGTGGCCGCCGCCGCGCACTGCGATGCGAAGGTCGTGGGTGCGGGCGAAGCGGATCGCCGCGGCGACGTCCGCGGCGTTCTCGCACCGCGCGATCAGCGCGGGTCGCTTGTCGATCATCGCGTTGAACAGCGTCCGCGCCTCGTCGTAGCGCGGGTCGTCGGGACCGATCAGCCGGTCGCCGAAATCCTTGAGCTCGGTGCGCGCGCTCTCGAGCGCCGAGACGGTCGTGCTCATCCGTCACCTCCGTGTCGTCGATTCGTCGCCGAGCGTAGGAGGTCGGGGTGCCCGTGTCATGACCGAGCCTGATCGACTTTCTCCCGCTCACCGGAATGCGCAATGATCAGATCTGATCAGAGATGAGCGTCGAAGCCCCATTGCCGGGCCCGCTGAGCCTCTCGCCCGCGTTCGCCTTCGCCGGACGCGGCCGCGAGCTGGCGACGCTCAGGGCCCTCGTGCCCCGCTCGGTCGGCGAGGGCAGGCGCGCCGCGCTGATCGCCGGCGAGCCGGGGTCGGGCAAGAGCAGGCTCGTGCGCGAGCTCGCGCGTGCCGCCGCCGACGACGGGGCGACGATCCTGTACGGCGACTGCGACGGCGTCGTCGAGTCCCCCTACGGCCCGTTCGCGGCGGCGCTCGAGCATCTCGTCCGCCACGGCGACCCCGACGCCCTGCGGCGGCACCTCGGCCCGGGCGGGGGAGAGCTGATCCGGCTCTACCCCGATCTGGCCGCGTGGCTGGGGGAGCTTCCGCCCGCCGCCGCCGCCGACCACGACACCGGGCGCCACCGGCTGCACACGGCGCTCACCGACCTGCTCGTGGGGCTGAGCAGGGACGCTCCCCTGCTGCTCGTGCTCGAGGACGTGCACTGGGCGGACGCGCCGACACTGCAGCTGATGCGGCACCTCGTCCGCTCGGGCGCCGAGGCGCGCATGCTCCTCGTGGCGACGTACCGCGACGCCGAGGCAGAGGTCCCGGCGGAGCTCGCCGACATGCTCGTCGACGTGTCCCGCACCGAGGGCGTGAGCCGCATCCGGGTCGGCGCGCTCGACCCGGAGGAGATCGAGGAGTTCGTGCGGCTCACGAGCGGCCTCGAGCCGGCCCCCGAGCTGACCGCGGCGATCGGAGAGCTCACGGGGGGCAACGCGTTCCTCGTCACCGAGCTGTGGCGGGAGCTGGTCGCGTCCGACGCGATCCGGGTCGGCTCGCACGGCGTGCGTCTCGCCCGGCCGGCGGCCGAGCTGGGCGTGCCGACAACGGTGCGGGAGGTCGTCGACCAGCGCCTGTCGCGCCTCTCCGCGGACGCGAACGACGTGCTCGCGCTCGCCGCCGTCGCCGGGGCCGAGTTCGAGCTCGAGACGATCCGGCGGGCGGCGGTCGTCCCGGACGAGGCCCTGACCGGCGCGATCGACGAGACCGTGCGCACCGGCCTGCTGGACGAGTCCCCGCGGCGCGGCCTCGCGTACCGCTTCGCGCACGAGCTGGTCCGCCGCGCGGTGACGGAGCGACTGTCGGCGACGCGCAAGGCGGAGCTCCACCTCCGCGTCGCGGAGGCGCTCGAGGCCGCCTGGCAGCAGGGGGACAGCCGGGCGGTGCTCGCGGCGCTCGCCCACCACTACGCCGCCGCCGCGCCCCTCGGAGACGTCGAGCGCGCGGTCGACTACAACCTCCTCGCGGGAGACTCGGCGGTCAGCGCGCTCGCGTTCGAGGAGGCGGTCGTCCGGTTCCGCACGGCGCTCGAGCTGGGTGTCCGGGACGGGCGGGAGCGCGGCGACGTGATGCTCCGGCTCGGTGACGCCTATCACCGTGCCGGGCACGCGGACGCTGCCCTGGAGACGTTCTCGAGAACGGCGGACCTCGCGGGCGCGCTCCGTGCGCCCGAGCTCCTGGCGCGGGCCGCGATCGGCTTCGAGACGGCCTGCTGGCGCCCCGCGATCCACGACGCGGGCTCGGTCGAGCTGCTCGAGCAGGCGGTCGCGGCACTGCCGGCCGACGACTCGGAGCTCCGGGCGCAGGTGCTCGGAGGCCTGGCCCGGGCCCTCGAGCTGCGCGGCGAGCCCGGCCGGGCGGCGCTCGAACGGGACGAGTCGATCGCCATCTCCCGGCGACGGGGGGACCGGCACACGCTCGGGATGACGCTCGCGCAGTCGTACTGGTCGCGTGGGAGCAGCACGAGCGACGAGGTGAGGCGCATGCTGCAGGAGGCTCGCGCGCTGGGGGCGGAGCTCGCCGACGACGAGATCCACGGCGAGGCGATGGCCTGGCTCGTTCCCTCGCACGTCGTGCTCTGCGACCACCACGGCGCCCGGGAGGCCCTGACGGAGCTGTTCGTGGTCGCCCGACGCCTGAGCCAGCCGTTCTTCCTCCACGTCGCAGAGCAGTACGCGAGCGCGGTCGCACTCTGCGACGGCGACCTCGCCGCGGCGGAGCGTGCGGCAGCCCGCTCGCAGGAATGGGGCCGCCTGCTCAGCGGTCGCGACGCGTCCGGGTCGCACGCGATCCAGATGTTCGGCCTCCGGCGCGAGCAGGGGCGGCTCGCGGAGCTGGCGCCCATGATCCGGCTGCTCGACGACGACGCGAGAGACGGCGCGTGGCAACCCGGGCTCGCGGTCGTGCTCGCCGAGATGGGCATGGAGGACGACGCGCGGCGCGAGCTCCGCCGGATCCTCGGCAACGGGCTCGGGGCGCTGCGCCGCTCCCTCTGGCTCGCGTCGCTCGTCTACCTGGCGGACACGTGCGCCGCGCTGGGGGACGTCGCCGGCGCCGAGGTCGTCTACCCCGAGCTCGAGGCGCACTCGGGGTCGAACGTGATGATCGGCCACCTCGTCGCCTGCTACGGCTCGATGGATCGGTATCTCGCGACGACGGCCACGGTGCTCGGGGAATGGGATGCCGCGGAGGCGCATTTCCAGTCGGCGCTCGCGTTGAACACGAGGCTCGGCGCCCGGACCTGGCTCGCGCACACCGCCTACGGGTACGCGCGGATGCTGATAGCTCGCGGAGCGAGAGACGACCGGAGCCACGCGCGGGCGCAGCTCGGCCTCGCGCTCGGCCTCGCGCAGGAGATCGGGCTGCCCGCGCTGATCCGGCGGGCGACGGAGCTCGGCGAGGACGTGGAGCCCGCCTCGACGCCGCCCGACGGGCTCAGCGTCCGCGAGGTGGAGGTCCTGGTCGAGCTCGCCCGGGGGAGATCGAACCGCGAGATCGGCAGCGTCCTCCACATCAGCGAGCACACGGCGGCCAACCACGTGCGCGCGATCCTGCGCAAGACGCGCTGTGCGAACCGCACCGAGGCGGCCGGGTACGCGCTCCGGCGCGGGCTCGTGGCGGACTGACGCGCTACCATCGGCCGATGCCTCTGTACGTCATCGAGCGGGAGTTCGCGGATCGGCTCGACCTGACGGCGGACGACGTGCGTCTCATCGACGGCGTCAACGCCGACGAGGGGGTGAGCTGGCTCTTCTCGTTCATCTCGGCCGACAAGCTCCACACGTACTGCCTCTACGAGGCGCCGTCGCCGGACGCGATCGTCGAGGCGGCGCGGCGCGCCAACGTGCCAGCCGACAAGGTCGTCGAGGTGAGCAAGTTCGTGCCGGCCGAGCTGCTCGAAGCCTGAGCCGCCGTCCCGCCCTCGTACACTCCTGCCGTGCCGTGGGACGTCCTCACCGACGAGCAGCGCGAGGTGCGCGAGCTGGTGCGGACGCTGGCGCGGGAGCGCATCGCGCCGCGGGCGGCCGAGATCGACGCGAGCCACGAGTTCCCGTGGGACGTGGTCGAGCTGTTCCGCGAGCACGGGATCTTCGGACTCTTGTTCGACGAGGAGGTCGGGGGGACGGGCACGGGGACGCTGCTCGCGCTGATCGCGATCGAGGAGGTCTCGAAGGTCTGCGCGACGAGCGGGTTGATCCTCGCCGCCCAGGAGCTCGGCTCGCTCGGCCTGAAGCTCGACGGGTCGGCCGCGCAGCGTGCGGCGTGGCTGCCGCGGCTCGCCTCGGGCGAGGTGCTGGCGGCCTACGCGCTGACCGAGGCGGGCGCGGGCTCCGACTCGGCGGCGATGCGGACGACCGCGCGGCGCGACGGCGGGGAGTACGTGCTCGACGGGTCGAAGCGGTTCATCACGAACGCGGGCGTCGCGGGGCTGTACACGGTGTTCGCGAAGACGGATCCCGACGCGGGACATGCGGGAATCAGCGCGTTCGTCGTCGAGGCGGACACCCCGGGGTTCGAGGTGGCGCGGCTGGAGGAGAAGCTGGGGATCGCCGGCTCCACGACCGGCGAGCTCGTGTTCGACGGATGCCGGGTCCCGGCGGACCACCGTCTCGGGGAGGAGGGGGCCGGCTTCAAGCTCGCGATGCGGATCCTCGACCGCTCCCGGCCGGGCGTCGCCGCGCAGGCGCTCGGGATCGCGCAGGGCGCGACCGACTACGCGCTCGAGTACGCCCGGACGCGCGAGACCATGGGGCAGCCGATCGCCCACCACCAGTTGATCGCCGCGAAGCTGGCCGACATGGAGACGACGACCGAGGCCGCCCGCGGGCTGCTCTACCGGTTCGGCCAGATGGTCGACGCGGGAGTCCCGGAGCAGGAGCTGACGAAGGCCTCGGCGATGGCGAAGCTCATGTGCGGCGACGTGGCGATGGAGGTCACGACGGAGGCGGTGCAGATCCTGGGCGGCTACGGGTACGTGAAGGAGTACCCGGTCGAGCGATTCATGCGTGACGCAAAGATCACCCAGATCTACGAGGGCACGCAGGAGGTGCAGCGCCTCGTGATCGCCCGCGAGATGCTGAGGGAGTCGCGGGCCTTCCTCCTCGCAGGGATCACCTGACGGGGGGCGTCGGCCCCGTCAGGCGCGACCGCTCGCCGGCCTACACCGCCGGCGCGGGCGCCGTGGCCGCCGTCGCGGACGCCTTGCTCTCCCAGTAGCCGTTGAGCGCTCCCTGCACCTTGAAGAACCAGACGAACGCGCCGAGGATCGGGAGGAGGAACCAGAGGCCGGTCCAGCCGGTGAACGGCGCCTGGCGGCCGTCGGCCCTGAACATCTTCCCGACCTCGGAGGGGACCAGGAACCACGTGACGGGCGAGACGACGATGTAGATCACGAGCCCGACGACGCCTCCGACGCCGATGCCCGAATGCTCCTTCACCTCGTCCTGCGTCTTGAAGACCCAGTACAGGGTGTAGATCCCGAGGGTGACGATCGTCAGCAGGATCGCGAAGCCGATCCCGCGCGGCTGGCCCAGGGGGCCTGTGGTGGATGCCTGTGTGCTCATGTGCGGATTGTCCGTTTCTCGCCGGACGTCGTGCCGCCTGCTCTCAGCCGTGACCGAGCTGCGTCCGCGCCGCGCGGGTGCCGGCGCCGTCGGGCGCGGTCGCCGGCGGGTACCGGGCGCGGACCCCGTCGACGTAGGCCGCGAGCGTGTCGGCGACTCCCGCGTGGTGGATCTCGAGCACGTTCTCGGCGTTCCGCTCGCCGGAGCGCGAGAAGTTGAACGAGCCGACGAACGACACGTCGTCGGCGACGACGACCTTCGCGTGCATGAAGTCCTGGACGCCGTCCGGCGACCAGGGGGTCGAGCGCTTGGCGGAGAACGACGCGCGGGCCAGGATCGTCTGCAGGAGCGGGATCTTCCACGCGCTCACCCCGTTCACCGACCACTGGTGGAGGACGTCGTCGGACTGGGCGTCGTCGATCACGCCGCTCACCCTGCAGCGCCGCTCGTTGACCACCTCGACGAGCGTGCCGAGGATGGGGCCCGCGGTGAGCACGGGCGAGGCGATGCGGATCCGCTGGCGCGCGCGCCCGAGGAACTTCGCGACGCGGTGGGAGAGCGCCTCGCCGTGCCCAGGCGTGAACCACGGTCGCACTTCGGTCCCATCGTCGAGCACGACGGGCCGCGGCTGCACCGTGCCCGTCCCCGCGACGGTGCCGCGCTCCCAGAGCTCGTCGAACGCGAGCGAGAACGCGTACGCGAGCGGCTCGGAGCCCAGCACGCGGACGACGACGTTCTCCTGGCGCGTCCACGAGTCCTCGGTCCAGTTCATCGAGCCGGTCCACACGTCGCGGCCGTCGCGTACGCAGAACTTGTGGTGCATCAGGTCCGGGATGCCCGCGATCCCACGCGTCTCGACCGGCAGCGCCTCGATCGCCTCCGGGCGCGTCTCCGGCGGCGGGGGGACGGGGATCGGGCCGGGGTGGTCGACGTCGAACAGGAGCCGGACGCGCACGCCCCGCTGGTGCGCGGCGAGCAGCGCGGCGAGCACCGAGCGCGCCCGAGTCGCTCTCGAGCCGTACGTCGTAGAGCGCGAGCTCGAGGCTCGTCCGGGCGTCGTTGAGGAAGGTCGCGATCTCCCCGGCGACCTCGGCGGCGGCCTGGCCGCCGTCCGTCAGCGTGAGAAGCTCGATCGGCACAGCGGCCGGTGCGGGCGCTCGCGCGGGCTCGTTCACCGTCGTGACGATATCCGTCGTGCTTGCTCACGCCCTGCTCAGGAACGCGAGGAGCTCGGGCCACTGTCGCTCGCGTGCCCGCTCGTCGGCCTGGGTCGTGTCGATCACGGTGGGCTCGTAGGGGATCAGGACCCCGACGTGGTGGCTGGCCTTCGCATACCGGTGCAGCGTGTGCGGATACGGGAAGTGGTGCGCGTCGAGGCGTTCCATGATCGCCGTCGCGTAGGGGCAGGAGTCCCAGACGATGTCCATGCCCGCGCAGTCGAGAAATACCGGGCCGTGGATCCGCTCGACCGGGATCGCGGCGGCGGGGTCGTCGGTCGGATGCGGCTCGTCGAACTGGCGGGTGAACGGCACCGGCTTTCCGCCGAGCGTCCACGCGGGGCCGTCGCAGGCGGGGAAGGAGCAGACGGCGACGTTCGCGGGGACGGCGGCGACCACGCCGTGCACGAGGTCCGGGTAGTGCACGCCGAGCAAGAGCGCGGCCTCGCTGCCGCGCGACACGCCGAGCGCAACGACGCGGTCCGGGTCGACGTGCGGTTGGCGCCGGAGCCAGCGCAGCGCCTTGGCGAAGTACTCCAGCGGAATGTTCGAGAGCGTCTGGGGGAGGCCGGGCTCCTGGAAGTAGGCGAGCGCGAGCGCGGGGTAGCCGCGCGCCGCGAGGCGGGCGGCGAGCAGGTAGGTGGCGGCGCCGCCCTCGGAGCCGCCGAGCGTCAGGATTGCCGGTCGCTTACCTGTGATCGAGGGCGCCCAGTAGTAGCCGACGAAGCCGTTGGCCTCGAGGGTCGTCTCCTGCAGGTGAACCGGACGCCGGGAGAAGCTGCGCTGGAAGACGGTCGAGGCGATCGTGTGTCCCTTGGCCCGGACACTGACCGTGAACCGTTGCGCGCCCGTGCCCCAGAAGTACGCGTTCGCGGCAGGGGCCGTCTTCGGCTGCATGGTCGCGATCACGCCCATGCCCCACACGCCCCGGTAGAACCCCCTGTGGCGGCCGCCCGGGCGAGATCGAGACGGCCGCGCGGGCCCGCCCGGAACGCGGTCGACGACACCCACGTGATCCGCTTCGCGTCGGTCGAGCGGAGCACGACCGTGACCCGTTCGCGTGAGGCCAGTCCGCTCACCCTGATCCGCACGGGCTCGTCCGCGATCGACGAGGCCGGAGACACGCCGATCCGAACCGCGAGCTCCGACGGTGTTGCCCGCCCCGCGCACGCAACCACCGTGCCCGCGAGCACCGTCAAGACCATCAGCCCTCGGGGGAGCCGGGCCACACCCGAACGGTAGCCCATCGCAGTGCGATGGCGAACGCCTGCAGCCGGAGCGCCACGGCGGCGCAATGGATCGTTCTGCGATAGGCTCCGCCGCTCGGGGTCACCGTTGGGGAGGGAGGCATCCAGTGGTGCGATCGTGCCCGCCGACGGCGGACACGCGGTACTCGGCCAGGCGCACGACGCCCGCGCGGGCGCTCGCGCTCGTCGCGGTGGCGGCAGTGACTCTGGTGTGTCTCACGGGGTCTGCGCACGGCGTGGTTGCCGGGAACGGGGCGCGCGAGGTGCTGCGCGGCGTCGTCCTCGGCGACGGTGGGCCGCAGGCGGGGTACAGCGTGTCGCTCCGCGCGAGCTACCTGATCGGGGGCCCACACGAGGACGTGCTCGGAACGGCGACGACGGACTCCGACGGGCGCTTCGAGATCGAGTTCAAGCTGATCCCGGGCCGGCCGGGCGGGCTGCCGCCGATCCTCTACGTGCTCGC
Source organism: uncultured Actinomycetes bacterium (assembly GCA_963710125.1). GTDB lineage: Bacteria > Actinomycetota > Thermoleophilia > Gaiellales > Gaiellaceae > Gaiella. The sequence goes on along the minus strand of CAVPZH010000019.1, from coordinate 12,350 downwards.
GGAGAAGGGCGACTCGATGCTCGCGAGCGTGTTCGCTTCGGTTCCGCAGGACGGGGTGGTCGTCGACGAGCTGACGACCGTGGCGATGGCGGCGTCGTTCGCGCAGTTCGTCGACGGCGCGTCGATCAGCGGCAACGCGTACGGGATGCACAACGCCGTGCGGATGGCGGCGAACATGGCCGATCCGGCGAGCGGTGCGGTCGGCGACGTGCTGGCGAGCTCGCCGAACGGGGGCGAGACGTCGACGCTCGCGACGTTCGACTCGCTGGCGAACATCGTGGCGAGCTGCGTCGCCGACGAGGCGAGCTGCGAGACGCTGTTCCAGAAGACCACGCCGGTCGGAGGGACGCCGACGACCACGGTTCTGCAGGCGCTCGCGAACATGACGAAATACCCGTCGGACAACGTTCCGGACCTGTTCGCGCTCGGCGCGGACGGTCCGTACGCGCCGCAGCTGAGCGCGCCGCCGGCGTCGTGGCTGCTGTTCCTCAAGTTCACGGGCGGCACGTACAGCGAGTACGCGTCCGACAACCTGATGAGCGGCCCGGGCAACATCGCGTTCGACGAGCAGGGATTCGCCTGGATCAACGACAACTACGTTCCCACCACGCCGCCCTCCGTCGGCTGCGCGGGCCTGCGCCTGCTGAAGCTCTATCCCTGGGGTGCGCCGTACCCCGGGTCGCCCTACTTCGGCGGTGGGCTCAGCGGGGCCGGGTTCGGGATCACCCTCGACCCGCAGGGCAGGGTCTGGGTGGGGAACTTCGGGTTCGAGTCACCCGCCTGTGATCGGCCGGAGCTCGTCCCGCCCGACCCCGCGCGCAAGATCCCGGCCACGCACGACAGCGTCTCGCTGTTCCGGCCGAACGGTTCCCCGAAGTCTCCCGCGGCAGGCTTCACGCAGGGCGGCATCTGGTGGCCGCAGGCGACGGTCTCCGACCGTGACGGCAACATCTGGACCGCGAACTGCGGCAACGACACGGTCACGTTCATCCCGAAGGGAGTCCCGGCGCGGGCGCGCAACATCCCGCTGCCCGGCGGCGTGGGAGCGGCGGGGAAGCTGAGGCCCGATGCCTCCGACGGGCCGCCCGTGATCAAGCCGTTCGGGCTCGCGATCGACCCCAGCGGGCGGGCGTGGGTGACCGGCAACGCGGCCGACGAGGTCTACGTCGTCTCGCCCGACGGAACAGTCGAGCCGGTGGAGACGAACGGGCTGCTCTCGCACCCGATGGGGATCGCCACCGACAGTCGGGGGAACATGTGGGTCTCGAGCTCGACCGCGATCGACGTGCCCTGCGGGACCATGCCCACCACGATGGACGCCGTCGACCCGTCCGCGGTGCTGTTCCCGGCGGACGGCAGCGCTCCCTCCAGGCACGCCGGCGGCGGCCTCACCGTCCCGTGGGGCAACGCGGTCGACGGGAGCGACACCCTCTGGGAGTTCAACTTCGGCCAGAACCCCATGGTCGGCGTCACTCTGCAGACGACCTGGGGAGACACGGGCGTGTCGCGCTTCTGCGGCGCGGATGCGCGCGACTGCCCCGCGGGAGTCGGCCCGGGCGACCCGATCTCACCCCCGACCGGCTACACGAGCGACGCGCTCGACCGTGTCACCGGCGGCGGCATCGACCCGTCGGGAAACCTCTGGCTGCTCAACAACTGGAAGAAGGAGGGGCCCGCGCCCTCCGTCTTCCTTTCCAATCCCGGCGGCAACTCGATCGTGATCGTCCCCGGCGCCGCCACCCCGGTCAGGACACCCGTGCTCGGCCCGCCGCAGCCCTTCGACGACGGCTAGCGCGAGGTCCGCGTCCGACTGTCTCGGATGTGCGTAGCCCCGGCACGCTTTCGGCAGCACGCGCTCCACGAGAGGTGGCCGCTCCGACGAGGCGGTCAGCGATAATCAGGCCTTCGTAGCTTCCCCTCGACGGGCGCTGCGGTAAGCGCGCTTCGCGGCCTGATACGCCTCGAGCGCCTCGACCGAGTCGACGTCGCCCAGCGTCGGATGGGGCGGCACGAGCGGCTCTGCGGCCGCGACACCGAGCCGCTTCGCGAGCACGGAGCCGAGCGCCTTCACCTTCATGTCGCCGAAGCCCGGCAGCGCACGGATCCGGCGCTCGAGGTCGGCCGCGTCCTCGGCCTCCGTCCACAGCCGCGAGGCGTCACCGTCGTACTCGGCTGCGACGAGCGCGCAGAGCTCCTGGACGCGGCGCGCCATCGACCCGGGGAACCGGTGGATCGCCGGGCGCTCGCGGAACACCTCCTCGAGGCGAGCCGGGTCGGTCGCTGCGATCTCCGCCGCATCGAGCGTCCCCAGGCGCTGCTCGAGCTTGAGTGGCCCGGAGAACGCCGTCGGCACGGTCACCTGCTGGTCGAGCGCGAACCCGATCAGCAGCGCGAGCGGCTCGCGGGCAAGCAGAGCGTCGGCCTCTGCGTCGCCCGTGAAGTGGATCGCGGCGGGGGAGCCCACTTCTCGATGCTAGCCCGACCCGGCTTCCTGGCGATCTGTCTAGACAGATTCAATTAGACTCAAGATCATGACCTGGCAGCTCCAAGAGGCAAAACAGCGGTTCAGCGAAGTCGTGCGGCGCGCGCTCGACGAGGGGCCGCAGTTCGTGACCCGCAACGGCAAGTCGGCGGTCGTCGTCCTCGATATCGCGGAGTATCGGCGGCTCAAGGGAGTGCCGCTCGACTTCAAGGACTTCCTGCTGACGATGCCGCGAATCGACGATCTCGCGCTCGAGCGGTCGAAGGACGTGCCGCGAGAGGTCGAGCTCTGATGCATCTGGTCGACACCAACGTGCTCTCGGAGCTCCGCAAGCCGTCTCCCAATCCCGGCGTCCTCGTCTGGTACGAACAGGCCGAGAGGGAATCGATCTACGTCAGCGTGCTCGTGATCGGCGAGCTCCGATACGGCGCGGAGCGTCTGCGGCGCCGCGATCCCGAGCGGAGCACCCGACTGGCGGAGTGGCTCGCCGACCTCCGCGGGCAGTTCGCGGATCGTGTGCTCCCTGTGTCGGAGTCGGTCGCCGAGGCGTGGGGGAGACTGCGAGTGCACGACCCGCTCCCCGTGGTCGACGGCCTACAGGCTGCGACCGCGCTCGTCCACGGCTTCGTCGTCGTGTCACGTGACACGACGACGGCGGAGCGTGTCGGCGTGGCGTGCCTCGATCCGTGGTCGTACGGCGAACCGTAGGCTCGCGAGAGCACGCGGAGGCTACGCTCGCAGCGTGGACCCGCTGGCCTCGCTCTCCGACTCGACGAGAGCCTGGTTCGCGCGCGCGTTCGACGGCCCGACACCGGCGCAGGAGCTCGCCTGGCCGGCGATCGCGACCGGTGACCACGTGCTCGTGCAGGCGCCGACCGGGTCGGGCAAGACCCTGGCGGCGTTCCTGCAGGGCATCGACCGGCTGAACGCGACCCCCGGCGAGGGGCTGCGCCTGCTGTACGTCTCGCCGCTGAAGGCGCTCAACTACGACATCGAGCGCAACCTGCGCGGGCCGCTGGCAGGGCTCGGCTCGAGCCTCTCCGTGGGCGTGCGCACCGGCGACACGTCCCAGCGGGACCGCCAGCGGATGCTGCGCAACCCGCCCGACGTGCTGATCACCACCCCCGAGTCGCTCTACCTGCTGCTCACCTCCCAGGGCCGCGAGATGCTGCGCGGCGTCGAGACCGTGATCCTCGACGAGGTGCACGCGGTCGCCGGGACGAAGCGCGGCGCCCACCTCGCGGTGTCGCTCGAGCGGCTCGAGCGCGTAGCCACGCAGCCGTTCCAGCGGATCGGGCTCTCGGCGACGCAGCGTCCTCTCGCGGAGATCGGCCGCTGGGTCGCCGGCAGCGGACGCGAGATCACGCTCGTCGACGCGGGCCAGCGGAAGGAGCTCGACCTGGAGGTCGTGATCCCGGTCGAGGACCTGCGGGAGCTGGGCGCGCGCAACGAGCTCTCGCAACCGGTCGTGCAGGACGGGGTCGAGATGGACTCCGGCTACGAGGCCAACTCGCGCTCGATCTGGCCCTCGGTCTACCCGGCGCTGCTCGACCTCGTGAGGGCGCACCGCTCGACGATCGTGTTCGTCAACAACCGGCGGCTCGCCGAGCGCCTCGCGCTGCGGATCAACGAGCTTGCGGAGGAGGAGGTCGCGAGGGCGCATCACGGGTCGCTCGCGCGGGAGCAGCGGGTGCTGATCGAGGAGGACCTGAAGGCGGGCCGCATCCCGTGCCTCGTCGCGACGTCGAGCCTCGAGCTCGGGATCGATATGGGGGCCGTCGACCTCGTCGTGCAGGTCGAGAGCCCGAAGTCGGTCGCGCGGGGGCTGCAGCGGGTCGGCCGTGCCGGGCACGAGCTGGGCGCCGTCTCGAAGGGCCGCATCTTCCCGAAGTTCCGGGCCGACCTGCTCGAGTGCGCCGTCGTCGCGAAGGCGATGCGGGAGGGCGCCATCGAGGAGACCGCGATCCCGCGCAACCCGCTCGACGTCCTCGCGCAGCAGGTCGTCGCGATCTGCGCCGAGGAGGAGATCGCGGTCGACGAGCTGCACGCGCTCGTCCGCGGCGCGCACCCGTTCGCCGACCTGTCGCGGGAGCAGCTCGAGAACGTGCTCGACATGCTCGCCGGCCGGTACCCGTCGGACGAGTTCGCCGAGCTGCGTCCCCGGATCGTGTGGGACCGCACCGCCGGGGTGATTCGCGGCCGGACGGGGGCGCGGCGCCTCGCGGTGACGAACGCCGGGACGATCCCCGACCGCGGTCTCTACGGCGTCTTCCAGGTCGGTGACGGCGGCCGCGTCGGCGAGCTCGACGAGGAGATGGTGTACGAGGCGCGCGAGGGGCAGACCTTCATGCTGGGCGCGTCGACGTGGCGGATCGAGGAGATCACGCGTGACCGCGTGCTCGTCTCGCCGGCGCCGGGCGTCCCCGGCGCGGTCCCGTTCTGGAAGGGCGAGGGGGTGGGGCGTCCCTACGAGCTCGGGGCGAGGATCGGGGCGGCGTCGCGCGAGCTCGGGGCACTTTCTGACGAAAGTGCCAGAACACGGCTTCGCGACGAGTACCACCTCGACGAGCTCGCTGCGAGGAACCTGCTCGCGTTCCTGCGCGACCAGCAGCGCACGAGCGCGCTGCCCACGGACCGAACCGTGGTGGTGGAGCGGTTCCGCGACGAGATCGGCGACTGGCGCGTCTGCGTCCTGACGCCGTTCGGCGGGCGCGTCCATGCGCCGTGGGCGATGGCGCTCCAGGCGAAGCTCCGCGACACGCTGTCGCTCGAGGTGCAGTCGCTCTGGTCGGACGACGGGATCGCCCTGCACCTGCCCGACGCCGACGTGCCGCCCTCGCTCGCCGACCTGCTCGTCGAGCCCGAGGAGCTCGAGGACCTCGTCGTCCAGGAGGTCGGGCGCACGGCGCTGTTCGGCGCCCGCTTCCGCGAGAACGCCGCGCGGGCCCTCCTGATCCCCCGGCGGCGCCCCGGGCAGCGCACGCCCCTCTGGCAGCAGCGCCTCAAGGCCCAGAGCCTCCTCGAGGTCGCACGGCCCTACGGCTCGTTCCCGATCGTGCTCGAGACCTACCGCGAGTGCCTGCAGGACGTGTTCGACCTCCCGGCGCTGCGCGGCATCCTCCACGGTCTCCGCGCACGCGAGCTCGACCTCGTCGAGCTCGAGACCCCGTCCGCGTCGCCGATGGCCGCCTCGCTGCTCTTCGACTACGTCGCGACCTACATGTACGAGGACGACACGCCTGCGGCCGAGCGGCGGGCGCAGGCGCTGTCGCTCGACCGCGAGCTCCTGCGCGAGCTGCTCGGCCAGGAGGAGCTCCGCGACCTGGTCGACCCCGGTGCTCTCGCTGAGGTCGAGGCGTCGTTGCGTCCCGTCCCGCGCAACGCCGACGAGGTGCACGATTCCCTCCGGCGCTCGGGGGAGCTGCGCGACACGGAGGTCGACCCCGGGTTCGCAGAGACGCTCGTCCGGGAGCGGCGTGCCTTCCGCGCCCGGGTCGGCGCCGTCGCGGTGCTCGTCGCGGCGGAGGACGCGGGCCTGTACCGGGACGCGTTCGGCGTGATGCCGCCCGGAGGGCTGCCCGAGGCGTTCCTCGAGCCGGTGGACGACGCGCTCGAGCGGATCGTGCTGCGCTTCGCCCGCTCGCACGGGCCGTTCACCACCGGCGAGCTGGCGCGCCGCTACGCGCTCGAGCCCGACGCGGCGGAGGCGACGCTCGCCGCCCTCGAGGCCCGAGACCTGCTCGTCAGGGGAGAGCTCCGGCCGGGCGGCGTCGAGCGCGAGTGGTGCGACCCGGACGTGCTGCGGCGCATCCGCAGGGCGACGCTTGCAACCCTGCGGCGCGAGATCGAGCCCGCGGAGCAGGCGGCGCTCGGCCGTTTCCTCCCGGGCTGGCACGGGATCGACCGCAGGGCCTCGCTGCGGGAGGCGCTCGTGCCGCTCCAGGGGGTGGCGCTTCCCGTGCCGCTCTGGGAATCCGAGGTCCTGCCGAGGCGCGTGCCCGGCTACCAGCCGGCTGCGCTCGACCAGATCTGCGCTTCCGGCGAGGTCGTCTGGGTGGGCGCGGGGCTCGACCGGGTCGCCCTCTACTTCCGCGAGGACGCGCCGCTGCTCGGCCCCCCCGCCGTCTCCGAGCCTCTCGCCGGGCCGGTTCACGATGCCGTGCGGCGGGCCCTGGCGTCGAGCGCCGAGTTCTGGACGGATCTCGTCGTCGCGGCCGAGGTCGACGCGGCGGACGCCCTGCCCGCGCTCTGGGAGCTGGTGTGGGCGGGCGAGGTGACGAACGACGCGTGGGCGCCGCTGCGGGCAAAGCGACGCTACGGCATCCCGTCGGCCGAGCGGCGCCCCCGCCGCTTCTCGCGCTCCCGCGGCTCCGGCCAGGTCGCCACGGCGGGACGCTGGTCGCTCGCGGCGCGGCTGTTCGCTGCGGGCGAAACGCCGTCGCCGCCGGGCGCAGGCGACCGCCGGCCGCTGGCCGAGCTGCTCCTCGAGCGCCAGGGGATCGTGACGCGCGACGGCGTGCGCGCCGAGGGCATCCCCGGCGGGTACGGCGCGGTGTACGGGGAGCTGAGGGCGCTCGAGACCGTGGGGGCCTGCCGGCGCGGCTACTTCGTGGAGGGATTGGGCGGCGCCCAGTTCGCGCTCCCGGGCGCGGTCGAGCGGCTGCGCGAGCTGCGTCGAGCCGACGACGACGAGCCGCTCGTGCTCGCCGCCGCGGATCCCGCGCAGCCCTACGGGGGAGTCCTGCCGTGGCCGAGGCGCGCCGCCGCACGGGCGGCGCGGGTCGCGGGCGCCCACGTCGTGCTGCTCGGAGGCGAGGCGGCGCTGTACGTCGAGCGCGGCGGCCGCTCGCTGCTCCCGCTCCGCGAGCCGGATCCCGACTGGCTCCGGCCCGCGCTCGCCGCGCTGGTCGCGTGGGTGCGCGCCGACCGCGGGCGCCGCCTGTCGGTCGAGCGCTTCGACGGACGCCCGGTGGTGGAGAGCGACGTGCTCCCGCTGCTCGTCGACGCGGGCTTCCTCGCCGGTCCTCGGCGCGCAGTGCTACGACCCTGAGCCGAGTTCCAATCCCCACCGCACGGGAACGCCGTGGGCCGGGGCGTGGCCGATCGTCTGCTCCGGCCCGCCCGGCCAGACGCGGACGGCGACGTGGAACGCGAGGCTCGTCTGCGGGTCGAGGGCGCGGGGCTCGAGCGAGACGTGAGCGACCGGCGCGTCCTCCGTCGCGGCCGTCCCCGCGCGCTCGAGGTGCGCGCGGACCACCGTGCGCTCCTCTTCTTCGAGGTACATCCACATCACCGAGTGCCAGACGACCGTCCACGCGCCCGGGGCAGGCGCCAGGTCGGCCAGGAAGCTCGCGGCGTCTCCCTCGACCACGCGCACCGGTGTCTCTCGCGCGAGGGCGAGCGCGCCGCGGAGCCGCGCGAGCCGCTCGAGTTGATCGGGCCAGACGTACGACATCAGCGTGAGCGCACCCTCCTCCGTTGACGCGTCGACCGGGGCCGGGTCGCAGCCGAGCCGCTCGACGACCTCGAGCTGGGGGCCCGTGCGCGGGACGGCGCCGTGCCACGCGTCCCGGAACACCACCGGCGACCCTGGCGGGCCCGTTCCGCCGTCGGCCGTCTCGAACCGAAACCGGTCGGCGAGCAGGTTGAGCCCCGCACTGGCGCCGATCTCGAGCAGGCGTACGGGGAGCGCGTGCATCGATTGGAGGTGCCACAGCGCCCCGACGAGCGGCGCGGCGCGTCCGACCTCGTTCGTCTGCGGGGGCTGCGCGAGCCCACGTCTCAGCTGGTCGAGGTTCGCCGCGAGCACCGCGAGCAGCGGCGCGACGGCGGCATCCGCGTCTCCGTCCCCGCCCGTGCTCGGATAGCGGGCCGCGAGCGCGGGCTCGAGCCCGGCCAGCACCCGTCGGTGCACGCCGCCGAGGAGTCGCAGCGAGAGGATCGCGTCGACCGGATCGTCCTCGTGCCCCGCGAGGACCCGCGCCGTGACGCCGCCCGCCTGCGCGTCGTCGGCAAGCCGCCGCAGGATCTCCGCGTAGAAGGGAGACCCGAGCGCGGCGCATGCCTCGGCCTGCCAGCGAAGCTGCCCGACCAGTCCGTCGGTCATCGGGGCATTCAAACAGCCGCCGCGACGGTCGCCGGCGGCACGCTCCTCGCAGGCGCGTCGCCGGACTTTCGGGCTGCGTACGTCGGCCCCCACGAAGACGGGGCGCCACCGGCGCCCCGTCTCTCCCCCCGAGGGTGGCCGGACTACGGGAGACCGACCGAGTGACGCCTGCGCGCCGTCAGCAGCGCGCCCCCGAGCACTGCGGCGAGCAGGGCCACCATCCCGGCTCCGGCGCCGAAGGAGGCCCAGTCGAAGTCGTTGCCCGACGACGCCGTACCCACCTGCGGCGGCACCTGGATCCCTTCCTGGCCGACGCCGGACGCCCGCGTGAGCGGTGAGTCGCCCGTCAGACCGAGGGGCTGCTCGTTGCCGGGCGGCGAGAGCACGACCTGGATCCCGTGCGGCAGCGGCGCGGCCGCCGTCTTCTCGTGTCGGTTGGCCTGGAGCGCCGCATGCGCTCCCGTCAGGCGAGGCGTCGCCTGGCCGCCGAACCGCGACGGGTCGACGCCCGTCCCCTGGCTGAGGTAGGGGATCGTGGGTTGCGTCGCCACCGGGGTCTGCTGGCTCGCGACCGTGCGAGACGCCTGCCCGGCGAACTGGGACTTGTCCACGCCGACTCCCTGGCTGAGGTAGGGGATGGGGCCCGGCGTGGACAGCTGGGCCTGCTGCCGTTGCTGCGACGAGACGGCGTTCACGCCGTCTCCCTCCGCGAGGTACGCGTGTCGCGGGGCCCGTGAGCAGCACCGCGAGCGCGGAGAGCGCGACCGTCGCGAAGAGCATCCGTGTCGCCCTGTCGTCCATGTCCTCCTCCTTCTTCCGCCTCGACCGTTCGACCATGTGACGACGGTACGAGGGCGCGCGCCCCACGTCGTTCGCCGCTGCGCCGCCCGCTGTGTAACGCTTGTGACAAACATGGAATGGCGGCTGTTCGAGGGGATCCCGGTGGATGACGTCCGCGCCGTCCTCGCGCTCGCGCGGCGCAGCACGTACCGGCGGGGAGAGGTCGTCTTCCATCGCCACGATCCCGCCGACTCCGTCCACCTGGTCGCGAAGGGCCGCTTCGACGTCCGCATCGGCACGCCGCTCGGAGACACGGTGGCGCTCGGGATCCGCGGGCCGGGCGACACGTTCGGGGAGCTGGCGGTGATCACCGAGGGCGAGCGGAGCGCGACCGTGACCGCGCTCGAGCCCGGCGAGACCCTGGTCGTGCGCGGCTCGGAGCTGCGCCGGCTCGCACGGCGCCACCCGTCCGTCGACGAGGTGCTCGTGCGGCTCCTGTCGGAGCGCGTCGCGTTCCTCTCCGAACGGCTCGTGGAGGCCTACACCGTCGGAGCCGAGACGCGCGTCGCGCGACGGGTGCTGGAGCTGGCCCGCGTGTTCGCGGGCCCCCCGCCGGTCGCGATTCCGTTGATCCAGGACGACATCGCGGCGCTGTCGGGAACGTCCCGCGCGACCGTGAACCGGGTGCTGCGCGACGCCGAGCGACGGGGAATCGTCGAGCTCCGGCGCGGGCGGACGGTCGTGCTCGACGAGGAAGCCCTCGCGCGACTGGCGCGCTCGCCCGACAGGAATCCCGCGGCGTACCCGTAACTGGAGGCGTATGGGCGTCCGTGCGCCGCAGCTCCACCATGCGCTTCGTGCCTTCACGCTCGGCGCGTTCGCGTATCTGCTCCGCGAGCTCGACGATGCCGGCGAGTCGCTCCCGTTCGCGTTCGAGGAGCACGGCGGCGACAAGGGGCCGGCGCTGTACGAGTACCGGCCGCTCGTGCGCGACTTCGTCGAGGCGCGCGCCTCGCGACTCCGGGGGCGCGACGACGCGACGATCGCGCTCGACGAGCTTCACCGGGAGCGCGCAGCCGCCATCTATGCACGCGCTCACGCGGGCCTCGAGCCCACGGAGGACGACGCGCTGTTCCGCACGGTGCTCGTCGACCTGCTCGTCCGGGTCGCGGAGGCGTGCGGCGGCTTCGACTGGGACGACGACGCGTTCGACCGCTGCTACGCGGAGCTCGAACAATCGCTGTTCGGCGAGAGCCGCGCCTACGCCGCGGTCGCGCCGCTCGTCGGGCTGACGACGGGGATCCAGCGCGAGCTCGGCCCGGGGATCCGCGTCCGGGCCGCGGCCGACGGCGAGCTCGCCCGGCACTGGCCGGAGGCGCGGGGGCTGCTGCCGAAGGGATTCGGCCGGGAGGCCGACCGCTACTGCGTGCTCGAGCTTCGCTCCGCCCTCGCGCCGGACGAGGAGGTTCCCGACGCCCCCGCCGAGGTCGCGGACGCGGTGAGCGCACTGCGGCTTGCGACGGCGGCCCCGCTCGCGGCGGGACCGGTGCTCTTCGAGACCCTCGACGGACGGCCGTACGGCATCCGCCCGGTGCTGCCGATCGCGGCGACGCAGCCCCCGGGCGAGCCGACCCGCCTCGACGAGTTTCGCGGGCCGCTCGCCGCCGAGCTCCTCGTTCGTCTCTCGCTCGCCGATGCGGACACAACCCTCGCGGAGGCGCTCGACCGCTGGGAGCTGTCCCTCTTCCAGCACGAGCCCTTCCGGTCAGAGCAGCTCCGGGGTGCACTCGCCGCGCTGTTCGGCTCCAGCTGGCCCCTGCGCGTCGCGGTCCTGCTCGAGTCCGACGCCGAACGACGCGGGACGCTGCACAGGGTGCTCGGGGACGTGTCCGAGGGCGGCGAGGCGGATCACGCCGCCGGCGCGGCCGTCCGGCGTGCTCTCGTCGCGGTGCTCCGCGACGGCGACCGGCCGGCGCTCGCCGCGCGGCTCGACCGCACGCTTCTCGGTCTCGAGGCGCCCGGCCAGCTCCGCGCCGCCTCGTAGCTGGTCCTCGCGGCGGTCTCGTGACGCCGCCCGGTGGGGCAGCGTGTCCGGCTGCGCCGCTTCCCGGGGAGGCGAGGTCACACAGACGGCACGAACGCGGCACGGACACGGCACAGCTGTGCGGCTACCGTCGGCTCATGGAGGAGGCACGGAGCGTTCTCGAGCGGTTCGAACGGATCGAGTCCATGCGACGGGCGAACGCGGGCCCGGTCGAGCTGCTCGGGGAGACCCGCGCCCTTCTCCGAGAGGCGGAGGCATGGGCGAGGGTCGAAGGAGGTGATGCCGGCGACGCGGCGGTCGCGCGACTGCGGGACGCCCTGGCGCGTGACATGATCGGAGCGTGATCTCGCACTGGGACGACGTCCGGGTCGTTCGACGCGAAGAAGGCCATATCTGCGGCGACTGGCAGTCGCTCACCGGCGACGCCTCGGTGACCGTGGGGGTCAAGCGGATCCGCATCCCCGCCGGCAGTTGGTCAACCCCGCTGCACCTCGAGGGGTCGGAGGAGGAGATCTTCTTCGTGCTCGACGGCTCCGGCGTCTCGCTCCAACGCGTCGGCTCCACGGAGGAGGCCTACCCGGTTCGCACAGGAGACTGCCTCGTGCATCTCGCGCTCGTCCACGCGCACACACTCCTGGCCGGCCCCGACGGGCTCGAGGTGCTCGCCTTCGGCCAGCGTCACTATCCGCGGAACACGCTGCTGCCGAGGGCGGGGGTCTCCTGGCTCGGGCCGACGTGGGTGCTGGCGGGCGAGTCCGACGACCATCCGTGGAAGCGGGAGGCCGCCGTCGGCCCGGCGGAGATCGGGCCCCTGTCGCCGCGGCCGTCGCACGTGGTCAACGTGGACGAGGTCGAGCCGGCCTCGCGCGTCGGCGCCACCGTCGAGCGCTCGGTCAGGGACCTCGGCCGGGCGGCGGGCTCGTTCGCGACCGGGCTCC